>CAYGOF010000006.1:0-314756 GCA_964351395.1 uncultured Roseivirgaceae bacterium
GTTAACACCGGCCTGACTGATCTTGATGTTACCTCCCTTATCGTAAGTGGTACCGACGTGTTTACGGGCACGTATGGTGGTGTTTTCCTATCTACAGACAATGGTACCTCGTGGACGGCTGTTAACACAGGCCTGACGAATAACTTCGTTTTGTCGCTCGCTGTAAGCGGTAGCGGAGACCTATTTGCGGGCACAGAAGGAAGCGGCGTTTGGTCACGTCCCTTGATAGAATTCGCGACCGGTCCTGTGTTTGATTTGGAGTCCGATTCCTTAGCACTTGTAAATCTTTACGACACAACTGATGGTGCTAACTGGGTCAATAACATCAATTGGAAAACAGGGCCAGTGAATTCCTGGAATGGTGTAACTGTGGCGGGAAACAGGGTTACACAAGTGGACCTGAACTCAAACAACCTCATCGGCACTCTTCCTTCTTCCCTAGGAGATTTGGATGCACTTCAAGTGTTGAATTTGTCCGGCAATTCCCTTTCTGGCTCAATACCAATTGAAATTGGCAATTTGGTTTCAATTACAACTTTAGACTTATCATTAAACGGATTTAACGGCACAATACCAAGTGAGTTAGGAAATGTAGGAAACTTACTTTCGACATTAAACCTGAGTAATAACCAATTTTCCGGCGCAATACCAGCCAATTTGTCTGGATTGATTGGTCTGACGAATGTTAACTTCGCTAACAACGACCTCACCCTATTTCCAGATTTTGGAAGTAATTGGACTGGACTTACCGATTTGGATGTTTCAGGCAACCTCCTGCAATTTGCTGACCTCGAGCCCTACGAACTGGTTATTAACTTCACATATGATCCTCAACAGACTTTTGGTGCTGTGAATCCTAAAGAGTTAATATTGAGAATAGGAGAGCCATTGACACTAACTTTCCCATCCGTTTCAGGAACAGGTGTCACTTATCAATGGCAAAAAGATGCCATTAGTGTTGGAGGTCAAACAACCACCGCTCTTTCCATCCCATCTTTTGCCGTATTAGATACAGGTACCTATACCTTGGTGGCCAACCATCCAACATTGACGCTGCTTACTTTGACATCGAAGCCCAGAAAAGTAATTTCCGCTAACGAAACTTTCTTTCAAATTGACAATAACAATGCGGTCTTTGGCGAAACACTGAGCGGAATAGCATATTCACAAGCTTGGGCAGATTTTGACCAGGATGGTGATGAAGATCTTTTTGTTGGAACTGTTAATATTGGCGGCCCTGGAACCCCAAATAAACTATACCAAAATAATGGAAACGGCACTTTTAGCCCATTGTCAGTGGGGGCTTTAACTACAGATCTTGCAGACGTCAGAAGTGCATCTTGGGGTGACATAAACAATGATGGGTATCCGGACCTGTTTGTTCCCGATCTTGGCTACAGAACGGGGGCGCCTGTTCCTGCCACATCAGTTATTTATGTTAACAATAAGGATAATACGTTTACTTCTGTGGCATTGCCCGCAGTCACCAATCTTAACAATATTGAAAGTGGGGTATTTGGTGACTATGACAATGATGGATTTATAGATTTGGCCGTTTTTGGCAGCAGTGCAGGTTCTCCTGCTCCGTTGACCCTGTTCAAAAACAATGGTGGCTTGACAATTTCCGTGGTACCCAATGCTTTTAATTTTCAACTATCCAGTCTGGGTACAATTTCCTGGGTAGATATTGATGCTGATGGTTTCCTTGATTTGTTTTGGTCGGAAACAGGTGGCAGGTATTATTTTAGGAACAATGGAAATGGGACTTTTACGCAAAACACAACCAGTCCTTTGGTAACCACAGCAATTGCCAGCACAAGAGGCCATTCCTGGGGGGATATTAACAATGATGGTAATATTGACCTTGTTCAATTAGGTCAAACAAACCAAACAACATTTTTCGTCAACGATGGGGCTGGAAGCTTTACTGTATCCGATGATATTGCCAGAACCGGCCAGGATATACGGGCAAGAGCATCTACCCTTGAAGACATCGACAATGATGGAGACCTTGATTTCCTGGTAGTTCCTTCGAGTAACGAACAACAAGTTTATCTTAACAACGGTACCGGGAATTTTACTTTGGTTACGACAGCTCAGCAAAATTTTTACGAAGCATATACGTTCGGTGCCGTTTCAGTGGCGGATTTCAACAATGATGGTTTTAGTGACCTCTTAAATTTTACGTCCACAACTGATGCTTCTGGCGCACCAATTGCAGAGATTCCAAGAGCTTATCAAAATGTAACAAATGCCAATAATTGGTTGAAAGTGAAGCTCAGTGGTGTTACCTCGAACAAGCAGGGGATTGGAGCAAAGATTACCCTTGTCTCGGCAGGTGGCACTCGTGTCAGAACTGTGAAATCGGGCTCAGGTTTTGCAGCACAAAGCAGTCTTATTGCTCAATTTGGTTTAGGCACTCAAACAGCCATTACATCGGTGACCGTTAACTGGCCTTCCGGAAATACGGACGTTATCCTTAACCCATCTATCAATCAGCTGTTGACCATTACTGAAAACAGCACCATCCCTGAAGGCTTGAATGTGGTGACTATGTCAGAAAATGCTGTAGATGTAAGTTGGACGCCCTATGGGTTTGCCAATGGTGGTCAACTCTATTTGGAGCGGGCCAATGTTGCAGCCGGGCCCTACCTGGTCGTTGGGATTTTAGCCGACACTCTGACTAAATATTCTGATGTTGGTCTTTTTGCAAATACACTTTACTATTACCGCTTGAAGCACGTCAATGGCTTAACAGAGTCGGCCTACACCAACCCAGCGCTTACAGCCACCTTTAGTGCAGGGGCTGCAGATACCTGGCGAATCAAGAAAGACTTCATCACGCAACAGCGATTGACCCTGACGGATGTTGATGTAGACACTCAGGGAAATAGGTACCTTTCAGGCAATTTTTCAGGCACGATATTCATCGATGGGGATAGTATCCCTTCAAAAGGACTGAATGATGCCATTGTGATTAAGCTTGATAAGAATGATAAAACGGCATGGGTAAAATCCTTTGGAAGTACCGGCGTTGATCTTGGAAATTCTCTGAGTTGGGGATCGGATAGCGCCTTATATGTCGCTGGTTACTATTCAGACTCGTTTACTGTTGATGGGGTGACTGTGACCAGCGCTGTCCCTGGAACATCTGATGGATTCCTTGCCAGGCTAAACCCCGCAACGGGTGCCGTGCAATGGCTAACTGCTGTGGGTGCCCCAGCGGGTACTTCTCTTGCGAAAGTAGATGTCGACCCGGCTGGTAATATATTTACCACTGGATTTTTTAATGGGAATTTTACATTTGGAAGCTCGTCACTTGTAGGCGGAGGCCCTGGGCTTTTCAAGTTTGGTTCCGATGGAAGCAAAATTCTTGCTCGGTTTGGAGTAGTGAGCGGCCCTTCAAGATTTGTTAATGAGTTCAATTCCCTTGCCGTGAAAGACAGTAGTGTATATGTGACTGGTCAGGTGGATGGCAACTGGACTTTTGAAGGATCATCAATGACGCCAAGCGGACTAAGGGATGCCGTCTTAATAAGGTATGATCTTGCAGGCAACCTTAAATGGATAAAAACATTGGGCGGGTCTGGCGAGGACTTTGGTTCTGAGGTTACTGTTGATGTGGCAGGTAATATTTTTTGGGCAGGAAGTTTCGGCGGCGCACAGGCATCGATCGATGCGACGATTCTTACCAACAAGGGAGGGGGTGCCGACGGATTTGTCGCTAAGCTTTCAGGTTTGGATGGTAGCGTTGCCTGGGCCCGTACTTTTGGAACGGCCGATGAAAGTGACGCCTCCTATAGCATTGCCACCGATGGTTCCAATGTCTTTGTAGGAGGCTTAATGGGATATGGAGCCACCGATGTTGCGGGAACCTCGATAAGCAACGGAAAAATTCTTGTCGCCTCTTTTGATACAGCTGGCGCTGTGCGTTGGGTAGATAAATCAGAGGGTACCTACGGCATTCCATGGGGCTTGACTTACTCTTCAACCGATCTTGGGGTGCTCATGACTGGTTCATTCGAATTTGTACAAAGATTTGGTACTGCAGAACTGACCAGTGCCGGCACAAGAAATGGCTTCCTTGCCTTTCATAATGATTCGGGTTTGGCAATACCAGCTACTCCGGGTGCATTTCAAGCTTTTGCCACTTTCAGCGGCCCAGTTAGTGTGAAGTGGGCAGCGGTGCCTGGCGTTGCCAGCTACAGCCTGGAAAAAGCAGATGATTTCAATGGCCCTTATACCCAAATTGCTTCACTGCCAGATTCTGTACTGACCTATTCAGACCCATCCGTATCCTCCGGAGCCACTTACTATTACAGATTACGTGCTTTACAGGGAGTTTATTCAGACTATACCTACACTGAAGGAGTATTTACTTTTTCAAATGCATTGGCCGATTCCTGGGACAATACGAAATTTTTCAAAGGCAAAGGAAGAGAGAACTTCCTTGATGTGGTCACCGATGCAGCAGGCTCCTCCTATTTGGTAGGCTATGCTACCGATACGACCACATTTGGTACAATAAAAGTTGCGAGCAAAGGGGCACATGACCTTTTGGCTGTTAAGCTCGACTCCCTGGGAACACCCATTTGGGCGAAGAGCTTTGGTAGTACGGGAACAGATATTCTGGAGGGAGTTCAGATTGATGGCCAGGGAAGTGTGTACGTAACGGGATACTATAACGGTGCAATGACGGTCGGAGCAGATTCACTTCCGGCCCTGGGACATAGAGAGATGATTACCATCAAACTTAATGCAGCCAATGGAGATGTTATTTGGTCTAAGCGAGGTGGAGGAACCGGCGATTCCGGCGGTCTTTCAGTGGCAGTCGATTCAGTGGGGAATGTTTTTGTGGTCGGATTTTTCGGTGGTAGCCTCACACACGGAACAACAACGTTAACTGGAGGAGGTCACGCATTATTAAAATACGACGCTGCTGGGGCGCCTCTTCTAGCTTTACAGGGAGCCTTGGTTTCCTCGCAAACAGAGTTTGTTAATCAGTTCCAAAGAGTAAAGGTGAACAATGCCGGTGTGTACGTTTTGGGGCAATATAGCAACAACTGGACTTTTGGAGGACTTCCAGCCAATGGCGTAGGTGGAACGGATCTTTTTGTGGCCCATTACGACCTGGCCGGAACAATAAAATGGTTGAGAACAATTGGTGGCTCCGGGAATGATGAGGCAAGAGACATTGCCCTTGATGCTGCTGGAAATGTGTTGGTTTTGGCCAACGCCAATAGTACTTCGATTGCCATTGACACCATAACAGTTAGTCAGGGAGGGAAGACTAATCTAATTGCCAAGTTGAATGGCAGCACAGGCCAGGGTTTATGGGGAAAAACTTTTGGAACGCCACAAGGCATTGACTACCCCTATAAAATAGCTGCTGATCCTTCAGGCTTTTTTGTGGCTGGCGCAATGGACATTGAGCCGACCCAGTTTGGAGGCCCGGTTGTCAATGGAGGCCTCTTATACCTAGCCTCGTTCGATACCAATGGCACGATTAAATGGGCCGATGCCGGTGAGGGAGAGTTGTATTCCTGGGCCATGAATTATTCGGACTATCACAATGCAGCCGTAGTGGCTGGTGGGGTACATTACAATGCCCAGATCGGTTCATCAAAGTTTGAAGGAGTAGAGGAAAGAGACCTTTTCTTTACCATGCACGGTCAATCTGCCACACCACTTGCTCCTGTCATCAAAAAGGCTGTTGCTGCAAATACGACTACAGCCTATGTTGAATGGGCGCCTGTTGCTGATGCGTCTTCCTACCTGGTGCAAGCCAAACTTTCAGGGGCAACTGCTTTTTCTAATATCAAAGTGGTGCGCTCCGACACGCTGCAAGCACTTGTCAAGAACCTCTTGCCCGATAGTGTATACAATGTGAGGGTAGTGGCATACGGTAAAAGCGTAAGCCAGTCAGCCACTTCAGCAGCGGTAAATGTCACCATTTCATGTGGGACCTTACCTTTAACGAATGGCGATTATCTTGTAAAGTATGGGGCCAGAAAGAGAGATGGCGTAATCATACCAAGTGAAGAATCGTACTCGGCCATATACTCGACTACACCTGGCAGTTACATCATTAACGGATTGACGGGTGGCTACTACCAGAAATATTTTGGCTCGACAGCGGTGATCGATACGCTTACAAGGGTGTGTAATATAGTTTCAAAGCCATCGCTTGTCGACCCAACTGGGGTAGCCGCCTCAGTATCCGCTGTGGTGTATGCACCGGATTCGTTGTGGATGGAATACAAAACAGTAAATGGGGATTGGTTGAGTCTGCGGTTCTTTAAAACGGCTAGTCAGGTGGACTCGACGGACATAGCAGCCATCACCAAGCTTTACGACACTACCGGTGGGGACACCTGGACCAACAAAACGAATTGGAAATCAGCATTACCCGTTGGGTTCTGGCATGGCATCAAAACTTCTAATGGACGAGTAGTAGAAATTGACTTATTCAATAACAACCTGATTGGTGAGTTGCCGGCAGAATTATTTGCTATGGATTCTCTTCGCAACTTAAATCTTGGTTTTAACAAGCTAACAGGAAGTATTCCTACCACCATCACAGGTTTGAAAGCAATTGAGGCGCTTCGACTGAATGATAACCTGCTAACAGGTGATATTCCCCAGGACATAGGGTTGCTGACTGCATTGAAGGAGGTGGACTTTGGAAGAAACCAGTTCATAGGCGGCTTACCAGAGAGTATAGGTAACCTTGTCAACTTAGAGTCTATTTTGGGCGCTGCCGGCAACCAGCTGGAAGGAACGATTCCATCTACTATTGGTAACCTGACCAAGCTGAAAATACTGGCGCTTGACGCGAATAAGCTTGAAGGACCTCTTCCGGCTGAAATCGGTAACATGACTGCGTTGAGGGAACTTTACCTTCACCAGAACACCATTTCAGGGCCATTGCCTGATTCAATAGCCAAACTGAAAAATCTGAAAACACTTTATCTGGCAAATAACCAGCTAACAGGTTCGTTGCCAGCTGGTGTTGGCACCATGGATAGCCTTCGAACCTTAATAGTACAACAAAACCAATTCAGCTTTGTACCCAATCTATCTGGGTTGACATTGGATACCCTTAATATTTCCAATAACAAAGTTGGCTTCGGGTCGATCGAACCTAATTTGGGGATAACTGGGTTTGTATATGCTCCGCAGGGTCGGTTTGGATTGCCTTTGGATACACTGCACAGTGCTGGCGATCCTTTCACTTTCATATTGAACATGGGAGGAGCTACCAATAGCTACCAATGGTTCAAGGATTCTGTGGCCATATCGGGAGGGACAGCGAAGGATTATTTCATTGGCAGCACAGGCGAGACTGATGAGGGTAAATATTTTGCCAGGGTAACGAATGCTTCTGTGCCGAATATGACGATAGACACTGATGATTATTTCTTGAAAATATCATCACGGAAGCGAGATAGCCTGGCTTTGGTAACCATTTACCAGGGAACCAACGGCGCTAACTGGTTAAAGCAGACCAATTGGTTGACGGGTAATCTTTCCACCTGGCAAGGGGTAACGGTGACAAACAATAGGGTAACGGCCCTCAACCTAACAGATAATAGGATGGAAGGACCTATGCCGCCAGCCATCCGTGATATTGGTGAACTGGAAGTGCTCGATCTTTCAAATACGGCACCTTCTTTTGATCCGCTGATCGACAACCAAATTCGATTCCTTCCTAATCTTCAGCGACTGGTAAAGCTTAGCTCGGTTAACCTGACCAGAAACCGCCTGGGTTTTGTAAGCATTGAGGCCAATCTGTTAAGCTTGGGAGATAAGTTTCAATTTAGTCCACAGCGACGATTTGGCGAGACCCGGTATGATAGCATCCCGGTTGGGCAGGCACACAGGGTGGCAATTGAGGTCACTGGCCTAAGTAATACCTACCAATGGTACTTCAATGGCGATTCTATAAAGGGGGCCACGAATAGGTATTATATCATCGACAACATTAGCTTTGAAAAAATGGGCACTTACTATGTGGAAGTAACGAGCCCCAATGTGCCTAATTTCAGTATTCGTAACAGGAACCAAAACGTGGTAGCCACCACTTCGGTAAGTGGAATTGTGACTAGTGTTGCTGATCAAAGCCCATTGACTAGTGGCACAGCAGAAGTATATCAAATCCAGGATGGTCCCTATCTCCTGGCCGCAACGGCTCCGTTGGCCGCAGACGGTTCCTTTACAGCTAGCAAAGTGGTGCTTGGCGACTATATAGTAGTGGCTAAGCCAGATGTCGATCTATATCCAGATGCTTTGCAAACGTATTACTCAAGCACGATCGACTGGCTCCAGGCAGATACACTTCGTGTAAGGGCGGCCGTTGCGGGTCTTCCCATTGCTTTATTGCAGGTGCCCGGCTCATTGGGTGGAGACGGGGTGATCAATGGTGTATTGGATTCCGATTTGCCAGACAATGAGCTTCCTGACGAAGAAAGCAGGATCCTTAATAGAAAAAGAGTTGGCGGCGCCGGAGTAAGTGTTAGCCGCTCCAGGATCAGGGCCAAAGACAACGACGAGGACTACGAGCTGGTCGCCTACACCGTGACAGATGAAAATGGAGAGTTTTCAATCGGCACACTGACCGACGATACTTACCTGATCAATATTCAATATCCGGGCGTTCCAATGGATCAATCGTCTGATATTTTATTGGTACTAGGCTCGGAAACAGATTTCAATCAAGTTTCAGTTGAAGCACTAGTTACGCCGACTGGCATTGTGGTGGACAAGGTGGCAGTCAAAGGTATACCGGCTGCATATATCAAAGACCTTAATATATACCCTAATCCAGGTGAGGATATCATCAATTTGGATTACTATGTAAGAAGAAAGCTTGATAACATGCAGATTCGTTTGACCGATGTAACCGGTAGAGAATTGATGACCCAGGATCTGCCTTATCGTAAAGGTGCGCAAAGGGCTACTTTGGATATTTCTTCCTTAACTACCGGGATGTACATTTTGGTGATCTCTGATACAGCCGGTACATTTACAGAGAGCCGGAGGATTCAAAAGAAATAGTGTTAGTCTGAGACTTACTTTATTCAAGAAAGGGGCACATTTGAGGCCCCTTTTTTTATGATGCCTGAATAGCGTGTTTTAAGGCCTGTTTGTTGATGATTTCCCCGCATGTTGGTTTTTGAATGTTTTAGTTCATTATTTTAGAGACGATGAAATTCGAACGAAAAGCATTTACCTTATTTCTGATGAGGTGGACTTACTTAATTCCATTACTGCTTGTCACTAATTTGCTTTACGGGCAGAATCGACCTCTTGATAAGCATTTTGAGATGATTGGCGACAACCAGTTGCAACAACTGCGAACTGCTAGTATTGTGGGTCGCTATGTCTCGCAAACAAGAGAGCCAGCCTCGTTTGTCGCCTACATCAAGTATCCGGATAAAATCAGGATTAATTGGACACAGGGGAGAGTAAGGTGGACAGATATATACAAAGAAGGGAAAGCGATAACAATACAAGATGGCATCGTTACTGAACTGTCAGGACCTGAGTCATTCGATCTGTTATGGATGCTGAGAGCCACATCACCATTGCGGCATGTAGACGGAACCATCGTTGATGCCACCAATGAAAAATGGAACAGTAAGGAATACTATAAATTTGGGATCTCATCCGACGAATCATCACTTGAATTTCTTCTGGACAAGACATCTTATGAGATCGTGCTTGAAAGGATCATCAATATTTCCGCAAAGGGCAAAAAAGGAGACGTTCAGGAAATCAAATACCTGAAATACATGGACCTGGGTGGTGTGAAAGTACCAGCCTTGTTTATTCTTGACACAGAGGAAGGGAGCGCAGACCTGATATTTGATGAGGTGCTCTTAGGATACCCAGTCAACGACAGTGTTTTTAAATAACTAATTTCTGTTCTATGAGGGTGGCAATCATTCAACATGCTCCGGAATATCTAAACGCAGGTAAGAGTTTGGAAAAAGCCAAAGGACTAATAGACCAGGCTGCAGGCGGAGGTAACACGCTTATCGTTTTTGGAGAGACCTGGTTTTGTGGTTATCCGGCGTGGCTCGACTATTGCCCCGGTGTGGCCCTTTGGGATCACGAGCCTACGAAGGAGCTCTTTGCAAAGACGTATGAAAGCTCCCTGGCCATTGATGGCAACGAAATGCTCGCTTTAACGACAGCAGCTCGTAAGAATAAGGTTAATATTTGTATCGGGTTTAATGAAAAAACCAATGGTGGAGTCGCGAACGGCACCATTTTTAACTCAATGGCCATCATTAACGCTGAGGGTAAATTGGTGGTTCACCATCGTAAATTGATGCCTACTTTCACCGAAAAGATGATATATGGACTAGGTGATGGTCAAGGTCTTGCTTCTGCGAACCTCAGCGGTGTAAAAGTAGGAGGCTTGATTTGTTGGGAGCATTGGATGCCATTGGCCCGACAGGCTATGCATGACACAGGAGAGCAGGTTCATTTGGCTCTTTGGCCCAAAGTCCACGACATGCACCAGGTAGCCAGTAGACAGTATGCCTTCGAAGGTAGATGTTTCGTTATAGCTGCAGGTCAGATATTGCGGATTAGTGACCTTCCAAAAGAAGTTGACCTACCGAAAGAGCTACGGTCAAATCCCAGGCATTTTTTGCTGAATGGAGGAAGTTGTGTGATAGGCCCAAATGGTCACTATGTTCAAGAGCCAGTCTTTGACAGGGAATTGATCCTCGAGGCAGAAATTCCGATAAGAGAGGCTATAAAAGAGAAAATGACCCTGGATGTTACGGGTCATTATCAAAGAAATGATGTGTTTAGCCTCAAAGTGAACAAAGAGCGGAACCAATAGCAATTATTGGTTCTCCTTCTGTTCCATTTTGTGAGAGATAAATAGACCTGCTCCACCGAATATGAAAATCATTGAGAAATAGGCCACTTCCTCGTCTCTGAAAAAGCCTTCTATAAGGCCACCGAATAAAATACCGCAACCAACGCCAATGAATAGCAATCCAAATTTAAGGGCCAGGCTATTGGTTGACTTAACTTTGAACACATTCGGGTCGGCACCTTTCTCTATGGCGGCCAATCTTTCTTCATTAAGAAACTTTCTCAAGAAGATGATGGTAATCGCTATGGATGCGAACAATACTAATGGGATTAAAACCTCTGATCCGTGCATACTATTTTAAGTTTTGATTTGTCCCTATGACGCCGCAGGTTTTGAGGTGGTTACAAAAGAAAATTATTTAAATGTTTTCAGTAACTTCTGCTATGTAACGAGCGTCATAGGGACAGTGTCAAAAACAAGCTATACTGAGGAGGAACTAATTGCCTTGATCAAGAAAGGAGAAGCGTCTTATTTTCGACCTTTAGTCGAGAAGCATAAAAGCTATGTGTACACTCTTGCTATGCGTGTCGTTAGCTCGCATGAGGACGCTCAGGAAGTCGCACAAGACTCTTTCATTAAAGCATATAATAATATTCACTCCTTTAAGGGAGATGCAAAGTTTAGTACATGGTTGTATAGAATAGTTTTTAACACTGCCATTAGTAAGAAAAGGAAGAAAAGACTGCCTGAAACAGATATCGATCAGGCCGCTGGCATATTGGACGCCGATGGAATGAGTTCCAGCGAACAGCTATCGCAACAGGAAAGAAAAATGTGGGTAAACAGAGCTGTAGAACAGCTTCCTGAGGACGATGCGTTTTTGATCAGTCTTTATTATTTTAAAGAGCTGACGCTGGAGGAAATAGAAAAGATTACTGGGTTTGCTCCCAATAATGTAAAAGTGAAAATATTCAGGGCCAGGAAGAAGCTGGCTGAATGGCTAGGCAGGTCATTGAATGAGGAAATAAGCTCTCTGACCTAAAATTGATACGGCAATGGACAAGATTGAAGAAAAGCTGTTTGACTATTTAGAAAATAAGCTCTCAGTAGAGGAGAAAGCAAGGCTGGAGGCAGAACTGGCTCGCAATAGCGCATTACGCCAGGAGCTGGAAGTAATTCAGAATGCTGATAGCGTGATGAGAAGCCATCAATTACTTGTTTTCGATGATCCGAGCTTCACTGAAGGCATCATGGCCCTCGTTGAAAGAAAAGCTTCCAGGGTCAAATCAGGAAACAGGCTTGTCTGGATGGCACTTGGCATTTTTGCAGCTATGTTCGCTTTGGTAGCAACTTTTCTGCCCGTGTTACAGAATTCGGAGGCCCCATCATCCAATACCTTGAATAATTTATTGCTTGATGTTCCCTCATATGACTTTACTACCTTCCTTGAGCGAATGGATAGTCCAGCACTTCTTCAGCTTGTTATCGTCATTAGCGCCATCGCTTTGTTATTGGTGGCGGATAGACTCCTCAGCAGAAAAATGAATACAAACCTTCACGTTTTGTGAGCAAGTTTCAGACTGTTTCCAGCTATCTGCCAAAGCTCATTAAACCTTAACTGTTTCCCCCTTTAAAGCCAGGGGCTGTCCTGAAGGTGTACTACACTGACCTCTAATTAGCATCAGGCGATTTCTCGATTTTCCCATTGAGTAATGAAAGCTATTTAGTGCTATCCGTTTATGAAGCTTTGATTTTTTAGATCACAAAATCAAAATAAATATTACGACAGAAAGACAATTAATTGTATAGAAAAATTGCATTTATATTGTTAATAGAGTATTTAATATATTGCTAAATACAAAGATCAATATGACAAAAAACAATGATTTATTAGTCATTTGAAATTTTGTATTATCAGTTTAATAGGATTAAAGTCATAATTTATCTTTAGCCAGGAGAGACGTTTTTTCTCGTTTTGCATGCTTCATTCAAGCCCTTGAATGAACAGATTGATTAGAAGCGCCAAATTACTATTTGCCTCAGGCGATAGGAACATGATGATTAATTTTCCCATAGGCACTTTTCACGAATGGCGGCTGATTCTGCCTGCAGTAAGGGAAATGGCACATGGTTCATAGAATTCATTTGGGGTGGATTTGAAATGGATTGCTGGTGAAAATGGCGTTTATTCCATTATTTCTTCGATGTGAGCGGGGTTGAGTATATTTGCTAAGACTAGCCGGTTGAGGCCTATCAAATAAGGCAATGCATTGACTCTTGACGGGGTAGAAGAAATTTCTTAGGGACGAGTTCTGGCTGGCTAAATCCCTGTATCCCTCCGGTTTTACAAAATGCAATCCAGGTTGTTAGATAAGAAAGGATGGCTTGAAAACTCAACATCATCCTGTTTAGTAAATATAAATATATGAAGAATTGTATAAAGTAAATTTGTAACTAGTAAGAACCTTTAAATAGGTGCTAATGGAGCACAAAAAAATTAACTTGATATTTTAAAAGGTCACAGTTAAATATTTGTGGTAAAGTGATTTATAATTATAGAAGGTAGTTTTGTGAAGCGAATCATATGGTCCTAGTGAGACTACAAATGTGTGACACTTAACATAGCATAAGGTAGAGGCAAATTGATCCACTTACGGTAATAGCGAATGCGCAATACCTCAAAAAATGCCTTGATTGAAAAAATGTTATTGGCTAATAGTGTTCGCCTTTTTGACCTGTGTTGACTATTACTTAGCTACCGCAGCCTACACATTCAAATTCAGAGTTGCTAGGGCGTATGCCTTCCAATGTCATTTTTAGGTTGTGGATCTTGTCTCTGATTTCCATGTCCTGAAACATATCACCCGTCAATTTATTCTCGAGTGTTTGGATTTCATTTTCCACGGTTGTTTTTTCAATGTCCGTCATCGGTATTGGTCTGTTAGGTTAATAGATTCTGAATATCGTCTTTTGAAAGGTTTTTAACAAAACTCTCTTCCGTGCTAATTAATTCCGTTGCTAGTCGCATTTTTGACTGTTGTAATGCAAGTATTTTCTCCTCCACAGTGTTTTTGGTGATAAACTTATAAGTAAATACCTTGTTTTCCTGTCCTATTCGGTGTGCTCTGTCAACTGCTTGTGCCTCTACAGCGGGGTTCCACCAGGGGTCAAGCAGAAACACATAATCAGCTTTGGTGAGGTTGAGTCCTAAGCCTCCTGCTTTCAGTGAAATGAGAAATACTTTAACAGAAGGGTCATTTTGAAATTTTTCTACCTGCGCTTGTCTGTCTTTTGTGGAGCCGTCGAGATAGCAATAGGTGATACCATTTTCCTTCAAGTAAGTTTCTAAAAGTGCCAGGTGCTTCACAAACTGGCTGAAAACCAATATTTTGTGGCCTTCACCTACCGCCGTCGTAAGCATGTGAGTAACATCTTCCATTTTACCTGAATCGCCACCGTAATCAGGGTCGATCAGTTTAGGATGGTTCGCAAGCTGGCGTAGCTTTGTTAGACCCTGCAACAAGATCATATGCGATTTGCCCACCCCATCGGTTTCAATCTGGTCCATTATTTTGTTCCTGAAGAGTGATTTAGCCGTTTCATACTCTTCCTCCTGCATGGCAGTCATCGTGCAGTATTTTACATTTTCCACTTTTTCAGGTAGTTCGGTGGCTACTTGATTTTTTTTCCGGCGAAGGATGAAAGGTTTAATGATGGCGTAAAGCTTCTGGATTTTCTTTTCATCATTTTTCTTTTCTATGGGATTCAAGAATTCATTTTTGAAAAAGGCCTGATTACCCAATAGACCTGGGTTGATGAAGCTCATTTGAGACCATAGGTCGAGCGTTGTGTTTTCAACTGGCGTGCCTGTTAGAATAAGTTTGTTTTTGGACCGTAGCTTTTTAACTGATTTCGCTATGTTGGAAGAAGGATTCTTGATGGCCTGAGATTCGTCGAGAATAATATAGTTGAAATAGAAAACTTCAAATAACTCGACATCAAGCCGCACGATGCCATAGCTAGTTAGCACCAAATCGTAGTTAGCAAATTTGGACACATCCTTTTCTCGTTGCGTACCTGTATAGTTCAGTACCCGAAGGTCAGGAGTGAACTTAGCCGCCTCCATTTCCCAGTTATAGATCAACGATGTGGGCATCACAAGTAAACTGGTGCCAGTGGCGCCATTTTGCTCTTCTTTTACGGCCTGCAGCATGGCAAGTGTTTGAACTGTCTTGCCAAGACCCATATCGTCGGCCAGGCAGCCACCAAAATTGTAACTGTCGAGGAACCTTAACCAATTGAACCCGGCCTTCTGATAAGGCCTCAGTGTGCCCTTAAACTGTGTTGGAGATGGAAAGTCTTCAATTTCTTCGAACTCACGCAACCTTTCCAGCTTTCTACTGAGGGTCACATTGGCCAGGTCGTTGGTGCTTAGCTCTTTTACCAACGCAAGATGATGTTTACGAAGAGAAATTGCACTGCCATCTGCTTTGGCATCTTCGGCAAAGTTGAACAACTCAGAATATTCAGTAAACCAGGCTTCAGGTATCACCGCTACTTCTCCATTCGGTAGCTTGATTTCTCTTTGTTTTCGTATGATGTGTTTCCTGATCGTTTGAAAAGGTATTTCAAATTCGCCAAATCGGACAGATGCATAAATATCGAACCAGTCGATATTTTCCCTCACCTCTATAGAAATCTTGGAGGTTCCGATAAAGTATCTTTTTTCGCTTTTTTGATTCTGCTGAAGTTTGATCCCCAGCTCTTGCAGTTTTTCAGCAGAAAATGATATCCAACTAAATGCATCACCCTTGTCAAGTGTAGCTTTTGCATGCTTCAGTTCAAGGCCTGAATCTTTCAATATGCTGATAATTTCCTTTTCCTTTTTGAGGTTGCGATTTACCCGATGAAAAGTATAGTCATCTCCGTTTTGTTCCACGGTCACGCTCACTTCAGTCAGATTTTCTGCTTTGAATTTATATGGTCCATATTGGAAAACCAGTTCAAAAAGAATTTTCCCTTCGTTAGTCTCTGTGGCTACTGACGTTCCTCCCTGATCGCCAAAGATCGATAGCTCTTTGGCCGCAGCGAGTTCAGAAAATGTAATCACTGCACTAGGTGGGAAGCTTACCGTATTAATCTCGAAGCCTTTGGCATAGACGTCGAAAGAGGCCACCAGGGGAGCAACAAATTTCCGGTAGTAAGTATCCTCCACTGACTTGGGGATCACAATAAACTTCTTGTTTAAAAAAGGAAGTAGTTTGTGGCCGTCGACCTCTTTTTTGAAACTGAATAGCTTGTTTTCCATCACCATCCAGGCAGGCTTGTTACATACGATGTAGGCTCCCTTGTTGTTAAACTCAAGCTTTTCACCGCGGAGTTTTAACGTGGGGAAGTAATGGGTATTGTCGTCGTTTCTTCTGAAGTGGAACAGTACGGTGGCCTGCTCATCTTGCCATTCCAGCTTTTTCCAGGCAGGGTCACCATCGCGGCCCATTTCATACACTTCTTTGTTGACAAGCAAGGGTAGTAGTTTTCCCCTCCGCCTTTCAAGGTATTGCTCAATTTCTTGCTGTAGTAATTTGTTCCCCTTTTCAGGATCATACACTTTGAGAAAAAATTCTGCTGCCTTAATTTTCTTTTTGTAAAAGTGACTGACAACCGCATCTTGCTGCATCGAGTCCATCGTCTTGATCAACTCATAGTCGACTTCTTCGAGCCCTTCAGCAAACTCTTTCGCATTTTTATATGAGATGTTTTGCGAAGCCAGCGAAAGTCTCCCTTTTTCATCTACCTGAACCACAAAGGATTCCACCAAATAACCGAGGTATTCGTGTTGAAACAGTGAATAGATTAGCTTAAATGGTTTGGCCGGTGAGACGTTCATCTATGGTTTCAAAAACTTTTTCAAACCTGCAAACTAACCATTATCGCTTAAATAACCATTAAAATTATACTATCTGTAGTGCATGGAAATTGTAAGCAAGAAACAGCTAAAGGCAAACTTTATGTTGGGAGGGTCAGATAGATCACAAATCGGTAATAGCGGTCGATTTGCTGGCAAGATAGGCCGGTCTGTAGGAGGCCAGGAGTGTGATTATCACAGACAAAGCAGCCGTGAGAGCAACATCTAAGGGCTCAATAAGGACTGGGTAAGCATCGACCAGGGAAGTGGCCATGCCCATAGATACTACACCAAATTGCTGCTGAAGATAACTTAATGACAGCCCTAAAATAAGGCCTAATGCACCGCCTACCAGGCCAATAATGGCCCCCTCTGCGATAAAAACCCTTTTGATTAATCGATTGGTTGCTCCCAGTGCGTAGAGAATAGCTACATCCTTTTTCTTCTCTATTGCCAGCATAGTGAGCGAGAAGAAGATATTGAAAGAAGCAATGACGACAATGAATGAGAAAGTGAGGAACACAAACAGTTTTTCCCACTTAAGTATTTTGAAAAGATCCGAATGCTGCTCTTCTGATGTCAACACTTTGAATCTGCTCCCCAATACCTGTTGCAGCGAGGAACGAATGTCTTCGGGCGAATATCCGTCTATCAATTGCAATTCCAGGCTGGACCGTCTGTTGCCAAAATCGGTCAGTGATTTAGCAAATTCCAGAGGCACAAATATGTAAGTTTCATCGTACTGTTTTTCAATCGCAAAAAAACCGCCTGGCATGATACTCTGTTTATTGAAATAGCTGGATGGGCTTAATGATCCTGGGTTTACATTTTTTGGGTAGTGTAGTTGCAGCGATAGGAAGTCATTCGAAGCTGAAATTGACAATGCATATTGTATGCCACGACCAATAATCGCCCTCGGCGTTCCGTCTTTATGAAAAACCTGCTCTCCTTGTACAATGTGTTCATCAAGGCGGTGTTGGCTAATAAAATTGTCGCTTACTCCCTTTATTTTGACCACCATTTCTGTGTCGTTGTAGGAGGCCAGCACAAAGTCTTCGATTACTTCCGTGACAATTTCAACGCCTGGTACGGCGGTCAATGAATCGATAAAATCCGGAGTAACTACGAATGTTTTGCCTTTCGAGGGTTCAATTTTTACCTGAGGGTCGAAGGAGCCATAGAGATTTCGAAGCACATCCTCCAGGCCGTTGAAGAACGACAAACCAATAATGAGTGCCATGGTGCCCACCGCCACACCGACCATCGAAATGATAGAGATGATATTGATGAAGTTCTTCTTTTTCTTAGAAATGAAGTACCTGCGCGCTATGAACAATGGAAGGTTCAATGTACTACCTGATTAATCTTCTGGCTCCTCGTCTTCGTCTGCTGGTGGTATGTCGAGACTGCTGATAAGTGTATCCATTTTTTGCGCATGATCTTCGGTATCGTCGATAAAGAAGGCTATTTCTGGAACAATTCTTACTTGCTTACCAATTTTCTGGCCAAGTAATTTCCTGATTTGACTCTTCTGACCATTGATAGTTGCCAGCATCTCTGCCCTGTTTTCTACAAGGAACATGCTGATATAAATTTTTGCAAAGCCGAGGTCAGGGCTCATTTTTACCAGAGTGATGGTAATAAACGCTTTACCAAAAAGGTGTTTGGTGTCTCGTTGGAAAATTTCGCCCAATTCTTTTTGAATAAGGCGGGCATATTTTTGTTGTCTGGTACTCTCCATAAGTGGGCAAATATCCGCATTATTTTGCACAATCGTCGCCAGAACACGTATTTTCGTGGCGATGAAATAACCCCGAAGAAATCCTTTGCTATCTTTTTTCAGAATTAACGACCCTTATCGCCTCATTTTTGTGCTGTTGCTGTTACTTATGGCGAGGGCTCCGTTTTACCTGTTGGGCATACCGCTTTCTATCCCAGAGTTACATTGGAGACTTGTAGGCGAAGCCATGGCCAATGGAGGCCATCTTTATATTGATATCTGGGATGATATAGGCCCTCTTTCAGGGTTTGTGTATCGCTGGATTTATACCTTGTTTGGAACGGCCAGATGGCCGCTTTATACGCTATCGGCCCTGCTCGTGATTATACAGGCGGGTCTGTTTAATCAGGTATTGTTGCGACATAAGGCTTATAAGGAAAACACCTATGTGCCGGCCCTTTTTTATATGATGTATATGAACCTTGCGTTCGATTTCATCACGTTACCGCCCATCTTGTTCAGCCTCACGTTTATTTTGCTAGCTATCAACAATATTTTTCAGCGGATTGACAATCCAAGCAGGGATGAACTGTTCCTGTATACAGGGCTTTATCTGGGTGTGGCCATTTTATTTTACCTGCCGCTGGTGCCGTTTCTTTTTACCACTAGCCTCTCTTTAGCACTTTTTACAGGTTCTATTCCTCGTCGTTTTATCTTGCTCTTCTTTGGTTTCTTTCTCGTTCTTGGCATTGGGTATACCTATTACTATTGGTTCGATGGCAACCACGAATTTCAATTACAATTCATTGAATCTTTGTGGACGCTAGACAAACATTACCTGGCTTCAACTTTTGAGTTATTGGTCATTGGCGGTGTATCGCTGTTCGTGCTTTTGATTGCGCTATTTAGAATCTATTCAAAATCCAGGTTCGCCAACTATCAGGTGAAATTCCAGCAGGTAATGTTTATTGGAATAGTAGCCGGCTTTATCACGCTTAGCATCTCCAACGAAATCACTCCCCAACTTCTAATGATTTTTGTTCCCCCTCTGGCCTTTTTTACCACTCATTATGTGCTGGAAATGAGAAGAAGAATCTGGGCCGAGATTTTTACCGTGCTGCTTTTTGTGCTTGTTCTTGGCTGGAGTTATGTAGTGTTTGTGTCGCCTGCTTTTCTAAAAGATGTAGTTGCTTTTGATAGGTATTTCGTTGACCGGCAGCTGCTGTCCGCTGAGCTTGAAGGGAAGAAAATTTGGGTGATTGGAGACGCAATTAGCTATTATGAAAATGGCTCTCTTGGGACTAAATACCTAAATTGGGATTTAAGTATGTCTGAAGTCACACAGCTTGACTACTATGAAAATGTGGAAAGTGTGTTCAATAATATCAATAATGAGCGGCCAGAAGTAATAGTTGATTTGGAGCTCATCATGCCGAAACTGATCGAGCGTGCACCCGAAATTGGAGACAGGTATGTGCAAGTCAGAGGATCTAACTACTATGTAATCAAAGAGTGATCAACAGCCTATTTTGTTAATCCTTCTTTCATGTCGGCCACCTTCAAACCCAGTCGACAGAAAAGTCATCACCATTTTTTCGGCCAATGAATAGTCAACGAACCGTTCTGGTAGGCACAAGATATTAGCGTTATTGTGCTGCCGTGCCAGTGACGCTAGCTCCTCATTCCAACATAAAGCAGCCCTTATGCCCTGGTGCTTATTGGCTGTCATGGCTACTCCATTCCCACTCCCGCATACAAGGACGCCGAAATCGAAGTCATGATCTTCGACGGCCGAGGCTACAGGGTGCGCGAAATCTGCATAATCGGTGGAATCGGCGCTATAGGTGCCAAAGTCTTTCACTTCGTGGCCTTCGTTTTTCAAAAAGGCCACGATCTTTTCTTTATACCCGAAGCCAGCATGGTCGGCCCCTAGCGCGATTTTTAACTTCATGATCGGTTTCGTTTTAGCTCCTCTCTTGCCTCTTTCCGCTTGATCCTTTTGGAAATATAGATACTTACTTCATATAGTCCGATGATTGGCAACGCCACCAACATTTGGCTGAATGGGTCGGGAGGGGTGATTACAGCGCCAACGATGAAGATCACAACAATTGCATGCTTTCGGTAATTAATAAGGAATTCGGGCGTTACAATTCCCGCTTTCGTTAGAAAATACATAACGATCGGAAGCTGAAAAATCAAGCCGCTGGAAAGCACCAGCGTTACAACGGTCGATACATAGGAGATGATATCGAATTCGTTGAGAATTGAGGGATCAAGCTGATAGTTGGCCAGGAAGTAAACAGATACAGGAGTAACTATAAAATAGCCAAACAGCACACCCACCATGAAAAGGAAGCTGACGAAAAAGGTCGCACCCCGTGTCAGGTTTCGTTCATGTGAATAGAGTCCGGGAGCGACGAAGCGCCAAATCTCCCAAAAGGCATAGGGAAACGCACAAATCAGGCCTACCACCAGCGAAGAAGTAATGTGCATGGTAAACTGCCCTGTGAGCTGTCTGCTTTGAATAATGAAAGGAAGTTCGTTGATACATAGCGCATCAATTTTCACAATCTCAGAAAGCTTGCAAAGCATCCGATACGACCAGAAGTCAGTCTTTGACGGGCCAAGAATGAGCACACCAAAGATGAAGCCCTTGGAAACAAAGGCCGCCACTGCAAAAACCATTACCGATGCTACCGAACGTACAAGGTGCCACCGGAGCTCTTCCAGGTGGTCTATGAACGACATTTCTTTCTCTTCACTCTCCGCCACAGTCGTAATCGTTAATTATTTGTAAAGAGGGAAGTTCTTCATCCAGCTATTCACCTCACCTTTTATAGCTGCTAATTTTGTTTCGTTTTCATGGTTCATCAATGCATCGTCAACAAGGTCAGCTATTTTCTGCATGTCATCTTCCTTCAATCCACGGGTGGTCATGGCTGCTGTGCCAAGTCTCATTCCAGAAGTAACAAATGGGGATTTGTCGTCGAATGGAACCATATTTTTATTGATCGTGATATCTGCTTTGATCAAGCCGTTTTCTGCCTGTTTGCCGCTTAGATTTTTGGGCCTAAGGTCAATCAGCATCATGTGGTTGTCAGTACCATCCGAAATAACTTTGTATCCTTTGTCTACAAATGCTTGGGCCATCACCTCAGCGTTTTTCTTTACCTGAAGCACGTAGGCCATGTATTCTTCTGAAAGCGCTTCCTGGAAAGCTATTGCTTTAGCTGCAATTACATGCTCCAGAGGGCCACCTTGCGTGCCGGGGAAAACGCCTCCATCCAGCAATGCTGTCATCATTTTCAAATCTCCTTTTGGTGTTTTCAAACCAAAAGGATTTTCAAAATCTTCTCTCATCATGATCATCCCACCCCTGGGTCCACGCAGGGTTTTGTGTGTGGTAGTGGTTACGATATGGCAGTAGTCCAACGGGTCGTTGAGCAAGCCTCTGGCAATAAGCCCTGCCGGATGGGATACATCTGCTAGCAATAGCGCACCAATTTCATCGGCAATAGCCCTGAGTCTTTCATAATCCCAGTCGCGACTGTAAGCAGAAGCACCGCAAATCATCAACTTAGGCTTTTCTTTTTTCGCCGTGGCTTCCACTACGTCATAATTGATCACACCAGTTTCTTTTTCGACGCCGTAGAAACTAGGCTTATATAGTTTTCCCGAAAAGTTCACGGTAGATCCATGGGTAAGATGCCCACCATGCGACAAGTCAAAACCAAGTATTTTATCTCCGGGATTAAGTACAGCCAACATCACCGCGGCATTTGCCTGAGCGCCAGAATGTGGTTGTACGTTTGCCCATGTAGCGCCGAATAATTCCTTGGCCCGCTCGATCGCCATTGTTTCAATTTCATCGACAACCTCACAGCCTCCATAATACCGTTTGCCAGGTAGTCCCTCGGCATACTTGTTCGTAAGCACGGTGCCCATAGCTTCGATTACCTGTGGAGAAGCAAAATTCTCCGAGGCAATCAATTCTATTCCGTCTTCTTGTCTTTTTTTCTCTTTCTGGATGAGGTCAAAAATCGTCGTATCTCTTTGCATTTCAGGAATTATTTGTGGTCAAAGTTAGCGCAAGCAGTAGAAATTACCAATTGAAATACGAGAGGGATTAAAAGGCATTTTTCAGCGCATTGTTTGTAAGCTTTTTTTGGCATTCTAGTGTTGATTTATTTGGGACTACCCTTGCGTCGCATCGAGGCCTTTATGTTGTTTTACCGAAAAAAAACGCACATTTTTGTTGCTATTTGAAAAATGGAAGCAATATCCACTCAGCACAATCCTGTCTGATCGGAAATTAATGAGAAGGTAAAGAGTATGGCACTAGAAGAATATCGGAAGCAGATAGATGATTTGGACAACAGGATTTTGGACCTCCTGGCTCAAAGAATGGAAGTCGTAAAGCATGTAGGCGACCTGAAGCGAAAAACCAATGCAACGATTTACCGCCCGGAAAGAGAGAAAGCGATCATTGACCGACTTGATCAAATGAACAAAGGCTTGCTCAACAGGGCTGCCATTGAAGCGATATTTCTGGAAATTTTTGCCGTAGCTCGCAACCTTGAACTTCCAGAAAGAGTGGCCTATCTTGGCCCTGAGGGGAGCTTTACTCATCAGGCTGCCGAAAGTAGGTATGGGGCTATGAGTACTTACACTTCCTTGAATTCTATCGAAGCGGTTTTTGAAACGGTGAAAAGTGACAGGGCCAGGTTTGGGGTGGTGCCAATAGAAAACAATCAGGAAGGGGTGGTGCAGGAAACCATAGACTTGCTTGGGCGTTACGACCTGAATATTATCGCTGAGCTACCGCTTGCCATACATTTTGCTTTTGCAACTGAAGAGGAGAACCTTAAGAGCATCAAGAAAATCTATTCGAAGGATATTGCCTTTCGCCAGTGTAGCTCTTTCATTGAAGACCACTTCGATAAAAATGTTGAGCTGGTTCCTGTCAATTCAACTAGTACTGCAGTAAAGATTGCTAAGGAAGAAAAAGGTGCGGCAGCTATTTGTGCGCACATAGCTGCCAAAGAGTATGATTTGCCTATCCTGTTCGAAAATATTGAAGACTCGGGAGAGAATTCTACCAGGTTTGTGATTCTTTGCAAGGGCCACTTCAACGAACCCAGTAACAATGACAAGACGTCCATATTGGCTCGTCTTGAGGATCAACCGGGAGCCCTGGTTACATTCCTACAAGAGTTCCATAAAGCGAAAATAAACCTTTGTAAAGTAGAAAGCCGCCCCGCCAAGGAAGGCTCCAATTTCAAATATATTTTCTACATCGATTTTGACGGACACTTCAATGACAGAAGAGTTCAAAAAGTTGTGAAGAACTACTGGCATAACATCAAGTGGCTGGGTAGCTATGTCAAGTTAGTCTGATGAAAAAAGATTTTGCCCGAAAAGAACGAAACTGACTTTTACGTCGTTTTTTATCTAATCTGGGAAATAATTTGAGGCCTCAAATTCCAAAGCACATCAAACAGGTGTGCTTCCAGGGAAAAGAACACAAAAACATCCATCAAAAATGAAAAAGTTATCATTAATAGCCGCTATGGCTTTAGCGATTGGAATTGTGATTGAGGCCAATGCCCAACAAATTGAAATTGGTAAAAACAAAAAAATTGAAAGAAGTGAAGTGCCCATACGGATCCTGAAAAGCCTTGCCAATGAGTTTCCTGAAACGAATGACTTCCAGGACCAGAATTGGTATTTGCATTACATGGAGGGCAAAGGCGACCTTACTGCCAAGGTGTACAAGGTAGTGATAGAAAATGCCGACCTGGATTTTACTGCCTACTATAAGCCGGACGGCGAATTTGAGAAAGCCAATGAAATGAAGAAGCATGTGCAACTTCCTGAAGCAGTAGCTTCTACCATTAAGTCC
Organism: uncultured Roseivirgaceae bacterium; assembly: GCA_964351395.1. Classification (GTDB taxonomy): domain Bacteria; phylum Bacteroidota; class Bacteroidia; order Cytophagales; family Cyclobacteriaceae; genus Imperialibacter. Next base: position 24,368 of record CAYGOF010000006.1, read on the forward strand.
CAGTACAGCAACTGGCAGGTAATTGATAAAAATGAAATCATATCAGTTGGGACGTTCAACCGCGATAGGTTTGAAGTTCAGTTGGAAAGAGGTGAAATCGAGCGACTGATTGTTATTTCTCCCGATGGCAAAGTCATCAGAGACAGGCATTCGTAAACAAAATTAAAGGAAGAAGGGAGCTCAATGCTCCCTTTTTTTATGCTGTTATCCTGATCATTTCAAGTAGTTCATCGATGTACTCTCTTGAATTTGATAGCCGGGGCACTTTATTTTGCCCGCCTAGTTTACCACGTCTTTTCATCCACTGATAAAACGTGCCCTCTTCCACTACATGCAAAACCGGCATTTCCAATGCAATACTCTTGTATCGTTTGGCGTCGTAATCCGAATTAATTTCACGAAGTACTGAGTCCAGCACCTGTATAAAGTAATCTCGATCCTGGGGTTCTTTCATGAACTCCATGACCCATTCATGAGCTCCTTTTTTGCCTCCTTCAAGGTAGCGGGGGGCCGCTGTAAAGTTGCTGATTACAGCTGCCGTTTGTTTGCAGGCTTCGGTAATGGCTTTTTCGGCATTTTCGATAATTAATTCCTCTCCAAATGCGTTGATGAAGTGCTTGGTGCGGCCACTGATTTTTACTCGGAACGGTTTAATGGAGGTGAATTTTACTGTGTCACCAATTCTGTATCGCCAAAGGCCCGCATTAGTGGTGATCACCATCGCATAGTTTTGCCCTATTTCTACCTGATCAAGGGTAAGCGCCCTCGGATGCTCAGCATCTAACTCCTCAAACGGGACAAACTCATAGAAAATGCCATAGTCCAGCATCAATAGCATCTCGTCGGAATTACGTTGGTCCTGAATGCCAAAAAACCCCTCAGACGCATTGTAAGTCTCCATATACCGCATGCCGTCGGAAGGAATGAGCGACTTGAAAAGTTCTTTATAAGGTGGAAAAGCCACAGCACCATGAAAAAACACTTCAAGGTTTGGCCATACTTCCAATATATTGCTTTTACCTGTCAGCGTGAGCATCTTCTGTAGCAACACTACGGTCCAGGTAGGTACGCCGCTGATGCTGGTAACATTTTCATCCATGGTGGTAGACACCATCATTTCGATTTTCTCCTCCCATTCATCCATTAGCGCGATTTCCATACTTGGCGTGCTAACAAACTGGACCCACAACGGTAGATTTTTGATGATTACTGCCGACACATCGCCGTAGTAAGAATTGGCATTTTTGTCAAACTGGTTGATCTGCTGACTACCTCCAATGGTAAGTCCTTTACCAGTAAACAGCTTTGATTCAGGGTAATTGTTGACGTAAATAGAAATGAGGTCCTTGCCGCCTTTGAAATGGCAGTCTTCAAGCGCCTCAGGCGATACTGGAATAAACTTGCTTCGGGCGTTGGTAGTGCCGGAAGATTTGGCGAACCATCGTACTTCGCTGGGCCAAAGCACATTTTGCTCACCCTTCATCAATCGGTCTATGTATGGGGCAAGCTCTTCGTAGGAAACGATTGGGACTCTCTTTTGAAACTCTTCGTGGTTTTTGAAGTCTACGAAGCCGTATTTTTTACCGTACTCAGTGTCTTTACCTCTTTGGATCAAGCGCTGGAAGAGCTCCTCCTGGACTTCAAAAGGATACTTCATGAAAAGCTCAATCTGATGAATGCGCTTCTTCATCACCCAGGTCAAAATCGAATTGAGTATTTCCATCGGGGTTGTTTGCTACACTTTTCTTTTTAACTCGAAATGCTTACCCAAATACACTCTTCTTACCTGTTCGTCAGCTGCTAGTTCCTCTGCGGTTCCTGATTTCAATAGCTTGCCTTCGAACATCAAATAAGCCCTGTCGGTAATCGACAAGGTTTCGTTAACATTGTGGTCTGTGATAAGTATTCCGATGTCCTTTTTCTTTAGCTGAGCCACAATACTTTGAATTTCCTCAACAGCGATTGGGTCCACTCCTGCAAAAGGTTCGTCTAATAATACGAAATTGGGATCAACTGCCAAAGCCCTGGCAATTTCTGTTCTTCTTCTTTCGCCACCTGAAAGTACCATCCCAAGGTTTTTTCGCACGTGGCCAAGACTGAATTCTTCAAGAAGGCTTTCCAGCTTTTCCTTTTGCGCTGCCTTGGGAATGTTTCTCATTTCCAGCACGGCCATAATATTTTCCTCCACACTGAGCTTCCTGAAAACAGATGCTTCCTGTGCCAGGTATCCAATCCCAAGCTTAGCCCGGCGGTACATCGGAAGATCTGTGATATTTTCTTTGTCCAGAAAGATTTCACCGTCGTTGGGCTTTATCAGACCAACAATCATGTAAAATGAAGTGGTTTTTCCTGCTCCATTCGGACCAAGCAGGCCTACAATTTCCCCCTGCGAAACCTCCACTGAAACGTCGTTGACTACGCAGCGCCCTTTATATTTCTTTACAAGATTATTTGCACTTAGTTTCATCGATTTTCTCCGTAATTAGTCAAGCTTCAAATCTTTGATGTGTAGTTGCATCGTTTTGTTGCCCATAAAGTCATTTTCTTCCACCGTGTAGGCCACATTGAAAGGAGCGCCACTGGCAATGGCTTCGAAGTACTCACCAAAGCCAAATCCGATGGCTTCAAGCGATGCATTTGAACCTTCCTGACTTAAAAACATCTTCAGGTGGACGTCCTTTAATAGCTTAACTGATTTGGCTACCACATTGGTTGAAACGAATACAGGCTGCATGTTGCCTGGTCCAAATGGCGCCATTTGCTTGAGAATATTGAAAAACTTATGGTTCATGCTTTCAATGGTCACAGCCAAATCAATTTCAATAATCGGCTCAAGCATTTCAGGTGTAATTCTTCTGGCCACTACTTCCTCAAACCGGTCTTTGAAAGCATCAACATTTTCGAGGTTCATGGTAAGCCCAGCAGCATATTTATGTCCTCCGTACTGCTCCAATAAATCTGCGCATTCGGCAATCGCCTCGTAAACATCAAAGCCAAGCACAGAGCGGGCACTACCAGTTGCCTTGCTGTTTGACTCAGTCAAAATAATAGTTGGCCGGTAGAACTTCTCGATACAACGGGAAGCTACAATTCCAATAACGCCTTTGTGCCAGTTTTCTTTATACAGAACTGTGGAAAAAGATTTTTTCAGCAGGTCTTGTTCTTCAATTATTGCCAGGGCCTCTTTGGTTATATTTTCGTCAAAGCCTTTTCGAAGGTCATTTTTGATGTCCAGCTGTGCCGCCAACTCTTCGGCTTCTTCTTCGGTACGTGAAAGTAGCAGGTCTACGGCAGCACCGGCATGGTCGATTCTACCTGCGGCATTGATTCGCGGGCCTATACCAAAAACTACCCTGGTAACCGTTACTTCGCCTTTGATCCCAGAAAGGTTTTTGAGGGCTTTTAGTCCTGGAAGAGGAGATTTGTTCAGTTTTTGAATACCAAAGTAGGCCAGGACACGATTTTCACCTAATACAGGGACTATGTCAGATGCTATACTTACAGCTACCAGGTCGAGGTAAAGATAAAGCTCCTGAATATCGATGGTGTTTTGAATGGCAAAGGCCTGCATGAGTTTGAAGCCAACCCCACATCCGCTAAGGCCATCAAATGGGTAGTCGCAGTCGAGGCGTTTAGGATCTAGTACGGCGTAGGCTTTCGGTAATTCCGGCCCGGGTAAGTGGTGGTCACAAATAATGAAATCAACACCCAGGGAGTTAGCTAGCGCTACTTTTGATACTGCTTTGATGCCACAATCAAGGGCAATGACCAACGAAAACCCGTTCTCGGCCGCCCAGCGGACACCCGTTTCAGATATGCCATATCCTTCCTCATAGCGATCGGGGATATAGTAATCAATATTGGGATGGTACTTTCTAAGGAAGCCATATACCAGCGCAACGGAGGTAGTTCCGTCCACGTCATAGTCCCCATAGATAAGTATTTTTTCTTTTTTGAAGATGGCCTCACTCAGCCTGTTAACGGCCTTTTCCATGTCCTTCATCAGGAATGGGTCGTGTAATTGACCAAGGTGGGGGCGGAAAAATGCCCGTGATTCCTCAAAGGTGGCGTAGCCTCGCTGAACAAGCAAAGTAGCCAGGGTATCGCTTACTTTGATCCCGGAAACAAGGGATTGCACCTTTTCAGGGGCCGGTAAGTCCTTATATACCCATTTTTTGCTCATATGCTGCGATTGATAACCGGATAATTGGTTATTTCCAAAAATACGAATTCAATCGATTGATGAGCGATAGAGTGGAAAGAAATGAGGGAATAAAATACTATGTCCGAAGAGAACTCCGGACGATTACATGTGATTTAATCGACAATCAAAACTCGAGTTCGAACTCTCTCTTCTTGAAGTAGGTATCGAACCAGTATTCATAGTTGCAATAGTCGATGCAGTCTTCAAGCTCTACACCATCGTTGATTAGTCGCACGATGCTTTTGCCTGGTAGCCACGACAATAATGCGTTGGCCTGGCGGATAGGCAACTGAGAAAGTTGAATAAACTTTTTGCCGTTGAGGTAGATGGGTTTTAACTTAAACATGACCCTTTGATTTATTATGCAAGCATACCACTTTATTTTCGTCAGGGCGTTAAAGCCGTGTTAACGGTTCATTAATTTTAAATGCCCATTTAACTGAAAGACAATAAATTAGAGGGTAGCCCCTAAAGAGAGGAAAAATAATTTATAAGGAAGGAAGGTTTTGGTCCATTTCTGAAATCCATTGACGAATCAGGTCAACTCCTTCGTGGTGGGTAAGCGACCTGCCAAGCTCCGGCATCATTATTCCCGGGTTGGTGGATTCCATCCGGTATATCAGAATTGATTCATCTGGTTTGCCTGGCAAAATACCATAAAGCCTTCCGCCTGACCCTTTCCCAGCAGCCACCGGCTTTTTCATAATGCCATATTTACTGCGGTCAGTTACATCAAAAGTCAAGAATAGACCTGACGTGTTGGCGGAGCCCTCAGGATGATGACAAGAGCCACAATTGCTGTCCAAATAGGCTCTGGCAGCCATTTCAACATGGGCATCTGCTGTGGCAAAAGAAGGATATTTGGCTAAGGTAGCTGGTGATTCTTCAAGTGCAAGTATTCCTCTGGTTTTCCAATGAGACAATTGGTTTTGGGTTTGTCCATCAGGGTAGATAAAGTCTCCGTTTAGTTGAGAAACTTTTGGCCCTAGGGGTATGATTTTATTGGACCGGCCATGACAAGTTTTGCATTGATTTACATCAGGCACCGAATACCTCACATTTTGCACAACGCCATTCTTCTCAAGTGGCACATCCATGTTACCACCAGCTACTTCAAGATAGGCCTCTGTCTGCTCATCATTCCATATGTAGGTCAAGGCCGTCCACTCGTTGGTTTTTTTTTCAATCACCCGTGTTTCCATCAACTTTCGGCCAGCTGCGTTTTTAGCCGGGTAGTGAAAGGTTTTAATTAACCTCGTCCCTTCGGGGAACTCGAAAGAGCCGTCAGACCCAATGGTGATTTGTTCAGCAGGCGGCACGGAGATAAACCTGCTTTTGTCCGCATAATCTGTGAATAGCGGCATGTTGAGATCGTAGGGCACCACGTTTTCTGCTGGCGACAAGTCGGCAAGTGTGCCCTGGAAAAACCCGAAGTCCGATAATTTGTCCGGGCCTATCGACAGTGCCTGCCTGTTGTTACGAATATTTTCATTATTGGTCCTTAGCCCAACTTCCTTTTTTTGCTCAGTTTTTTCAGGCTTGTTTCCGCAGGCAAGCAAAAAAACCAAAACCAGGTAGCAGGAGGCACTTAATGACTTCATAGCGATGCAGAAAGCTTTTCGAAACTAACGGCTGGAAGTGTGTTACCAGCACAGGTGTACTCATCAATATTCCGACTGCTATTTTCAAAGTCATTGCCAGCGTCCATATTGGCAAAAGTAGCTTCCCCATTGGACTGCACGCAAATGATTTTTTCGGATGGATCTCCGGTGATGCCATCCCAGAGAATATCGGGGATCGAAAGCCCAAACTGCCAGACCAGTAGATACCCAATATCGCTTTTGAGCGAAGGTAAAGTGAAGCTATTGCTAATGTTGTTATCGTGAATAAACACACTAGCAGGAATGGGGTTATATTTTTCGTCTGCTTTGTAGGCGGCCTCGTTTTGCGACATTTGTGCTTCACCGTAATTGGATTCGTCCATGGCTGCAGCCGCCATTACGAAGTCATAGCTTATTACCGAAACACCAGCAGTTCTGTTTTCTGCTACCTCGTTTTTGAATATTTCAACGGAAGCCATAGCAAGCACCATTATGCCGGTGCCGGGTGGTACAGAGGCAACTATGTTACCTTTTGGTGCGAAGTTCCTGAAGTTATTGTTGTTCACTTTATTGTCGAACACCCTTACATTGCCCCCCAACTTCGATAAACCTGGCAGGTCGAATACAAGTATGCCGCCTGTGTTATCGTATGCCTCGTTGTTAAAAACATCTGCACTTGTTGTGTTTTCAATCTCGATGCCAGCAACGTTATTGTAGGCGACAGAATTTTGAACAATGACGTTGTGCGACTGGCCCACGTAGATTCCAGCGTCTGAAGCACCAATGGCAATGCATCGGTCAATCAATACATTGTTGCACATGACTGGGTAAATAGCATAGGCGCCATTTGTTTCTTTGGGTTCACCGGTCCATTCCGACTTCACATTGATAATTTCAAGTCCGTTGACGTCCTGAAGTTTAATATTATCGCCTACGGCATCGCGAATCGTCAGGTCTCGTAGCACAATATTTTTTCCGTTTTGAATCCTGAGGCCCTCCGCTCCTTCGGTTTGCTCATGAAAAGAAAGCACCGTCTTGTCCATGCCAGCGCCCATGATGGTAATGCTGTCTTTTCCCTCAAGTGTAAGGCTTCGTTTAAACACATAGTGACCGGGAAGGATGAGGATGGTATCGCCAGCCTCTGCCATGATCAACCTTGTTTGAAGATCCTGAGAAATGTCTTTGTATTCAGTTTCTTCAAAAGGGATGGCCCGGGAAACTGGCTCGCTACAGGAAAAGCCCAGAACGGCGAGGGAAAGAAATGGTAGTAAGTATTTCATTGAAAAAATGCTAATGAAGGGTGAATATCGTTTTGAGGGCAAAAATACGAAACATTGGCACAATTGGGAAGTAGTAGCAAACTGGACTTTACTTTTTTCTTTTTGTCTAGCTTCCTATCTTTCCAAATGCCAATGAAACTAGCATTCGATGAAATTTGGTCTTTTCTTGAAATTATAGGAGAGGAGGCCCCGTTGTGGACGTTCACGCTGAAAGCTGGTAGTTTTTCGCGAGAAGGTGTTTCGTTGGACTTAACTCATCAACTGGAGAATGACGCTCTTTATGATCCTGAGATGTTGCCAAATCTGTTCACTTTTAGGGAGATTTTTTGGCAACCTAATGTTTACCCGACACTAAGCGCTTGCCTCACAGGTCTGAAACTTGTTGTTAATTACAGTTCCGAATTGGCTGAGGAGTATCAAGATGCAACTACTGAAACTCAGCAATTGTATGTTGACCTGGTCAACCATATTGGCCTGCTGGCTGCAGAAGCGAATGAGAAACTTGCTAGCAACGAAGATGCTAACGATCAGATACCATCAGTTTTAGGAGAGTTTAGGAAACAGTCTTTTCCGGTAATTATGCTGTTCATACAGCACCCTATGAATCGAAACGATTACAAAGAAGACGCTCTTCGCAGGATCAACTTCATGGTAAAAACCTTAATTGAGCAATACCAATTAAGATTCAATGACCTACTACTGCCTCATTGGGAATTGGAGAGAAACAAAGCAGCGCCTCTGCTTGAAGAGACTATCCAGATTGATCAAGTGGAGGAAGAACCATCTAATACTGAGACGGAATCCCCGGACTGAATAATGCCTTGCTTGACGACCTTAGCAGTGATACCGCCGTGGCTTCTCATGGCATTGTAACCTCCATAGCCGAGGGCAGCTTCCATTTTTGAACATGGATGGCAATGACCTGTCATTTCAAAAACCGCAGTACCAATTTTAAATTGTTTCCCTTTTAATGCAAGCAGGTTGATGCCTTGCACTACTATATTTCGTCGCAGCAATGCCGGGTCAATACTGTTCCTTTCGAGCATCGCAGCAACCGCCGGTAAATGCTCCGCCTGAATCAACGTTACTTGCCGGGCGCTTGTCGGTGTTCCTTTGAACCGGTCGCCTACCAGGCCCTGACCTGGAATCGCTTCGACTTTTTGAACAACATTTACCGCTTCGTTTCTAGCGGGCCTTACGCCAATCCAGGTTACTGTACCGGGTCTTGCAAAATGGCTCATCATTTGCGCCATGGGTGTATTGTCATTGATGGTTTTCACAGGCGATCCGTTATTATTATTTTCAGCCAATTGGAATTTACGATAAAATAGATTTCCAGCACAGGCATAGGGCAGCCCAGTTTTAACATCTGGTTGTTGCTAAATTAGTAACAACTAATGAAAGTCTTGGTTTGATAGTGGAATACCGTTTTTCATAAGTAAATTTATCATTTAGGACCTATTTTTGTTGAAAAAGGAACATTGAAAATCTGTTGAGCATGATGAAGAAAGTTAGCCTGGTTGTAATGCTATCGGTAGCCATATCCAATTTGGCCTATGGGCAAAAAGAGACCACAATACCTCCTTTCAAACATGTAAGTGTGGAAACAATCGACTACTCTGGCATCAAAGATATGTTCCAGGTCAGTTTGTATGGAAGACGATGGCTTACAGCACATCAATTTCATTTAATTGGCGATACACCCAACAATTGGGATGCTGAAATCAAAGCTGATTCCTGTTCGGTTTTGACCTTTAAGTTCGAGACGCATGAACGGATTAGTGGAAAATATCATACATCGTTGTATTTGGTCGATTGTAAAAGCGATACGATTTACCAGAGCGACGGAAAAGCGATGGGATCTTCTCCAGCGCAAGGTTTTCAGTATGCAGCAGAAGCGGCGTTAAAGGATTTTAAAAAGGATTGGGAAAAGAGCCTGCCGGCTGAAGAAAAGTCCAAAAAGGGTAAAAACTAATGCCCATTATACACTTTGCTCATTCCAATGGATTTGCAGCACCTACCTACAGGTATTTTTTGGAGCAATTGGCTCCTCAAAAGGTGCAGGTGTTGGAGAAATTTGGGCACGACAAACGATTTGCACCAACATTTTCATGGAAGCCTTTAACTGATCAGCTCATTCGCTCTATAGAGCAGCAAGATTCTCCGGTCATTGGCCTGGGCCATTCTTTAGGTGCAGTTGTTACCCTTGATGCCTACTATCGCCGACCCGATTTGTTTAGAGGCTTGATCATGATGGACCCCCCATTTTTCAGTCGAAAAATTAGAGCTATTTTCCTCATAGCGAGGATGCTCGGCATTTCGGGTAAGCTGATCCCACCAGCGGTAAAAGCAAAAAAGAGACGATCGGAATGGGAAAGTAAGGAGATAGTAGCGGATAGCTTTAGAAATAAAGCGTTGTTTAGAGATTTTCACGCTGAGGCTTTTGACGACTACATTCAATATGGCCTTGTCGAAACCGAGCAAGGGGGTGTCAGGCTTGATTTTTCAACAAAGGAGGAGTACAGGATATTCAAGCATTCGCCAGTATGGCTTGGCAGTGGTAAAATCAATGTGCCTAGTTTTTATGTTTACTCCAACAGGTTTGAGATAGGTTCACCAGATACGATTAGGGAGCTGCAGCAGAAATTTAAGCAAACCAAATTTGTTGCCATGGATGCGGGGCATATGTTCCCAATGGAGCAACCTGAGCAAACTGCGAAATTGATCAAACAGCTCGTTGAGGAAATGCAGCTTGTATAAAAACACATTCATTTTCCTGGTTTTTTTGATTGTTGCCTAGGCATGGTCCTTAGCCTTTCATAACCCTGGATCAATTGGGTTAGCAGATCGTTCCCAGATCAGAATGCTCAAGAAACATACTTTTTTTTTCTATTGGCACTTTTTTTCCCTGTAGTTCATAGTAATCGACAAAGTAACTTTTATGTTTGCCCGGAGAGAAGTTTTCGGACCATGAACAAAGGGGGTTTTTTACTAAAGCATCTATTGAAGGGCCTATTATGGTTTGCCCTTCTTGTGGCAGTTTATGTGGTGGTAAAAAGATATGTAGATGTCGACTACCTCGACTGGTTAGCGCCAGTTTATGAAAAACCACTCTATGTATTCTCCATTTTTACCGTTTCTGAAATCATTGTTGGCATTATCCCTCCTGAAATCTTCATGATATGGTCCCTGAGGGAGGGCATTGTTTCAGACTACATCGGCAATGTAGCCTTACTTGGGCTTCTATCGTATGCGGCTGGCGTTATTGGTTACTTTATAGGCAACTACCTTAACCAAACGCAATTCTATAAGGCGATGGAGAAGAATTTTTTTGGCAAGTACACCAACTATCTCGATCAATACGGTGGTTTTCTTATAGTGGTGGCCGCCCTTACACCTGTTCCCTTTTCAGGAATTTGCATGTTGGTAGGTGCAATGAAATACTCATTCAGGAAGATGTTACTTTTTGCCCTATCGAGGTTTATCAGGTTCAGCGTTTATGCTTACATCATTTGGGCGGCACACTATTTTTAAAATAGTCTTAATTCATGGAATTGATTTTGTTGATCAAAGCCATATAGTCTTCCAGGTTTTTTATTTTTATCTTATTCTCCTTTGCATATGCCCTCAGCTCAGTTTCCTTTGAAGGCAAGAGCTTGAATATGTCTGATTTTTTCCCCTTTTTGATCTCGTAGGCAATTCCATTTGCTACAGACAGATAAACAGGCTTCTTTATGATCTGATCGTTCCGATTACCCACATTTAGTGCTACGTTGTAGTCTGCTCGCTTGATCGTTAGCTTTTCGAAGCGGTAAAGCGGTATCTTATCGTCTATGACTACTTCTAAAAAAGTATTTTGAGGTATGGCTTCGCCGGTTGCCTCTAACTCCCTCACGTTGATATGCTTTACATATACTCCAGACGCATTTTTTAGCTCGAAAAACTTTACTTTGTCGCCGTCGAGGCCCCTTACGCCATCTTCATAGTTTATTTCTATCAGGTTGTTTTTTATATCATACCGAAGCTGAAAATCTTCATACAATTTGGGGGAAACAGTCAGCTCAAACTTACCTTCTCTGAAGTTGGATTCAAGGTAGAAGTCTCCTTCAAGAGAAGCAGGAGGCAGGGGAATACCAAAGGTGGCTGTATTTGGGTTGACAACATCTAACCTGTCCAAGGCATTTTGTTTTTGAAGGTATTCGTTGCCTGACTTTGCCGCAGCATCTCCTACGCCAGCCGAACGCTGTTGAGCCAAACTCACGGTGCTAAGCGATAGGGCCACCAAAAGTAGAAGGGTAGGGACTCTAAGTTTTCTCATGATCACTATTTATTGTTTTTAAAATTTTAAAAGAAATTGACAACCATCCTTAAAAAATCCTGTTACTCTATAAATTTGAAGCATGGATAACAGAAAAGGGAAAAAAGGTGTGTTGTTGGTCAATTTAGGAACACCGGATCAGCCAGATACCCCTAATGTAAGAAAATACCTTCGAGAATTTTTAATGGATGGGCGAGTAATTGATATCCCATTTGTTTTCCGGTGGTTGCTTGTGAACCTGATCATCGCTCCCTTCAGGTCGCCTAAATCGGCGGCTGAATACCAGAAACTCTGGGATGAACGTGGCTCCCCATTAAAATACTATGCCGAGGATGTGAGAGACCTTTTGCAGAAGGAGCTTCCTGCTGATTATGTTGTGGCGCTTGGTATGCGATATCAAAATCCAAGTATAGCTTCTGCCCTAGACATCTTGCGGAAAGAGAACGTAGAAGAAATAATTGTGGTTTCACTATTTCCTCAGTACGCTTCGGCCACTACAGGTTCGGTAGCTGATAAAGTAATGGAGATCACCAGGGGATGGCAAATCATTCCTAATATGCGGTTTATCAATCAGTTTGCCGATGATCCTATGCTGATTGAGGTGATCAAACAGCAGGCAAGCAAGTGGCTGGCTAAGCATGAGTATGATCACTACCTTTTCAGTTATCACGGATTACCCGAAAGGCAAATTCGTAAAGGCTCAGTAGGTGACCAGTGTCAATTGGGGAACTGTTGCGATACTTTTCATGAGAAGAACCAATTTTGTTACCGGGCGCAATGCTTTCTTACTTCCCGACTAGTGGCGAAATCGATGGGTATTCCTGATGACAAGTATACGGTGGCCTTTCAAAGCCGACTTGGTAAAGACCCCTGGATTCAACCCTACACTGAGGAAAAGGTAAAGGAACTGGCGCATAGTGGAATAAAAAAGGTACTGGTATTTTCACCAGCATTTGTTTCGGACTGCCTTGAAACTACAATAGAGGTAGGGGAAACTTACCAGGAGCAATTCAAGGAAGAAGGAGGCGAACGTTGGGACCTGGTGGAAAGTCTAAATGATCACCCACTTTGGATTCAATGCCTGAAACAACTCGTGATTGGTAAAGTGTCTTGAACTAAGCCCGGACCGCTACAAGGTCAGTGAGCTTTTGCACGGTGAAATCAATGTCTTCTTGTGTGGTGAAGCGAGAAAACGAGAAGCGGATATTACCGCGCATTGGATCTACGTTTAATGCACCTAGCACATGAGAGCCAACATTTGAACCACTTGAACATGCGCTACCACCTGAGGCAGACACGCCCTCGATATCGAGGCTAAATAGGAGCATATCGTTGTCTTCATTCGGCGGCAGGCTTACGCTTAGCACCGTATAAAGACTGTTTTCCAAATTGGCGGAATCGCCATTGAACTTGATGCCTTCAATATTGGCCGAGAGCTGCCTGATCATGTTTTCCTTCAACGCCTCCATGTGCTTACGGTGCTCGTCCATATGCGCATAAGCCAATTCCAGCGCTTTAGCCAGCCCTATAATACCGGTTACATTTTCGGTGCCGCCCCGCATATTTCTTTCCTGAGCTCCACCATGTATGAAGGGATGGATTTTGCAATGATGGTTGATATGCAGGAAGCCAACGCCCTTGGGACCATGAAATTTGTGAGCGGCCCCAACCATCATTTGAAGGTTTAGCGCCTGCAGGTCGTGACGATAATGGCCTACTGCCTGTACGGTGTCGGTATGGAAAACCGCTTTGTATTCTTTGGCTAATTGGCCAATTCTGCCGATGTCGTTGAGGTTGCCAATTTCATTATTAGCATGCATCAGGCTTACAAGCGCCTTACCGGGGTGTGCTTTTAAAAAGGACTCCAAATGATCCAGACTCACGTGGCCTTTTTCGTCGAGCTCAACATAGGTAAGGTCAATTTTTCCCTGTGTGTGCAGGAATTCTAACGTATGAAGTACAGCGTGATGCTCAATTTTGGACGTAATGGCATGTGTTAGCCCGTAAGCTTCAATCGACCGCACTAAGGCAGTATTGTCTGCTTCAGTACCACCCGAAGTGAAGAAGATCTCTGAAGGAGAGGTATTCAGTAGTTCGGCTACTTTTTTTCTTGACTGTTCGATCGCTGATCTTACCAATCGACCATGCCCGTGGATGGAACTTGGATTGCCAAAATGGTCGGTGAAGTAAGGGAGCATCGCCTCCAGCACTTCCTTGTCCAGAGGAGTGGTGGCAGCATTGTCAAGATATACTCTCATATTTTCAGATTTTTTCTGAAATGATTTCTTTAATATCCATCATGATTTTGTGAGCGAGATGTTCGGCTGTAGCCTGACTTTCCGACTCAGAATAAATCCTGATGATGGGTTCCGTATTGGATTTACGAAGATGCACCCATTCTTTGTCAAATTCAATTTTGACGCCATCTACCGTATTGATAGGCTGACGCTGGTATTTGTCCTTGATCTCGTGCAATACCTGATCGACATCCATTTCTGGCGATAATTCGATTTTATTTTTTGAGATATGGTAGCTTGGGTACTTCGCTTTCAGCATTGATACACTTTTACCAAACTTAGCCAATTGTGTAAGGAAAAGAGCAATGCCTGCCAGTGCATCGCGGCCATAATGAAGTTCCGGAAGTATCACACCGCCGTTTCCTTCACCACCTATTACAGCACCAATGGCTTTCATTTTTTCCACTACGTTGACCTCCCCAACAGCAGCGGCCTCATACTTCTGACCGTATTTTTCAGTCACATCCCTGAGGGCTCTTGTTGAAGAAAGGTTCGATACTGTGGCTCCAGGCTTTTGTGAAAGTACATAGTCAGCAATAGCAACAAGTGTGTACTCTTCGCCAAATGGGGTGCCATCTTCGCATATAAATGCCAGGCGATCCACATCTGGATCTACTACGATACCCAGGTCATACTGACCGTTTTCAATTTCACTACAAATATGTGTGAGGTGTTCCGGCAATGGTTCAGGGTTGTGTGGGAAATGGCCATTTGGTTCTCCAAAAAACACTTCAACCCTCTCCACACCTAGTTTTTCGAGGAGCATAGGCACTGCAATGCCGCCTGTGGAGTTCACTGCATCTATGGCCACCGAGAAATTACGTTGGCGAATAGCAGCAACGTCAACCATGTCTAGCGCCAATATTTTTTCTATGTGCCTTTCAATTGCATCGGCTTGCAAAGAATAGCTCCCAAGTTTTTTTACTTCTATAAAATCAAAAGCTTCTGCATCGGCAATTGACAGGATTTGAGCTCCATCATTGGCAGAAAGAAATTCACCTTTGTTATTGAGCAGCTTAAGGGCGTTCCATTGAATCGGATTGTGACTGGCTGTGATAATAATACCTCCTCCGGCTCCCTCTTCCACCACCATCATTTCTACTGTTGGAGTAGTAGAAAGACCAAGGTCAACAACATGGATACCCAGTGATTGAAGCGTAGATGCTACCAGGTGAGTAACGATCTCGCCAGAAATGCGAGCGTCTCTTCCAATGATTACTTTCGGCTCGGCTTTTTGAGCCAAAAGCCATTCACCATAGGCTGCAGCAAATTTCACTGTATCTAGCGGCGTAAGTCCGTTGCCGGGCTTGCCACCAATAGTACCCCTGATTCCAGATATAGATTTAATTAATGTCACGTTCCAGGTTTAAATTGATTGCGGGCGCAAATTTACTGAAAAAATACCGTGAAAGAATGGTAGTATTCAAAGATAATGGATTATGAAAGCGGTGTTTTCGCCAACATTCGATGGAATCGCTTAAAATTTCGATAAAACTTTATTCACTTCTGACTCCGGGTTGCCCGAATTGCTGTCGCCACAAGCATCACCCGCCTGTAGGTTCTTTCCACAATAGCCGCAGGTTACACCTTCCTTATTCAGAAAAGGACTCTGCGATGCACAGGTACCCTTGAACTCTCCATTCTTAAGGAATATCAGTCGTACTGACATCAGAATGAAGAACAATGCTATAAATCCAATTCCTAGTAAAACAGTTGTCATGGCATTCTTTATCTTTATGCAAAGAAAATTCAGAGGGCTCGTAATACCTAATTAGCACCTCAATAGTTCAACACTTCTGCGAAAAGGAAAATTCATTCTATGGAAAAAATACCCGCTCCCGATCTAAAGAGAAAGGAAAAACTAGCTGCTTTTGACCGGCTGCTAACCATCATGGACGAATTGCGGGAAAATTGTCCATGGGATAAAAAGCAGACATTCGAAACCCTTCGTCACCTGACCATAGAAGAGACCTACGAACTTTCGGATGCTATCCTGGAAGGCAATTTGGATGAGATAAAAAAAGAGGTGGGCGATTTGATGTTGCATTTGGTTTTTTACTCAAGAATTGGCTCTGAAACAGGAAACTTCGATGTGGCTGACGTGATCAACTCGCTTTGTGAAAAGTTGATTAACAGGCACCCACATATCTATGGCGATGTGGTGGCGGAGAATGATGAAGTAGTGAAACAGAATTGGGAAAAAATCAAGCTACAGGAAAAAGGGAATAAATCGGTGTTGGGAGGGGTGCCCAAAACATTGCCAGCTTTGGTAAAGGCCATCCGGATTCAGGACAAAGCCCGGGGCGTAGGCTTCGATTGGGAAGAGAAGCAGCAGGTGTGGCAGAAAGTAGAAGAGGAGATGCAGGAATTTAAAGAAGAGTTTAATGTTGAAACTGGCCAGGAAATAGATCAGCAGAAAGCGATGGGGGAATTCGGCGACCTACTTTTCTCACTCGTCAACTATGCAAGGTTTATTGACATCGATCCTGAGGAGGCGCTGGAAAGAACCAATAAGAAGTTTATCAAAAGATTCCAGTACCTGGAGCAGGAGTCAGCAAAGGATGGCAAGCGGCTGGGTGAGATGACGCTGGCAGAAATGGACGAGTATTGGAACAGGGCGAAGAGGTTGTGAAAATGCCACCCCAACTATTCTATTCTTGGATAGCTGGGTGGATTCTTGAGCACTAATGCCCATTGTCCTTTTGCCCTGAGGCCAGCTGTTTTTTCATCAGTGCTATCAAATCGATATAAAAAAACTGGGCATGTGCTTTCATCTTTGATATCGACGGATCTCTCGTTATTTACAGGATAGAATATGGTAACCAGTATTTTTTCCTTGTATTTTTCGAGTCTTTCCAGACGAGCAGCCAACCCGTTCCACGCATTTAGCATAGTGTGAGCCCAGCCAAACTGTCCAAGATACATTTCATTTGTGGTGTCCATGGCGACGAATGCCTTTTCCATGTACTCGTCCCTGGCTGATAAATTCGGGTAAAAGGAATTGTTGTTAAGGATATTATTGATAATCTGCTTGTTTTCATCGTTCGGTAGGGACAATGCAGCGATTTGATCACGAAGGAAGAAAGTATATTCTTTCACATTCCTTTGGATCCCAATGGTATCCAACCGGGCTTTTATTGACGCTTTCAAGTTTTCTAAAGCTGGGCTGCTGGGGTAGGTGGACAAGAGATCATACAAACTGGCTGATAATCCTGGTTCTCTTTCAAAATCATGACCGTGAACCTTCAATTTTTTGTCAGTAGGAAGGCCCAGGTTGTAGTCATATAACCTTTTTAAAGCAGCATAAAATATGTCGAAATGGCTAAAGCCGAAGGACGTGTGATTGAGATAATAGAGATCTTCTGTCTCTAGATACTTATTGTACAGATAGACTTCTGCCCAGCCAAACTCGATGACCAGGTTTCTTACACCGAACTGCTTATTAAGGTGTATCAAAAGCTCAGCCTGAATGGTGAAGTTGGCTTTCAGGTAATGGTATTCCCCTAACATTATGATCTTTTTCCCTTGAACGTCTTGATTGAAAAGATCATAGTCAGCAAAATTAGGCTCATCAGTGTTGACACAGTAGACAGCACTCTGGGCCGCAGAGGTACTAGCAGAGATAGTTAGCGCCAGAACCAAAGCTATCGAAATGGGAGCCTTCGTTTTGATAATCTTCAAGAGTAGATGATGAACGCCTATAGTAAGAGATTTAAACCTTTATTGGCAACTCCTTATACCTCTTACCTGTAGCCGCAAATATTGCATTGGCCAAGGCTGGTGCAAATGGTGGCACCGGCGGCTCGCCTACGCCTGAAGGCAATTCATCACTTTCTACCAGGTGAATTGATATCTTTTGGGCGGTGTCCTGCATTCTGGCTACTTCATATTGGTCGAAGTTTTTGGCCACAGTTTCCCCATTTTTGAAAGCAATTCCACCCTTAAGCGCAAGACTGGAGGCGAAAGTGCCACCGCCTTCAAATTGGTTTTTTACCGAGTTTTCGTTCACAACAATACCACAGTCGACGGCGTAGTGTACCTCAGGAATAGACATTTTGCCAGCGTTGTCAACAGCCACGTGCACCACACAAACCACATAAGTGAGGAAGCTCCTGTGAGCGCATATGCCCATTCCATGTCCTTTAGGAAGCTCCTTCCCCCAGCCTGATTTTTCAGCGGCTAATCTGATTACATTTTTCAGCCTGCTGGTTTTCATTGGGAACTTTTCGATAGGCTCGCCATAGTTGCCGAACCCTTCCATCAGTTTGTCGAACGGAATTTCCCGGTCCTCGCCTATGAGATCCATCAGGTTATCTACGGGGTCCATTTGACGGTATTCAGCTATTTCGTCAACCATGCTGCCTATGGCAAAAGCATGTTGGATATTGCTTACAGACCGAAGCCAGCCAATGCGGGTCATGGCTTTTGCTTCGTGCGACTGACACGAAATGTTGGGAATATCAAAAGGCATGTCCACCATACCCAGTTGTAGTTCTCCAAAGCTTGGACCTGTTTCGTCGGCAGTAAAGGTCCCACCTATTGGAGGAAATACGCTATGGTGCTCCCAACCAGTCACTTTTTTGTCTTTGTCAAGGGCCACTTTGATACGTTGCACGCTGCAGGCATGGAAGAAATCGTGTTCGATATCATCTTCTCTGGTCCACTGGAGCTTGACAGGAAACCCACTCATTTGAGAAGCCAAAGCTGCTTCTACGATGAAGTCGGGCTTCGATTTCCGACCAAAGGCACCGCCAAGGAGCGTAACATTGACGGTTACATTGGCTTTGTCGATTTTCAGTACCTCAGCAAGGGCGTCGTGGGCTCCTTGTGGATTTTGCGTAGGCGCCCAAACCTCGCATTTTCCCTCTTTGAAGTTGGCCACCGCGCAAGGAGGTTCCATAGAGGCATGTGCCAGGTGAGGGATGAGATAGGTTGAGTCAAGTGTTTTGGCGGCACTTTTAAAAGAAGTAGCTGTGGAGCCCTGCTCCCTGTGAACTTTTCCTTGTTCTTTTACTCTGCCCAGCATATCAGCAAAGTAGTCTTCTGTACTGTAGGCAGCATTCGGACCCAAATCCCATTCAACCTCAAGCGCTTTTCTTCCCTTGATGGCCGCCCAGGTATTTTCAGCGATCACAACAATGCCTCCCTGCGGGTTGTTGATGCCACTTGGGAAGGCGGTGAAAGGCATTTCCAACACTTTTAGCACGCCTGCCACTGCCAGCGCTTTATCTGCGTTAAAGGTTTTCACCTTTCCTCCTGCCACGGGGCAGCGGAGCACGGTCGCATATTTCATTCCCGGCACCCTGGCATCAATGCCAAAACCAGCCTTGCCAGTTACTATGTCTTTCAGGTCGACGATGGCGGTTGATTTCCCAATGTATTTCCAGTCGGACTTTTTCTTAAGTTGTACTTTATCTTCTGAAGGCATCTCCAGTTTTGATGCGGCCTCAGTTAATTCCCCAAATGCTAATTTTTTGCCACTTGACTCATGAATGACCTCGTGGTTTTTTGCCTTGCACTCCTCAACGGCTACTCCCCATTCATTAGCAGCAGCTTGCTCCAGCATGAGCCTCGCAGCAGCTCCGGCCTTCCGCATTGGCTCAAAAAACATCCTTATCGAGTAGGACCCATCCGTATTTTGGTCACCGTATTTTACGTCGCCAATGGCCTGTACTACTTTGACTTTGCTCCAGTCAGCTTCTAGTTCATCCGCCACAATAAGCGGAAGACCTGTGCGGATACCTGTCCCCATCTCTGAGCGGTGGGCTACAATGTTAATGGAGCCGTCGCTGTTTACGGTGAGATAGACATTGGGCGAAAAAGCAATGCCGCTGTCCCTCTTTTTGGAAGGAGAGCAGGCCACTTGCATGCCTAAAATAATACCTGTGGCACTTAGCCCACTTATTTTTAGAAATGAACGACGGTCGACTTTTTTGATGATCGATGCTTCAATGGATGGGGAAAGATGCTTCATAAGTGTCGGGAGTTTGTTAAAGCTAAATAAAATAGGGCAAAGGTGGAGAGATGAACGCAGATAATTCAGTGGATCCGTTTCACAATCGACTCCTTCTTACATCGCTTGAGCTATTCGTTTTGAAAATCAATGGGGAGAAGACCAGTGAAATGTCAATAGATAAGCATCAAAGGATAGAGGCAAAAGGACTTACCGTTGTGAGAAATTTGGGAGGTAAATGTGCTTAAAACTACCTGCCTCAAAAAGACAGCTATGTTTCACCCGAAACATAGTTAACATTCATCCCAAACATAGCCATCTTTAGACCCAAACGCAGGTATGTTTGGAAAGGATTATAGCTATAAATGAAGTCAATTACAGCTATGATTTGAATTAGCCTACTTTTGATGCCGATTTCACCTGTTCGATTGGATCTCCTTCACTAATTTTTAATCACCCTAAAAGTGCTTGACTTGTCGCCAAGTGAAAGGGTAAGGAGGTAGACTCCCGGGCCAATATTGTCGAGACGGACGCTGTTTCCATCATGCTGGTGATTGAGGACTCCCTTCTTTAATTCCAATCCGCTGATTGTGGTAAGAATGTACTCCACTTCAGGGAAAGCAGCAGACAAGCTGACTGTGATGAAGTCTTCGGTAGGGTTTGGATACACCCTTATTTGGCCAGCCAAGTCATTCCTCAACCCCGTCACCGCCTCCACCACCAGCGTCCTCACCACTTCTTCGGCAGGCAGGTAGTTGGCGTTGCCAGCTTGTAGAGCAGAAATGCTTGTTTCCCCAGCGCTTACAACAGTCAAAGTGCTTCCTTCAATCAGGGCAATAGTTTCATCTTGTGAACCGAAGCTTACTGGCAAACCAGATGTGGAGGTTGCAGTAAGTTCGATAGGCTCATCATCCGTTTTTAGGGTGGGAAGCTCATCAAAAGTGATGGACTGTGCTGCTTTGTTGACAGTTATGGTTTGTTCGGCTGTTGCTGGCTGATAGTTGTCGTCGCCAGCTTGAGAAGCTGAAATGGTAGCAGACCCTGCGCCTGCGATGGTCCCCAGGCTATTTTCGACGCTTACTACGGAAGGATTGGTTGAACTGAAAGTGACCGGTAATCCTGTGGAAGAAGTCGCCGAAAGCTCAAAAGGCGCATCCCCAAATGTTTTTGACGGCAAGGCCTCAAAAGTAATGCTTTGAGATGCTTTGTTGATGACCAACTGCTGTGTTACTGGTTCAGCGGCGAGGTAATTGTCATTTCCTGTTTGGGAGGCGGTAATAGTGACTGAACCCGGTTTAAGGATGGTGACCGTTGTTCCTTCTACATTAGCGATTGTTGCATCTGTTGAGGAGAAGCTCACTCCGAGGCCAGAAGTACTGGAAGCTGAGAGCTCAAAAGGGGCATCGCCAAATGTCTTAGCTGGTAGGGCACTAAACATGATGGTTTGGCCTGCTTTGTTGATAGTCAAGGTTTGTGTGGCTGAAGCGCTGGAATAGTTGTCGTTGCCCGCTTGTGAGGCAGTGATGGTCGTACTTCCCACTTTGAGAATAGTCACTTTATTTCCCTCAATGGAAGCTACAGTAGGGTCGCTGGAAGAAAAAGTGACTGCGAGGTTGGAGCTTGCAGTGGCTGAAAGCTCGAAAGGAGTGTCACCAAAAGTTTTTGTTGGCAGTTCGCCGAAAGTGATGGTTTGCTCGACTCCATTGATTGTCAGCGATTGCTGCGTTGACGCTGCGTTGTACACTTCGGTTGCTCCCACCGAAGCAGTAATGTTTGTAGTGCCAGCTTTGTGTATAGTAACTGTCTTTCCTTCGATGCTGGCTACCTCAGCATCGGAAGAAGAATACGAGATTTCCTGGTCTGTGTTTACCGAAGCTGTGAGGTCGAAGGGTTCATCAAGGATATTTTTTGCAAGAAGTTCTGAGAAAGTTATCGTCGGATTTATTTTGGTAGCCGTTCCTGACAAACTAAAGGTGACATAATCCCGACCATCATTGATTTCTATGCTGAGGGTTGCTTGCTTCAACCCTATCGTTTTTGGATTGAATTCAACAGAAAGGGATGTTGATTTATTGATCCCGATTGTTTCGCCTGGGTTTGCAATAACCGAAAAATCGCTAGATGCTGGTCCGGAAATAGAAATTCTTGGTGTTCCTGTTAAGTCTATGTTGGCATATCCTTTGTTTTGAATTTCAAGAGTAAATGATTTACCGTTTCCTATGGCACTTTCAAGATTGATGACCTCATTTTGCGTGGCCACCTGCCCATCAAGCTTTGTCTCAAAACTTGCCTCAAATAGATTTAACGACCAAAGAGAAAAGTTTCCACTGTTAAATACTAAATCATCCTCAAATCTCGTCAAATGTCGGACAGAATGAAGCGAGGTAGTTTGACCTGTTTCAATTTCGAAGGTACCCTCAACGGAACCGTCACTTACCCAAAGTGCTTCAGGGTTTGTGACAAAATAAACATTTTGATCCTGTGTAAATACAGTTGAAAGCGTAGCCGGATACTCTGATAAAATTGGTATAATTTCGTTCGTTTGTTTTAAAAGGTTGTATGACCAGCTTGAGTCGGAACCCTCTACAAAAAAGAGACCTGCATGAATTTGGGCCACAGGAGCATCAATGGACTGAAATTCTCCCAGTACTCGCCATTCAGAAGTGCCTGCCAAAGTGCCATCGGTTTTCCAAATCTTAAATAGGTTCTTATTCGACTCACTAATGTATTGTCTTGTTACGATGTATTTTTGATCGCCTATTTGATAAAAAGCAGACCCAAGTTGGTCAACGAGTTTAATAGTGCCTAATTCTGTTCCGTCTGTCACCCATGAGCTGTAGTTAGCTCCATCGGAAGTAGCCGTGAAATAAACATGCGAACCGATTGTGGTGAAATTATATGGATAAGAGTCTCCAGCCCCTGTATTGATATCTTTTATCAGGGTGGTTCCATCTTCAGTGAGGTCAGTCTTCCACAATTCATGACCCTGGCCAGGGCCAATAGCGCTGAAGTAGTAGGTTCCATTCAAATAGACGACACCCGACTGTTCAGAGAAGCCTAGCCAAGGAGCATAACTACTTGCACTTCCAGGATTGATGTCCTTAAGCATTTTTGTACCATTAGCAGTACCATCACTGATCCAGTATTCATTTCCATATGACGGAGCACCTGCAATAAAAAATAGAATATCATTTGCCACTGAAAATTCTCTAGGTCCTGAAGTGATCCCGGAGATGGGTTTAGTAGATGCTACTTCAGTCCCATCATAGGAAAAAAGGTGGTAGAGATTATCGGCAGGATAGAGAGTCTGAAAGTCAGGGTTTGATCCAAAAAATATTTTGTCTTGGTATAGCTCAATATCAAAGTATGTTTCTGCTTGAAAGTTGGGTTGATTGATGATGTCAACCAGCTTCGTCCCATTGAGTTTGAAAAGGTTGGGCTTCAATCCTCCTACATTGAGGTTAAAGTATAAATTGTCATTGGCAACCTTTATGTTGGTGGCCTGCATGGCTGCCGCACTTGTTTCGAAATCGTTTATTATGTAGGTTGTTTCTGGCGTGCCCTGTGACACCCAAGGTTCGGTTCCAGTTGCACCGTCGTTGGCGCTAAAAAATAAAGTGTTTTGAAACACTCCTTTGTAAAAGTTAAATCCGCCATACACACCCGGGTCAATATCCTTTACCTGCAATGTGCCTTCCTCGGTCTTGTCTGAATACCATAGCTCTTGTCCCGAAGATGCAGTTTTGATAGCCCAGAAAAATCCATTTTCAGTGGTCAACGGTGCACCTATTACCCAACCTAAGTCCGGAATACCCTTTAGCTTTTCGATGCCATCAACTGTGCCATCGAATCTATAAATACCGCTACTTTGATGATGACCAAAGATTGCGTAATAGATATAATTATCGATCACTTTTGGCGTGCCAGTAATACTCCCCAAACCATCTACGAAGGCCATATCCTCTTTGGAGCTAGTCGTCAAGTCTATTTTTAAAATCCTAAACGGGTAATTCGGCACCTGACTTTCCGTACCAAAGGCAATTAAGGCTCCATTGAAAGCGATCAACTTGATTCCACTAGTGATTTCGTAATCAGTAAAATCGGTAAACTGAATAGTGCCATCAGGCGTGCCATTTGTTTCCCAAATAACTTGACCCTGTGCCGGTGTATTGATCACGAAGTAGCTCTTATCAGCGATGACTGTAAATTGGTCGGCCGAGATAGGTAGACTTGGAACAGACTCACCGAAATCTTTTAGCAGTTCAGTGCCTTCTGGGGTACCATCACTGACCCAAAATTGTTTCCGGTTGTAGTTAATCATGACTTTATCAAGAAAGGGAACAGCCCAAATATTGCTTTCCCCTCCGGCCCCAGTTGTCATGTCATGTAACATTACGGTTCCTTCATTGGTCCCATCCGTTACCCAAACTTCTTTCCCGTTTGTACCGTCGTTGGCTAAAAAAAATATTTTTCCGGCATGATTCGTTAAAAACCTGTCAACTGCTATCCCGTTAGGGTTAATATCTTTTATTCCACGAAGTTCAAATGTCGCGGGGTCTAGGATGGCCGGCTCTCTACCATAGACTCCATTTTCCATATCGTAGAGATTGTCAGGAAAAGTTATGATTTTATCGTTGACCACGCCGATATAGCTAGAATTGAAGCCGGTTTGAACGATCACTTCTTTTTTTTCCCAAGTTTCGGTGTTTAGGTCCCAGACGACGATTCCGTTCCTTATTAGAAGATAGACTTTATCGTTATACTCTACAGCACTTGACGGGTTTGATGATTCCGTTCTCGGTTGTTCAAACTGAAGTTGAGTAAATTCAAGCTGACCATAAGCAGGAATGGTCAAATAGATGGTAAGCAATAGAATGATAAAAAGTCTATAAATTACCAAGAAGTTCAGTCTCATATTAATTCTCCTTGATAATTCTGTAGGTAAAGTTGTTGTCATCTTTCGAAATCGTAAGTAGATAGATGCCCTCTTTTAGGTGCCTTGTTTCAATGATTGTTTCTCCATTTTTATCCATTAAACCTGCCATGGTAATCTCCCCGCCAATGGAAGTCAGGGTATATCGAGCCTCTTTCAATTCACTATGTCTAATGAAGAGCCTGTCCCGGCTTGGGTTCGGGTAAACCACTATTTTGTTGGACAAGTCATTCTTCAACCCCGTCACCGCCTCCACCACCAGTGTCCTCACTACTTCCTCCGCTGCCAGATAGTTCTCGTTGCCAGGCTGGGATGCTGCTATGCTTGTTTCACCAGCGCTTACAACGGTCAAAGCGCTTCCTTCAATCAGGGCAATAGTTTCATCTTGTGAACCGAAGCTTACTGGCAAACCAGACGTGGCAGTGGCAGTCAGCTCGATAGGCTCATCATCAGCTTTAATGGCGGGCAACTCTTCAAAAGCGATGGACTGTGCTGCTTTGTTGATAGTTATTGATTGTTCTGCTGTTGCTGGTTGATAGTTATCATTTCCTGCTTGCAAAGCTGTAATGGTAGCTGAACCAGCTCCAGCAACAGTAGCCAGGTTACCTTCAACGTTTATGATAGAAGTATTGGATGAACTGAAGGTAATTGGCAAACCTGTCGAGGAAGTCGCCGACAGCTCAAAAGGCGCATCGCCAAATGTTTTTGACGGCAAGGCCTCAAAAGTAATGGATTGGGCTGCTTTGTTGATGACCAATTGCTGTGTGACCGGATCAGCGGCCAAGTAGTTGTCGTTACCCGCCTGAGAGGCGGTGATGGTGACGGTTCCGGCCTTTAGCAAGGAAACGGTAGCTCCCTCGATGGAGGCAACCGCAGCATCGGAAGACGCAAAAGTGACCCCCAGGCTTGAGCTGGCCGTAGCGCTGAAGGCAAAGGAAGCCTCGCCGAAGGTCTTTTCAGGCAGGGCACCGAAGGTAATGTTTTGGGCTGCCTTGTTGATGGTCAATGTTTGTGTGGCAGTGGCGCTGGAATAGTTATCGTTGCCAGTCTGATTGGCAGTAATGGTTACCGATCCAGCTTTGAGAATGGTTGCCATATTAACCTCTATGGATGCGACAGTTGGATCGCTTGAGGAAAAAGTGATAGCGAGATCGGAGTTTGCGGAAGCTGAAAGCTCGAAAGGTGTGTCGCCAAATGTTTTTGTTGGCAGTTCGCCGAAAGTGATGGTTTGCTCGACTCCATTGATTGTCAGCGATTGCTGCGTTGAAGCTGCGTTGTACACTTCGGTTGCCACCACCGAAGCAGTAATGTTTGTAGTGCCAGCTTTGTGAATAGTAACTGTCTTTCCTTCGATGCTGGCTACCTCAGCATCGGAAGACGTAAACGAGATTTCCTGGCCTGAGTCCACTGAAGCCACGAGGTCGAAGGGTTCGTCTCCGACGGTCTTTTTTGGAAGGGATTCAAATGTAACTATCTGTTCAACCCCCTCAATTCTCAAAGTCTGTTCTGTTGAAGTATCATAATACAATTCTGTAGCTTCAACAGAAGCAGTTATTATTACTTGGCCAACTTTGTGGATTGATACGGTTGCTCCGTCGATGCTGGCAATTCCTGGATTTGATGACGAAAAAGAGATGTCCTGGTCCGTGTCAACCGATGTCTCAAGAGTAAAGGGCTCGTCAATCACAGATTTAATAGGAAGTTCTGAAAAGGATAAGGTTGGTTTGACTTTCATTCCTGTTCCAGTCAGTTGGAATTCAAGCAATGAATTATTCTCATCGTTTGTTAAAACGAGTAAGGTTGCTGAACGAGGGCCAACCGCCTTTGGCATAAAAGTAATGCCAATTTCACTCTGTTCTCCTGGGATTATTCTACCAGAAATTGACGATAAGTCAAGCATAAAATCTTCTGGATTGGCACCTGCCAGGTCGAATTTGAAGGCGCCAGTAAACTTTAGAGGGATGTATCCTTTGTTGGTAATAGTGATGACTTGTTTTTCACTAGATTGATTGTAAAGCACTTCGCTAAAGTTGATTTCGAAACCTGGATCACGTACCTCTCCATTGTACTCAATTTCTACTATAGGATAGAGAATGGGCAATTTATAAATGAAGGTTTTTCCCTCTTCTTCTCCCTGAAAAATCAGATCTGATTTGTATTGAAATGGGTTGTCGATTCTTTTTACGCCCGAAATCTCAGTTAAATTGTAGAGCAAAGTTGTACCCTCGGCGCTACCGTCAGTTCCCCACATTGAGCTATTAAGAAAATTGTCCCCCTCCCAAAATAATAAATAGTCCTCGAATTGGTTATAGCCACCGAGATACCCTGTTTCGGAATGATGAATATTTTCAGGCTCTCCTCCTGACAGTCTGAAAAAATCGTACCCACTTTCGGTACTTTTCTTTAAATAGATTAGAGCATCGTTGAATGGAATGAATGGATCCTCAAAAGAAGTGTAAAACTGCCCCAAACTTTCCACCATCTCCGTCCCATCAGTTGTTCCGTCAGTTTTCCAGAGCTCATAGAAAAAACTATTGTTTCTGATTACATAGTAGAGAGAATTACCGATTTTATGGTATCTGATGGCCCCGATATTCAAAGAATGGTCGAAAAGCTTGTTTGTTCCGCTTTCGGTCCCATCGCTGACCCATAACTCATAAACACTATTTTGTTTTCTGGTCAGAAAGATTAGCTTGTTTTCAAACGCAAAAAATTTAGTCGGAAATGAGCCGAAAAAGCCTTCATTGATATCCTTAACCATTGCGGTACCTCCATCAGTTAGGTCAGTTTTCCAAAGCTCCGGTCCGTGCGCAGCATCAATTGCCACAAAAAAGTAACCTAGGCCATGAATGTATTCAATTTCTTGCAGCTCAGAGGTGAAAGCTCCGCCGGTCGCACCTTCAACGGCGTCAACAAAAATTGAAGTTGTCTCGGTTGTTCCTTTACTACTCCATATCTCTTGGCCATGAGTCTCGTCGCTGTTTGCAAAAAAAAGAGACTCATTGGTTTCACTAATGAAATCGGAAAAGTGCAAATCAACAACTTTCTCAAGTTGCTTGTCTTTATACTTAAAAAGATGATTAGAAAAGGAGTTTCCGATTACTTCCTTGGCGGTGAAGAAGATAGACTCATTTAGAATTTCGAAATTGCTATTGTAATAATTTTGATAAGTATACGAACCAATGCTCTTAATTGGCGTCAGAATGTTGTCTTCGGAAATCGTGACAAGGTTGGGTACTTGACTTTGAGTAAAATCTCGATTAATACGCAGGACAATATCACTTTCTGCAACTTTATAGTCTTTTATTGAGATACTTTCCCCAGAAGAGTTCAAGTCGCCCAAAAAGAGTGCATTTCCCATATTCCCGTTGCTGGCCCAAACTTCTTTTCCTGTGTCGCCACTATTGAGAGCAGCAAACAAAAGGTTATCATTGGCATGGATTAATTCGGGATAGCTTGATCTAAAACCCGGATTAAAGTCCTTCAAAATAAATGTACCCTCGGAAGTACCGTCTGATACCCATATTTCCTGACCTGACTCTCCTCCATAATAAGTGAACAAAATTTTGTTATTTACAAACCGGTAAGTCCAATTTGCAGAAGTTACCTCACTTGATTCTAGATCGCTTACTTTTACAGTTCCAATTTCAGTGCCATTGGTCTTCCACAATTCGTTTGCTCCTTCAAAGAAAATGATGCCATCGTTCTCGGTTGAAATATTGTGTAAGTACTGAATTGGTATGGTGGCGATAAGCTCAAGCTGAGGCACAGAAGAATTAACTTTGTAAAGGCAGGATTGGGTTGAGTTACAGCTTTGCAAGAAAAACAGCTCATTGTTAATAGCCCGCAGGTTACTACTTGGAAGGTTGTCAATTAAAAGAGCTGTGCCTTCTTCAGTGCCATCTGTTTTCCATATACTTCGCACATTACTTGCGACAATAAAAAACACTTCGTCGCCAATTTTGTGAATTTCTTGGGATGAATATCCTACGTTTGCGTTACTTGGTGTAAAGTCTTTCACCAGCACAGTACCATCGGGAGTGCCGTCGGTTTTGTACAGTTTTTTATAGCCTACGGAGAAATATGTTTCATTGCCGATATCGAAAAAATTAACATTGCTTATAGTATTTGTATCATCGTTGGTGTCAACTAGCTGCGTCGTCCCCTCTTCAGTCCCGTCGGTTACCCAGACTTCCGTGCCATGAACTCCATCATTTGCGAGAAAAAATGCTTTGCTGCCAACGGAGTGTGGTTCCATTGCTTGCGATGAAGCCCATTGTCCTTGATTAATATTTGCCAAAGGACTCATGGTCATAGAGATCAGGTCGAAGATGGCTGGCTCCTCACCTAGAATGATATCTGACTCAAAAATGATAAAGTCAAATCCAAAGAGCAAAAGCTTATCAGCTACGACCGACATGGCTCTGATTCTTCTATTTCCACCACCCACTTGCTGCCATCCGCCAGAAGGCAGTGTAAACTCAAGCTTTGAAGTTCCTTCAGGCGTTCCATCAGTTTGCCATATTTCGTTGTCATTGGCTACGAAGTAGTAAACCCCATTGACTTCCACCATATCTCTAGGATTACTGGATGCAGTCGGGTGATTTTCAAGCAAAAGTTGTACTGGCTGTGGTTGTGAAAATGTATCAGTGTTTCCTCCAAGAATAAATAAAAGGGCGAGAGAAATTAATATGGATCCCCTTTTCAAGCAGCTGGCTAAGTTATTTGGGTGCATGTTTTTACTATTATTTATGCATAATAAATATTCGTTGAATAGTGACAAAGAGAAACGTTTTAAAATGATAAAAAATGAAGAAACAGACCTGCTTCTTCATTTCTCTGTCGTTGTAGGATGCTACCAACAGAAAAAGGACCGGTTCATCCGGTCCTTTTCTTATCAAATATAGTTGTTGGGTTGCGTTTAGTTCTTAATTACCCTGAATACTTTGGCGTAATTGGGCGCAGAAACAGTGAGTAAATATACGCCCGGTCCAAGATCAGCCATTACGATCTGACTCCTGGATGGGTCGGAAGTCAATTCTCCAAACTTCACGACCTGCCCACTTAATTGCGTAAGCCTGTAATTTGCTCTGGAAATGTTGCCAGGCAAGGCTACGTGTAAAATGTTATCGGACGGATTGGGATACACCTGGCTAGTGATAAGGTCTTCGTCCGCCGCCGAAAGTACAGCAGGTGCCACCACTAGCGGTTGACTGATTTCTTCTGCTGCCGAATAGTTTACGTTACCTCCCTGGCTGGCTGTGATAGTTGCTTCACCATCTCCTACAATTATCAGAGAATTGCCCTCTACTATGGCGACTTCTGTGTTGCTGGAAACATATACAACTGCAAGACCAGAACTTGCTTCCCCACTCAATGTGAGAGGTTCATCTCCAACCGTTGCAGCAGCAAGTTCACCGAACGTTATGGATTGCGAAGCCTTGGCAATAACAAGTGGCTGTTCTACGGACGTAGACGAGTTGTAATTCGCATTCCCGCTCTGCGATGCCTTAAGGGTGACAGTTCCAGCCCGATGGATCGTCACCACATTACCCTCGATAGAGGCTGTCGCGTTGTCTGAGCTGGTAAATGAAACTGGCAGTCCGGAAGTCGCAGAAGCTGCTAATTCAAATGTGCCATCGCCAAAGGTTTTTGAAGCTGGTGCTTCAAAGCTGAGGGTTTGGGTAGCTTTTACTACTGTTAGTTTTTGTGATACCGAAGGTGCTGCTGAATAGTTAGTACTTTCTGCCTGCGACGCTTGTATCATGACTGTGCCTGGCTTAAGAATAGTCACGGTATTTCCAGCAATGGTAGCCACAGTGGGGTCTAAGGATGTGAATACGACTGGTTGTCCCGAAGCCCCTCCAGTAGCTGTCAACTCTACGGTGCTACCGAAAGCAGCCTGTTCCAAAGGAGCAAATGAAATAGCCTGAGCGGCTTTGTTCACTGTAAACGTAAATGTCTGTTCTCCGGCATTGAAAAAGGCATTTCCATCCACGGTAGCCGTTACTGTCACAGTTCCAGCACCGAGGAGGGTGGCTGTCGTGCCGTCAATAGTCATCAGCGCAGTATTGCCACTGGTGAAGGCGTTGATTGGATTGCCCGACGATGTGGTACCTGACAACTGAACAGGTGCATCACCAAAAGTATAGGTGGTAGGGATGCTTAGTCCGATGCTTTGATTGCCTATAGTAATGTTCACTTCTTTCTGAACGGGTGCGGCAGCAAGAAAATATTCATTTCCGGGCTGAGATGCTTTGATCGTGACAGTACCAAACTTCTTGGTCACAAAACCTTCGCTTGTGAATGTGGCTATTTCATTGTCTGTAGAGGTATAAGTCAATGGTAGTCGAGAACTTGCGTAGGCTGCTAGCTCGTAGGGCCCTTCGCGAAAGGGTATATCCGATGCGAAAAGAAAGTTAATGTTTTGTGGAAAATTAGTGCCTTTGCCCGTCAATTTAACAGTAGTGGTTGAAGATGACTCGTCAGATGACATTAGCTCAAAATATGCCTCTCTTATGCCTCCATTCTGCGGGTTGAATTTAACAACGACGTCGAATGACTCTCCGGGTCTAAGTACAGAAGGCGGGGCTGAACTGGTAATGATAAAGTCCTTTTCAGCTTCGCCTTTTACTTCAATGCTGGAGCCCTCAGGAAATTTCCAGTCGACGAAACCATTATTGGTAATAGAAATGGTTTTAGCGCCAGACTCGCTGGTATAGGTAATCGATCCAAAATCAATTTCTCCCCCAGAGGCTAGTGGACTTGCATTATAAGTTAGTGCTATAGATTGTTTGAAAAGATTCAGTTTCCATAATGCATAAGTGGAGGTTTGGTTTTCATACATGTAGAAAAAGAGATCCTGCCCAAACCTGGTATACTTTGCATTATTGTTGTTGGCACTGAGGTAGGACGCACTATACAAATTGATAACTTCCAAATCGATGTCCGAACCGTTGGTCACCCGCATGCTACTCCCAACAATGTAGTAAACATATTTTTCCCAGGAAGTAAGTCCCCTGATTTGAGAAGTATTGCCCTTGAATTTGGTTTCTGTTCCGTCGTTGTCGATCAGGTAATAATCATAACTTGGTCCATTATCGGCGCAATAGAGTAAGCCGCCATCAAATTTAATGGCTGGAAGAGAATAATAGGAGTAGCCCAAATCGCGAACTTCCTGTGTTCCACTTCCAGTGCCATCGCTCTTCCACAACTTATAATACCATGAACTATAATTATCAAGAAAATATACTTCATCTCCGACCTGAAAAAACTGGTCGCCGTTGGCAGTGGCTAGCACTTCAGTATTTTCTGTGGTGCCATCCGTTACCCAGACCTGGTTAGCTCCATTGGTATAGGCGGTGAAATAAAGTTTGCCATTCGCTACGAAAAAGTTTTTGGGTTCTGACGAACTGCTGCTGCCATCCAGATTGTAGAAAAGCTGAGTGCCCTCTTCCGTTAGGTCTGTGACCCATAATTCGTAGCCGTTGACATTGTCATTGGCAGAGAAATAATATTTCCCATTGAAGAACACAATTGATATTGGTGTTGAATTGCTTGTTCGCATTGAACTATTTCCTCCGGGAGCTATATTTTTCACCTGATGGGTTCCTTCGTCTGTGCCGTCTTCGGAAACCCAAAGCTCATACCCCTGCCCTGAGCTATAGCCTGAGAAGAAAAGCTTGTTGTTAACTACATTCAATCCGTAGCTATAGAGATTAATGGTCTTCTTCACGGCCTCAATTTTGCCTGTTTCATCACGTCGAGTCAAACCCTGGTAAAAGTATTCATCACTATTTACCGCAGATCCGTAAAAGTAAAAGTCCTTATTGAATTCCGTCACTGCCGAATAAGCTAGATATGCCGTGTTTCCATCGACAAGGGCATTTTTCAGCTGATTCTCATTTATCTCGAAAAAACTAGGAGCAGTCGAACTGGACGAAGTTTGAGTGTAAATTTTTTCGCCTGTCGTTAAAATTTGAAACATGGCCAGAGTCTGTGGGTTTGAGTTGACATCTTCCATTAGCGTGGTCCCGGCGCTCGTTCCATCGCTGATCCATGGTTCACTTCCATACTTTGTCGTTTTCGCCGAAAATAGGATTTTGTCGAATGCCTCAATTTCAAATATGAAGGGAGTGCTTGACAACGAAGAAAAGGGCCCAGGTTCAATGTCCTTTAGAAGGCCAGTACCAGCTACTGTTCCGTCCGTGCCCCAAAGTTCAACTCCAGTGTCAGGAGTATAGATGGATAAAACGAAATTGTCTCCTGCAAAGCCTTTTTTAGCGCCTGTATAGTAGTCATTATACCCAAGGGTTCCGAGCTCCGTTGTACCTGCGTTTGTTCCATTAGTTTTCCAAATGGTATAGGGGGAAGTATTTAGCAGAAAGTAGGCTACAGATCCATTGGATCCAGAAGTGGAAATACTAGAAGGCAATTCTGCAATTTCTGTCGCTGCACTATTTGTTCCATTGAAGCGATAAATTTTTGTTGTGTAAGTATCATAGCTATACCCAGTGAAGAACACATCGTTACCGATACTAAAAACAGTTGAGATCTGATTGTAGGCTGGGTTTTGAAATATTTGCTCGGTGCCAGCAAGTGTTCCGTCCGATCGGTAGACCTGATAATAGACATTTGGGCCCCTTAAAGAAAAGTAGAAGTAATCATCTGTGGTGGTTCCTTCCATGTAGTAGGAATATACATTACCTGTTATAATTTTTTCTGTTCCATCAACCGTTCCATCAGACGCCCAAATACTATTGTTATTTAGTGAAACGATGACCTTGTCACCGTGCTTGAAGTACTTCGTATTCTGGGCAGCTGAATATCCTGTGTCTGCTAGTTTTATGGTTCCACTCTCTGTGCCGTCGGTTACCCATAAACCATAGCTGCTACCATCATCGGCAAGGAAAAACACCTTGTCTCCTGTACTGAATGCAGAGTAGACATTCACATACCTTGAACCAGGATGTACATCTTTAATTATGGTGGTTGATCCATCACTAGGATCCACAAGGGAAGGTTCTCCACCCAGACCACTTTTATAAAATCGATCAACAAATAGTTTGTCGCCTAGTGTTGCTATATAGTACATTGTAGTTGCTGATCCGCCAGAAAGCGTGGGTGTGATCTCCCTTGTGTTAAGATTCTCATCTACCTCAATAATTTTACTGCCATTAAGATAATATGCCTTCCCATTGAGCTCCGCTACAGAGCTTATGAGATAACTATCGCCGGTACCATTCTCGGCAGTTTCGACCCTGGTCAGTTGGGGCTGCGAAACAGCATTCGACTGGATAAGAAGAAAGAGGATGGTTATTGAAAACGCAACAGGAATACTGCTTCCAAGGAGTGTTGTTGTAAAAAAACGTTTCATTGCAATTGATTTGGTGAGAAAAAAATTTGTATTAGGCCTCAAAAAAAGATTTTTGATAAAATTGAGCTAGGAATTTAATGAAATTTGACCACTCCCCACAAATTTTAATGGCATGATTTGCTTCTATGTTAAATTGGCTGCGTTAAACTGCTAAACTGTCTCCAATGAAAACAGCTAAACTACTGGCTCTCTTTGTGCTTTTGTTGCCCCAAAGACTCGTTTTTTCTCAAAATTCTTTGTACCCCTCCGACTACCTGGGAAAAGATTTTCACAAGAGAAAAAGAGAAGAGCTTCGCGATAAGATGCCACCAAATTCAGTGGCAGTTATGTTTGCCAATCCTGTGCGAAACCGCGCCAACGATGTTGAATATATTTACCACCAGGACCCCAATTTCTACTATTTAACGGGCTACCAGGAGCCCCATTCGTTGGTGCTTATTTTCAAGGACAAACAAAAAGGACCTGATGGAAGTACCTTCTCAGAGGTGCTCTTTACCCAACAAAGACAAGCCCGCAAAGAAATGTATAACGGTGCCAGACTGGGAGTGGAAGGAGCTAAAAGTAAGCTGGGTTTTGAAGCGGCCTACGATGCCAAAGATTTCAAAGCGTTCAACATGGACTTTTCAGTTTTTGATAAGATCATGTTCCTTAACCTGCCCGGCGATGTGCGGGATGAGGAGGGGAACGACGCCGACTTATATAGCCTCTTGCTTCAGTTTAAGACCAAGGTCGATTACCCTGTCGACTTCAATGCCGACAAGTACAAAATGTATGATTATGTGAAGTCGGAGGAGTTTTTGAAGAATCCTCAAGCTGCCCAAATTTTAAGGCAACTGACGAATACTTTTCCGGAATTTGCCTCCAACGAGCAGATAAAGGCCGTGTTGGAAGCAAAATCACCGGAAGAACGCAAGATGATGATCGACAAGCTGCCAGAACCCAAGCAGAAGTTGGATGGCACGTCGCTCAATAAGTATTTGACGGACCTTCGGGAGGTAAAAACTGCAGAGGAAATTGCTTTGCTAAGGATGGCGGTGGACGTCAGCTGTGTGGCGCAGGCCGAGGTGTTTAAGGCGATGAAGCCGGGCATGTCGGAGTCGGAAGTGCAGGGTATTCATGAGTTTGTGTTCAAAAAATATGGAGCAGAAGATCTGGGGTATCCTTCTATCGTAGGAGCCGGAAACAA
Source organism: uncultured Roseivirgaceae bacterium (assembly GCA_964351395.1). Taxonomy (GTDB): domain Bacteria; phylum Bacteroidota; class Bacteroidia; order Cytophagales; family Cyclobacteriaceae; genus Imperialibacter. Next base: position 59,516 of record CAYGOF010000006.1, read on the forward strand.
TGGCTGCACGCTTCATTATATCAGTAACAATAAAATGGACATCAAAACGGATCTGGTATTGATGGACCTTGGCGCACAATACCGCGGTTATACCGCCGACATAACCCGCACCATACCTGCCAGCGGTAAGTTCACGAAAGAGCAAAGAGCCATTTACGAGCTGGTGCTTGAAGCGCAGGAAGCTGCGTTTGCCCGGTCGAAGCCCGGCGCAAAGATGGGCGACAATACGCTGGTTTGCCGGCAGGTAGTTAACCAGGGACTAGCGAAGCTAGGGATTATTGCTTCCCCCGACGCCCCTCATAATTATTTTCCTCATGGCGTTTCCCACCACATAGGGCTCGATGTGCATGACCCGGGTAACTACCAGGAGTTCAAAGAGAATATGGTGGTAACAGTGGAGCCAGGCGTCTACATTCCTGAAGGCAGTCCATGCGATAAGAAATGGTGGGGCATTGCCGTGCGCATTGAAGATGACATTCTCATCACCAAAGATGGTTATGAGCTGCTTAGCACCCGTGCACCAAGAACGCCCGATGAGATTGAAAAGCTAATGGCACAGGAAAGTATTTTCTCTAATTATACCTTGCCAGCACTGCAAGGGTCAAAGTAACATCATTGGTTTTTCGCTTTGATTTACCAAGTATCAAAGGCAAATTTGTACTACTTAATTACATCAAGATGAAAGTATTACTAGACGTTAGGGAAAGTGATGAGGCCTCTTTTTTGGAACTACTAAAAGGCCTTGACTATGTAAGTATCTTGAAAGAAGTGAAAGATAGAGATAAGAGCCGTAGCATACAGGACCTTGCTGAGGCATTTAATGACGTGAAGCTATACGAGGAGGGGAAAAAGGAATTGAAGTCCGCCCAAGAGCTTCTTGATGAGCTATAAAGTTGTAGCGACAGAATCGTTTGAGAAAAAGCTTAAGCGGCTTGCTAAAAAGCATAAGTCCCTGAAGACGGATCTTAGCCCAATTATTGAAGAGCTTTCAGTAAACCCACGAATGGGCAGCCCTCTCGGCAAGGACTGTTACAAGATTCGCTTGGCTATTTCCTCTAAAGGGAAGGGAAAATCAGGTGGCGCAAGGCTTATTACCTATGTGCGGATCGTAAAAGGGGCTGTTTTTCTTATTGACATCTACGACAAATCAGATAAAGGCACTATTTCAGATGCGGAACTAAGATTACTTATAGAGCTTTTGGCAGAAGATTAAGAAGAAAAGGCTGTCTCAAGTGCCCAACTGAAGACAGCCTTAGTTTATTTTAATAGGTATTTACTCCGCCATCATCCACTGCGAGAGCAGGTAGCCGGCTCCTTTGGTAACGACCTTATTGTACCCACCAGCCATTTCACTCTCGTCAATAACGACCCAGCCATCCATTTCAACGGCTTCAGTGATGTTAATAGGCTTAAAAGAAGCGATATCACCTTCTTTCTTCTCCAAAAAGATAAAGCGGTTGTTGTCTGCGAATACTGCGGCACTGCCTGGGACTGCATAGCCAGTCGACTCGCCTGTGATGATTTTGCCTTCTACATACATACCTATAATAAAGGGAATATTCTCTTCCTCAAAGTGGCCATGCGCTTTTACTGACCGGGTATTATCATCGAAGGTCTTATCGATCAAATAGATATCGGCCACCAGCACTTTTCCGGGCATAGAAGGTAATGTAACGAGCATCTTTTGCCCTTCCTTCACCGCCATGGCGTCGGATTCATAGACACTGAGTTCGGCATGTATGTGCGTCAGGTCGACTATTTCCATTAATGATTCTCCGGGACTGGTAAAGGCCCCTATTTTTCCAGTAACTTTCGTAAGATAGCCGTCGATAGGAGCCAGTACCCTGTAGGATCTGGCAATGTCACCATTGTCAAGAACACTCATATTCACATGCAGGTAGCTCAGTTTTTGTTTGAGAGCCGCTAGCATTGAAGCTGTTTGTTCATAGATCGACCTGGCCTGCTGTAAGCTCTTTGTTGATGTGATAGAGTCTGCGGCCAAATTGGTTTGCCGATCAAGATCGGAACTCAGCAATGATAACTGGCTTTTATGCTCCAGGTACTGCTGCTGAAGATCGACAAATTCTGGACCTTCCATGACCGCCAACACTTCCCCTTTTTTAACTCTTTCGCCCACATGTTTGTCCGCTAATTTCACATAGCTTCCAAGGAAGGTTGTAACGGATGCCATATGCTGAGTGGGCACATCCAGGATGCCATTGGCAGCAACGGATGTAGTGACAGTGCGCTGGCTGATAGTCTGACTTTCCAGCCCAATTTTTGTGATTTGCTGTGCTGAAAGAGCAAGCCCTTCGGATGAGGAAGTAAGCTGCTGCTCTGCTCCTGTAGGTTCTGCCTGGTTGTTGCATGCCTGGATGGAAGTCAGCAGCATCACGCTTATGATATATATTTTGTAAGTCTTCATCTCTGTTTGTTAATCAATTAAAAAGAAAGCAATGTTTACTTCGGCAAGCTTTAACTGATACAACTGATCAATATAGCTGAGTCGAATTTGGCGGGCATTTTCTATGTTTTGAAGCAATTGGAAAAGTGGAATTTCCCCTTCTGCATACGACTTGTTGGCAACAGCAATCAGTTCTTCCGCCATATTTAGTCCCTCATTTTCGTAGTAAGCAACCATTTCCTGGTATTTCAATCGGTTGGCCTGGAGGCTCGCCCATTCCGCTTCTCGTTTCAGCTCATAGTTATCGAGTTGCTTGCTGGCAGCTTCCGCATAAAGCTTACTGGCTTGTACCCTTCTTACCTGAGACAGACCTAGAATAGGAATCCCAATGCCAAATTGATAGCCATCGTAATTGGTGGCGTTTTCTCCCTGCCCAAATCCTTTGAAATATTGGGCCTGGAAACTGGGTGCGAGTTTCGATTCTTCTACCTTCTTCAATGATAAGCTGGCAGCTTCCCGTTTCATTAGCTCCTGGTACCTTGGGTCTGTGGCAGAGGTTTCGATGGTACTTTCTCCACTTAGAATTTGCGTTTTGCTGAGGGCATCATTGGGGAGTTGAATCAATCCATCCATCTGAAGCATTCCTTTTAGTCGCTCCCTAAAATGATCCACTTCCAGCAAAGACTGGTTCAAAGCTGCTTTTACTTCACTTGATTTCGATCTTGCCTGGATGCCTTCCAGTTTGGTGCCGTCGCCTACTTCTGTTCTTCGAACAATCACATGGTTCATTGCGCTGTACAAACTGTCCAGGACTTTCCACTGTTCCGTTTTCGCCTGCGACATGGCCATGCCGAGGTAAAGCGTAGCGACGTCTTTGCTCAGCTGGCGCTTGGTAATATTTAGCTGCGAAGAGGCGATGTCTGTTTGATTCTCCAGCGCTTGTTTGGAGGCTGTGTACAATCCAGGCCAGGCTATTTGCTGCTGCACCCCAAATACCCGCAGTGGAAAGTTGTTCGGTGCTATGTTATTTTGGTCGTAGCCATAATAGATATGTGTCGCACCTGGATCAAAAGCTGTTTTTTGCATTTTTTCTACGCCAGACAATGAGCTTTTCGCGGCCTCTATTCCCTTGTTATTCTCGAGCGCAATTTCAATGGCTCTATCCAGTGTTAATACATTCGATGTCGCTTCTTGTGCCTTCGCCAAAGGACTGGCGGCTAAAAGCAAAATAATGACTGATGCCTTTTTCCCCGGCCATTTGAAAAACCCTGTTTCAAGGAGGGTATACAAGACCGGAAGCACGACAAGGGTAAGGAAAGTGGCCGATACAAGACCTCCGATGACCACTGTTGCCAGTGGTCGTTGTACCTCTGCACCGGCTGATCCTGAAAAGGCCATAGGGAAGAACCCAAGTGCCGCCGCAGACGCAGTCAAAAGTACAGGACGAAGTCGCATTTTTGTTCCCATGACCACTCTTTTGTGGATGTCGTTGATTCCCTTTTGTTTAAGTTCATTGAAAAACTCTATGAGAACGATACCGTTAAGCACAGCGATACCAAACAGCGCGATAAAACCAACGCCAGCCGATATGCTAAAAGGTAAGCCGCGGATGGTGAGGGCAAAAACACCGCCGATAGCTGAAAGAGGAATCGCCGTGAACACCAGCAGTGCCTCGCTGATGGCTCCAAAAGTAAAGTAGAGCATCAAAAAGATGAGAAACAAGGCAACAGGTACGGCCACCAGCAGTCGTTGTTTGGCTTGCTGAAGGTTTTCGAACTGTCCCCCATAAGTGATATAGTACCCAGCTGGAATGTCAAGTTTGGTTTTAATGATCTCTTGCATTTCTTCCACCAGTGACTCCATGTCTCTGTTTCTCACGTTGATACTGACAACAATTCTACGCCTGGTGTCGTCTCTCGAAATTTGGGCGGGACCGGCATCATAACTAATTCTAGCCACCTCCCTTAATGGGACTTGCCCGCCTGCTGGAAGTGAAATGAAGAGATTGTCTAAGTCCTCGATTCCCCCTCTGTTTTTGGAAGAAGTTCTTACCACCAGGTCAAATCGTTTTTCGCCTTCAAAAACAACCCCGGCCGCTTCACCAGCAAAGGCCATTCTAATTACATCGTTCACATCTCTTACCTGAAGGCCGTGCGACGCCAGTTTCTGGCGGTCGTAGTTCACAGACATTTGTGGGAGTCCTGCGATTTGCTCAACACTCACATCCGCAGCTCCTTCCACATTTTGGATCAGCGCTTTTACCTGGTTGCCCAGGCTGAACAGTGAATCAAGGTTTTCACCAAATATTTTAATGGCAACATCTGCACGCACGCCTGTAATCAGTTCGTTGAATCGCATCTCAATGGGTTGCGTAAATTCAAAGTCAATGCCTGGCAACACCGACATGGCTGTTTTCATTTTATCAGCGAGCTCGTCCTTAGAGTTGGCCGACACCCACTCCGATTTAGGTTTTAGTCGCACGATCACATCCGTCATTTCCATCGACATGGGGTCGGTAGGTACTTCGGCTGCGCCAATTCGGGTAATGACCTGGCTCACCTCCGGAAAGTTCTGAAGCAAGATGCGCTCGAGTTTGGTGCTGATGTCGACGGTTTCGGACAACGAGGTGCCGGGCTTCAGAATTGGTTGCACCACATAGTCACCTTCGTCGAGTGTTGGAATAAATTCACCTCCAAGACGGATAAAAAGGAAAACACTTACCACCAGCAGGGTAGCGGCAATGCCGATAACGGCAGCTTTAAAACGGAGAGCCATCTCTATTGTAGGCAAGTATACCTTTTGAATGCCTTCGATGAGCCGGTCTGAAAATCCTTTCTTATCCGATTTGGGCTTTCTGGGCCTGAGGAAGTACGCTGACATGGCTGGCACATAGGTGAGGCAGAGAATCATAGCGCCGATCAGGGCAAAGCTGAAAGAAAGTGCCATAGGCTTGAACATTTTTCCCTCAATACCCGAAAGCGACAGGATTGGAATAAAAACAATGAGGATGATGATCTGACCAAAAATGGCCGAACGCATCATGGTAGAAGCACTTGTAGCTGTCAGTTCATCGGTTTCTGCAGTCCGCTCTTCGTTGGACATTTGTAAAAGACCATTCGCCCTTAGAGAAATTTGATGGACCGTATACTCAACGATAATCACAGCTCCGTCAATGATAATTCCAAAGTCGATCGCACCCAGACTCATGAGATTGGCCGATACACCAAAGTAGTTCATTAGGGTGATGCCGAACAATAAGCTAAGAGGGATGACTGATGCTACGATCATACCAGAGCGGAAATTGCCCAGCAGCAGTACCAATACGAAGATCACGATTAGGGCACCTAGTACCAGGTTTTCAGCCACGGTCGATGTCGTTTTCTCGATTAACTCCGTGCGTTCCAGAAAGGGGTTAATGTAAACGCCCTCAGGTAAGAGCTCTTGTACTTCGCCTACCCTTTGTTTCACGTCTTCGATCACCTGGCTGCTATTGGCGCCTTTGAGCATCATTATTTGGCCCATGACCTTTTCGCCTTGTCCGTTGGCAGTGATAGCACCGAAGCGAACGGCGGTGCCAAACCTTACCTCGGCTACTTGTTTGACAAGTACAGGTATGCCATCTCGGTTGGTTACCACTACATTCCCAAGTTCTTCCAACGATTTAATTTGCCCTTCACCCCGAATAAAGTAGCTCTGCGATGCTTTCTCTATATAGGCTCCTCCAGTTACATCGTTACTTGCCTCGAGTGCATCGAATACCTGAGTAATGGTGACACCCGACGCATTAAGGAGCGTTGGATTGACCGCTACTTCGTATTGTTTTAGGAAGCCACCCCAGGTATTGACCTCAACTACGCCTGGAATTCCTGACAAATAGCGTTTTACTATCCAGTCCTGGATGGTGCGAAGTTCTGTCGTGGAGTATTTACCTTCATATCCTGGTTTTATGTCAAGGATATATTGATAAATTTCACCCAGTCCAGTGGTGATGGGGCCCATTTCAGGGGTGCCAAAACCTGGGGGGATTGACTCCTGGGCCTTTTTAATTTTTTCGGCGATGAGCTGCCGGGGCAGGTAGGTGCCTAGGTCTTCGTCGAAAACAATAGTCACAACCGAGAGCCCAAACTTAGAGATGGAGCGTATTTCCTGCACGCCAGGCAGGTTGGCCATCTCCAGCTCAACCGGATAGGTAATGAATTGTTCTACGTCCTGAGTGGCGAGGTTTCTTGACACAGTAATTACCTGTACCTGGTTGTTTGTCACATCGGGCACTGCACCCAGGGGAATCTGGCTTAACGAGAAAAGTCCTATGCCAACGATCGCCAGAGAAAATAATACAACGATCAGCTTGTTATGTATGCTGAATCGAATGATTGAATCGACCATTTAAAGTAAAGTTAAAAGCGCCCTTATGGGCATGAAAAACTAGATAACCAGTAAGATTATCAGGCGCTTTGGGGGGGCTGGAACCAGTTGGACGTGTACTCGAAGGTGTAATTGATAGAAAATGGCTTAAAGTGCTTGATGGCAAATTCCTGAACAGAGGCCTGCATGGCGGGCTCCTGAGGGATAGTGCATACAAAAGAAGCTACCACGCCATTATGCAAAGGCAATTCAGTTTCATGAGAGGGTTCACTGTGATCAGAACTTGGACTAAAATGAAGTAGCAGAAAGCCTGTGAAGGTCAGGTCTTTGTCAAAAACGTTTTTGTGGTGCTCAAAATGAGAAATCATAGAAGGAACCTTGGCCAATTCTTTGAAATTGGACCCGGGTAGCATGCTTCCTACAATGAAGTAAGCAATGAAAGCCAAATAGAGTAGCTTTTTCACCCCACAAAGGTATTTTTTAGTCAACTTGCCTGAAAGCCATTCATCAATTTGGAATCTATCTAAAGAAGGGCTCCTAGGATTTACTTCAAACAATTTCTATTGCCTTTTGATTTACTACTATCACCCTTTTTTTCAATGATGAAAATAAAATTGGTTACCCATGTGAAGGCCAACGTTGAAACTGTAAAGAACGGATTCGATGAACGTTTGTTCTTAAACTTAAATCCACCGTTTCCTCCGGTGAAACTACTGAGGTTTGATGGCTGCAAGAAAGGTGATAAGGTGATCCTTGAATTGAATTTTCTCCTTTTCAGACAAACCTGGGAAAGTCTCATCACGCACGATGTGTCCAATAACGAAGAATTTTCATTTGTTGATGAGGGCGTGCGGCTTCCATTTTTTCTGAAGGCCTGGAAGCACCGCCATATAAATACTGCGAATAAAGAAAGCGGTACTAATATCATGGACGATATTGAGTTTAAAACGCCCACATTGCTGACCGATTTTTTGTTCTACCCCGTTCTATACCTCCAATTTTTATACCGTAAGCCGATCTACCGAAAAGTGTTTGCCAAGTAAGTGTTGTCCTAATTTTATGCTAATTTTGGCGGCATCGTGGCCAAAGTAAAATCAGCGTTTTTTTGTCAGAACTGTGGTGCCCAATCGCCCAAGTGGACGGGTAAATGTCCCTCTTGTGGTGAGTGGAATACCTATGTTGAGGAAGTAATAGAGAAAGAGCACGCCTCCTCGCCATCGTGGAAAAAGGCCAGTGGTCCTGCCCGTGCCTCCAAGCCCCAACCTATAGACCAGGTGGAGTCGGTAGCGTTGAAACGTATTAAGACGGCAGATGAAGAACTTAACAGGGTGCTCGGTGGAGGTATTGTGCCAGGTAGCCTGATACTTATTGGCGGCGAGCCGGGTATTGGCAAGTCCACACTGCTGCTTCAGATTGCGCTACAGTTGCCCAACCTGAAAGTGCTGTATGTGTCGGGCGAGGAAAGTGAACAGCAGATAAAGATGAGGGCAGAGCGCATTGGAATTAAGAATGCCCAATGCTTTGTGTTGTCGGAAGTAGGCATTGCCAATGTATTCCGGCAAATTGAAGAATTGGAACCTCAGTTGTTGGTCATTGACTCTATACAAACGCTCTATTCCGATAAGGTCGAATCTGCCGCCGGCAGTATTTCTCAAATAAGAGAATGCACTGCAGAGCTGATGAAGTTCGCTAAAGAAACCAACACACCTGTTTTCCTAATCGGCCATATCAATAAGGAAGGGGCCATTGCCGGACCTAAGGTCTTAGAACATATGGTAGACACGGTGCTGCAGTTTGAAGGCGACCGCCATTTGGTATACCGTATTTTGCGCACGACAAAAAATAGGTTTGGGGCCGCCTCTGAATTAGGGATTTACGAAATGCAGGGAGAAGGCTTGAGGGAGGTGACAAACCCATCGGAGATTCTTATTTCTCAAAAAGACGGAGATGTAAGCGGCGTGTCAATTGCTGCCACATTGGAGGGTAACAGGCCTTTGTTGATAGAGATCCAAAGTTTGGTGAGCCCTGCTACTTACGGCACCCCGCAGCGCACCTCAACTGGCTTTGACAATAAGCGGTTGAGCATGCTATTGGCGGTGCTGGAGAAAAGGGGTGGATTCAGGTTGGGAACTCAAGATGTTTTCTTGAATGTAGCCGGAGGCTTAAAGCTGGATGACCCTGCTGCCGACCTGGCCATTTGCATGGCCATGGTTTCATCGCTCGAAGAAATACCCATACCTGCCAAAATCTGCTTCGCAGCTGAAGTGGGTTTGGGTGGCGAAATACGAGCAGTAAACAGGGTCGACGGGCGTATTATGGAAGCGCAAAAATTAGGTTTCGAAGCCATTTATGTCTCGAAATTTGCGCAAAGGGCAATTGAAGGTAAAAACTTCAAAATTGCTGTAAAAACCTTCGGGAGAATCCACGAAGTGATATCCGATTTATTTGGCTAAAAAGAACGCCTGATGAAAGATTTTTTTGAAGGGATGGGGATTAGCAATGAAGCTTTTACCTACATAGTGATACCCGCATTGATTTTCATCGCTCGTGTGTGCGACGTATCTATCAATACTGTCAGGATCATTTTCGTCATGAACGGGAAGAAGTTTCTGGCTCCACTGCTTGGTTTTTTCGAGGCATTTATCTGGCTGCTGGCCATCCGTCAAATCATCACCAATATTGATGCGATTTACTCCTACTTTGCCTATGCCGGGGGATTTGCCACCGGTACTTTTTTGGGGATGGTCATCGAGGAAAAACTGGCATTGGGCAGGGTGGTGGTGAGGGTGATTACCCAGAACCCGGCCGAGCAGCTTACTGCATTCTTAAGAGAAAAGGGCTATCGGTATTCCAACCTGGATGCTCAAAGCAACGATGGGAAAGTGAATGTCCTTTTTAGTGTGGTCAAACGAGATGAGCTTCCTTCCTATATTGGCATTATTAAGAAATATAATCCGCAAGCCTACTACACAGTGGAAAGTGTAAAGAAAGTGAGCGATGACGATGTTTTTGATCAGCCTGGAGCCTATCAAAGTTTCTTTGGAAGATTAAGAGCAATCAACCGTAGTTGAATCTAGTTTTCCTTCTTTGACCGCTTGAACCAGTTATTCCAATTCTTAGGTTGCTTCTTTTTGCTGATGATCTTGTAAATATCTTTTTCCCTAAATACCGTCGGCTTCTTAAGCCTTGGATCGGTAGGATAGTCTACTCCCTGCCCGTTGGTTGAGAATTTTGGCTTTGACCGGTGTGCTGGTGGAAGATGCTCCTGGTTTTTCGACTTGGGGGCGCCTATTAACAAGTTGATTCCCATTTTAAAGTCAAGCACCCTCATGCCCGGCACATTAAGGAAGCCAGCCAGGTTGTCTGAGCCAATATAATACTGTACTGGCCCAGCTGCTAGTGACATGGCCAGCCCTGGCCTTGGCCATTGCTGTGGAAGCTTCACCAGGCTTCCCGACATGGTAATGCTGGCGTTGAGTTGCCTGACGTAGGAAACAGAGAAGGCTGATTTCAATTTTCCTACGAGGAACTTGTTCATCATAGTAACTATCACGCGGTTAGTTGGGGAAAATTGCAAGGATCCACTTACAACCGTTCTCGTACCCAGCATGGCTGAATAGGGGCTTGTGCTTTCCTCCGGAGTAAGCGCTTGCACCAATGAATCGATGCCAGTTACAATATTGCCTTTATTGGAAAAATTCACACCGTTGTACACAAAAGTGGAGTCTTTGAACAGGAAATTTTGGCTTTCCTCTTTCCACCTGACAAAGCCAAGGTCATTGATAGACGCAGAAAATTGAAGCACATTGTTGTACTGCCAGGTCCCGCCTACATCAATGGCAACACCTATGTTTTTATTCGCAAGCAGATAGGACGCTGAGGGAACCCCATCAAGTCCTGTAGCATTAATTCCTGCCCCTTCTAAATCGATTCCGTAGCTGTAGCGCAGCTTGTCAATTTGAAGATCGGCATCCATGTTGAATAGTGTTTTTATGTTGGCAATACCTTGAATAATTTTGAGGTTGGCACCTACCCTAATTTCATCATTGGCCAGTGAAGTACTGGCGCCTACTCCAAATTCCCTGAAGTAACTGCTTGACAGGGCTGACTTCCTCAAGCGCAATTCGTTACCAACGAGGTTGCTGGGCCCTTTCCAAACTGCTTTAATCAGTGCTTTTTGATATTGTCCCCTGATGTTTATTCGGTCGTTGACAAAGAAACGATAGCTAAGCGGAGATTCATTAGGGTGAATACTGAGATACAAAAGAGGCACGTTCAGTTCAGCTAACAACAGGTTTTTCTTTTTTAGAGAAGCAATAACCTTGTCGATGTCCAATCTCACAGAATCATTTTCCAGCTTGGTAAAAGCCTGGTTGTAGTTGAATCGGTTGTTCACATGAACACCCATTTCTGAAATAACTGGTAAGCCAACCACCACCTTGGCCCCGTTTTCATAGGCCGGGTTGTAGTAGGCATTTTGTGGGACGAAGTTGCCAAGGGAGTACATTCCCAGCCCGTTCTGAGCAAAGCCCTGATTGGTGCCAATAGCGTACAGAAATATGAGCAGCTTTACGAACCTCAATTTGTTTTGATCCTTAATTTCCCAACAATCGAAATGTCAATATCTAGTGTGTAGTCTGCGTATAATTTTACGTATTCATTGTTTTGCACACGGAAGGTGTTAATGACAACAGCCAATTTCACCTTTTTAGCATCCTTTAGTGCTGTGATGGCATCTTGTTCAAGCTTAATCTCTGAGACAAGTGTTTTTGCTTCTACTGACCTTCCGAGTGAGTCTGTCGCAGGTGATGTCAACACTTGTTTTTCAGGGACTTCATACAGTACGGAATCGTCCTCACCGGTAAAAGAAACGGTGAGAAATCCCTCAAGAGGCATTTCATTTTCCGAGAAAAGTCTTAACTCTAGGTTTTCAAGGTTGTCAATTTCAAGGTTGTCAACATTGTATTCCAGGTTTGTGATAAACTCCGACATCTTCACATCAAAGGGTAGCTCCATGATCGTGATTGTTCGATAGAAGCTGCTGTCTGTCATGAAATTCAAGTTATCTCGTTCGAAGGCAGTTGGATTGGAGATAACGGTCATTGGCAAGTTGAATCGAATAGGGGTAATGGCAAACAGCTCACGTATGTTTGAGTTATCTTTTGTTATAACTACCTCAGTCCGATTTTTGCCACCAACTGAATCGACGCCAGGATAATTGACAAAATGTAAACTTTCTGTTACCTGCCCGGTAAGTAAAATAGAATCTGCCTCGTTATTGCTTGCTGATAGCCTGTCGAGCAAAAGGCCCGATGGGAACCCAAACGAATTGTCGATTACCAGCTTTATTTTTGGATCGTTAAACTCCAGGCCAACGTCTCCAAATATTTCGAAAAATGTCAAATCGATTGAATTGCTTTGAAGTTGACCTTCTTTTTCTTCAAAAAACCCATGAATCTTTGAGTAGCCGGGCTCGGAAAACTGTAAAGTATATCGAAAAAAATCTGAGAAGTTTACCGATTGTCCTGGTTTCACTATCACTTTCCCTTTGATGACAACATCAAAATTATTTCTGTCTGATACTCGTTGAAAAGAAAACTGTTTTCTCGCTAAGGAGATACTCTGCCTCGAATCAACCGGCACCCTGGTACTGTAATTGAGGGAGTCTGATAGCGTGACGCTTTGACCACTATTCATATCTAAAAGCGAAGGGAAGCTAAACTCCAGCCATAAATTGCTTCGAAAACGGGAGTTTATTTCAAGCAAAAGATCCCCGGTATTAAAAAAGATTGAATCGACTCGTTCGCCAAAGAAGGGATCAAACGAAAAGGTAACAGTCTGCTCAAATTCCAGCACTTCTTCACTATTGTCGGGAGCCGCTGAAACAAGAGGATAAATAATATCGCTTTTAGTGATAGGAGGGAAATAGACAAAAGCTTCTTTTTGATTGAAATACGACGTGTCTGAATAAACGATGGTCAGAAAAAAATCCTCTCCTTCCTGAGTCTGTAGCGCCGTGTCGCCAAGGTTATTCACGAGGTCGAGCATCGTGTAACTTGCCACACCAAGAGGTACAACCAAAGTTGGCTCATAGTCAGGAATATCAAGGTTTGCGAACTCAAGGTCGTTGATACCGCAGCTAGCAACAATAATTGATATTCCCACCCACCAAATGGCGGGGGTCACATGTTTCTCCAGTAAATTCTTCAAGGTCGACAGTTACTATAAAAAGTAAATATACCGCTGATATACCCCTGGCGAAAACAATAAAGATTAAAGTTTGCTTAAATTATCTCTTAAGGAAGCCCGCCTTCCCTTGAATACCGCCAGTATGGAGGGCTAGAATAACCGCACCTTCTTTGAATGATTTTTTTTGGATAAGGTCAAGAATCCCGAACATCATTTTTCCAGTATAAACCGGGTCGAGTGGGATATTAAATTCTTTTTCAAATTTATCAATGAATGAGAAAAGTTCAGGCGTCGTTTTGGCGTATCCTCCGAAATGATAGTCATTGTGAATGACCCAGTTCTTATAGGAAGGCAAGCTGTCGGTAGCTTGTAGCAAGCTGATTTCATCTGCCAGGAAGCCGCCATTGAGTGAAGAAAAGCCCAGAATATTCGATTCTCCTTTTCGTTGATTGATGCATCCGGTGATGGTTCCCCCCGTGCCCACAGGTAGGGCAAGGTAATCGAACCGGCTGTTTATATGTTGGGTCATTTCCATTGCTCCAGCGATGGCCAAAGCGTTGGTGCCCCCTTCGGGAATGAGGTAAAACTCACCAAAATTAGACTCCATTTCTCCAAGAAACGCAGATGTGGCCTTTTCACGGTATCTCGTTCTGGAAATAGGGTGGAGCAGCATTCCGTTGGCCTTTGCCGGCCCAAGTGTTGGGTTATCGACGTTGACCTCTTCCCCCCGAATGATGCCGATCGATTCCAGCCCCATGATTTTGCATGCTGCTGCTGTGGCCGCAATATGGTTGGAAAAGGCTCCTCCGAACGTTAATACCGTATCATGCCCTAATTTTAGTGCTTCTAGTAGGTTATACTTTAGTTTCCAGTATTTATTACCTGAAACCAGGGGGTGGTTTAAATCCTCCCTACGTACTATGACCCGAACGCCCGCATTTTCGATTATAGCGTTTCGAATTTCTACTTCTGGCACCTGCAAAGGGGTAGGGTAAATCATACATTCAAAATTGGCAGAACTTATATGTATTTTTGCATCATGAGCGAAGATATTGATTTAGGGGAAGATTTTTTGGAGGAAGAGGGCGACCTGTTTGAGCACCACCGAATTGTTGTGGACAAAAAACAAAGTCCTATAAGAATTGATAAATTTTTGACTGACCGCCTTCCCAATACTACTCGAAACCGAGTACAAGATGCTATTCGGGATGAGTTTGTCAAGGTAAATGAGAAAGTCATAAAGCCGAACTATAAAATTCATCCTGATGATGTGATAACGGTTTCACTGCCCGAACCGCCAAGGGATACAGAAGTAGTACCCGAAAACATTCCGCTGAATATTGTTTATGAAGATGAACACCTATTGGTGGTGAATAAGGCGGCAGGTATGGTGGTTCACCCTGCATTCAATAATTGGTCGGGCACACTAGTAAACGCCCTTAGCTACCACTTTCAGCAGCTTCCTGAGATGGAAGGTAATGAGGGTAGACCTGGTTTGGTGCACAGGATTGATAAAGACACTAGCGGACTGCTGGTCATAGCCAAAACCGAATTGGCCATGAGCTCCCTTGCGAAGCAGTTTTTCGACCATTCCATTGAGAGAACCTATTATGCTTTGGTATGGGGAATTCCTGAACCAGCCAGTGGCACTGTAGACGTGTTTCTTGGCCGAAGCCTTAAAGATCGCCGTGTGACCGCCGCTTTTCCCGACGGTGACTTTGGCAGAAATGCTGTTACACATTATGAAATGATCAAGGACCTGCGTTATGTGTCATTGATCAAGTGTAACCTGGAAACAGGTCGCACCCATCAAATCAGGGCCCACATGAAGCACATTGGTCATCCCATATTTAACGATGCTACCTACGGTGGTAACATCCTGCTTAAGGGCACAATTTTTACTAAGTACAAGCAGTTTGTTGATAACTGCTTCAAACTTATTCCTCGCCAGGCCCTACATGCTAAATCGTTGGGATTTGTACACCCTGCTACTAAAAAGTTTGTCCAATTTGAATCGGAATTGCCAGAAGATTTCACTTCAGTGATAGAGAAATGGGAGCATTACCTACAATATAATTAGGTTTCCATTGGCACTCATTGCAACGCCCGAGACTGGTTATCGAACGAGCAGCTTATGCGGAGAAGTTGCTCTTGCTGAGCAAACGTAGGTCTAAGTTATCCACACATGTCGATAGTTATCCACATTATTCGGAAAATCAAAGATAAATAGTTGACAGCAAGGTTCTTGTAGAAGTTCGTTCGACCTGAGGTAGTGGATAAGTCATTATTTTCCCGGTTCAGAAAGCTATTCATCCAGGTTTTGCCTGATAAGTTTGCTGCGGTAGGCGCTGAAAATACTAGATTTAGACACAAATCCGATATACTTCCCTTTGTCGATCACCGGTAGATTCCAGGCTTGTGAAATCTCAAATTTGTTCATTACACTTTGCATCTTTTCGTTAGACGAAACATGGGCAGGTGGAGCGCTCATCCATGTCCTGACAATAATGCTTTTCCGTGCGTCTTCGTTAAACATGATTTCTCTTACGTCGTCCAGTGTAATAATACCTTCCAGCTCGCCAAGGTCGTTGACCACCGGGAAGATGTTTCGACGAGACTTCCTAACCAATTTTACAAGGTCGTCGAGTGTGGCATTGGGGTGTATGATCAACAGGTCGGTTTCGACTATTTTCTCCAAAAGGATTTGACTCAGCACCAGTCTGTCTTTGTCATGGGGTATCAGGTCACCTTTTTCTACCAGGTGCTTGGTATAGATGGAGTACTTTTCAAAGTAGGCAATAGTACTATAGGAAATGGCGGAAACAAGCATCAAAGGCACGAAAAGGGTGTATCCACTGGTTATTTCCGCGATAAGGAATATCCCTGTTAAAGGAGCATGCAATACGCCGCTCATCACGCCGCACATACCCACAAGGGTAAAATTACTCAAGCTTAGGTTCGCAAATGGGAAGATTTGAGTTACTATTCTTGCATAAAAATAGCCGCTAACGCCGCCGAGGAAAAGTGAGGGTGCGAAAATACCGCCGCTGCCACCTGCCCCAATAGTTGTGGCCGAAGCAATTGGTTTAAGCAACATAACGGCAAATAGGAAAAAGATAATGATAAACCCATTTTCCCTGAAACCATAGAAAAGGCTTCTTTGAAGCACCTCGTGTTCACCGCCATTCAGCAATGACTTGATGGTTTCATAGCCTTCTCCATATATCGGTGGTAGAATCAGGATAATTAAGGCAAGTGCTGCTCCGCCGGTGAGTGCCCGGTTGTAATCATTCTTGATTCCAGCTAGTTTATCTTCGACAAGATAGGTGAGTCGGGTGAAGTATAACGAAACGAAACCGCAGGCCACACCCAGAAAGATATAGTAGGGAGTGTCAGCTGCGGTAAATGGATCTTTGAGTTGAAAAGAAAAAAGAATATCGTTGCCCAGTAGTGCTTTTGACACCAATGAACCAGTTACTGATGCGATCAAGATGGGTATAAACAAGGAGATGGTAACATCTGCAAGAATTACTTCTATGGCAAATATTACACCGGCTACAGGGGAGTTGAAAATCGCTGAGATAGCTCCAGCTGTTCCGCACCCAATCAAAAGTGTTCTCTTCTTATAGTTGAGATGAACCAGCGATGCTATGTTTGACCCAATGGCAGATCCCGTTACGACAATAGGGGCCTCCAGTCCAACGGATCCTCCAAAGCCAACGGTAATAGCACTGGTAATCATCCGGGAGTACATCTTTGATTTGGCAATCACGCTAGAATTCTTGGAGATAGAGTAAAGGACATGGGTAATGCCATGTCCTAATTTCTCTTTCAACAAGTATTTGGAAATTACCAACGTAATGATGATCCCTATCAGTGGATATGCCAGATAGGCGTAATTGATATCATAAAGATAGAAATTGCTCTCGAGCAGGTTTTGGATGAGGTGAACGCTGCTCTTAAGCACCACCGCCGCAACTCCTGCAATTGCTCCAACAATTCCGGCGAGGATCAGGATGAAGTTTTTGTCACTGATGTGTCTGAGCCTCCAGATGAGAAATTTCAGAAGCGCATCATTTACTCTCATGCTGGCAAATGTACTATAAAATTTATCCTCATCCAGTTCTTACTTTTGTTGTTCTGCGGCTATTTGCTTGAAATGAATATCGTAGAACCTGTAGTGTACATAAAATTTATTGCTCGACAGAATTTTTAGAATGTAGCTCCAAATGATTTCATAAGGAATAACCTCCATATCTGCTTTGATCTCACATGGGATTTTCGTCCGTTTCAATTTCGAGAAGTACACTTTGCCTCGTTCCTTGATTACATCATGATTAAACTCGTTTTCTGTAACCATAGAAATGAGCCTGATGAAAATACTGTTCCTGTAGTTGGTGCGTTTGTCTAAATGCTCAGAATTGTATTTTTGAAGTTCGCTAAGCACCTTGTTCAGTTTAACTACATCAGCGTCTCGAAGCAAGTACAAAAACTGAATAACCAGGGTGCCTACTGCATAGTTGTTCATGTCTTTCGGATAGGCCGGTACTTTCTTCAAAAAGTCCTCCAGGTCGAATCCCCATTTCAATAGCTTCTCATCATTCACAAATACCAAGAATGCTCTATAGATCAACCAACGCTCTTTGTCCTCATCATCAAGCAGTACATAGTTTTTGTTTGTCCTGACCGCCCTAAATGTTTTTCCAGCGTCCTTGTACAATTCACCTTTCATCAATAGCAGGAAGTAGTATTCCATGAAAGCAAACCATTCAGGACTGCCATTTTTAAACAAGTTAATGGCTTTCGAAGCATATGCCTTCCCATTATCCATGTCGCCGGTGTTGTAGTAACAATAGATTTTAATGAGAGAGATTTGGTTTTTACTCAAGTCGACACTCACCTCATTATTTGCTTTGTTGAGGTATTTCTTTTCTAAATCCGTGCAAAGGGTGAGGTTCTCCTTGAACTTCCAGGTCAACTGGTTGTACAGCAATTTTAGTTTGAGGGACAGCACGTCGAGCCTTGTGCTTTTTAGTTCCTTAGCCGCCTGGTCTATTTCCTTGATAGTCTTAGGTATGGCATCTATCACCCTTTGTTGAGCACTAACAGATTTGTTGATGTTAACAAGCGTGCTGAAATACAATGCTTCGCAGTGCCTGACTATCTTTAAGGCTTTGCTGGCATCGTCAATTTCTGCTTGTGTTTCAAGGTAGGGAGTGAGTTTACCTCCGTGTGCATATTCATCCCGTAGAATGAAGAGAGCTTCAATTTTGGTTTCATAAAACTCAAATTCGGTTGATGCCCTAATAAGTTGTGGGAGCAATCTCACCCCAATTTCATTAGAGCCCTCCATGAACAAAATTTTAGCCTGATGAAGCGTGTGCAAACACTCATAGGTCATTTTGTTATGAAGAGTATATATGTCCTTATCGTAGTCTAAAAAGTAGAGGTGATTCAGCAGCCGCTGTTTGAGTTTTGTTTTTGCATTTCGATAGTTCCTGTTGCCAGGGTCCGTATCAAACATTTTGGTGGCAGCATCGTCATCGTTGCTAAATTCCCCTGTTATAATTCCCTCATAAAGTTGGTTATCTTTTGAGATTTCCTTCTTCCTGAAATTCTGATTAACCAGCTGGATGCTTCGCTGACCTTTCTTTTTTGCAATTTCAATAAGCTTAACTAATTCTTCCATTATAATGTGCTAAAACGTAAAGAGTACAATTTATAAAATGATTAAATAGCCGGATTAAATAGCTAGATATACAAGTTTTTTGGCTAAAATGGCTGCCAATAAATCCTTCATATGTTTAATTTAGTCAAATTATTACTGATTAATGGGTTTTTCTGCAAGAATTAGTTTAGCGGTAAATTTGGGTGTTTTGGACTTGCTGTAGTAAATTAGACTAAGCCCGTTTGACGAGCTGATCTCTCAGGAAATATGGCCAGTCATTATTAGAAAAGTGCAAAAAATAAATCTAGATAATTATTATTAGAATTGTAACACGGTTCTACAAGACTACGGTATCTTTGCGACCGATTTAAACGTAAGGAGAATGGATAAGTATAAATGTACCTTTCGCTGTGTTAGGCAGCCCAAGGCACACGCTGGGCTTGACGGATTTGAACCTGGTGTTGTATACGAGGGAAGGAAATACAATGGCATGTTCGAGATATCAGTAAGTTGGGGGAGCGGAGCTCAAACCAAATTGATTGAGCGGAAGCTGTTTGCAGAGTTTTTCGAAGAAATAACAATTAATGGCCAATCGGATATTGAAAATAAAAGAGACTTGTCTATATGTGTCTGACCTTCAAGCGACCAGGGATTTCTACAATGGAATTTTAGGATTACCAGTGATCAGTTTGGTGGAGGGGCGGCATGTATTTTTCAAGGCTGGTGAAGATGTACTGCTTTGTTTTATTGCTGAGGCAACCAAAAATGAAAAGGTACTGCCACCACATTTTGCGAGCGGAAGGCAACACCTGGCGTTTGAGGTTAACAAGGACTCGTACGGATCCTGGAAATCCAACTTGACAGACAATGGTGTCGCCATCACGCACGAGGAAAAATGGAGAACCGATCTATACTCCTTCTATTTTGATGATCCAGATGGGCATGTCATAGAGATTGTGACACCTGGCTTGTGGGAATAGCTTAATTGTTTTGCAAAATGCCCAGTGCTTCCTCTACATATTCAAAAGTGGTTAGAACATCTGCTTTGCCATTTACAATAGCTACGTCGTGTTCGTAATGCGCGGAGGGTCTGTTGTCCGAAGTAATGATCGTCCAACCATCCTTCAGTTGCTTTACCCGGCGAGTTCCCATATTTATCATCGGCTCGATAGCGATTACCAGCCCTTCTTTTATTTTGGGGCCGCTGCCACGCCTTCCATAATTTGGAACTTCGGGGGATTCGTGCATTTTTTTCCCAAGCCCGTGGCCTACTAGCTCTCTTACTACGCCGTAGCCATTTGCCTCGGCATGTGACTGTATGGCATGGCTAATGTCGCCAATTCTATTGCTGGTAGTAGCTTGTTCGATTCCAAGTTGCAGACATTCTTTGGTCACTCGAAGCAGTTTTTTTACCTCGTCCGACACTTCGCCAACCGCAAAGGTATATGCCTGGTCACCGTAGTAGCCATTTTTTAATACACCACAATCGATAGAAATAATATCACCTTCTTCAATTGCTTTGCCAGAGGGAATGCCATGTACCACTTGCTCATTAAGTGACATGCAAAGTGAATTGGGAAAATCATAAAGACCAAGAAACCCTGGGATGGCACCATGGTCCCTGATGAACTCCTCGGCTAGTTTATCCAGCTCTAAGGGAGTGACTCCTGGCTTAACCTGTTTTGCAAGCATTCCCAACGTATGTGAAACAAGCTGGGCGCTTATTCTCATTAATTCTATCTCTTCAGCAGTCTTGTATTGAATCATGATTATAGAAATCTCTCTTTTATCAAATGATGGATGCCGGGCGCATGACGAGGCAATTCCATATTGGACCGCAAAGTTAATTTAAATAATTCTTAAAAGGTAGGCAGAGTGATCATGGGCAGAGGAAACAAAAAAGGCGGCCTATTAAAGCCGCCTTCAAGTGTCAATGTTTTGTTATTAGATGATCCCTTCGAGAACATCCTTGATAGGCACTCTCTGCCCATCTTTGAAGGAAACAATCCATGCGTCTTTCACGCCCATTTCTCTTAGATACTTCTTGAATGCATCTGCCTCATAGTAGTCTTTAAATACACCTAGTGTGTATTTGTTAACATCACCATCAGCCTCAGCACTGAAGTTTTCATTGTCCTGAGCAAATTTCGTGAGATCTTTGTTCTTAAATGCACCCACCTGCACTTTGAATACAACACCAACACTAGCATCGATTCCTGCTGGCTTAGCCGGAGCTGAACTAGCGTCCTGAAGCTGCTTTCTCGTAGACGACAAATCTGATCTTAGTGAACTGATTGTTTCCTGATACTCACTGATCTGAGAGTCTTTGTCTGCAAGCTTACTATCAAAGTCGGAAGTTTGATTTTTCAAAGTACTTACCTGACTTTTCAGCGACTGGTTTTCCTCTAAAAGGGTTTTATATTGCTCTGGTTCCAGGGACTTAGTCCTTTTCTTCCATTCTTTTTTCTCCTTCTTTGACATTTGTGCTTGGGCTGGAATAATCACAGCCAAACCAAAAATTAACGGCAAAAATTTAAAGAGTTTTTTCATCTTAAATTAAAATTTTAATATAACTCGTTGGCAATGTACAAAATTTAGTTCAACAAAGTCAAGTTTCAATTTGCACTATTTCAAGCTGCCTACCATGTTTCTTGGCACTACCCACTCATCGAATTGTTCATTGGTAAGAAGTCCTAGTTCAATGGCTGCCTGCCGAAGCGTGGAGCCCTCTTTGTGTGCTTTCTTGGCTATTTTTGCGGCGTTTTCATATCCAATATGCGTATTAAGGGCTGTTACAAGCATTAATGACTTTTCAAGTTTGTCCTTAATCTCCGGCAGGTTAGGTTCAATTCCAATAGCGCAATGATCATTGAATGATTCGCTGGCATCTCCCAAGAGACGGGCCGACTGCAGAAAATTCGCGATCATTACCGGCTTAAATACATTAAGTTCAAAATGACCATTCATGCCCCCAACGGTAATAGCAGCGTCATTTCCAATCGCCTGCGCGCACACCATCGTCAGTGCCTCGCATTGTGTAGGATTAACTTTGCCTGGCATAATGGATGAGCCTGGTTCGTTTTCCGGAATTAGAATTTCTCCGATACCACTGCGGGGACCCGAAGACAGCATACGTATGTCATTGGCAATTTTCATAAGGCTTACGGCCAGCTGTTTCAATGCTCCTGATGCTTCTACAATTGCATCATGAGCAGCCAATGATTCAAACTTGTTTTCTGCTGTCACAAACGGATGTCCGGAAATGTTGGCTATTTTTTTTGCCACCAGCACGTCATAGCCTTTGGGTGTATTGAGACCTGTGCCAACGGCAGTACCTCCCAATGCTAGCTCTGAAAGGTGGGGGAGAGTATTCTTTATGGCTTTTAGGGCATGATTCAGTTGTGAAACATAGCCAGAAAACTCTTGTCCTAACGTAAGTGGTGTAGCATCCATAAAATGCGTCCGCCCTATCTTAACAATTTCAGTGAAGGCCTTAGACTTTTTATCCAGTGTGTCCCGAAGCTTTTCCACTTTGGGAATAGTTACTTCGATGACCATTTTATACCCTGCAATATGCATGGCAGTAGGAAAGGTGTCGTTGGATGACTGCGATTTATTGACATCGTCGTTGGGATGAATGATCTTTTTTTCATCAGACAGCTTTCCTCCGTTGATGACGTGTGCCCTGTTGGCCACCACTTCATTTACGTTCATATTCGACTGCGTGCCCGATCCGGTTTGCCATATAACCAATGGAAATTGGTCGTCAAGTTTGCCTTCCAGTACTTCGTCACAGGCTTTCGAAATAAGGTCCAACTTTTCCTTAGGTAATACGCCCAACTCGTGATTAGCCTGGGCTGCTGCCTTTTTTAGCACTGCAAAAGCCCTTATTATTTCAATGGGCATTCGTGCATTCTCTCCACCAATCTTAAAGTTTTCCTTTGAGCGCTGTGTCTGGGCTCCCCAATACTTGTCGGCAGGCACCTCTACAGGCCCCATGGTATCTTTTTCTATTCTTATGCTCATGATACTATCAGTTAATTCAGTGCGCTAAATTAGTAAAAACCACTACGATTTGTCATGGTATTCAAATTCTGTTAGCAAGTGTAGCAGTAAATAGGTGCCTTCGCTTTTATTGGCGACCAAAAGAGCTTTTTCCTGCAGAAATTTTCTACTTTTTAAGCGTCAGCTATAACTTGCTTTCAGAAATGGATCAGAGATTCCAACTGCGACGGCAATGGCAGCGTCTTTAGAATTGACTACGAATAATAATGAGATTAATACGGAAAAGCTTTGTTCTTTTATTGTGCCTTTTGACCGCGAATGCCTGCTTCGAAAAGGGTCCTGGCCCAGATTTTATAAAAGTTTTTGACCAAAAGGGCTTCATCACCCATGTTGGAAATGAATTGATATTGCCTGCTTACAAAGAGCTTTCTGAGAAGAGTGCTGCCCTTGATACTGCCTTGAGCCATCTTGTGAACGACCCAAGCAACGAAAAATTAGCTGTAGTACGACAAAAATTGAAAGAGGCCTGGCTTGCCTGGCAATATTGCCTCCCCTATGAATTTGGTCCCTCTAAGCTGCTTGAGTTATCAGCAGACCTTGCTGCATATCCCGCAGATACTGCACAGATAGAAAACAATATCGAAAATCGGACCTTTCAACTGGCGGCTCCTGAAAATGCCTTGGCCAAAGGGTTTGCGGCGTTAGACTATTTGATCAACAACACCTCACTGACGGATGAAGAAATCCTTTCGAACACTTTTAATTTTCTTGGCTATAAAAAATATTTGATTGAGACAGGATCGCTAATTTCTTTTTCATCCAACTCAGTATATAAGGCATGGGCCGCTTCCGATGGCAATTACAATGCAATTTTTACAGCTGATCAAGCGCTGGGCGTTAATGAAGGTAGCTCAGTAGCAGAGCTAGTCAACGCAATGTGTGAGAGCCTGGAGCTGATGGTTTTGAAGTCAAAAGTTGGTATTCCTCTAGGCGACTATAATGAAGGAGTTCAAAGGCCCGAAGCTGTTGAGGCGTTGTATGGAGGCTATTCTTTGGAGCTCTTAAAAGCAAGTGTAGAGTCACTTTACCTGCTATTCATAGGAAAATCGAGGGATGGAATTGATAGCCTTGGCTTTGACGAATACCTGGCAATAAAAGGAGTGAGGGTGACCGACTCGTCTGATCTCCTGGCGGATGCTATCAACGCAAGATTTGATCAGCTTTTTTCGGCTATTCAGCTGGCAAATGATCCACTTTCTGTTCAATTGCAAACCAGTCCACAGGTTATCAGGCAAATAAATAATCAATTGCTGGTTCTTCTGTACCTCTACAAAAATGAAATGGCTCCTGCTTTACGGGTGGAGTTGACCTACTAATTTTTTTTTGATCTAATCAAGCCATTTCCCGCGACCTTATTTGTAATTAATCTAAATAAGTATAAACTTGCGACTGTTTATATTGATTCTAAATAATTAAAACAATGAGGTTGAACGTAAGATTTATGGCTTTGAGCATGGCCCTATCGTTGGTAGTGCTCTTTGGGTGCGGAAGTGATGATGACATGGGCGAGCCGGTTGAGGCAGTTCCTGCATCTTATTCATTTCAGCGGAGTGGGGCAAGCACGGTTGATTTTAGCGGACAGACGGATAGATTGAACATGGTAGCTGAGATAAAAGCCTATATAGTGAAAGGCAATACAGGTGAAAAACTGAGCAGTATACGGCTTCTGGATATGTTTCAAAATTTGAATAGCCCTTTTGAAGATGAGAGTTTAAATCTGTCGACAAGGAAGCTGGAGGATAAAACAATAATCTCTGAAGTGCAGGGCTTGAAAAACATCTTCGAGGAAGCTGCGGCTGTCAGTGTGGACGTTGCCGATAATGGTACTGTTGCTGAACCGGGTGTTGCTGGAAAATTGCAAAGAGGCTCAGGGTATATCTTAGTAAATGAAAAAGGTTGGGAGTTTTCTCAGTTCGTGGAGAAAGGATTGATGGGTTCATGCTTCTATCATCAGATATACAACGTTTATCTGACAGACTCAAGGGTGGGTGACGCGGTAGAAAACACCATGCTGGTCGAAGGGTCCAACTACACCGCCATGGAGCACCATTGGGATGAGGCATTCGGATATTTTGGTGTGCCGCTGGACTTCCCACAGGGTGATGTGGTGCTGGAAGACAATGAGGATCGCTACTGGGCAGAATATACCAACAAGGCTGACCCTTTGCTCGGCACCAATAAGTTACTGATGGATGCTTACCTGATTGGGCGTACGGCGATAGTTAACAAAGACTATATTCAGAGGGATACACAGCGGGCAGTGCTGTATGCGGGTCATGAATTGGTGGCTGCAGCAAGTGCTTTACATTATATCAATGAGGCGATTGGTGACATCAATAATGGCGATACCGGGAATGCTTTTCATCACCTTTCCGAAGCTTATCCCTTTGTAAAAGCCTTGCAATACAGTCCGTATAAGAAAGTATCGCCCGCACAGATTACTAAAATTCTAAATGAAGATTTTGGTAAAGACGGCGACTTTTGGACAGTGTCAATTACAGGTTTGAATGAGGCCAAAAATACGCTGGCACTCATTTACGATGAACTAGCGTCAGTGAAAGATCAAATATGAGAATGAAAGGATTAATTACAAGGACCGTTTTGACAGGGCTTGGCCTGTTTATGTTTTCCTGTGGAGGAGACGACGAACCGATTGTGACCGACGACTTCGATCAGAAGGGATTTTTGCTCAATATCGGAACAAATTTAATTGTTCCGGCCTATGCTGAATTGAAAGCACAGTCAGATTTGTTATATGCTGATATTCAGGCATTTGTAGCAAATCCAAATACCATAACACTGGAAGCAGCAAGAGTTGCTTTGCTGGAGGCGAGATTGGCTTTCCAGGATTGTACCCCTTATCAATTTGGTCCGGCAGAGGAGCTTGGACTTGCATCCGATCTAAATATTTTTCCGACCGACAAAAACAGGATTGAAGCCAATATTATCAATGGGAATTATGATCTTCAGCTTTTAGCAAACAATGCGACGAAGGGATTTCCGGCGATTGGATATTTGCTTTATGGTGAAGAAAAATCAGTAGAGGAAATCAGCAATGAATACCTCGATAACGAAGCCAGAGCAGCCTATCTGCTGGATGTAGCGGAGCTTGTGAGCACGTCGGCAACAGCGGTTTTCAATGCCTGGGACCCTGCTATGGGTAATTACCTTCAGGAATTTACCAGCGATGGGGCACTTGGTGCTGACGCAGGAAGCTCGCTGGGTAAGCTTGTTAACGCCCTCAACCTTAGTTTGGAAAGAAACACCCGTGACGCCAAAATCGGCATTCCAGCCGGTATCAGGTCACTTGGTATTATCATCCCCGAGGCAACCGAAGCTTACTACGGGGGATATTCAAAACAATTGGCGATCGCCAATGTGTTAGCATTTAAACGACTTTTCCTTGGTGACACCTCTAACGGGCAGTCAGGCACTGGATTTGATGACTATCTGCAAGCCAGGTCAGGTGTTAGCAGCAGCGTCAATGAAATATCGCTGGACGCTTCAATCCTTGCGGAATTTGATGCCACCATTGCTCTACTAGAAGCCATTGGTGATCCGCTTTCTGCCTCTATCGCTGTCGATGCGGCGCCGGCACAACAGGTTTTTGCACAGCTTCAAAAACTTTCGGTTTTATTGAAAACAGATATGGCATCCATTTTAGGAGTTGTCATTTCCTATCAGGATAACGATGGTGACTAAACAATGACATCCCTGATTTTTCAGATTTTCCACCGTAGTGAGTCAAACGCTTCGCTGGTGGTATTCAGAGTTTTATTTGGCACCTTGATGGCCCTGAGTACCATCAGGTTTGCCGCCAATGGGTGGATCAGTGAACTGTATATTGAGCCAAAGTTTTATTTCACATTTTATGGATTTGACTGGGTGAAGCCTTTGCCGGGCGTGGGCATGTATTTGCTCTTTGCGCTTGTATTTATTTCGTCAGTAATGATAGCACTGGGCTGGCGTTACCGGCTGGCTACTATCCTGTTCTTTCTATCTTTCACCTACATCGAGCTCATCGATAAAACCAATTATCTCAACCACTACTATGTCATTTCTTTGATCAGCTTTTTGTTGATTTTTATGCCTGCCCATCGTCGCTTTTCAATTGATAGCAGGCACAACCCTCAGCTGTTATCACCTCAAACGCCCTCATGGGCGCCCTTTCTTTTAAAGTTTCAATTGGGGGTGGTTTATTTTTTTGCTGGTGTGGCTAAACTCAACACAGATTGGCTTTTTAACGCTTTGCCATTGAAAATATGGTTGCCTGCCCGATCCTATCTCCCAGTTATTGGTGACTTGATGGCTGAGCCCTGGGTCGCTTATTTGCTGAGCTGGGGTGGTGCATTATATGACCTGCTGATCGTTTTCTTTCTGCTGCTTGCAAGGACACGCCCGGTAGCTTATGGATTTGTGATAGTCTTTCATATGCTGACCTATATTTTGTTCCCGGGTATTGGGATGTTCCCCTTCATTATGATCGGCTTAACGCTGATATTTTTCTCTGCTGATTTTCACGAAAAGATACTTGCCCGTTTAGAAGCTTTCATCGGAGTAAAACAAGAAGCTCGGCCCAAAGCCTCATCTGCCTCAACTTTATCAGGTATCGGCCGGGTAGCCTTGGTACTGTATATCACCTGGCAGTGTCTAATGCCTATGCGATACCTGCTTTACCCGGGCCCGCTGTTTTGGCGGGAGGAAGGGTATAGGTTTAGCTGGAGGGTGATGCTGATGGAGAAGGCAGGCACAGTTACTTTCCACGTCGAAGATGCGGCCACTGGTCGTAAAGGGCAGGTGGCTACCTATGACTATTTGTCGCCACAACAGGAAAAGATGATGGCCACTCAGCCCGACATGATCTTGCAGTTTGCTCATTTTTTGGCAGAAGAGTTAAAGAGGAAGGGGCTGGTCGATCCCAAAATACGAGCCGAAGCTACTGTGACGCTTAACGGACAGCGCAGCCGCCCATTTACCGACCCGACGGTTGACCTTGTTCACCAAAAAGAATCTTTCCTTCCAAAAACCTGGATACTCCCCTTTGAATGAAAAAAAGGCTGATAGTTTTATTGTTATTATTTCTTCCCTTGGGAGGGGCTTGGGCACAACAGGGAGTAAAAGGTCAAATCCAGGACTTGGCGGGGATGTCGCTGCCTGGGGTCAGGGTTTTTATAGAGGGCACCTCCATTTTTACATTGACCGACGCTGACGGGAATTTTTCATTATCTGGATTGCCGGATGACGCCACGGAGTTAGTTGCTTACATGTATGGCTATGAAACAATTCGTTATAAGCTGATAGAGCCTATGGGAGCGCCCATTGTGCTGCGCTTGAAAGAGCTCGAGAGAGAATTGAACGAAGTGGTGATTGCAGAAACGCAGGGGGAAATGTTCAGTATGAAGCGACTAAGGGGCGTGGAAGGCACCAGTATCTACGAAGCCAAGAAAACCGAAGTCATCCAATTGAGCCAAATAGTGGCTAATAAAGCGGCTAACAACGCAAGGCAAATTTTTAGCAGGATTCCCGGCGCTAATGTGTGGGAAAGTGACTGTGCCGGATTGCAGATTGGCGTCGCCACCAGGGGCCTTAGTCCTAATAGAAACGCTAATTTTAACACAAGGCAAAATGGTTACGATATTGCAGCGGATGCACTTGGCTACCCCGAAAGTTACTATTCCCCTGCCATTCAGGCAGTTGATCGGATTGAAATTGTGAGAGGGGCAGCCTCCCTTCAATACGGTACCCAATTTGGTGGGCTGGTGAATTTTGTGATGAAGAAAGGGCCTGTCGATCGGAAGCTGGCTGTCAACACCGAGCAAACGTATAATAGCCTGGGGTTTTACAACAGTTTTTTGTCTGCTGGAGGGCAGGTGGGGAGGCTGAATTACTACGCCTACAACCGCACGGCGACAGGCCAATGTTGGCGCTGCAATTCCGATTTTAATTCTACAACCACCTACGCAAGGACGGCGTACCAGCTGTCGGCCAAAACCTTGCTGGAAGCAGACTATACACATCTGTATTACCTCGCCAAACAACCCGGGGGTTTGACCGACAATGAATTTTTAACCGATCCTAGGCAATCCAAACGGGAACGCAATTGGTTCAAGGTGAACTGGAACCTGATGTCTTTGCAGCTCAATCACTCCTTCTCTTCCACACTTAGGCTTAACTCCAGAATTTTCGGACTGGTAGCTGGCCGGGAGGCGCTGGGCAATCTTGGTCGAATAGACCGGCCGGATGATGCCACGCAAAACCGTGATTTTTTAAGCGACGCTTTTCGCAATTTCGGCAACGAAACCCGCCTCATCTGGAACTATAAAGTAGGCAACCAGTATTCGGCCCTGCTTATAGGCGGAAGAGTTTACAAAGGCTTTACTGTTCGCCGGCAGGGCACGGGACCCGCCGGGACAGAGGCAGATTTCAGGTACCTGAGCCCCGAGCGACTGGAGGGATCAGATTTTGACTTGCCCAGCTTCAATACTGCTGCTTTTGTAGAAAATATTTTCACCTTCTCAGAAAAACTCAGTGTAACGCCAGGGCTTCGCCTGGAACATATCCGAACAGGAGCCGCCGGTTACTATAGAGACATAAGGACGGATCTTGCGGGTAATGTTATTTACGATTCAACGGTATATGAGGATAAGTCCAACGAAAGAACTTTCCTCTTTGGAGGGATTGGTCTCAGCTTCAAGCCAACTGAACGGGTGGAGTTTTACGGCAACTTTTCGCAGAACTACAGGGCGATTAATTTCAACGACATCCGAGTCAATAATCCCTCCCTCACAGTCGATGAGAACCTGAGTGACGAAAGAGGCTATAATGTCGACCTGGGCGCAAGGGGCGTCTGGGGGCAGCTGCTGAGCTACGATGTAAGTGGGTTTTACCTTGGCTACAACAATAGAATTGGCACCGTGCTGCGCACCGAACCTGATCCGCGATTCAATAATCTTGTCAACAGGACATTCCGTTATCGCACCAACATTGCAGATGCAGGCATCGTGGGACTGGAGTCGCTGGTTGAGCTCAATCTCAACAGGCTTTTTGCCCCGATGCAGGACCGATGGCAGCTTGCCTTCTTCAACAACCTGGCGCTTATCCGCTCGCGGTACCTGCGAAGTGGGGAGCCCGGCATTGAAGGCAACCAGGTGGAGCTGGTTCCCGGGCTGAGCTACAGGACTGGCCTCACCTTCAAGAGCGGGCCCTTGCAGCTATCTGTGCAGTACACCTACCTTGCCCAACAGTTTTCTGATGCTTCTAATGCGGACAGCAATCCCCCTGTACCCACGGCGGTCGAGGGCATTATTCCGGCCTATTTCGTCGCTGACTTTTCTGCCAGGTATGTGCTCAAAAAGTTCTATTTTGAATCAGGAGTCAATAACCTCACGAACAATATGTATTTCACCAGGCGGGCGGCGGGGTATCCCGGGCCGGGAATTATACCCTCTGATGGTCGCAGTTTCTACCTTTCTATTGGCATCAATCTTTAAGCATTTTACTCACCACATCCCATATCACTACACCCAGGCTAACAGTGATGTTCAGAGAGTGCTTAGTGCCGAATTGGGGGATTTCAATGGCAGCATCAGCCAGCGCAACTGCTTCATCAGACACGCCGAACACTTCGTGGCCGAAGACAAAGGCACATTTTCCGTATTTGGCCGGTTCGAAGTGCTGAAGAAATATTTTCTCGTCTGTTTGTTCCACTACAAACACGCTGTAACCCTGTTTCTTTAAAGATAGGATTGCGTCGCTTGTTTTCTCAAAATGCTCCCAGGCTACAGTGTCGGTTGACCCAAGGGCTGTTTTGTGGATTTCACGGTGAGGTGGTGTACCAGTGATACCACAAAGCAATAATTTCTCTACCGCAAAGGCGTCACATGTCCTAAAAGCAGCGCCTACATTGTGCATACTTCTTACGTTGTCAAGCACCACTGCGATAGGAAATTTTTTAGTAGTTTTGAAGTCATCTACTGATAGCCGATTCAGTTCGTCATTGCTGATTTTTCTCATTAACTAGTAAAGTTTCCAGGGAAAAAATCTCCCCGATCTACCGGCAAAAGTAAACTTTTTCTGAAAAGAGCGCATGGCTAAGAAGGCAAGTACAAATGAAGTAGCAGAAACCCCCTTGATGAAGCAGTACAATGCCATCAAGTCGAAGTATCCTGGGGCGCTTTTACTGTTCAGAGTGGGTGATTTTTATGAAACCTTTCGGGAAGACGCTGTAACTGCTAGCCAAATTCTGGACATCGTTCTTACAAAACGAGCCAATGGATCTGCTTCCCACATCGAATTGGCAGGTTTTCCGCACCATTCGCTCGACAACTACTTGCCTAAGCTTGTCAGGGCTGGCCACCGGGTGGCCATTTGTGATCAGTTGGAGGATCCGAAAATGGTGAAGGGCATTGTGAAAAGAGGCGTGACGGAGTTGGTCACCCCAGGCCTTTCTTTCAACGATAATGTACTCGAACGGCGAAGCAACAACTTCCTTGCTTCCTTATTTTTTGACAAAGAAAAAGCCGGTGTTTCCTTCCTTGATTTATCAACAGGAGAATTTCTTGCTTCTGAGGGCACTCATTTGCAAGTAGAAAAACTTATGCAGGGTTTCAGTCCTTCTGAGGTCATCTATCCCAAAAATCAGAAAGCGATTTTTAAAGAAAAGTACCGCGACTACAATACCACTTTTGCCCTCGATGAATGGGTCTATGGGCCAGATTATTCTTTCGAAAAGCTTACCAAACATTTTAAAACAAAGAACCTAAAGGGGTTTGGAATTGACGGCCTTTCGTCGGCAGTTTCGGCTGCAGGAGCAGTGCTTCAATACCTCGAGGATACTGAGCACAGGGAAGTCAGCCATATTTCTTCCATCAGTAGAATAGAAGATGAGAAGTTTGTGTGGCTTGACAAATTCACCATTCGCAACCTTGAGTTGATTAACCCTCAGCAACCCGATGGGGTAGCATTGTTTCATGTGATGGACCAAACGCTCACACCCATGGGTGCCCGGCTGCTACGAAAGTGGCTAGTGCTTCCTTTGAAGGATAAAAATGAAATTGAGTCACGCTTACAAGTTGTGGAGGAGTTTTATGAAAATGAGGAGCTGCTGAAAAGAACGAGAGAGATACTCAAAAATATTGGCGATTTGGAACGTCTGATTTCCAAAGTGGCTGTTGGTCGGGTGAACCCCAGAGAGTTCATGCAGCTCAAGAAAGCGCTCAATCATATGGCGCCTTTAAAAGAACTGCTGCTCGAGTCTGAATCACCTTCGTTGAAGCGCTTGGGCGATGTGCTTAACCCTTGCGAGCTGCTGCTGGAAAAGATAGAAAAGGAATTGAAAGACGAGCCACCGCTTTCTATCACCCAGGGGAATGTGATCAAAGAAGGAGTGCATGAGGAGTTGGACGAACTGAGGAACATTGCCTTTCATGGCAAAGATGTGCTGCTAAAAATTCAACAGCGGGAAGTAGAGGCCACTGGAATTAGCTCTCTTAAGATAGCCTTTAATAAAGTGTTTGGGTACTACCTTGAAGTTACTCACGCCCACAAAGACAAGGTCCCTGCCGAGTGGATCCGCAAGCAGACACTGGTCAATGCAGAACGTTATATCACGCCAGAGCTAAAAGAGTACGAAGATAAAATCCTTACTGCAGAAGAAAAAATGTCGGTCATTGAGCAGCGCCTGTACCTTGAACTGGTGCAGTTTGCCTGCGACTATGTAGAGGCAATCCAGCAAAACGCAAGGGTCCTTGCCCGCATCGACTGTCTGGCTTCATTTGCTTCTATTTCAAAAAAGAACAGGTACGCCAAGCCTATTATCAGCGACGACAGAATCATCGATATTAAAGAAGGGCGGCATCCGGTGATTGAAAGTCAACTGCCAGTTGGGGAAATTTACGTGCCCAACGATGTTTACCTGGACGATCAATCGCAGCAGTTGATGGTGATTACCGGACCTAACATGGCGGGTAAGTCTGCACTGCTGCGACAAACGGCGCTAGTGGTGCTGATGGCGCAAATGGGTTGCTTTGTGCCAGCTACTTATGCTCACGTAGGGTTGGTGGATAAAGTCTTCACAAGAGTAGGTGCCTCCGACAACCTTTCGAGAGGCGAGTCTACCTTTATGGTGGAGATGACCGAAACGGCTAGCATCCTCAACAACCTCAGTGCCGACAGCCTGATACTGATGGATGAAATAGGCCGGGGCACCAGTACCTACGATGGTATTTCTATTGCCTGGTCCATTGTGGAGTATTTGCACAACCATCCGAAGTTCAAAGCGAAAACCCTTTTTGCGACCCATTATCACGAGTTGAACCAGCTGGCCAACGACCTACCGAGGGTAAAGAACTTTAACGTGTCTGTGAAAGAGCTTGACAACAGGGTGATTTTCCTGCGGAAGCTGCAAGAGGGCGGCAGTCACCATAGTTTTGGTATTCACGTGGCGCAAATGGCAGGCAT
The DNA here is from genome assembly GCA_964351395.1 of uncultured Roseivirgaceae bacterium. Classification (GTDB taxonomy): domain Bacteria; phylum Bacteroidota; class Bacteroidia; order Cytophagales; family Cyclobacteriaceae; genus Imperialibacter. The sequence continues at coordinate 92,665 of CAYGOF010000006.1, forward strand.
GCCCAATAATGTGGTGATCCGCTCTAATGAAATCATGCACAACCTTGAAAGAGACAAGGTGCAAGATGACACCGCCGATATACTGGAAGCAATGCCCAAATCGAATTTTCAACTCGCCCTATTTGAGGCTGATCCTAAGTTTGAAAAGGTAAGAGAACTGCTTGGGAAGATTGATATCAATACGATTTCACCGGTGGAGGCTTTGCTCAAGCTGAATGAGGTGATAATGACATTCAAGGGGAAGTGAGGTTTTCAATTGGCAACTAAAAGTACTGTTCGAAATCGGCTAAGGCAATATGTTATCGAGCTGCAAGACTTTGAAAGCCTCAAGCAGGCGATGGTAATAGTTTACAGGTACATGCTCAATGATTGGTTCTTTAAACGCCTCAATCCCTACATCAAAGAGTTTTTACCAGGGAGGCACTCTTACTATGAGTTTAGCTATGAGAAGCTAGATGAGCATAGAGCAAAAATAGACTTCCAATTCGGGAACCTTTTTAAATAGGATTCAACTTTTTAATGTAGTCATGGATATTCTCAGTGTATTTTAACTCTCCAACCGAGTTAAAGAGAAGGTCAGCAATTTCAGTTTTACTAATTTTCTTATTTTTAAAGTCGACATGCATTGCAAATAGTTGAAGGCCTGTCACTACACATTGACCCATTTGTGTAACGTACTTCATCATTTGATCCGGCACATCTCTTTCTGTTCTTTGCTCAATTGGCAGGTTCTTAAATGTGTTTACAATTAAGATTCCTTTCGGGTTGACATCGTTCGAAACGTGATAGTCTGAAACCCATTTCTGTAGTTGAGCAGAGTGTTTTTCCGCGGCACTTTTTCCAACACCTTTTATTTCTACTACAGCTACTTTTCCATCCATCTCTACTACTAAATCGTCACGTTTTTTGTCTGGTTTGCTAACTTGAAACCCAAAATCCGAAAAGACTGACTGGCATGCATTTTCCAACAGGTCTCCGTCCGCGGTAAAAAGAATCTTTGCTCTTTTGTGACCTTCCAGGATTGAGCGTTGCGCATCAATAGAATTAATTAAATTTTCCAGCTTATTTTTTAGTTCGCTTAGCTTGGCTAGCTCTACCAATTCAGTTTCAGTGGAATACTCATCTACCATCGGTGGGTATTCAAGTGTATTCTCTGTCGGTTGATTTTTGAGTCCGGTTGCAACTCGGGATAATGAATTAACAAATGACAAAACCCGTTCCGGCGGAAGACCTTTAAAGGCAGGCAGGATCAAAATGAGACCCTTGCCAATTCTATGGTATTCTCCAACTACGTATTGAGTACCCTTGATTAGAAAAAGTGGCACTCCTTGGCTACCTGATATGACTTGCGAATAAAACAAACTACTCCCGAAAGTATCCAGAAATTCTTTGGCTATATCCTCTTTTGTTGTATTAATGTTAGAACCTTCCATGCGAGAAAAGTTGGGAGCTGGTATACCAATACAGTCCCAAATATTAAATACTTCCTTTTGGTATGGGTCATCGATTACTTCGTAATCAAACTTTCCCTCAGATGGTCTCGTGATGATTAGCGTTCTTCCTAATTCATAAAAAAACTCCTTAAATTCCTTGGCTCGATGCTCGAAAATTCTTTTGAGGGCATTCATTCCTGGTTTTTCGATGAGATTCAAACCCTGATTAACGTTCATCTTTGACGCTAAATGTTCAATGCTGAGGAAGACCGTATCTGCATCAATGAGTGTAGTTTTTAGTTCATAGAAATTCCACTCCCTGATATTGTGCTTTGTATCATTATATAGGTTTGTTTCGAAAAATAGTGTGTGCATCATTTGCCTATTTGCTCTTTTTTCTTCTCTACTAAAACTCAAAAGGTGAATTTCCGCTTTTTTTCTCAAAAAAAAGTATAGACTTGATTAATACAGCTTTGCTGATTTACTATTTTATCGAATACCAGGGAATCTTACTGTGACAGAATTTTATATCTGTCGCAATTATTATTTTCTGCACCCAAATCTGCACCCATAAAAAAACAAAAAACCCTGAAAATCAAATGATTAACAGGGTTTTGAGTACCAGGAGCGGGAATCGAACCCGCACGGGCTTTAAGGCCCACAGGATTTTAAGTCCTGCGTGTCTACCAGTTCCACCATCCAGGCAGGGCATTGAAAGATTTTAGAATCTATTGATTTTGTGATTTGTCCTGCCTCATCTTGCTTCTTGATGCTGAAAAAATCTTTACCAGCTCAAGACTTTCAGAAATATAAGGTGTTAGTAACTCTTTTTCGAGCATTTCACCCTCCCGGATGTACTCTAACCAAAAAAGACTTTCATCAGCCTCTTCTAAAACAATATTAATCTTGGCGTAAAATTCAGGTTTTGATCTTGCCCTACAGGCTGCCCGGTAGTTAGCAGCAACAGAGCTTGAAGAACGAAGAAGTTGTCTGCCAATGATCCTACCTTCATCTGTGGACTTTAACTGTCTGAAAACAGTCAAAATAGAAAGAGAGAACTTAAATGTTCGATCTTTTAGCTCTTCCGAGGTCATCGTGAAGGGAAATCAACAAATAACAAAATCAATAAATCAAAGAATGACTTGGAGCGAAAGACGGGATTCGAACCCGCGACCCCGACCTTGGCAAGGTCGTGCTCTACCAACTGAGCTACTTTCGCTTTTGATGATCCGCGACTCCTTTCGGAAACGGATTGCAAAAATAATGAGTGGGAATGATTCTGCAATATTATAGGCGAAATTTTTCACACAAATTATTTCATCACTCGTTTTTGAACCGTCAAAAGAGATCAATCTGAAGGTTTTGTCCCCTTTCGCTGGCTTAAGTAGTAGCCCAAAAAACGCAATTGAGAGCTCATTGCCTGGATAGCCAAGGAAAAAAAGACCTGTGTACCTGAAAATCGCCCAGGCATATAATTGTCAATCAGCCGGAAACATTGCCAGCCTCTTTTACAAAAAAAAGGACTGATCGACCACCTTGAATCCCTCATCTCTTAATAGAGAGGCTCTTTTAGTTCAACAGTCCTACGGCCGATTAGGAAATCTCCCAGTCAAAATCATTTGTATTTCCTACTAAAAAACGAATAATCCTATTCGTAATAGATCTTACATGCTGTCTCTTTGTGGTGTAGGAGGAAAAGCAAATCCTTACAACCAGGAGGCAGCTGATTACTCTAGTTGATTTGGTCTCGGAGTCAATCCCAGGAAAAGTAAGAACAGCTTTAGGCCTAAAACGAAAAATGAAATGAGCGAAGAATTGACGGTAACGAATGAGAGTAAGGACGTGCAGTTCATTATTGAGCCTTCCAAGCGAAAGACGGTTAGGAAGGTGAAAGTGACTGTGGAGGGAAAATTGAATTTATACAACGCCACCTTTATCTCTGAGAGTATTAAAGGCTTGGTTGAGCAGTACGATATTCTGGACTTCAAACTTCAAAATATAGCAGAAATAGACATGAGTGCTTTACAGACCATGTATTTCTATAAGACAATTTACAGTCAGCTGGAGAAGAGCATTAATTTTCAAACGGTTGATTTACCGTCGGAGGTAAACACCATCATTAATAAATGTAAGTACAATAAGGTACTATTTAGAAAACCTACAATGACATCAAAATGAAAACAAGGATTCTGATAGTAGACGATTCTGAGAGTATAAGAGAGCTGGTAGGCTCTTCTCTTAGAGACCTTGGTTACAAGGTATATGCCGGTATTAATGGCAAAGATGCCTTCGACCAGCTTAAAACCATTGATGTTGACCTGATCATTACAGATCTCAACATGCCCGTAATGGATGGCTTTATGTTGGTGCAGGCTGTGAGGAAGGATCCTAAAAATAAGTTCTTGCCTATTTTGATTCTTACTACCGAGTCGGAGGCAAAGAAAAGAGAAAGAGCGAAAAACGAGGGCGCCACCGGTTGGATCGTTAAGCCTTTTGACAAAGAAAGATTATCGAAAATTATCAATAAAGTTGTTCGCTGATGGATATAATGAAAACTACGTTTTTGGTCGAAGTTAACGAACTACTTGAAAAGTTGGAGAGTTCGTTGCTGGCACTAGAAACCAATCAACACGATGAGGAGCTCATCGAAGATGTATTTAGGTCGATGCATACCATTAAAGGTAGCAGCAGCATGTTTGGTTTTGATAAGGTATCGGCTTTCGTGCACAACCTTGAATCAATTTATGATAAGGTAAGGGAAGGTAAACTTCCCATCACAAAAGAGCTTTTGAATGTCAGCTTGTTTTCACTTGATCACCTTCGAAAGATCATTGACGATAACGAGATTACTGAGAAAGCGAACAAGTCCACCCACGCCTCTCTTACCGAGAGAATCTTGTCGTTTCTTTCAGAAGATTTTGAAGAGGAATCAAGAACAGATGCTGAAGATCAGGAGGCAATTGAGGCCAATTCAGGAGATACCACTTATTACATATTCTTTCAGCCCTCGGCCGGAATTTTCTCAAATGGCACCAACCCGCTTTATCTGCTTGATGAGTTGAGCAACCTGGGTAATGCGGAGATCTTTCCACGTTTTGCTGAAATAAGCAAAATAGAAGATTTTAATCCGATCAACTGTTATTCCTCGTGGGAAATAATTATTTCCACGAAAGTAAAATACCAGGAGTTGCTCGATGTTTTTCTGTTTGTTGAGAATGACAGCAAAATCAATATTGACAAAGTATGTGATTACGACTTGTTGAGCACACCAGGTTTTGTTGAGTTTGTGAAGCAGGAAGGGAACCTTGAAAACACCACCACACTACTTCCACTTGATAAGCTTAAATCACTTGCCGCAAAAGCACCTGTAAAGAAAGAAGACACCAAAGAAGCAGAGGTAAGTGTCGTAGAAAAAGTAGGTCCGAAAGCCAATGTGGCGGAGAAAACCATCTCATCTATACGTGTAGCATCCGACAAACTCGACTCTCTCATGAACATAGTGAGTGAGTTGGTGACTACCCAGGCTGCCTTGAGCCTTTACTCAGAGCAAAATTTCTCTGGAGAACTAGAAGCAATTTCCGAAAACGTAGAAAAGCTTTCAAGGCAATTAAGAGATGTTGCGTTCGGCATGACGCTGATTCCAATTAAAAATATTGTTCCAAGATTTCAGCGCCTTGTAAGGGATGTTTCATCCGACCTTGGTAAAAAAGTTGAGTTCGTTATTGAAGGAGACGAAACTGAGCTCGACAAAAATATCATCGAAAGCCTGACTGACCCATTGATGCATATTCTTAGGAATAGCCTCGACCACGGCATCGAGAAAAAAGAGGACCGGGTGAAAAAAGGAAAGCCTGAACACGGCACGATTGTCATGCGAGCTTTTTATTCTGGAGCCAGCGTGCACATTCAGCTCAAAGATGACGGAAAAGGGTTGGACACCGAAGCTATTCGAAACAAAGCCATCGCAAAGGAGCTGATACGTGAAGATGCAGTTCTTAATGAGAAGGAACTATTCGACCTCATATTTCATCCAGGTTTCTCAACGGCGCAGGCAGTTACCGGCGTATCAGGAAGAGGAGTTGGCATGGACGTGGTTAAAAGGAATATTGCCAGTCTGCGAGGCGAGATCGAAATAGAATCGCAAAGAGACAAAGGAACTACGCTGACGATTAAACTACCGTTGACGCTGTCTATTATCGATGGTTTGTTGGTAAATATCTCCAACAACGTATATGTGGTGCCTCTTTCGGTAGTGGAAAAATGCTATGAGATACCTTATTCGAAGCTTCAGAACAACTTCAATAAGCTAGTGGTATTTGATGGGGAGCAGGTGCCTTACCTTAACCTCAGAGATGAATTTCTCCTTTCCGATAACCCACCAGAGAACGTCCAGATGATTGTGGTAAAAAATGAAGACCGCAAGGTAGCGTTAAGTGTCGACTATGTAATGGATGAATACCAGGCCGTATTGAAACCACTTGGCAGACACTATGCTAATCAGGACTTTATTTCGGGTGGTACGATTCTCGGAGACGGTAGCATTGCCCTGGTATTAGATACGAACAGAATTATTGGTCATTTCGCAGAAGCATAAACACAACAGTTATGGAAAATACACAAATAGAAAACACACTTGATCACTACCTGGTATTTAAACTAGGACAGGAAGAGTTTGCAGTAGCAGCTAGAAACGTGATGGAGATTCTTGAGGTACCCACTTTTACCAAAATCCCAAGATCGCCGGATTATATGAAAGGTGTGATCAACCTGAAGGGAAGCATTCTTCCAGTTATTGACACCCATATCAAGTTTCATCTGCCTGCTATCGACTTCACTATCGACAGCTGTATCATTGTCCTGAACGTTGTGGTAGAAGGTGAGCATGTTAAAATTGGCGCATTGGTAGACGAGGTAAAAGAGGTGATTGAATTAGGTCCTCATCAAATTGGCCCATCGCCAAGCCTTGGTTCCGATTACAACCCAGAGTTTATCGAGGGAATTGCCAGAGTGGACGACAACTTCATCATGCTATTGAACATAGCCAACGTGTTTTCTCTTCGTGACAAAGATTTCGCAAAGCACAGTCAGGAAAGGCAGACTGAGAGATTGAGTGCCTGATAAAAACAGGAATTGAAATAAAGTAAAAAGCAGAATGGAGCACCTTTATTAGACGAAGAGGAAGTCTATTCATTTAGCTTAAGCACTCGTATAACCTTGCCGACGCCAAGGGTGTTTACGAGACGCTCCCGCAATAAATCCCCGGCTTGGCTGGGGATTCCTTTTTTTACGACTTCTCAGATGTCGTTGATCAATAGGTAATAACCGTCGTCATTCTGCCTCCTGGACAAAATAGGAAAGTGTGACGACCGATGCCAAACAGCGCTTGTTTTTTTGGCTAACGGCGGGTAGGTATAAGCTACTTTTCCACCGATAACGGCATCCTATTTCAGGAAATTTCCTACTAAAAAACGGCGGTTTTTCCTGCTAAAAAACGAATAATCCTATTATTTAAACCCATTGCATTTGTTCTCTTTGTGACGCTATAGGTAGAGCGATGCGAGGCTTTATTTTCGACCCTCACGCTATGGTTTAGTAGCTGTTAATTACACGGAGGCAATAGCCAGTGATCATGGAGCACTTTGGCTCAGCCAAAAAGCGTAGAAAGTGCCCCAAATACACGAAAACACGTCTGACTTCCGACGAGCAAAAAAGTAAAGAGAATAAAAATGATAAACTTAAATTTAACAATTAAGGCAAGGCTCATACTCAACGCAGTAGCCGTTTTTGTTTTTCTATCCCTTATAGGAGTTTTTCTGGTCGGATATGGCAGTCGGCTTGATGAACTGGAAAGGACAAACCAGACAACAAAAGAAGTCGCTGTAAATGCCATCAAGTTGAAGAGCGCTGAAAAAGACTTTAGGCTTAAAGCTGTTGGTGGACTCGAATTCTATGAAACAGGTACCGCTAGTTGCATTGATGAGTTCGACGAATTGATTAGCAACAGCCTTGAAATGCTCGATTCAGTGAAAAATAGCAGTCTTGTCAATTCGCTGGATTTCAATAATCACATCGACTCTCTTGCAGGAATGTTCGTCTTCTACCAGGCTGGTTTTCATGAATTGGTTGAAACCACGAAAATGCGTGGTTTTAAGAATTATGGAAAGGTTGGCGAGCTGAGAAATACCGTCAAATTTTTGGAGGAGAATGCAATGAATGAGCAAATGCTTGTAGATGTCCTTATGCTTAGGAGGCATGAGAAGGATTATTTCCTGCGCAAAGACCCTGCCTATGTCGAAAAGTTAGCTAGCCAAGCCGCTGGAATGAAGGTTTACCTGGAAGACGAAGAGGCGCTGAACAAACTGGTAAGTTATGAGGTGCTTTTCAGAAGTATTGTTGCCCTGGAGGGAAAAATAGGTATTAAAGACAACAAAGGTATTGTTGGTCAACTGAAGCGATCGGCAGAAGAAATTGAAGTGGCCATTCTTAACTTGCAGGACGATCTGAATTTGGCCACTCTTGAGAAAAAGAATTTCATTGGAGCCATATTGATCGGAGTGCTGGCTTTGTTAGTAGTGATGGCCAGCGGCATTTCTCTGTGGGTAATGTCATCAATAGTGAAGCCGCTAAAACAAGCCAACGAGGCCATTTATGAGTTATCAAATGGCAACCTCAATTATAACATTGCAGTAGGCCAAAACGATGAAATTGGTAAGATGATGGCCAACTTGCAGCGCATGATTGATAAGCTCAGATCGATTGTTGAGAAGTGCATTCAAAGCAGTGCCAGTATACTGGCTGCAAGTAACGACATGAGTATCTCATCGCGCTCACTTTCGGACGGTGCGTCAGAACAGGCGAGTGCCGTAGAGGAAATTTCCTCGTCAATGGAAGAAATGGTTGCCAATATTCAGCAAAACACTGACAATGCTAAGCAAACAGAAAAAATAGCTGAGTCAGCCTCCAGCGACATTGAACTAGGAAGCTCCTCCGTGGCGCAGACAGTCGGGTCGATGAAGACCATTGCCGGAAAAATTTCGATTATTGGGGAAATTGCCAGACAAACCAACATACTCGCATTGAACGCCGCTGTAGAGGCTGCACGTGCAGGCGAGCATGGCAAAGGCTTTGCTGTTGTTGCTGCAGAGGTAAGAAAATTGGCAGAGCGCAGCCAGCAGGCTGCCAGCGAAATTGATGAAGTGTCTTCTTCAAGTGTTGATATCGCCCAAAAGTCTGGCGAGTTGTTGAAGCAGATCGTACCCAATATTCAGCGTACTGCTGATCTTGTTCAGGAAATCACTTCAGCAAGCATTGAGCAAAATTCTGGCGCTGATCAGATCAATAACGCAATTCAACAGCTGAATCAGGTGGTACAACAAAATGCTGCGACGGCGGAGGAAATGGCAGCCAGTTCAGAGGAGTTAAACGCTCAGGCAGACAACCTTCGAGGCCTGATGACCTTCTTCAAGCTTGATATTTCGCAGGCAAAAGAGATCAAAGGCAATCGGGAGCGGAATCTATCAGATCGTCAATCGAAGGCGACACCAGGAGCAAAAGTATGGACTGAGGAGTCGATGAAAGTAAATAGTAAGCCAAGCGTAGAAAGCCTTGAGATGGTTGGTGCTAAGGACGTACTTGATAAAGAGTACGAAAAGTTCTGACGCAGAAAAGACAAGAAAACGCCTTCATTTACGAACAAAGAAAAATCCCCGGCCTGGCTGGGGATTTTTTCTGCACATTAAATATACTTATGAAGAAGGCAATAACAGATATCATCCTAAGACTCGAAATAACGGGAAACGATAATGAATGAAGCCGAATGGCACTGGGTTCTTCGGCTGATTATGGCTTTGCGTACTTTTCTTTTCAGCAAATCCAGGACCTTCATTAGGAAATTTCCCAACAAAAATAGGTTGTATTTCCCGCTTAAAAACGAATAATCCTATTCGTAATGCCTGTGTCATGTTGTCTCTTTGTAAAGTCAGAAACGGGGCCAATCAAAAGACATTCAACAGAAATACTTTTGGAAGAAAAACCCGGTCAGACTAAAAAATGATTAATTCATATATCAACTAATTGTCTCAAAATCAATTCATTACAATGAAATCACTCAGTTCATTTTTTTTGGTTCTCTTGCTAGGTGGAGTCTTAGCTGGGAAACTCAATGCACAGGATGCCAAGGTGGGCAAGCCGGACATCGTTACAGACCGTCCGGATCAAACTGAAGCCGCCAGCTTGATTCCTGTTGGTGCGTTGCAGGTAGAAACAGGCTTTATGGTGGAGGGTAGTAAAGTAGGTCCTTACAAAGTGAAGGATTACACTTACAACACCACTCTTATTAAGTATGGTATAAACGAGTACATCGAGTTTCGATTTATCCAGGAATATGTAGGAACCAGAGGCTTGGTTGTGAATGAAACTGTTAGCCGCAACGGTTTCAGCCCAATGAGTATCGGCGCCAAAATCAAAGTGGCAGAGGGCAAAAAGTACCTTCCAGAAATTGCCTTTCTTGGTCACGTTACTCTGCCTACTGGGTCAAAGGATTTCAACCCTAGCTACATTTCGTCTGATTTCCGTTTTTCGCTGGAATATGATTTTACAGAAAAACTTTCTATGGGTGTAAACCTTGGTGCTCAGAGTGACGGAGAGTCGCCACTAACTACAGGAATTTATACTGTAGTGGTTGGGTACTCGCCCTTCAATAAGGTAGGCATGTTTGCTGAGTTTTATGGCTTTTTAACTGAGAAAACAATTCCTCAGGACCACCGCTTCAATGGGGGTATTACTTACGCCATAAGCAATGTTATTCAGTACGATGTGTCAGCAGGGGTTGGCCTTTCTGACAGCGCAACGGATTATTTCCTGAGCACAGGCATCTCATTCAGAATGTTTAAATAATAGACGCCATGTTTAAAAATATACAAATCAGAACCAAACTGCTCCTGGCGTTTGGATTCATTTCTCTAGTCGCAATGATCATATCAGGAATCAGTGGCTACTATGTGAATTTGGTTGGAGACTTGAGCTATGAGGTGGGCCGCGAGCTCACGCCACTTGGCGATGCCTCTATGGAAATTAAACTTTCGGCTACCAGAGCGCACTTGTATTTCGAAGAAATAATGTCAGGTGATGAGGAGTCAAACAGCCTTGAGGAGATTCAGGGGCTTATTGACGAAAGCATCTGGTACTGCGACGCCATCATTTCGGGTGGAAAAAATGACGAAGGCGAATACATTGCCTCGCAAGATTCTGCGGTAGTGAAACTGATTAGCAGTGCTAAGAAAAAGTTAATCCTTTTCAAGCAGGCTGCTAACGACCGATACCGACTTTACAAAAGTAGTGCTGAAGATGCCGCTGCCGGTAGTTCTGCCGACATTCAATTTGATGCCACCTTCGAAGAATTTATTCAGTTGGCTGACGACGCTGGAAGCATTATTCAGTCCAACATTGATATTGGTATGACCGAACTTGAAGCTGGCAAAGAGTCGTCTCTTGTGATTGTGGGAGTGGCCGGTTTATTATGTGCTATTCTGTCTATTGTCTTTGCATTGATGGTTTCTGGCTCGATAGCCTCACCTGTTAAATACCTATCTGAAGTAATTTTGAGAATTTCTGAAGGTGATCTATCACAGACGATTCAATCGAATGGTTCCAAAGACGAAATTGGAATTTCTCTTACCAATCTGGAAAAGATGACCACCAACCTCAGGAAGGTAATCTCAAACGTTGTGAAGTCTTCAGAGTTCATTAATAACGCCAGCAATGAGATGAATACCTCTTCTCAGAAGCTTTCAGAGGGAGCTACCGAGCAAGCCAGCGCTGTAGAAGAAATCTCTTCTTCTATGGAGGAAATGGTAGCCAATATTCAGCAGAATACTGACAATGCTAAGCAAACCGAGAAAATTGCTGAGACTGCTTCGGTTGAAATAAAAAGTGGAAGCGATTCTGTCGAACAAACTGTTTCGTCGATGAAAACTATTGCGAACAAAATATCCATCATTGGTGAAATCGCGAGGCAGACTAATATTCTCGCACTCAATGCTGCTGTAGAAGCAGCCAGAGCAGGCGAGCATGGCAAAGGGTTCGCTGTGGTGGCAGCAGAGGTAAGAAAACTGGCTGAACGCAGTCAGGTAGCTGCCAATGAAATTAATGATGTTTCTTCTAGCAGTGTAGATATTGCCCAAAAGTCGGGTGAATTGCTTCAAAGAATTGTACCAAATATTCAGCGTACTGCCGACCTGGTGCAGGAAATTGCTTCGGCTAGTGTGGAGCAAAACTCAGGCGCAGACCAGGTGAACAATGCCATTCAGCAGCTCAACCAAATAGTTCAGCAAGCGGCAGCTACTGCTGAGGAGCTGGCAGCAAGTGCAGAGGAGCTTAATTCTCAGGCAGATTATATGAGAGAACTCGTAAGTTTCTTCAAATTGGACGATACTGCTATGCCTGTATCCAAAGCACCTCTCAATAGTGGCAAAGGCACATCGAAGACAAGCGCAGGCGCCGACAGACAACCTGTTAAGGCCTCGTCAACAGCTCGCATGCCAAAAGTTAACGGGGTAAAAATTCAACTGAACGGTTCAAGTGATTCAATGGACGCTGATTTCACAAGATTCTAAGTAGATGATAGGCACGATGCTAAAGATGGGTGACAAGGACTTTGAAAAGCTTAGTCGCCTGATATACAGTGACTACGGCATTAAAATGCCCATCACAAAGAAAACGATGCTCGAAGGTAGGCTAAGGAAGAGACTACACTTTAATAACATGTCGTCTTATGAAGAGTATTGTGATTACCTCTTCAGCAGTGAGGGAATGGAGAAGGAGTTGATACACATGATTGATGTGGTGTCTACTAATAAGACCGACTTTTTCAGAGAACCAGCGCATTTTAGTTACCTGCAAGAGGAACTCCTTCCAGATTTCAAGCAGGAAAATAAAGGGCCATTAAGAATATGGACCGCAGCCGCATCTACTGGAGAGGAGCCTTATACCATCGCCATTACCATTGAAGAATTTTTTAAAGAGCGAAGAGCCTTTGACTATTCGATTTATTGTACCGACATATCCACTCAGGTGCTTCAGAAAGGGGTGTTGGGTATTTATGAAAATCAAAGAGTTGCCAATATACCTATTGACATCAAGAGGAAATACTTCCTTAAGAGCAAAGACCCCAGCAATCCAAAAGTGAGGGTGATACCAGAGCTGAGAAAGAAGTGTACGTTCGACAGGTTGAACCTTATGGACAAGCGTTATAATACGCCAACCGACTACGACATTATTTTCTGCAGAAATGTGCTTATCTATTTTGATAAGCCCACGCAGGAAGAGGTGATCAATAAGCTATGTAGCAGACTAAAGCCAGGGGGCTATTTATTTCTTGGGCACTCAGAGTCCATCACTGGAATAGATGCACCCCTAAAGACGATAAAGCCAACTATTTATAAAAGAGTCTAACGATGGAAACGAAATCGGATCAAGAGATTTTGAATGAGCTCAAGGTAAGGTTTGAGCGCAACCAAAAAACGCTAAATGAGCAGGCAAGGCTATTGAAAGAGCTGGAAATGGTCAACAACAAGTTGGTGGAATCCGAGAAGCTTAAATCTCAGTTTCTTTCTAATATCAGAAATGAAATAAACAACCCACTGACCTCTATTCTGGGGCTTGCTCAAACCATCTCACGAGGCCAGCACTCCGAAACGGATACTAAACGAATTAGCCAGCTTATTCATCAGGAAGCTTTCGTTTTGGATTTCCAGCTTAGAAATATTTTTATAGCGGCGGAATTGGAATCAGGTCTCTTATTTCCAGAAACAACCAAAATTGATATTGAGCAGCTTGTACAGCAAGTTGTCAAAGATTTCAATCACCTTATTCAGAAAAAGCAAATCGAACTGAACCTAAGCATCAACCTGGCTGCTGACCATTTTTATTCTGATGCGGAGAAAATCCACATGGTTTTGATCAACCTACTTTCAAACGCAATTGAATACAGCCACATAGGTGGTAAGTTGGATCTTGAAGTTTCTTCCGATGATCAAAAGCTGACAGCTGTGATTCAGGACTACGGCCTTGGCATCAGTGCCGAAGATCACCTGGTCATTTTCGATCGGTTCAAGCAGCTTGACTCCGGCACTACAAAAACACATCAAGGGCATGGGCTTGGCCTTTCGGTTACCCATGAGCTAATTGAAATGCTGGATGGCACGATCAAAGTAGAAAGTGACATCAACAAGGGCTGCAAATTTACAGTGCAGTTCCCACGGTTCGACGAGCTAGAAAATAGTGACTCAACATTTGGGGGAAGCGAATTCTTATTTGAATCCGGAGACGAGCTATTTTGAACACAATCGTAGAAAATATCGGCACGCACTATCTATACCCTTCGACGCTTTTCGTCGATAGAAATCGGTATAAGGTAACCACAGTGTTGGGCTCGTGTATCGCTGTATGTCTCTATGATACCAAACTTAAGATTGGTGGCATCAATCATTTCATGCTACCACTTTGGAACGGTCAGGGCCTTGCTTCACCGAAGTATGGTAATGTGGCCATCGAAAAGCTGATCATGGGCATGGAACGGCTCGGCTCTACGCACGAAAATATGGTGGCCAAGGTTTTTGGTGGCTCTAACTTATCAGATGGAATATTGAGAATTGGAAGCAGGAACACCCAGACAGGGCTCGATTATCTCGAAAAAGAAAAAATCAGGGTGGTAGCCCAAAGCGTGGGTGGCAGTATAGGTCGTAAAATAATCTTCGACACGTATACTTCTGAGGTCATGATGAAATTCATTCAAAAGCAGACGACCGATGGCTAATAAGAAAATCAAGGTACTGATCATAGATGACTCCGCATTGGTCAGGAGGACCATGGAGGAGATTTTCCAAACGGACCCAGAAATAGAGGTCATAGGAAAGGCTTCCGATCCATTTATCGCCGCAAAAAAATTGCAAGAAGAAGTTCCTGATGTTATTACCCTTGACATCGAAATGCCACGGATGGACGGGCTGACATTTCTTAAAAAATTAATGTCGCAACACCCAATTCCAGTGGTAGTTATTTCAACACTAACCGCCAAGGGAGCCGAAACAGCCATCAGGGCACTTGAATATGGGGCGCTCGAGGTGTTGGAGAAGCCAAAGCTTAATACAAAAGAACTGTTAAAAGAATCGACAGAGGCTTACTGTCGGATTGTAAAAGCCGCTGCTCATGCAAAACTCCACCGGGCCAAACCTTTCATTTCATCGCCTGCAGCTGTTACTAAGGTAACAGATGTTTCGCCGCTCAGAAAAACCCGGGAAGGCGCCAGTGCGCTTACCATCACTACTGAAAAAGTGATCGCTCTTGGAGCGTCTACTGGTGGCACCGAGGCTATTAAGACATTTTTAATGGATATGCCTCTTGATTGCCCAGGGATTGTGATTGTTCAGCATATGCCTGAAATGTTTACCAGACAATTTGCACAGCGACTTGATTCACTTTGCAAAATCAGCGTGAAGGAGGCCACCAATGGTGACAATGTATTGCGTGGCCAGGCCCTGATCGCACCAGGAAGCCATCATATGTTGCTCAAAAGAAGTGGGGCCCGGTACTATGTCGAAGTGAAGGATGGCCCGCTGGTGAACAGACATAAACCGTCGGTTGATGTATTGTTCAAATCAACGTCGCGGTATGCTGGTAAAAACGCCATCGGCATCATTCTTACAGGTATGGGTGGGGATGGTTCCAAAGGCATGTTGGAAATGAAAGAAGCTGGTGCAAGAACAATTGCCCAGGACGAAGCCACAAGTGTAATTTTTGGGATGCCCAAAGAAGCAATTGCATTAGGCGGTGTCGACTTCACACTACCCCTGGATAAAATAGGGGAAAAAACGATCAAATTATCTCAATAATAAACAGTAAGAAAATGTCAAAAAAAGTATTAATCATCGATGATTCTGCCTTCATGCGGGATTTTATTGAAGATGCCCTGACCGACGAAGGTTGGGAAGTTGTTGGCCTGGCCGAAGATGGCGACACAGGCATTGAGATGGCTCTAACCCTTGAGCCGGATCTCATTACATTGGATAATGTATTGCCGGATATGCTCGGAGTAGATATCGCCAAGATTTTGAAAATTGATGAGGCAATTGCATCGAAAATCATCATGATCAGTGCACTCAAGCAAGACAGCGTGGTGGCACAGTCGAAGGCAAATGGGGTAGAAGACTATATAGCTAAACCATTTTCCAAGGAAGTGCTGATGGAAAAGGTCAACGGGATATTTTAAGTAAAAAACGATGCTACTAGATCTGAAAGAACAAAAGATAGCTCAACGCATTATCAAGCAAGGCCTTGATGACGCCGCGAAATCGCTCGAGTTTTTTACCATGTCTGAAACACGACAGGAGTTCGACGAAGAGTTCGCCATCGTTGATGCCACATCGGTAGGTGTACTTCCTTACAAAGGCAAGGTGGTCTATTTGCTCACCACACAGTTGGAGGGAGAGCTAAATGGTGTAGCCTATTTGCTATTTTCCGAAGAGGAGGTCAATGCCCTGATGGATATCAGGTATTCTAATCACTCCTTTGATGAAGTTAAGTACCAGCGAAAACGAGATGGTTTGATACTGGAGATAGACAACATCATCACTGCCTCAGTAATGAGTCAATTTGCCAACTATTTCAACTACAATACCTACGGCGGCACGCCCAAGCTTGACATTGTTTCTTACGACGAGCTTCTAAAGGTGGTGGAAGAGGGCAGAAGCAATAGTGAATTTGCACTCGAATTTAAAGCCAAATTAGTCTCTGAGGGAGTGAACATCAACG
Source organism: uncultured Roseivirgaceae bacterium (assembly GCA_964351395.1). Lineage (GTDB taxonomy): Bacteria > Bacteroidota > Bacteroidia > Cytophagales > Cyclobacteriaceae > Imperialibacter. The sequence goes on from CAYGOF010000006.1 coordinate 108,906, forward strand.
CCAACTTTGTTTGGTTTGTAGACCAGAACTTCATCAACGGAATAAAGAAAGTAAGTGAGTCGGCTTCTGCTCATGCCGAAGTAGCTTAATATTCGATACCACATTTAGCCCCGTTCTTTGTCAGGACTTATTGAGATAAAACCTGATTCAAAGACCGGGGCTATTTTTTTTTTGCCTTAAGAGAGTTGAGCGCTATTCTTTAACTTCTTGCGCAATATTTACTTTGCCAGGTAGTTGTCGTTTCACCCTTTCCAATTCCACGAATTATCAGCACAAAGGCATTTGACCAGGTGCCCACCTTCCTTTTCAAGTAATAGGCCCCATCATGTTTTTTGATTTTTTAGTAGGACCAAAGCGTGGCTGAACTCCTACTTAAGTCAGCGAGATGAATCGCAGGCTCCTTGGCTTTCCAAGTAATTTTTCCTCAGAAATACAGATTGGCCACTTGCTAAAACACAGAAAATATGAAAAAGGGCATGAGTATAAAACTAGATGCTCCAAAGTTTCTTGTGTTCGCCACCACGAGTTGAGATTTCTAAAGCCAGCAGCACCTTTTGGGTGTAGAGGAAGGATGAAAGTAAATCTCAGTGAAAAACTTAGGCTTTGAACCAGGTGATATGTAAAAACCAATATCAAGTGTCGAAAAGAGCAGAAGACAAACCTTTTCGGGTAAGATGTAAGATGAGCAAACGAAAGTTTGTATCGGTAGTTTTGAAACAAAAAAGAAGGTGACTCATAGAGCACCTTCTTTTCGAGACTAAAACTATCGCATTTTTGTGTTAATAGGCAACAAATTCCTCGTCGCTTACAGCCTCAATATCAAGCTTGATACCGCTCTTCCCGTTGTTTTTGGGTGTTGTACTCGAAGAGATTTTTCTTCCTCTGTCCATTTGAGAAGGGTATTCCATTTTTTCGGCTTTTTTAGAGAAACCCTTTTCACTTTTTGCAAGCTCATCAACCTGGAAGAAAGAAACGAGGTCTCTCAAGCCTTCCGCCTGAGCTGAAAGTTCTTCGGAGCTACTGGCCATTTCTTCGGCGTTTGCTGCATTTTGCTGTACTATCTGATTCAATTGTTGCAGCGCCTTATTGATCTGCCCTGAAGAATCACTTTGTTCTTGAGAGCTGGCGGCAATCTCTTGTACCAGGTTCGAGGTTTTTAGAATATCAGGTACGATCGCATCAAGTAATTTGCTGGAAATTTCTGCTGCTTCAACACTGTTTTTAGAAAGGTCGTCAATTTCTCCTGCCGCTTGGTGACTTCTCTCAGCCAGCTTCCTAACCTCTGCAGCTACTACAGCAAAACCTTTGCCATGCTCGCCTGCTCTGGCTGCTTCTACAGCGGCATTTAGCGCCAATATGTTTGTTTGGCGGGCAATTTCGCCGATGATCTTTATTTTGTCGGCGATAGTCTTCATTGTGCTCACCGTCTGACCAACCGATTGATTGCCGTCGGCAATGTCTTTAGATGCCTTCAAAGAAATCTTTTCAGTTTGTTGGGCATTGTCAGTGTTTTGCTGGATTGTCGCCGACATTTCCTCCATCGATGATGCAACTTCTTCGGCCGATGCCGCTTGCTCATTGGCCCCTTGAGAAATTTGCTGAGAACCAGATGAAAGCTGGGTTGACGCGGTAGCCAAATTCTCTGATATGCTCACCACATTTTGGATTACATCCCTCAGCTTAATCACCATCACTTTTAGGTCTCCATAGAGCCCGACATCTTTACTTTTGTTGAATTTGATTTTCAAATTGCCTTCGGACAGACTCTTTGCTATTTCAGCCGCCTCCTGTGGCTCGCAACCTAGCTGGTTGACAATACTTCTTGTTAATAGAATACCGGAAAGAACCATAAAGATCAATACCGTTCCGAAGAAAAAGATGGCTTGCTGGTTGATTTCATTGGCCTTCTGCATACTAGCTTCATACTCTGATTTAGTTTGTTCCGAACTAAGCTGAGTAAGTACGTTGATGGCTTCACGCATGATGTCAAAGTGAACACCAAAGTCTCCAAAATACAGCTCTCTCGTTTCCTCAATGTCTCCGTCTTCAAGCATGTATTCAAAATCTTCAGCAATTATTTCTACCATGTCAAATTCGGAGTTGAATGTGACGAAAGCCTCATGATTTTCTCCGCCAGTTGACAGGAAAATCGTTTCAAAGTTGTTAAACCTGGTTTTGAGTTGTTCAAGGTTTTCTGTCAAATCATTAAAATACTTTGATGCATTAACCTCTACGTCGTTTTCAGCTCCCTGACTCATCAGCGATATAGCTTCCAAAACTGCAACTTTAGCCTGGTATGCGTCTCGATCCGACTCAAGAAGGGAAGATATACTCTGGAAACGATTAAGGTAGATACTTGATACATTTTCCTTGATACCCTCCAGTGCTATGATGTTGTATAAAGTATTGCCTGCATAAAAGGCAATCACGACAATAAAGGTGAGCAGTACACGCTGTCCGACCTTTAGATTAGCTAGTTTTTTCATAATGCTTTAGTTTAGTTATTATTCTGACTTACTCTTGAAGAATGAGGGTGTGGCTGTTATTACAGCATAGAAAACTTGTCTTTCAATACTTTTTTGCCCGCCAAAGAATTGATCCAATGTCGGCGTGCCAAACATGATAGAATGGGCCAATGTGGCCTTGAAAGTAGATGAAAACTTATAGCTCAGAAGTAGATCATTTTCGACTCCAAGCTGTTTGTTCATTTCCGCGCCGTCAATATTGTTAATGGTAGCAGAAGTGGCGAAACTGTGAAGATGGTTGTCTATCGTAAAATTCTTTGCCACCTTGGCTTTTAGTTTCACGTAATAGTCATGTACACCGGAAAGCGTGGGGTTATTGACATAGAAATAGTCGAGGTAGCCAAATTTCCCATGATGTAGTCCATACATCCTGTCGAATGAGTGACTTTTTGTATTGTTGGGGTCATCAAGCAGCGTTTGACTTGTCCCTGATGTCACATCCATACCCAGGTTCACACTTATTGCATCATTTGCATTGTAAAATAGCTGGGTCGAAAACAGGGAAGCACTTACATCCTTGCCAGCCGTGTTCTTTCCTATTTGATAGTAATACAAGCCTTTGAAAGATAGCCTTTTGCTCAATTTTAGATTTGCGAAAGGCCCGAACGTTTGTGTATAGGCGACCGACGAATCAGCCTTTTCCATACCTCTATTCAGGAATATGAACGAGACGCTGTTTTTATAAGCGCTCTTTTCAAGCCACAGAAACTCCATGTTCCTGTACATGTTATACTTATAAGGTTCCCATTTTAGGTCTTGTCCATTTGAGCCATGGGCGCCCCCGAGATGCGCTTTAAAACCAGCCTTTTCATATTTTATTAGGGCAGCATCATGTGCCCGTGTCCCCACCCAGTTGGGCTCGGAGAGAATTTGTTGGTCATTATAGACAAGACCCTGGCGCCCAATTCTCACCGACAATCCAGAAGAAAGATACTTCTCTACCCAGGCCCTGAATACTGCAATACTGGCCACGTCGGCCCGGTCGTTTTGCTCCCCCCAGAATCTTCTGTCCTGAATAATGAACTCAGCATCAAGGTCCTCTTTTTTGTTGTAATTGAGAATGAGCCTCGTTCTTTGCATGGTATAGAACCCAGGCCTGTCGCCAGAATAGAATGGTTCTCTGAACCCTCTTGAATACACTGGGTTGATGCGATATTCCCCATTGATGCTAATTTCCTGCGCAGTGAGGTAACTGCTCAAAAAGTTAAGCGTAAATGCAAGAATCGCAATTAATTGTTGTCTCTTCATTACTAAATCTTCAATGTAAAAGCGGGTTCTAGTCTTTTTGTCAAATTGGCTTTAGTAAACTCGATACTTCTTCGGTGTTCCAGGCACTAAAGCTCTCTCACCGACTAGGCACCTTTTTTCAATCCATCAAATGTTAAGACTGATTTTTCCTTTTACATGTAGTTATAGAACACCTTCCGCCAGTTCTAGCTGATCTATTGCGATGAGGTCTTTTTGGAATTCAATGTCTACGTCGAGCACCATCGTGATTTGATCCGCCATCTTGATTACGCCAATGATCGACTCACTTCTTCCATAGTTTCCAAGCGAAGGCAATGGCATGATATCTGTTTCTTCGATTTCGATTACCTCCGACACACTGTCGACAATTACCCCCACCTTTACATCTCTGCCCTCAATGTCTATATGCATCACTACAATGCAGGTATCTATAGTGTCAGGACTTGGGGGGAGTGCGAATTTGAGGCGGCTATCTATGATTGGAACCACTTCCCCTCTTAGATTAATCACGCCACGCATAAAGTCTGGAACCCTTGGTACTTTGGTAATAGGCACCATTTCGAGCAATTCAGTAACTTTTGCTACTGTAATTGCATAATGCTCATCGTTCATCAAGAACGTTATGTAGGATTCCTTTTTACTTTTTGATCCGATGTCTCTCATCATTGTAAATTTTTGATGGGACAAATAGACTACTTTAGGACTGCCTGTGTAATAGGAGGATTCAGAAATTAGTAGGAAAAGGCACCCCTGTGGAATAGGAAATTTCCTAGTGCGATTAGACTTAGGTCTCTCTACTTAACGCTTTAACAAAAAAAACAAGGCTGTTTCAATTGACAAATTGTCAATGTTTAACTCGATTTTCACCAGTAGTAACTGAGCATCTTCGTGCAGAGCAAAAGGCTTTGTTTCGAAGCAATTGAGAGTAGGGTGATGCCCATTTGACAAGCATCATGAGTGTTCCATGTAGAGTTTTATCAACTGAACCACATTCTTAACGCCACATTTTTGCAGAATGCTGATGCGATAATTAGCCGCCGTTTTGTCGCTAATAAACAATTTGTTAGCGATCTCATTTGTGCCATTTCCCGCCACTACTAACTCCAGAACTTCTAGCTCCCTTTTTGACAATACCTTGGTGAAAAAATCGTGGCTCTTCGTCGGGTTATTCATGTTTTCCACAATATTGCTCATGATGCTCTGACTCAGGAATTTCTTTCCAGCGACGGCACTTTGAATAGCAGAAATGACTTCTTCTTTTGACGCATCTTTCGTCAGGTAGCCCAAAGCACCTGCTTCGATCGCTTTAGTTGCGTAGGCTGACTGGTCATGAATTGAAAGGAGGATAACCCGAACTTTTTTGTTATATTTTTTGCAATAATCTAGCACTTCATAACCATCGCCGTCTTGGAAATTAATATCGCAAAGCAGCACTTCTATGCCTGCTTCTTTCTCCAGTAGCCTCTTGACAGCCGCAACTGAATCAGCCTCCGATACCACCGTAGCTACCGTTGAATCATTAATTATTTTAATGATCCCTTCTCGGAGAATCTTGTGATCATCGGCTACAGCTACTTTTATCATAAATACGCAATTTGTTGGGACAGCTAAAATCTGTTCACAGACGCTGGTTCGACCATGAACTCAAAGCGGAAAAATACCCAAATTGCCTTAAAGATAGTATAAAAGTGAAATTCAAATGAAGCTTTTAACGTTAAAGACAATGGGTGTTCTTTTAATTCTAAGAAAGTTTGCATGATAGGCTACCAAAACCACCTGGAGAAAGGCGCATTTTTTTAGCTTATATCAGCCTATTTTCCGTTTGGACCAAACTTTCGGCAAGTACTTGCCCCCCAAAAACCTTATTTGACAGTAAGTGATCAAAGTCACGCATTGTCGTAGTTGGTCTTACGACCTTTGTAAGCGTATTGCATTGGTCTAATTTTTAGGTATGTCCATCTTAGAGATTTTAGGAATGGTTGCTCCTATTTTGATAGGGGTTAGTCTTGGTTTGATTGGCGGAGGTGGATCTATTCTGACAGTGCCTGTTTTGGTTTACATGATGCATGTAGATCCAGTGCTGGCAACAGCCTATTCATTATTTGTCGTAGGTAGTACCGCCCTTGTGGGCTCAATTAGTTCGTGGAGGAAGGGATTGGTCAACCTGAAAACAGCCATCATTTTTGCCGTTCCTTCATTGATCTCAGTATTTGCAACCCGTAAGTTTATTATTCCGGCGCTTCCTGATCCAGTGTTTTCTTTGGGCTCATTTCCCATTTCAAAAGACCTCGCCATTATGGTGCTGTTTGGTCTGATCATGTTGATAGCAGCCTTCTCAATGATACGTGATAAAAAAGAAACCAAAGAAGGAGAAGGAGAGTTAAGCTTTAATTATCCAATGATTGCTGTAGAAGGGTTGGGCGTTGGACTTCTAACCGGATTGGTTGGAGCCGGAGGAGGCTTTCTAATTATTCCGGCTTTGGTGATTTTCGCAAAAATTCCAATGAAAATGGCAGTCGGAACATCTCTTATGATTATCGCGGCAAAATCGTTGATAGGCTTTACGGGAGACCTCGGTAATCAGCCGATAGACTGGTCCTTTCTGTTATTATTTACAGGGCTTTCTATTGCTGGGCTTTTCGTAGGCGAGTACCTATCGAAGTTTATTTCCGGAGCGTTATTGAAAAAGGGCTTCGGTTACTTTGTGTTGGGCATGGCCATCTTCATTTTGGTAAAAGAGCTCGTGGTATAACGACTCACCATCATGTTGATTTTGCCATGTTTAGTCATCTTAAGTACATTTAGAGCTATTAGAAAATAATCATTCACTATTAACTAAGTATGAAAATGAATAAAAATACAATTGGTGCTATATCCCTCAGTTTGCTATTGGCACTTGGGACGGCATGCAGCTCGGCCTCTACGGAGAAGTCGTCCATTGAGTCGCCAAAAGCGGAGCTTACCGCTCAACAAACTGCTAAGGTAATGCAACTTTCCACTAGTGAATTTTCCAAAAAAATAGAAGAAGAGGGCATTCAACTTATTGATGTTAGAACTGCTGGTGAAGTAGCTGAAGGTAAAATACCAAGTGCAGTTAATATAGATTACAATAGCCCTGAATTTAAGAAGATGGCCGCAAAATTGGACCCCACTAAGCCCGTTGCTGTTTATTGTAAAGTGGGTGGAAGAAGTGCTCGTGCCGCCAAAATATTCCAAGACCTTGGATTCAAGGAAGTGTATGACCTTGAAGGGGGCATACTTTCATGGAATGCAGATGGACTGCCAATAGAAAAGTAACCAATTAGAACAATATCGAAGGAATGGAAAAATACTGGAACCTTATTGTTGGGTCGTATACCGGATACTGGAATTATCTTCTAAACGAGGTCTTGCATCCATCATGGCACAATTATTTTTATTGGCTGATCATCGTTTCCGGATTTTTTCTGGCTTTGGAATGGGTCAAACCATGGAGAAAAGAACAGGCGAAGTTTCGGAAAGACTTTTGGTTGGACTTTTTCTATATGTTTTTCAATTTCTTCCTTTTTTCCCTAATCATCTACAATGCAGTTTCCAATTCCATCGTAACACTTTTTAATGATGGCCTTGCTGCAATCGGTATTAATAATCTTGTGGCATTTGAAGTAATGAAATGGCCCCTTTGGGCACATTTGCTACTCGGATTTGTGGTGAGGGATTTTGTTCAATGGTGGGTGCATAGGTTGCTTCACCGGTCAGCCTGGCTTTGGGAATTTCACAAAGTTCATCATTCAGTAGAGCAGATGGGTTTTGCTGCGCACTTGCGCTATCACTGGATGGAAAATGTGGTTTACCGCACGATAGAATATATTCCACTAGCTTTAATTGGAATAGGATTGAGAGATTTTTTCATCATTCATATTTTTACCCTTGCGGTTGGTCATTTCAATCACTCAAACATTAAGGTACCACTTGGTCCTCTAAAATATATTTTTAACAATCCCCAGATGCATATCTGGCACCATGCATACGACATTCCCAGCGACAAGAGATATGGGATTAATTTTGGCATTACGCTCAGCATTTGGGACTATTTGTTCCGAACCGATTATATACCGCATGACGGTAGAGATATCCGCCTGGGTTTTCCAGGAATAGAGGAGTTTCCTCACGACTTTGTTGGGCAGAATTTACATGGTGTGGTTCCTGATCACAAAAAAGAGGCCTCGGAAACCAACCATTCAACAAGCTAATATCGTTCTGTTAACATGTTTTAGCGGCATTTACTTTTATTTGTAATATGTCGCAGGTTTTGTATGATGTTATTGTGATTGGGGCAGGCCAGAGCGGCCTTGCTTCTGCCTATTACCTTAATAGAGCCGGGCTCAATTTTAAAGTCCTTGACGCCAATCAAGAACCAGGAGGAAGCTGGCAACATTACTGGTTGTCGCTTAGATTATTCTCACCGGCACAGTGGAGTTCTTTGCCAGGTGTATTAATGCCGGGCGGAGCCGATTATTATCCAACAAGGGAAGAAACAATTGCTTACCTAAAAAATTACGAAGAACGCTACAAGTTTCCTATCGATAGAGGGGTGACAGTCAACAGCGTGAAGAAGCAACAGGATATTTTTGAGGTAACTACTGACAACGGCACCTATTATGCAAAAAAGTTAATATCAGCTACGGGGTCCTTTGTAAACCCTCTTTTGCCTGCCTTGGAGGGTAGAGAGCGATTCAAAGGAAAGATTTTTCATTCTTCGGAATACAAGAGGCCAGAGCCATTCAAAAGCCAACAAGTGGCTATTGTGGGCGAAGGCAACTCAGGCGCACAAATTTTGGCAGAAGTGAGTCAGATAGCCCAAACGTTTTGGGTGACGTCAAAGCCTCCGCGATTTTTACCCGACCACGTAGATGGACGGTTTCTTTTTGATGCCGCGACGCAGATGTATGAGGCAAAAAAAGCTGGGAAAACATTTATGCCTCCGTCGCTGGGCGATATAGTTATGGTGCCTTCTGTGAGGGAAGCCAGAATTCGGGGTGTTTTTGAACGAGCTTATCCGCCGATTGATCACTTCACAGATCTCGGAATCATGTTGACCAACGGAAAAGAAATTCTTGTCGATAGTGTTATTTTTTGTACCGGGTTTCAACCAGCTATTGAGCACCTAAGAGGGCTTGGGTTGCAAATTTATGACAATAGGCCGGAAACCACAGGTTCGAGATCAAACGAAGTAGCAGGTCTGTGGTTTGTTGGCTACGGTCAGTGGACGGGCTTCGCTTCTGCTACCCTGATTGGGGTTGGGAGATCTGCAAAAGCAACTGTTGAAGAGATTGTGGGTTCACTTTAATTTTCATAAAGAGGAAAAATGGTACATCGCTTAAGTAACCATTCTTCGTCAGTCAGAAATTTTATTTGAGCCATAGTAAATCACTTCTAATAGTTTATCTTTAGGCTTAACAGTCTCAAATTCAATTATAACTGATGGCAAGAATGCATTTGGGGCTTTCTTATTTGTAATCAATGGAATTTTTATAAATGTAGAAAGAGGTTACTTTTATTACGCGCAACAGTATTTAGTACTATTATAAGAATTACTTTAATTATTCTTTGCGGGTGAAAAGACTGCGGGGTAGTTGTCAACTGGATAATTTATGTTAACGTATTTACTTTTTGTGTTGGGGTTTCCCGCTCTGATAAAGGGAGCTGATCTGCTTGTTGATGGGGCTTCATCTTTAGCCAAAAGATTCAATATTTCTGATTTCATTATAGGTCTTACTATCGTGTCTTTTGGCACATCTATGCCGGAGTTGATAGTCAATATTTTTGCCAGCCTTGATGGCAACGCCGATATAGCCGTAGGTAATATTATCGGAAGCAACATTTCTAATATTTTACTCATACTCGGTATTTCCTCTATTATCAACCCATTGCCTATACAGCGGAATACAATACTTTCGGAAATTCCATTTTCTTTAACGGCCACCTTACTTGTGGCATATTTAGCCAATGCAGCCCTGTTTGGTGACCCTGGGTTACTCAATATTAGTCGCTGGGATGGAGTGATTTTACTGCTTTTCTTTGCTTTGTTTATGGCCTACATATTTAAGATAGCCAAAGAAAACAAAGAGCAGGAAATGGAAAGCACGGAGAAAGTGGAGTTGATGTTGTTGCCTAAAGCTGTGCTCTATATTGGAATTGGCATATTAGGGCTTTTTGTTGGGGGTAAGTGGGTGGTTGATGGAGCCGTTGCCCTTGCGGAGTCATTTGGCATGTCACAAACATTTATTGGCTTGACGATTGTAGCCATTGGTACTTCGTTGCCAGAACTAGTTACTTCTGCTACGGCTGCATATAAAGGAAATACGGACATCGCTGTAGGTAATGTTGTAGGATCAAATATTTTTAATCTGCTGTGGATTCTTGGTCTGAGTGCTGCCATCAAGCCGCTACAGTTTTCGCTAGTCAATAATGCCGATATTTTGGTGTTGATTCTTGCCAGCGCCTTAATGATTCTCTCCATGACGACCGGTAAGCGAAATGCCATTGATAGAGTCAATGGTGTTGTTTTTGTCATGCTCTATATCGGCTACATCGTTTATTTGGTTTATAGAGGATAGCGTTTGACTGCACTTTGTTTGGCTTTTGATGACAGGAATTGACATCATTTAACCATAGGGTGACACTCAATTCAGGTGTTCTTATGATATTTGGTTCAAATCACGAATGCCATGAAACTACTTTCACTCCACATTTTTTGTCTGGCACTGATACTCGGGTCAGTTGTAAGCGCACATTCTCAGGGCTATGTTGCTCAGGAAAGAGATTTTGGCCATTATACTACGCTGATTATCGACCTTCGGGTGAATATTGAAGTAGACGGGAGCCAGCCATCGCATGGCATGATTGTAGCCTCGAAAGCTGATTTAGAGAACATTAAGTGGGAAATTCTTGGAGAAGCCCTTATTATTTCTGCTAAAGATGGAAAAGTTATCGAAGGGCCAATTAATCTGATGTTAGGTGGACCGGCTTTGGCGCGAGTAGAATCTACCTTCGAGTCTATCATTTACATGCATGACCTGGATAATAAAAATTTAGACCTTGACATATTGAAGGGTACAGTCAAACTGGAAGGAAGGGTTGCCAACTTGAACGTCAGAGCGGAAAAAGGAAAAGTGTATGCCTCTTCGCTTGAATCGAAAAATGCATCAGTAAGCGTTTGGGACGATGGTTCAGTTGTGGTTCATGCGACGGAATCGCTGGAGGTGGAAGCTACCAATAGTGGCAAAGTCATCTATAGTGGAAGGCCTTTACACTTAATGAAAAGTGCTACTGACGGCGCCATAATAATCTCCGAAGATGCCCTCCAGCAGCGAGAACCGGTGGAGTATGTGAACTTTGGCGTTTAATGTCAAACTAGGCTGGGCTGTTAAATACTCGATCGAGATGTTGCTGGTCTGGTATTCTTTCTGAAGACAGTTTGCTTGCAACTATATACACCAAAAAGGAGATCACAAAGGCAGGAAATACTTCATGTATTTGCTCCATTCCACCAACATTAAATCGAATACCAAATCTCCAAATCACGTTAACAACCATGCCAGCTACCATGCTGGAAAGTGCGCCTACATCGGTACCCCAACGAAGGTAAAGCCCCCCAAAAATAGTAGGGAAGAAGCTAGCTGCAAACACTGAACCTGCAAAAGAGGACATCTCAACAACACCAGCAGGCGGATAAAGGGTGAAGATGAATACGACAAGACAATAAGCGAGCATAGCCCATTTGGTACGCCCAACAATCTTGCGCTCTTCCATTGGCTTCCAAATATTCCAGATGTCTTTCACAAGCGAGGTGCCAGCAATAAAGGTAACAGAGGCCAATGACGACATGCCTGCAGCAAACAGCCCCATCATACAGATGCCACTCACAGTAGGACTATTTAGTTTGTTAAACATGAAGCCTACTACTTCATCTGTGTTGTTGATCAGGTAGGCAGCTTCTTCTTCGCTAACCATCACATGCACAAGGGCACCAACGCACATCACACAGATAAGTGAGATGCCTAAGAAAATAGGCGTCCAGGTCATGGCGAACTTCATGCTTGCTTTGTCCTTTATGGAGTAAAATCGGATAATAAGTTTTGGGTCAGACACTTGCTTCATGCCTATGGTGAGGCCTATGGCAATGATATAGTACATGGTCGCCGCTCCACCAAACGAGAGCATGCTATCACCCATTGGGTTTCCGTCTGCGCCAACATGTTGTAGGTTCGCTAGCTTTTCCATCATGGGGCTGTACCCGCCCACAAAATAGAAGGGTATGATCAGCATGATGATGGCCACAATAAACATTAGAATACCCTGAATGGCGTCTGTCCACATGACGCCGTACATGCCGCCAGCCATGGTGTAACCACAAGTAAAGAAGATCAGTATAAATGCGCCCAGCCCGTAGTCAACATCTAGTACCGTATTGAGAAGATTAGCACCGCCTTTAGCTATGCCTGTCATATACCACAGTGTAGCGAAAAGAATGATGAAGGATGAGAGTACTCTTATGCTTTTCGATAAATCGCTTTGGTAGCGGAGGTGAAAATAATCGGGGACCGTCACGGATTTTAACCTGATGGATTGGCTACGCATTCTTGGGCCCATCACCAGCCATGATATCATGCAAAACACCACCCAAAACAACGCTACATAAGCCCAGGATAGGCCATATTTGAACGATTCTCCAGCCTGCCCGATGTAGGTACTGGTACTGATAAACGTAGAAAAGAAGGCAAGCGAAACAACCCAGCCAGGTATTTTTCGATTGGCCAGGTAGTATTCGTTGACATTCTGTGAAGCTCTCTTTTGAAAATGCCAGCCTATATAGATGATAAGCCCAACATATATGCCGATGAGTAAAAGAGTGAGGCCGTGCTGATTTAAATAGTCCATATTGATCAGTGTCCAGCAGAATTATTGGTTTCGTCGTCGTTGATGCTGTCGCTGAATTTTGAAACCAAAAAACTGTTTACAATCAGTAGTAAAATCATCATCCAAAAAGGGAAACTGATCCAGAAACTCATAGTGTAGGTTTAGGAGTTGAAAAGTTTTTTCACATCTTTTTTTGTCACCTTTCCCATCGCATTTCTAGGTAGTTCCGAAACAGAAAGGTATTTCCTTGGCACCCTGTAACCTGGTAAGCGCTCCTTCAACCAGGAACTTAGCTCATCAAAGTTCAGCGAGCTATCGCCTACAATTGCCGCTGCCACCAGTTCGCCCCATTCCTCGTCGGGTAGTCCCACCACGGCACAATCCTTAATAGCCTGGTGACTTCGCAGCACCTCTTCGATTTCCAATGCTGAAATTTTATATCCCCCGGACTTGATGATGTCCACCGAGCTTCTTCCCAATATTTTGTAGTAGCCATTTTCTACGACGGCCACGTCACCTGTTTTGAACCAGCCATCGGAAGTGAACGACTCTGCGGTGGACTCAGGCTTATTCCAATACTCCTTAAATACATTGGCTCCTTTGACTTGAATCTCCCCAGGAATGGAATCGTCAGTAAGCGGTTGGTTTGACTCGTCTGTAAGGCGAATGCCAATACCAGGCAGTGGAATCCCTATATGCCCTGCTTTTCTTTCGCCTTCATAGGGGTTGCTAATGGCCATCCCAATTTCGGTCATGCCATAACGCTCCAAGAGCCTGTGTCCACTAATTGTTTCCCATTTTTCCATCACCGACACAGGTAGTGCTGCCGAGCCGGAAACCATTAGCCTGAAGTTTTTCATGGCAGCACTTAATGATTGCTGTTGAGATGGATCCAGATCCTCAAAATAAGCTATGAGTTTGAAGTAGATCGTAGGTACAGCCATAAATACATTTAACTTTCCCTTTGCAAAAACATCAAATACCTTTTCGGCAGAAAATGAAGGAAGAAACTCACAAACGGCTCCAGCCCAAAGCGAGCAGCTCACTACATTGATGATACCATGAACATGGTGAAGAGGTAGAATACATAAGGTATGATCAGCAGAAGTCCAAGCCCAGGCAGTTACAAGTGTTGCGACTTGCGCTTCCAGGTTAGCATGCGTTGTTACCACACCTTTTGGTAGGTTGGTGGTTCCGCTGGTATAGAGAATCATCGCCCGTCTTGAGCTTTTTAACAAAGGCAGTTCAGCGGGCTTAACTGTAAGTTCTCCTTCTAGTACCAACCAATTAATGCCCCGCTCGGCTGCATAGTCGCGGAGGATTTCTTCGTAGCAAGGTGACACAATAATGTAGGAAGCTTCCGTATCTTCGATAACATACTGAAGAGAGGGAAGGGGGTGGGTGGTACAGAGTGGTACGGCAATGCCACCTGCTTGCCATATTCCCCATTGGACCTTGACATAGTCAAATCCGGGCTCAACCAGAAAGGCAATTCTTTCTTCCTGGAGGTCAGCTTTGCCATCAAGGAGTGTTGTCGCAATTTGCTGCGAGGCAAATAAGACTTGCTGGTACGAATAGCTAATGCCCTTTGAAACTATCGCAGTTTTTTGCGCAAAGATTTTAGCTTTCTGAAATAGTGGTAGCATTAAATAGGTTATGAAGTGTCAACATAATCAATTTTCACCCCAGCAGCAATATGTTCCCCCGAACTGCCGCTACTTGAAACAGCAACTCACCTATTTGCTTTTTGAAAACATCCAGGGGAGCAAGCTCGGTTCGATATAGGCTTTTTCCCAGCTGTTGTGATTTACTCCAGGGTATTCTGTGTATTGCACATCGGCTCCAAATGCCTTCAACTTTGCATAAAGATTCCGCGAATTATCAACAGCAATTACCCCATCTACCTCACCATGAAAAAGCCAAAAAGGAATTTTCGCTTGCTTCTTTGAATAGGCATTTAGATCTGCGCCGCCACAAACAGCAGCAATGGCTGCAAACATTTTGGGGTAGCGATATACTGCTTCTAAAGAGCCCATGCCTCCCATGGAGAGTCCAGTGATATATACTTTTTCGGCATCAACAGCTTCGCTCTTCATCGTGCTTTTAGTAAGCTCGATGGCCAACCTAAGTCCTTTAGTTATCTCATATTCGTAGTTGAAATCGAGCTCGAGCGGGTACTTAGTACGTTCGAATTTAACCGACGCCCAATAGCTATCCTCCGGGCATTGAGGAGCGATAACGATACAAGGAAACTTGCTGCGTGCTTCAGGCTCCAAAAATGCTTTTACCCCGTTTACTAGCTGTTTTTCATTGTCATTCCCTCTTTCACCACCTCCATGCAGGAATAGTACGAGTGGATATTGCTTCGTCTTGTCATAATTCTCCGGATAGAGGATTCGATAAGGCAGTACTTCTCCGCTTTTATTGACAAATTCCTTTTTCTCGAATAAAGAATAGTCTTGAGCGTTTGATGCAAAAGTTGACAGGAGAACGATAAAAAACAGGAAATTCTTCATATGTATCAAATTTAAACTGACCGGATGCGTCTTATTGACGCAAAGTATCATTTTCTTTTTATTCTTGAATGATGTAATATTCTTTTTCTTAATTTTCCTTTTGATAGAATAGATAGTATGAAGTCGGAATTCCTGGACGATTCAGCCGCAAAATACCACCCCGGCCTGTCAGTTGATTGTGTAATTTTTGGGTTTCATGAAAATGAGCTGAAGGTGCTTCTTTTAAAAATGAAGCATACTGCTAAGTGGGCGCTCCCCGGAGGTTTCGTTGAAAAAGAGGAACATATAGACAAAGCGGCCAATAGGGTGCTGGAAGACAGAACAGGCTTGTCCGACATTTTTTTGCGTCAGTTTTTCGCATTTGGGGATCCTGCAAGGCACGATCATGATATGGATCGTCAGTTTTTCGAGCAAAGTGGTCGTGATCCGGTGAATGGCCACTGGCTTCTGCAGCGCTTTGTCACCGTTGGGTTTTACTCACTAATTGAATTTTCTAAAGCGATTCCAAGGCCCGACGATATTTCTGAATCCTGTGAGTGGAAAAACATTGATGATTTGCCTGAAATGATCCTGGACCATAGAAATATTCTGGACAAAGCACTTGAGACATTACGGTTCCAGATAAATTTCCAACCCATTGGCCATAAATTACTTCCGGTAAAATTCACCATGCCCGAGCTTCAGAAGCTATATGAGACTATCTTGGGAAAAGCGCTGGATCGTCGAAATTTCCAGCGCAAGATGTTGGCTTACGGCATTTTAAAGGACCTGGGCGAGCGCCGTAAAGGAGGAGCTCACAAAGCGCCCTTCCTCTATAGCTTCGATGTAAAAAAGTATAATGCTGCCTTGAAAATCGGGCTCAAAGGTGGGTGGTAGCAGCCCCACTAAGTGATTTGCTCTTAGTGAGGCTTATTATTAAAACAATTTTTCGTTCGGGGGTGTAGATCCGGCCAGTCTTATATAGGGAGTTGTTTGACCTCTATGATGTGTCTGATGTTCGAAAGCTTTGCCAAAAGCTACTTCTCGAGTCATATCCATGCCAAAAAGGTTAACAGTTTCTGCCATTTGAGCTGCAGTCATTTCCTTCAGTGCACTGATCACGAAATCGTAGCTTTCTGATATCATTTTAACAGTAACTTCCTTAGACGTGCCAGCAGACTTTTCAGCGCCACCTCTCTCAATAGGGCTTGCTTTGCCAGTAATGCCAGCTGTAAATCCAAAGTTGGCGTCTGCAAGATGAAGTAGTTGCTGCTCAAAAGACCTTATTTCAGGCGTAGGCTTATAACCATATTTATCAGCTGGCATTGCCTCAAGGTATTCCATGGTAAATGCCTTGGCTCTTTCCCATTCTTTTACAAGAAAGGCAGGGTCCACAGCAAAACAGTTGCTGGAGGCTACGAAAAACAATACGGCAATAGTTAGTAAAACGTTCTTTTTCATGTTAGAAGAGTTTAATTAGACAATGAAAATAACTTTTTTTATCATAAGTACATGATTGAGAGTATTTTGACTTCATCTCTTGTTTGTTAACCAAGAGGTAGTTTCATTAAAATGTCGGTTTGCGCATCATTGCCCAGCAGAAAAGTATGATGCCCAAATTGTTCAAACCCATGTCGTTGATAAAACCGGATAGCCCCAGCATTTTTTTCCCAAACGCCTAGCCACAGATAAGGGAAATGGCCGGACTTGGCGATGGTGATGGCCTGCTCCAGTAAATACTCTCCTATTTTTTTCCCCTGGTGCTTCGCCACCACGTAAATCCGTTGTAGCTCCATTCCGGGTTCCGATTGGATGTCGGTTTGGGCCTGGCCATGGTTGAGCTTGATGTAGCCAACCACTTCCTTGTTCATGATGGCGAAATAAAACGCCGAGCCATCTGTCGCAAGTTCCTGTTGAGTTCTTTCGAAAGAAAATGCTTCGTTCATGTAGGCCTCGAAATCCTCCGGATTGTTCAGGTGTGCAAATCCATTCCTGAAGGTTGACGCTGCGATTTGAAGCAAGGTGCTGGCATCTTTGAGCAGTACCCTTTTAAATAGAATATCGCTATCCATTACTAAGACTTAGCAAGGTGTCCACCATGTTTTCCCACTCTTCGTCGAGGCTTATGTTAGGTCTGACTTTGCCAGCTCTTCTGTACCAATAGTCAGCATTCCAAATGTCGCCTTCTTTGCGGTGCAAATAGGCATGTACCCATGCAGCGTCGGTCGTTTCCAGGTCTTGCACCGTCTCGTGCGATTTTTCCCAATTGTCTTTACCGTCCCACCAAAGGCCTTTTAATTCTGCACTTAGCATCGATGGCGGCATTTCGCCTTGAACGGATCTTTTAAAATCTTCAACAGTCATCACGCTAATTTATTAAAACTGAAATTAAAGATCGATTTTCTGTTTTTGAAAGGTTGCTGGCACAATGGTCCGCTATTTAGCGCTGATAGACGCCAGAAATTGAAAATTGGATGAGACAATTGACCAGTTGGGCTTTAATTGATAATGACCGCTTTTAACATTAATTAACACTTCCACGTAAACGATGTTTGTTAATGTTCATAGGGTTAAGGTAACTTAGCCGTTCTAATTGCGTGTCAATAGTTTATCAATACTTAATTTACATCCAGGAAAGATTAGTGCAAAATGGAAACATCGACGACAGACCTTAAAAGAGAGCATCAGGATAAAATAAAGAAAGTAATTGGCGAAGTAGGAAAAGTGGTCGTTGGTCAAGAGTATATGATCAACCGGCTTTTGATAGGTCTTCTCACGAACGGTCATATTCTGTTGGAAGGTGTGCCTGGTCTTGCCAAGACGCTTACAGTAAATACATTGGCCAATGTATTGCATCTCGATTTCAAGAGGATTCAGTTTACTCCTGATTTACTACCAGCCGACCTGGTGGGTACGATGATTTACAACCAGCAAAAGGCAGATTTTGAGGTAAAGAAAGGTCCCATTTTCGCCAACATAATTCTGGCAGATGAGGTGAACCGTTCCCCGGCCAAAGTGCAGTCGGCTTTGCTGGAAGCCATGCAGGAAAAGCAGGTGACGATAGGCGAAACCACTTTCAAACTTGACAGGCCTTTTCTGGTGTTGGCCACACAAAACCCTGTTGAGCAGGAAGGAACATACCCCCTGCCCGAAGCCCAGGTTGACCGTTTCATGTTGAAAGTGAATATCGAATACCCAACCAAGGCGGAGGAACTCGAGATCATGCGTCGTATGTCGAATATGAGCTTCAATGCTAAGGTAGATACAGTATTGACAAAGGAAGATATTTTTGCCATCCGGGATGAAATTAATTCGGTGACGATCTCAGAGTCATTAGAGAAATACATTGTTGAATTAGTATTTGCAACAAGAATGGCTGCCGAGAATGGCCTTAAAGACTTTGCGGGCTACATTCAGTTTGGCGCCTCTCCTCGTGCCTCTATCAATCTTAACCTGGCAGCTAAGGCTGTAGCCTTTTTCGACCAAAGAGACTATGTATTGCCAGAAGACATCAAGGAAATCGCCAGCGACGTACTCAACCATAGGATAATACTTAACTACGAAGCAGAAGCAGATGGCGTCACTACGCAACAGATTGTAAAAGAGCTTCTCACTAAAGTATCGATCGGACGTTGATAGGCAGCAGCCAGTAGCGGCCTACATTTCCATTAAATAATCTTACCCCTGAGTTAACGAGGACTTAACATTCGTTACACAGGGGTAATTTTTTTAAAATTAGTTTAAAGATATGGTAACACGACTTTTCCCACACTTTAACATTTAGTAGTCAACTTTGCGGCTCAAAGACTTTTGAAATCAAAAAACAAAGTTGAATCATGAACAAAATCTTATCATTACTTTTTATGGCGGGCATTTTAGTGTTCGCATCATCATGTGGCGGCGACGATGATCCGGAGCCAGAGCCAGAAAAAACAGTTGAAGAACTTCAAGCTGAAGCAATTGCTACCGCTCAGGCAGCAGTAGATGCGAAAGCTTCACCAGACGCATCTGCTACAGGAGTAACCGACGCCTCTGTATTTGACAATTGGACCCTGTCTTATGTAAAAGGACTACTTGGTGGTACTGACCAAACTCCTGATGCACCTTCTGCAGCCGCTCCGGTAGTGAACGTTACTGCTAACATCTCAGAAGACACAGAGTGGACCAAAGACAACGTATATCAATTGGATGCCCGTGTTACTGTACTTGATGGAGCTACCTTGACAATTCAGGCAGGAACAATCATCAAAGGTAACGCCGCACTAAGTGGCGCCAATGCTGCCGTGCTAATGATTGCCAGAGGTGGAATGATCATGGCAGAAGGAACCGCCGAAGAGCCAATCATTATGACTTCAAGCGATGACGATATTCAGCCAGGCGATTTGTCAGGCACTACGTTGACAGACGAAGACACCAAGTGGGGTGGCCTTGTGATTCTTGGAAAAGCGCCAGTGAGTGCTAAAACAGAAGATCCACAAATAGAAGGAGTTGATGCTGCTGATACTAACGGTAGATATGGTGGAACTGCTGCTGACGACAATTCAGGCGTCATTAAGTATGTGTCTATCCGCCATGGTGGTGCTGAGATTGCAGAAGGTAGCGAGATTAATGGCCTGACGCTAGGTGGTGTAGGTACAGGTACCACTATCGAAAACATTGAAGTATACAACAATTCAGATGACGGTATTGAGTTCTTTGGTGGAACTGTTAACGTTAAAAACGTACTGATCTATTCAGTAGGTGACGATGCAATTGATATTGACCAGTCATACGCCGGTACAGTTGACAATTTCATTGTTTATGTTGACGGTGGTTCTGATGAAGCACTTGAAATCGATGGAAGAGAAGGTAGCCTTGACGCTTCTTTCGAAGTAAAGAATGGCACCATCGAAGCCATTGGTGATAAGACGACTACTGGAGACTTCAAAGCGAAAGCTAAAGGAACCGTTTCTAACGTTGTCTTCATGAATGGCAAAGTAAAACTGGCCGCAGTATTTGATACTGAGACTTACGAGCAAACAGAAGACGCATCTAAGAATACTGCCGACGGCAGCCTGGTCTTCTCAAAAGTAAATACAACAGCGTTTGAGATTTACACTAGTAGCTTCGAATGACAGACGTTCAACGCAAGTTGAATACTAATTCATAAATTAGACTCGAACAGGGAAATGGTAGTTGTGGTGTTCCACAGCTACCTTTTTTATTTATGAAGTCACCCACATCTATGTTATCCGAATGTTATGGCGATTACTTTTTGTTAGCATAAAGGTAATCAATTGATAAAACATCCTCAATCGTTCAGGATTCCACAATCCATACTTTTGCACTGTCATTAATTATGAGTCTATTTATTATGAAGAAGTTCTTTTTTATTGTGTTGGCGACCTTTATCTCGTCGTCGGCATTTTCTCAAAATGGGTTTCTAAGGGGCAAGGTCTACGACGAAGTTTCTGGGGAATCTCTCTTCGGTGCAGCTGTGATCAAGCAAGGCACTACCAATGGAGCAGTTGCAGATTTTGATGGCAATTTCTCATTGAGCCTTGAGCCAGGCACCCACACTATTGAAGTTCAATTCGTTTCCTACCAGACCAAGATAATCGAAGGAGTTGCGATTGTAAGCGGTCAGACAACCACGCTTGATATCCCTATTAGCGAAGATGTGCAACAATTGGAGTCTGTGGTGGTAACTGCTGAAGTTATCAGAAACAACGATGTCGGTTTGCTATCTGTTCAGAAGAAATCTATCAATACAATGGATGGTATTTCCTCTGCTTCTTTTAAAAGAGTGGGCGATAGCAACCTTTCTTCAGCGATGAACAGGGTAACAGGTGTTACCGTACAGGGCGACAAATATGTATATGTTCGTGGTTTGGGTGACAGGTACACAAAAACTTCTCTAAACGGGATGATTTTACCTGGTTTAGATCCTGACCGTAACGACGTTCAAATTGACTTGTTCCCTACTGGCGTTTTGGAAAATGTGATTGTATACAAGACGTTTACCCCCAACCTTGTTGGTGACTTCGCTGGTGGACTGGTCAATATCCAAACAAAGCCTTTTCCTGAAGAGAAAAGCAGCTCAATTTCTATGAGCTTTGGATACAACCCGGCCATGCATTTTAATGGTAACAATGTATCTTATAAAGGTTCTTCTACAGATGTATTTGGTTGGGACAATGGTGCAAGAGCTTTGCCGATCTCCAATGATACGTCCATCCCTACATTGCCCAATTCCTTTGTAGAGCAGACTACTAAGAAGTTCTCTCCGCTATTGGGCACAAGTCGTAACGCTAATTTCATGAACACCAACTTTTCCCTGTCTCATGGGAATCAGGTGCAGAAAAACAAAGTTACATGGGGTTACAATGCGATATTTAACTACATGAATACCAACACCTTCTACGAGGGCTTCACTAGAAAGCGCTATGAGAAGGACCGTACTTCAGAAGATGTTAGTCTTGTAAGAGACTTTACCGCTACAGGCGATTTAAGCACAAATAATGTTCTTTGGAGTGCATTGGGAACTTTGGCAGCAAAAATTGATAACCATACGATTGGAACAAATATTTTGCACACACAAAATGGTGTAAGCACTGCTTTGGATCGTGAAATAAACTTTACTGCGCTTAACAACCCAACGCTTATTCACAACGATATTCTTGCTTACACTCAACGCCAAATGACGAATAGCATACTTTATGGTAAGCATCAGTTCGGCAGGTTGAGGTTGGATTGGTCGAATTCACTATTATTCTCAGGGATAAGTGACCCAGACTACCGCGATACAAGAATCAACGAAGACGATGGAGAGCTAGCCTTTAAAAATGGCGGGGCTATCAACAGGTTTTGGAGAGACTTGAGCGAGACAAATGAAAGCTTCAAGACTGATGTGACTTACGAACTAAATGACAACAATAAGCTGAAGGCAGGTGGAATGGTGTCGTTGAAGTGGAGAGAGTTCAGTGTAAGATCTTTTAATTACGCTCCCATCTCTACTTTTCAAATTGAAAAGAATGATGCCAATTGGTTGTTGACCGATGCCAATTTGTACTCTGCAGAAAATCCTGGTGGCTTGTTTGTACAGGACAATAGCAATGAATACAACAACTACGATGGCATGCAGTCTACCTACGCAGCCTATGTGATGAACGAAATGAACATCACCAGTAAGTTGAAGTCTATTTATGGATTGCGGGTTGAAAACATAAAGATGTTCTATACTGGCGTCAGGTTGAACGAGGATAACTCAACGCAGCAAGAAAATAATACCAAGACACTCGACCAAACCAACCTACTTCCTTCTTTGAACTTTGTGTATGCACTTCAGGAAAATATGAACCTGAGAGCGTCTTTCAACAAAACATTGGCGAGACCATCATTCAAGGAAAAATCATCGGCATTTATTGAAGACCCTATCACAAGAATAAGATTTTCAGGTAACCTGGACATCAGACAGGCTCAAATTCTTAACTACGATATGAGGTGGGAGTATTTCTTCACTCCAGGTGAAATGGTTTCAGCGTCAGTCTTTTATAAGGACTTTACAGACCATATTGCTTTGGTATTCTTCCCTAACGATCCAGGACAGCTAAAGCCAAGAAATGTTGGACAGGCAGAAGTCTATGGTGTTGAATTTGAAGTAAGAAAAAGCCTGGAATTCATTGCTCCAGCGATGCAAGACTTTTCAATAGGCTCCAACTTGTCGCTAGTTAAGTCTAGGGTAAATAGAAAGACAGTAGTTGTTAGTGAAGACGGAGAAAGCGAGTACGATAGTGAAGTAAGATACAAAGGTGGAGATGCTTCTTCGGTTGATCAGTACAGAGAAATGACAGGGCAGTCGCCTTACGTAGTTAACGCTTACTTGCTTTATCAAAATGATAGGAACGGATTTTCTACCAACCTTTCATATAACGTTCAAGGAGAAACCATCACATTTATTGGAATTTCAAACATTCCTAACGTTTACCAGAAGCCATTCAACAGCCTGAACTTGAACGTTTCTCAGCAATTCGGTACAGACCGCAGGTCAGCGCTAAGCTTTACGGCAAAGAACATCTTGAATGGTAAGGACTGGCAGGTATATAAGTTTGGAAACCAGGAAGAGATATTTTCAATCTATCAGCCGCAAAGACTCTTCTCACTTAAGTACACTTATACATTCTAATATCCGAAGAAAGACCAATTTTCAAGGATTGGACTTGGGAAATAGATTTGCTACAATACAGAAAAGAGAGCCTTGGCTCTCTTTTTTTGTTTTTGGCCCTCTGGGAAAATTAATCTATTTCCTGCCAATAATTGTTACAGTGAAATTGTCGACATTCTTCAAGCTATCGAAGTGGGTAGCGGCAAAGCTCACAGCTTCAACAGGTGGTTTCATTTTTACCCAGCGAATAATATTTTGTTCTTCTACTTTTGAAGGTGCAGCAGCAGCTTCGACATTGAAAGCTTCAAGTGACTCCTCTTCAAACGGCAAAGCATGAGGCCCCTTAACCGTGATATAAGTGGCCTTGTTGTCAACGTATTCCACAGCTACATCGTACATTTTAAAGTGTTGTACTAGTGTAGCGCCGTTTAGTCCACTTGAGGCGTAGGTGCTATCCGGTGTTCCCAAAATTGCCTCCACTTCTTCTGGAGAATGTCTTAAAACAGCGGGCGCATCGACGACGATCCTGCTTTTGCAACTTATAACAGCGAAAAATAGCAGCGAAAAAAGAATACTCTTGTTCATATAACAATTGGTTAGCTGCGAAAATATAAAATCAAGCTGAACCACCCAATACTTTATCTGAGGGGAAACAAGTTATGTGGCTCAGTTTATTTGAGAAAAAACGTACATCATTTCTGTAGCTATTTGAAGAGATCTTTCATCGTAACGCAACGATTCTTCAGGTGTATCATCAAAAGCCTTAGGATCCTCATACCTAACTGCCAGGCGGGCTTCTGCCCCTGGAATATATGGGCAGTTTTCGTCAGCATGACTACAAGTCATCACTGCAGCAAAGCTTTCGGTTGCATTGGTCTCATCATTGTAAGTCTTTGAAAATGCTGTAATGGGAGGTTCGTCAGTGCTGTAAGTAACCAGGTAAATGGGGTTGTTTTCACTTTCCTTCTTATCCACTTTGAAGCCTGCTCTTTTGATGCAAGCAACTGCCCTTTCGTTGAAAGCCGTTACTTCCACTCCTCCTGAATAGGATTCGATATCAACTTTATAAAGCGCTGCGGCTGTTTTCGCCCATATCTGGGAAAGCTGGCTTCGCCTGGAATTGTGTGTGCAAATGAAATTGAGTTTTACTATTTGCCCTTCATTTTTTTTGAGCTGAATATATTCAATTAGCTGCGCTAGTACTTCCTTTCTTTCGTCAGAAATTCCATCCAATTGCAATGCTTCCGTCGTTTGTTTTAACTGTGGCAGTAATTCCATTTCTATTCTTTTGGTTTATGCTTTAGCAGCAACCGCCTCCGGGAGCGCAGGCATTGTCACTTGGTTCATTCAGTTTTATTTCAATCTTTTCCTGCCTTACGCCTGGTTTTTGAGCGAATACCGTGATACTGAAAATACCAGTTTCGCCGTTTTTAAAAGCGGCTATTTCATCAGCAGAAAGATATTTGCTTAAGATATCGTTGGGAATGATGATGGCCTTTTCTTTCTGAACAATTATATTTTCAAACCCCGTTTTATTGATAAAGCCTAAATACTCATCTTTTTGGATGGCCCCTGCTACACATCCTGCATACATCTCGGCGTCCTCCCGCAAGGCTTTAGGAAGGTCTCCTACAAGCACAATATCTGAAATACTGAAGTGCCCACCCGGTTTAAGTACTCTAAAAATTTCACTGATTACTGCTTGTTTATTAGGCACCAGGTTTAACACGCAATTGCTAACAATTACGTCCGCAATGTTGTCTGAAACAGGCATGGTTTCTATATCTCCCTGGCGGAACTCCACATTGTTGTATCCAAGCTTTTCTGCGTTGGCACGGGCCTTTTTTATCATCGCTTCCGTGAAGTCGATGCCTATTACTTTTCCTGTGTCTCCAGTTTCATGACGGGCTAAAAAACAGTCGTTACCTGCGCCAGAGCCGAGATCGATGACGGTATCGCCCTTACGAATTTTCGCAAATTGTGTTGGTAGCCCGCAACCCAATCCAAGGTCGGCCTCCTCATGGTAGCCACTTAGTCCTGTATAGTCATCTGTCATTATATTGTATACTTCAGTAGTGTTGCCGCCTGCGCCACAACAAGATGATTGGTTGACTTCTATGTCTTGTTCCGCAATTTTACTGTATTTATCACGAACAATAGTTTTGAGTTTTTCGGAGGTAGTCATAGTCAAAGAATGTTTAATTGCAATATTACGATGTTATCACCTAAATTTTTTTAGCAGCAAGTTGGGTGCCGGTTAAACATACCGTTAAACAGGCCTTTCACCTCCGACCACCTGACCGGGTCAATGCAATAGCTCACAGACACTCCTTCAATAGTGCCTTTGATAAGGCCTATGTCTTTGAGTTCACGCAAATGTTGACTGATTGTTGCCTGCGCCAGGCCCAATTCATCAACAAGATCACCGTTGATACAGGCATTAGCCTTCAGCAAGTGTTCAATGATCGCTACACGGGCCGGATGCGCAAACCCTTTGGCAATAATTGCCAGGTCGTTTTGCTCAGCGGTAAAGAGATTTGTCTTAGTTACTCCCATCTATTTAGTTATATTGCAATATTACGATGTAATTATAAACATACAAACGCAATTGCCAAATCTTTACTGGCGCATTCGCTAATATTATGTCAATATCACATGCTTATGACAAACGAAATCATGCTCTCCATATGGAAAATGGGTCGAACACGGCTCACCAAGCTTTTGCCCTTCATTCAGCCCAATACCTTATTGTGTCGCATCCATCCTACCAGCAACTCAACAGGATGGTTACTCAGGCATATCGCTGAAGTTGAGCTGCTTTTTGCCAAGAATATCTTCGGAAGGCCTCTTCAGGTTAAATTAACCACCGTTGGGTCCGGCATCAAAGACCATGGCCATCATACGGATTTGATTGCGTTGAAAAAGCTGTTGGAGAAATCAGGCAGGGAATTGGAAGCTGCCATCCTTCAGCAAGAGAACGGTAGCTGGGATGCAGAAGTTACTACCAATGAGTTTGGAACAATCACCAAAGCAGAAGCTCTTTCCAGGATCACGACTCATACTGCCTGGCATGCTGGCCAGCTGGCACTAATTATCAAGTATGGGTCTTAAAAACGACTGAATCAACAACCTTTAAGCCTCACTGTCCGCCATTCTGTTGTGCTCCGATTGAAAAGCAAAATCGATGTCAGGATATTTCGAAATCATAACATCGAGCATACCCTTAGATTCTGCCAGGTATACCGGAAGATTGTCTTTATCGAGTGCTATGGAGTTGGCTTTAAAGTCAAGGAAGTCTTTTAGCTTGGCAGGATTGTCCGAACTTACCCAACACGCTTTGTACATCGACATCGGTCTGAACTGACAATTGGCACCATACTCATGCAGGAGCCTGTATTGTATAACGTCAAACTGCAGCTCACCTACCGTACCAACGATCTTTCTATTACCGGGCTGCTTGATGAACAACTGCGCCACACCCTCGTCAGTCAGCTGATGGATACCTTTTTCCATTTGTTTGGACTTCATGGGGTCAATATTTTCCAGTTCGCGGAAAATCTCTGGTGAGAAGCTCGGAATGCCCTTATAGGTCAATACTTCACCTTCGCTGAGGGTATCACCAATTTTGAAGTTGCCTGTATCGTAGAGCCCCACAACATCACCTGGGTAGGCCGAGTCAATTGTTTCTTTGTCCTGGGCCATAAAACTAGTCGGGTTGGCAAAGCGTATATTTTTATTCAACCTTACGTGGTGGTAAAACTTATTACGCTCAAAGACGCCGCTACAAATTCTTAGGAACGCGATTCTGTCACGATGACGGGGGTCAAGGTTAGCATGTATTTTGAAGACAAAACCTGTGAAGTTTTTTTCTGTAGGCTGTACTGATCTCAGGTTGGTGTTGCGTGGACGAGGAGTCGGCGCTACTTCAATAAACGTGTCGAGCAGTTCCTGCACGCCAAAGTTATTCAAGGCACTGCCAAAGAAAACAGGTGCCAGCAAGCCATCGAGGTAGTTTTCTTTTTCAAAAGGTTCATAGGCCATTTCTACCAGTTCGGCATCTTCCCTTAAGGTATCGGCATCTTTACCGATAATCTTTTCCAGCTCCGGGCTTTGAAGGTCTGAAAACGAGACGATGTCTCTTTCAACCGCCGTTTTGTTAGCGTTGAAAAGATTGAGGTGCTTTTTATAAAGATTGTATACGCCTTTGAAATCGGAGCCATTATTGATTGGCCAACTAAGAGGCCGCACTTTGATGCTTAGCTTGTCCTCCAATTCATCCATTAGTTCGAATGGATCTTTGCCTGGGCGGTCCATCTTATTCACAAACACGATCACCGGTGTATCCCTCATGCGGCACACACTCATCAGCTTCTCGGTTTGTTCCTCCACTCCTTTTACCGAGTCTACTACCAGAATAACACTATCTACTGCTGTAAGTGTGCGGTAAGTATCCTCGGCAAAGTCTTTGTGACCCGGTGTATCCAGCAGGTTGATCTTTATGCCTTTGTATTCGAATCCCATGACCGAGGTTGCCACCGAAATACCACGCTGCTTTTCAATCTCCATGAAGTCGGAGGTAGCTGTTTTTTTGATTTTATTGTTTTTAACAGCCCCCGCCGATTGAATGGCTCCACCAAACAGAAGCAATTTTTCGGTGAGGGTGGTCTTTCCAGCATCGGGGTGACTGATAATGGCAAAAGTTCTGCGACGATCGAGTTCTGCAGTGTTCTTCATACAGCTAGTAAGCTAGTCGTGATTTATTCAGGATTTGTGGTGTCAAATGACCTCATTCACAAAGATTTTGCAAATATAGGTCTTTAAGAACAAGAGACATACTTGCCACAGAAGAAATAAGAGGCACGCTACTTTTTGCTCTTTTGAATATAGGTGAGGAGTATCTTTTTAAGAGAAGCAATTTCTTTTTGAATGGCTTCTACTTCCCGGGCTTTCAATGCAACCGTTTGGTTCCTATTCTCTAATGTCACTTCTTGATCACTCAAGCCAGCACCAGCTTCCATTCCACTACTTTTGCTGCGTGCCTTTTCGATACTGATGATCAGTTTCTGCTGTTTTACAATGGCTTTTTGATGTTGCTGGCTTGCCTTTTTTGCCTTTTTTTCTGCTTTTATTATCAGCCCTTGCACGTAGTCGCCGTAGAATTTGGCCTTGAATTCCTCCAAAAAATATTTTGTCTGTTGGAGGTAGTCTTTTTTTGTATTTGGCACCATATTAAAGCCATTGAGCACCAGCGTAAGTTTGGTTCGATCGTTAGCTTTCGTAATTTCAGAAAACATTTCTACAGGCCTGTTGGAGGTGCCTTTTTCTGGAGGAATAGAAAGCCGCCAGTAGGTTTTTCTGTCTTTTACCCTGGCTACCCGTTTCAGATATCTCCACCAGCCTTTTTCTACGGTTTTTTCATCAAAATCAAACAAAGCTGAGTAGCCAGTATGTTGATCGCTGCCAATAGTGAGGGAGGCAGTATTCACAGCCGGCCCAAAATCTGGCATTGAGCCAGCGTTGGTTGATTTAGCTTGCTGTGCGAGGGAGGCTTGAGCGAAAAAAACAATAATTGAAACAGAAAGTAGAGAAATAGGGTTTTTCATTCAACCAGGTTCACTTAGGCAATTTTAACATTGGTCAAAAATGCGTAATTAATACCGAACTTGAAAAACCCTTTTGCTGTACATCACATACCAGAACAAAGAATAACATAAAGACACCTGTGAAAAAGAAAGTGCTTATTTCGGGAGGTAGTGGTTTGATTGGTACACGCCTCAGTGAAATGCTAGTTGAGAAGGGGTATGAGGTAATCTGGTTAAGCAGGTCCGGTGGAACTGGTGTTCCCTACAAAGTTGTCACCTGGGATATTTCAAGAGGAACCCTTGATGTAGAGGCGCTGGAAGGATTGGAAGCAGTAGTGCATCTGGCTGGGGCTGGTGTGGCTGATGAGCGATGGACGAAAAAAAGGAAGGAAATCATTATGAATAGCCGTACTGAGTCCACGACACTGCTCATGAATCGACTTAGTGAGGTTAAAGACAAACCCAAAGTTTTCATTGGTGCCTCTGCCATTGGTTATTATGGCGCTAATACAGGGAATGTGCCGATAGATGAAGAGTCAGTAAACGGAAGCGATTTTCTAGCCAGGGTAGTGCTTGCATGGGAGAGGGCTTCCGATCCTGTAGAGTTATTAGGCATTCGGCGGACATTGTTACGGGTGGGTGTCGTGTTGAGCGCCGATGGTGGCGCATTGCCGGAAATACTCGCTCCTTTAAAATGGGGCTTTGGTGCGCCGCTGGGATCAGGCAACCAATGGATGAGTTGGATTCATATCGAAGATTTGTGCCGATTGTTTGTCGAAGCAATAGAAAACCCTAACTACAATGGCACCTACAATGGTGTGGCACCAAGCCCGGCCACGAACAGGGAGGTGACCAAGGCCGCAGCTTCAGTACTCAACAAGCCTCTTTGGCTGCCTGCGGTTCCTGGCTTTGCGTTGAAATTAGCATTAGGTGAGATGGCCCAAATTGTATTAGGCGGAAGTATGATTTCCTCGAAGAAAGTGGAGAAATTGGGTTTCGAATTTCGTTTTCCAAAGTTAGAAGTGGCTCTGAAGGACATCCTTTCGTAGTTCCTGGTGCGCTAACCAATTCTCCGGTTATGTTTTGATCCTGCATTTTAATTCTCTCGATTTAAAGCTATTTTTGCGTTTTGCCGATTCGGCAATGGCGTCAAGCAAAAAAAACTATGCGAAAATTTATTATGCTGCAGCTTTGGCTCGGCATCCTAATCATAGGTGGGTATTTGGTGTACAATCGTACCGCAGGAAAGGATGAGTATTTGACACCTCCTCCAGCTTCTATGGAAACCGTGCCAATGGAAGTTACCCTGCCCGACAACTACGTGAAAGTATTTGAAATACCCGATTCGCTGAGTTTCGCCGGAGAGCCTGTTCCTTTGCAGATGACCGACGTTAGAGAACGCCTCGACAGAGAAATTCATGTCAACTCCTACTGGCACAGCAGCACCATTTTTCTCATCAAGCGCTCCCATCGATGGTTACCCTTGTTGGATTCCCTGCTCGAAGAAAAAGGGATACCTTCTGATTTCAAGTACCTGGCAGTAATAGAAAGCGGCCTTGAAAATGTCGTGTCGCCCAGGCAAGCTGTTGGCTTTTGGCAAATTAGAGAAGGTACAGGCAATGATTTTGGCCTCATCATCAACAGAGAAGTTGATCAGCGTTATGACCCAATAGAAGCCACAGCTGCAGCTGCGAAGTATATGCTCAAGGCAAAAGAAAAATTCGGTAACTGGACCAACGTAGCCGCTTCGTACAATATGGGTATGAAGGGACTTGCCGATGAACTGGAGGAGCAGAAGACAGATTCTTACTACGACCTGCTCCTAAACGAGGAGACTTCCCGCTATATGTTTCGCCTTTTAGCCATTAAGGAAATATTGGAACATCCGAAAAAATATGGATACGACATACCGGAAGAGCTACTGTATCCTGTCATTCCGCTCGACACCTTAAGAGTCAATGAGGACATTCCCAGCCTGGTCGATTTTGCCCAGGAGCGAGGATTGTCTTATAAGGAACTTAGGATGCATAATCCCTGGTTAAGGAGGGGTGCTTTGAATGTCACGAGGGGAAGGAGTTATCTTTTGCGCCTGCCAAAAGGACATTTGGAGGCAGTTCCGGAAAAAGTAAAACTGGACAGTGCCGTATCAGGAAATTGATATTATTTGAACATTTGCAGTCATCATAGCATGCCAAAGGAGACCTCGAAAGTGCAGAAAATTGAGTCATCAGCAGTAATAAATGGACCTCAAAACGAGGAAAATGACGGCATAGATTATTTAGAAATTTTTGGTGCCAGAGAACACAACCTGAAGAATATTGACCTGCGCTTCAAACGGAATCAATTGGTGGTGATTACCGGCATAAGTGGAAGTGGAAAATCTTCGCTGGCTTTCGATACCATCTATGCAGAAGGGCAGCGCCGATACATGGAAAGTTTTAGTGCCTATGCTCGTTCATTTATAGGAGAGCTAGAGCGCCCTGATGTCGACAAAATCAATGGCCTGAGTCCGGTAATTTCTATTGAGCAAAAAACTACATCTAAGAACCCTCGCTCAACGGTTGGTACTGTCACAGAGATATACGATTTTCTTCGATTGCTTTATGCCAGGGCAGGAGATGCCTATTCTTACCTGTCGGGTAAGAAGATGACCAAACAAAGCGAAGACCAGATCATTCGACAAATTCTTAAGCAGTACGATGGCCAGAAGTTGAGCATTCTGGCACCAGTAGTAAAGGGTCGCAAGGGTCACTATCGGGAGCTATTTGAGCAGATAAGGAAAATGGGCTATTCCCGTGTAAGGATCGACGGGGCGCTGGAGGAACTCACCCCCAAAATGCAGGTGGACAGGTATAAAACCCATGACATTGAGATAGTCATTGACCGGGTTGTTGTTAGCGAAAAGGACAGCAACCGAATTAGCCAGTCCACAAAAACCGCCATGACCCAGGGCAAGGGAGTAATGATGGTGCTTCACGAAGATGGAAGCATCTCGCATTTTTCCAAAACACTCATGGACCCTGAAACAGGTCTTGCTTACGACGATCCGGCTCCCAACACCTTTTCATTTAACTCGCCCTACGGCGCTTGTCCTGAGTGCAATGGACTAGGCGTCATCGAGGAAATTTCCAGGGAGTCTGTAATGCCTGATCCAAACATCAGTATTAGTAGAGGGGGCATCGCTCCTCTTGGCGAATACCGCGACATCTGGATCTTTAAGAAAATGGAGGCCATCTTGAAAAGGCATAGGCTGAGCCTGGCAACCCCCATCAAAAATATCCCTGAAGAAGCGCTAAAGATCATTCTGTTTGGCGACGATGTACCGGTCGCTGTTGAATCAGTTAAGTACCCAGGCACGGAATGGAATACAAAGTTTGAGGGGATAGTCAATTTTCTTCAAAAGCAGAAAGACGGAGGCTCCGACAAAATGCAGCAATGGGTAGAAGAGTTTACGGTGAGTACTACCTGCCCCTCTTGCCATGGTGCCCGACTGAAAAAGGAAGCCTTGCATTATAAAATTGCGGACAAAAATATCTCTGAGTTATCATTTTTGAATATTACTCAATTATCAGAGTGGTTTGTTGGTCTGGAAGATCGTTTGGATGAAAGGCAAAATATTATCGCTGCAGAAGTATTGAAAGAAATAAGGAAGCGAATTGGCTTTTTGCTGGATGTTGGGCTCGACTATTTGAACCTCGACAGGCCATTGAGAACGCTTTCCGGAGGCGAGGCCCAGAGAATTCGCCTGGCCACCCAAATTGGTACCCAGTTGGTTGGCGTACTTTATATTCTCGATGAACCGAGTATTGGGCTCCATCAACGTGACAATGTGAAACTCATTAAGGCGCTGAAGGACCTACGGGACCTTGGCAACACGGTAATTGTGGTAGAGCACGACCGTGATATGATGATGGAAAGTGATTACCTCATCGACATAGGTCCTGGTGCGGGAAGGCATGGCGGGCATGTAGTGGCAGCCGGCACACCGCAAGAAGTATTGAAAAGCAATTCTCTCACTGCGGGCTATCTCAATGGCGTCAATAAAATTGCCGTTCCGGAAAAACGCCGGGAGGGAATGGGAGAAAGCATTGTACTGAAAGGAGCTACGGGTCATAACCTGAAAAACCTGACCCTAACATTACCAATTGGCAAAATGCTTTGTATCACCGGGGTTTCAGGAAGTGGAAAATCTTCGCTGATTCACGAGACACTTTTTCCAATTTTAAGGAAGCATTTTTATGGCAGCCGTTCTGAACCCTTGCCATATACTGACATAAAGGGTGTGGAGCATATCGACAAAGTAATTGAAGTCGACCAGGCGCCAATAGGCCGCACGCCCCGATCGAATCCCGCCACTTACACTGGCGTGTTCTCTGACATTAGGTCTTTGTTCTCGAATCTACCCGAAGCCAAAATCAGAGGCTATAAGCCTGGCCGTTTTTCTTTCAATGTGAAAGGCGGAAGATGCGAAACATGTGAAGGAGCTGGTATGAAGGTAATCGAAATGGATTTCCTTCCGGATGTTCACGTGCCCTGTGAAACTTGTAAAGGAAAAAGATATAACAGAGAAACCCTCGAGGTGCGTTTTAAAGGCAAGTCAATTTCCGATGTGCTGGACATGACGGTGGAACAAGCAGTGGAGTTTTTTGAGTTTCAACCGAAGATTCTTCGGCGAATACAAACATTGCATGAAGTAGGCCTCGACTATATTACGCTAGGGCAGCACGCTACTACATTGTCTGGCGGTGAGGCACAGCGTGTAAAGCTGGCGACAGAGTTATCTAAAAAGGATACAGGAAAGACACTCTACATTCTTGACGAACCGACGACAGGCCTTCATTTTAAGGATATCCAGCATTTGATCGATGTACTTAATAAACTGGTCAACAAAGGGAATACCGTACTGATCATTGAGCACAACCTTGACGTGATAAAAGTGGCTGACCATATCATTGACCTTGGACTTGAAGGAGGCGACAAGGGAGGCCAGATAATAGCACAAGGCACTCCTGAACAAGTGGCAAGTATGCAACTTGGTTATACCTCAAAATTTTTGAAGGAGGAGTTAGAAAGGAAATAAATAAAAAATCCCACTGCAAAAACAGTGGGATTTCCACACCTAAACCTACCATGTAATATCCCTTATCACAGGGATAGAACTACCTACTCTACTTAACTATCAACCATTTTGATTTTATTCCTCCAGTAAGTAAAAGCTCGTCCCAGCATTCTCCATGAGGAATTCACTTCTTCTTACCAACTGGCGGTCCTTTGAGTAAACGTTCTGCTGTAATACTGCTTCAAGTGGGCGCTCTAATATTACGTTCCAATTTTCATCAACTACTACAACTTTATCTTGAAGAACGGGAATGTCTTGTACGTTTACTTCGTTGTTAATATTGTTTAACAACTCTTCAATTTCTGTATTCGAAAGTGAGTATGGGTTTTTCCCGAAAACAACACCTACATAAATGCCTACTAGCATCACCATGCTCGCAACGCCTAAAATAACTTTTTTCATGACCTTTAAAATTTTCAATACTTTATAAATATTTTGTTTTGTCGTTGTCTGGATATTGAACGCAAAATTATATTCTTTGTTTCTACTAATGACAGAATAATTTAGGGAGAGGGAGTTGTTGAGGTAAGAAAGTGCAGGAATGTTAATAAAAATGACGATAGGTGGGCTTGTAAAATCAATAAAGTACAATTCCTCTTTTAG
Source organism: uncultured Roseivirgaceae bacterium (assembly GCA_964351395.1). Taxonomy (GTDB): domain Bacteria; phylum Bacteroidota; class Bacteroidia; order Cytophagales; family Cyclobacteriaceae; genus Imperialibacter. The sequence continues at coordinate 143,522 of CAYGOF010000006.1, forward strand.
GAGGCGGGTGCACAAGACAAATGTTTTATACGGTGAATACGGAAATGAAAATTTGCCAGACAATCTGCTTGCGAAATAATACAGCTGTTAATACCTAAAATTCAAACTATTATTTTGGTATAAAAATGCTTTAAAATATAATTATTATAAGAAGCAATTGGATGTACTTTTATCTTATCTTATGTCAGATCAAGTAAAAAAATCAGGGGACATCATGATCCCAGCAACTTCCAAAAAACGCATCGTTATTGTTGGAGGGGGCTTTGGAGGCTTAAAATTAGCGAAAGGTCTAAGGAAAAAAAACTTTCAGGTAGTACTTTTTGACCGACACAACTACCACACTTTTCAGCCTCTTCTCTACCAGGTGGCAACTGCCGGTCTGGAACCGGATTCTATCGCCGGGCCATTGAGAAAGCGTTTGAAGGACTATCAGGATTTTTATTTTCGGATGGCATCTGTCGAATCTGTTGACGTATCCAGGAATTGTATAATTACTGACATCGGAGAATTGACCTACGACTATCTAGTCATTGCCAGCGGCTCTCTGACCAATTATTTTGGTAATGAAGAACTGGAAAGGAACGTCTTCCCTTTGAAGCAAATTCCCCATGCCTTGAATTTGCGAAGTCAATTGCTGCAATCTTTTGAAAAGGCCGTACTTCAGTCGAATACAGAAGAGAAGCAAGCCCTTTTAAATTTTGTGATAGTAGGAGGAGGCCCCACGGGAGTTGAGTTAGCAGGTGCACTTGGAGAGCTGAAATTGCACGTGCTTCCCAAAGATTATCCAGAGATCAACTTCAAGAAGATGATGATCTATTTGGTAGAAGGTATGCCTCGCTTGCTCAATGGGATGAGTGATGAAGCAGGCGAAAACTCCTTTAACTATTTAAAGAGATTTGATGTTCAGGTACTAGTTGACAAACGGCTTAAGTCTTATGATGGTAAAACGGTAGTGCTTGATGATGGCATGAGTATTCCATCGAGTACACTTATTTGGGCAGCAGGAGTAAAAGGCAACGTGCTACCAGGAATAGCGAGTGAAACCATATTTAAAAGCCGGATCAAAGTCGACGACTACTGTCGTGTCGAAGGCACAAAAAACATTTTTGCTATTGGCGACGTCGCCCATTTTCCGACGGAGTCTTACCCAAATGGCTTGCCAATGTTGGCACCCGTAGCGATGCAGCAGGGCGATCTTGTCGCCAGGAATCTTGTCAACCTCGAAAAAGGGAAAGAACTTAAGAAGTTTGATTACCTTGACAAAGGTAGCATGGCCACAATTGGTCGGAACAAGGCGGTTGTCGATTTACCAGGTAATATCCGTTTCAAAGGTTTTTTTGCCTGGTGGGTCTGGATGTTCGTTCATCTATTGTCCATTATAGGGTTCAGGAACAAATGGATTGTGCTAAGTAACTGGATCTGGAATTATTTTACCTTCGACCGAAGTACAAGGCTTATTATCAGACCATACGTCAAGAAGCAATCAGAGAGCGAAAAATCGTCATTTTCGGAGAAAGTATAGGTCCGTTAAAATGGCACGCTAACTACTTGATATTGAGAAACAGTCCGCTAAACTATATTGTGTTAGACCAAGTGGGTATTTTATTTATATTTCGAACCTAAGATGATCAATAAGAGGCGGATATATTGGATTTGTCAGATCAGTGGATGGTCAATCTACGGTTTTAGCAATTTGTTTGGGCTCTCAACTGCCCGTACACTGAGCTTCTCCGATATTGCCGGTCAGATTATCTCCATTGCCTTTTACATTCTAATCACACATTTCCTGAGAATTATCATGATCAGGAGGAACTGGCTTGGCAATTCATGGCCGATGCTGATTCCAAAGGTCATATTTGCTACGCTGCTCGTTGGAATCATCGACTACATTTTTCTTCTCGCTTTGCAATATGGCCTTGGCACTTTGCTAAAGAGTGATTTTAGTATTGAGTCAATGATTGCCAGCGTCCTTATTTCCTGGGGACTTACATTTGTTTGGGCACTTATCTATTTCACGTTTCATTACTTTGAACGGTACAATAAATCGCTTCAATTCGAAGCCACCATCAATGAAATCGAGCTGAACAATCTTAAATCTCAGCTGAACCCCCATTTTATTTTCAACGCACTAAATAGCATTCGGGCGCTAGTGGACGAAAACCCTTCAAAGTCGAAAATTGCTATTACCCAGCTTTCTAATATTTTGAGGTACTCGCTTATCCTGGATAAAAAGAAACTCATTCCTTTTCAGGATGAGCTGCAAACAGTGAAAGATTACCTTGCGTTGGAAACCATTAGATTTGAAGAGCGATTGAAAACGGAGTTTAATATCCACCCCGACTCATATCTTTATATGGTTCCTCCTATGATGATACAAACACTAGTGGAGAACGGGATAAAGCATGGAGTCTCCAATCTCAAGCACGGCGGTCATGTGAAAGTCACCACCGAGGTAGAAAACAATACGATGAGAGTACTCATTAGAAATAGTGGCTCTTACAAGAATGGGGTGGTAAACCCCAATGGTGGCTATGGCCTTCAAAACACCAAGCGCCGTCTCAAGTTGATTTATGGAAGCGGCGCTTCATTTAAGATTGGCAACGAAGGCACTAATATGGTATTGACTGAACTAAAATTTCCTGAAACAATTTAATTATTGATAATACATCTAATATGAGAGCACTGATAATTGATGACGAGAGGTTGGCACGCAAAGAGCTTACAACTCTGCTGAGCGTTCACAAGGACATTGAGCTGATTGGGGAGGCGGTGAATGCAGACGATGCATTTGAAAAAATTAATACGCTTCAACCCGATTTGATATTTCTGGATATACAAATGCCTGGAAAAACTGGGTTTGAATTGCTGGAGAGCTTGGAGAGAGTTCCTAAGGTAATTTTTACGACTGCCTACGACGAGTTTGCCATTAAGGCTTTTCAGTACAACGCTCTCGATTATTTATTGAAACCGATTCAGCCCGAAAGGCTCAATGAAACAGTAAAAAAGCTATTCAACGAAGGAGCAACCCAAACTGAAGAGGATCTTTCAGGCTTACCACAAAGAAAACTTGGCGCTTCGGACCAGGTGTTTGTGAAGGATGGTGACAAGTGCTGGTTTGTAAGATTGTCAAATATTCGGCTATTCGAATCAGATGGCAATTACATTAAGGTATACTTCGACAACTTTAAGCCAATGATTCATAAGTCGCTCAACGCACTGGATGAGAGATTGGACGATAGAACATTCTTCCGTGCAAGCCGGAAGCACATAGTAAATCTTGATTGGGTGGAATCAATTGAGCCCTGGTTCAATGGTGGCCTGATGGTGCAATTAAAAGGCGGCGAAAAAGTAGAGGTAAGCAGAAGGCAGGCAGCCAAGTTCAAAGACATGATGTCTTTGTAAGCTTAGCGCTTCACAATATTTATAATCTCCTTTTCGATATGCCAGTCTTTGGCAAGATTAAGCATTGCGGTTGCCTCCATTTCAGTGAGGTAGCCCTTTTTGTCGTTGTCTTCCCAAACGGAGAGGAGATATTTAATTCGTTTTTCTTTTTCTAGTTTGCTTATCACCTTATTCAGGTATTCCCTTGAACGATCAAAGGCTGAAAGGTAGTCTTCTGCAATGAAAGTATTGGCCCATTGAAGTTCGTCGAATGCGTCCAGCGATTCAGCCGATTCATTCAACATGTTTTCCTCGTCTTCATCAAGTCCGTGGTAATGGAAGATGAGCGATTTAAGAAGCATAAAGGCCTTTTTCTCTTCTTTTTCCATTGTCATCCAAATAATCTGTGTCACCCCTGCCGCACTACAACATCAAAGCATGAGCCTGGAAGTAATTTCGTCAGCTAGTAATTTCCCTTTTTTTGTTAAATATAGTGTACTATCCATTGTAAATAATAACTCTTCTGTTTGAAGTATTGCAAGCTCACCCTCTTTTAGCTGAAGCATATCCACTCCAAATAGTTGCCGACAAGCATTTAGGCTAGTTCCCCATTTAGTTCTCAAGGTAGTGAGTAGGTATTCGTTAAATGCCTCTGCTTGCGTTAGCTCCTCAAGTGTAGAAGGGATTTTATCCTCGTTGAGTGCACGAATGTAGAGCGCATTGTTGGCTACATTGAATTGTCTGCTTTTCAGGTTGAAGGAGTGCGCACTCGGTCCTATCCCCAGGTATTTTTTTTGTTGCCAGTAGGCAGTATTGTGCTTTGAGTAGCGACCTGGAAGGGCAAAGTTCGAGATTTCGTAGGCTTCATAAGCCGCTTTTTCAAGATGGTCATTGAGGATTTCGAATTGCTCAGCGGCAAACTCGTCATCAATCGGAGCGATTTTTCCTGTTTTTTGCCATTTACCAAATACCGTTTTTTCTTCGATGGTAAGGCAGTAAGCCGAAATATGCGGTACGCCCAGCGCAATTGCTTTCTCAAGGTCACTTTGCCAAACGAAGTGGCTATCGCTGGGAATGCCATAGATCAGGTCGATACTTATATTTTCGATACCTGCTTGTTGGGCAAGCTTCACACTTTTACTAGCCTGAGCACTGGTATGAGACCTATTCATAAACTTGAGGTGCTCATCGTGAAAAGACTGAATTCCGATGCTGAGCCTGTTTACACCTAACCTAACCAGATGCTCGAGTGATGCTGCATTGAGGTCTTCAGGGTTTGCTTCAAGCGTAATCTCTGCCACCGATGTGCAGTCGAAAGTTTTAGCAAGGGTAAGGAGGATCTTTTCAAGTTCGGCTGCAGCTAATAGCGACGGGGTGCCACCACCGAAGTAGATCGTTTCGACGACTTCATCATTCAAATATGCTTTTTGCAGCGTAATTTCACGGCAGAGTGAGTCGACAAGCTCTCCTTTTTTCTTTACCATCGTGCTAAAGTGAAAGTCACAATAGTGGCAAGCTTGCGAGCAAAATGGTATATGAATGTATATTCCGGCCAATGGCTTTATTTTATGCAACAAAACTAATCAAAACATTGAGGAGAATCAGAAGCTGCATACTACCATGGTCTTTAGCGATTTGCTTATTTGTTTTTGAAGCAAATGGTCAGGGCTATGCAATAAGTATACGAGCCCTGGATCAAGCTGCTGAAATTGCTTTGCAAAAACTGGAAAACAAACAATGGCACGATTCTACTCAATTGACTTCAGCACTGCAGCAAATGGTTGACGAGCTTCGTTCCAAAGGATATGTGATGGCCGAATTTCAGGAAATTGGCTGGACATCGGATTCTTTGACCGGGCAGCTTGTCGCTGGTTCAAAAAAAGCGCTACTGCTCACCAATGAGCAATCATGCAAGAAATACAAATCATGGGAATTTCTTGAAAACCAGGCAGGCTTTGGTAGCGACCTGCAACCTTACTTAAACAATGGCTACCCTTTTGCCAGGCTATATTTTAAGGAAGCAGCTGTATCTAATGATACTATTTATGCTAGCATGGACGTCGAAAAAGGCCCATTGATCTTGTTTGATTCGCTAGCGCTTCCATCGAATGTAAAGTCGAAAGCTAAATTTCTTCAGAAATACTTATTTGTGTCGAAGGGGTCGCTTTATTCGGAAAAGGCGTTTCAAGGGATTAGCGCTAGAATAAACAACACAGGTTATCTTCGAGTACTATCTTCTCCTCGTGCCGATTTTTTTGCTGAGAAAGTAATGGTCAGCCTCGACTTCGAGGAATTGCAGGTCAATCAAATTGATGGAGTGATAGGCTTTTTGCCTGATCAAAATTCTGAAACCGGAAAGTTACTTTTAACGGGCGAAGTAGAAACTGACTTATACAACCTGTTTGGCTCCGGAAAGCACGCATACATCAATTGGCAAAGTTTCAATGTTGCTTCACAGCGCCTAAATATTGCTTACGACCACCCTGTCATTTTAGGTTCTCCTCTCGATTTCCATGGATCCTTTCAGCAATTGAAACAGGACTCGTCGTTCGTAACTCGCTCGGCGCAAGGAGGATTCACACTACCTATGTCATATTTTTGGAAATTTGGATTCGGTTTGGATTTTAGGCGGAACAGTCTGCTTTCACCAAGTGCTTTCTCGCCGGCTGAGAAGCTGGTAAACATCGACAGTAGGCTTAATTTGTATACAGCAAGTATCTCGTACTCACATCTGGACGACATAGTTTTACCCACCAGTGGGCTATCTCTTGGAATGAACACCGGTTTCGGACAAAAAGAAATTATACGAAATACATCTGTTGACCCTGCACTATACGAAGACATTGCAATAAAAACCCTTCAGACTAATTTGGAGGGCTTCCTTGAAAACTACATAAAAGTATTCAAGTCCTCGGTATTTGTTCAGCAGCTGTATGCTGGCTCGATGATCAATAAGCAGGTTTTTAAAAATGACCTTTTCAGGATTGGAGGATTAAAGCGACTAAGGGGCTTCAATGAAAATCAGTTTTATGCACAACACTATGGCGTGGGCGTTGCCGAATTTCGTTTTCTTTTTCAGGAGCAGAGCTATTTTGTTTCATTTATTGACCAGGCAATAATCAATTCAGAGGAAGGCTCCCTTTTATATGCTGTGGGTCTAGGCACGGGTATGGTGCTAAAAGTAAACAACGGAATTTTTAGACTCATGCTCGCGGTTGGCGGAAGTAAGAATGAGCCTTTTGACGTCACTCAGCCTAAGGTTCATTTTGGTTTTGTCAACAGATTTTAAAACAAACGAAAAACTAACTGACGTTTAAATAAACTGAGTGCTTGGCTAATACAACTTTAGCAGTCATTTTTGTACCACGAAACCCCGATAATGTTCAATTATATTCTGCTACATCTGTTTTTGATTCTTCCGATGGTTTTTGATTGTCTGGGGCAGGAAATTGAAGCTGGCAGAAGCATCAATAGTGAGAAGTGGTATTACAGTAAGGATGGGGGTAGCTTTGAGCCATCATTCAGGGCAGGCAATCCAGATCCTTCTCTTGTCGGATTTTATATCGGGCTAAACAGTGATAATCAGAATGCGCTCCGTATTTGTGCGCCCATCGGAACTGCCATCTGGGTAGATAACCAACTCCTGATAGGAAGTACAATAGAGCGATGCCTTACAACCGACCTGGCAGATTGGCGAAGCGTTTCAGGGAAAGATTCAGTTTTTGTTTTGTTACACAATCAAGCAGATCTAATCACTGAAAGCGAGATTGTTTTGCTGGCATCTGGGGACACAATAGAGCAGTCGTCGAATGCCCTGGTTCCATTAAAGAGGAAACCTAATCGAAAGAATGAGTTTATCCTGGTATTTTCGATTATCTTCTTTGCAGCTATGGGTTATTTTCGCCTTCAGTTTCCTCGAATTTTTCGCTCATTTCTCGACATGAACAGAGTCCTCAGCATCAGGGTCCGTGACGAAATGGTCACCGGTTTCCGTTTGTTCTCCTTACACTCAATGACTATACATGTATTGGTGAGTATTTTAAGTGGGTTCTTCCTGACCGTTGGCAACCGATATCTTAATGAGAGTCTGCAGGTAAACGAAGTGGTATTGCTGGATTATATAAATGAGTGGGGAGCCAGTACTCTAATGATTCTTGCTTTTCTGCTCGGCAAAAGATTTCTGATACAAGTATTTGGTGAAATTTTTCAAATGAGAAATTCTGTCTATCTACAGGTCTTTGAGTTTCTCAGGTCAATATTCATATTATTTAGCACAGCGTTTTTTGTTTATTTGGTCTTCTTCTACATGTTTGAAAATGCTGCCCTATGGCTGATCGCTAACATGGCTGGTTTTGCTATTGCCTTTATAATTTCGGCGGTACTTTTGATGTTTTATAAATTAGCTTTTGAAACCCGCTATCAAAAACTTCATTTATTTTCATATCTTTGCGCCACAGAAATATTACCAGCCATTCTTTTGCTCAAATGGATGTTTTTTTGATCAAAAGAATGTCAGTCACTCAAAAAAGGAAATAGCGCAGATATGATCTTGGAAGATAAGAGTAGGCTAAAAAAGGTATCAAGTATCCTAGTTTCTCAGCCAAAACCTTCTGACCCAAATTCTCCTTACTTCAAACTTGCCGAGCAGTATAATATTAAGGTTGATTTCAGGCCATTTATCAAAATTGAACCAACCAGTATTAAAGACTTCAGGCAGCAGAAAGTAGATATTCTTGCCCATACGGCAGTGATTTTTACGAGCAGGAATGCGGTCGATCACTTTTTCAGACTTGCTTCCGAGAGTAAGATTGAAATTCCAGCAGACATGAAATACTTCTGTATTTCTGAACAAACGGCCAATTACCTTCAGAAATACATTGTTATCAGGAAAAGAAAAATCTTTACCGGATTGAGAACTGCGACTGATCTTATAGAGATTATTAAAAAGCATAAGAACGAAAAGTACCTTTTTCCTTGCTCAGACATACGTAAGGAGGATATACCCGAATTTCTTGAGACCAATGGATACAAATTTTCGGAAGCGATCATCTACAAGACAGTAGCCAGCGACCTATCCGACCTTGAAAATGTTTACTATGATATTTTGGCATTCTTTAGCCCTTCAGGTATAAACTCCCTCTTTGTCAATTTCAAGGACTTTCAACAAAATAACACCAGAATTGCTGTTTTTGGACCAACGACAGCCAAAGCTGCCATAGACGCAAATTTGATTCTTGACATAGAGGCACCACTTCCAAATGCCCCCTCTATGACAGGCGCTCTTGAACTTTATATTAGAAAGGCTAACGGACTAGACTAACTAGTTAAGGTTGTCAGTCGCCGAGGTTGTTGTAGAAAGTACTTTAGCTTTCAAGCTACTTTAACTACCTTAACAGCAACGAACAAGGCTGCATGAAAAACAGATCAATCTTTCTCATTCTTTTGTTGGCTAGTATCGGCTTTAGTGCATCTGCTCAACAAGATGTCCACTTCAGCCATTATATGTTCAATCAGGCTTTGTATAACCCTGCGTGGCTTACACAAGAAAAAAATGGATATATATCAGCCTTTCATAGAACGCAGTGGGCTGGTTACAATACCACATTTGATGGTTCTGGTGGCGCACCTACCTCTCAGCAGTTTAACTTCGGAATGCCATTGTCAATAGCGCCTGTTGGCATAGGCGTAACCGCTATACATGATCAACTTGGTCCATTAACTAATGTACATATTCAGTTTCTTGGGGCCTATGCAAAAAAGTTAAACAGAGGTCAAATAAGCCTTGGAGTCCGACCCTCAATTGTGATGCAAACCATTGACTTTAACCAGTATCGGTTTGTGGACCCGAGTGACCCATTTAATAAAGGTGGAAAGGAATCCCAGTTGAGGCCTGACCTAAGCGTCGGGGCGATGTATTCTAATACTGGCTTCTATCTTGGGTTTGCCATGAACCACCTTCTTTCTCCATCATTTGACTTTGGAGTAACAGAGGTAACCAATAGGCTGGAAAGGTCAGCCAATTTGATGGCTGGATATTCGTTTAAACCTACGTACAATCTTGAAGTTAGTCCCAGCGTTCTGGTTAGGTCAACATTTAAAACAGTCACCTTCGACGTCAGTGCCATCGCCACTTATCAGAATAAATTATGGGGAGGCCTGGGCTTTAGGGAATCTGAAGCAATGATTGTACTATTGGGGTATAATTTCTTGAAAGACGGTATATTACGAGTCGGATATTCTTTTGACTATGTCATTGAGAGCAGAGCTGCCAAGCAGGCGACATCTCATGAAGTATTTGTAAGATATCAACTTGGTGGCTTAGCAGGCGGAGGGAAGAAAATAATACGAACACCCCGCTTTCGTTTCTGATTCTGTCTGGTTTTTTGGAGGCTCGAGCGATTTTTATGAAACAAAAGAGCGTTTCATAACGGAATTATTCTTTTTTTTACTAAAATTGCGTTAACCGACTTTAAATAAATTGGTATAAACGGCCTTAATGATAATATTTGTAAACTTTGTGTTGTTTTATAGTTGCAGGATTTTTTATAAACTAGGTGTTATGAATAAAAAGAGTGTTGTAAGAAACTTAGCTCTTCTAATGACTTTTGCTGTTGTGTCCCAGTCGTGTGGTCTTCTTGGCCTTGGCGGTGGTGGGTACGACGATAGGGGAGAGCTTGTAGGCGTGCCTGACCGGGAAGGTTGGGAAATGACGATACCATTTGGTATGGTTTCGGTTCCTCCGGGAACCTTTCACATGGGTCAGGCAGATGAAGATGTTGCTGCCACGCAAATCAACTTCAACAAGCAAATCACTATTGGTGGTTTCTACATGGATGATACAGAGATCACTAACAATGAGTATCGCCAGTTTGTAGTTGCTATGTCTGAAGGTTCTGAAGTGGATATGCCAGAAGGCATTACACTAGAGGACATTTACCCTGATACAGCCGTATGGGTAAGGGATTATACTCATCATATGGGTGACCCGATGATGGTATACTACTGGTCGCACCCGGCTTTTGACAACTACCCTGTAGTGGGCGTGGATTGGGAAGCAGCTCAGGCATTTTGCGATTGGAGAACTGAGCACCTTAACACGTATCGTGCAGATCAGGGACTGTTCAGAATGCCAAACTTCAGGTTGCCTTCTGAGGCTGAATGGGAATATGCGGCCCGAGGTGGACGAGATATGGCAAAATACCCTTGGGGTAACCCTTATATCAGAAATACAAAAGGTTGTTTGCTGGCTAACTTTAAACCAGGTAGAGGTAACTATTTTGACGATGGTTATGCTTATACAGCCAATGTAGCTACTTTTTTCGCTAACGACTATGGTCTTTACGACATGTCAGGCAACGTAGCTGAGTGGTGCGAAGATGCATTTGATGAGGCTTCAGTTCCTTTAGTGTGGGATTTGAACCCAACTTATAATGATGAAAATGAACCTAGAAAAGTGATAAGAGGAGGGTCTTGGAAAGACATCGCTTACTATCTTGAGACAGGAACAAGAACATTTGAATACAAAGATACTTCTAGAGCAAGCATAGGATTCAGATGTGCTATGACTTACCTTGGAAGATCAGCTGGAAGTGAATTCTAACACTAAACCTAAACCCATTCTAAGAACTTAAATTTTTAAACAGATGAGCAAAAAAGGCGGATTTCAAGAGCTTCTCTTTTCAACGATAATGCCCAAAGTGTATGGTATTGGTGCTGCGGTGGTTATTGTCGGTGCCATGTTCAAGATCCTTCACCTTCCGGGTGCAAGTGAGATGTTGGGTATTGGACTTACCACAGAAGCGATCATATTCTTTTTAAGTGCATTCGAACCAAAGCACAAAGAAGTAGATTGGTCAAAAGTATACCCTGAATTGGCGGATGATTTTGATGGAGCTCCTGCAAGGCCAAGGCCGACAGCAGTTGCTGTTGGAGACGGAACTAGCCAGAAAATGGATAAAATTTTGGCTGATGCCAAGATTGGACCTGAATTGTTGGATAGTCTTGGTAAAGGTATGAAAGGCCTTGCTGATACATCCAATAAAATGGCTGCCTTAGGAGAAGCTTCGGTTGCTACAAACGAGTATGCAAACAATGTGAAGGCGGCTTCAAAGTCATTGACTGATATGAACAAAGCGTACGCTACAACCGCTACCGCGATGACTGAGATGGCTAACGCTTCTAAAGACGCAAAGGAATATCATTCTCAAGTGCAAAGTGTTACTAAAAACCTTAGTGCTTTGAATGCGGTTTATGAGATGGAACTTCAGGATGCTAATACCCATCTGAAGGCAATGCAGAAGTTTTATTCAAATATTGGTACAGCGATGGAAAGTATCGCACAAGCCGGTAAGGATACTGAGCAATTCAAAGGTGAATTGTCCAAACTTACTACGAATATCACTCAGCTTAACAAAGTATATGGCAACATGCTTACTGCCATGAAAGGTTAATTTATTTCTACTAACCACCAAAAAGTAAAACTATGGCTGGAGGGAAACAATCGGCAAGAGACAAAATGATTGGTATGATGTACCTGGTGCTTACGGCGCTCTTAGCGTTGCAGGTAAGTAACAGTGTGCTTGAAAAGTTCGTGCTGATCAACATGAGTCTTGAGGCGACAGTTAAAGAGAAGGTTACTAGTAACGTAGCCACAATTGGCCGGATTGAAAGTGCGGTAACTGAATCAGGTAATAGAGCTGATGATGTAGCTGTGCTTGAAAAGGCGAATGCTTTGAGAGAAGAGACTGAAAAAACTGTACAAGAAGTTGAGGCGTATAAAGAACGGTTAATTGAGTTAACTAGCGGCCGCGACGAAAATGGACAGTTGGTAGGTCAAAAAGATATCGATACTGCTCCAGCTTTGTTTGTAAACGAAGGTGAAGGAGAGGTATTGAAGGAAAAGCTGAACGAGTATTCTGCATACTTACGTGAGATTACTGGAGATCAAAATTTCAAGAACATTGCTCTTGATGCGAAAGATGTTCCTGTTTTTGCTAACGATTCAGAGCAGAACACGAAGGGTTTTGCCGAACTTAACTTTGGACACAATACACCCATGGTTGGTGCCTTGGCTACGCTAAGTCAACTTCAAATGGAGGTGATTGATTCTGAGGCAAGAGCTTTGGAGAACCTTGCTCGCCAGGTAGGTGCTGCTGATTTGAAGTTTGACCAGATAGTTGCAATGGTGATTCCAGAATCAAACATTGTAGCTGCAGGTACTAAGTACAAAGGTGAGCTTTTTATTGCTGCATCTTCTTCCGCTGCTGACCCGAAGATGTCTGTTGATGGCAGAGAAATTCCTGTTATTGGTGGAATGGGGCAAGTAGAATTTACTGCTACTCCAGGTACTTATGTGAATGGGCGGGTTGAGAAGTCATTTGAAGCTGCCATAGCGGTAAACTCTCGTGGCAAAGACACAGTGTTTACAACAAATGTTAAATACTTTGTGTCTAAGCCGGTTATTCAGGTACAGTCTGCTGCTTTATCATCACTGTATCTGAACTGCGGAAATGAATTGAATATTCAGGTTCCCGCAATGGGAGAGGCATATGATCCAACTTTTAGTGTAACTGGCGGTTCTTCTTCTAAAGACCCGTCTAAAAAGGGTTTTGTGACGGTTGTTCCGCAAGCGGCACAGGTGAAGATAGCAGTTTCAAGTGGAGGCAATCTTATTGGCACAGAGACATTCGAAGTTAAGAGGATCCCTAAGCCTGAAATTAAGGTTTACGATAGAGGAAGAGAAGTAGACCAGAAGACTGGTGTCGCTCAACCTCCCAGAGCATTACAATTACGTGCTGAGCCAGACGAATCGTTTGCTGCTCAATTGCCGAAAGATGCATTATTTAGAGTCACCGACTCGGAGATTGCGTTGGTACGTGGATCAAGAGCAATACTTGTACGTCGTTTCCAGGGTCCTGACATCAATATGTCTGAGCTTTCTGGTCAGGCTAGAAGTGGAGACGTATTAGTTATCGACGTTAAGAAGGTACAGCGTAGGAATTTCAAAGGAGCTGTAGAGGACTTTAATAATTATGGTCCAAGGATTCTACAAATCCGAATTCAATAAATTATACAGGTATGAAAAAATTTGTTTATGTAATTGGTTTTGTACTTTTTCTGGCATTCGGCTCTTTAGTAGAGGCGACGGCACAAGAGGCGAAACCTGGGTACAATCCCAACTCTGAATTCCCCGTACACGAATCACAGATCATGTACAAAAGGTCACTTTGGTGGCGGATGGACTTGCGGGAGAAGCAAAACCAGCCTTTTTATGCAAGAAATGGTGAATTGCCAACAATATTAGTGAAGGCGGTTAAATCTGGTTTGTTATTTCCTTATGTAAATGATTCTTTGACAAAGAGAATGTCAAAAGAAGATTTTTTGGAGGCGATTAAGATGCCAGAAGAAGGTGGCGGATTGACTGAAGAGGAAAAAGCAATGGGTTTTGGTGCAGATACAGGTGCTAGCGACTGGGGAGCCAGTGATTGGGGTGCCGGTGGCGGTGGTGGTGATGAGGCAGCTGGAGCTGCTGCAGAACCTGCTCCTGTAGAATTTGCTGCAAGGGACTTTTCGATTTTTACGCTTAGAGAGGAATGGTTTTTTGATAGGAATCGATCAAGAATGTACCATGATATTCAAGCTGTAACTATGTATCTCCCAGCAGATAAGAACCCTGCATTGTACGAGAAGCCTATAGCTTCTTTTAGGTACAAGGATATGGTTGAGCTTTTTGCAAGTATGCCTGATGAGGCTATATGGTACAACGCTCAAAACATGGCTGAACATAGAAAGATGTCTGATGCATTTTTACTGAGGTTGTTCAGTGCAAATCTTATCAAGTATTCAAATCCAAAGGATCAAAGTATAGTTGATGTTTACTCTAAATCACAGAAAGAAGGTGTATTGGCTTCTCAAAGACTTGAATATGAACTAGTAGATTTCGAAAATGAATTGTGGGAATATTAATATCCGCAATATGAAATATAAAGAAAGGGGCGATAAGCCCCTTTCTTATTTTTATCGGAGCTTGGTAAAATAGTCTTTGATTAAGGTGGCTTTTTTCAGGCCCACTATTTTTGAAACATCAGTAACTGTACTGTTTTTGATTTTTTCTACTGACTTGAACTCTGTCAAAAGAAGTGTTTTTGTTTTGTCTCCTATTCCCTGAATATCATCCAGTACTGATTTGATTTGACCTTTGGATCTTTTGGTTCTATGAAAGGTAATAGCAAAACGATGTGCTTCATCACGTAACTGTTGTATAACTTTTAACGACTCTGATTTTTTTGCAAGGTGAAGGGGAATTTGGTCTTCTGGAAAATAGAGTTCTTCAAGTTTTTTGGCGATGCCTATTATTGGTATTTTACCATACAAACCAAGTTCTTTTAATGAGGTGACTGCAGAACTGAGCTGACCTTTTCCACCATCAATTACTATAAGGTTAGTAAGCGGCAGGTTGTCCTCAATTACTCTTTTGTATCGGCGATAAACGATTTCTCTCATGGACCCGAAATCATCCGGCCCAACGACAGTTTTAATATTAAAATGACGATACTCTTTCTTTGCAGGTTTTCCATTAATGAAGCAGACCATCGACGCTACCGGGTTGGTGCCCTGTATATTTGAATTGTCGAAGCATTCAATACGACGGGGCATTTCTGTTAGTTTTAGATCATCCTTTAACTGCACTAAGATTCTATTCTCTTTGGTCTGACTTTGTAGTTTTTGGTTATACCTTTCTTTTTTGAAAAACAGAGAATTTTTAATCGATAAATCTATCAACTTCTTTTTGTCACCAATAATTGGTTGGGTGATGGACAACGAATCATTATAGATTGTTACGGGTATGTTTGTAAGTATTTCTGAGGAAGAGCTTTCATATTTTGTTCTCATGCTAATGATGAGCAATTGAAGAATTTCTTCGTCTGTTTCGTCTAGTTTTCTTCTGATTTCTAAAGTATCAGAGATATTGATCATTCCATTGTCTATGCGCATGTAGTTGATGAAAGCTGAATTTTCATCTGATACTAGTGTGAAGACATCTGTATTGATTATTTTATTACTTACAATGAGAGATTTGGACTGGAATTTTTCTAAAAGTTCGATTTTGTGCTTGTACTTTTGGGCCTCCTCAAATGCTAATTGTTCAGCAGATAATAGCATTCTGTCTTTAAAATAGTTTCGAACTACGGTAAGGTTTCCTTTCAGGGCCTCTTTTGATTGGGCGATTTCGTCGACATAATCTTCATGTTTTTGAAGACCTTCGCAAGGACCCAGGCAATTACCGAGATGGTATTCCAGGCAAACTTTGAATTTCTTTTTTGCTATATTTTGAGGTGATAGATCATAATTGCATGTCCTTATTTTGTAAAGTTGACGAAGGAGTTGTAGAACACTCTTCATCGCCTTCACACTTGTGTAAGGACCAAAGTATTCTCCCTTAGTCCTGTCGACTTTTCTTGTTGAGATAATTCTGGGAAACCTTTCCTTTAGTATGACGATGTAGGGAAAGGTTTTATCATCTTTTAACAAGATGTTATACTTGGGTTGGTTTTCCTTTATGAGGTTATTTTCTAAAAGGAGGGCGTCAAATTCGGAATTGACGATTGTAAATTCTATTTCGGCAATTTCACTGACCATTTTTATGGTCTTTCTACTTAGTTGGTTTGAGCTGGTAAAATAGCTAGTGACCCTTTTTTTTAAATCTTTTGCCTTGCCAACATAGATGAGTTTTCCAATTTTGTTTTTAAAACGGTAAACACCTGGTTCATGTGGAAGCTGGTTTACTTCTTCCTTTCTATAGGATGTGAGCGATATTTCACCAATAGGCATGGTTTAAAAAATATCTTCTTCAGAAACCCGGTTAATATCTATTCCAAGTGTATCTGTTTCTTGTGTTCCGTCGTGCTTAGTGCAATCTAATTCAAAGGATAGTCCGTTAACAGGCATTGGGAATGGGCCCTTTTCGTAACCCAAATCAGGGTCGGCAAAAACCTTTAACATGAATTTATTCCAGATAGGCATGGCTGTGCGGGCTCCCTGGCCCATGGCCCAATTCCGAAAGTGTATGCTTCGATCATCACCGCCGACCCAAGCGCCAGCCACGAGGTCTTTCGTTACACCCATAAACCATCCGTCGGATGCGTTTTGTGTCGTTCCTGTTTTTGCACCTACCTGGTTGTTTGACTTTATTTCGTAAGATATACGTCCGCCAGTTCCACCGGGTTCCTCTGTAGCGCCTCTTAACATGTAAAGCATTGTATAAGCAGTCTCTTCATTGAGGGCTTCCCTTGTTTGGGGAACAAAGTCTTGCAAAACTTTTCCGTTCTCGTCTTCAATTCTTGTGACAAAAATTGGTTCAGTCCAAACACCCTGGTTGACAAAAGTAGAATAGGCACCTACCATTTCATACACCGATACTTCACCGCCAGCACCAAGGCAAAGCGCAGGAACCGGATCGAGTCGACTTTGAATACCAATACGATGAGCATAGTCGACTACAGTTTGTGGACCAAGTTTTTTCATCCAGTAAGCGGTGATGGTATTGACACTCCGTGCCATTGCACTTCTTATGGTCATCATTTGACCGGTTGGTGGTCCTTCGCTATTGTTGGGTGTCCAGGTGGGCGGGTCTTGCCCGGGGAATGTAAATGTTACTGGTGTGTCTGGCACTTCGAAGCAGGGAGTGTAACCGTTGTCGATAACTGCTGCATACACAAAAGGCTTGATAGTAGAGCCAGGTTGTCGTTTGCCCTGCATCACGTGGTCAAACTGAAAGTATTTGTGATTGATTCCACCTACCCAAGCCTTGATGTGACCTGAGTGTGGATCCATGGCCATAAAACCTGCTTGAAGAAAGTGTTTGTAGTATTTAAGGGAGTCATAGGCTGACATCAAAGTATCTATTTCACCACTCCAACTAAAAACCTTCATTGGGCGCTTTAAATTCAGCAAAATTTCAACCGAGTCAGACTCATTCCCATATTCTTTTACCAGGTTTCGGTAGTAGCTCGTACGGTGCATCGACGTTTCGATGAAATTTTCCAGTTCTGTGCCATCTTCATTGATCCATGGTGCTCTTCCTTCAAGGTGATTGAAAAATACTGACTGCAAGGTGTCCATATGCTCGGAAACTGCCTGTTCAGCGTAGTTTTGCATCCTACTGTCGATTGTCGTGTAAATTTTTAGACCATCTTCAAAAAGATCGTACCCATGTTGCGTCGTCCAGTCCAATAGAAAGTTTCTGATGACTGTACGGAAATAAGTAGCTAGTCCTTCGTTATGACCATCTACTTTGTATTGTAATCCAAAGTCTTTGGACCTTAATGTGTCATATGCTTCCTGATTGATCTTGTCAAATTTTCGGAGGTTGTAGAGCACCTCATTACGCTTCCTCATCGATAATTCTGGATTAAGCACGGGACTATAACGTGTGGGTGCATTGACCAGGCCTACAAGAAGAGCAGCTTCATAATAATTTATTTGCTTAGGTTCTTTGTTAAAAAAGGTTTTTGCCGCCGCCTTGACACCAAAAGCGTTGCTTCCAAAAGGAACCGTATTCAAGTACATGGCTAGTATTTCTTCCTTGGTATAGTTTTTCTCCAACTGTACCGCAATGATCCATTCTTTGAACTTGGTAATAATTTGACCCAGGCCAGGTACTGAATGAAGCTTTCCTTTGTTCTCCTGCTCGGTTTTGTAAAGGTTTTCAGCCAACTGCATAGTGATGGTGCTTCCACCGCCGGCAAAACTGAAGGTAAGTTTGCCTACAACCGCTCTCGCTAGCCCCCTTAAATCAATTCCTGAATGGTTGTAGAATCGCATGTCTTCCGTTACCAGTAGAGTTTCTGTGAGCTCTTTAGAGAGCTCATCGTAGGTAACGGGTGTCCTGTTTTCTCTGAAATATTTTCCCAGAAGTACGTTGTCGGCAGAAAAAAGCTGAGAGGCATGGTCTTCTTCAGGGTTTTCGAGGCTCTGCAAGCCAGGAAGTTCACCAAAAAGGCCGAAAGAGTTGTTTCCGATCATATTGAAAAACACTGGAATGCCAACCATGGCGGTAATAAAAACCACCCATAGTGTGATCAATAGCCATTTTATTTTATTGCTCTTCATTAATAGTTATTGTTAAAGAAGGTTAAATAAGCGTCCAGGTCCTTTGTCTGATAGAAAACATTAAAGTTTTCTCTGGTAATCACGAAATTATAAAATTTTATGGTGTCATATTCCTTAAACAAGGTATTGTTGCTGTTGAATTTGTCATAGAACGACTTAGCTTCTGCTTTTCCGGGAAAGGAATTTACCAAAATCATTGAACGTCTTGCGTCCAGGATAAGGTTACCTAAGGTCAAACCCTCGATGCCCATCTCATTTTTGATATAGGTTTCAATTTTTCCAGGGAGCTCGTCGGGCAACTTTCCATCGGGTGGATAAACTAAAATAAAAAAGTGCATTTGATCGAAATCGGTCTTGAATTTAGCCTTGGCGCTATTGACCAGGTTGAGCTGAAAATCATCGTAGGCTTGTACCAATGTTTTGGCATAAGGTATCAGTTCGCTTTCCGAATAGGTGGTTATAAAGTTGTTTAGTTCAAATTGATAACGGTATACATCGTCGAGTTTGGCAACAAGCATAACATCCAATAGCTTCATATTGTCTGTGAAATCGTTGTCATCGTATCCTGCAAGTCCCTCTTTTGTAATCACCTTCGCTTTTTCATACTCGCCAAGTTGGTAGAAGGCGTAAGCTTCTGCATACATTTTCTGAAGCTTGGCAGAAGCGGCAGAACTCTCCTCCCGGTACCGGGGATTGATGACAAGTTTGGCAAAAATTGACTCGGGGTACTTTGTTAGTAATTGACGTTCATAGTTGGAATAGATAGCACTGTCAAGCTCCTTATAAATTAGATAGAGTTCATAGAGGGCTTCTGGTGCATGTTCGGATTCGGGAAACCGTTCAACCAAAGTATTAAAGGTGATTCCCGCATTTTGCTTTTCGTGCAGCTGAAAATTATAGATGTTGCCTAGTTGAAAATAGGCCTCTTCAATTTTCCCAAGTGCTTCGTTCTGAGCTGCCTCCGTGAGAGGGAGCGTTTTGATGAGGTCTTCTTTTGATATAGAGGCAATTGCTTCCTCAGGGTTCGGCTGGGAGGCTTCTTTGGGCTCTTCTATGTTCCTGGCTGTTGCGCTTATTTCACTTTGTTTCGTTGACCGGCGCCAGTTATCCTCTAATGAGCGATTTCCCCAAACCCTGATAAATTCTGACCTGCCTTGACTAACAGCAGATTGGCTGTAAAAATACCACGTACCCTGCTGTTGTGTGCTGATATCTCGTCCTTGCGTTTGAAAATCTAATGCTTGGTTTCCTCTTCTTTTTTTATTGTCTTCAGCAATAGCCTTTTCTTTTTCTTCTGCTTCAAGAGCTTTTTGCGCAATGTAATTGGTTAAGTAGGCATCTAATTCTTGTTCTGGCATTTTTGCCAGGGTTAGTAGGCTGTCTTGGGTCTCAATAATGGTTACTTGCTCCACAAAAGCAGTAAGGATTTCTAGTCGTTCGCTCAATTCTTCATAATTGGGCTCGTCTTTTGGAAGCACGGAAAGGGTGCTGTCGTAGTAGCTTTGTGCCGTTTTGTACTTTTTGAAGTGCTGATAGTATACCTCAGCAAGTTGCAAATAAGAGTACCCTTTTTGCCTGGGGTTTGTGGTGCTGGATTTAATAGAGTTATTGTAATTTGTGATTGCCTCGTCGTAGTTGCCTTGCTTCAGCTCGAAGTTGGCTAGCTCGTAATATATTTTATCCCTGAATTCAATGTTCTTTTCGTCTTTCAGCAGCTTCCGAAAGTACCTTCTTACCGTTTTAAGGTCGTCGGAATTACTTAGCTGGGTAACTGACGCCATGTTCAGCTTTGCATAAAATGAAAGCTCGTAGGGAGGGTTGTTAACCAAGCACAGCCGGTAGTTCTCGTATGCCAATGCTTCGAATGTAAGTTGTTGATACACCTGCCCGATTATGAAATATATTTTTGCCCTTTCGTCATGGTTGTTTTCAAGGGGAACGGCCTCCAGTAGGTTTTTGACCATATTGTCAAGATCATTGGTCAGCTGATAGTAGTGAGCTTTAGCCATCGAGAACACTCTTTTGTTTTCTTTGTTGAGTTCTTCTCGCTCAAGATAGTCCACTACAGCAGTGGCATTATTGTATTCGCCCGCCTCAACAAATGTTCTGAAAAGCCAAACAAGTGCCAGGTGCCTGATAGCCTTGTCTTTACTTTTAACGTTTATATACTTGAACGTTTCGATCGCATTTGGGAAGTCCATACTAAAGAGGCGAGCCTTTCCAACGGTGATATAGCTGTCGTCGACCCACTTGCTATTTTCGTGCCTTTGAATGGCGATAGATGCTTTTTTTAGAACATCTTCGATCAGGGTCTCGTTAGCGTTGGCAAAAGAAGAATCGATAGCAGAATAGATGGGGAGAATTCTATTATAGTTTTTTTCACCATAATTGAGAAGATTTTGCTCTACTTCGAGAATTCTTTCCCTGGCATAGAAATAGGCATTATAATGTGCAGTAGTATTATGATAGGCGTCGCCAACCGGTGTAAATTTGCTTCCCTTGCAGCCACTTAGGAGGTAGATGATGAGAGCAAAAGAAAGGAATTTGTATAGTGAAATTCGCCGGGTCAAATGAATGAATTTGAATTGCTAACGCTCAAAAATGCCTCAATAATACATAAAAATAAGAAGGTCTTGTTTTATTCTATAATTTTGTAGCTCGCAGAACCGAAAAGGATTTGAAAAATAAGAAGACATTATCGAGTTGGCTGACTACAGGCTATCTGCTTATCATTAGAAACGAAGAGAACTTCGCTGAAAAAAGCACCATCAGATTCAATTACGCAAGGCTTTTTCTTCTTGTGTTTTTGATCGTCGCCGTGTTTTTCGGAATTTCTTTTTATCTCACTACCACCATATTGGCCACCTGGTTTGATCCCAGACATCAGCAAATGGAAACCAATCGTCAACTTGTGAGTCTTTCACTCAAAGTTGATTCCATGGTAGTCGAAATGGATAACAAGGATTTGTTTATTGAGAACCTAAAAATGATTGTTTCAGGTGACACTTCTTTTCTTGGAGCGGAGGCAGACTTAAGAGCCACCGAACAGGAACAACGGGCGCTAACCGCTTCGGAGATTGGCGCTGAGAGAATTGCTCCCATTGATTCTGTTTTTAGGTTGCGGTTTGAGTCGTCCGACAGCGAAGTTCTTCCGGTTAGTTCTTCCCTAGGGTCTGATCTTCAGGATATCTATCTTTTTCAACCTATTTCTGGAATTATCTCTGATCGATTCAATCCAAAGAATAACCACTATGGGACCGATGTAGTAGCAAAAAAAGATGAGCCTGTGAAATGTGTGGCAGATGGCACGGTGATTATTGCTGATTGGACTCAAAACGACGGGTATGTAATAGGTGTGCAGCATCGAAGCAATCTTATTTCGGTGTATAAGCACAATTCGGAATTATTAAAAAACGTTGGTAGTTTTGTAAGCTCGGGCGAGATTATCTCGATCATAGGCAACACTGGTGAATTGACTACAGGACCGCATCTACACTTTGAACTTTGGCATAATGGCATGCCAGTGGATCCGGAAGAGTTTGTAGCATTTTAATTTATTATTATGACCATGTTTAACAACAAGGATATTAAAGAAGCTGAAGAGCTTAGTAATTCCAGCAATATTATTGGAAAGGGCACCATCCTTCGGGGAGGTATAGAAACCTTCGGGAATATTAGAGTTGAAGGTAAAGTGGTTGGCGATATCATTACCAAATCAAAGGCAGCTTTCGGTCACTCGTCTTACATCGAGGGCAATGTTCTTGCTCAAAATGCTGAGATTGCTGGCACAGTTGATGGCAGGGTCGAAGTATCTGAGATGCTCGTGCTGAAGCCTTCAGCAATTATTAACGGAGACATCGTCACCAATAAATTAGTGATAGAGTCTGGTGCTACTTTCAATGGCAAATGCCAGATGGGGGTGTCAGTTAAAGAAATTAAGATTGGCGAAAAAGACCCCGAAGAAAGACCGCTTCTTAAAGCCCAGTCCTGAGCAGTCGGCTAAGCAAAAACAAAAGCTATCTGAAAACCAATCTGAAAACCAATCTACTTTTCTGAGGTTTACGGGAATTGGCTTTGAAATGCTTGCCACTATTGGCGTTGGTGTGGTGGCTGGTTACTATATCGATCGATTTCTTGAGCTGAAGTTCCCTATTTTTTTGCTCACATTGTCGTTTGTCTCATTGTTTGCATCTCTTTATCTTCTCTACAAGCGACTTCCAAAGGAATAATGAATAACTACCTCAAGCTATTTCTTTTTACCCTGGTGATTATCGCTTCTTACTTCGCGTTATCGCTTTCAGCTTTTGGTCAACATTTGCATTCAACCGCTTTGGCTGCTATTGTTTTTTTCGCACTTCAGTCACTTTTATTGCTTTGGGCGGAAAGTATCTTCGTGAACAACAACGGTCAAAATTTTGTGCTTTTCGTGATTGGCAGCATATCATTTCGCCTTCTAACAAGTTTAATGGTAGCAATCACCTATCTTGTAGCAGTTGGCGAAGAAACCACCAGTTTCATACTTACCTTCTTCGCGCTGTATTTATTATTTCTTGGGTTTGAATTATTTACGCTTATGACTAACTTGCGCTCAAATTCGAAAAGCGTTCAAATTGATGAATGAAGGTGTAAATCTTAAAAGGGCCAACCTATTAAAAATCACCATGTTATCGCTGGTGATTGTTTTGTTTAATAGCCCGTTGGTATTAGCGGCTGAGGAAGAGGGTGGAACCTTTAATCCTTCAGAACTTATCAATCATCACATTTTGGATGCGCATGAATGGCATTTCTTTGATGGGCACTACGGCACGCTCTTTTTGCCAGTTATCCTGTATACATCAGACAATGGGCTGGAAATGTTCTCTTCCAGCAATTTCTACGACGAGCATCACAATATTGTTGAATACAACGGCTACAAATACGAACACGGACATATTCTTCCGGTAGCTGAAGGCAGAACGGTGTTAGACTTTTCTATCACAAAAAATGTGGCTTTTCTGTTCATTAATGCCACCTTGATGATTGTGATATTTCTTGCTGTAGCCAGAGGATACAAGAAACGCCCGAAAGATGCACCAAAGGGTATTCAGTCATTGTTTGAGCCAATCATCGTATTTGTTAGAGACGATATTGTGAAGCCTAATATTGGCCCTAAATATGAAAGGTATTTGCCTTACCTGCTCACACTGTTTTTCTTTATCTGGTTTGGTAACTTACTTGGGCTTATGCCGGGTGCGGCCAACCTTACAGGTAATATTGCAGTAACTGCGGTGATGGCTATTATTACTTTCCTTTACACCAATATAAGCGGTAATAAGTCATACTGGGGTCATGTATTCAATACACCCGGTGTTCCGTTCGCACTGAAGTTTATCATTGTGCCGGTGGAGATCATAGGGGTGTTTACTAAGCCCATCTCATTGATGATACGTTTGTTTGTGGCGATTACTGCCGGCCACATCGTTATTCTGAGCTTGATTAGTTTGATATTTATATTCGAAAGCTATATGGTAGGCTTTGCCTCAACTTTGATAGTGGTTTTCATTACCTTTATTGAGTTGCTTGTAGCCACTATTCAGGCCTACGTTTTTACCATGTTCTCATCGCTCTACATTGGTCTTGCCATTGAGGAGCATCATGAAGAACATCATTAATTAAGAAACCATTTTCACTTTTAAATAATAAAACTATGTGGTTATCTATTTTGCTTGACATGAGTTTAGCAATTATGGGCGCTGGTATCGGTGCCGGACTTGTTGCGATAGGCGCAGGTATTGGTATCGGTCGGATCGGTGGTTCTGCAATGGAAGCAATGGCACGTCAGCCAGAAGCAGCCGGCAGAATTCAAACCGGTATGCTTATTATTGCTGCACTTATTGAGGTAATTGCCCTCTTTGGTGTGGTAGTATGTTTGCTTATCTCATTCAAAGCCTAAAATGGCTTGATGGGGGCCGTGATTAACGGCCCCTATTTGTTTTGACTGTAAACGTGATAATATAATGGAACTTTTAACACCCGGGATAGGCCTCATATTTTGGCAAACGGTTATTTTCATCATCGTATTTATTGTACTTCTGACATTTGCATGGAGACCGATTGCAGATGCGCTTAAGGCGAGAGAAGGGTTTATCAACGATGCCCTGAAATCTGCTGAGTTAGCCAAAGAAGAAATGGCTCAATTGAAGGAAGACAATGAACTTCTTTTGGAAGATGCCAGAAAGGAAAGAGACCATATCCTAAAGGAGGCGCTTGCTGCTGCCAATAGAATCAAAGAGGAAGCAAAAGCTGATACTTCAAAAATAGCTGAAAAGATGATAGCCGATGCAAAGGCTGCTATCGAGAACGAAAAGAAATCAGCGCTGGCTGAGGTTCAGAACCTTGTGGCTGAAATATCTTTAAGTGTTGCTGAAAAGGTCCTTAGAAAGAACCTTAGCGGCGATAAAGCTCAAAAAGCACTTGTGGACGAATACATCAAAGACCTAGAAGTCAATTAAGATGTCAGATTTTAGAATAGCCACAAGATACGCCAAGTCTTTGCTCGAGTTAGCAGAGGAGCAGGGAGTGCTTGACAAAGTCAACGAAGACATGATATCGTTTGATCATTTGTGCAAGGCTAACCGGGATTTTGCACTCATGCTAAAGAACCCAATTATTCAGCATCACCGTAAGCTGGCCATTCTTAACAAAGTTTTCAAAGGCAAAGTACACAATCTTACTTTGTCCATTTTCGATATAATTACACGAAAAAACAGGGAGTTTATCCTGCCTATGTTGGCATCGGAATTTACTCACCAGTTTAATGTCAGGAAGGGTATCTCTGAAGCTACAGTAACAACGAACTTTGCTTTGAGCCCTGAATTACGCAAGGAGTTCACCAAGCTCCTTAAAGAAATTACCAAGCAGGAAATTCAGCTTACCGAAAAAATCGACAAGGACATGCTTGGCGGTTATATCGTTAAAGTCGGAGACCTGCAAATAGACGACAGCGTCGATTCGCGACTCAAAGAATTGAGGACGCAATTGACTTCTAGTTCATATATTAAGAAGTTTTAAAAACACCATAATAATACACTAATGGCAGACGTAAGACCTGACGAGGTATCAGCGATATTGAGAGAGCAACTCTCAAACTTCAGAACTGAAGCTGAGCTCGAAGAAGTAGGAACAGTTCTTCAGGTAGGTGACGGAGTAGCCCGTATCTACGGACTAACTCAGGCGCAAGCTGGTGAGCTTTTAGAGTTCGAAAACGGTTTGAGAGCACTTGTACTTAACCTTGAAGAAGACAACGTAGGTGCTGTATTACTTGGCGATCCTAAAGGCATCAAGGAAGGAGCTACTGTTAAACGTACAAAGACCATTGCTTCCATTAAGGTAGGCGATAGCATGTGCGGAAGAGTGGTAGACACACTAGGAAATCCTATTGATGGCAAAGGGCCATTAACTGGCGACCTTTATGAGATGCCTTTAGAAAGAAAAGCACCCGGTGTAATTTACCGTCAGCCGGTAAATGAGCCTCTTCAGACAGGTGTTAAGGCAATTGATGCCATGATTCCTATCGGCCGTGGACAAAGGGAATTGATCATTGGTGACCGCCAGACAGGTAAGACTGCTGTGGCCATCGATACGATCATCAATCAGAAAGAATTTTACGAGAAAGGTGAACCTGTATATTGTATCTATGTTGCTGTAGGCCAGAAGGCTTCTACTGTAGCTGGTATTGTTGCTTCTCTTGAGAAAGCAGGTGCCATGGACTATACGGTAATTGTATCGGCGGCAGCGTCTGAGCCTGCTCCAATGCAATTCTTCTCGCCATTTACTGGTGCTTCAATTGGTGAGTACTTCCGTGATACAGGTCGGCCAGCGTTGGTTATCTACGATGACCTTTCTAAGCAAGCTGTTTCTTACCGTGAGGTGTCTCTACTTCTTCGTCGTCCACCAGGACGTGAGGCATACCCAGGTGACGTATTCTATCTTCACTCTCGTTTGTTGGAGCGTGCGGCTAAGATCAACGACAACGATGAAATAGCCAGCCAAATGAATGACCTTCCAGAGTCATTGAAAGGCAAAGTAAAAGGAGGCGGATCATTGACTGCCCTTCCGATCATTGAAACACAGGCTGGTGACGTTTCGGCTTATATCCCTACCAACGTAATTTCTATCACTGACGGTCAGATCTTCCTGGAAACGAACTTGTTTAACTCTGGTGTCCGTCCAGCGATCAACGTGGGTATTTCAGTATCACGTGTGGGTGGTAATGCTCAGATCAAATCGATGAAGAAAGTGGCAGGTACGCTTAAACTTGACCAAGCGCAGTTCCGTGAATTGGAAGCCTTTGCTAAGTTTGGTTCAGACCTTGATGCTTCTACGAAATTGACTATCGACAGAGGTAGAAGAAACCAGGAGATATTGAAGCAGCCTCAGTTCAGCCCGATGTCGGTGGAGCATCAGATTGCGATTATTTATGTGTCTACAAAAGGTTTCCTTGATAAAGTACCTTTGGATAAAGTGAAGGCATTCGAGAAAGAGTTTCTTGCTCTGTTATCGGCTCAGCATCAGGACGCTCTTGATTTGCTTCGTGCAGGTAAGTTGGAAGACAGTGTGATCAACACGTTGGCTGAAGTGGCAAAGAGTCTTCAAAAAAGTTACGTATCCTAAATAGAATGGTGAGTCCGCCTACTGGCGGACTTTTCAAATACAAAGTATATGGCGAACCTAAAAGAGGTTAAGGGCAGAATTCAGTCGGTTACGTCTACTCAGCAAATTACCAAAGCCATGAAAATGGTGGCGGCCGCTAAGCTGAGAAGGGCGCAGGACCGTATTGTTCAAATGCGTCCTTATTCTGAGAAGCTAA
This sequence comes from uncultured Roseivirgaceae bacterium, assembly GCA_964351395.1. GTDB lineage: Bacteria > Bacteroidota > Bacteroidia > Cytophagales > Cyclobacteriaceae > Imperialibacter. Next base: position 170,862 of record CAYGOF010000006.1, read on the forward strand.
CAGGTATACTTAGAAATGTGACTTCGTCGGTAAGCGACGACATGGAAAATGACTATGCCGTAGTCAGAGACGTGAATAGAGTCGCTATTGTTGTGATTTCTTCAGACAAAGGATTGTGTGGAGCTTTTAACAGCTCAGTATTCAAGGCAGCTGTTCAACTTCTTAATACCAAATATAAGGCCCAACACGACGCAGGCGCAGTAACGATAGTGCCTCTTGGAAAGAAGTCTTTTGAGTTCTTCAAAAAGAGAGGTTACAAAGTAGAGACTAAATACTGGGAGATTTTTTCAAACTTGTCGTTTGACGAAGTAAGACCAGTGGCTGAATACCTGATGGATAGCTTTAAGTCGGGTGAGTTTGATACCGTAGACCTGGTTTACAACGAATTCAAGAATGTGGCCACGCAGGTACTTAGGGTAGAGAAGTTTCTTCCAATCGAGCCATCCGAATTGGTGGAAAAAGATGCCAACGTATCAACCAATACAATCGATTATATCTACGAGCCTTCGCAGGAATTCATAGTAAAAGAACTTATCCCAAAGTCTCTGAAGATTCAGGTGTATAAAGCGACGTTGGAATCTAACGCCTCTGAGCAAGGAGCCAGGATGACAGCGATGGATAAAGCCACCGACAATGCTGGCGAGCTTTTGAAAGAGCTTAAGCTGATGTACAACAGAACCCGCCAGGCAGCGATCACTAAGGAAATCCTGGAAATTGTGGGTGGTGCCGAAGCATTGAAGAGTAGTTAAAATCAATAATTGAAGATAAATTGAGCCCATGAGAAATCATGGGCTTTTTTGTTGATGGACCGGTCATTCTTTGTAGGGTTGGTTAGGCATAGTAGCATTGAAGTGGCTACTGGTGCAGTGGTGATGTCGATGGTTGTTGCATCAACAACTGGCGCTGAAGTGCCTGGCGTGGTCTTTTGGGCTCTTTTTCTGGCTGTCTGGTTTATCTATATCCTTGATAGGCTTTTTGATGCCCGGAAAATTTCTACTGCAGCTGTTAACCCAAGACATCACTTTTACCAGGAGCATCACGCTAAAATGCTAAGACTATTGTTGTTCGTCGGCCTGGCTGGACTTTCACTTTTGATGTTTTTACCGGTTCCGGTACTTATTTACGGTGTTGTTCTGATGGGAAGCTGTTTGCTATATCTCCTCTGGGTATTTTTTTCTTCCAGAAGCCTTCCAAAGGAAGTCGTCATCGCTGTTTTATATACTGCGGGAATATCGCTGGCTCCTTTGGCTATGTTAGAGAGATCAATGGAGGCGATGGACATGCTTTTGATGGGTGAGATACTGTTGATTGCCTTTATCAATCTGGTGCTTTTTTCCCGCCATGAGATGAACTATGATATCAGGGATGGCCAGGAATCCTTTATTACCAGATGGTCCCCCCGCCGATTGGATGCCATGATGACTTTGCTCTATGGACTTGCCCTCAGCGGATTGACATTCATGTATCTTCTTGATTTAAGCGCTTCGACAAGTGCCTTACAAGTAGTGCTTTTGTTGATGCTGGCTGTGCTTTGGATTTTGCACCGCCGAATGAAAGAGTTTAGACACAGCCTTACTTTCCGGCTCATCGGTGACGGTATTTTTCTCATCCCCTTATTTCTTTTACTGTAGGATGGCTAATGGGTTTAGTCTTCTCGCCCCAATATACGATAGGCTGGCACGGCTGGTGTTTGGAGCTAGTATTGACAAAAGTCAAACTCATTTTTTTGAATCACTGGTTAACCCAAGTACCATATTAGTAGTAGGAGGAGGAACAGGGCGATTTTTGCCTGGTTACCGTGAACTTCATCAGGATAGCGCTATTGATTTTGTAGAAAAGTCTACAGGGATGATTGCCCGGGCAAAATCCCAACATCCTGTAATGGATGGTATTACTTTCCTGGAAGCTGATTTCTTGGACCATCAGTTCACCACATCCTATGATGTAATTCTGTTGCCATTCTTCCTGGACATGTTTTCCAATGATTCCATAGGCAATATTTTGAGGATCATTCAATCTGTGAGCCATGAAAACACAAAAATTATTGTAACAGATTTTTTACAGCAGCGCAGTGCAGGTTGGAAAGCTTTGCTGCTTCATTTAATGTACCTTTTTTTTCGCTTAACTTGTGATATTGAGGCACATAGTCTTCCTGATTGGAAGAATGAATTTGCAAGGTTTGGATGGAACATTATTGACGAAGCAACGTATTGTAAAGGCATGATAGGTACCCATCTTCTCCAAAAAAATAAATAATATTTTTGAATCGGACCGTAATAATCGAAACCTATCTATTTTTCTTCTGTCTTTTATTTTGAATTAGCGCTTGGGGGATCTTTATCAGTATCTAGTAAATCTAAGCAACTAATACATGTGGCAGTTGATTTCAACATTCATACACATGAAATAGCCATAGGGAACGTACCCAAAGGAAGTGAATAGAGTTGGTCGACAGACGTCTTGCACTTCCGAAAGGTTTTGGCTATTCCATCTGACCGTTGAATAAAAATTATATACACATGAAACCTAACTGAGATTTGGATTCTGAAAGTGCAAGTTTACAGGAATACCTTGTGGTGAAGAGCCAGGAGGGCGATCGTCGGGCGATCAATGAGTTGTATAAGCTGTATGCTAAAGCTATGTACAATATTTGCCGCAGGATGATAGGCGATGAAGAAGAAGCCAGAGATGTGCTTCAGGATGCATTTGTCGACGCCTTTGCTAGCCTGGGGAAACTTCAGCAACCCAAGACATTCCCCGCCTGGATCAAAAGGGTGGTAGTCAATCATTGTATTAACACGCTTAGGAAAAAGCGACTCTTCACTATAAGCATAGAGGAGAAGTTTGACCTGGCATATGAAGACGATGATGATAATTACTACGCCAGGATGGAAGCAAGCAAAATTTTGCAAGCGATGGATCAGGTTTCAACTGGATGCAAAACAGTGATGAACCTCTATCTCTTTGAGGGATACGACCACGCTGAAATTGGACAAATACTTGGGATAACGGAGTCAGCTTCGAAAGCTCAGTATTGTAAAGGCAAAGCGAAAGTCAGAGACCTATTAGGAATGGAAAAATTGAAAGTAGCCAACCAATGACAGATTTTCTAAAGAAAAATATTGATGAGCGGAGGGAGGGTTTTGATGTATTCGATACAGACCTGGACCTGGCTTGGGAGAACATTGACAAGCAGCTTCAGAAGAAGAAGACGGCTAAGATTGTTCCGCTATGGGGCTGGAGTACAACTATGAAAGTTGCGGCTGCCGTAGTGCTTTTGGTAACAGCCGCATTTGTGTTTTTTTGGACCGGCGCAAATCCATCCAGCCAACAACCTACTCTTTCGATGGTATCGGACGAGATGGCTGAAACCGAGGAGTACTATACAATGATGATCTCGGAAAAGATGGGTGAAATAGAGCAAAATGAGCAGTGGGTTGACAAAGAGGTTGTACGAGATATGCTCGCTCTTGACCAGGCATATACTGAATTGCGCACTGACCTGGCGGACAACGTAGATAATGAGGAGGTTATTCATGCCATGATTGTGAATTATAAAATCAAGCTAGACATCCTTGATCGGATTCTAGCACAAATAAAGGAGGCAAAAAATGGAGAACGTAAGAAGGAATCGTCTCTTTAGAATAGGCTTGGTAGCCATGCTACTATTAACTGGAAGCAGGCTTTGGGCACAGTCGGATGACCGGCTGACCAAGAATATCAATAGAGACTTTAAGGTACCAAAGGATGTGACCGTAGATATCACAAATAAATACGGTCGGGTAGCGGTTAAATCATGGGACAAAGACTCGGTGAAGATTGCCGTGGAAATAACCGCTTATGCCAGAGACTCCAGAGCTACCCAGAAGTTGATGGAACGGGTTGACATAGATTTTGCCAACTTGGGTTCGTTCCTAACAGTTGAAACTGTACTCGATAGAGGTGGTGGGACTTTCAAGGAGTTGATGAACACGGTGGGTGATTATTCTAAATCAGTGTTGAGCAGCAATAAGCTAACGATAGACTATGAGATCACTTTGCCGAAAAGTGCAAACCTTATTATGGACAACCGTTTTGGCAATGTGTTTATTGGCGACCACGGCGGATCAGTCAAACTGACTTTGGCGCATGGAGACTTGAAGGCTAATGAGTTAAAAGGTAAGTCGGTAATTGACCTGAGCTTTGGCAAAGCAAACATAAGACGAGTGCACGATGTGGAGCTTATGTTGAAAGCGGCACAGGTCGACATCGACCAGGCGAAGGGGATTTTACTGCAGTCGATGTCCTCAGAGCTACGTGTGGAAAGTGCTCTCTCTGCTCGGGTTGATTCGAGAAATGATAAGCTTAACTTCCAAAAGATTGGCTGGATAAGTGGTAAGGGTATGTTTACCGACTGGACCCTTGGAGAAGTTCAGGAAACCATTGACCTCGATGTTAATTATGGTCAGTTATTTCTTCAACAACTAAACAAGGACTTTGCCAGCGTTCGGTTGATGAGTAAATACACAGATCTCGACTTAACCATGGACCCCTCAAGCTGGGTTAACCTGGATTTAAAAGCTGAGCAGGACAAAATTTATATTCCGGCCAACTGGTTTCCTTTGTTAACCAATCGGCCTGTTGATGGCAAGGAGGGGTACATTCAACTAAGCGGCCAGGTAGGTCGAACCAACGATAAGCAGGGATCTATGCTGCTAGATCTTCAAGGAGCAACAATAACGCTGCACTACCTGGAGGCGCTACCCTTTACGAAAAACTAATACTGACAATGAAAAAATACATTTTTTGTGTGCAGCTTTCTATCGCTGCTATTGGCCTCGGTATTTTTCAACCTGCTTCAGCTCAAAACACTCAGGAATATTCCCAATCGGCAGGGGTTCGCTTCGGAGCAACAAGTGCTTTGACCTATAAGAAGTTCATCGTGACCGAAGAGGCGTTAGAGGTGATGGTGAGCGGAAGAAACGAAGGACTGCAACTGACAACCATGTATGTCTTTCATGTTCCCATGGACTTGTCTTTTTCACCTAATTTTTATGCCTATTATGGGGCAGGGGGTCATTTTGGGTATGAGAAAAGAAATAACCTGTCGAAAATATTGGTGGGGACTGACGGCGGGGCATACATTTTTGAAAGAGACGCTACTTTTTTTACTATGGGGGCCGACTTTCTCATTGGTGTTGAGTACCGTTGGCTTGCGGCCCCGATCACAGTGTCTTTTGACGTAAAGCCTTACTTCGACTATATAGGTTTTCGGAAGACAGATGGACGGTTTTGGGATTCAGCTATTTCATTCAAATACATTTTTTAAATGAAGCAATCGATGAACGCATGTAAAGGATTAGTTTTTCTAGGCATACTATTCTGCTTTGAGGCTAGTGCTCAGGTAATAGAAAACCCCGAAGAAATTAAGGCGCTTTTTAGCAAGGAGAATGAAATAAAGGGGTTTGGTGGGGTCGACTTCAATGTCACTGACCTGTATAAGGAGCGATCCTTACTATTGGGTGCCTACGGTGGGGCCATTATCAATAGACACGTCATGTTTGGACTCGCTGGGTATGGAATTGCTACTGAAAATCAATTCCAAGGAGCCTCGAATGCCATGTTGAACATTGAGGGTGGATATGGTGGACTGTACCTTGGTGGTATCATTTTCCCGAACGAAGTCGTTCACCTAACAATACCGGTATTGTTTGGGGCGGGCACTTTCCATATTGTTGACAAGCAGTATTTTCCAGGCGCCTTCGACAAGGAGTATGTGCTTGAATCTACGGCATTCTTTGTGGTACAGCCAAGTGCGCAGCTGGAAGTGAATATCACGCAGTTTTTAAGGCTCGGGGTTGGGGCCACTTACCGGTTGATTAGAGGGTCCGATTTGCGAAATATTTCAGATGACGAGCTTACAAATTGGGGCGGAGTTTGCTCGATTCGTCTAGGCCGTTTTTAGGAATGGGAGGCGGTGTTTACCGCCTCCCATAAATCACTATTTCTTTACTATATCGTAGGCAGCCACTGTATTGCCAAAGAATGTAGGTACTAACAGCATGTTTTGACCAGGTACAATTCCAATGTCAGCAGCATTAAATCCCTGGTCTTTAGTGTCGAGTAACTTGGTCTTTTTCCAATCCTCCGTTACATAGTAGACTTCGCCATTCCAATTCGACACAAAGTAGTCACCATCCATCGCTACAACGCCATCTCCACCGGGGATCGAATCAACAACCATCGCTACTGTTTGATCAGCCATGCTGATGGTGCTGAATTTACCTGCTCCGAAAGAAGCCACCATAATACGGTCGTCCTCAGCCAGCAGTCCGTTGGGTCCGCCAAGCACATCGCCTTCCGTCCAGAGAGAAACTGCTCCATTAGAAAGCGTAAATATTTTACCAGCGTTCGAGTCGCTGATAAAGACTGTACCTGCCATGTCGACGGTAATGTCGTTAAGAAACTGTGCACCTTCTACCGCAAAGCGATTGGTTATTTCTCCGGTATTGACGTCAATTTCTACTACTTCATCAATGTTGGTAACATACAGTAAGTTGCCCACCATGCCCATGCCTTTGGGGCCATCCATCCCCACCACCCATTGTGTATCAATGATGGCGCCATCCAAACCGACTTTGGCGATATATCCATCGCCGTCTTTTGCATCAGGAGGAACTGCCCCAATACAGCTGACATACAACACGTCATTAGTACTGTCATAGTACACCGACTCAGGTGTTGTCAACGATGTATCTGTCTCCCATTTTTTTACCAGAGAAACGGTAGTGGCTGGCATTTCTTCAGCCGCTTTTTCTTCTGTCTTCTTTCCACTTTGGCAAGCAACTAAAACAGCCGCCGCCAATAAATAGCTAAGTTTTTTCATTGTTGATATAGGTTTGTTATTTCAAAGGTAGTTGTAGGGCTACTCATTGTGAAATTGATAGCACTAATTACTTTTTGTTAAATTTAAACACAGAAAAAGGAGCTGATCTTTCATTTGCCAACAAAAGCTCAGGCTATTTGTTCCTGCTTTTATATAAGTCCCGTTGATGCTTGTGGATTTTCTTCCATTTGTTCTTTTCTATCGCTGCAGCACCCAGGTCTTGTTTTCTTTCAAGGTAGTTCAACTCCTTTTTCATTTTGATGTAGTTGAACCATTGCGACTCATTTAATGAGCCGTTTTCAAGTGCTGAGTTCACGGCACACCCTTTTTCAACGGTATGTGTGCAGTTCTTAAACTTGCATGCACGAACCAGCTCTTCTATATCTGCGAAGGAATCACTTAAAGCCGTTTCATCTCCCCAAAGCTGTAGTTCCCTCATACCGGGAGTGTCGATCAGCAAACCACCATTAGGAAGTGCAATCAGATGCCTTCCGGTAGTGGTGTGCTTTCCTTTTGAATCCACCTTTCGAACGTCGCCTGTTGTCATCAGTTCCTGCCCTGTGAGCTTGTTGATAATGGTTGATTTCCCGACACCAGAAGACCCCACAACTGCAATAGTTTCCCCTTCTTTCAAATAAGGCCAAAGCGCTTCCACATCGTTTTCCAAAGCTGTTGATACCACAACAGGCACATTTTTTATGCGGTCCTTTACTTGCCGGACAATTGCGTCCCGATCAGGGCAAAGGTCAGCTTTGTTTAGTACGATGACAGCGTCAATATTTCGCGCCAAGGTAAGGTACCGTTCCAGCCTTGCCAGATTGAAGTTACCATCAAGCCCTTGCACGATGAAGATTTTATCGACATTGCTGGCGATAACCTGTTCTTCAACCTTTTTCCCTGCTACTTTTCTTGAGATCACAGTTTTACGCTCAAGAACTTTTTGGATGATAGCTTTCCTCTCATCCATTGGTGCCATAAGCACCCAGTCGCCCACTTTGGGTAATTCTGAGTCGGCAGTGGCCATGAAAAAGAGTTTGCCTGTTGCCTCAGCTACGTAGGTTTCTTCGCCAACAATGACTAGGAAATTGGTTTTGTTTTCTACGGCTACCCGCCCAATTAAAAAACCCTGATCTGAAGGCCTTAGTTGATTTTCAAAGTAAGTATTCCAGCCCAGTAGGGCCAATTGTTTCTTATCCATTTCAGTATTGATTTTGGTCAATAAAAATTTAACCCCGATTGAAAAATGGGGAACTGAAGAGTGCGCTGCCTGGCGGAGCGCCTTACGCTATATCAAGCGTAGAAATGGAATTGATAAAGTGTATCAGAAACTAAAGTTGTTTGCTCAAATGTAACGATTTGTTTTTAGAATGGTTGTCAGACCCTGCGTCCAGCATCCAGTTGAAGCACCTGAGATATACAGGTGGGCAACTCTTCCTCATAATGCGTTACATAGATTAAGGCGGTGGAGGAAGCGCTGCACACGGCATCAATGACCGACTGTACTCTTTTTTGCTGCATACGATCTAATCCCTGGCAGGGCTCGTCTAAAATGAGCAATGGCGGGTTTTTTACCATGGCACGAGCAAGCAATACAAGGCGCTGGGTAGTAGGGGAGGCAGTTTCGAATACCTGTTCGCTTTCAGCGCGCAACTCGAGGATGTCTAACCATTTATCAACTACTTGTTTTTGTTGTTCATCTACTGGGCTGAGGTAGCCAATCGTATCTTTGAACCCAGACGCTACAATTTCCCAACAGTTTGCACGGGAATGAAAGTAATGGAGAAGTTCTGGAGACACAAAGCCTATTTTCTTCTTAATCTCCCAAATGCTTTCACCCGTACCCTTATGTTTGTCAAACAAGAAAATATCGCTTGCGTATGCTTGTGGATTGTCACCGTTAATAAGGCTAAGTAGCGTCGACTTTCCTGCCCCATTAGGACCTTGCAAAGCCCATCGTTCGCCGGGCTTTACTTCCCAATCGATGTCTTGCAGAATAGTATTGTCTCCGTACTTAACACTTACTTTGTTCATTTTAATAATGAAATCCCATTGGGAATGTGCCGTTGTTTGAGTGAGTGATCTTATCTTTTCCTTATTAATCGAAGGATAAACCGGTGTTGGAACATCCGCCGGGTCAAATTCGGCCGCTCTGGAAGTTTTGATGATCTTGCATTTGTCCAGAATGGCCACATGACTTACGAATGCTGGTATTTCATTGGCAGTGCTGGTAAGAATGATGCTTGCACCGGACAGGCCAATTTTTTCTAGTATTGAATTGAAATTTGCCCTGGTAGGCACATCCAGACCCACTAGTGGGCTGTCGAGCAAAAGAAGCCTTGGGTTTTTTAGTAAACAGGCGGCTAGCCTAAGCCTCTTTGTTTCCCCATTACTTAGTTTTATCAACTGTTTTTGAACTAACGGCTCCAGCTGAAAAAGATCCACCACGCTTTTCGCAGTCCAGCTTCCTTTGACGAGGCTTTTTTCCTCTTTCTCGTTCAAGTATGCTGCAACAGTGGGAGCATCCTCTGAGAATGCAGCATTGTAACGCTGCTGATAAAAGAATTCTAATGTATTCGAAAGGTTTTTAAACTGGTACCGCATCGGTAGATAACTGATCAGGTGGCGATAGTTGAAATAGTGGTCTGATGGGTGATTTGCTTTTATAAAATTATCGTAAAAAGGACGTTCTACATGCCCTTTCAGTACATTGAAATTGCCAGCTATCGCTTCCAGCAATGCGCTTTTGCCAGCTCCGCTGTTTCCTGTAAGCGCCCAACACTCGCCTTTGTTAACGGTAAAGTCTAAGTCCTTAAATATGACTTTTTGGCCAAAGCGAGTGGTAATTTTACTGAGACGGAAAAGTGTATTTTGGGACATGTGTTTGTGACTATCGAATATTAATTACCATAACTAATGGAGCAAACAAGTTTAATAAATTTATACTTCTTCCACTGCAAGGATATTAAAGGCACTTTATGTGTTTCGTCAGCCTTCTTTCGACATTTTGTCATTTTTTAATCACTGCAAAATTTCTAATTTGTCGCCAACCCTAATATGATGGAAGACATAGAAAGAGCATTATCGCTAATGGGAGTCGGTATGATTACCGTATTCATTGTTTTAGCCCTTGTGGTGATTACTGGAAACGTGTTAATTAATTTCGTGAACAGGTTTGTTCCGGAAGTAGTCGGCGCTTCTACAAAAAGTACACCCTCAAAAACATCCCAAATTCCACCCGTAAAAGTTGCAGCAATTACTTCCGCTGTTCATCAGCTTTCAGGCGGAAAAGTAAAGGTTCAAAAGATTGAGAAATTGTAGTGTTTAAACAACCCGGAAATGAATAAGGAAATTGGACTTTGTCTTGTATACAGAGACATGTGGCAGTCGTCGGGCAAATACATGCCCAGGAAAGATCAGTTGGTGAAGGTGGCAGGTCCCATTGTAGACATGGGCTGCTGGAGAAGAGTAGAAACCAATGGAGGTGGGTTTGAGCAAATCAACTTGCTTTATGGAGAAAATCCTAACAAATCTGTTCGGGAGTGGACTCAGCCCTTCAACGATGCGGGAATTCAAACGCAAATGCTTGAACGTGGCCTGAACGGCCTTCGGATGTATCCGGTGCCCATGGATGTTCGTGAGCTCATGTTCAAAGTAAAAAAGAAGCAAGGCACGGATATTTCCAGGTCCTTCGATGGACTCAATGACACCAGAAGTATTATCAACTCGATCAAGTTGGCAAAAAAAGGAGGGATGATCGCCCAGGCAGCTCTTAGCATCACCCATAGCCCCATTCACACCGTAGACTACTTTGTGAATATGGCTGGCACACTCATAGATGCGGGGGCTGATGAAATTGCAGTAAAAGACATGGCTGGGATTGGCCGGCCTGTGTCTATTGGAAAAATTGTTGCGGGCATCAAAGCCATTAAAAAAGACATTTTAGTGCAATACCATGGCCATTCTGGTCCTGGCTTCTCTGTAGTTTCTTCGCTCGAAGCAGCTAGAGCTGGAGCCGATATTATCGACGTAGGCATGGAACCTCTTTCATGGGGAACTGGCCATGCTGACCTGCTCACTGTTCACGCCATGCTAAGAGATGCCGGCTTTTCGCTTCCAGACATTAATATGAAGGCCTACATGCAAGTGAGAAGCCTTACCCAGGAGTTTATCGACGACTTTCTTGGCTATTATATTGATCCAAAAAATAGACTGATGAACTCTCTGCTTATCGGCCCTGGTCTTCCAGGTGGCATGATGGGTAGTTTGATGGCAGATTTGGAGAAAAATCTTGTGTCAGTCAACAAATCAAGAGAAAAGAATGGCGAGCCTGCGATGTCTCAGGATGATTTATTGATTAGGCTTTTCGAAGAAGTGGAGCATATATGGCCCAAAATGGGTTATCCACCGCTGGTTACCCCTTACAGCCAGTATGTGAAGAATGCAGCCCTAATGAATGTGATGCAGATGGTCAAAGGCAAGGAGCGTTGGAGTATGCTGGATGATAATACCTGGAGCATGATGCTGGGTAACTCTGGCCAACTGCCGGGGCCAGTAGCCGACGAACTGAAGGCCCTGGCTAAAACCCAGAACCGCGAGTTTTTTGACGGTGACCCACACAGCCTGTATCCGAATGAGCTCGATAAAATCAGGGTGGAGATGAAGGAAAAAGGCTGGGAGTTTGGCGAAGACGAGGAAGAGCTGTTGGAATATGCGATGCATCCACAGCAATACATTGACTACAAATCAGGTAAGGCCAAGAAGGCCTTTGAAGAGGATTTGGCGAAGCGAAAGGCAGCTCATGAGACGCCTTCAGCACCTGCTACTCCTGCCGCCATTTCGTCTGTTGGTAGTTTGCCTCAAACCCTTATGGTGGATGTAAACGGAGAGGCTTTTCGGGTCACAATTTCTTCTGGCGAAGCTGGATCTGTTGAAGCGAAGGAGGCGACAAAGGCCGTTCCCCAGCCATCCAACAATGGCCAGGCTCAGGAAATTTTGGCACCTCTCGAGGGGAAATTCTTCCTGACAAAAGATGCAGGAGAAAAAGCACTCAAACCCGGTGACGTCATCAAAAAGGGAGACACTGTTGGCTATATCGAAGCTATGAAAGTCATCAATGCGATTGCTGCCGATAGGGAAGGTACTGTAGTAGAAGTCTGCGTGAAAGACGGGCAGGAAGTGTACGATGACGATGTGCTTGTGAGGGTGAAAAGTTAATGCCTTCTCAACACACGTTTAGTTTATACCAATAATTGCTTACCCCCTTATGATGGAACTATTCGAGAAAATATATAGGATGACTGCATTGGGTGATTTGTTTGCCCAGCCATCTTATATTTTGATGATCCTTATCGGATTTGGCTTACTCTATCTGGGTATTGCCAAAAAGTATGAGCCGTTATTGCTTGTGCCCATTGCGTTTGGTGTGTTGCTCGCCAACTTTCCTGGAGGGGGTATGGGCGTGGAGAAAATCCCAGAAGGGCTTACACTACCGCAGATTGCCGAACAATATGGCATCATGAACTTTGTTTATTATGCACTGATCAAAACTGGCTTTTTACCTCCGATCATTTTCATGGGAGTGGGTGCATTGACGGACTTTGGCCCCATGCTTAGGAATCTCAGGCTGGCCTTTTTTGGTGCAGCGGCGCAGATAGGCATCTTTTGCGTGTTGATGGCGGCAGTTGCTATGGGTTTTACATTGAAGGAAGCCGCCGCGCTTGGGATTATCGGCGGGGCAGATGGGCCAACGGCTATTTACACGACCATCAAACTGGCGCCTCATTTATTGGGCCCTATAGCCATCGCCGCCTATTCTTACATGGCTTTAGTACCGGTCATTATCCCACTAGTAGTTCGTTTTTCAATGACAAAAAAGGAACTGCTGATCAATATGAAAGAACAGGATAAGTTGTATCCTTCAGCCAAGCCAATCAAGAACCTTCAGGCCTTAAAAATCATGTTTCCAATAGCTTTAGGCTCAATTGTAGCTATTCTGGTGCCCTCGTCGGTTCCGCTGGTGGGCTTCCTTATGTTTGGGAATCTGGTGAAAGAAATCGGTGTAGCGACCGGGCGATTGTATCAAGCCACATCGGAGACAATTCTTAATTCTGCTACGGTCTTTCTTGGTCTTTCCGTTGGGGCTACAATGACTACCAAGGCCTTTTTGAATACACAAACATTGATGATTGTAGTAGGAGGTTTTATTGCCTTTGCCATCTCCATCCTTGGTGGAATAATGGCTGTGAAAGCATACAACCTCTTTGCTAAAAAGAAAATCAATCCATTGATAGGTGCCACTGGCTTAAGTGCTGTGCCCATGGCCGCTCGGGTGGCCAACGAGATTGCCATCAAGCACGATCCCAGCAATCACTTGCTTCAGTACGCCATGGCCAGTAATATTTCTGGCGTGATTGGGTCAGCTGTGGCGGCAGGGGTGTTGATATCGTTTTTGGGGTAGATGGGGTTGGGATGGCACAGGACCATCTTCCCGCATTGACGCATCGGCGTACCCCATGGCCCGTTTATGATCTTTGATGATTCCTCAGTCGCCTTTGTTTTTCTTGCCAGAAACCGACCAAAACGAGGGTGATAGTGGCTACTAGCATCATGTGACGTAAGGCGAAATTAGCCAAGTCAGTTTGTGCGACTGACAAGTAAATACAAATAGAAAAATTTACGTTGAATCAAATAATCGCTATTTTTAAGATATGGAGACAGGAGATATAAAGGCAGAGTTACAAGCCCTCATTGAAAAAGAGACTGATAATAGTATTTTAGAAGCTATCAGGACTTTGCTCCGAAAATCAAGCTTAGACCCTGCGCTAAAGCAGAAACTAACTTCCAGAGCCTTGAAGGCAGAAGACGACATCGCCGCCGGTCGGATCATGGACAGGCATGACTTGGATAAGAGATTGAGTAGCAGGCTCGGCAAATGAAAGTAATTTATACCGACCAGTCGTACAACAGTTAGGAGGAGTTAACCGATTTTTTGCTGGAAGAACAAGGCTGGGAGTTAGAGAAATTACTGGAGTTCAGAATAAAATTGTTAGACAAGGCGGATGCCTTGGAAACCACCTATAACAACTATCAGCAGGAAGAATATTTGGAACATTTAGGAAAGGGCCATAGGAGAGTAATAGAGGGGCATGTCAAAATCATTTATCGGATTGAGAGGGAATACATCTACATCACCGACTTTTTTGACTCCAGGCAAGACCCTGAGAAAATGAAGGTCTAATTGGTAGTTGTCTCGTAATCACTGGTTGAAGTGGAGGAACGAACACTTTGTCGCCGTTAGGCAAACGAGTGGTCGCCAGCAACTTGCCATAAAAATCACGTTTCCTGTTGCTCTGACCACTATTGTAACCAATATTGCGCCCAACTCACCACCAATGGCCGCTCGGGTGGCCAACGAGATTGCCATCAGACACGATCCCAGCAATCATTTGCTGCAGTATGCCATGGCCAGTAATATTTCTGGCGTGATTGGGTCAGCTGTGGCGGCAGGGGTGTTGATATCGTTTTTGGGGTGACATTTTTAAGAAGGGCTTGTTACAGAGTACGTAAAAACGTACGTTTATAATATGAAGAGCTTATCCATTACAGAGGCCAGGAAGAATATCTACAAGCTGATAGACGAGGCCACGGAGACTCACCAACCCGTTCAGATTACTGGAAAGAGGAATAACGCGGTATTGGTAAGTGAGGAAGACTGGCGTGCTATTCAGGCAACACTTTACCTCACTTCAATTCCGGGGATGAGAGAGTCCATCGTTGATGGAATGAAAACACCTCTCAAAGAAACAATAGATAAGCTTGATTGGTGAGCAATTACAAGCTGGTTTATACAAAGCAGGCTCAAAGGGATGCAGAAAAAGTGGCATCTGGAGGGCTCAAGTCTAAAGTAATCGAGCTACTCAAAATACTGGAAGCTAATCCCTTTCAGGACTACCCTCCTTATGAAAAACTTCTCGGTGATTTATCTGGCGCTTATTCCCGAAGGATTAATATTCAGCATCGACTCGTTTATCAGGTACTGGAAGAGGAGAAAACTGTAAAAGTATTGAGAATGTGGACTCAATTTGAGTGATTGCTAAAACGCCAATTAGATTTTTATTCAAACGATAGTCACTGACGAAGATCTGTTTACAAAATAGTTATGAACACTACCCTCAACCGCAATCTATTTTTTGTCAAAGAGCATCTTGGCATATTTAAGGCAGCCAACAACTACGATATTCACGACCCGAATACCCTGGAGGTTATTCTTCACTGCCGCGAGGAAAACCTTGGCTTCTTTTCGAAAATGTTGAGGTTTACCGACTATAAGCGGATGACCCCTTTTCACGTTGAAATAAGGACGCCTCAAGGGGAGAAGATTCTGACCGTAAAACGAGGAGTTTCTATCTTTCTCTCCAATGTTGAAGTGCTCGATGAAAAGGATCAGCTGGTGGGAAAATTCAAACAACAATTCTTTTCAATAGGAGGGAAGTTTGATGTGCTGGATACAAGTGAGAGGCTTATGTGTACCCTGCGGGGGCGTTGGACAAGTTGGGATTTCAAATTTGTCAAAGACAATGTTGAGTTTGCCCATGTGAGCAAACAGTGGGCTGGGTTGGGAAGAGAGATGTTTACCTCTGCAGATAATTATATGCTTCAGATTAATGACAAAGTCCCAGCCGATCACCCTTTACGGATACTCATTTTAGGCGCTGTGATGTGTATTGACATGGTGCTGAAGGAGTAGAAAAAGAAAATGGCTATTCAAGGCCCAATAATTCATCTGTTCTGAAGTGGGCGCTGTCTTTGTTCCAGTGCCATTTTTTCGTCGTAGCTAGCCGTAGCCCATTCACAGACTCATAACCATCAATATAAATGAACTCGCCATCACCTTTGCTTTCGTCGAAATAGAACCGGTACCCCGCCAATAAATACGATTCTTTGTTGATATAGAAATACCATGTTTCACCCTCAGTGTCTGGGTCGTAGGTAACCTTAACCACCCAGCAGGGCTGACCGTTGAATTCTTCTTCCGTAAGCGTCGGGTCAATGATGGTGCCCGGATCCTTGAGTTTCATCGGCACGCCATAAAGGTATTCGTACACTTCTTTCATGTATAGCGTACGGTCATTATTGAGTTGGTGTTTTTCTTTTATCTCCCCGCTCAAAATGGAATCACTGTTGATGGCAAAATAGTATTGACCTTGCTTGATCCCCTGGCTTATAACACTGTCGCCTTTCTTGAGTGCATATTCAAATACATTGTCGGCATTGTTGATCAACACGGAGAAATAGCGATCATCCTGCCCATCTCGTTTGATCGACATTGAAAAGCGCTGGTTCAGCTGAGGCCAGTAATTGTTGGGGTCGTGTGCAGAAATAGCCTTCTCGATCACAGATGCCGGCGCGGGTGAGTTGGTACATGAGCTTACCAGTATAGCAAGCCAAAGGGTAATGACGGTGTATACTTTCATGTTTTTTGTGTTAGGATATTTTTTGGATTTTAAGGATAAAATAGCTCACCAATTTGAACGAGAAAACCGCGGCATATCGATTAAAATTTACTGCTTCGGATCGTGTTTGCAAATATTCCCAAACCGTTGTGCCCGTTTTTTCCGTACTTCCTTCTCTTTTTGGCAATTCTTTTATCAAATTTGCCGATTCCTATTTTTGACGGTCAAAATCAGTGATAAATCATCGGGAAAACAAAAGATGATCGCTCAATTCTTTTGATTGTCTTCGGATCAAACCTTTAAAGTACAAATGAAAGTCTTAAAGTTCGGTGGCACGTCGGTGGGGTCTTCGGAGAATATCCGAAAAGTGGCAGCTATTCTTCAGGATTACCATAAAAAAGGTACTGAAGTGGCCGTGGTAGTGTCAGCAATGAGTGGTGTCACGAATCGGTTGATTGCTCTTGGGGATTTGGCAGTCTCTGGCGATGAGTCGTACCTGGTCGATTTGGAGCGACTTCGCACGCTGCACCTTGACACCATGAAAAAGCTGAACGATGGCAAATTGCATTCTGAAGGGCGTGATACTATTGATAAGTTATTCTCTGAGTTGAAGGACATGCTTCATGGCGTCCTACTTGTGCGTGAACTTTCCGTCCGATCGCTTGACCTGATCCAAAGTTTTGGAGAACGGCTGTCTGCGAACGTCATCACCCTTTATTTACAAAAGATTGGATTGAATGCCATCTTTCTGGATGCAAGGAAGGTCATTCGCACTGATAATCATTTTGGCGGGGCAAAAGTAAATTTCAAAGAGACTAATGGCCTTGTTAAAGCGTATTTTGAGAAAAACCAAGGCATTGTACTAGCCACAGGCTTTATTGCCAGCACCGCTCAAAATGAAACAACCACACTTGGTCGCGGTGGATCTGACTACACTGCTTCAATTCTGGCGGCAGCGCTTGATGCCGAGGAGGTGGAGATTTGGACGGACGTGGATGGCGTGATGACGGCTGATCCCCGCAAGGTGAGAGAAGCCTACTCCATGGCGAGCTTGAGTTACGTGGAGGCAATGGAAATGTCTCACTTCGGCGCTAAAGTAATTTATCCACCTACGCTACAGCCGGCCATATCAAAGAAGATTCCTCTAAGGATAAGAAACACTTTTAATCCCGCTTTTGAGGGTACTTACATTACTCAA
Organism: uncultured Roseivirgaceae bacterium; assembly: GCA_964351395.1. Taxonomy (GTDB): domain Bacteria; phylum Bacteroidota; class Bacteroidia; order Cytophagales; family Cyclobacteriaceae; genus Imperialibacter. The sequence continues at coordinate 188,377 of CAYGOF010000006.1, forward strand.
CAAGCCAGTGGGAAAAAGTATCCGGTAAAGGGCATCTCTTCAATCGAAAATATTTCACTTGTGAGCCTTATCGGAGGCGGCATTGCTGGTGTGCCAGGAGTGGCATCGAGGCTTTTTGGAGCGCTTGCCAGGAAGAACGTGAACATCGTCCTTATTACCCAGGCGTCGTCCGAGCACTCAATTACATTTGCTGTAAGTCCAAAGGACGGGGCCATTGCCAGAGACGTCCTTAAGGAAGAATTTGCCAGAGAGCTTCGCAACAGAGAGATAGACAGGATCCAGGCCGAGGAGGATTTGTCAATCGTCGCTGTAATAGGTGAAAACATGAAAAATACGCCTGGTATAGCAGGTAAACTATTTCAGGCTTTCGGGCGAAATGGCATCAATGTAGTGGCCATTGCACAGGGCTCCTCAGAACTTAACGTCTCGGTGGTCATCAACCGTTCGAATATATCCAAGGCGCTAAACTCGCTTCACGAAACCTTCTTCCTGTCGGACCGAAAGTCGCTCAATGTTTTTCTTGTCGGAACAGGTCTGATAGGCAGTACGCTAATTGGTCAAATTCAGGCACAGGCAGCCTACCTCCTGGAGGAGCGCGCCTTGAAAATCAATTTGGTAGGCATTGCTAACTCCCGCCATATGGCCTTTGATGAGGCGGGTATTGACCTGAGTAGCTGGCGAAAACTGGTAGACAAACCGGGCAAGGGTATCGAACTGTCAGAGTTTATCAAGAAAATGGAGACGATGAACATGGCCAATTCGGTATTTATCGATTGTACCTCCAGTGCCAAAGTAATTGAGTTTTACGAAGACATTCTCAAGTCAAGCATTTCTATCGTTACGCCTAACAAGTTAGCGAACTCGGGTCCACTGGCCTTTTACGAAAAACTGAAAAAGCAGGCGGCTAAGCATGGGGTTAAATTCCTTTATGAAACCAATGTAGGGGCAGGTCTTCCAGTCATCAATACTTTAAATGACTTAAAGTACAGCGGAGACAAGATCATTCGGATTGAAGGAATATTGTCTGGCACACTCTCCTACATCTTCAACAGCTTCAAGGAGGGGGTTCCTTTCAGCCAGGTGGTGACTGAAGCAAGGAGCAAAGGGCTAACAGAGCCTGATCCCAGAGACGACCTTAACGGCATGGATGTGGCGAGAAAGATATTGATTCTGGGCCGGGAGGCAGGGCAGAAGCTCGATATCAAAGATGTGAAGCTTGAGCCCATACTATCCGATGCCTGTTTTAAAGCACCAGACATTGACAGCTTCTTTGAAGAGCTCAAAAAAGAGGATGCAAGACTGGAAGCCATGCGCAAGAAAGCCATGGATGAGGGCAAGAAGCTGAGATTTATAGCCAAGGTAGAAGATGGAAAGGCGTCCATTTCGCTTCAGGCAGTTGATGTAGAACATCCATTTTACAGTCTTTCAGGAAGCGACAACATTATTTCATTTACCACGCAAAGGTATTTTGAGCGGCCATTGGTGGTAAAAGGTCCGGGAGCAGGAGCTGAGGTAACATCGGCTGGGGTGTTTGCTGAAATCATCAGCATCAGTAATCACTTTATTCAGGACAACTATAAATTTGCCGGTGGTTATGGGGGATAGCATCAAAGTATTTGCTCCAGCCACAGTAGCCAATTTGACCTGTGGTTTCGATATCCTTGGCTTGGCTATTCACGGACCCGGCGACGAGTTGGTGGCGAAAAAAACCAGCGGGAACGGTGTGACCATTACCTCAATCGAAGGGGATAATGGGAGGCTGTCAAAGGACCCGATGAAAAACACTTCGGGCATTTCTGCGATGCAATTTTTGCAAGCCATCAATTATCAAGGTGGTATTGAGTTGTCGTTGCACAAAAAAATGCCTTTTGGAAGTGGCATGGGCTCCAGTGCAGCCAGTGCTGTAGCTGGTGTGTTTGCTGTCAATGAACTCCTTGGCAGGCCGATGAAGCAAAGAGACCTTTTGCGTTTCGCGGTGGAAGGAGAGCGGATGGCATGCGGCAGCGGACATGCCGACAATGTGGCACCATCTCTTCTGGGAGGAATCACGCTGGTCAAAAGCTACGATCCTTTGGAAGTACTTGCTTTACCTGTTCCCTCTAATTTGTTTGTTGCAGTGTTGCATCCTGCGGTAGAGGTATCTACTGGAGATGCAAGGGCGCTGTTACCTCTGGAGCTGAGCATGAAGGCATCGGTCAGGTACGCAGGAAATTTGGCTGGATTTGTTTCGGCCTTGTATACCAGTGATTTTGGATTGATGCGCAGATCTTTGATCGACGAAATAGTAGAGCCAAGAAGAGCAAGGCTCATTCCTCATTTCTATGAAATTAAAGAAGCTTCCTTAGCTTCGGAGGGTGTCATAGGGTTCGGAATTTCTGGTTCAGGTCCGGCTATGTTTGCATTGGCCAATGGCGAGCAGGCTATCAGGAAAGCTGGTGTTGCCATGGAAAATATTCTTAAGAATAATGGCATCCCTTCCAATCTGTATATTTCGGGTGTGAATACCGAGGGTCCAAAAATTTTAGACTAAGCATGAAACTTTACAGCACCAATAAGCAATCACCTGAGGTAAGTTTTCAAGAGGCAGTATTCAAAGGACTGCCCGACGACAACGGCCTTTTCATGCCGAAGTCTATTCCGGTACTTCCCAACAGTTACTTTGAAGGCCTGGAAGACATGTCATTTCAAGAAATGGCACTGGAAGTAACCAATGCGCTAATTGGTGACGAGATTCCCAAAAGGGATATCGAGAAAATAATTGACAACTCGATGAATTTCCCCATTGAGGTGCATCAAGTGGAGGACAATATCTTCGGGTTAGAACTCTTTCACGGCCCAACAATGGCTTTCAAGGATTTTGGAGCTAGGTTCATGAGCCGTGTGATGGGGCATTTTCTTGAGAAAAAGCAAAGGGAAATCACCATTTTGGTGGCTACTTCCGGGGATACTGGAAGTGCTGTAGCTCATGGCTTTCTTGGCGTACCCGGAATTAACGTGGTGATACTTTACCCCAGTGGAAAGGTAAGTGAGATCCAGGAAAAGCAGCTAACCACAATCGGCCAAAATGTGACGGCATTGGAAGTTGATGGCACATTCGACGATTGCCAGCGCATGGTGAAGCAGGCTTTTCTCGATAAGGAGTTAAACAAAACCCGGCATTTTACATCTGCCAACTCGATCAACATCGCCAGGTTAATCCCCCAGTCATTCTACTACCATTATGCCTGGTCCATGCTTCATAGCGATGATATGCCACTTGTTTTCTGCACTCCTTCAGGCAACTTTGGCAACCTATGCGGAGGTTTGATTGCCAAAAAAATGGGCTTACCCATTGATCATTTTGTAGCAGCGACCAATGCCAATCATATAGTGCCGGAATATCTGCGGACAGAGAAATTTGTGCCCAAGCCCTCGGTCAGAACGATCAGCAATGCCATGGACGTGGGTAATCCAAGTAATTTCCCAAGGGTGCAGGCACTTTTTGAAGGTAGCTATGAAAAGATCAGCCGAGAGATTACCGGTGCATGGTACACAGATGAGCAGGCATCTAAGGCGATGAAAGAAGTTTACAAGAAAGAGGACTATTTGCTTTGCCCCCATAGCGCCATTGGCTATTTGGGAGTAAAGGACTACCTAAAAGGCCACCCAGGGAAAGCTGGAGTCTTTTTGGCTACTGCACATCCAGCCAAATTTTACGATGTGGTGGAAAAGGTGATAGGAAAGCAGATAGAGATGCCAGAACTTCTGCAAGAAACGATGAAGAAGCCAAAACTGTCTATAAAAATGGACGCCTCAGACGATGCCCTGAAAAACTTTTTAATGGCTTAGACGGAATCAGGAATTTGCCAATCCAGAAGATTTGACGGCTGCTAGTTTTATTGATTCAGTGATCATTTTTTCAAGTAATCGGCCCGGGTCTGTTTCCCAGATAACAAACTTGAAATTCTCTTTTTTCAGCAGCCCATTCACTGTCATGTGAGCAAAAAGTTGATGGAGGTAGTCATAGAAACCATTGGTATTTAAAATCCCTATCGGGGCACTTATCAGTCCTAGCTGTCTCCAGGTGAGAATTTCGCAGAGCTCTTCCATGGTCCCAAACCCGCCCGGGAGTGCAATAAATCCTTCTGAAAGCTTTGACATCAAAGTTTTTCGCTCATGCATCGACTCGACTCTGATGAGCTTTGAAATACCTGTATGGGCAATTTCTTTACTTGCCAGAAAGTTTGGGATCACTCCTGTGACGGTGCCACCATTTTTTAAACAGCTATTAGCCACCGCTCCCATAATCCCCATTTGTGACCCGCCATAAACCAGTTCGATTTTTTGACTTGCCATTAAAATGCCAAGCGATTCCGCCTGTTCAACAAACTGAGGGTCATTTCCTACTGCTGAGCCACAAAACACACATGCTGACTTCATTTTGTCCTATTTGAAATTTATTAAATACTTTTTTCTAAGTATTTCTAATTGAGGTTAAACCTAGTAATTTGTTGCATCGATTGATACTGTAACTTGGAAATTTAGTACCCGAACCTTCTAATTATGTCAAAGCAGAAGCTGAACCTGATCCTTCTATTTGCGATTACAGCACTTAGTTCTACTGTTATTTATACCTATTTCTCAGAGGAGAATATTGATAAACGTATAGCCTACGAGTCCTTTTTGAGAGAGCATCCTTACAATAAGCATGATCCTGAGCTTGCCCGTTCAGCAAAGAACGACTCGAATGAGGAGGAAGACAGAAGTGGCCCGGCTGAAAGAATGCGGCAGGATTTTATGATGACAATGGATCCTGCTTTGCAAAGACCGACGCCCGAATTGTTACCGCAACTAATCAAAGACCTTAAGAGTGCGAGAACATACGGAACATTGCCTGGCGAGTCCACGGCGCCTTGGGTGGAGCGAGGGCCAAACAACGTAGGCGGCCGTACCAGGGCGCTGATGTGGGACCCTAATGACGTTAGTGGTAAGAAAGTTTGGGCCGGTGGCGTAGCAGGGGGACTGTGGTTCAACAACGACATCACGAGTGCAAGCTCCCAATGGACCAAGGTAGACGATTTTTGGAGCAACCTTGCTGTTACTTGCATTGCTTATGATCCTGTCAATACTCAAATATTTTATGTTGGGACTGGTGAGGGCTTTACCGCGGGGGGTGGTAGCAACGTGCGTGGACACGGAATATGGAAAACTACAAATGCTGGGGCAACCTGGTCTCAACTGAGTGCCTCCACTGATTTCTATTATGTAAATGATCTTGTTGTTCGCAATGCCAATGGCACAAGTGAGTTGTATGCTGGAGTGGTTATCAGATATCAACAAGGTGTGTTTGCTGGAAATAGCCAGGGCCTGTTTAAGTCTAACGACGGCGGCGCCACATTTGCTCAGACTCTTCCCTCTACTTCGGGGGTAAGTGATATTGAGATTGGCTCGGATGGCACTATTTGGGTGGGAACGGATAATAGTAGCGCCGGAAGTGGCGGTGGAAAAATATTGAAGTCGAGCGATGGCAATGCATGGACTACGGCCTATTCTTCCACATCAAGCGGAAGGGTGGAACTTGCCGTCGCACCCTCGGTTGGCACTGTAGTATATGCCATGATCGAAAATGAAGGGGCTATTTTTGAAATGAAACGGACGTCGGATGCAGGTAACACGTGGGTCAATATGGCCTTTCCAAACGATGATGATACCGGTATTGAAGCAAGCGATTTTACCAGAGGACAAGCATGGTACGACCTAATAGCGGCAGTTGATCCCACCAGAGACAGCACGCTTATCGTTGGTGGTATCAACCTGCACAGGAGTACTGATGCTGGCCAGACCTGGCAGCAAATATCTAAATGGTCCAATAATCCCAATATGGGAGGTAAGCCGTATTCATTCGTTCATGCTGACCAACATGCCATTCAATTTAAGCCAGGAAGTTCTCTGGAAGTCATATTTGGAAATGACGGCGGGGTGTTTTGGACAAACGACTTCTCTAGTCCTGCTACCACCGATAAAATTGTGGCTCGTAACAATAATTATAATGTAACACAGTTCTACGCGAACGCAATTCACCCTGACAAAGCCAAGCATTATTTTCTGGCAGGAGCACAGGACAATGGTACACAAAGATTTCAAGTAGCTGGCATTAACTCTACCGATGAGGTTTCGGGAGGAGATGGAGGTTATACATTTATTGATCAGACGAATGGAACGGAACAGATCACTGCTTATACCAACAACAACTTCTACTATACTGACAACAGCTGGTTAACCGATGTCACAATTGTTGCGGATGACGAAACCGGACGATTTATCAACCCGGCTGATTATGATGATGAACTGAATATTCTGTATACGGCTTCTACTGAAAATACCATTAGTAGGTTTTCAAAAGGCGCAACTGATTTTGTGCGCAACGACCTGACAATAAGCCTTGGCAGCAATGCTACTCATTTGAAAGTATCACCCCATACAAGAACTAGTACCACACTATTTGTCGGTACGGAGGCAGGCAGAATTTTTAAAGTCACCAAAGCGAATACGGCCTCTGCTGTTATTACTGAGATTACCAGTAGTTCTTTCCCAACATCATGGATATCGTGTATTCAGGTAGGACAGGATGAAAATCACTTGCTCGTCACTTTTTCCAACTATGGAGTGAACTCGGTCTGGTACACAGCCGACGGAGGTACTTCCTGGGTATCGAAGGAGGGAGACCTGCCCAATATTCCCGTACGTTGGGCATTATTCAACCCTACGAACTTTGATGAGGTGATTCTGGCAACTGAAATGGGTGTTTGGGGGACCAAATCAGTCACTTCAGCTTCGCCTACCTGGGCGCAATTCAGCAACGGCCTGGCAAACGTCAGGGTAGATATGCTTCAAATGAGAGACTCCGATTTTGAAGTAATTGCCGCAACCCATGGCCGTGGGCTTTATTCCAGTTCTATTTTTGGTAGTCAGGCCACATTGACTTCTAATTTTGTGGCGAAAAATAGGGCGGCAGAGCTTAATACAGCAGTAGAGTTTCTTGATCGTTCAAAAGGAGCTACTTCGTGGGCCTGGACCTTTCAAGGCGGAACGCCAGCTACTTCTACCGCTCAAAACCCTTCAGTTACCTATGCCACCGAGGGAGCTTATACTGTTACGCTCGAAGCCAAAAATGCCAGTGGGGCTACTTCTACGAAATCCATCGAGGCTTATATTCAGGTGGGGCCGGCGGATGATGGGCCGATTGAAGCCTTGTTTACTTCTGATATTCAAACAGTAGTGCAGGGAGGAGAGGTAATATTCACTAACGGATCGAAAGGGATGCCTGACTCCTTTGTTTGGTTTTTTGAAGGAGGTACGCCATCGGCGTCAACCGAAGCTAATCCAGTAGTGAAATATGAAACAGCTGGAGCCTTTGATGTTGAATTAGTGGTATTCAAGGACGGTGAGCAGAATAAAATAACAAAGGCTAATTTTGTCACCGTGCAGTCTGACTTGTCTGTTCTGAAGGCAAAGTTGAAAGCAAATACCAGAACGCTATTTGTAGGTAATCAGATCAAATTCACGGACTTATCAATTGGCGGCGCTACCTCGTGGTCATGGTCTTTTGAAGGAGGTACTCCTTCGACATCAAGTAGTCAGAATCCTGTCATTGCGTACAATACGTCAGGAAAATTCAACGTGTCTTTGACCGTGACCAAAGGCACTGAAACCAATACGCTTCTAATGGAAGATTTTGTAAGTGTTTACGTGAGCACTGGTATCGAGTATTCTGATGGTGTAATTGATTCTTTTTATAGCAACACAAATCCTGACTTTACCGGCTTGTATGGAGGAGAATGCGATGCTTTTCTTACAAACAGGCGCCTTTTAGCTCCCACAAATGTAAATGGTAACACAGATACTTTTGTTGCGCTTCCCATTGGGTCTTATATCACTGTATCGTTTACAGACAATGTAATCATCAATGCCCCTGGCCAGGATGACATTTTTATAAAGGAATGTGAGGGGACCAATGAATATGCGAATGTTTACGTAAGCGCAAATGGAGTCGATTTTTCATTTATCGGCACTGCGATTGGCACTAACAGTAGCAACGTCACCACTACCTTTGACCTGGAAACTATCAACTTCCAGGAGCCAGTCACAGCCATTAAGGTGGTAGGGCTTGATTTAGGTGGTGCCTCACCTGGCTTTGATTTGCTGAGTGTTAGTGGTATTGCCGGCGCCGTCATCGGTAATGGCCCCCCCCTCGCGCCAACAAACCTTACTGCCGAAGCCAAACCGTCGGAAGTGATGCTAGCATGGCAAGACAATGCATTCGATGAATCGGGTTTTGTTGTCGAGCGATCAGACAATGGCACCACCTTTTCCAAAGTGAAAGATTTGCCGATCAACAGCGTTGGTTATACCAGCGGAGGACTATTGCCCGGCACTAAATATTTCTTCCGTGTGAAAGCCGTTAACAAAAATGGAGACTCAGGCTTCAGCAATGTGATTGAGGTAACCACGGGCCAGTTTACCGTGGATGCTCCCACTGAACTGCTAGTGTCTTCCGGCTCTTCGGTATCGGTAAGACTAGACTGGACCGACAACTCTGCCGATGAGGAGTCTTTTGAGATTCAGCGGTCGCTTGACAATGACCAGTTTGCTGCCATCGGATCTGCACCTTTTGACAACGCATTTTTTGATGATTCAGGGCTTACAGCTTCTACTACTTATTTTTATCGAGTAAAAGGTGTTAACGCATCAGGAGAATCCGACTACACTTCATCGGTTGAGATCAAAACGCTAGATCCCCTTGATCCCCCAACGGATTTGACCCTTGTTAAAGCGACAGGTAGAAAAGTAGAGCTCTCGTGGACAGACAACGCCACACGAGAGACCGAATTTGTGATTGAAAGGGCCGTGGGCACCGGTTCATTTACCTTGCTAATGGAGCTGGAGCCCGATGTAGCGAATTTTACGGACTCCAATGTGCTTGAGCTGACCGACTACAAGTACAGGGTGTATGCAGTGAACGATACACTTGAGGTTTCTTCAAAAACCGCTTCTCTTTCTGTTTCTACGCCCGTAAGAGGATTTGCTGACCTCGCCTTTGCCAACGTAAATGTACCTACTTCTCAAAGTGCAAAAGCGATCACACTTGGTGCAACAGTTTCTAACATCGCTGACGACCCGGCGGAATTTCCTTTCGAAGTTAGTTTCTACCTTTCGGAGGATGAAGAATTATCGTTGCTAGACGAATTTCTTGGTGTCCTTTCTTTTGATGTAATCGAAGAAGGAGGGGAACAAACAGTGTCAGATCAGTTTGAAATGCCCATATTGCCCAAAGGGGAATATTTCATTCTTGCTGTCATTGATGAGGCAGATAATATTGAAGAAGCAGATGAAAGCAACAATCAGGAGTCGGCCTCCATCATATTGACCGAGGTGCTCTCTGTTTCGGATGAGCTAAGGCAAAATATAAGTGTGTATCCAAACCCAGCAACAACGGCTGTCAATGTAGTGCCAGGCACGGGCAGTTTGGGCCCAATCAATATCCAGCTGACAGACTTGACTGGAAAAGTATTGAAGGCGCAAACCAAAGTAGTTGGGTCGTCCAGAATTGATATATCAGATTTGTCTGTAGGGATTTACTTGCTCACACTGCAGAAGGAGGGTGGGCAAACGACTTTTAGAATACTTAAGCAATAATGACAAAAGGCCGGATATCCGGCCTTTTGTTTTAAAAATCTTTTGAATCGTTCAAACGCCAGTCGTAGTCGATATAACTGATTTTTGCCTTATCCACTATTTTCACTTTAGCAAATTGATTGATGAAATCCTTCAGATTTCCGTTTTTCGTGAAGTCGCCGCTAAACCAACTAAATATCTTCGATAACGCTGCTTCTGAACCAGAAATTTGATTCCTCCTCTCATCATTCACAAAACTTATCGCTTGTTCGTTTAATTGCTGATCGACTTTAGCGCCAGTATAGGCCTCAGCCCTAAGCACAGGACACGAATAAGAAGCACAGTTGATAGCGAAATGAATCCTGGGTTCATCAAACTCTTTCCTCAAAATGCTATGCTCAATATTGTTTAGATCAAGGTCTTTTCCACCTATTTTGATAAACTTGATGTCCCAGGGAGTATTTACAAACGGGATCTGGATTTTGCTACCAATATCCTTAATGCTTTCTACAGGATAGTATTGCAGCACCAGTTCGATCGTAAATGCGTTGTAAGCGTTGATCCAGTAGGCAAGCTTGTCCTCTCTTGACCAGCTCTTGTCATTTGGGGCATTTTTCTGAAGCAGATCAAGGTATTTTGTCAATTCATTCCTGTCTTTTTTAAACCCATCATAGTCTACCCAGCCTTCCCGATTGACGTGCTTTTTCAGTAGTATATCAAATGCGGTATGGTCAACGGGTTTTGTTTCCTTTTGCGTGGGTGAGGCAATACCACAGCTTACAAATGACAGAAGAATGAAAGTATATAGGCTATGTTTCATGATAAAAGATCTTTCACTGTAGAACGAGTTAACTGGATAGTTGTTGGCCAGACAAAGCGATTGGTCTTGCAAAAGACATTCCACATTTTGTGCTTTCTCTAAGCTGTTCATATCAAAGTAGTTAACCAATTGTTAATATTAAATTCAGACTCAAATTGTTATTGTTTCCTTTTTTTGAGTAATTTTTTGAATCAATCACTCATCGATTGGTAGAATCTCAAGCCTTTATATAATATTTTAGTCGTTTGATTGAAGAGTCAACAATATTACAATTATTAGTTCTGATTGGAGGATTTGCATTGATAGCAGTTTCCTCCAATCAAATTGCACGCCTTTTTCAGAAAATCCATTTGCCCCTCATCTCAGGGCTAATGATTACTGGAGTGCTCGCAGGACCTTATGTGCTTAATCTCATTCCTGAGATCGCTAAATTTAGGTTAGGTTTTATAAGCCAGACTGCACTGGCTTACATCGCATTTGCAGCAGGGTCCGAATTATACCTGAATGAGATGCGCAGCCAGATCCAAAGCATCAAATGGCATGCCTTTACGCAGACGGTTGTGACTTTCGTAGCAGCAGGGGCATTGGTCTATCTTCTGGAAGACTCTATTCCATTTATGCGAGACATAAGTACAATGGAAAAGGTGTCGGTTGCATTGCTTACTGCAACTATATTTATTCCTACGTCGCCAGCTTCTGTGATGGCGGTCATAAGCGAATTACGTGCGAAAGGTCCGTTTACTCAGATAACCCTCGGGGTAACCATTGTTAAAGACTTTATAGTAGTCGTATTATTTGCCGTCATCTTGGCCGTAGCAAAGACGCTTTCTCACGGCGAGACATTTGACCTTTTGAGCATTCTTTTCATTGTAATTGAGCTCGCATTATCATTTGGGCTTGGCTGGTTGGTGGGCCGCCTGTTGATTCTCATTTTAAAAATCAAGAGAAGTTATAACCTAAAAGCTGTCCTAGTACTTGTTCTTGGATATGGCGTTTATGTGGTTTCTGATTACTTCCTCGTAGTTTCTCAAAGTTTGGTAGGCCACGAACTATACCTGGAGCCACTTCTTATTTGTCTTGTGGCCAGTTTTTACGTCACCAATTATTCCAATCTCAGGGCAGAGTTTCTGCTCATCATCAAAAACGTTGGCGCTCCGATTTATGTAGCCTTTTTTACGCTGATTGGTGCTTCTATGGATTTGCCGATCCTATTGGAAGTATGGCCAATCGCCCTTCTGTTTTTTGCCATTCGGTTTGGAACCATTGGATTGGGAGCGCTCATGGGTAATGCCATAGCAAGAGGACCTGGGCGGTACTACAAGGTGATTTGGATGCCCTTCATTTCGCAAGCTGGGGTAGCGTTGGGCCTTGCCACTGCTGTTGCCAATCAGTTTCCTGATTGGGGGCTTGACTTTGCAACGCTCATCATTGCCATCATTGTTATCAATCAACTTGTAGGGCCACCCTTCATAAGATGGGCCATCGACCTAATTGGGGAAAACAGAAGCCGGGCCGCCACACCGGAGTTTGATGGAGTAATGGATGCACTTATTTTTGGTTATGAGAGTCAGTCTTTGGCGCTGTCACGTCAGTTGATGGAAAAAGGCTGGAAAGTAGAAATTGTTACGTTGTTAAAAGAAAATGAAGTAGAAATTCCCGACGGGATTACCTTTCATTTTAGAGAGTCAATCGAAAAAGGAATCTTCGAGGGTATTGACTCCAAGAAATTTGATACGATTGTTACGCTCCTTTCTGACGATGAGAACTACAAAATCTGCGAGATGGTGTACGAGGAGATTGGCACAAAGCAGCTGGTAGTGCGCCTTAATGAGCGCTCCAACATGGATAAATTCATTAGCCTGGGGGCAAAGGTGATCGACCCGTCCACCGCAATGGTAAGCTTATTGGATCACTTTGTACGCTCCCCACAAGCAACCAGTCTGTTGCTTGGAATGGAAAAAGGGCAGGATACCAGAGACCTTGTCATCCGCAATCCAGACTTCCACGGTTTGCCACTTCGCAGTTTAAGGCTGCCGCCAGAGGTCATCATTCTTTCTATTCGTCGATCCGGGCAGATGATTATCTCTCATGGTTATACCAGGCTTCGAATTGGTGACATTGTCACCATGGTGGGATCAAACAAAAGCCTGGACGAAGTGGAGCTCAAATTTGGCAACTAACGGTTTGTGGGCTGGATCAGCCATATTTAGCGCCCTAATCTTTATTCTGCAATCTTTAATCGTATATCTTTGCGGCCTGAAAAGGCATTGATAGGCATGCTCCTATGCTCCAATTTGAATTGAACGACAGAAAGAAATGAATCCAAAAGACGCACCTAAAGAAGAAACTAACATGCTCCGCACCCTCATTGGGCATGCAAAGGAATATGGCTTTATATACCCTTCAAGCGAAATATACGATGGGCTTCAGGCGGTATATGATTACGGTGCCTATGGTGTCGAGTTGAAGAATAACATCAAGAAGGTGTGGTGGGAAAGTATGATCCGTCTCAACGAAAACATCGTCGGTATCGATGCTGCTATTTTCATGCACCCCACTACCTGGAAAGCTTCGGGCCACGTTGATGGTTTCAACGATCCAATGATCGACAATAAAGACTCAAAGAAGCGTTACCGTGCCGACAACCTGATTGAAGACAAGGCAACTGAATACGAGAATAACGGAGAAGCAGCCAAAGCTGAGCAGCTATTAGCCGATATGAACCGTCTGTTGACGGCCGAGGATTTAAAGGGGGTTAAAGAGCTGATTGAAGCTCACAAGATCGTATGCCCTATTTCTGGCACTGCCAATTGGACGGAAGTGCGTCAGTTTAATTTGATGTTTTCGACAAAAATTGGCTCAGTTTCCGATGAAGCTGATGTAGTGTATTTGCGACCTGAAACAGCACAAGGGATATTTGTAAACTTCCTCAATGTACAGAAGACGGCCAGAATGAAAGTGCCTTTTGGGATAGCACAAATTGGAAAGGCCTTCCGTAATGAGATTGTTGCTCGTCAATTCATTTTCCGAATGAGGGAATTTGAGCAAATGGAGATGCAATTCTTCGTGCGCCCAGGTGAAGAAATGAAGTGGTATGAGCACTGGAAAGAGGCCAGAATGAAGTGGCACCTGGCCCTTGGTACACCTGCCGAAAAACTTAAGTTTCACAATCATGATAAGCTGGCTCACTATGCTAATGCAGCTGTTGATATCGAGTATCAATTCCCGTTCGGCTTCAAAGAAGTGGAAGGCATTCATAGCCGTACTGACTTCGATTTGAAGAACCATCAGGAGTTCTCGAAAAAGAAGCAGCAGTATTTCGATACCGAGATCAACCAAAACTATATACCATATGTAGTGGAAACTTCCATCGGTGCCGATCGGGCCTTTTTAATGGTGTTGAGTAATGCGTATACTGAGGAAACAGTAGGTGAGGGAGACGAAAAGAAGGAAAGAACTTATTTGAAGTTACATCCAGCTTTGGCGCCTGTTAAGGCTGCAATTTTCCCATTAGTAAAGAAGGATGGGCTACCAGAAAAAGGCCGTCAGATTTTTGATATGCTGAAATACGACTTCAACCTTGTTTACGAAGAGCAGCAGTCGATAGGCAAGCGTTATACACGTCAAGACCTGATCGGAACACCATTCTGTATCGCAGTGGACTATGAGACAATGGAAAATGACACGGTAACTATCCGTCACCGTGATACCATGGCGCAGGAAAGGGTACCCATTTCTGAACTAAAGGAAAAAATAGGCGAAGCAGTTTCTATCAAAAGAATATTTGAGAAGCTGTAATAAACAACTTAAATTCACTCACTATCAAAAGGCTCAATCATCGACGATCGAGCCTTTTTGATGTAATAAAGCATGATAAGCGCAGGTATTCTATTTGTGGTGATTGTTGTAGCTGGGGTTTCCTTCTTGCTCAAATACGACATCAACCCGGCAGACTATTTTAGCCGGCCTACAACGACCCCCGAAAAGATTCGCCCACACATAGAAAAGCATTTTGACTATTACAGGCGTCTTTCACCTGGTTTCAAATTGGAGTTTGAAAACAAGCTAATAGAATTTCTCGACCGAAAAGAGTTCATACCGCGGCAAATGAAATCAGTAACAGAGGAAATGAAAGTCCTGATTTCAGCCGCTGCTTCGCAGCTCACCTTTGGTTTACCCGACATTTACCTGAGCAATTTTGATCGGATACTGGTTTATCCGGATGACTATTACAGCACCATTTTTAAACGATACCATCGAGGAGAAGTAAATTTGGGAGGCGGTGTTATTGTACTATCCTGGAAAAGTTTTGTCAGCGGATATGCCGATGGCACAGACGGCCGCAACCTCGGCCTGCATGAAATGGCTCATGCCCTGAAGCTGGAAAACGGGATTTTCAATGATGAATATAATTTCTTCGATGAGGATATTCTCAAGCAGTGGTCTAAAATTGCCAGCAATACCATGCAGGAAATTAGAAGTGGTACCGAATTATTTTTCAGAAGTTATGGCGGCGTTTCGCTGGACGAATTTTTTGCCGTTGCGATGGAGAACTTTTTTGAGCGACCAGTCGATTTTCAGAAGGAGCATCCTAACCTTTATAAGTTTACCGTGCTTTTGTTAAGGCAAGACCCCATTCGCTTATTATCTTTGGCGCAATGACCTGGAAAGAACTCCTCAACAGCCAACGATTTGGCGCAACCAAAACCGTTAGCTTTGATCCGACTCGAAGTCCTTTCGAAATGGACTACGACCGCATCATTTTCTCTTATCCTTTCCGCCGTTTGCAAGACAAAACCCAGGTTTTCCCACTCCCTGACCATGATTTCGTCCACAACAGGCTCACTCACAGCCTGGAGGTATCAAGTGTGGGAAGATCACTGGGCAAAATGGTTGGTGAAAGGATTCTCGAAAGAGAAAAAGACCTTGAGCTTACAGCTTCCGACTTTGGATCCATTGTAGCGGCAGCCTGCCTGGCACACGATATCGGCAACCCTCCGTTCGGTCATTCTGGCGAAAAGGCCATTTCTGAGTTTTTTCTCAATCACACTGAAGGAAGGATTTTCGAATCAAAAGTGAGTAAGGAAGAATGGGCCGACCTTGTCAATTTTGAAGGAAATGCCCAGGGACTGAGACTTCTTTGTCATCCGCAAAATAAAGGACTGCGCCTGACATATGCTACGCTCGCTGCCTTTACCAAGTACCCTTGTCAATCTGCTTTTGAAGGAAAAAGCAAGAAAAAGAAGAGCCAGAAAAAATTTGGGTTTTACCAGTCTGAAGCAGGCATTTTTCTGGAAGTGGCAAAGGCAACCAGCTTGAAAGAGGATATAAAAGTCATTGCCTGGGCCAGACACCCACTTGTTTACCTTGTTGAAGCAGCCGACGACACCTGTTACCATATTATTGACCTGGAAGATGGATGTCGCTTGGGTTGGGTTAACTATGAAGTGGCCAGAGACTTGCTCGCAGAAATAATTGGCCAAGCCTACAAGCCACAAAAACTTGACGAGCTTGAAACAGTAGAAGAAAAAATGGCTACCCTGAGGGCCTTGGCGATCAACACATTGGTGGGCCAGTTGACGCAAGCATTTCTCGACCATGAGGAGGAAATTCTTGATGGCACACTCAATGCAGATTTGTTTTCGTTGGTGCCATCAAGCAGCGCTTTGAAAAAAATAAGTGAGCTATCGGTCAGTCAAATATACCAATCGAGACAGGTAATCGAGAAGGAGGCTGCAGGCTTCCAAGTAATCTCCGGGCTAATGGAGGCTTTTTGCAATGCCGCTTATAAGGTGCATTTTGATGATAAGCCGGGTTACCGTGACAAGCTGGTGTTTAAACTTTTGCCGCCCGATATTCTTATCGGTATTCAAAAATCTACCACTCCTTATCAATTGCTGAGAACGGTGCTCGATTTTGTGTCTGGTCTTACCGACGGACATGCACTTTCGTTGTACAGAAACCTCACTGGTATTTCACTTCCAGGAATTAGATCATAGAAATCAAAAGGAATGATGATGCCCACCTTCCGTAGAAAGATTATTTCATTACATTTGTGCTCCGTTTGAAAATGTGGACCCGGTTAGCACATATCATCCTGAGATTCAGGCTTCCCCTTCTCATTCTTCTGGTCATCCTAACAGCCTTTTTTGGCTATCAGGCCAGGAAGGTTGAGTGGTCGTTCGATCTTGCCAAAACAGTTCCTGATACAGACCCTGATATGGTCTATTTCCAGGAATTCAAAAAGCTATTTGGCGAAGATGGAAACATGCTCGCTATTGGCGTTAAAGATAGTGCGATCTACAAGGTAGAAAACTTCCAGAAATTCAGGTACCTGGCCGACGAACTGGCCCGAATCAATAACATCACCAACGTACTTTCGCTACCAAGCTTACAGCATTTAGTAAAGAATGATGAAAAGAAGCGGCTGGAAATGAAGCCGTTCTTCAAGTCAATCCCCCAAACGCAGGAAGAGCTTGATTCGATGCTTGTGCTGGCTAATCAGATCAAGGTTTATAGTGGTCAACTGATCAATCCTGACAATGGTGCCACTTTGATCATGGTGTCCATCAACAAAGAAATTTTGAGCACAAAAAACCGTGATGGCGTGGTGGGCGACGTGCTCATGGTGGCTCAAATGTTTGAGGAGCAAACTGGCATTAAGCTGCACTATGCCGGGCTTCCCTACATCCGCTTCATTAACACGAGCAAGGTAAAGGCTGAACTACAGCTTTTCCTTGTACTCTCTATTATCGTCACCGGTATCATTCTTTTCTTTTTCTTCCGGTCGTTCCAGGCAGTGATTTTCCCGCTGATACTTATCGGTACCATGATTATTTGGGTAATGGGCACCCTGGCAATGTTTGGTTATAAGATCACACTGCTTACCGGGCTTATTCCCCCAATTATCGTAGTGATTGGTATACCCAACTGTGTGTATTTGCTCAACAAATACCACCAGGACTATGCCCAGCATGGCGACAAAATGTTGGCATTGTCGAACATGATCAGACGGATTGGTATCGTGACATTAATGACCAATTTCACCACGGCTATTGGTTTCCTTGTGCTGCTGATTGTGGATATCGTTGTGCTGCGTGAGTTCGGTACTGTAGCAGGCATCAATATCATGTCCACCTTCGTGGTGAGTATCATATTCATCCCCACCGTTTTCTCCTATTTACCTCCGCCCGAAAAGAAGCATCTGAAGCACCTGGATATGAAACCGCTGGCCAAGCTGCTTTATTGGATTGATCTTTTGGTTCACAGGCATAAGTACAAAGTCTTTATATTCTCGATCGTTTTAGTTTCGGTATCCATTTTCGGTATCACTCGTATCAAGGCCATATCACACATGATCGATGACCTACCGGACGACAGCCCGGTAAGGTATGATCTCGCATTCTTCGAGGCTAATTTTAGCGGAGTAATGCCCCTGGAGCTTTTGGTCGATACGGGCAATAAGAAAGGGGTATTGAGCCTCAATAACCTCAAGAAAATTGATCAGCTGGTAAATTTTCTGGACAGCATTGAATATATCTCTCAGCCGGTATCTATTGTCAGCTTTGTGAAGGCTGCCCGTCAGGCATTTTATAATGAAAACCCGGCTTTTTATTCACTGCCTACAGCCAGAGACCAGGCATTCGTACTTCGGTATTTGCAGGGGGAAGCAGGAATGGGCTCTGGGTTGGCAAGTAACTTCATCGATTCAACAGGCCAAATAGTAAGGGTCTCGGTTCGGATTGCAGACGTCGGTTCCGACAAAATGGATAGTCTCATCACGCAGGTAATTGAGCCAAAAATTGCAGAGCTGTTTGATGGCACCAAGTTATCAGCTACCATCACGGGAACTACGCTTCTTTTCATAAAGGGAAATAAGTTCCTGATTCAGAACCTTATTAGTAGCATGATCCTGGCATTCTTTGTGATTGCTATCGTTATGGGGTTACTATTTCGAAACCTACGGATGATTATCGTGTCACTGATTCCAAATTTCATCCCCTTGATCATTACAGCAGGTATCATGGGTTATTTTAATATCCCCCTGAAACCTAGTACTGCGCTGATATTTAGTATTGCCTTTGGTATATCTGTAGACAACTCCATCCATTTTTTAGCAAAATACAGACTCGAATTATTTGCCAACGATTTCTTTGTGCCTGTGGCGGTGAGTAAAAGCATCAAAGAGGTAGGATCGAGTATGATCTATACTTCCATTATCCTCTTTTGTGGGTTTGTCATATTTGCCTTTTCTGAATTTGGCGGAACGGTTGCGCTCGGAACCCTTACCTCAACCACTTTGTTCTTTGCCATGTTTACCAATACCATCTTGCTGCCGTCTTTGTTGCTGCGATTCGATAGTGGCAAGAGGAACAAAAACGAGCATTTGCTTATTGATAGCTATAGCGATTTTTACACGGAAAATGACGATGAAGAGATTGACATTGACCGCATTAAGCTGGAAGAGCTCAATAAGAAAAAACCACAATCATAGTACATTGGATTGAATTTGTAGGAGAAGATCATGACGAAAGCTGTGAAATACAGAGAGTATAAATCTATAGACCTCGCTAATGTGGCTTCCGAGGTATTGGAACACTGGAAGCAGAATAAGATATTCGAAAAATCAGTGAGCTCCCGTGAGGGCAGGCCCACCTTTACTTTCTACGAAGGTCCACCATCAGCTAATGGCACACCTGGTATTCACCACGTGATGGCTAGAACGGTAAAAGATATTTTTTGCCGCTACAAAACTCAGCAGGGCTTTCAGGTCAAAAGAAAAGGAGGCTGGGATACGCATGGCCTGCCAGTAGAACTTCAGGTCGAAAAAGAGCTGGGCATTACCAAAGATGATATTGGAAAGAAGATTTCCGTAGAAGAGTACAATGAAAAGTGCCGTGAGGCAGTAATGAAGTTCAAAGGCCAATGGGACGACCTTACAGAAAAAATGGGCTATTGGGTTGATCTCGATGATCCATATATCACATTCAAAAAGGAGTACATCGAGTCAGTATGGAATTTGTTGCAGAAGTTTTACGATAAAGGGCTTCTTTACAAAGGCTATACCATACAGCCATATTCACCTGCTGCAGGCACTGGCCTAAGCTCGCATGAGCTAAACCAGCCGGGCACCTACAAAATGGTGAAAGACACCACCATTGCCGCGCAGTTCAAAATTGAGGGAACCGAAAACGATTACTTCCTGGCTTGGACCACCACGCCATGGACTCTGCCTGCCAATAACGGTTTGGCCGTAGGCAAGGAGATCGCCTATGTGAAAGTAGCTACTTTCAATCAGTATACTTTTGCGCCTGTCAATGTTATCCTCGCTAAGGATCGAGTGAGTGCCTACTTCAACCAAAAGGCTGCTGACTTGAAGCTGGAAGACTACAGGCCAGGAGATAAGCTCATCCCTTTCGAAATAATTCAGGAATTCAAAGGAAAAGAGCTGGCAGGCATGTCCTA
The DNA here is from genome assembly GCA_964351395.1 of uncultured Roseivirgaceae bacterium. Lineage (GTDB taxonomy): Bacteria > Bacteroidota > Bacteroidia > Cytophagales > Cyclobacteriaceae > Imperialibacter. The sequence goes on from CAYGOF010000006.1 coordinate 208,316, forward strand.
TGAGCAACTAGTCCCTGTGGTGAAGCTTGAAAAACCAGCTTTCACCGTTGTCATCGGTGATTTCGTTACAACTGAAGATGGTACCGGCATTGTTCACATCTCCAAGACTTTTGGAGCGGATGACTTTCGTACTTCTGTGCAAAACAATCTGCCAGGCGTATTTGTGAAAGACGAAAGTGACTTTGAAGTGCCCATCGTTGATAAGAAAGGAAAGTTCGTCAATGAGGTTGGCGCTTACCTCAAAGCCAAAATGGCGGAGTGGGACATAAGTGCACACAAAGCATATGAAGAAGATTCTTTCTATGTAAAGAATTATAAGGAGGAAGATGAGAGTGACCCGAATTTTAAATCGACTGATGTCATCATTTCGATCATCCTAAAACAAGAAAACAAGGCCTTCAAGGTCGAAAAATACGAGCACACCTACCCGCATTGCTGGAGAACAGACAAGCCCGTGCTTTATTATCCGATGGACTCCTGGTTCATCAAGACAACAGCCTACAAGGATAAGCTGGTGGCGCTGAATAACACCATCAACTGGAAACCACAGTCTACTGGTACTGGCCGTTTTGGTAATTGGCTGGAAAACCTCGTTGACTGGAACCTTAGCCGCAGCCGCTTCTGGGGTACGCCTTTGCCTATTTGGGCAACGGACGACAGGTCGGAAATGAAGTGCATAGGCTCATTTGCCGAACTAAAAGCAGAATCTGAGAAAGCAGTAAAAGCTGGTTTAATGAAGGAGCCAGTAGCTGACGATATGGACCTTCACAGGCCTTTCGTAGATGACGTGATTTTGGTAAGTGACAGTGGCCGGCCAATGAAACGTGAGACAGACCTGATCGATGTTTGGTTCGACTCAGGGGCTATGCCCTATGCGCAATGGCACTACCCTTTTGAAAATAAGGAAGTATTTGAAGCCAATTATCCGGCAGACTATATCGCAGAGGGTGTGGATCAAACCCGTGGCTGGTTCTTCACCTTGCATGCCATTGCCGGCATGCTGTTCGATAGCGTGGCTTTCAAAAATGTAATTGCCAACGGCCTTGTGCTGGACAAAAATGGTAATAAGATGTCGAAGCGTTTGGGCAATGCCGTAGACCCATTTGTGACACTTGGCAAATATGGTGCTGACCCTACCCGTTGGTACATGATCACCAATGCTAATCCCTGGGACAACCTGAAGTTTGACATAGATGGCATTGTGGAAGTTCAGCGCCGTTTCTTTGGCACACTTTATAATACTTACAACTTCTTTGCTTTATATGCGAACCTGGACGGTTTTGATTATAGTGAAGCTCCGGTTCCATTGTCCAAAAGGACAGAGAGTGATCGTTGGATCACTTCGAGGCTGAACACACTTAAGAAGCAAGTGGCAGATGCTTATGACGATTATGAGCCTACCAAGGCAGGTCGACTGATCCAGAATTTTGTAGTAGACGATATGTCCAACTGGTATGTTCGTCTCAACAGAAAACGTTTCTGGAAAGGTGAATACAACGAGGACAAGAAAGCAGCCTATCAAACATTATACGATTGTTTGGAAACCGTGGCTCGATTGGCAGCTCCTATTGCTCCCTTTTACATGGACAGAATTTTCACAGACCTGAACAAAGTTTCGGGCAGAGATATTGAAGCGTCGGTGCACCTGGCCGCTTTTCCAAAAATGGACGAAGCATCTGTAGACAAAGAGCTGGAGACAAAAATGAGTTTGGCGCAAGAAGTTTCTTCGCTGGTGCATTCACTTCGTAAGAAACAGATGATCAAAGTTCGTCAGCCTCTTTCAAGAATACTTATTCCCGTATTGAATGCATCAACCCAGCAACATATTGCTGCGGTGGAAGATTTAATACTTTCGGAGGTAAACGTAAAAGCGATCGAGTATATCGACGACACCTCGGGTATTTTGGTGAAGAGCATCAAGCCAAACTTCCGTAGGTTGGGTCAGCAACATGGTCCAATAATGAAGGACATTGCTGCAGCTGTGAAGGACATGACACAGGACGATATTGCAGGCCTGGAGAAGTCAGGTAAATTTTCGTTGAATACTGCAAAAGGGCAAGTCGAGTTAACTGTCGAAGATTTCGAGATTTCTTCTGAAGACATCCCCGGATGGCTGGTGGCCAGTGAAGACGGGCTTACAGTGGCACTGGACATCACAATAACAGATGAATTGAAGAAAGAAGGCATTGCGAGAGACCTTGTCAACAGAGTGCAAAACCTGAGAAAGGACATGGGCTTGGAGGTGCAAGACAAAATCAGACTGTCTGTGAAAGAAAGTGAAAAGATGGTAAATGAGGCGTTGATCAGTTTCAAAGACTATATTTGCAGCGAAACTCAGGCACTTTCGCTTGAAATGGTTAACAATTTGACTGACGCCGTAGTATTGGACATGGACGAGTTTAACCTTGAAGTGAAAGTAACCGTTTAATTGGGTCAATCGCCAGAGGCAGCGCCTAACATCGTAAACTAAGGAAAAAGTGAAGTATTTTAAGTATTACCTGCTTGCCATTGCCATGATCATCATTGATCAGGTTGTGAAATTGGCAGTTCATTTTAATATGGAAATGGGAGTTGCAGGCCAGGTATATCTCCTGGGCGACGTTTTCAAGCTTCATTACCTCACCAACCCAGGCATGGCTTTTGGTATGCAACTGGGTAGCGAAAATGGTAAGCTTATCCTGACCGTCATCCGATTAGTTGCCATGGTGGTGATTGCTGTTTACCTCTACCGTTTGGCCAAAAAAGAGGTACACTCTGGCCTACTTTGGTGTGGTGCCTTGATTTTGGGAGGAGCCATTGGCAACTTAATAGATAGTATTTTCTACGGGGTTTTGCTCAACAATGCCCCTTACGACGCCGCTACCCCATGGTTTCATGGCCAGGTAATCGACATGTTTTATATCGACATTTGGGAAGGGCGTATACCAGAATGGGTGCCTTTATTTGGGGGAGACTATACAGCCCTTTGGCCGGTTTTCAATGTGGCTGATGCATCTATTTTTATAGGCGTTGCTATTATCATTGTTTTCCAAAAGTCTTTCTTCAAAGAAATTGACGAAAGCGAAAGCAATGAAGTTGAGCCGTCGAAGAGCACGATCGAAGAATATACTTCTTCCGAAGACGACGATACCCGTGACGCACAGTCTGTAGGTTAGGTTCGTATTTTATACTCAAGCTTCAAAACAGGAAATAATCATTTCCTGCGCCATTAGGTTCATAAACAGGACTGTGCTCAATTAGGCTTCGGCATTGTGGTCGTCTGCTCATTTATTGTTTCCTTTTTTGTGCGTCAAAAAGTAGTTAGCATTCGCAACTATCAGTCATGCCAACCTGTCGAACAACTCTTACGTTACTACAGGTATGTCAAGTTTCTCTAAGGAAATCAAACTCATAATTGTTTGGTTATCTGTGCTAATTGTGCTGCTCACCAGCCTTTTTCTTGTCAATCAAGTGTATCAGGTATATCAGCTTGCACTTGGGGTAAATGAAGCCTTCGGACAAGTGGTACTTGTAGGCTTGATCCTTCTTTCTGTTGGTATCGTGGCAGTTCCCTTCGTTTTTTTCCTGCGATTACCCCAATCTCTCTCTCCTCCTGCGGAGGAAGAGGGTGTTCCTGCTTATCGCTTGAAAGTGTTTCGCAGGCTCCAGAAAAATAAACTACTAGCCGATAAAGGGCTTACTCCGTTATCTGCCGATGACATGGAAAAGGGCCTGGAACGCCTCAACGAAGAAGCCGACAACATTATCAAACAAACAGCTTTGTCCGTTTTCCTTACCACCTCCATATCTCAAAATGGACGATTAGATGCCTTTACAATTCTATTTACCCATTCGAGAATGGTTTGGAAGATTTGTCATCTGTATCATCAAAGGCCAGGGCTGCGCCAGCTAGCCAGGCTTTATGCCAATATCGGCGTCACCACATTTTTGGTTGCTGAGATTGAAGACCTCGACATTAGTCTGCAATTGGAGTCATTACTCACTGGCGTGACAAAAAGTACTTCTTTCAGTGCTATACCTGTAGTAGGGCCTACCGCCACTTTAGTAATGGACTCTCTGTTTGAAGGTTCCACCAATGCTTTTCTAACGTTAAGGGTAGGGATCATTGCCCGTCAATATTGTAGTTGCGTAACAACCTGGGACAGTCGCCAGGCTCGGAAAAGTGCGACAATGGAGGCTGGCAAAATGCTTAGTAACATCGTAGCAAGTGGATCAACAAAAGTAATTGCAGGTATTTTGAAAGCTGCTAAGAACGCAGGATTTCAATCAATTAAATCAGGAGGGCAAGCAGTGGTCAATGCTGGAATTAAAATAAAGGAGGGTATTTCCTCTACTGCCCGTAAAGTCAATCCTTTTGGGAAAAAGAAAACCGGCCCACCCGAAATAACAGAATAGAAAACTTGACCATACTTTGGAAGCCATTTCCCTCCGGCGTATTTTGATGATTCATTTTCCATTTATTCTACCTTACAATTAAAACAAGAACTAAATCCATGGAAATATCTTTCAAAAACAAGATTTTTAAAGCCATCTTTTTCTTGATTTTTGGGGTTCTCCCCTCCCTTTTTGCCCAGACTTCAGGCACGGATTTAGCCTCACTAATCCCGGTTGACCCCAATGTAAAAATCGGGACATTGAAAAACGGGATGAAGTATTATATCCGTCACAACGACCGACCTGAGGATCGACTTGAATTAAGATTGGTAGTAAATGCTGGCTCCATTCTGGAAGCCCCCGACCAGCTTGGCCTTGCTCACTTTACTGAACATATGGCCTTCAACGGCACCAAGAATTTTAAGAAAAACGAAATCGTCAATTACCTACAGTCAATTGGCGTGCAGTTTGGTGCTGACCTCAATGCCTATACTTCTTTTGATGAAACAGTCTATATCCTGCCTATCCCAACTGATGATGAAAAGATTGTAGATCAAGGATTACAAATCCTGGAAGATTGGGCACATAACCTGACCTTTGATGGCGATGAAATTGATAAGGAGCGAGGTGTTGTCATAGAAGAATGGAGGCTTGGGCAGAGTGGAGAGCGGCGTATGCTCGACAAGTACCTGCCTGTTATTTATAAAGATTCCCGCTATGCAGAGCGCCTGCCAATAGGGACGAAAGAAAACCTCGAGACATTTCCTCACGATGCCATTAAGAGATTCTATAAAGACTGGTACCGGCCCGATTTGATGGCGGTAGTCGCGGTAGGGGACATTGATGTAGCCTCGATGGAAGCCAAAATCAAAAAATATTTCAACCGGGTGCCTGTGGTGAAAAACCCGAAGAAGAGAGAAGAATTCAAAGTGCCGGACCATGCAGATACTTATGTTTCTTTGCTTGCCGATAAAGAGGCAACATTTGCGCAGGTTCGCCTTTATTACAAAACAGACCCTAAAATAGAAACTAAAGCCAGCGACTACCGGGACTTCCTGGTACAACGGGCTTTCACAGGCATGCTCAACGACAGATTGCAGGAGTTGACAAGAGAGGCTAAACCTCCATTCATATATGCCAGCACCAGTTATGGAGGGACCTGGGCAAGGACAAAAGATGCTTTTCAAGCTTTTGGCGTCGTAAATGAAACGGGAATTGTGGACGGAATGAAGTCCATTGTTACTGAAATCGAGCGAGTGCGCCGACATGGTTTTACTTTAAGTGAGCTGAAGCGTTACAAGTTGAGTCTTTTAAAATCGTATGAAGTAGCCTACAACGAGCGAGACAAGTCTGAATCGAGTAATTTTGTAGACGAGTACGTCAATAATTTTCTTGAAAAAGAGCCCATCCCTGGGATAGAGTGGGAATATAATTTTGCAAAAGCCAATGTAGACGGCATAACTCTCGACGAGGTCAATGCACTTATTGGCACATGGTTGACCGAGTCTAACCGAGTTGTTGTTGTGACGGCTCCCGAGAAAGAGGGAGTGGCACTTCCAACCGAGAATGAAGTCCTTTCTGTACTAAACAATGTACAAAAAACGGAAGTGACGCCTTATGAAGAAGCTGAGATAGGAGAGAGTCTCATGGAGACCTTGCCGACTGCTGGATCAATTGTTTCTGAGAAAACGAACGATACTTTAGGTGTTATAGAACTGGATCTCTCGAACGGGGTCAAAGTATTTTTGAAACCAACTGATTTCAAAAACGACCAAATTGTGATGACCACCTGGAGTCCGGGAGGGACAAGTTTGGCATCTGATGACGACTATCAATCGGCGTCCAATGCAGCTTCTATAGTCAATGAAGGTGGTATTGCTGATTATGATGTAACTACATTGCAAAAAGCACTAGCCGGAAAGAGCCTGAGTGTCAACCCATACATCAGAGAAATAAGTGAGGGAGTGCAGGGCAGCACAACTCCTGCAGACATGGAAACCTTTTTCCAACTCACCAACATGTATTTTACAGCTCCACGAAAGGATCCAAAGGCCTTTCAGTCGTATATCGCGCAGAACAAGTCCATTATGTCCAATGTAATGGCCAATCCGCAGTATTATTTTATCGATCAAGTACAGCGGACACTAGCCAACAACAGTATCAGAGGCGGGGGCTTTCCTACCGAGGAGGACCTTGATAAAATCGATTTGGACAAGGCTTTTGCTTTTTATAAGGACCGGTTCGGTGATGCAAGTGATTTTACTTTCTTCTTTGTTGGGGCCTTTAAAGTAGAGGAAATTAAGCCTATGCTAGAACAGTATATCGCAAGCTTACCGGCTTCTGGCAGAAAGGATAAATGGAAAGACGTTAGTCCCCGTCCACCGAAAGCGCCACTTGAAAGAATAGTAAAGAAGGGAGTAGATCCGAAGAGCCAGGTGATTATGTACTGGGATTCGGAACAGCCATTTGATAGAAAAGAGGCGTTCGCCCTGTCAAGTTTTGCTGAAGTAATGACGATTAAGTTAGTAGAAATACTACGGGAAGAAAAGGGAGGCGTGTATGGCGTAGGGGCAAATGCCAATGGAGAAGATTTACCTTATCCTCACTATACTTTTCAGGTGAGCTTCCCGTGTGCGCCCGAGAATGTTGAAGGTTTGATGGCTGCTGCGCTCGACCAATTAAAAAAACTACAAAAGGAGGGCATAAGCGAGGAAGACGTTAAAAAGGTGAAAGAAGGACAGCGTCGACAGTTGGAAGTGAGCATGAAAGACAATGGATTCTGGGCGAGCTCTCTGCGCACTTATTTCTACCAGGGTTGGGATCCTGCCGGAATTTTGAAGGCTAAAGATCGGGTAGAGACCCTTACAGCGAAAGATATGCAGGAAGCCGCCAATAAGTTTATCGATCCAGAGAAATTTATTAAGCTGGTTTTGATGCCGGAGGAGTAAATAGATAAAGAAGTATAGGGATATGGATGAGTCCATATCCCTTGATTAATATGAAAAGAATTCTCCTCCTTTTTCAAGCTTGCTTGCTTGTTAGCTGTAACGAAGCGTTACAAGATTTTCAACCAATCGACTGCGACCCTACCAACAATAGTGGGAATGCTAATATTAGCCGGGTATTCAAGCCATGTCGGCAGTATATCTACACTGCTAAATATTGGGACCCAGACTATAACTTAATATCAAAAGAGCGCATTTGGATGATGGCGACTGGAAATGGCTGGGAACAGCAGCAGGAGCTGCAGGACGAGCTGATCATCCAGTACAGTTTTGACAGTACTCAGATCGATCGCATAGGACAGTACAGTCTTAACCCCGGGTATAGTAATTGGACGAGAAAAGAAACGACTGGCATTATCGAGAATGGATCGAAGACATGGATGCACCCTTTTCGCTCGAACCAATATATGTTTACTGAGGTGGCCGCATTTCCAAATGTGGAGCTTCCACTTACGCTTGGGAAAACCTGGACTTCCGAGATAAGCATGTTAGATGGATGGGGTGTGTGGGCAAATACTACACTTGATCATACCTATGAAGTGGTAGATTATGAATTAGTAGAAACAGGTTTTGGGGATTTAGAAGCCTGGCATGTCAGAGCTACTACCACCTCAGAGTTTGGCACTTCCGTTCACGATTTCTGGTACCACGATGAATACGGATTCATCCGGATGTTTATTAAAAATTATGAAGGCCAAATGTTGCAGTTTGATCTTGCGGAGGTGAGGGAGTAGGGCCTATGTATTTATCGCAGCCTTAATATCTGCAAGTACCGGAAGAGGATTTTTCTCTACTTCTTCGTTTTCAGATCTCAATACTCTCAAGTCATGCTCCTCTAGCTCATAAGTTCTCCCTAAGTCATATTAATTTTGCTCTTTTAGGTCATGAATTCCACCGTCTATTTCGATTACCAGTTTCGCTGTATGGCAATAAAAATCAGCAATGAATCCAGCCACAGGAAGTTGCCTTCGAAACTTATGACCTCCAAGTTTTCTTCCTCTTAAGTTCTGCCAAAGGAGGCCTGCTGCAGAAGTAGGCTCCTTTCGCATGTTCTTGGCGTAACCAAACAGTTTATTAGGGGTGTTCTTGTGAAAGTCAAGTTTAGCCACACTCGAAGGCTTTTTTTCCTCATCCCTGCCCTTCTGCTATGAGGAGAAGGGCTTCCGCCGCCACTCCCTCGCCTATCAGGAGATGGCTGGGGTGAGAGGGCCGTAAAATTTATATTAATAAGGTTATGGAGAATAAATATGTGTTTAATTATATTCCAAAAAGCAAGTAATCACATTTAATGAAACTATTCAAACAACCTTAGCCCCAACCAGTGGAAGTAGCGGGTCACCAGCTGTCTTGTCCGGTATGTTACAACAAGCTTTTCTGGTCCAGGCAGGCACAGTTAAACTCTGCGGTGTCAACTTTCTTTAAACTTGATTGGACCGACCGGTCTGCCACCTGTTTTGTTTGTTCAGAGTGCACGCACATTTCCTGGTTTATGGGATAGTAGAAGGATTTGGATCCCTATTGAAATACGATATCCTTAATCACCTTCTCTCCAAATTCCTTTCTGATAATGTCCAGCACCTTGGCTTTATTCATGCTCATCTCGCTTTTGAGTGGGGCTGAAGTAAGGCGAACGAATAAAACACTGTCCTTTACAAAAAGCTTGGATGTTCTACTGGCAATAGGCTTTCCCATTAGCTTTTCCCAGGAGGCCAGCAGCCGGGTATGGTCAAATTTTTCTTCAATATGATAGTTTTGAAGCATGTCGCGGATCACATCCTTTAGCTCATGCGATGCGTGCGTTCTTTCGTCTTTCCTTTTGTGCATGCGTCTTATCTTAAAATTCTATTTCTGCCACTGTTCCCTCCTCAACACTGAATAGTTTCTTGTCCTTTTTCAGGTCTTTAAAAAGCGTCATTGTTCTTTCAGGGCGAGCGTCAGTTACGAAAAGCTGACCGAAATCGTCTTCGCCGACAAGTTCCATCAATTTTTTGATGCGGTCATCATCCAGCTTGTCAAATATATCGTCGAGTAGCAGGATAGGAGGGAAGCCCTTTACCTGGCTCATGATATCGAACTGTGCTAACTTAAGTGAAATCACAAAAGATTTTTGTTGTCCCTGCGAGCCGAATTTTTTGACGGGGTCTTCACCAAGCAAAAATTCAAAATCATCCCGATGAATGCCAAACGTAGTTCGCTGCACGGCCATGTCTTTATCGATGGCTTTCTTGAAGTTGTCTTTCCAACTCGAGTCAGAGAGCTCCGACACGTAGGCTACTTTCGTTTGTTCAGCGCCTCCTGAAAGCCACTGGTAGCGGGGGCTGAATAAGTCCCCAAACTTTTTTGTAAACTCCTGCCTGCTCTCAAAAATCAGTTCACCCGACTTAATCAAATGGTCGTCGTAAACGCTCAACAAAGTCTTGTCAAGCCTTCTGGTTTCGCCATATTGTTTAAGCAAACTGTTGCGCTGCTTAAGATAGTGATGGTAGACCATGAGCTGCTCCAGATAACCTGCGTCTAACTGAGAAATAATACTGTCAAAGAATTTTCTTCTTCCTTCACTTCCTTCTCTGATCAGGTCGGTATCGTTTGGTGCTATCAGCACCACTGGAAAACGACCAATATGATCGGCAAGTTTTTCGTACTCTTTTTGGTTGACCTTTATAACTTTTTTCTGTCCCGGCTGGAATGCTACTTGTACCTGATCCCCCGCTTTTGCCTTTGCCTTATCCTTCTTCCAATCACCTTTTATAAAAAAAAGCGGATCACCTTTCCTTATGTTCTGGCTGTCAACACTATTCAACGACCCTTTTGTCATCGACAAGTAGTGAATCGCATCCAGCAAATTTGTCTTTCCTGAGCCATTTTTCCCCACAAAACAATTTATACCCCTTGAGCAGTTAATAGCAAGTGACTGATAATTTCGAAATGACTCCAGATGCAGACTACTCAGATACATTTACTTTTGTTGAATGAAGGCAATTTACTTATTTTGCGGGGGTTAAATCTGCCAGGCAAATTCCAAAGCAGGCTAACACACCCCAAAAGTAATATTACAATTCGTAGACACAGAAATATTTCCAATAATGGCTAGTGTAAAAGACAAGGCGAAGGCAAAAGCGACAGCGAAGGATAACTTTTCGAATGACACCTACATGTTCTGGTACGAGACCATGCAATTGATGAGGAAATTCGAAGAGAAGGCAGGTCAACTATATGGGCAGCAAAAGATAAGAGGCTTTTGTCACCTTTACATAGGCCAGGAGGCATGTGTAGCTGGTGCAATATCAGCGTTGGAGGTGGGCGATAAATACATCACAGCCTACCGCGACCACGCACACCCCATCGGACTAGGTTCTGATCCTAAGGCGATCATGGCAGAGCTTTATGGAAAAGAAACCGGTATCTCGAAGGGTAAAGGTGGCTCAATGCACATATTTGACAAGGAAAAAGGATTTTTCGGTGGTCATGGTATTGTTGGTGCGCAAGTGCCACTGGGATTGGGAATCGGCTTTGCCGAAAAATACCTGAAAACGGGTAAACTATGTGTTGCATACATGGGAGATGGTGCGGTCAGACAAGGCGCCTTCCATGAAGCACTTAACCTGGCCATGACTTATAAGATACCCGTGATTTTTGCTATCGAGAACAACGGGTATGCCATGGGAACTTCAGTACAGCGTACGTCAAACGTTACTGAGCTATACAAACTAGGTGCTGCATACGACATGCCATCATTTCCAGTCGACGCTATGTCAGTCATTGATGTCCACCATGCTTTTGCTGAGGCAGCCGAGCGTGCCAGAAAAGGAGATGGGCCTACCTTGTTGGAGCTTCGTACCTACAGATACAAAGGCCATTCTATGTCTGACCCAGCTAAGTATCGTACCAAAGAAGAGCTCGAAGAGTATAAATCTAAAGACCCAATCGAGCAGGTGCGGCATTTAATCCTCGATAAGAAAATAGCAAAAGAAGCAGATCTTGATAAGATTGACGAAAAAATAAAAGAGCAGGTTGCTGAAGCCGTACAGTTCTCCGAGGATTCTGCATGGCCCGATCCTTCAGAATCGTTGAAAGATGTATATGCACAGCAGGACTACCCATATTTGATGGAGTAGTACTTCATTGAAGATAGAAATTGAAGAAGCTGCACTTGTGCAGCTTTTTCTGTTTTGCTCACAAACTTCTTTTTAAATCAAATATTATTTTGTGAAAGCACCCAGAAAATGGATGCCTTATTGACATAACATAGCGGTAATTAGCCGGCTTTCAAGTTGCATGGATCAAAATATTATGGTCTTTAATGATTGATAGTCTTTATTTTATTGAAAAAAATATATCTTTGCGACCTCAAAAGATTAGGATAAATGGCGAAGACTAAAAAGGCGTCAGCTAGAAAGGGTGCAGAGCATGGAAATGATTTGTTGGAAAGCCCTGAAGCTTTAGCCGAACAACTCACCCGTACTGAAGAATTTCTTGAAAAAAACAGGCAGTTGGTGTTAGCCATCGGTGCTGTTATTATTTTGGCGGTAACTGGTGTAATTTTCTACAATTATTATCAGTCCAACCAGAATGCAAGTGCTCAGAAAGAGCTTTTTCAAGCTGTATATTATTTTGAGGCAGATAGCCTCGGGCAAGCACTCAATGGAGACGGCAACAATTACGGCTTCCTTGATATCATTGACCTTTATGGCGGAACGAAAGTAGGCAACCTTGCCAACTTCTATGCTGGGGCTACTTACCTTCAACTAGGCGATTTCGAATCGTCGATTCGTTATTTAAAAGCATTTGGTGCATCTGACGATCTTCTTCAGGCTAGAGCATACTCATTAATTGGTGATGCCTACATGGAACAGTTGGACTATGACAATGCTGCAGATTACTATCAGCAGGCATCAGACTATCAGCCAAACAAACAATTTACGCCCGTTTATTTGACCAAGGCAGCTATAGCCTATGAGCGAAAGGGAGACATCAGCGCGGCATTGAAATGCTATACGACGATCGTAAATGAATTCTACGGAGCTGCAGAGTACCAGGAAGCCAAGAAACATAAAGCAAGACTGGAAGCCCTCGCTTCAAAATAAGTTGATAAAAATATCAGCAGAAGGAGGGATAAAGATTACTTTATCCCTTTTTTGTTGGCAAAAATTGAAATATGGCGTCTTCAGAAAAAAGTTTGAGCAGTTTCTCCGGAAATAACATAGGAGATGTAAGCAAAAAGAAATTTGGTATTATTGTTTCAGAGTGGAACGAGGAAGTAACTGAGGCGCTTTTTCAAGGGGCATATTCACTTTTGACTCAACATGGAGTGAGCAAGGGTCAAATTATCCGGAAGAATGTTCCAGGTAGTTTTGAACTGACTTTAGGCGCACAATGGATGGCGCAAAGCGATGACATCGATGCCGTCATCTGTCTGGGATGTGTCATTCAGGGTGAGACAAAACATTTTGATTTCATATGTCAGGCTGTAGCCAACGGCATTACAGAGGTAGGCTTAAAGTTCAATAAGCCGGTGATTTTTGGAGTTTTAACCACCAATAACAAAAAACAAGCACTCGAAAGAGCAGGAGGCAAGCACGGAAATAAAGGCGACGAAGCTGCTATCACTGCTATCAAAATGCTCGGATTCTAAACTTTTCTAGTAACAATGATTGTAGTAAAATTCGGAGGCACATCGGTAGGCAAGCCTGAGCGCATGCATGCTGTAAAGGATGTGGTGATGGGTGTGCCAGGCCAAAAGCTTGTCGTACTAAGTGCAGTATCAGGAACTACCAATGAACTCATTGCCATTTCTGATGAATTCACCAATGGCAATATTGAAGGTGCACTCGAGAGAACGAGAAAACTGTATGCGCATTATGTTGAATTTGTCGATAAACTTTTTTCAACCACTGAAGGAAAGAAGAAAGGTACTGAAGTAATTGACAGATACTTTCAGCAAATAGAAACATTGGTCAAGCAACCATTTTACGGTAAAGCTAATAAGCTATTGGTGGCACAGGGCGAAATTATTTCAACCAGCCTGTTCTATGAGTATCTAATTGAAATTAAGATCCCCGCTGTTTTCCTCTCAGCGCTCGATTTCATGTATTTAAAAGATAATGGAGAGCCAGACCTTGACCTGATTACAGAAAAGCTCCGTAAAGCATTGACTGGCGTAGACAACAAAAGTGTGATTGTTACCCAAGGGTATATTTGCCGGAATGCTTCAGGTGGTGTTGATAATCTTAAAAGAGGAGGCAGTGATTACACGGCCACACTCATTGGCGCTGCTATTAAAGCGGAGGAAGTACAGATTTGGACTGACATTGACGGGATGCACAACAACGACCCTAGAATCGTTGAAAACACCATGCCGATCGCTGAGCTTTCATTTGAAGAGGCTGGTGAGCTGGCGTATTTCGGCGCCAAGATCCTTCATCCAACTTGCATACTTCCAGCTCAGCAAAAAAACGTACCGGTTCGCTTGAAGAATACGCTCAACCCGTCTGCGAAAGGAACCCTCATCACCTCCAATAAGAATCCAGATGCAATCAAAGCGATTGCTGTTAAGGATGGGATTACTGCTATCAAAATCAAGTCGACTAGGATGATTCTGGCTTATGGTTTTCTTCGTAAGATTTTTGAGGTTTTTGAAAAATACCAGACCTCTATCGACATGATTACTACCTCAGAAGTAGCTGTGTCGCTCACTATTGATGAGCCTACTTTTCTGAATGAAATCATCGAAGAGCTAAAACCATACGGCACGATCGAAGTCGACAAGAATCAGTCAATTGTTTGTATAGTAGGAGATTTTGTAGCCGACAAGAAGGGGGTGGGAAAAGATATTTTTGCTGCCATGGAGGACATACCTGTCAGGATGATTTCCTATGGCGGGAGCAAGAACAACATTTCTTTGTTGATCGATACAGATTATAAGAAGGAAGCACTTCAGGTACTGAACAAGGGGTTATTTAATCTGTAACCACTTTACATTCCAAACATCAAACAGGGTGGCTAAAAAAGAAAATCAGCCAAACAATGATAAATAGAGGAAGTAGAATAGGAATGGAGAACCGCAGGATGTAGCCGAAGAATGATGGCATTTTAATGCCTATTTGTTCTGCGATAGACTTTACCATAAAGTTGGGGCCATTTCCTATGTATGTCATAGCTCCGAAGAAAACTGCCGCGATCGATATGGCTTTGAGTGCCAATACGGAATTAGCAAAGGTTCCGCCATTTGCGAAAGCTAATACGTCACTCACCTGACCTATATCTCCTCCTTTGGCGGCCATGGCAGCTGTGAGAAAGTTGAGGTAGGTAGGTGCATTGTCAAGGAAGCCGGAAAGCGCCCCTGTGCCCCAGTAAAGGGAGTTATGCGTAATTAATGGGGCTCCTGCCTCAGATTGAGCAAAGTTGCTCACGAGCTCCAGTGCGGGCATCATCGTGCCGAATATTCCTATGAAAATAAATGCCACTTCGCGGATCGGCTCAAAATTAAAATCGTTACCCTCCAGGGCCCTCTTCTCTGCAAATTTGAACGATAGGAAAGCAGCTGAAAGCATAATGATTTCTCTGATGAATGAAAATTTTTGACCTTCGTAATGAATGGCTGGTACCCACTCAAGTACATTGGGATCAAGAAATACGGAAAGAATAATTACCAGAAGCCAACCAAAATTTCTTGCGCCTGCGATGGTCACTTTGTCTGTAAACTCCTGAGGATCCTCTCCAAAGCTATAGTCGGCCTTATTGTTTCTGTCGAAAAAGTAAAAGATAGCAGCAAGAAAAATCAGTGCAAATGCCCACGACACACTATTGTTAGTAAGTGTCCAGAAGAATGGAACACCTTTCAAAAAGCCTAAAAATAGTGGGGGATCACCTATCGGGGTAAGTGAGCCGCCGATATTGCTTACCATGAAGATAAAGAAAATGATGTGGTATGCTTTGATTCTATTTTTGTTGAGGCGAATAAAAGGCCTTATTAAAAGCATAGAAGCGCCAGTTGTGCCGATTATATTAGCGATCACGGCACCTACTAGTAAAATGACAATATTGGTCAGCGGTTTGGCCGCTTTGTCCACATTTATCATGATCCCACCACTGGCTACAAACAGGCCAGTGAGTAGGGCGATAAACTGGATATATTCAGCCAACGCATGGACAGGGTTGTGTACGTTGTGCAGTACAAACAGGTAGTATAGCACTACCAGTATTGCCAAAGACACCGCTATTATTGGGTAGTTCTTGTGCCAAAAATGCTCATAAAATAGAGGTCCGGTGGCAATCATTAATAGCAACAACACGAATGGAATCACAAGCCAGCCGGGCGCACTAGGATGCTCACCCTCTTCTCCATGGCCTTCTTCAAGCGTGCTGAAAGTATCATCAGCACTTTCTTCCATGTCCAGATGGGCTGCAATTTCCTTCTTCTGATGCGTCGATTTTGCCTTGACTTCCTTGGCAAATGAGCTTGTAATCAGAGCGATACTAAGGCATAGAAATATTGCAATTCTTTTCATTAAAGGCCAGTCAAAATAGAGTGTTAGTTAGTAGAGGAGCAATCAGATTTTATGAGTTGCCAACCCCTTCCTGTTTTTTCCACCAGAGTAAATTCTTGCTTAAATAAGTTGTTTTGCCGTGATTTCAAAAGAAGTTTTAGCTATTTGTTACCCACGATTATTTAGCTGGTATAATTTTGCGAAACAGTGCCCCTATTAGAGAGAACGTTCCGCCAAAAATGGAGCAACTTGCTTCAACCTTTCGATCTTCCGGATCATAAGATAGGCAAAAACTGCGGGCATTTCATAAAAGTAGCCAAACAGGATTACCTTATTCCTATTGAAATGGCCCCAATGTATTGGAGGGGAAGGCATTGGAGTAATGGAAAAGGTCCTTATTGGACGTTAATTAGAAAAGTTGAAATTCCCGTGGACGCTCCCCGAAGACAGATCTTGGTTTCCTCCTGTAACGTCACAAGATATATTAGGTCGTCCAAGAAATCGCTGGAGAGCGAGAAATGCAAAAATAAGTGCTTCTTTAAATTCAACTGTCATTCGGTCAGGTGCATGGTAAGTAAATTTTCTTGCGCCGTATTTGTTTAGCAACTCTATTAGAAACCCATTAAGAGCGCCACCACCAGTAACCATTACCTTTTCACTGTCAGCGCCAAGGCGCTCGAATCCCCTGTTGACCTGATAGGCAATGTGATGAACAAATGTATGCAAGCTGTCGTGCACCTCCCCGTCTGCGCTATCTAACAATGGTGCCACATCCGCTTCAAACCACTCGTATCCCAATGATTTGGGGCCTACTTGGCTAAAGTAGTTTAGTTGATTTAGCTTATTGAATAACACTTGGTCCAATTGGCCTTTTCTCGCCAGATCTCCGTTGTCATCGTAGTTTAGACCGAGTTTTTGGGCAAGGTAATTGAGTCCCATATTGCAGGCAGACGTGTCGAAACCTCTCATGGTGTTATTTGTATGAAGGGCAATATTGGCGATGCCGCCCAGGTTTAGAAAAGCGCGAAACGCTGGAAATAGAAAATGTTCTCCTAATGGCACTAAAGGAGCCCCCTGCCCGCCGTTGAGAACATCCTGTAGTCTGAAATTAGCTATGACTGGCAGTTTTGAAAAATGACTGATTGCCTCAGCGTTTCCAATTTGAACAGTTAAGCTTTTTTCAGGTTGATGGAAGACAGTGTGGCCATGAGATCCTACAAATAGTGGTTTGATTTGGTGCTGATCACAAAATGTTTTTACGTTTTCTCCAAATAACTTTCCCAATTCTATGTCAAGGAGTGACAATTCAAGGCCTGAAAGGTTTACAGACTGCTTGAGCTTTTTTCGAATCTCCGGACTATAGCCGATTGAGTTGGCTGCTACAATAGCATACCTCCATTGGTTGTCTGCATCTAGGTAAAAGCGGCAGGCCGCGAGATCCAACCCATCAAGAGATGTGCCCGACATGAGGCCTATAACAAGAAAGTCTTTTTCCATAATTGAGTCTATATAGGTATTATCGCCGATTAATTGTCTACAAAACTATGAACGTCTGTATTGATATAGGTAACACCAGGTGCAAGATAGGTTTTTTTGAAAATGACTTATTGGTCAAGTTGGTCGTTGATAGCACTATTGGTCAGATTGAGGGTCTTTTGTCGGAATTTGAAATTTCAACAGTCATTGTCAGCTCAGTTGGGGCAGAGGTAGGTAGCCTTGTTAGTGGGCTTTCCAAAAACTATAGAGTCATGGTTTTATCGTACCAGTTGCCTTTGCCTTTTGAGCTTGAATATATGAGTAAAGACACATTGGGAACGGATAGGATAGCAGCTGTGGCTGGGGCTTTCCATCTTTATTCGCAAAAGAACTGTCTGGTAATAGATGTCGGTTCCTGCATCACATACGACGTCATTACGAAAGATGGCTATTATAAAGGAGGAGCAATTTCGCCCGGTATAGAGATGAAACTAAAATCAATGCATACCTTTACGGCCCGATTACCATTGATTGAGCAGCCCGAGTGGACTGAGCTGCCGGGAAAGGATACAAAAACATCAATGATTAACGGTGTGTTGCATGGTACGTTAGCTGAGGTAGAAGGGATGATAGACCGGTTCGCAAGCCTGTTCCCTGATTTGCAGGTAATTATGTGTGGTGGTGGAAGCAAATTTTTTGAATCTAATATAAAACACCACATCTTTGTACGCTCCGAAATGGTCCTGATCGGACTCAACAGTATTTTAAGGCACAATGAGAGGAATTAGATTGGTTTTTGCGGGCTGGATAGCATTGT
Organism: uncultured Roseivirgaceae bacterium; assembly: GCA_964351395.1. Lineage (GTDB taxonomy): Bacteria > Bacteroidota > Bacteroidia > Cytophagales > Cyclobacteriaceae > Imperialibacter. Next base: position 226,474 of record CAYGOF010000006.1, read on the forward strand.
TTTGCTGTGCCACTTCCTACGCACAAGTTACACTTTCACCGTTTACGCTGTACGGTATAGGCGATCTCAAAGAGGGGAATTTTGCCAATCAATATGCGATGGGAGACCTTGGCATTGGAACTCCGTCTATATTTCATATCAATGTCATGAACCCGGCATTGCTGACGAAGAACGTAATGGCAACTTTCCAAATGGGACTAGCGGCAGACAACAGAAGGATTTCTGCTGCTGGCAGTTCTAACACAAACTTCGGGGTCAACCTTAACTATTTTGCTTACTCTTTCCCCATCATTTCAGGAAAGTGGACGTCAAGTTTTGGGCTTGTACCACTTAGTCGAATGAATTATAATATCGGGTATCAAAGCAAGGTGTCTAACTCAGATACTGATGTCGAGTATCTTTTTACCGGAAACGGAGGGCTTTCAAAGGTCTATTTCTCAAATGGCTTTAAAGTCGTTAAAGGGTTGTCGATTGGAGTTCGAGGCTCATTCGTTTTTGGCGAGTTGAATAAAACAAGCGAAACATTACTCTCTGGGCTAACAGGTGGAACCAATTACACGACGGCGCTATCCGAAAAAATTAATTATGCCGACTTTGAAATCGGAGGTGGCATTCATTATGAGCAAAAGTTGGGGGAGAGAAAGTTTCTTCATTTCGGCGCCGTCTATGATCTCCCCTCGTCAATATCTGGAACCCGTTCGGCTGGCTTGGAAAGAAGAGGTGGAACAAATGGCACGCTACGAGGCGATACTCTGATTACAGATCAGTCTGTTACATTTAATTTACCAAAAAAGGTAGGTTTTGGGGTTTCGTTCGAAAATCTTAATAAATTTACAGTTGGCTTTGATGCAAAGTTTTCAGAATGGAATGAGAACCCTTCACCTGAAATTATTAGCGCCACTTATCAAAAAGGCGTAAAATTGGTTTTAGGGGCCGAATATACACCCGATATTAGTAGCGTGGATAGTTATCTGGCTCGCTCAACCTTCCGATTAGGAGCAGCTTGGGAACGTCTACCTTATTTAGTGAATGGGAATGATGTTATAGACTTTGGCATAAACTTTGGAGCATCGTTCCCTGTACAGGTTTCCAGTTTTGATATTGGGGCCAAGGTAGGATCAAGAGGAAGTGTTTCAGATAATCTGATAAGAGAAAATTATTTTCAGATATATATTGGGGCCACCATCAGTGATAGATTGTGGTTTGTTAGACGTAAATATGACTAAAACTAAGTAATCATGAAAAAGACTTGGATATTCAGTTTGCTATTTATTCTAGGAGTTCAGCTGGTAGCAGTTGCGCAGCCAGGATGGAATTGGCCTGAAGACAGAGCAACAGCAGAGGAGAAGAATGCTCTTTATACTGACTTCTTAAAACAAGATAATTTTAAAGGTGCATTACCCCACCTTGAGTGGCTGTTGACTAACGCCCCCAACCTGAATGAATCACTATATATTAATGGTGCTAAGATTTACGAGGGACTAGCCGACAATGAGCCTGACGCAGGCAAAACTGTTGAGTACCAGGAACTGGCCCTTTCAATGTATGATAAGCGTATTGAGTATTTTGGTAATGAAGGTGATGTGCTCAATAGAAAAGGTTACACAGCTTATAAATATTATAAGGACAATAAAGCTAAGTATCCTGAGCTCATGAAGATGTTTGAAAAGGTGTATGAACTGAATGGCGTTAATACCCTTGACAATAACTTACTGGCTTTCATGGACGTTGTTCGTCGCTACAAATTGACTGGCGGTGCAATGACCGATGTTGAGGTGCTTGATTACTATGATGAGATCATGGCTATTATTGACCTTAAGAAAGCTGAGGGAAAGAATCTTAGCAGGATTGAAAAAATTTCTGAAAATATTGATAAGCTTTTGACAGCTACTGTGACTGTCGACTGTGAATTCGTTGAAAAAAACCTAGGTCCAAAACTAGAAGCAGATCCAAGCGACCTGAAACTGGCCAAGAAAATATTGCAGCTTCAATTGACTGGGAAATGTACTGATAGCCCGCTGTTTATGACTTCCAGCAAGATTGTGAATGAGAAGGAGCCTACTTATGCACTTAGCAAGGTGATTGCGGCCAAAACAGCTGCAGAAGGTAGAAACGAAGAAGCTTTCAAATACTACAATCAGGCTATTGAACTTGCAGATGACAACCAGAAGAAGGCAGAAATCTACTTTGATATGGCTAAAATAAGCGCATCTGATGGCCAAAAAGTAGCGGCACGTAACAATGCACGTAAGGCTCTTTCTTTTGACCCTTCGCTTTCTGACGCCTATACTTTGATAGGAAACCTATATATGGGAAGCTACGACGATTGCCGTGGTGGGGAAAGTAAAGTGAAAGACAGAGCGGTGTTCATTGCAGCTTTTGAGATGTACAAGAAAGCTGGTAACTCAGCTGCAATGGAAAAAGCTAAGGAGCAATTCCCATCGATAGGAGAAATTTTTGAGGAAGGAATGAAGGAAGGTGACGTTCTTTCTGTGGGGTGCTGGGTTCAGGAATCTGTAACCTTGCAAAGAAGACCTGCATAAGGCAGTATCAATTTATAGGAACGGTCGTTGTAACCCAGCGACCGTTTTTTGTTTATATGAAACAATATTTTGCGTATTTGTTTTTGCTGTTTCTAGTAAGCGCATGCAACCAGAAAAAGGAAGACATGTCGGAAATGCCGCTTTATGAGGGGCCAGTGATGGAAATAAAAGATGTTGTGACCCTTTACAGCGATTCGGCAAAAGTTCGGATCAGGCTGGAAGCTGAAACACAATTTGAATACGAAAATGGTGATCGTGAGTTTCCTGATGGCATTTATATTGAATTTTTTGAGGTGAACGGAGAAAAGTCTTCTACCCTTCGAGCTGAACGTGGCGAAAAGAATGCGAAGCTAAATTTGTATAAGGCAGAAGGCAATGTAGTGGTGATTAGCGTGATCGACGGAGATGAGTTGAATACCGAAGAACTCTTTTGGGACCCACAGAAGGAGCAGATTTTTACAGAAAAATTTGTTACTATTAAGTCTGAGGGAGAAATCCACACGGGTGAGGGAATGATCGCTGCTCAGGATTTTTCAACGTATTCAATAACAAAGCCCACAGGAACCCTTACAATTGATGACCCGCAATGAAGAAAGGTTGGGCAATAATATTATTAACTTTCAGTGTAGGTTTTTTGATCATTGGCGTGCATCAAACAATGACTGTTGGCTTGCTGCATTCCTATTGGATTTTAATGGTGAGTGTTTCTCTGTTACTTTTGTATAAATTTGTAAAATGAACATATCCTTAAAATTTGACTTAGGAACCTTGATTAGTAGCGATTACAGTTGCTCCTTGTTCAGCAACAGAGGCTTCCAAAACTAATGGACCCAAACCAAGTCATAATCATCCTTATTTGCCTGGCTTTCTCAGCCTTTTTTTCAGGTGTTGAAATTGCTTTTGTGTCTGCCAATAGGCTACATATTGAATTGCTGCGGAAGCAAGGGGCCATTTCTGGTCAAATTTTGACCCGCTTTGTAAAGAATCCATCGCAGTTTATAAGTACTACGCTAGTGGGAAATACCATTTCCCTTGTCCTCTACGGCTATTTTATGGCCGGGCTACTGGAGCCCTGGTTAGCGGGTCATTTACCTGATTCGTTAAGGAATGACGTAACAGTTGGACTTGTGCAAACACTGATTTCCACCTTCATAGTCATCATCACGGCAGAATATACGCCGAAGAGTATTTTTATGATCAACCCCGATTGGCTGTTGACGCTATTTGCTGTTCCAATCCTGGCTATCTACTATATCCTCTACCCTGTCGTCTTCGTAATTGTGAAGTCGTCTAAATTCGTTATTACTAAAGTGCTACGGTTCGATTATTCTGAGGATAAACCTATTTTCGGCCTAGTCGATTTAAATAATTACCTCAAAAATTTGTCGACTAGCGAAAATCAAAGTGAAAATCGGGAGGTTGATGCAAAGATTTTCAATAATGCTTTGGAGTTCAAAACAGTTAAAGTAAGAGACTGCATGATTCCGAGGCCGGAAATTGTAGCTGTCGACATCGAGGACGGTATAGAGGAGCTGAAACAGGCTTTTATTGAGAGTGGTCATTCGAAAATTGTTATCTATAAAAACACAATAGACGAAGTTATTGGATATTGCCATTCCCTGGAGGTGTTCAAAAAGCCAAAAGACATTAAGTCGATCCTAACGCCCATTATTATAGTGACGGAAACAGCATTGGTCAATGAACTGATGATTCAATTCCTAACGGAAAGAAAAAGCCTGGCCCTGGTAGTGGATGAATATGGAGGTACATCCGGCATAATAAGTATGGAGGACATTATTGAAGAGATTTTTGGTGAAATCAATGATGAACATGACGATGATGAAGACCTCGTTGAAGAGAAAATAGATCAGAAAAATTATATATTAAGTGCCAGGTTGGAAATCGATTACCTGAACGATCGGTACGAACTGGATTTGCCAGATGGGGACTATGAAACACTCGGCGGACTTATACTTTCGGTAAACGAGAACATACCCGAGGTGAACGATATTATTGAAGTGCCTCCTTTCATTATTACAGTTTATTCAAAAACGGACAACCGGATCGACCGGGTGAAGCTAACCGTTCAAAATGAGGAAGATAGAGGCTAGTAAAACCTCTATCCGGCATTTTGATTTTAGCTTCGAATGATATTATTTTGCGGCTCGCTAAAAACGACAACATGGGTTTCATTAATAAAATAAGAGAGAAAACTGGTTTAGCAGTGGGCATTATCGCCCTTGGGTTGGGATTTTTTGTAGTAGGTGGAGATTTACTAGGCCCTAACTCTACTTTATTGGGTGGAAATACCAACAAGCTGGGTGAAATTAATGGCACTACCATTAAGTTGGAGGAGTTTCAGCAAAAGGTTGATGAGCTTTCTTTCAACTATTCGATGAGCAGTGGCCGAAACCCAAGTGGTGAAGAGATGTACACCATTAGGCAGCAGGCTTGGGATATGCTTGTAAATAAGTATGCTTATGAAGATGAGTTCGATGAAATAGGCGTCAGTGTAAGTGACGAAGAAGTGGTCGATATGGTTCAGGGAAATAATATTAGCCCTGAAATTATACAGGCATTTACCAATCCAGAAACTGGTCAATTTGACCGTGATCAGATCATTACCTACCTCCAAAACCTAAGTGCTATGCCTGCTCAGCAGCAAGCGGCATGGTACAACTTTGAAGGAACCCTGGCACCATCGAGATTGATGTTGAAGTTCGATAACTTGTTTATCAAGACTAATTATGTAACCCAGGAAGAAGCAAAGAGAGAGTATACCCAAGCCAACAAAGTAGCTGAAGTGAAGTATCTCTATGTACCCTTTTATACGGTAAGTGACTCTTCAGTTGCTGTGACAGATGCAGAGCTTCAGTCGTACCTAAATAGTCACTCGGAACAATACCAGCGTGAACTTTCCAGGTCATTGGAGTATGTATCTTTCCCAATTATAGCTTCAGCTGACGACACAGCAGCAGTTATAGCAGAGGTAAATGAAATCAAAGAATTGCTTGCTCAGTCTAAAAACGATTCACTTTTTGCACGGGCCAACTCTGACGCTGAAATTCCATTCAAGACATTTACACCAGATCAGTTGCCAGCCATATTGAACGATACCGTCAAAACGATGGAAGAAGGTGATATTATTGGGCCGCTTTTAGTGAATGACCGATATGCGATTTATAAGTTATCAAAAGTAGTCGAGAGTGCTGTTGGATATGCCAGAGCCAGTCATATTCTGATAAAGCCTGAAGATGAAACAGATGCAGCGAAGGCGACTGCTAAAGCGGAGGCAAGAAAGATTTTGAATGATATTAAGAAAGGCGCCAGCTTCTCTGAAATGGCAAGATTGCATGGCACTGACGGTACATCAACAAGAGGTGGCGACTTAGGATGGTTTGGAGAGGGCAGAATGGTGGAGCCTTTTGAGGAAGCTGTTTTTGCCGCCACAAGAACCGGACTTTTGAACGACGTAGTAGAGACCGATTTCGGTTTCCATATTATTGACGTAACTTCTACAAAGACAAATACAAGCTATAAGGTTGTTACCATTGAGAAGGAAATTATAGCAAGCGACGATACACGTAATATGGCATACCGCGATGCCGATATGTTTGCGTTAAGCAGTGAAAACCTCGAGCAATTCAGAGCTAATGCAACTGAGCAAGGGATTGAAGTACAAGATGCAAAGGGAATTGCTGCCAATGCACGCCGTTTCGGCACTTTGTCAGATGGCCGATCAATCGTTATTTGGTTATTCAACCAGGGTGAGATAGGCAAGGTGTCAGAGGTGTATGAGCTTGACTCGGAATATGTGGTGGCAGCCATGACTGGCGAGCAGCCAAAAGGCGTAGCGCTTCTTAGTGCTGTAAAGGATGATGTCACGCTAAAAGTGAAGGATGAAAAGAAGGCTGCGATTATCAATGATCAACTGAAAGCGAAAACGGGAACTTTGGATGAGATAAGTGAGCAGATGGGTGCTGATGCTTCCGTATATTCAATGAGTGATCTAAAGCTTAGTGCTAATGCCCTTACTGGAGTGGGTAACGCACCTGAGGCTGTAGGTAAAGCATTTGCACTTGCTGCAGGTGAAAGATCGTCAGCGATGACAACAGACAATGGTATAGTAATCGTTGAAACAGTTTCTATTACTGAAGCACCTGAGGCAACAGATTTCGAAACCTACAAGACTCAGTTGAGTCAGCGTCGCCAATCGAGAATTTCTTTTAACTTGTCGCAGGCTATTCGTGAATTTGCGGACATTGAAGACGAACGATATAAGTTTTTCTGATAATATTTACCCTTAGGGAAAGGAGTTGCCGATATTTTTTGGTAACTCCTTTTTCTTTTTAGACCGTTTAAGAATGGACTCCCAAATTGCCTCTTTCAAAGAAAAACTAGATCAGGAGCATACTTTTCCTGGGAAATACAGATTCAAGTTTATTGTGCCCAGCGAAAAGGTAGAGGAAGTTGAAAGACTCTTGCCTATTGGTAAGCTAAGTCTCCGTAAATCAAGTAACAATAAGTATACTAGTTTGACGCTGGAGAAAACAGTGTTATCTAGTGACGAGGTAATAGAGGTATATATTACTGTAAAGTCGGTAGAAGGAGTGATATCTTTATAGCATGATCTACCTGAACCGTGTTTTTCTTTTCTTATGGGCCATCCTAATTTTTGTTAGTTGTGGTTCTGGAGAAAATTCGAGAGCTACCACAACGGAACATACGGGAAGTGAAGCAACTGATTCAGTAAGTGTGTCACCAATTGATAATTTTGCTAGCGAATATGAAGACCCTGATAGAAGTAGTTGGCAAAAGCCTGATAGCGTTCTTTTGAAATTTGGGAATCTTGAAGGCAAAAATATTGCTGACATTGGAGCAGGAGCTGGGTATTTTACACTTCGTTTGGCCACCAAAGGAGCATTTGTTTTAGCTATCGATATCGAGCAAAATTTTCTTGAGCATATTGAGGAACAGGCACTTCGGATTCCAAGAGAGATAACTGGAACGATTGAAACAAGGATAACTGTACCTGAAAGTCCCTCGCTAAAAGAGAAGGAAGTAGAAGGGGCCTTAATTGTTAATACTGCCTATTTTTTACCGGATAGAACCAATTACTTCAAGGCTATTTTTATCGGTCTTAAAAAGGGCGGTAGGTTGATAGTAGTAGACTTCAAACCCGAACGCACACCGGTAGCTCCCCCTGACAACCTATGGATTTCTAGTGGCGAATTAGTGAACGAAATCAAGTCTGCTGGGTTTACCATTAAAGAAGTAGACGTAAAAACGTTACCTTATCAATATATTATTACTGCCATCAAACAATAGATAGCTATGTGGAAAGAAGAGGATAATAAGCTGATCAAAGAGTTTTCATTCAAAAACTTCGTAGATGCATTCGGATTCATGACCAAGGTAGCGATGGAAGCAGAAAAGATGGACCATCATCCTAATTGGAGCAATGTTTACAATAAAGTGTCTATTGAGCTGACGACCCATAGTGCCGGCAGTAAGGTGACAGAGAAAGATAGAACACTTGCTGCTAAAATTGACTCCATGATTAAATAAATGTCAGTGTCCAAGTTATACCTAGTCCCGACGCCTATAGGCAACCTTGAGGATATTACCCTGAGAGCACTTAGGATATTAAAAGAAGTTGATGTAATACTTGCAGAAGATACACGGACCTCAGGGATTTTGTTGAAACACTTTGAGATAAGTAAGCCATTGAAGAGTTTTCATGCCTTTAATGAGCACAAGGTAGTAGCCGATTTGGTTGAACGCATTAAGTTGGGGGAAACAATGGCTCTTATTTCCGACGCTGGCACTCCTGGCATCTCGGATCCAGGTTACTTGATTGTAAGAGAAGCGATTAGAGCAGGAGTAGTTGTCGACTGTTTACCTGGACCAACCGCCCTTATTCCTGCTGTGGTTAAAAGTGGATTCCCTTGCGATAGGTTTATTTTCGAAGGGTTTTTACCCCATAAAAAAGGCAAGCAAACCAAAATAGAAGCCATCAAAGAAGAGGAGAGGGCCGTTGTTTATTATGAATCACCCCACCGCCTTGTGAAAACTCTTGAAATGTTTATTACCTTACTAGGCCCAGAGCGGTTGGTTTCTGTAAGCAGGGAAATATCCAAGCTACATGAAGAGACCATTACAGGAAGTGTGGCTGAAGTATTGCTACACTTCCAAAATAAGCCTCCAAAAGGAGAGATAGTTATTGTAGTATCCGGAAAGTAAAAGTGCAATGGAAATATTTGCAGACACACTTGTTCATCATGTGATAGCCATAAGTAAGGAAGCGGGGCAGTTTCTAAAAAAAGAAGCTGCAGGCTTTACACCAGACATGATTGAACTTAAAGGACATAACAACCTGGTTTCTTATGTCGACAAGTCGTGCGAAGAGCTGATTGTTAAAAGGTTAAAGGAGGTTTTGCCAGAAGCCGGTTTCATTACAGAAGAAGGCACTGTTGCCAGTAGCGACAAGGCGTTAAAGTGGGTGATCGACCCGCTAGATGGGACCACTAACTATGTCCATGGGCTGCCTATCTATTCTGTAAGTATTGCCCTTGTAGATGGCAAACAAGCGATTTTAGGTGTAGTTTATGAAGTCAATAGAGATGAGTGTTTTCATGCTGTTCAGGGGCACGGAGCTTTTTGCAATGGGCAACCCATTAAAGTCTCTAAAGCGACCGGTGTTCATGAGTCTTTACTTGCTACTGGTTTTCCTTACAATGATTTCGCGAAAATGATGCCATACTTGAATATTCTTAATGACCTGATGAAGTCGTCACACGGGTTGAGGAGAATGGGTAGTGCGGCAGTTGACCTGGCATATGTTGCCTGCGGACGATTCGAAGCTTTCTTTGAATATAACCTTAATTCATGGGACGTCGCAGCTGGGGTCTTGCTAGTTACCGAAGCTGGAGGAACAGTCACAGACTTTAAAGGAGGTGATAATTACATTTTTGGCAGAGAGTTAATTGCAGGGTGTGGGATTCAAAAGGAGCTTTTGGAAACCATTAACAAATATTGGATTGACTGAACCAGCTTGTTCATAATTTAGTTGTCTAAGCAACATGATTGAAAAGATTCTCATCGGCATTTTGTTCCTTGGAGCCATTTGGTTTCTGGTCCGTAAAATTTACCTGAGCTTAAAGGTAGATAAGGGATGCGCGAAGGGTTGCGGCTGTTCCGAAACAGACATTAAAAAGGCATTGGAAGAATCTGCAAGGCAGTAGACTAAGCCCAAATGACACCGCCTTCAGTACAGTTTTTACAAATATCAATATCCTTTCTTGACTTTAGTAGTGCATTTCTAAAACGATCATAGGAGTGTCCCCGCCATATTTCAGCCAAAGAATAGTCTGATACGTTTCCCATGGAATGGCTGGCGTCTTTATCAAAACAGCATGGTACCATTTGCCCGTCCCAGGTGATAACGCTGGAGTGCCACATTTTCCAGCATTCGTTTTCGAGGGTGTTTTTTAAGGCCCATTTACCGTTTTCCTGCTGCTTGTATCTTGAGTAACGATCAAGTGAAGGGATCAATGGTGAGCCGTTTTCAAAGTCATAAATCTGAGCCGTCTTGAACCTCACTTCATTCACACCAAGTTCCTTACCAAGGTTTTTTATTTCATCTATCTCATGCTCGTTGGGCTTTACAACCAGGAATTGAAAAATGAGGTACGGTGTGGCCGATTTCAGTTTTTTCTTCCATTCGATGAGCCTTTTGGTTCCTGCAATTACCTCCTTCAATTTTCCTTCTTTTCTATAAGAGGAATAAGTCTCCTGACTAGCTCCGTCAATAGAGATGATCAGTCTGTCTAGACCGGATGCTATCGTTTTCCTGGCCATATCATCAGATAGAAAATGGGCGTTTGTGGAGGTGGCAGTGTAAATTTTCTTTTTATGCGCATAGCTTACCATTTCCAGAAAGTCGGGGTGAAGATATGGTTCACCCTGAAAGTAGAAGGTGAGGTAGAGTAGATGATCCGCCGTTTCGTCTATGATTTTTTGAAAAAAAGGGAGGGCAATTTTGCCTGTGGGCCGTGTAAACGAACGAAGCCCACTCGGGCACTCCGGGCACCTGAGGTTGCAGGCAGTAGTTGGTTCAATGGCGAGGCTTATCGGCAAACCTCGGTGGTAGGATCTCCTTCGAGACTTGCTGAACAGATAACTGCCAAGTAATAGGGCACCGTTGACAACTTTTCTAAAGCTCAATTTTTGGAGCAATCGTACGTTGTCGCTGAAGCTGCCTTGTGCCATAGTGGATTTAAATTCAAGTAAATTTAATGGCTATTAAGGCACATCCTAAATTTGAGATATCCTAAATTGCCAGCAATGAAAAAGATAACCATCATCGTGCTCCTTTTGATTGGAGTAATTGGCTTTAAAGATAGTTTGGCACAGCTGCCGCCATTTATTTCTGACAGCACTTCTATTTCTGTCATGACTCTTGGTGCGTCTCAGGTGGAGCTTTATACAGCCTTCGGTCATAGCGCTTTCAGGGTGCTTGACCATAAAACGGGAATTGACCTGGTATTTAACTATGGCATTTTCAGCTTCAACCAACCAAACTTCTATTTGAATTTTGCAAGAGGAAAGCTCTTGTACAAGTTGGGAGTAAACCGCTACGAAGATTTCAGAGATGCCTATATTGAAGAGGAAAGGTCAATTGTGGAGCAAAGACTCAACCTAACTGCCGATGAGAAAAGGCAGTTGTATGCCTTTTTGATTAACAACGCCAAACCTGAAAACCGAGACTACTACTATAATTATATCTATGACAACTGTGCCACCAAAATCAGAGATGTAGTAGAAGAAGTATTCAAAGGTCGTGTTGCGTTCGATTATTCTTACGTGACAGAGGATTTGACCTTCCGGCAATTGATGGACCTCAATCTTGGGCAACAGCCCTGGGGCGATCTGGGTATTGATATTTGTTTGGGTACAGGAATCGATAAAGTGGCGACAGGTTACCAGTACATGTATCTGCCTGAATATATTGAGAAAGCTTTCTCTAAGGCCACGTTGAAACGTGGGGATTCTTTAGTGCCGTTAGTGAGTGATACTGACATTGTTTTTTCACCTAAGGCTAGTATGGACAGCCAGGCTTCATTCATTACTCCGATGTTCCTTTTCATTCTAGTATTTGCTATCGTGGGTTTTTCGACACATCAGGAATGGAAGACTGGAGCTCGCCGTAAATGGCTTGACTTTTTCTTATTCTTTGTGACTGGTTTTGTGGGTTTACTATTGCTTTTTCTATGGTTCGGAACCGATCATATTTCTCAATACAATTTCAACTTATTGTGGGCATTCCCAGCACAAATGGTCATAGCTTTTTATGCTTTTAGCGACCAACCTCCGGCCTGGCTAAGAACGTATCTTTTAAGCATAGTTGTGCTTTTGGGTTTGCTGATAGTTTGCTGGGGATTTTTGCCACAAATGCTGCATTTATCACTTGTGCCCATTATGCTAAGCATCGGGATTAGAGCTTTGTATTGGAGGCTGCATGCCTTTAAAGCATCATAGCCCAGTTGTAAAGCGAATATAGCCCCATGCTTATCAGCACAACACCTGGAATCTTGTTGACCGTCTTCCTGTTTTCTACCACTTTTTGGAAACGATGAGATAAATAGGCCACTGTAGCCATTAGGCCAAATGTGCCAGCGGAAACTCCAGCTACATAGATAAAGAGATCGTAGCCTTTGATCGATACAATATTTCTGCTTTGGAGGTAGGCTGTTACTGCTAACCAAAATGGGATAACCATTATATTGGTGATGCCGACCAACAGTCCTTTTCGAAATGCCTTAGGAGATTCAGCGACTGCCTTTTCAGAAGGTGCTTTGTTTGAGTTCAAAAGGCTAAATATACCGAGCGTCACCAGTACTAACCCTGAAACCAGCTCAAAGTCTTCAGTGAATGACGTATTCTCAGTCAAAAAGATGTGGAATCGAACAGTAGCGGCAGCGTAGACAAACTCAACCAAACTAGCTGCTAAACCAAACCGAAGTCCCAGGGACCTATGGCCATGAAGGCCGTATTGGAGTACGCTGATATTGATAACACCTGGAGGTATAGAACCGATATAGCTGCAAACAAAGCCAACTACAAATAGCCAGAGCAAATTCATTCACCCTCCTTTAGCCGGTTATAATTTCTAATTTTCTTCATGAACAGAAATCCTTCTTTGAATGGAGTGTATGGCACGCCTAACCGGTGATTTTGGATGGCAATATTACACAAAACATTTAAATGATGGAGAATGTCACGGTAGCCCTTCCAAATGGATCTGCCTGGTTGGTATATATGACCTGGTTCCGCCCCAGCTCCATTGAGTTCCAAAATGCTGAAGTGCTCTCCCTTTTCCAACTCTTCGTACGATTGGCATCTTATATCGAATCGTCCAAATTGAAAACCGGGAATGCTTGAAGCTATTTCATCAAGTGTGGCTACAAGTTTCTTTGAGACTCTATGAGTGTCATCGATAAAGGTCGTCCCTCTGCAATGGTTGCCAATGGGTTCTATTACTATCGACTCACTTTTTTTTGGGACAAGCGCCATCTTATCAGGATACTTCGCTTGAAAGTCCTTGATGTAGAGCCTTGCTCTTAGGTTTTCCATTAAAAGATCTTGCACAGGGGTAGAGCCATCGCCTACCACAGTCATTAGGCCCTTCCGGGTGATCGATGAAATATGGCCATTGGCAGCACCGGGAAACCGATAGTAGAACAGACCTAGTTCTATTGGATAATCAACATAGGACTGAGCCAGAAAATCTACTTTGACGGTCTTTATGTAGGAAGCTATGTCCTGTCTCGAATTGACTTTTTTCACCATCCAACCTCTTTCACCAATGTCTGGTTTTAGCAGGATTGGGTAGCTCAATTGATTTGATTCCATCCACTGAAGGATATCTTCAATTGAAACGGAAGCAGAAAATCGTTTCGTTGGTGGGATATACTTTTCCGGGATAAGTTCAAAGATATCACCCTTTGACTCGCCAAGCATACCTCCAAACTCAATTGTTGGATTCGCCGCCGAGAAAAAGAATAAAGAACGGGCTTTTGCGGCGAGAAAAGCATAATACAACAAAACAGGAAGATATACTACATTAAATGGCCAGAATTCCCAATGGAAAAGCTTCATAAAAAAGGGCACCTTAAACAGCTCCCTTTTGAAACGTGGCCATCCAGACAGTGGTTTTTCCATGAGAAGGCGAGGGTGGGTGCCTAGCTGCTTGCTTGTCGGCTTCTGATTGTACTGCTAGCCACTCCAAAGTCTTCGGGTAGCACTACGTAGTCACAGAACTCATTAATGGCAACCCTTATAAGTGCCATGTGGTGAATGGCGTGCTCGATATTATAAACTAATTCTCTCAGGTAATTGGAAGGGATCTTTATCACAGATTGTTCTGTTTCCACGCTACCTGATATATGTGTATCAAAATTAGCTTCCAGGTACAGTACTAAATTTTCACCGTTGGACTTCACAAAATCCCGAATTCCCCTGAGCACTTGTCTGGCAAAGTCGGCATCGACCTCAATCATCTCATCGCGCCGACGATTGTCGTAGTTTACTACCCCGTTAGGAGTGCCATCCATCAGGCAAATGAAAAACTCCAGCGTATGTCGCACATGCTGTCCAATGGTAGCGTTATTCAAAAGTGAGGCAGGGCGTGAGTAATCTTCAGGCTTTACTTGAACAATTACTTCGTCGAGCTGCGACAAGACATTCCCTGTAGTAGTTATTACGCTCATATTTACTTGGTATCCAGACTTAAAAATACGAATCACTTAATTAACAGAAGGTCAATTCGATGACAAATGCGATTTCAGAATAAATTTTTTAAGACAGGTATATCATTTTTGCGGTCTAAAACCGTGATAAGGCAAGCAACAAAAACAGCCATTGCCATAATAAAAAGAGCACCTCCATCGCCTTGTACTTCAATACCCAGGAATGCAAAATGAAAGAACATAGCTCCAGCCATTAGGCCCATACCTAGTAAGCCACCCAGCCAGTAAGTTTTGGGTATCAACAACAGTATCGAAGCGATTAGCTCAAGGCTGCCGATCAAGTAGCGGCCCCATGATTCCATGCCAATCGTGCTGAAAATATAGATTGACTCAGGAGCACCTGTAAACTTAAAGTAAAGCGTTTGAAGCATAATGATAGCTGCCGCCATCCGCAATACTACGACTCCTACATTTCTGGTTTTCATAAAAATTTTGCCTGCGTTGAAAAAGTCCCGAAGTCTACGGGGAACAGGTTAAATTTAATCATTAATGACCACTAAATGGAACTATTGGTCAAATGGAAGACAATTCAAGGAAGACTGTTGATGGCTTTCCAAACCAAATCTGGTTCGAAACCACGTTGAAGGAGAAACCGGGCAATTTTATTGTTTCGGTCAGCCAGATGATTCGAGTTGGTGTCTGTGGCCTTTTTTTTGGCAAGTGTTTCAATGAGGTTGAGGTAGGACTCATCATCAATTTGTTGCATTCCTTCGGCAATGGCATCATGACTAACCTGCTTCATTTTCAGAGCATAGTTGATCTTTATCCGTCCCCAGTGGTTGAGTTTGAACTTGTCGTTGCAAAAGGCGCATGCATACCTTGTTTCATTAAGGAAGCCTTCTTTTTGCAGAAATGCTATAATGTAGCTATTGTCCTCCTGTGAAAGCGGCGCATTTCGCAGCTTTAATAAAACCTCTGAAATGGCACGCTCTTGCCTGGAGCAATAGTGTGCCATCTTTGACAGATGAGGCTTGATTCTTTTTTTGTCTGCTTCAGTCAAATCTATTTTAGAAGGCCTTTTCTTTTTAGAATAGTTTCAACAAACTTCATTTCGTTTTCGGTATTGAATACCCGGAACGGCAAATGGATAATTTGCGCTTTGTTTACAAACAACGTAAAGGCATCTTTCTGTACCACTGCCCTGGAAATATTTTCCCATTTCATAGGCATCCCCTGCTTGGTATTTATTTTAATAAGGATTTGACGGCTGTCAATCTCATAGCCGAGTTTATCAAAAAGAATTTTGAACTGCTCCATTTGAGTAGCACCGGCAAACTGGATAAGCCAAAACAACACAAAGAGCACTAGAGCAATAGTAGAACCGATAAACCACCACCAGCTTGGAAGAAAAAAGACGGGTAAATTGAGTGCTACATAAATAAGAGACACCCACCATTGCTGGCGTAACGCACTCCATAGCGCAATTTTGATATACGTATTTTTAGGGAGTTGATATTTCTTCGTTTTTACGATCATGAATTATTGTATTACTGCTTTCAAACTTAAATCAAGACTTTTATAGGAATGTGTGAGTGCCCCAACAGAGATAAAATCCACGCCGGTTTCTGCCACCCCTCTTATCGTTTCTTCTGTAATTCCACCTGACGCTTCTACACTGGCTTTTTCACCGATCAAATCTACTGCTTTTTTCATATCAGTGATACTCATATTGTCAAGCATAATAAAATCTACTCCTCCTTCGGCCAGCACTTCTGACACCTCCTGCAAGTTTCTGGTCTCAACTTCAATTTTCAGTTCTTTTTGAAGAGAGGCTAAATAGGCTTTTGTGGCCTGAATGGCAGGCTTAATTCCTCCGGCCATATCGACATGATTGTCTTTCAGCATGATCATGTCATAAAGTGCAAAACGGTGATTTTTTCCACCACCAATTTCTACTGCTTTTTTCTCAAGCAAACGAAAATTGGGTGTTGTCTTGCGGGTGTCAAGCAACTTTGCGTTTGTGTGCGCTATCAGGGCGTTAAGGTGATGCGTGTAAGTTGCAATACCACTCATTCTTTGCATGCAATTAAGTACTAGTCTTTCAGTGGTAAGTATCGCCCTTGCACTTCCCTTCAGCTCAAACGCTATGTCTCCTTTTTTTACCTGCGAACCATCAGTTATGTAAGGCGTGAACAAAAGCGTAGGATCGTATTTGTTAAAAATAAACCGTGCTACGTCCATTCCAGCCAATGTCCCATCTTCTTTCACCAGCAACCTGGCATTTCCCTGCTTTTCTTCAGGTACTGTAGACAAGGTCGAATGATCCCCGTCGCCGATGTCTTCAGCTAGTGCGCTTTCTACAAGGGCATTCAACTGCGTGTAAAAGAAGTCCTCCTGTTTCACGTCGCAAAAATAGGCAACCGAATTTTATTTAAAGGCCTCTGTCTAAAAATCTTGGGCATTGCCGGAGAATAAATTGCACGGCTCAACCCGCCCAACCTTCTCTGTCGAGGCTGCGGTACTGAATAGCCTCCGCCAGATGTTCAATTCTTATTTCTTCTGTTCCAGCAAGGTCTGCAATGGTTCGTGACACTTTGAGTATACGATCATATGCTCTGGCTGAAAGTCCGAGTCGTTCCATCGCTGTTTTCAGAAGTTTTTTTCCAGCCTCATTAATTTGGCAAATCTCTTTCACCATCGGTGGAGGCATCATGGCATTGCTGAAAATAGTTGAATGGTCGCGGAAACGTTCAGTTTGAAGTTTTCGGGCGGCAATAACCCTTTGGCGAATCTGCGTGCTGGTTTCGGATGGCCGATCAGCCGTCATTTCATCGAACGAAACGGGCGTCACTTCTACATGCAGGTCGATTCTGTCTAGCAGTGGACCGCTCACCTTGTTGAGATATCGTTGCACGGCCCCTGGCGGGCAGACACATTCTTTTTCCGGATGGTTATAGTAGCCACACGGGCATGGGTTCATGCTTGCCACGAGCATAAAATTGGCTGGAAAGTCAATCGAAACTTTGGCCCTGGAAATAGTTACTCTTCTTTCCTCTAACGGCTGGCGCATTACTTCCAACACTGTCCTTTTAAACTCTGGCAGTTCATCAAGGAAGAGCACGCCATTATTGGAGAGGGAAATCTCCCCGGGCTGAGGAATGCCACCTCCACCAACAAGGGCCACATCTGAAATGGTATGGTGGGGAGAGCGAAAGGGGCGTGTAGCAATAAGTGATGCTCCAGCACCAAGTTTCCCTGCAACAGAGTGAATTTTGGTGGTTTCTAATGCTTCATGAAGGTTAAGCGGAGGTAAAATCGAAGGCAAGCGCTTGGCTAGCATGGTTTTGCCTGCGCCAGGTGGGCCGATCATGATCACATTATGCCCGCCAGCTGCAGCGATTTCCAATGCACGTTTAATGTTTTCCTGTCCCTGTACCTGAGCAAAGTCGGCTTCATAGCCGTCCATGGTGTCTTCAAATACGCTCCTTGTATCTTTTTTAAGAGGTTCAATTGCTAGCCTGCCTTCGACAAATTCAATCGCCTCGTTGATATTGTCAACTCCGATCACATCAAGCTTGTCCACAATGGCTGCCTCGGATGCATTTTCTTTTGGAAGGATAAATCCTCTGAAACCTCTCTTCCTGGCTTCAATGGCAATGGGTAGCACCCCCTTAATTGGCCGGAGCAATCCATCAAGGGAAAGCTCTCCCATAATGATGTACTGCTCAAGCAACTCTGTTGCGATTTGACCTGATGCCTTTAGGATACCCAGCGCAATAGGTAGGTCGTAAGATGATCCTTCTTTTTTGATGTCGGCCGGGGCCAGGTTTACCACTGTCTTAATCCTGGGCATTGAATAGCCGTAGTATTTGATGGCTGACTCGACTCTTTGCTCACTCTCCTTGACGGCATTGTCCGGTAAGCCAACCATTAGAAATTTGGCACCAGCACTTACATTCACCTCCACGGTGATGATCGAGGCATCTACTCCATATACAGCACTTCCAAATGTTTTTGCTAGCATCAGTAGCCTAGTTTCTTTTCAATAAGCAGAATTAAGATATGAATGACTTTAATGTGTATTTCCTGTATTCTATCAGCGTATCCGAAATGGGGGACCCTTATTTCGACGTCGCCACTATTGGCAAGCCGCCCTCCGTCTTTGCCGGTGAGTAGTACTGTTTTTACTCCTCTTTTTTTTGCTGCGTCCACAGCCTGAATAATGTTTTTTGAATTGCCACTTGTGGTGAGGGCCAAAAGCACATCACCTGATTGACCCATGCTTTCAATGTACCGGGAAAAAACAAAGTCAAATCCGTAGTCATTGGCAACACAGCTAATATGACTTGGGTCAGAAATAGAAACAGCAGGAATGGACGGTCTATCGCCGCGATATCTTCCCGTAAGCTCTTCGGCAAAATGCATGGCGTCGCACATTGATCCGCCATTTCCACAGGAAATAATCTTTTTTCCGTTTTGAACGGCGCTTACCATTAAATCGGCTGCCGAGTCTATATTCCTAATGCTGGATGGGTCGGAAAGGAACTTGGTAAGAAGTACTTGGGCTTCCTTTAGCTCATTTTCGATAATGTCTTTCATTCTTTCTTGTCTGCACCTGGATTAGCCTTTTCTGAATCGATTTTCTTTACTTCGGGCCCTTTGTCATACAGCTTCGCCTTCAGATCGTTTACCTCTGCCTCCAATTTGCTTACCTTTCTTCTAAGGAACATTTTTCCAAAAAAATCAGAAAAAAGAATTAGAAAACTGAAAACAACCGCGAAGACTGTATAAATCTGGAACGACCTAAAGTAGGTTTCCAAAAACGTGATTACGCCAAAATAGCCCCCGAAGGTAGCTTTCAAATAAAGGTAAAATGCGTCTTCCGTAGCGTCAGGCACTTTTATTAATTGTAGACAAAGGTAGAGCAGCGAGAAAGCGTACACCATGTATATGAGATAAAAAATGTACCTGAGCCGCTTCATCATTATTTCCTAGTTCCTAAATATGCCGAAAATGTAGTTAGATTGATTGAGTAAACAAAGGTCCGATACCTTTCAATTGCAAGCGAATGTGTCTCAAAAGACTCCAACCGGATCGTAGCCAGGACGGTAGTAGCTAATATTTAAACGCGGAAATCTCCTCGACGTTGCAATTAAACTTTGTTCAAAGTAAAGAAAAACGATAGGGCATTCTGAATGAAGGATTTGCTGAAGGTCCCTTAAGTGGGCCGCCATTTCTTTTTTATTAGGGGATAAAATAGCTTCTTCAATGGCCTCGTCGCTTTGAGGGTTGCCAAAACCAGTGAAATTGTATTTGCCGGGTACGGCTGCAGAGGTATGAAAAAGAGGGCTGTAGTCGTAGGCTGTAGGTGAACCAACAAATGAATAAAGTACCGCCTCAAACTGATGCGATCTAAGTTTCTTAATAAGGTTGCCGGCTTCTTCTGGTTCAAGATTTACTTGCACCCCAATCTTTGCCGCCTGACTCTGCACAATCAAGGCTATTTTCTGATAGTCAGGATTGGCGCCATTGTAAGTCAGCTTGAATTCAAGAGTTTCTCCAGCGTCATTCTTCCATTCGTTCTTGTCAAATTCCCAGCCTAATTGCTTGAGTTCTGCCTTAGCTTTTTCCAAACTAAAACCATAAGGTTGTAATTTATCGTTGTATAAATCTTTGTGCACAGGGTGAACTGGTCCAATGCTAAGGTCAGCATAACCAAGCCTTACAGCATCTATAATCCCCTGTATGTCGACCAAATGCGACAGTGCAATCCGGGTGTCTTTATTTGAAAACTTAGGTAAGCGGGTATTGAAGCCAAAAAACACAAACTTGAAGCCGGCTTGGCGGTAAAGATTCAAAGTGTTTGCCTCTTTATTAAATGACTCAAGCTGTACGAACTCAGAGGCAGGCACCTTGGTGATTATGTCGATTTCGTTATTTTGAATCGCAAACCTGGCTGAAGTGGGATCTGTTATCATCAGGTAATTAATCTTCTCTGGCAGCTTGAATCCAAGGGGTAATCGCACATTTTCTGCCTGGATGAATGTAATGCTCTGATCTGTGTAATAACTTTCTATCTGGAAAGGCCCGGATCCCCTGAAGTAGATGGAATCATAAGGCGATAAGGAATTAAAATTTTCAAAAAAATCAGTAAGATCTCCTGGTGCATTTTCGGGTTTCATATCCCTAAGATCCTCCAGGGTATATGCCCTAAGTATTTTTTTTGGATCAAAAGTGTGTTCTGGCATAATTAAAAAGTCCCCTGCTAATTTTCTTGTGTGCTCAGGGTTCCCAAAGGCTTTTAAAACGAACATACGAGCGTCAGAGGAGTCGGCAATAAACTCTCTGATCACATTCAAACGAAGGTTACCCGTGGAGGAAGTGGTCGACAGGTTGCACAAGTTCAGCTTTAATGTAAGCAGCACATCCTCCCTTGAAACGGGGGTGCCATCAAACCATTTGGATTCGTCTCTTATTCTGAAACCATATAGGCTAATTGTATCATTGACACTAATTTTTTCAGAAATATCTACTAAATTAGAGGATAAGGCTCCAGATGAATCAGTCTCTGTTAAAAATTGAAATACAATCCCATCAAATTCGTTTGATTTGATGGGGGAAAAGCTTTCAGGGAAATTACTGATTTGGATCCTTAAATTAGTTTGTTCTTGGCTCTCTGAAATACAACCAGTTAGTAAAACCAGCCAAATACATAGAATAGATAGGTTTTTCGTCATACAAAAGATCCTCAATAGAAGGCTAATTTAAAACCTGATTCCGATTAATTATAATCTTTCTGCTTATTATCATGCTCTTCTCAAACCGTTGTCTCGATCTGGGGTCTCCGGATCCTCAAGTGATTTCTTGGCTATTTATGGTGCTATGATAAATGAGGAATTTGGAGTAAAAAGAATGATTCTAAGGAGATAACTATAAAGAAAATAGACGTTAAGGTAGGTCAAGCCAATTAATTCATTGAAATTGCAAAACACGAAGATGCCTTTGTGTTTTGAAAAAAATAGACAACATGTAACTTCATTAATCTATAATGAGGCTTAGCTTTTTGCTTGTAGGGTGTGTTTGAAGAGTAATTGAGGCCCAAAAATACCGAGTTGGATGGATGAGATTAAAAAATTAGTTCGAATTATAACAACCAGAGTCAAGAAAAATGTATCGCTTATAGATGTTATAAGTCATGACGAAAACCCTAGCAAGGAGCAACAATTGTTTAATGGCATTCAAAAGGGTCTTTATAGCTCTGATGATGAAGCGGCAATTGGGATGTATCAAACGGATTCCACCGATCAGCGCTTTCGTATGCTTAAGTCTCGCTTGCGTTATAAACTGTATAATCTTCTATATTTTGTAGATTTTAATGACAGCAAGGTCAATATTGGTTTTCCTTACGAGCAGGAGTGCCTGAGTTACCTGTTTCGCGCTAAAGTGTTGTTTAAGGAAGGAGAGTATGATTTAGCAGAAAAACACGTGAACAAGGGTTTGGCGATTTCTAAAGAGGCGGAGTTTACAGAGTTGACGCTCTCCGGACTTCGTATTTTGCGTACTATTTATGCAGAAATGTGCCGACCAAATCATTTAAGAAAGACCCTGGGAAGGATCAAGAAATATGAGGAGATCATGCGTCTTGAAGAAGAGTCTGAAAGCATTTATAGCTTAAGGAATTTGCAGTTGAGAAAATCTGTTCATTCCAGAAAGGTCCATTTGGATTCGACACTAAAGTCTGTTAATGCATTGAAATCTCTTTGGGAAAAGAGCAAGTCCTATGATGCATTCGAAAACTACTACCGCCTTTCAATAGCTTCCAATGAATCCTTAGGAGAATATGACGCCATCTTGAAGCTTACTAGTGAGACAGAGGATTTAGTGAATTCAGGCGCAATCAATCCATTACGTTTTGATATCCGGTACAATGTCTACATTAAAACCTATGCGTATTTGCGATCCAAAGATTTTAAAAACGGAATGATTTATGCCAAAGCTGGTATGGAGCACATTGGTCGTTCGTCCCGCAATTGGTTTGCCCATATGGTCAATTATTATTTGATGGCACTTCATAGTAAAAACTATGAGTTGGCTGAAGATTTAGTTAATCAGGTATACCGTAACCCTCATATGGAGAAGATTTCGCAACGTGCGAAAGAAAGGTGGGAGCTTTACAAGGCATATCTTTATTTTGTAATGCCTAATAGGGACGTGGAAGAAGTCTTCAATTTTGCCAAGATATATGAAAGGCTTCCGTTCTATACGCAGGATAAACAAGGGTTGATGGTGTCTATTATGATGCTGGAATTCATCGATTTGATGAAGAAAGATAGACTTGATACTGCCCTCGCTAAGCTACCCAATACTGAGAAGTACATTTCACGTTACTTGAATGACAACCCTGAAAGTCAAAGGGAAAAATTATTTTTGAAGCTGATCACGATTATCGTGGAATCAAGCTTCAACCCGGCAATGGCCGCAAAAAAAGGCGAGAAGTACTTTAACAGACTAAAAGGGACGCCTGAGCCTGGCGATGCTTTTGCTGAAATTGAAATAGTGCCTTACGAGCAATTATGGGAGATTTTACTTCAAAGCATGGAGCATTCGCATGTAAAGCTCGACTTTGGAAGGCAGTGAGATACTTTGATTAGGTCGACGGTCATATGCAAATATGACGATATAACCCTGCTGGTTTTGCCAGCGGGGTTTTTATTTGGCAGTAGTTAGAATGACTGCATATCAATAAGTCTTGAGTACAAGCCTTCCTTTGAAATAAGTTCGTCATGCGTCCCTTGCTCGGCTATTTCTCCGTTTTGAAGTACAATGATCAAATCTGCATTTTGGATGGTGCTCAAACGGTGGGCAATCACTATCGACGTGCGATTTTTCATTAGGTTGGTCAATGCCTCTTGCACAAGCTTTTCTGACTCTGAGTCGAGGGCAGATGTTGCTTCATCGAGAATTAGAATGGGAGGATTTTTAAATATGGCACGTGCAATGCTTAAACGTTGTCTTTGTCCTCCACTCAGCTTCACACCTCTATCGCCAATTTCGGTGTAGTAACCCTCAGGCATATCAGCAATGAACTCATGGGCATTGGCAATTTTAGCTGCCGCCATTACTTTTTCCTCATCAGCATCCTCAACTCCAAACGCAATGTTGTTTAGGACCGTATCATTAAATAGAATTGACTCCTGAGTAACAATGCCCATTTGCTTTCTGATGGAGTCCATCGTGTAGGTTGTCAGCGCTTGCCCATCAATACATACTTCGCCCTCGATAGGATCATAAAACCGGGGAATGAGGTCGGAAAGTGTTGATTTTCCGCCTCCGGAAGGCCCCACTAGTGCCACCGTCTTACCTTTTGGGACTCTTAGATTGATGTTTTTTAACACCAGCTCCTTTTCGTAGGCAAACGAAACGTTTTTGAACTCCAGCGATTCATTGAAAGATGGAAGAACCGTAGACGATTTGGAGTCGGTGATGTCAGATTTGGTGTCTATTGTCTCAAAAATCCGCTCACCGGCTGCGAGCCCTCGCTGAATGTTGCTGAAGGAGGAAGACATTGCCTTGGCTGGGGGCAGTATTTGCGAGAATATGATCAGAAAGGCCAGAAACTCTGACGGGTTCAGTGTTGAGTTGTCTTCTAAAATTAGATTTCCCCCGATTAAAAGAATTCCAGCAACAACTGAAACGCCGAGAAACTCTGAGATAGGACCGGCCATCTCATATCGTCTGGCGATAGAAACGTTTTTCCGGGCGTAGAACTGCACCTCTTTGACAAATTTTCCAAATACAAATTTTGTGGCAGTGAAAGCCTTTATTATTCTGATTCCTCCAATACTTTCATCAAGAATATTGTTGATGTTTCCTAATGCTTGCTGGCTTTGATGGGCTCTTTTCTTAAGGCGTTTTGCGATGCCAGCGATCAATCCACCCGAGACTGGCAGCAGCAGCAAAGTGTAAAGGGTGAGTTCAAATGACATACTAAACAGTACGGCAAAGTAGCCGATAATCATGGCAGGTTCTTTGAACAGCACTTTGAGGGTGCTCACCACCGAGTGTTCTACTTCTTGAACGTCGTTAGTTACCCGGCTAATAATATCACCTTTTCTTCGCTCTGTAAAGAAGCTTACTGGGAAAGAAAGAATCCGATCGTAAACAAGGGTCCGAAGGTTTTTGATGACCAGGGCACGAATTTTTGCCAGCATTACACCCGAGAGGTACCTAAATAAATTGGCAAGAAAGACAGAAACGATGATGATAAGGCAAACAAACTTTAGCGCGCCACCTTTACCTGCAGTCTCTATCAGACTTGAAAAACGATAATAGAAAAGTGATTTAAAATAGTCGACACTTATGGTGAATTCAGGCACTTGATTAAGTCTTTCCAGTTCCTCTGGAGTGATTTGATCGAATAGGATTTGCAGCAAAGGAACGAGGACCGCAAAATTAACGAGACTAAAGACTACCTGAAGTAGGGTAACTAAAATATATGACGGAATAAACCTGCTGAACGGGCGTGCAAAAGAAAGAAGTCTGAAATAGGTTTTCATTCAACTATTAGAAGTGTGGGCCCAAAGTTAGGGCGTATTGGCGTCAATCAGAAATAATGGTGTTTGGTGTCAGTGTTGAGGCGTAGCCCGAAACCAAAAAACTGGTTATTCGACGATCGAGAAACTCCTGGCTGATCTTCTTTTCTATATATAAACCTGGCATCTACAAAAAGATTATGGAGCAGCTGATAGCTAGCCTGCAAGCTCAATAGATTAATTTTTGTGTCCACGCCTTGTCCTGTAAAGTTCCCAAATTCCTGCTCATAGGTGGCATATGGCAGCAGTGGATTACGGCCCCAGTTACTCGACAATGTGTCTTCACCCTGTTGAGCAAACATGGCCCGGCCTGTTAGTTGAAGTCTCCCCAAAGGTTGATACCTGACAACTGCTACCCACTCTTTAAAATTTGCACCAAGCGGGTGGGCCAAAGGCTGACGATAATGGGTAAAACTAGTGTAGCTACTTTGATGGGCGTAAGTATAGGGCCTCGCATAGTTGTGTTCAACTTGCAAGTCTAGATTAGAGACGTTGCCAACGTCTACCCATTTCAGTCCTATTTGATAACTATATTTATTTGACCACCAACCTGTTTTTTCCTTAAGGTTGCTGAACGAAAGCTCATCGAGCAGAAATTGTCCGTAGGCAGAGAAGTGTCTGGCAAAGTTCCACTTGGTATCAAACCCAACTAACACATTGTCCGGGCTTCCCAATTGTTGCTCAAGACCGCGATAGAAGATAAATGGATTGAGGTAATTGGGGTCAAAAGAGCCGGTGCGAAGAGAGTCCTCAGGGGAGAACATAACAGCTTCAAAAAGGCCGATATTGAAATTTTTTGTTACCTGCCAATTGAGCTGATGCATGACCAGGTTTTTGTTGGGAAATTCTCTTGTGCCTAGCAAACCATCATTATAGTAGAAGACATCGGCCTTTAGTCGGGCGATAACATTGGTATAATTGAACTTCCAGATTTTGGCGTTGAAGCGTAAGAAAAAGTAATTGTTGGAAAAATCGGACAGCAACATCGACCGCATGCCGTTGCCAATTAATAGCTTATCGTGGCCAGCTTGAAGATGAATGTGTTTGGAAGGGCTGAAAGTGGCATATCCATTGGCCGTTATGTAGTCTACACCATTGCTTCGATATCTCTTCCAAAAACCTTCGCCAGGTACCACATGCCACCGCTCAATCCAATCCTGAGTATAGTTTGGGAACACGGCCTGATTCTCCGTTAGGTACGTGTAAAAACCAAGCTTTTTATCGATTCGTCCCCTGGCCACTACTCCACGGGTGTTGATAAATGGGGTAGAAGCGGACCTGTTGTCGGAACCCACATCAAATTGAAAAACCGGACTAATATGCAGGTCGGTGCCGTCTTCGAGTACGTGAAAAGCGTCGGATGGGGTGCGATAAAAATACTTTAAGATGGGTTTTTTGCTATCTGGCGCTTTTTCCTCGTTCCCTCCGAAAAACTCCCAATTATCCTGCTTTAAGTAAGCCTCATTAAATTTGTCGGAAGGGCTGGAGAAGACTTCTTCTGCTGAAACGGAGTCTACAAATTGTACAACGCTCTCTCTTGATGTAGGTTTGAATGAGCTGAAATAACTATCGTGCATAGCGCCGCTTTTGATTTCATATCTGTCAAGCAAATGGTAATAATCGTTCCAAAGCGGCACATTGGCACTTTGCGACTTGGCTTCAATGGTTATCAAAGCCAGAAATACGAAAAATGTTACGACAGTTTTTTGCATGCAGCCGCTAAAATAGTAGGTTTCGTTGGTAAATTCTCGATGTTTTGGTCGATGAAGCATGAGCGATGGCCGCTTCGACGCTTCTTTGAACGGTTTGGTAAAGGCTTCGCCCCTCAATCAACTGATTATTAATGCCCAAAGACAAATATTTGGCGTTCATAATTGGACCAAAAAAATCCATTTGTTATATTTGCCGTCCGATTTAGGAACCAGGTCCTTAAAAGACTTTCAAAATGAGAAAAGACATACATCCAGAATACAGAGAAGTGGTATTTCAGGACACTTCAAGCGATTATTCTTTCATAACTCGCTCAACAATGACGTCTGAAGAAACAATCAAGTGGGAAGACGGCAATACCTACCCTGTAATTAAGGTCGAAGTAAGTTCTGCTTCACACCCTTTCTACACTGGTAAGAAACTATTTGTGGATACTGCTGGCCGTGTTGAGAAATTCAACAAGCGCTACGTCAACAAAAAATAAGTCTCACTTCTTTTTCGAAAAGAAGTTTATTCAAAAAGTCTTTGGGATGCAGAGTTCCTAAAGACTTTTTTATTTTTGAGCCATGAATATTATTCTCTTCGACGATCCTATTCTTCGCTTAAAACTTCTGCCATTCACCTATATCCGACCTGTTGCAGAATTGCGGGTTGGAATTCTCAAGATTGGCGAAAAATGGCAAAAGGTGACCGGCCATAAAGTTTCGTTTCTCAGCGAGGATTATTTGGCCACTAAGTTTCCAACGCAAATTACGTCAGACAACTACTACATCAATGGTGCCCTTTGCCCTACTGAAGCCCTTGTTGAGGCTATCATCGATCTCAAAAATGGTGAGGCCCTGATGGCTGGCGATTTCCTTGCTGCATTTCGCTCCTCATCAACCCTTACCTTTCAAAGCCTCAGTAACCTCGATCTAAGGAATAAGATTAGTTTTTCTGGCGACGCTCTTTTTATTGATCATCCCTGGAAAATATTTCAGCACAATGGAGATCAAATTCGAAGTGACTTCAAACTGTTAACAGACGGCCGCACTTCTGAAGATATAGGAGATCCGTTTACACGCCTCTATAACCCTGACAATATATTCGTTGAGGCGGGTGCAGATATTAAATGCGCGGTGATCAATGCCGAGAATGGACCTGTATATATTGGAAAAGACGCACAGGTGATGGAAGGCGCTATTATCAAAGGGCCTTTTGCCATGGGAGAACAGTCGGTAGTGGCGATGGGAGCCAAGATCAGAGGAGATACCACCCTTGGTCCACATTGTAAGGTGGGAGGGGAGGTCTCAAATGCCGTTTTATTTGGTAACAGCAACAAAGGCCACGATGGCTATTTAGGAAACGCTGTATTGGGTGAATGGTGCAACTTAGGGGCTGACACTAATGCGTCGAACTTGAAGAACAACTACACCAACGTGAAAGTTTGGGGTTTTAAAGAAGAGGCTTTTATCGACACTGGCTTGCAGTTTTGTGGCCTGCTCATGGGCGATCATTCTAAGTGCGGAATTAACACCATGTTTAATACGGGCACTGTAGTAGGAGTAAGCGCGAACATATTTGGTGGGGGATTTCCACGAAACTATATTCCTTCTTTTGCATGGGGAGGTGCTGCTGGTTTTACAACTTACCAGTTAGAAAAGGCAATAGATACGGTTGGCCGGGTGCTTGCCAGGAGAAAAATGACCCTTGAAAGCTCCGACAGAAAAATATTGGAGGAAGTCTTCGAAAGGTCTGCTAAATTCAGGTCGTGGGAGGAAGCATAGATGCAGTTTAAAGACATACCTGGGCTCATAGAGGACAAATCGAGGCTAATTGCTTCGGCGCAGAAGAATCATATGGCCCATGCCCAATTATTCAATGGACCGGAAGGTAGCGCCAATCTGGCACTAGCGCTTGCTTTTATTACCTATATCAACTGTGACCAGCCGGGCGATACCGACTCTTGTGGCATTTGTCCGTCTTGCAGTAAAATGGCAAAGCTCGTACACCCTGATGTGACCTTTGCTTTTCCCATAGCCGATATACCAAATAAGGATTTTAAGGAAGTTATTTGTAACAACTATCTCAAATGGTGGCGTCCTTTTGTGGTCGAGCAACCCTATGGAAATCTGGTGGACTGGAACCGCTACTTTGGCGCGGAAAGTAAACAGTCAATGATCTACAGGGAGGAAAGCCGGCAAATCATCAGTTCACTTTCGCTGAAAGCCTTCGAAGGCCGATACAAAGCGATGTTGATCTGGCAGCCCGAAAAAATGAATATTCAGGCAGCCAACGCCTTGCTGAAAATAGTCGAAGAGCCACCTGAAAACACCTTCTTCTTTTTTATTTCAAATAATTACGAAGCAATTATCAATACGATAATCAGCCGCACGCAGTTGGTAAGCATAAGAGCATTTACTGATCAGGAAATAGTAGATTACCTGGTAAAAACGTCTAAAGCAGACGAGGCAAAAGCAATGTCTCTGGCACGCCTGGCAGCTGGCAATATGAACCTGGCGCTAAGCCTGTTGAATGAGGTCCAAGACGAGTCGATCACTATCTTTAGGGAATGGATGAGGATTTGTTGGACATCAGATTTTGACGGAATGGCTGGTCTTACCGATAAATTCAATAGCATGTCTAAAGTGGCTCAGAAAAGTCTGCTTGAATATGGCCTTTCTATCCTGAGGGAGTCGCTGATAGTTAAATCGTCGGAGGGTTCTTTGCAGAGGACTTTGCCCCACGAAGAAGAGTTTGTTAGCAAATTTGCCAAATCAATTTCACTCGAAATAATTGAAATGATGGCAAAGCTTTTTAACGAATCCATTTACCATCTGGAAAGAAATGCGAATCCAAGAATCTTGTTGATGGATTTGTCGCTTCAAATTACCGGACTTCTCAGAACAGGTGTTCTTCAATATCAATGAAGACTAAAACAGGCTATATCATTGGAAGAAATGACATCATTGACCTGCCTGAGTTGGGTCTTTTTGACATTAAAGCTAAAATTGATACTGGTGCTTTTACCTCGGCTTTGCATTGTTCAAGAATAAAGGTCATTGACAAAGATGGAATTCCCACAGTAAGTTTTCAGATATCTGGCGGCACTATCGGAAGGAAAGGCAGTATTAAATTTGAGACGAGCGATTTTAGCCAGCGGCATATCAAGAGTTCTACCGGACATATTGAAAATAGAGTAATCATTAAAACCCGACTGGTGGTATTTGGGAAGAAGTTCAGAACAGAATTTTCATTAACCGATCGGTCTGGCATGAAATTCCCAGTACTTTTGGGCCGTAAATTTTTGAAGAAAGGTTTTGTAGTAGACGTTAGAGAGGTTAACCTTTCTTTTGAAAAAAAAAGCAGCTAGCTGCTGAAAAAAAATAGAGTAGATGGTGGAAAAGATAAGAATCGGAACGAGAGGAAGCCTGCTGGCTATGTGGCAAGCTGAGCATATAGCTAGTTTATTGAAAAAGGCTGGCCTTGACACCGAGCTGATTACCATAGAAACCAAGGGAGACAAAGTGCTGGATGTGTCCATTGCAAAAATAGGGAGCAAAGGGGTTTTTACCGAGGAACTGGAAGACCAGCTAGCAAACGGCAATGTCCATATTGCTGTGCACAGTGCCAAAGACATGCAGTCGACGTTACCAAAGGGGTTTGAAATCATTGCCTTTACTGAACGGGAGCGGGTAAATGATGTGCTGGTCAGCCATAAACCGAATGTTTCTCTTGAGAACCGCGAAAGACCTGTCGTAGTCGGGACGTCCTCCACAAGAAGAGTGGCAGTGCTCAAACATTATTTCCCCCACATCAAAACGGTGGAGGTGAGAGGAAATCTGCAAACTCGGTTTCGCAAGATGGAAGAAGGTACCTGCGATGCGCTTTTGCTCGCCTATGCAGGCGTTCACCGAATGGGGCTGACAGCTAAAATCGCCCAGGTGCTCGACACTGACCTTTTTGTGCCTGCGGTAGGGCAGGGGTCAGTGGCAATTGAGGCAAGCGCCAAACTTGACCCAGCCATTAGGGAAGCAGTGCGGCAGGCCGTTAATCATAATGATACAGAGATTAGACTTACGGCAGAGCGGGCGTTTTTGGAAACGCTGGAAGGTGGCTGCAGTATTCCGGTTTTTGGATTAGCCACACTCCTGCAAGATAAGGTAAAGCTAAAAGGAGGCATCATCAGCCTGAATGGGAAGAAAATTGTGTCAGAAGCGATCATGGGAGATATTGGCGATGCAACTAAGCTTGGTAAGCGACTGGCCGAGAAAATCCTTTCAAGAGGAGGAGACGAGATATTGAAGGACATTAAAATGCAACTCAAAAAATGAACAAAGGAAGACACATCTTATGGGCGCTGGCTTTTTTAATTTTAGTAAGCTCATGCCGGGGCAATAAGGACTACCTCGTTACCATACATACACCGTACGGCGATATGAAAGCTGTTTTGTATGATGAAACACCCCTACATAAAGCGAACTTCATCAAGTTGGCTGAGAGTGAGATGTATGACAGCACGATATTTCATCGGGTGATGGAGAATTTCATGATCCAGGGAGGTGATATCAACCGAAAGAGACCAAAAAACGATAGGGAGAAAGAATACACGATACCGGCTGAATTTGTTCCTAAGTACTTCCATAAGAAAGGTGCTCTGGCAGCCGCTCGCCAGCCAGATGAGGTAAACCCTGAAAGGGCTTCCAGCGGTTTTCAATTCTACATCGTTCAGGGAAGTGTATACGGTTCCGAAGAGGAAATAAAAATAGATCAAGAGAAACTCGGCAATGCTGTGAATCAATTACTTCAAGATTCTACACAAGTAGCAGTGAAGGAAAAACTAACTCAGGTATATTTGGAAGCACGCAAAACAAACAACTTTGAAGAATACACTGCTGAGATACAAAAGCTAATTCCCTTATTAAAAGAGAAAGTTACTTCGGATCTTTATATTGAAAAGGACATTGCTCCGGAAAGAGTTGAAGTTTACACAACAATTGGTGGCGCTCCCCATCTGGATGATGAGTATACGGTGTTTGGGCAGGTGGTGGAGGGGATGGAAGTGATCGACAAAATTGCTGCCAGCAAAACTAAGCAAACAGTTCCAGTAGTAGAGATTCCTATGACCATGGAAGTTGAGCAAATTTCCAAGAAGGAGTTGACCAAGAAATACGGAATTCAATATAAGCAATAAACAATGTCAGTTCTTATCACCGGCGCTAATGGTCTGTTGGGGCAAAAGCTTGTTCAACTTTTGCTGGAGAAAGGAGTGGACTTTGTTGCCACTGGCAGGGGCGCCTGCAGGATTCCCTTGACTAACATCCGCTATCGGCAGATGGACATTACCAGCGCAGGAGAGACATTGAAAGTGATTACTGAGGAGCAACCGGAGGTAGTTATTCACACCGCCGCCATGACCAATGTAGATCAATGTGAACAGGACAGGGCGGGTTGCTGGCAGCAAAATGTGGAGGCTGTAGAAAATATCATCAAAGCGTGTGAAGCTTCTGGAGCATTCCTGTTGCATTTGTCTACTGATTTTATCTTCGATGGTGCCGACGGACCTTATAATGAGGAAGCAGAGGCAAGTCCAATTAGTTACTATGGCGAAAGTAAGTTGGCGGCGGAACAGGCGATAATAGCTTCTAATATTGATTGGGCGATCGCTCGTACTGTTCTGGTATATGGCATTGCTTTTGACATGAGTAGGAGCAACATTATTTTATGGGTGAAAAAGAGCCTTGAAGAAGGTAAAACAATTAACGTGGTGAACGACCAGTGGCGCACGCCGACACTGGCCGAAGACCTGGCAATGGGCTGTTATCTCATTGCCACAAAAAAGGCAAAAGGAATTTTCAATATTTCAGGCAAGGATTTCATGAATCCATTCGAGATGGCCATCGCTACCGCAGACTATTTTAGCTTGGATAAGTCTTTGATCAATGAAACCGACGGCTCAAAATTCAGCCAGCCGGCTCGTCGTCCTCCCAGGACTGGTTTTGTGCTGGATAAAGCGAATGAAGTTTTAGGTTACAAGCCCCATAGTTTTTCAGAAGGAATTGCTGTAATGGCAGCCCAGTTGAAGCGTTGACCTAAGCGATTGGTACGTTGAGCGCTCGCCATGTTGTTTCAATAATTGATAGTATATTCACAGAAAAAGAAGGTGCCAACATGGAAATATCAGCTAAGAAGCACTTGCTGAGTATTTGGCTCAGCATTTTTTTGTTTACTTTTTCTACCGGGCCAATACTCGCCCAGACAACCGTCGATAAGCTTCGCTTGACTTACGATGAAGAGCAGATTCGATCGAGGCAAAACAGTCTGACTGTTTCAAACGACGGAAAATTGATTGCATTTGGATTCGATGACAAAATCATCAAGTTGGTGGATGCCGTATCGGGCAGAATGGTTCGATCAATTGAAGGAGTGCATCGTGATCCTTTTGACCTTAGAATAAGTCAATCTAAACAGGAAATTATAAGTGTCGAGGGTAGAAGCATTGTTGTGATCAACATCAGGTCAGGAGCTCAACAAGCCAGGCTCGATGTATCAGGTGAAATCACACGAGTAGCTGTCAGCCAAACTGATAATCTGCTGGCAGTAGGCACAGTAGGGTCCGAAATATTCGTTTATGACCTGGCTGACGATGCAAGGTTGGTTCAAAAAATTGAAGGTACTTCGCATCATGTCAGTGGTCTCGATTTTGATCCTAAAGGAAACAACCTTTTGGCATGCTTCAAGTCGGGTTATATTGGTGCAGCGCCAGCGATCATTTATGAGATAGCAAGCGGTAGAGTAATTGAAGAATTAAAGAAGTCTTACTATCATTTCGCGCAATATTCTGTCGATGGTGAAAGCATTATTTCCAGTGAAGGACTTCCTGGTAAAGTTGCCTTTTGGGAGTATCAGCTCTCAACTAAGAATTACCGAAAAATTTATGACCTGATCAATCTTGTCTCGGTTTCGCTTTACACATCTGCGGTGCTCAAGGAAAACTTACTTATGACCAGCAGCGTCGATTATAGCTTCGATGTATTTGATATCAATTCGAAGGACAGGGTGTTTTCTACTAAAAGGGACAAGATCAAGTTGATGATGGTCCCTGCAAACCAGGGAGTGGACAAAAAGAGGATATATCCCTTGCATGATGGCGAAAGCTTTCTTGTTAACTACAGCAACAACAATGTAACGCAGGTCTACAATGCCAGGGCCAACGAGATTGTTGCTTTTATTTATGCCGATTCCAATGAGGATTTTGTCACCGTCTCTCGAGGTGGTCAAATCGATGGAAGTCTTTCTGCAATATCTAAAATCTACTGGAGCGAGCGTAATTCTACCTTAAAGGTGAGCCTGGATGCCACCTTCGACAAATATTACACGCCGAATTTACTGGCCAA
This sequence comes from uncultured Roseivirgaceae bacterium, assembly GCA_964351395.1. Taxonomy (GTDB): domain Bacteria; phylum Bacteroidota; class Bacteroidia; order Cytophagales; family Cyclobacteriaceae; genus Imperialibacter. The sequence continues at coordinate 260,445 of CAYGOF010000006.1, forward strand.
AGTGCTATCCGGCGAAAAGCTTTCAGAAAACCCTGCAGCGCTCGAGCAGGACATTGTACAGGTATCCTCTGTCACTTTGACTCCGACAGGTGGTTTGACTAAGATTTCTGATTCGGAATTTAGTAGCAACCAGAAAAACCTGGCGCTTAATGTACAAATCACAACGAACCCTGAATATGCGGCGGAGGTAAAACTCTTTCACAATGCTAAGTTACTAGCAGTGAAGAAGAACGATAATAAGAGCACTAATTTCGATTTTTCAGCAATTCTGAACAGCGCCTACGGCGAAGAAAACTATTTCTATACTGTGGCAGTGAACAAGGAGGGAATAGAGTCAGAGAAAGCAAAACTTGTCGTCAGGTACACATCTAATACAGAGGCAAAACCAAAGCTGGTTGCCCTCATTGTGGGCATCAATAGATATAAAAACCCCAAATATGAACTCAATTATGCTTTGACCGATGCCAGAAGCGTAGCCAAAAAACTGGATGAATCCAGTAAGCAACTTTTTGCCAGGGTAGAAAAAACGGAGCTTTATGATAGCCAGGTGACCAAAGAAGGAATCATGAAAGCTTTTGCCACCATTTCAAAAACCATCAATGAGCAGGATCTGTTTGTTTTCTATTATGCCGGGCACGGGACTGTTAATGAAGATGAGGGGCAGAGCGAGTTTTATCTGGTGCCGTATGATGTTACTCAAATGTATGGCAATAGTGGCGGACTTAAAGATAAAGCCGTGTCGGCCGCTATTCTGAAGGAACTCTCTTTGAAGATCAATGCACAGAAACAGGTTTTCATTATCGATGCTTGCCAATCAGCCGGGGCCCTGCAAACCGTGGCTACCCGTGGTGCAGCAGAGGAGAAGGCCATGGCTCAGTTGGCAAGAAGTACTGGCACTTTTTGGCTTACAGCGGCAGGGTCGGAGCAGTTTGCTACAGAGTTTGAGCAACTTGGCCACGGCGTATTTACTTATTCTATTTTGGAAGGATTGTCAGGCGAAAGTAAGGCTTCATCTACAGACGGCGTTATCACCATTCGAGGACTTAGTTCTTACATCGAGCAAAGAGTACCTGCATTGTCCGAGCAATACAAAGGAAAGTCTCAATACCCGGCGAGCTTTTCTTTTGGCAATGATTTTCCGATTCAGATCCTTGAGAAAAAGTAGTACTTTCCTGAAGAAATTACTTCTGTTCGTAGCAGAACGCTCGCCATCTCTTAATAATATACTACATAGGATGAACATGTTCAAAACCATCTCTTTCGCTTTTCTTTTAGGAGGCCTCATGTCTTGCCAGCAGCACACTCAAAAAGAAATGAAGATGCCTTTTCAGGAAAAATACCGACCTCAGTACCATTTTTCGCCAGAAGCTAATTGGATGAATGATCCAAACGGTATGGTGTATTATGAGGGCGAGTATCACCTGTTTTATCAGTATTATCCGGATAGTACGGTGTGGGGGCCTATGCACTGGGGTCATGCTGTCAGCCAAGACATGGTGAAATGGGAGCACTTACCGATCGCACTTTACCCTGATAGCCTGGGGTATATTTTTTCGGGTAGTGCTGTGATTGATACAGAAAATACTGCTGGTTTTGGCACATCGGAGAATCCCGCGATGGTGGCCATTTTCACTTACCATGATCCAAAAGGGGAAAAGGAAGGCCAGGATGATTTTCAATATCAGGGGATTGCCTATAGCCTCGACAAGGGACGTACCTGGAAAAAATATGAAGGTAATCCTGTGTTGCCCAATCAAGGTATTCGCGATTTTAGGGACCCTAAAGTAAGCTGGAATAGCAGGATAGACAGGTGGATCATGACACTGGCAGTGGCAGATCATATCAGTTTTTACAGCTCTCCGGATCTTAAAAACTGGACATTTGAAAGTGACTTTGGTAAGACACTCGGGGCACACGGTGGTGTATGGGAATGTCCCGATCTGTTTCCTCTGAGCGTGGAAGGCAGCAATGAAGAAAAATGGATATTACTTGTTAGTATTAACCCGGGTGGGCCTAACGGAGGTTCTGCCACTCAGTACTTTGTCGGTCAATTCGATGGACATACATTTACTCCGGACCAGGCTGATCCTGCCACGAAATGGCTCGACTTTGGCGCCGACAACTATGCCGGGGTTACCTGGTCGAATGTGCCTGAAGAAGATGGCAGGCGACTCTTTCTTGGCTGGATGAGCAACTGGCAATACGCCCAAGTGGTGCCGACTGAACCGTGGCGGAGCGCTATGACCTTGCCTCGTGAGTTAAGGCTTAGAAGCGTAGCCGGTGAAATCGTTTTGGCCAATTATCCGGTGGCGGAAATGAGTTCAATAGTAGGTGATAAGGTAATTTTTCAACCCGAGAATGGTAAGAAAATTCCGTTTGCCAACCCATTGACGACGATTGATCTTCAGCTGAATGGCAGTGATTTTTCGCAGCTATCCCTTTTATTTAGTAACGAAGTCGGGGAAGAACTTTTGATTTCTCTCTCAGATTCGCTTGTCTTGATTGACCGCTCAAACTCCGGACTAACAGGATTTGAAAACGGTTTTGGGAAGAAACATGAAGCGAAAATGATACAAGGATCAGAACTTAGGTCGATAAGCGTATTTGTCGATTACAGCTCTTTAGAGGTCTTTGTTAACGAAGGCGAATTGGTCATGACCGAACTTGTGTTTCCTACGAAGCCTTATAATAAGGTCGAATTGAATTGGGAAGGTGCCATGCCGGTAAGAGAAATGAGGATGAGCGAAGTGAATGCGATTTGGTGAAGACGAAGTGGATGAACTTCCTTCGCTTCACTTTTGACTATTGACAGAAAATTTTGTCGTATTCTTCACCCCTGAAAGCCTGCGATTTGATGGGGTCACCGTTTGCATTGGCATAGACCACCACATAAAATTCTGCTTCGGTTACGTGTTTTTCAGCAAAATATAGAGGATTTGTATCGCTGCCAATATTGATCAGGTCGTTATATGTAGGCGCCAGTACGACGCCACGTTTGTTGCTGATAATCCCATATCCTTCATTCGTATAGATTTTCAGAATTTTTTCTTCAGCATCATCCCTAATGACCTGGAAGTTAATAAAAGGCATAAAGTAATTCTCTTTACCATCCATTGAGCTGATGTTCCAGAACCCTTCTTTTTGTGCCATTACCAGAGAATCATTCCATAATTGGACTTTCTCATAGTCGAATGGCAGAATTACCTTTCCCTGATGATCTATGAGACCTGTAGCCCCCTTGTATGTTGTTATTTCAAGGTTTTCGTTAAAGTATCTTACCCTGGTTTCATATTTGGGTGAGGCAAGGTCGCCAGATGCAAGGTGGTAGCTGCCGAACTTGCCATCGAGTAAAACAGTTACCAATCCTTCCTCATCAGCCTGGCCAATACCGTCGTACTTGATCGGTAGTTTTTGTTTACCAGATAAATCAACGATCCCTTGTTTTCCCCGATATTCTACCACGAGGTAATTGGGAGAGAGATAACGGAGAGTGCCCTGCTTGAGCTCAAAAAGTTTTTTCCCGTCCATGCCGTAAATGGTTTTTTGACGGGAATTTTCTACGACCAGAAACTGACTTTTCCTATCATAATTTTCCTGCCGGTAAGTGTCGTTCAGCACGTATACCTTGTCTCCCTTTGTGAATTCAACCTTTGGACCATTGTGGAAGTGGGCCGTCCCTTTCAACTCTTTGAATGTTAGCGCTACGTCCTCGTTGACGAGTTTGACAGAATCGAGCCTGAAAATAATACCCCTGGCGGTTTCCTTATTGACAAGTGCCCAGGCTGTATCACTCTTCCAGGCCAACCATTGCGAATTGAACTCGACCTCGGGAAAAAGGCCGTCAGAGTATTTTCGTGTATCGGAATAAAAGATCCTATAGCCATAAGGCTGCTTGACCAGCCAATTTTCACCCATTGGGTAAATGTTCTGCACGGCCATGGGAATTATTACATCTTGATTTTTCCCAATAATACTTTCCGAGTCGCCGTTGTAACCAATCATGTCACCATTGGGCAGTTTTTCCAACTCTTCAAACTCAAATTTGAGCTTCAGATCGACCTGGTTAGCAATAGCAGCGATGGCGCTGATGCTAGCATAAGCAAGTAAGTCGTCTTTTGTAAAGACCCAAAAAGATCCCTCTATGGCGATGTCATCGTATTGGGGGTTGATCAATATTCGCCCACTAAATGTAGCAAGCCCTGCCTTTTCCCCTTTCCAAATCAACAAGAGTTTATTGTCTAAGAGAACAATATCGTCGTATAGGGGCCCTAAAACCTGGTAACCTGCCTTGTGCCATACGCCCATTTTTCCGGTCGTGCCAGCTTTTATTAGTCCTCCACCTATACTTTCAACCTCGTCAAAACTTCCCTCTGCAATCAAACCACCCATTCGGTTGATGATTTTGTTTTCCACCAATAGGAATTCACTGGTGATATAGCCACACAGGTAATCGTTGTCGATACTAACGAAAGTTGCTTCAAAAAGAGTTTCTCCATCTTCTTTAAGAAAACCATATTTTCCGTTTTCATAGATAGGAACCAGGTACATGCTTTCCAATTTACGCAGGTTGTCGAGTGAATCCTGAATGGCTCTGTCGGGTGTATAAAGCGAATAATATTGGAAATCGTAAGCTGCCTGGTCTACTGTATAGAGAAAATCGAAAGCTCGTTTTTTTAGGTGCGAGTTGGGATATTCGGTCATGAAACGCAAATAGGCCTCCGGGTCGTTAGTAGCCGTCATGATCTCAAAAATCTGACCCTCAGCATCTTTTCTGAAGGGAGTATTGGGAAAGTTTCGTAGAAAATCTTTAAAACTACTCAGCTTTCTATCCTTAGTAAGGTCTTTGAAAATAAGTACTTTATATCGCTCTTGTGCTTCGGGAACCTCTTGCGCTTCAGGGTAGGTTTCGTAAAAGTACTGATAACTCTGCCAGGTGTCTTTTTCTGTCGCGACACTGAATGCCACACTGTCTCGTTTGCTTTTTGCCGCCGGCACCATGCTTGCGTCAGCAAATTGTTTTATGAAGGCTTCATAAGCAGCAACGTCTCCTTTTTTGATTGCTCTCTCAAATGCCAGCCTGTCAACTCTTATTTTTTGACCATCAAAAAGTGGCGGACTAAATCCGTTTTTTTCATTCTTTTCTTGTTCTTTCTCAGTCAACAAGGGCCAATCTGCCAGCGCTTCAATTATATACTTTTGTGCACTATCGATGTTATAAGTATTAAGCGTGTCGATGGTAAAGATCAAAGAAAAAAGGTAGTTCGCTCCTGGGTTAACTATGTCGTCTTCGAGGGAGGAAATGGCCAACTCCTTTGCTTTGTTAACATCTCCTTTGGCTAGTGCTTTAGCTGCTTTTTTGTTTTTATCAGCATGCAACGAAAAGCTAAGCAGCATTGTCAGTAATAGCAAGAAGGGTTTGTGCATGCTCATAGCCGGAAATACTTATTTCTTTTCGATGTTCTCAATTACTAAAGACTGCGAAATTACTAATTTTATTGTGCCTAAGCAGACTACACCTCTTCTCTTTATACCTGACGGGATTAGTTTATGTCGGTATTACTAAGTATTTAGACAAAAATGATGGTCATGGTGTAACCTATGAAACTTCCTAAGCCACCTCGCAAACAAACTAAGCTATCCAGTTACCTCATGAGGATAACTGTTATTACCACTCTCTGCGGGCTGGCGCTTTATTTCTTGTCTATTGGTACATTGAGAAAAATGGCCATCAAGCTGGCAGGAACAATTATTGAGCGCCTTGTGGAGGAGGAGAGTGGTGGGTTTTATCAGGTGTCCTTCGATAAAATTGAAATTGACCTTTTCAAGAGACAAATCAATTTTAACAATTTCAGACTTGAAGTTGATTCTTTGTCACAAGATGCGTTTGCTTCGGGCACAGACAGTAGGGAAAATATGTACCTGACGCATATTCCTGTTTTGTCACTTCAAATTAAGAGCCTATACGACCTATACTTGAACAGGAACCTGCAGGTATCGTCGATTGATGTATTTCAACCAGAAATTAAATGGTTTAAAAACCCAAAAAAGGAACGGGAAGTGACGCTTTCCTTGGAAGCTGGAGAATTCTATCAGTTGATTACAGATTACCTCAACCATTTTGAGATCACCGACTTCAGTATTACTGAGGGCTATTTTACCTATGTGAAGCATATGGATGGGCAGGAACAAACCTATCTTGTTGGGCCTGTAAATGCATCGGTAGACAATTTTGAAATAGGCCAGGATGTTAAAAGAGAAAATAGATTTTTAAACACAGAAAAGCTTTTACTACAAATCAGCAAGCAAAAAGTGAAGCTGGCTGACAGTATTCATGTGGTGGAATTTGACGACCTGTCGTTGTCAACTGAAAAGTCTGAAATTGTATTCACTAACCTGAAATTGAAGCCGAGGGCTGAGAAACTTCCTGTGCCAGAGGGAGTCAATAGCTATGAAGTACTTATTCCAAAGTTTAGGCTGTCTGATGTTGATTTTATTCAGGCCTATAATGACAATATGCTGCAAATAGGAAATATATTTTTTGAGCAGCCGTCGATCAATATCAATGAAGTAAGTAAGGTAATAGGCAAAAGGGGGGAGAATCAGGAAAATAGATCGATTGTAGAATTGCTAACCTCTTTATTTGATGTAATAGAAGTGGCAAACTTTAATCTTGAAGATGCACTTCTGGACCTTAAATTTTACGGAGGTAAAAATCAAGATCGATTCACAGTTCAGAATGCCAATGTGATCCTCAATAACTTCAGAATTGATACCAGCACTGTGATACTCAGTAGAGATTTTAAAGTTTTCGATCATATCGATTTCACTGTTGACGAATACGCCTACTTTCTCCCAGATAGTATTCATCGGTTGTTTATCAAAAAATTCAGGTTTTCTACACTCGATTCAATTATAAGAGGGGATAGCCTGGTGATTGCACCTATCCAAGGATTAAGTCAGCAATGGTTCGCTTCGAAAGCTGATGTACAAAAGCGTTTTTATATACCGTTTTTTGAACTCAGCAAAGTAGAACTGTGGAAGGGCTGGGCGAAAAAGGACCTCGTTGTAGGTAAGGTCGATATAAGTAGCTCCGAGTTTTTTCTAAAAAGGCTTAACGAGCCAAAGAAGAAACTTGCCTTTCGTGATGTAGCAAATTTCTACCCTTACATCAAGCATATCTTTTCAAGAATACTTGTTGACAGTCTCCATGTCGACAAAAGTGAACTTAGTTTTATCAACAAAGACACACAACGGTTTAGCTCACCTGAAATTGAGGTGATAGCCTCGTCGTTCAGGCTAGATAGTTTGACTCAGTTGGATAGTACTAAATTTTTTCATGCCAATGACCTGGTTGTCAAAGTTGCCAATTCCAGGCTACTTTTTCCGGACGATTCACATATTTTGGAAATCGGTGACTTTAGTTTCGATCCGATTAGAGGCGATTACGAGGTCGAGAACGTGGTTGTAACCCCTTATGTCCCCTCGGGCTGGTCTGTCGAAGGCAAGATTAATGAACTGAAAATGACAGGATTTTACCTGAAGGAATTTTTGCTTGAGGGTGAATGGCTGGCCGATTCAGTAATGCTGGTGCGGCCAGAACTCCGAATTAATTCATATAAAAGGGGAGGTGGGTCGAAAAATGCATCTTTAAGCAGGGTTGAAGTTAAAAAACTCGATGTTGTAAATGGCAATCTTTTTCTAAACTTGAGTGATACCACGTCGGTGCAGTTGACAAATTATTCGATTAGGATGGACTATTTGGGCTATCAACTACGAGGCAATGTAGACTGGTATTTGCGGGATGCTTCCGCGGATATTTCAGGATTGAAACTGAGGCTTCCGAATAGAGTCGGCTTGGATGTTGGTAGTGTAGCTGCTTCATTGAGCGACTCCACTTTTAAGGCTCAGCACTTTGCTTACACATTGCCTTCCGGCAAAGGGCTGAGTAGTGCATCTACACCAAGTGTTGATATCAAAGGTGTTGATATTTTATCAATAGTGAAGGGCGACTTCATCAAATGGGATCAAGCAATAATTGGTGATGCGACCATCGCATGGACACTGCAACCGGGCACAGGCAAACAAGAAAATTTAAGCAGTAAAATTAATGACATCAAAACCAGGATTTTAGGCGATTACGACTACGTAAGTGGCAAGGAAATTCTGCTTCCAATCAAGATGCTTACTACCACAGAAGATAGTTCGGTGAGGGAAATTGAAAATATCAATTTCCAAGTGAGCGACATCTACTTTGACAGACGATCTACAGTAGCTTCTTCTCCGATTGCCTTTGCCCGAAACATTTCTATCGAGACTGGGCGCCAGGAGCTTAACTGGATAAATGGTTTTGACATTTTTTCATTCAATCAGTTGCAGCTTAGTACAATGGAAAGAAAAATAGCTGTAGAAGGGTTCAGAATGCAGACAGACCAGCAAGGCGAGCTGCACATAGGCACCTATGCGCCCGAAATGAGGGTTACAGGACTTGACGTAAAGGAACTAATACTGAACGGAGGTTTTTTGGCCGACTCTGTTCTCGCTCGACTGGAGTTTTTAGATATCGACGACCGTTACCTAAGCACAGCCAAGGAGCGCAGAAGTGAACAATCTGGCGAAAAAAATACAATAGGTAGCATTGAAGTTGGCTACGTTGATATCAATGGAGATAAACTAAGCTATGAAAATGAGGCTAAAGATCGCCAGTGGGTAATTCCAAGGTTTAAGATAGCACTTAAGGGGTTTTTGCTAAATGAGAACGAGAAAATGGAGGAAAACCGCCTTTTGTTCTCAGAATCGTACCGTGTATCCCTTGATAATCTCGCTTTTCAGCTCCCAGATAGCCTTTACAAAATGCAGATCGACCGCCTATCGATCAATTCACAGGCACCTCAAGTGGTGATTGAAGGGCCTGAGCTTTTACCTTTTTATGGCATGTATGAGCATGGCCCTATTGTAGGCCACCAAACCAATTGGATGCAAATTAAGGGCCGGCAAATTGCACTGTACGATCCTAACCTTTTTGGGTTGCTTCAGGGCGAAGAGATTGTGGCGAGAAAGCTGGTCCTTGATAACTTTTATATGCGTTTGTTCAAAGACAAGCGCTTACCCTTTCCAGCGGATCAGGTTAGGGGGTTGCCACAGCTGCAGCTACTTGACATGAAGTTGCCACTGAAAATTGATTCCCTGATGTTGACAAAAAGCCAAATCATCTACCTTGAATTTGCCGAAGATGGCACAGAACCGGGTGAGCTTATAGTTTCGGACTTGATTGCCCGTGGCACCAATATTACCAATAATGCATCAGCCATAGCCAACAATAACTACGCTAATTTAACTGCACAGGCGATGATGATGGACGAAGGTTGGCTCAAAGCCGATTTCGTGTTTGACCTGAATAGCAAGGCAGGCACTCATTACGTCACCGGAACGCTAGGGCCTACCAACCTTGAAAAAGTTAACTCAATTCTGGTACCAGTAGCTTTTGTAGAAGTTAGGGAGGGAAAGCTGAACGAAGCCTATTTCAACTTTGAGGCAGACACAGCCGTGGCTGTAGGCAATATGGATTTTCTTTACAACGATCTAAAGATTAATGTTTTAAGTAGAAAGGAAGAAAAACTGGGAGCGGGTAAGGGCTTTGAAAGTTTCTTTGCCAATGCGTTTATTGTGTCCTCTAATAATCCAACACTTTTCTCGACCCGCCAGGGTGGTATTTTTGTCGAGAGGGATACATCAAGGAGCATTATCAACTATTGGTCGAAGGCGTTTCTTAGTGGAGTGATCAGTAGTATTGGCGCAAGAAGCAACAAAGATAAAATCAAACAGTGGCAGCAAGAGGTTTATGAAAAGAATGCACTGAAAGAAAATGGAGGCGGTGAAAACAAGTGATTTCCTTTTTGTATACGGGACGCTTATGTCGGTATTCGACAAACCCTACGCTGTTTTTCTGCGAAAAAACGCCAAATTGTTGGGAGTAGCCACCTGTGGCGGATATCTTTACAGGGTATCCTACTACCCTGGGCTGGTCCTTTCGCCCGATGCCCATGTGTATGGTGAGCTTTTTCAAATCAACAACCCCTTGAATCAAACCTTCTGGTCGGCTCTGGACGAGTATGAAGGTGTGAGTGATGCTGGTGGTCTTACTGGAGACGAATACCTGAGAAAACAAATCGAGGTAGTATACAATGGAAAACCTATCACAGCATGGACCTATGTTTATAGGGGGCCAGTGAACGGTTTGCCTATTGCAGGCGGTAGGTTTCTGCCTAAATGAAAAAGAAAAAAAATGGATTTACTAAATAGCATTCCGCTACCTATTCAAATCATCGTAGGCGGTATTGTCGCGGGATTGGTTTTGAGATATGTCATTATTCTAAGTATCAAACTCGGCCTAAGGGGTAGTGAGCAAGAAAGCTTTAAGGCCTCACTTAAGAAAGTTAAAACAGCAAGTTTCACGTTTATCCCTACCCTTGTAATTTTCCTCACCTTCACCTTTTACGACCCAAATGGAGACCACGTAAATTACAAGCAGTTATTCCAGATTCTTTTGATCATATCGGGCACTTGGTTTCTGATCAGGGTGACGCACGTACTGCAAGACATTATTTTGAGCCAGTACGACCTGAACAAAGAGGATAACGCTCAGGAGCGGAAGATCGTTACACAGTTGACTTTTTTGAAGAAACTTGTCATTGTTGCCTTGTGTATTATCGGTCTTTCAGCCATACTTCTGAGCTTTGAGGAAGGACGAAAATTTGGAGCTGGTTTAATCACTTCAGCAGGTATTCTGTCACTCATAGTAGGTCTGGCAGCTCAAAAATCTATTTCTAATTTGCTGGCAGGATTTCAGATCGCTTTTACCCAACCGATGAAAATTGACGATGTAGTCATCGTTGAAAATGAGTGGGGTAAAATTGAAGAGATCAATCTGACTTACGTGGTGGTAAAGATTTGGGATTGGCGGCGCCTGGTGGTCCCTATTACCTATTTTGTTGAAAAACCTTTTCAAAACTGGACCCGCAACGATGCCAGCCTTATTGGTACCGTATTTATCTATACTGATTTTAGGTTGCCAATAGACCCTTTGCGCAAAAAGCTGGAAGAATACCTGAAAACAGAGCCTTTATGGGACAAGCAGGTGCAGGTAGTCCAGGTAACCGAAACTACGCAAACAACAATGCTAGTGAGGGCACTCGTTTCATCCAGAAATGCTCCGGATGGTTTCGACCTGCGCTGCAACGTGCGAGAAATGCTGATTACCTTTATCAAAGACAACTATCCCGACTATCTACCAACTACAAGGGTTTTGATGGAGCCAGTGGATAAAAAGGAATAATCCTTTTGAAATACCTGAATAGGTGATAATTTGTTAGTTAGTTAATTCACCCTTTCTGATGGCGTTAAAAAAGGCATTGAACTTTTCACTTGTTCTGGTAGCGACACTTGTTGTTGCCTGTCAGCCGCCCAATACAGCTGAAAAGCTAGGCTATCCAAAAGACACAAAACTCCTGATTATTCATGCCGACGACCTGGGCGTTGCTCATTCCGAAAATGCCGCCTCGATCGAAGCCTTCGAAAAGAGCGGAATCAACTCCGCCAGTATCATGGTTCCTTGCCCCTGGTTTCCGGAAATTTCCAAATACGGCCGAGAGCATCCCGAGAAAGACCTGGGCCTTCACCTCACTTTAACTGCTGAATGGGAAAACTATAAATGGGATGGTGTGTCGATACCCTCGGAAATTTCCAGCCTAATCGGTGAGGATGGTTTTTTCTACCCCTCGTCAGAAGAAGTGGGCCAAAATGCCAAACCTGAAGAGGTTGAAAAAGAAATCAGAGCCCAGGTGCAAATGGCGATTGATGCAGGACTAAAGCCCTCGCACCTCGACTCACATATGGGAAGCGTATTCCAAACGCCAGAGCTTTTCAAGGTTTACCAAAAAGTAGGGAAGGATTTTGGCATTCCTGTGATGATTCCTATCGAAAACCTGAAGGCGGCTCCACCACTTTTTAACGTTGTGGATGAGGTTTTTGTGCCTGTTAACCGGCTATATATGTTGGAGGAAGGTGTTGCTCCCGAAATGTGGAATAATACCTATACGAGTTGGATGGAAGAGCTCCAGCCGGGTTTGAACTTGCTGCTGGTACATTTGGCCTATGATGACGAGGAGATGCAAGCGGTAACTGTCAACCATCCTGATTATGGAGCTGCCTGGCGGCAAAGGGACCTGGACTACATCCTTAGTGACGAGTTTCAGGAAGTTCTCAAAAAAGAAGGGATTGTGCCGGTCACCTGGCGACAAATACAAGAAATCACGTTCACTAAAAAATAGCCTACTTAAAGAACATATATGATGAACATTTCTAGAAAAGAAGCATTAAAAAAGATGGCGGTGTCCTCTCTTGGAGTGGCCATGGCACCTGGTATGATTGCCCAGGCTGCCCCGTCTACTGGGAAGGCGGCCCGCAAAGGCAATATCAATCACTCAGTTTGCCAGTGGTGTTACGGCAAAAAAACGATCGAAGAACTCTGTGAAGCAGCAAATGATATTGGCATCAAGTCGGTGGAGTTGCTGGGAGAGAAAGACTGGCCAACACTGAAAAAATATGGTTTGCACTGTGCTATGGCCTATGGCTCAAATATAGGGCTTAATAAAGGGTTTAATGACCCAAGCCTCCATGCGGAATTACTTAAGCAGTTCACGGCCTCAATACCAAAGGCAGCTGACGCAGGCTTCACCAACGTGATCACCTTCTCTGGCAACCGCAATGGCATGGACGATATGGTGGGTTTGGAAAACTGCGCCAAGGGTCTTGATCCTGTGATGAAGATCGCTGAAAAATATGGGGTAACCATCAGCATGGAGCTACTGAACAGCAAGCGCAACCACCCTGACTATATGTGTGATTTAACCCCTTGGGGAGTGAAGCTGGTAGACAAGTTGGGTTCACCGAACTTTAAGTTATTGTACGACATCTACCACATGCAGATCATGGAAGGCGACGTAATTGCCACCATCAAAGAGTTTCACCCTTACATCTCACATTATCACACCGGTGGCGTACCAGGCCGTAATGAGATCGACGAAACGCAAGAGCTTTACTACCCAGCCATTATGAAGGCCATTGTGGAAACTGGGTTCAAAGGCTATGTAGCCCAGGAATTTATTCCAAAGCGTGAAGATGCTTTTGCCTCATTGAGACAGTCCATCGATATCTGCGACGTGTAAAGAATAAATAGGGGGAATAATCTTTCTTGGATTTGAAAACCGTAAGTCCTCTCTGAAAGCTCGGAGAGGGCTTTATTTTTTTGCATACGGCGTCTTTGCTGCCGGAGGAATTTCCAGAGACTTTATATAAATCAGAATATTCCTTTTTTTTAAGCTAAGTGATTCGATACTTATTGAAGGGTTTCATCACCTTTTCTGGTCATCACAATCAATTCTGAGAACTCAAAGTTTACCCATAAAGTGATGCATTCAGAAGAATTATTGGATTTTGTAATTGGTTTTATTCAATTGAATATATACATTAAATAACTAAATGTTCGGACTATGTTGCTCATGTTGTATTGACTACTGGCCTTTGAATAGATGGAGATCGTTGTATGTGATATTTAGTAAAGAATAGATCAATGGAAAAGACCATCTTGATTGGTTCTGGAAACCAAAAGTTCTCCCTGAAAGCTCAGAGAGGGCTCTTTTTCTTTGCGGGGGCAATTTTTGTCGCGCAGGGTTTTTTCTACCTGATTACAGGAATGGGATGGCCAATGCTGTCTATCCCTCTAAGTATTTTGATCATCCTTGGCGGAGCTTACCATTTTTTTATGGGAATAGCGATTTCGTCAGAGAGGTCAAAATATTCCCCGAAGGTGAAATTGAGTGATGATGAAATAGTGTTTCGTCTGGAGCCATTTAAGGCTAATATTGTTATCCAATGGGCTGATATACGGTCCATTTCGCTTATGTCGTACAGCTTGGCTTTTGAATTAGCGGAGAGCCGAAAAGTAATCAAGTACCGCACTTCCGGTGAAATTTCAATAGAAATTAAAGAAGCAATTAGAGATTTTGCGGAGCAGAAAGGGGTTATTGTAGATGGAAGTTAGGCCTCGTTATTCACAATTGTTAAGCCTATTATTGGCTATCTACATGTGTGATACTTATAAAAAAATGATCAGAAAATGGAAGAGACCATTCTCCTTGGATATGGAAACCATGAGTTCTCTCTGAAAGCGCAACGAAGGCTTTATTTCTTCTTAGGTGGTTTATTCGTTCTTATGGGGATTTCCCGATTTTTTGGTGAGTCAGAACTTTCCTTTTTTTCTATAGCGATAAGTGTACTGATGATGTTTGCTGGGGTGTACCACCTTAGCCGGGCCTTTGCAGTTAGTTCTGCTAAATCAAAGTATGCGCCAAAGGTGAGACTAACCGAAGAATTCATCGAGTTTAGGCTTGATGTTTTCCAAGCCAATATATCCATCAACTGGGCAGATATTCGGGCGATAACACTTATGTCGTATGGCCTGGCTTTTCAACTTACGGAAAGTCAAAGAATCCTTAAGTACCGCACATCGGGCAAAATTTCCATTGAGATAAAAGAGGCGATACGGGATTTTGCCGAAACGAAAGGGATTGTTGTGGATGGCGGTTAATCTTACTAATGATTTACGATCCTCAAAAGCATCATCGCAGATCGATTAGATTGAAGGGATATGATTATTCACAACAAGGTGCATATTTTATCACCATTTGCACCAAGGATCGGCATTGTTATTTTGGAGACATCGCGGATAGTAAAATGGTGTTGAATGATGCCGGTACCATGATTAATAGATGGGTGAAAGAATTGCCGAACAAATTTCCGGATATAGATTGTGATGTATTCCAGGTAATGCCCAATCATTTCCACGCCATTGTCATCAACCACGGTCACCCCGTAGGGGCCGACCCACGTGTCGGACCGAATGGCATACCAAACAAACCCATTTCCAACCCACAAATATTGGACGAACACAAAGGTTCGCCCCTATATCGGGTGATTCAATGGTTTAAAACAATGACCACCAACGAATATATCCGGGGCGTAAGAAATGCCGGTTGGCCAGAATTTTATGGTAAATTATGGCAAAGGAATTATTGGGAGCATATCATACGTGACCAAAGATCTTTTGATCATATAACCCAATACATTATCAACAATCCCGAGAACTGGAACGCCGATCAGCTGAAAGAGGCTAACAAAGGGCCTAATTGATCGAGGTTAATAAATCATCTTCTCCACCCCTACATAATACAAGTCAAACCCGCCTTTGCCGCCCCTTTGATTTACTAGCCCACAGTTCCACTTCGCCTGCCCCAACGTCTACCTTGACCAGAATCACTCCTTTGTACTGACCCCGATCAGCTAAATTCGATGGTTAAAAGCATATCTTCATTTAGTTATCACGATCCACCGAAATGGCGTGAGAAAGTGAATGACTTAAGACCTAAATTTTGACTGCCATGACTACTAACTATCAAAAAATTTACGAACAACTGGGCAATCTTTTCTTTGCCATTGCGATGGCAGATAACCACTTGAAGCACAAAGAGGTCGAAAAGCTGAAAGAGCTGGTGGCCGAAGAGTGGGTTCCGATGGAACACTCAACTGATGAATTCGGCACCGACGCAGCCTTCTACATTTATATTGCTTTTGATTACCTTACTGATAGCTTTACTACTGCCGAGGAGGCCTTCGAAATGTTTCGGGAATACTATGAGATTCATAAGGCTGTATTCAGCGAGAAGCTAAAGAATCAAATAATGACTACTGCCACAGAGATTGCCGTGTCTTTCAGAGGCATAAGTAAGGCTGAGCACCGCTACCTCGAAAAACTGGAGCTACTGCTGGATGTGAAAGAACCACATTTGGGTTAGAGGTCAATTGATGGGCAAATTGCAGAAGTAGAAGTTTCATTTTGATTTAGGTGTTTGCATCTGGCTAAATGATCACATTCTTTCTTTGCCTTTACTCATTGAAAATAAAGATAGTGATGCTCATCGCTTGTGATCACTAGCTAGTGGGTAACGCTGATTTACGATTGGCTTCAGTAGCTGAAATCCGCCCGTCCATTGGTAATTCTATTGGCTGGCGTTGCACAATTTACTTCGGAGGAAAATCCTTTAAAACTATTCTAATAGCTTTGTTAAGGTTGGCTTCGGAAAGGTCGGGGTTTAGCTCCAGGTACTGGTTGGCACTACACCGCCAAACCATTTGCCCTGTTGGTTGGTCAACCATGTCAATGATGACGGTACCTTCCAGAAAATAGTACACGTCAGGCTGATCACCCGGGCTGATTTGCTCAAACCTCTCTTCTTCGAATCGATAGACTGCTGTTGATCGGTTTTCTACCGTTACATGGAAATCAACCAGCAGATCCGGTGTATCATCATTATACACAAAACCTTTATTCTCCATTTCTTTCACAATGGCTTTCTTAAGGTTGCCACGAACGACTTCATCGTTCAAATAAGCCGGGCCCGTAAAGGTAAATTCACACCCTTTCAGCCAGCAAAATGTCTTATACTGGCTGAAGTCTGCTTTTTTGTCGTAGGAAGTATTGACTCTGATAGCACAGCCGCCAAGTATAAAGTTAGATAGCAAGAATATAAGCAATAGCTTTTTCATAGTTTCTAAGTTGTCTCCCAACTTAGAAAGAAAAGCAGGGCTATTGCATGATAATTATCAACTCTAAGGCTGCCTTTTATTGGATAAAGTCAAGCTTGTAGTAAGAAAAAAGCCCGGTGAACAACCGGGCTTTCCATATATCAATCATAAATCTCAAATCAGTAATTCGGATTCTTTAAGTAGCCCATGTTTTTCCTACCTCTGAAAAGGGAACACAGCCTTCGTACCTGCCTGGAATGGCTTCATAACGGAGTACCTGCGTCGCACCGATTTCTGATCTAAAGAAACCTAGCAATGTCAGTTCTTTGATCGAAAGGAACCACGGCCTTTCACCTTCACCCCGATTGGCAAGGGCAGCGCTATTTTCCGCCTTGATCACCTCAAGTTGTTTAGCACGATCAAGCTGGTTAAATGCTTTTCCTTCACTGCCTTCTACCTTGGAGCTGAAAGCAGCCAGGCCATCCATGAATTTCTTCACGTCGGCAGGTTTGTACACTTCATGCACCATTTTTTCGATGAAGGCCGGAACGCCAGCATCTTTTGCACCAGGTGTATCGGTGGCGGGCATAATGGTTTCAGCAATGGCCTCAATTTCTAATGCCTGCTCCTTGGTCACATACTTTGGCGTCCAGTAAAGACTTGGCTCCGGCGCACATCCGTTCAAAATGCCCATAATGGCAGGAGCCGATACAGATGCTCCCATAAAAAGGGCTGTCTTTTTTATTACGTCTCTTCTGTTCATGGTCATTTATTTACAGGTTTTGTTTTTTCATTTCTTTCACCGCATAGTCAGCAGCTCTTGCTGTCAAGGCCATATACGTAAGCGATGGATTCACGCAGGAGGCCGATGTCATGGCTGATCCGTCGGTCACAAACACGTTCTTGCAGGCATGTACCTGGTTCCATTTGTTCAGCACCGATGTCTTAGGATCTTTTCCCATTCTGGCAGTGCCCATTTCGTGGATACCCAATCCAGGCCCACCAGCATCGTCGTAAGGCGTGACATTTTTCATGCCTGCAGCTTCAAGCATGGCTACAGCCTGCTCCTTCATGTCTACACGCATTTTCAACTCGTTCTCCTTTATTTCGCAATCGAACGTAACGGTTGGCATGTCCCACTTATCTTTCAGGTCATTATTCATTACCATCTTGTTTTCGTGGTAAGGAAGCATTTCACCAAAACCAGTAAGGCCCATGCCCCACTTGCCTGGAGTCATCATCGCTGCTTTCAGCTCTGGGCCTACCTGCATTTCTGCTACACCTCTGTTCCAACCATCACGGCTACCACCACCCTGGTAACCATAGCCTCTGATATAATCCTGCTTATCGTTGCCTATATTTCTGAAACGTGGGATATAGATGCCGTTTGGTCTACGACCCACATAGTATTCTTCTTCAAATCCATCATAATCAGCTCTGGCACCTACTCGGAAGTGGTGATCCATCAGGTTGTGCCCCAGCTCACCGCTATCGTTACCCAAACCATTCGGGAACCGGTCGGAGATAGAATTGAGCATGATGGAAGTTGAATTGATCGTTGAGGCATTGAGGAAAATGATATTGGCGAAGTATTCCACCGTCTCCATGGTCTCTGCGTCGATCACTCTCACGCCTGTAGCCTTACCCTTTTCAGCATCGTAAATAACTGAATGAACAATAGAATTTGGTCTCAATGTCATGTTACCTGTGGCCTCCGCTGCTGGCAAGGTAGACGAGTTGCTACTGAAGTAGCCGCCAAAAGGACAGCCTCTGATACAAAGGTTGCGGTACATGCATTTGTTTCTGCCGTTATGGTTTTGGGTGATGTTCGCTGAACGACCCATTGTCATGATCCTGTCTTTGAAATTGGCTTCAATACCTTGCTTCACATGCTTTTCAATGCAGTTCATTTCCATTGGCGGGAGGTATTTGCCATCAGGCAGGCCTATCCAGCCGTCGGCTATACCATTCACACCTATGAATTGCTCAGTATAGTCGTACCACGGCGCTAAGTCAGCATATCTTATAGGCCAATCCACCGCGATGCCGTCCTTGGCATTGGCTTCAAAGTCGAAATCACCAAGCCTGTAGCTCTGGCGTCCCCACATAATGGACCTACCTCCTACGTGATAGCCTCTGATCCAGTCGAATCTTTTGACTTCTGAATAAGGCTGATCGGTATCTTTGAGCCACCAGTGTTTGGTGGAGTTTTTTACAGTGTAGCCGGTACGGTTTTGTTTTTCGTAGTCTTTTTCTTCTTCTGCAGTAAGCCGATCACCATTTTCAAGCTCCCAGGGATTTAGGTTCATGGTAGGGTAGTCGGTTACATGGCGAACCATTCTCCCTCTTTCCAACACCAACGTTTTAAGTCCCTTCTCAGTGAGCTCTTTGGCTGCCCAACCACCGCTGATGCCAGTGCCTACAACAATGGCATCATAGCTATTTTGCTGCTTGGCTTTCAAATTCAAGTTCATGGGGTGTATTTTGTAGTTTAGTAGAAAGATTATATCTACAGATATAATGTATTTCTTAAAGTAATAAACTTTTACGCTGGAAACGAGTCTTTTTCAATCAAAAGCAGCTTCCAGAGGCATATATTATGATGTATGGCGATTTTTAAGGATTATTTGGCGGATCGATTTCTCTGTTTTTTCCGATCCTTAATTTTCAACGATGCGATCATCATAGCTGTTCCTGTTGCGCCTGTTGCGCCCCCAGCGATTAGCAGGCCCTGCCCAAGTTGATCATTTTGTCGGCCAAGCATAAGCCCTCCAGCAATAGTGATCGTGTAGCCGATAGTTGAAGTGATGATGCCATTCCTGAGTTTTTTCTGAGACTGCGAGACTTGCCAATTAAATTCTTGCACTTCTGTTTTTAACAACAACACTTCTTTTCTTAGGGAGTCAAAATCTGCTGTGCTTTGTCCCGAAGCCTGATTCAATACAAAAAATAGTGCGATGGTCAAAAAGAACATGTACTTCATAGGTCAATGATTTAGCCAATTCTTAAATGAGATTACTTTTTCCCTACTTACTAGCATAGGTATTTCCTGGAATGCCTTAAGTTGAATTTCCAGGCGCTGGCGGGGTTGGGTACGAATTTCATTGATGGAGTCGAGCGAAACGATTGTCTTTCTATTGATTCGGTAGAACTTTTCCGGGTCCAAAAATTGCGTTTCCAACTCTTCCAAAGTGTAGTCGACAATATACTTCTTGTTGGAATTGAACTCCAGCATGTAAACGATCTTATCATCAGCATAGAAATAGGCTATTTCTTCCACTGTCTTGTGATGGAGCCGATTGCCATGCTTAGCCATAAATCTTTTCTTGTAGGGGTTTTTTACTTCCTTAAGTAAGCTTCTAAGTTCCGCCAGATCAACCATGTTGGTTGTTTTTCCCTCGACAAATACATTTTTGTATTTGTCGAGGGCTTCTTCCAATTCTTTGTATTTGATGGGCTTTAGCAGGTAGTCAACACTATTCAGCTTGAATGCTTTGAGGGAATACTGGTCGTAAGCGGTAGTGAAGATGATCGGTTTCATGCTGTTGATGTGATCAAAAATATCGAAGCTAAAACCATCAGCAAGTTGAATGTCTAAAAAAAGCAAATCAGGTTCTTGTTTACTGGTTCGAAGAAACTCCACAGTGTCTTTAACTGTATCGAGCCGATCCATTATTTTTATGGAGCGATCGTAAGTATTGATCATCTCCTCAAGCCTTTCTACTGCCAACTCTTCGTCTTCAACTATAAGTACATTCATCGCTAACTGATTTCAATAAGTGGAACTTTGATAGTGAAAAATCCATCTGAAACGTCAATAATTGGTTGGCTGTTGTTTATAAACCGATATCTGCTTTTAATGTTTTCTAGCCCCACTCTGGTTGAGGGTTCCTTAATTTTTTTTGGATTTAGGTTATTGGAAACAACTATGAAGTTTTGCTCGTCATAAATCTTAATTTCTAAAGGATCTTTTTTTGAGATCACATTATGTTTGATTGCATTTTCAATCAGTAATTGTAAGGTCGATGGAGGAATATATAATCCTTTTTTGGATTCAGCCACCTTGTTTTGCACGACCAGGTTATCATTAAAACGAATTCTTAACAAGTAGAGGTAGGAGTCAAGGAATTGCATTTCCTCTTCTAGTTTCACCACTTTATTGTCTTTTGTAGACAGTAAGTATCGGTAAACATCAGAGAGTTGACTGATAAATTGAGAGGCCGTATCGGCATCCCTGTATACCAGGGTCGACAAAACATTGAAGCTGTTAAAAAGAAAGTGAGGGTTGATCTGGCTGCGTAGTGCCTCATACCTCGCCTCTATGCTCTCCATTTTGAATTGGTCTGCTTCGGCTTGTGTCTTTTTTAGTTTCTGATTAAAAAAGACAATTGTGTTGATGCAGTAAAGGAATAAGTTGATTCTAAAACCAAAGCTAAGCGCCAGTTTGGTTTCTGAAATGGAGAGGGAGTATTGCAAGATACCTTCATCAATTGCCACCAGGCCCCAGCAAATGGAAATGACCAGACACAGGCTAAGTAGGAATTGTACAAGTAGTGGGTGAATTACCCAATTCCTGAATTTTATGGTTGGGTTGAGTTTTTCTATCAGCCTATTTCCTTCCCAAATAAATAGCACAAGGATAAATATGGTGCCGAAGAAAATCCATTCTGGGAGTTCTGTAGAAAAAAGCCTTTGACCTTCGGTGAATTTGATATTCAGGTATGAATACGCCGAAAGTAGAAGGATGAATATATATCGGTGCTTGTATGAAAACATGTATGAAGAAAACCAACGTGTGCCCCAAATGTTGGAGACACACGTTGGAACTCTATTTTAAGGAAGTATCACTTTGTCGATTACATGGATAACTCCATTGGTAGCCAGTATGTCCGTGGCTGTTATGTTAGTTGCTGAGGTACTACCATTGTCATCTATAGTGGCTGTAGCTGGATCCAACTCGAAAGTTCCTCCGTTTACTGTGGCCACTGTACCAGATGTTAAGTTGGGTAAATCAGTAGACAGTATGCGGGCACCTGCCACCACATGATATGTCAAAACAGACTGCAAGGTAGCAACGGGTATTTCGTCAACACCTGCTACACCAAGTACACCATAGAGAGCTGTAAATGCGGCATCTGTTGGGGCAAACACTGTAAAATTACCGTCAGCGTCGCTCAAAGTTCCTACGAGGTCAGCACCACTAGGGTCATTCGATACCCTAACAAGCGCTGCAACTAATTGCGTAAACTCTGGCGCATCTGCTTCTGTTGAGGCGATTGCAATTTCAACGATATTCTGGGTAGGAGGGATAAGTGTTCTATCAATCACGTGGACCACTCCATTGTCTGCTGCTATATCTGTAGCTACTACTTCCGAAGTGGCATTGATGTATACACCATTGTCATTGATGCTCAGGTAGAAATCTCCACCTAGTGTTGTTACCGCACTTCCTGTAGCTGGCAAATTTGCTGCTGTTACTTCAGCACCGAGAACATGGTAAAGCAAAATTGGAGTTAAAGCATCAGCATCAAGTCCATCGAGGCTTGTAATTCCTGCTGCTTCGAAGGCTGCATCAGTAGGAGCAAAAACTGTGAACGAAGCATCTTTGTCAATAAGCGTACCCACAAGGCCTGCTTTAACAACGGCAGCGGTCAATACAGAAAAGTCTTTGCTGAAATAGGCTGGTTCTACTACCGTGTTTACGATGCTTGCTTCTAATGAAGGAACCAAAACCGCGTCAACCACATGAACGATGCCATTGGAAGCCTCTACGTCGGCTGTGACTACATTGGCTCCGTTGATGGTTACACCGCTACCGACTCCAACCTCAATACTTTCGCCGCTTAACAGCGTGTTGGCAGTTTGGCCGTTTGTCAAATCAGTTGATGCTACTTTTGAGGCAAGCACGTGGTATTCTAATACTCTTCTTAATACTGACTCCGGTATATTGTCCAGACTTTCTTGACCAATAACTCCCAGGAGTGCTGTGAAAGCTGAATTCGTAGGAGCAAAAACAGTGTACGTTCCGTCAGCCTGAAGTGCTGATACTAAGTCGGGGAACTTAGTCAGCGCACTTACCAGAATTGAAAGATCACTGTTGCCTTGAGCGATGGTTACGATGTTGTCAAGCATCACCTCATCGTCGTCGTCATCGTCGTTACACGCCGTAAAAGTAAAAGCGATCACCAGCATCATAGCGAGGCTGACAATTGGCTTCCAAGTGAATTTTTTTGAATTACTACTATTTGTCATTGCACTTAAAGTTTAGTTCGAGTGCTTAACAGGGCAAAACAAAAAATGGATTGAGCAATTGGCGTGAAATGGCTTAAATACCGGAGCGAACCGTTGCATTAACTACGTGAAAGGGAGAAAACTATTTTCTCCCTTTCATGAAGTCAGAAGCACAACAAGGACAACGCTATTTAAGGCACAGATATGGTGCTTCCAAAGAATATGGCATTCAGCAGGAGCTTATGCGTTCCGTACCAGTAGCCACGGAAGTTCGAATTATCGGTAAATAGGATAGTTCTTCCGCTTCCACTCCCGTCTAACATAATTGAAGGTGATCCTTTTACTTTATCTACGTTGGCAGGTGTTACGAATCCGGCCAGCCAGGGCTTCGAGGTGTATTGAGCCACTGTTCTGAAGGGGCTTTCACTTGGCTTTAGGAAAATGCTGCTGTTACGGTAAACTGGGATAGTTCGTGACGTGTAGCCAAAACCAATAGGACTGGTAATATCCAGATTTGCCTCGAAAATCACGCCTCCAATGCTTTGTGCACCGTAGAAATTGCGAGCGTCTTCATAGTCCATTCTGCCTGGATTTTCATTTTCTTTGTTTTCTGCCAGTTTTTCTTTTACGATGCCTTTGGAAATAGCCCACTGTGTAGCTCCTTTTTGAGTAATTAGTGTGCCGCCGTTCCGGATCCATTGCTTCAGGTTATCAACAAAGCTGTCTGGAATGTCGTTATATCGTCCGTTTACAAGTACAATAGTGTTATAGTCAGGAAGATAAATCCTCCCAATATCTCCCTTGTCCACCTTTGTGATCGGCATGCCAATTTTGCTGTCGAGCAAGTGCCATACCTCGCCAGCTTCGTACGAATAAACTCCTTCGCCTATTAGCATCATCACTTTTGGCATCAAGATCGTTTGAAAGCTTCTTGAACCCAAGCCCACTCCTTTGTCAGTGTATCCGCTGGCAGTGGCGTCAAAGCTGAGCCCTGAAATTTCTGAAGCTTCACTAATGATTTGATACAGTTTGTCGGGACTCAGCTCCTGATCTGCAACAGAAATGAGGATGGAACCATAGCTGAAGGCTTTTTCCTGACCGTCCACAATTGCCCCAAAGGGCTGATAAGCAACTTTGGCGTAAACACCGTTCTTTAGCAAATGATGCAGGGCTTTAGGTGCTGCGTATTCGCGCCAGTCCAATATATATGCGTATGGAGCTTTTTCAACTTTAGGGCTGGCCACGGGAACAGATGTCACTTCTTTTCCAAGTGATACAGCTTTACCTTTCATTTCGGCATGTGGAAGGCCATAGGCAAGCACCATGGTCCAGGTAGAAGCGTCATAGAAAACAGAATCGTTGAACTGCTTTACCTTTTCGAACACCGACCTTACCATGCGGTATTGTCTTTGTTGGGTGGGGACGATGTACGATTTGCCAGACTCAAAACGCTCCCCAGAAACAGTTTGGGTAGAAGGGTTTTCGTAGACTTTAATCCTATGGCGTAGAAGTAAATCTAGAAATGCATTGGTCCTGCCAGTATCGTAGTTGTCGCCAAACACATAGCCTTTGATCGGGTCGGCTGTTCCTTGCTGGAGACTTTCTTCAAAAAATTCTCTCATGTGGCGCTGGAAGACTTCTTTTTCTTTCACAACACCCTTCACAGTGGCAATGCTGGTGGTGAGGTGGTTTCGAATACCAAAAGCGAAAGTAATGTCTTTCGTTCCTGTCTTCTGTACATGACCACGGCTACTTGCTTGTTCAAACGTTACACCAAGGCCACCATGAATATCGGAGTAGGTGGAGCCATAGCCAGGATAGGAGTTGTCGTAGTTTTCTCTTAAGAAATACAGCGAGCCTATGTCGTCGAGTGATTCATGAAAGTACCCGGCCATCACCTGGTTGAGTACATCATAGTGTTTTCTGCCTACTACTGGGTTTTCAGCACCGAAACTGGTGGGCTCAAAATAGTAGGTGCTTGTCGGTCCCATTTCATGGTAGTCAGTGACCATGTTGGGGTACCACCTTTGGTGCCATTCGATTCTATTCTGACTTTCTATGTGCGCAAGTGGCAGCCAGTCGCGGTTAAGGTCGTACCAGTAGTGATTGGTACGTCCTCCGGGCCACACTTCATTGTGTTCTCTGTCGATAGGATCAGCTACAGGAGGGAAACCTTTGTGCATATTGGCCCAGTTGGCATGGCGGTCACGGCCATCGGGATTGAGTGAGGGTTCTATGAATATTACAGCGTTTTGGCGATAGGTTTCTGCTTCCGCTTCATTGGAAGCAACAAGATAATAGGCTGTAAGCATGGCAGCTTCTGCTGAGCTTGGCTCGTTGCCATGCACATTATAACCCAAGTGGATTATGGCTGGCATCTTGCTGATGTCAGGCATAGGTTGGGCCGGATCAACCAGTTTAAGGTGTTCTGCCCGAATGGCTTCCAGGCGACCCAGATTAGCAGGGCTTGTCACGGTAAGCACTACTTGCGCACGGTGTTCATAGGTGTAGCCAATGTTTTGCACTGACGCTCTGTCAGACACCGCGGCCAGCTTTTCCATGTAGGCTACAATATTATCGTGGCGGGTGTGCCATTCTCCAATGGGGTAGCCAAGAAACTCTTCAGGCGTAGGAATATTAGGATCAAAGTTTCCGTGATCCGGAAAGAAATAGTCGGTTTGGGCCTGTAGAAGACCAGTAAATGCAAAAGTTAATAGTAGCAGAAATATACGCTTCATACCGGTTTTGTCATGGTGAATACCAAAGTTACCATGACTTGCAACGGCCTCAAAGGATTTGGGATGAGTGGTCGGATTTTGAAACGCTCCCTCAAAAAATGCACAACTTGCTTATCAATGGCCACTTTGGAGCAAAACAATTCAAAAGCATAAGAAATATTTGTCATCTTTGAGTAGATGTATGCCATCATTGACATAGAAACCACGGGCGGTAATGCTCAGTTTTCCCGGATCACGGAGATAGCCATCTATGTGTACGATGGAACTCAGATCGTCAATGAATTCTCAACGTTAATCAATCCTGAGTGCAACATCCCACCCTTTATTACCAATCTAACAGGAATTACCAATGAGATGGTAGAGGGTGCGCCTCGGTTTTTTGAGGTGGCCAAACAAATCGTTGAAGTAACTGAAGGCTGTGTTTTCGTCGCCCACAATGTGAACTTTGACTATGGTTTTGTGAGACACGAATTCAAGCGTTTGGGCTACGACTATAAAAAAGATACGCTGTGCACAGTGAAGCTCAGCAGGAAGATTTTGCCAGGAAAATCGAGTTATAGTTTGGGCAATTTATGCCAAACGCTTGGCATAGAAATAGAAAACAGGCATCGGGCAGGCGGAGACGCTTTTGCTACGGTGAAGCTAGTGGAGATATTACTGAAAGCTGATAAAGCATTTGTATTTAGTAAGCTTTTAGGACCAGGTGTGGAACTCGGCCAGATCAATGAGTACTTGAACTGGGAGGACATTGGAAAACTACCAGAGAGTCCGGGGGTTTACTATTTTCATGATCACCTGGGTGATGTTATTTATATAGGCAAAAGCAAAAACATAAAGAGCCGTGTTTCACAACACCTGAAAAAACCGGTCGGTGTCAAGGGGCGGGAGCTCAAGAACAAAGCCGCATCCATCACTTTTGAAGAGACTGGTAATGAATTGGTCGCGCTGTTGCTGGAAAGTGAGGAAATTAAAAAAGCGCAACCCGTTTACAACAGAATGCAACTTCGCAATTCTTATCGATTCGGAATTTTCGCTGATCTTCAGATCGACGGCTATATTCACTTCAGGGTGGGTAAGATAGATGGTAAATCCGATCCTTTCGTGATTTGCTCTTCAGAGGAGGAGTCGCTGAAAATCTTACGGCAATTGGTAAAGAAGTTTCAGCTATGTGCCCATGTTTCAGGCCTGGAAAGACAAATGCAGGCAGACCGGCCTTGCTTTGATTACAGCTTGCATATGTGCCAGGGCGCATGTATTGGGGAAGAACTATCTGACACCTACAATGACCGGGCAACGCTGGCCATGCGTTCATGGCAGTTCAAGCACCCCAACTGCTTTATCTTCGACAAAGGCAGGCATACTGAAGAAAAGACTATTATCTGCATTGAAAATGGCAATTACAAAGGCTTTGGCTATGCAGATGCCGACTTACTTGGTAATAGTCCTGATGTGATCAGAGATTGCATCCAACCAAGAAAACCCAACCGGGAAGTAAACCGCCTGATTTATACCTATCTCGAAACAAAAAAGGTGGAGGCAGTGGTCACTTATTAATCGATATCATTGAGGATCATTCTATTTGAATGATCCCTTGTCAATGCTTTTCTTATTTTGGAAATAAGCTTTTATCAATATTGGGGATAATCTTGAGGGCATTTTTATAATACACCTTCTTCAATATTTCGTCTGGCAAATCCAGTCCATACATTCTCCAAAAAGCATGATACCTTTTGTAGTAAGGGAAGTATTCATCAGCTGTTTCGAGCACTCTGAAATAGGTGTAATATTCTTCCGGGTTGTAGGCATCCTTGCCAAATAATATTCTATCCTGATACTTGGTGAAAAAAGCATTTGCCGCCCTTGGTTGCCTGCCTAGTTCCGCGATAATTGCTCCAATCTCGGTGTACATATTGGGCATTTCATCCAGCAATTTGCCAAGTGTAGCAAGGTCGTTGGCATACCAGCCAAAGTGAGCGGCGATAAAGATTGTTTTCTTGTGTTTTTTGAAAACATTGTGCTGCTCCTGGATAATCTGTTCCCAAGGAACCGGATCAGTTGCTGATCTTTTTCTGCTGGGATGTGTTTTTAGTTCCAGCCAGCGCTCGTTGTTTTCATCATAGTCATCCCAAAACGGTTTTGGATCCGCTGAGTGAATTAAAACAGGGATGCCTAATTCTCCGCATTTTGCCCATACCGGGTCAATTCTTGGGTCATCCACTGCCACTCTTTTGCCCGAGCCATCAACTACATTGAAACCAAGGCTTTTATAAATTTTTAACCCGTTTGCTCCAGCTTTTACATCCTGCTCCAGAGAAGCGGCTGCTTTTTTGCCCCATTCAGGGTCGTCGATACCAGTGAAATCCAGGTTGGTGAAAATGATGAATCTATTGGGTGAATTTTTCTTCACATTGTCCAATACCTCCAGCAAATAACCTCTACTTCCTCTGCCGCGGCCACTCAGGTTCACCATCACCCCCATGTTCAAGTCGTCCATTTCTTTCACAAGTGGAGCCAGGTCTTGCTGATTCATCCTGAATTGATGATTGTGCACATCCACAAACGGATACTTGGATTTTTTCAAAGGATGCTCAGGCACCACCAGGGTTGATGGCGGATCATATTTTTCCCAGTCCATGATCATTTCTGTATCAACCTTAGGTTGATCCTGAGCCAATGACTGACTAAAAATTGCGATAATCGCAAAAAGGCCAAGTATGAGTTTCTTCATGAGATAAAGGTTATCACTAAACTAGTTACGAAAGATAGAAATCCCTGGGCACGATACCTTATAGGAACGGTAGTAATCGGGTTTAAAACTAAAGGTTTTGAAACTTCCCATCAAACCCGTACGTTTGTTATAATACTAATAGTTAGTATAACAACAAAATTACCCATGATGAACATTTTAGATCACAATCACCAGGAAACTATTGAAGCTCCTGAGGACTTTTTGCCCCTGCTGGGCACTGATTACCTCGAGCTTTATGTTGGAAACTCTTTGCAGGCGGCCCATTTCTACAAAACCGCTTTTGGCTTTCAATCATTGGCTTATTGTGGCCTGGAAACAGGTGTAAGGGACAGAGCTTCCTACGTTTTGGTTCAAGACAAAATTCGTCTGGTACTTACTACTCCTTTAAAACCGGACACTGAAATTGGCCAACATATCGATAAGCATGGCGACGGAGTGAAGGTGGTAGCGCTTTGGGTAGACGATGCTACCAAGGCTTTTGAGGAAACCACCGCCAGAGGCGCCAAGCCTTTCATGGAGCCAACGAAAGAAAAGGATGAGCATGGCGAAGTAGTGCGATCTGGTATCTATACCTACGGAGAGACTGTTCATATTTTTGTCGAACGGAAGAACTACTCTGGCGTCTTTTTGCCGGGATTCAAGCCCTGGAAGAGCACTTATAGCCCAAAACCTGTTGGGCTCAAATACGTGGATCATATGGTAGGCAACGTTGGTTGGGGAGAAATGAACAAATGGGTAGATTTTTATGCCAATGTGATGGGATTTGCTCAACTGGTGTCTTTCGACGACAAGGACATTTCTACAGAATACACTGCATTGATGAGCAAGGTGATGAGTAATGGAAACGGCAGGGTAAAATTCCCCATTAATGAGCCCGCTGATGGCGCGAAAAAATCGCAAGTGGAGGAATACCTGGACTTCTATAATGGCTCTGGCATTCAACATATAGCCGTTGCCACCGATGATATTATTGAAACAGTGACGGAGCTGCAGGCCAGGGGCATCGAGTTTCTTCACGTACCTACCACTTATTACGATGAACTCCTTGAAAGAGTCGGTCATATCGATGAAGACCTTGAGCCATTGAAAAACCTTGGGATTCTTGTCGATAGGGATGATGAGGGCTATTTACTCCAAATTTTTACTAAACCGGTAGAGCCAAGACCTACCATGTTTTTCGAAATCATCCAACGAAAAGGGGCGAGGTCATTTGGAAAAGGCAATTTCAAGGCATTATTTGAGTCGATCGAAAGAGAACAAGAACTCAGGGGAACACTTTAGTTCCCCTCAAAAATGACACATGCAGAATAAATACGGATTTCTAATTGAAGTAGCTTCTCGTCAAATAAAGCAGGCATTCCAGCGGAAACTCCAACAATCAGGAGCTGGTCTGACAGTTGATCAATGGGTGGTGCTTGATAAGCTTTCGGAGGGCCCTACTTCGCAGGTTCAAGTGGTGGAGTCGGTATACAAGGACCCTCCGACAGTTACCCGTATTATTGACCTGCTAGGCCAGAAAGACTTAGTTGTGCGAAAAGCTGATCCGAATGATCGGAGAAAATTCATTGTGGCGCTAACTACCAAGGGCGAAGAAATGATTGTGAGGCTGAAGCCATTGGCAGATGATTTTAGAAATCAAGGATGGGAGGGACTCAATGAAGAGGACTACCTTCACTTGCATCGGATCATGACTAAAATTGTGCACAATTTTGAGATCGAGTCTGCCGCTACTTTGATGGACGTCACTGCAATTTCTGACGACAAAGCTGCCTGATAAATAGAGGTAATATATTCAAACATAGCCCGTTATTAGGGAGTGTTATGTATAATTATAATCTTTGTTGCATGAAGTATTTAGGTGTATTAGTATTTTTCTTTTTCATCAGTTGGCAAGTTTCGGCCCAATCGTCGAGGGAAGTAACTACAGGCCAAAAGCAGGGTTCGCAGTACAATTCGACCCAAAAAATCAAAAAAACCAAGAAGAGGAAAAAACAGAAAAAGGATCAGCTTATTACGGAATATAAGCAGCGAATGAAGCAAAATGCCCGCGAATACGATCAGGCGGCCAAGGAAATGGAGAAGCCCCAATATTCCAATTCCGCTTATTTTGGCCACAAAAGGCCTCCGAAGAAAAGAAAAGTTGGAAAGCGCAAGTTCTGCAAAGAATGTGGCATTGTGCACTGATATTTTGGTCATTTATCCAGCTTCTGCTGAATTTTTCCTATGCAAAACATTGCAAGATACATTGAGCACACTTTGTTAAACCCCACCCTTTCAGATCGGGATATTGATCGGCTGGTAGCAGAAGCTGCATCCAATGGCTTTTGGGGCGTTTGTGTGCCGCCTTTCTGGGTAAAAAGGGCACAAAGAGAAATAGATGACTCTCCCGTTCAATTGATTACCGTTGTTGGTTTTCCGCTTGGCTACCAAATGACAGAGTCAAAACTTTTGGAAGCCTCGCTTGCTCTTCGGGATGGGGCCAACGAAATTGACATGGTGATGAATATTTCTGCTTTCAAAATGAATCACCCTTGGTTCAAAATTGAACTGGCCAAGATGGCTAAACTGGTCCATGAGCATGAGGCGATTTTGAAAGTGATCATCGAAACTGCCTACTTAACTAAAGAGGAGATTCAAGGTGTTGCATTGACTGCAAAGGACGCTGGTGCCGACTTTATTAAAACGAGTACTGGCTTTGCTGCCACAGGTGCCAATGCTGAAGACATAGCACTACTGAGAGGTATTCTGCCATCCCATGTAGGCATCAAAGCCTCGGGTGGTATAAAGTCGCTAAGCCAGCTAGTCGAAATGATGGAGGCTGGTGCAGATAGAATTGGTACTTCCTCTGGAGTAGCTATCATGGAGGAAGCTTCCCAAAGAACTCAATAGAGCAAGCGCACTCAATTCACTAATTTTACAGACCCCCTGTTTGTTTTTTCGATTGGAATTTTCATTTTTCAATTTCAATCGAGCCAAACAGCGATGGTCTGTTATCAAATACGAGTGTTAGGTAAAGTACAAGGCGTCTTTTACAGGGCGAGTACTAAGACTATGGCCGATGATTTAGGCATTAAGGGTTGGGTTAAAAATGAGCCTGATGGAAGCGTTTTGATCGAGGCGGAGGGAACCAAAGATAAACTGATCGATCTTTTATCCTGGTGCAAAAAAGGGCCACTTCATGCAAATGTAGAAGGCATTGAACGTTCAGAGGTAGCGTTGAAGCACTATACTGGATTCCTTATCCGTCATTAAGCCACTTTCATTGGTACAATGCCTCGAAGCTTATGCACCCGTACTTCAAACTGACTGTTCAAAAATACCCTAAGTCGATTTTCAGCTATTTCTCCCTGCCTCCTGTTTTTGCAAAAAACTGTAGCTGAAAGAATGGCCTTTAGAAATTGGGGCGTTCGACAAAATTCTGTGCACCAGTTTACAAAGCATTCCTTCCATTCTCTGGAATACTTCTCGTGGTGGCTACTACCATCCCAGATCAGCTCCAGCTGGTTGTTTCCAAATTTATATCGGTAAATGCCGCACAACGATGTATAGAAAGTATGGAGATAGATGAGCTGATTTTTCTCATAGCTCTCAATTCTCAATGAAGTGTCGTCATTGAGCCCCAAAGGGTTATATACTTGCTGATAGCCGATTTTTGAAATATGAATCAGCTGGGTAAGGAGTTCAGCTTCCTGGTCAGCTTGCGCTTGTTTAAGTATTAGATTTTTGTCGTAGGGAAAATAGCGGTGGTCTGTCAACTCCATATGGATGCAAATATAACCTTTTCGACTTTTTTTACCCATTAAAATTTTCCAATCGGAACAAAAAGATGCTATTCGAAACTGTCAAAAAGTTTTTTCTTGGTAAATGCATTTTCTGCCCTTAAATTTGACATCGAACAACACATCTTGGCTATTGAAAGCCCTACTTTCTACTAAAAACTACTGGCGAATCGACGCTTATTCTGTTATCACAAATCCATGTAGCGAAGCAGACAGATAGCATGTTTGGTTTGTTGGTAAAAAGACAAGCTTTTATTCCCCTTTGGCCTAAAAACCCCGAATTTTAATTTGAGGGCTAAGACATTGTAAAACAGTACTTTCTAAGGTTAATTTATCGTTAATGATTTATTTTATTTCATCTCGAAAAGTTAACCATTTCATGCTGGTGAAAAAGCAGGTATGGCTTAGCTTTGCACCATCTTTTCTCAACCTTGAAAAATCATTTAACAACCAAAAAACAAATTATGAGGCGAATTTTGCAATTAGCTTTAGTATTGATGATGACAGTGACTGTTTCATCAGTATTTGGGCAAGGCACCACTACATCAGCGCTTAACGGACAAGTGATTGATGTAAATGGAAGTGCTCTACCGGGCGCTACGGTTCTTGCTGTTCACGAGCCAACTGGTTCTCAGTATGGCAATGTTTCAGATGTTGAAGGATACTTCAGGATATCTGGCATGCAGGTAGGCGGTCCCTACACTGTTTCTATTTCCTTCGTTGGTTACGAAACTTACCAGCAGTCTGGTGTATTTCTTACGCTTGGACAGACTTTCAGAATCAAAGCGGTTTTGGAAGAGGAAAGCACTCAGCTGGAAGGTGTAGAAATTATTGCCAGTGGCAACGATTTGTTTGATGGTAATAAAACAGGCCAGTCAACAGTCATTGACGAGCAGACAATCAATGAGCTGCCAACCGTTTCCAGGTCATTGACGGACTTTACAAGGCTTAACCCACTGGTTAACATCCAGGGCGATGCGATTGAAATCGCAGGTATGAACAACCGATACAATGCTATCTATATTGATGGGGCTGTAAACAACGACGTTTTTGGACTTGCATCAAGCGGCACGAATGGTGGTCAGACTGGTGTTTCTCCAATTTCTATCGATGCTATTGAGCAGTTCCAGGTGTCAGTTGCGCCGTTTGATGTTACACAATCTGGCTTTGCAGGAGGTTCGATCAACGCCGTGACTAGAAGCGGAACGAACGAAATTGAAGGCTCAGCCTATTATTTCTTCAGAAACCAAGGTCTTGCTGGTAAAACACCCACCGAAGACGAAACTGAAGAAAGAGAAAAACTAGCTGATTTCACAGCCAAG
The DNA here is from genome assembly GCA_964351395.1 of uncultured Roseivirgaceae bacterium. Lineage (GTDB taxonomy): Bacteria > Bacteroidota > Bacteroidia > Cytophagales > Cyclobacteriaceae > Imperialibacter. Next base: position 293,902 of record CAYGOF010000006.1, read on the forward strand.
ACCATGGGGTTCCGCGTAGGAGGTCCTATCATCAAAAATAAGCTTTTCTTTTTCGCTAACGCCGAACTTCAAAGAGATGAGACTCCACGGCCATTTAGCGCTTCAAGTTATACGGGCGATGCCTCAACAGGAGACATTCAGGCATTGGTTAGTAAACTTCAAAGTGATTATGGATACGATCCTGGCACATATACAAACAATGCGGCTACTTTGAATAGCGACAAGTTTTTGGCGAAAATCGACTGGAACCTTAACAAAAATCACAAGTTGTCCATTCGTCATTCTTATGTAAAAGCAGAAAATCTTCAGGCAAACCGGTCAAATAATACGACGATTAACTTTGAGAATGGTTCCGTATTTTTCCCTTCTACAACCAATTCAACAGCGTTTGAGCTGAAAAGCAATTTTGGTGGAAACATGTCGAATCACCTTACAATTGGTGCCACTTTTGTAAATGACGATAGAGATCCAGCTGGAGCCTCGTTCCCTTACGTTGGCATCAGAGATGGCGCAGGTTTCATTCAGTTTGGTAGCGAGCAGTTCTCTACGGCCAACCAGTTAAAGCAGGATGTGATTACTGTAACCGACAATTTCCAGATTTTCAAGGGAAAGCACACTTTCACCATCGGTACCCACAATGAGTTCTACAAGTCTTACAACTTGTTTATCCGTCAGGCGTTTGGTGCATATCAGTACGATAGCCTTTCAGGTTTCATGAACGACTTGAATGCCAGGCAATTTGATGTTAGTTATTCTTTGGTTGACGATGTTGTAGGCGATGGCTCGGCCGGTGCTGCCGAGTTTACAGGAATGCAGCTGGGCGTGTACGGTCAGGATGAATTCCAGGCTAGCGACAAACTTAAATTGACACTTGGTTTAAGAGTAGATATCCCTGTTTTCAATGACAATACACTTGAGAACACAGACTTCAACTCCAATGCTGCATCTTCGATTCAAGCGGCCGGATATGACCTTAAAGGAGCTAAAACTGGCGAGTTTATTGGTGCATCTGTGTTGTTCGCTCCTCGTTTCGGTTTCAATTATGACGTGACAGGCGACAGGTCTACACAACTTCGTGGTGGTGCAGGTATCTTCAATAGCCGTATTCCTTTGGTATGGCCAGGTGGTGCTTATAACAACAATGGTCTGACTGTTGGTGGCGATAGACTTTTTGATGTTCCCTTCAATGGAAATTGGGATGGACAACCAAGAAGAGTTGCTCCAGGCCAAGGCTCACCTTCTGGTCAGATCGACCTTTTTGCTTCTAACTTCAAGCTCCCGCAAGTGTTCAAAGTAAACGTGGGTGTTGACCAGAAGCTTCCATGGGGCATGGTTGGTTCGTTTGAAGCTTTGTTCTCTAAATTCCTGAACAACGTTTTTTACGAGAACTTAAATATCAAGCCTTCAAGCACAAGATTGACAGGTTCTCCTGATGACAGGATACTCTACAACAGAAGAGACCCGGTTGATAACACTTACACAGGAATTTACCTGGGAAGCAATACCAACAAAGGTTATACTTATAACCTGGCTGCATCGGTGAGTAAACCTTTTTCTAACGGATTTACTACTACCCTTTCTTACACATGGAACGATGCATTCTCTGTCTATGACGGCACATCGTCTCAGAACTCTTCTCAGTGGAGAGGTCTTCATTCTGTGAATGGCAGAAACAGCTTTGACGAAGCGCCTCGCTCTGACTTCTCAATGGGTTCAAGAGTAATTGCACAAGTGTCTTACAGAAAAGAATACCTTGGTTTTGGAGCTTCACAAATTTCATTGTTCTACAATGGTCAGTCTGGCAGGGTGTATTCTTACATCTACGATGACAATGGCAACCTGACCAACGAGGATTCAAGAGAAAGAAGCTTGGTGTATATTCCTGCTAGCCAAAGTGAAATCAATCTCGTTGATTACACTTCTGGAGGTACTACTGTAAGCGCTGCCCAGCAATGGACAAACCTTGATGCTTATATCAAGTCCGACAAATACCTTAATGACAACAGAGGTGGCTATGCAGATAGAAACCAAAGCAGATCACCTTTCGAAGGTGTAATGGACTTCAGGTTCTTGCAGGATTTCTACATTCAGACTGCTGCAGGACATAGAAACACACTTCAGTTTTCATTCGACGTATTCAACTTAACCAACTTGATCAACAATGCTTGGGGTAGGAGATATTTTGTGAGCGATGGCGGTAACTTCCAGAGTGCTGAGTTGCTGAGATTTGAAGGCTTCCAGGCTGATGGAACTACACCTAATTTCAGTTATAGAAAAGGAGCTGACTACCAACCATGGCAGATCGACGACTCTGGTTTCCAGAGCTCACGTTGGCAGATGCAAATTGGTGTGAGATACATCTTTAAGTAACTTAGATCAAAGCAGAAAAGAAAAAGGGTCCATTTGGGCCCTTTTTTTATGATATTGCAACAATACCAACTGCATGTGAGTTAATATGCATCTATAGTTGCACGAATGCTTTACCACAAATGCTTTCTACATCAATCGTCACCAGAATGGGCCATCTTTATACATGGTGCAGGTGGCAGCTCTACCATCTGGTTTAAGCAAATCAAACAATTCAAAGAGCAGTTTAATGTACTGATACTCGACTTGAGAGGCCATGGAAAATCAAGGGATTTACTCAGGGCCTATGTAGGAAAAGAGTATTCATTTGAGAGTATTAGCCAGGATGTGTTAGAAGTAATGGACCATCTCAAAATTGAACGAGCTCATTTCATTGGGATTTCATTAGGGACAATATTGATCCGTACCATAGCTGAGTTGGCGCCCTTGAGGGTCAAATCAATGGTGTTGGGCGGGGCTGTGACAAGGCTTGACTTTAGGTCACGCTTTTTGGTGTCAACAGGAAACCGGTTGAAAAATGTAATGCCATTTATGTGGCTGTATAAGCTCTTTGCCTGGATCATGATGCCCCGAAGGAGTCATGCAGAATCAAGAGTCTTGTTTATTAAAGAGGCTAAGAAACTTTACAAAAAGGAAGTTAAAAAATGGTTTAGGTTGGTCAATGAGCTGAACCCAATACTGAAATATTTTCATGAAAAAGAACTGCCTATTCCAGTTCTTTATTTGATGGGAGCTGAAGACTATATCTTTTTAGCCCCTGTGAGGAAGATAATCACCGACCACAAATTTGCATTTTTAACCATTATTCAAAATGCCGGCCATGTGTGTAATGTGGACCAACCGGAGCGGTTCAATGAGGAATCTATAAGATTTATTCATCTTTCAAGCGGCAATACACAAACGGCAACAAGTTAGTTAGTCTTTAAGGCCATTTATTTACCCTTCCACCCGCTTGCCACAAACACGGAACAAATTGCGACCTACACCGTTTTTTGATAGTAATTTTGTCAATTCCGAAAATAGAAATCCGTACCGCGGATTGTTCTATCAACCAAACGTATGAATAAAACTTTCAAAAGAATTCTTTTCTATGTCGTGCTAGCGGCTGCCTTGTTGTACTTGGCCGACCGTAAGTTGCATTTTATTTCAGCAGGAGAGGCAGCAGTTGCCCCAGGCGCTGGTTCAGGAAATTCTGGCCCTATACCAGTTACCGCTGTTGTGGTGAAGCCCGGGCCGCTTGACGACAAATTGGTCATTACCGGGGCCCTCATTGCCAATGAAGCCGTAGAGATATCATCAGAGGTCTCTGGAGTGGTCCAGAAAATCTACTTCAAGGAAGGTTCCAAAGTTAATAAAGGAGATCTTTTGCTGACACTCAACACTGAAGATCAGGAAGCCCAATTGGAGAAATTACGTTATGCGAAAAAGCTGAGGGAAACCAGTGAGTATCGTCAGCGCCAGTTGCTTGAAAAAGAAGCAATCAGCCAGGAAGAGTACGACATAGCGTTAACTGAGTTGAACACCTCCTCGGCAGATATCAAAGTTTTGGAGGCTCAAATAGCCAAAAGTAAGATAAGAGCTCCTTTTGATGGCACTATTGGTCTGAGATACATCAGTGATGGTGCTTTTATCAATTCCAGTACAAGAATTGCTAGTTTAATCAACATTAATCCTATAAAAATAGAGTTTTCAATACCTGGGAAATACGGAACAGTAATCAATGACGGAGATCCGATATTTTTTACCACCGATGCTTCTGATAAAACATATAGTGGAACTGTCTACGCAGTCGAGCCTCAAATCGATCAGGCAACCCGGACCATGCGGATAAGGGCTACTAGCGACAATGCTAACAGGGATCTTTTTCCTGGCTTGTTTACAAGGGTGGAAGTAGTGTTGAATCACAAAGATTCAGCTTTGATGGTACCATCTATTTCTGTGGTTAACGACCTGGCTGGCCACAAAGTCTTTCTCGAAAGAGATGGGCAAGTGATTGAGCAGCCAGTGACAATTGGTATCCGCACGGCCAACAACATCGAAATACTGGAAGGCATCAAGCAAGGCGATACAGTTATCACTTCCGGGCTATTGCAGATTCGTCCAAATTCCCAAGTGGAGATTACCTCTTTCAATTAAAAAAACTAAAACTATGGCAGGTCTTTCAAATGTAAGTATCAACAGGCCCGTGCTAGCGGTGGTAATGTCTATCATTATTATCATTTTTGGAATCATCGGGTTTAATTTTCTGGGCATTAGAGAATATCCTAGCGTCGATCCACCCATTATTTCGGTGAGCACCTCGTATACTGGTGCCAATGCCAGTGTTATTGAGTCTCAGATCACGGAGCCATTGGAAGAATCTATCAATGGAATTGCCGGAATCAAAAGCCTAACGTCGACAAGTAGAGATGGTGCAAGCTCAATAAGAGTGGAGTTTGATCTTGAAATAGACCTTGAGGCAGCTGCCAATGACGTTCGGGACCGGGTTTCAAGGGCTACCAGAAACCTACCGCCAGATTGTGATCCGCCTTCAGTAAGAAAAGCAGATGCTGATGCCATGCCTTTGGTTTTCCTGAATGTAAAGAGCGACAAACGTACGTTACTTGGTATTTCCGATATTGCTGAAAACATATTTAAAGAAAGACTTCAAACGATAAAAGGAGTAGCAGCTGTCCAGATTTGGGGAGAGCGCCGTTACTCTATGCGACTTTGGATGGATCCCGCAAAGTTGGCAGCTTATTCGCTTACGCCGCTGGAGGTTTTAAATGCCGTTACAAGAGACAATGTTGAACTTCCTTCTGGAAGAGTAGAAGGCACCAATATGGAATTGACTGTGAGAACGATGGGACGTATTTCTACGCCGGAAGAGTTCAATAATCTCATCGTCAAAGAAGATGATAATAATGTAGTGCGTTTTCAGGACGTTGGTCGGGCAGAACTTGGGCCCGAAAATGAAAGAACAATCCTAAAAAGAGACGGGGTACCAATGGTGGGTGTGGTCCTGCAAGCACAACCCGGCACCAACATCATTGAAATTGTTGATGAGTTTTACCGCCGACTCGAATTCATCAAGAAAGATTTACCTGCAGATATAGAACTAGGCATTGGCTTCGATGTGACAGAGTATGTCAGAAAATCAATTACTGAAGTACAGGAGACAATTTTCATGGCCTTTGTGCTTGTTGTACTCATCATTTTCGCTTTCCTGCGAGACTGGAGAACGACATTAATTCCTGTAGCGACGATTCCTATTTCCCTCATCGGGACCTTTTTCATTATGTACCTGGCTGGATTTACGATCAATGTATTGACCTTGCTGGGCATTGTGTTGTCGATAGGCCTCGTGGTCGACGACACGATTGTTGTTCTCGAAAATATTTATACCAAAATTGAGGACGGTATGTCACCGTTAGAAGCGGGACTTAAAGGCTCGAAAGAGATTTTCTTTGCCGTAATTTCCACCACGGTTGCCCTTGTTGCGGTTTTTATGCCGGTTGTATTTCTAGATGGCCTTACGGGACGTTTGTTTCGTGAATTCGGAATAGTGGTTGCCGGCGCAGTGATTATCTCTTCTTTTGTTGCCCTTACTCTTACCCCAATGCTTTCTACAAAGATTCTCAAGAAGAGAGAAAATAAGCAATGGCTATATCGAGTAACAGAGCCATTTTTTGATTGGATGAACAAGGCCTACAATGAGTCACTGGAAAATTTCATGGCACGGAAGTGGCTGGCGTTGGTCATACTGGTGCTTTCATTCGGAGGCATTTATTTGCTAAGCAACAATATCCAAAGCGAGTTATCGCCGATGGAAGACAGAGGCGAATTCAGAGTGAATAGTACAGGCCCGGAGGGTGCCACATTCGAATATATGGATGCCTACATTAATAAGCTGACTACGCTAATGAATGAGATTGTGCCAGAAAGAGAAGCTGTTATAAGTATGACAAGCCCAAGTTATGGGTCTTCTGGTTCAGTAAACTCAGGAAACCTTCGGGTGATGTTGGTCGAACCCACAGAAAGGACCAGGTCGCAGCAAGACGTTGTAAATGCTGTAAGCGCGGAAGTGATGAAGATGACAGAAGCTCGTTCTTTTGTTTCTCAAAGTCAGTCAATTGGTAATCGAAGGGGAGGACTCCCGGTTCAATATGTAATACAGGCAACAACGATTGAAAAACTCAAGGAGATTCTTCCAACATTTCTCGACCAGGCGAACGATGATCCACACTTTAATTTTGTGGACCTTGACCTTAAGTTCACAAAACCAGAGATCAATATAGAGATCGACCGCGATAAGTCACGAAGTCTAAACGTATCCATCAGGGATATTGCCCAAACCTTGCAATTGGGCCTTTCTGGTTCTCGTTTTGGTTATTTCATCAAAGACGGAAAGCAATATCAGATCATTGGCCAAGTAGATCGGGAAGATAGAAATGACCCTCTTGACTTAAAGGCACTGTATGTTAAAAACCAGAACGGTGACCTGATTCAAATGGATAACCTGGTGAAGATCACCGAGCAAAGCACACCGCCGCAGCTGTATCGCTATAACCGGTTTGTGTCAGCTACTGTTTCTGCGTCTTTAACCCCTGGCTATACGATAAAAGATGGTATCGATGCGATGGATGCCATAGCGGCGAAGGTATTGGACGGAACATTCCAGACTGAGCTTTCAGGGCCTTCGGCTGAGTTCCGTGACTCGTCATCCAGTTTATACTTTGCGTTTATTTTTGCGCTTATTCTTATTTACCTGGTACTGGCAGCTCAGTTTGAAAGCTTTAAAGACCCGCTTATCATTATGCTTACTGTTCCAATGGCCATAGCAGGAGCCTTCCTTTCTCTATGGTATTTTGGGCAAACACTTAATATTTTTAGCCAGATTGGCATTATCATGCTCATTGGTTTGGTAACTAAAAATGGTATCCTGATTGTGGAATTTGCTAATCAACGAAAGGCACACGATATCTCAGTAGAAGAAGCAATTATCGGAGCAGCACAACAGCGATTCCGTCCAATTCTGATGACCAGCCTATCTACTATCCTTGGTATTCTTCCTATCGCTTTAGCACTGGGAGCAGGGTCCGAAAGTCGTGTGTCTATGGGTATTGCCATTATAGGCGGCCTTCTTTTTGCCACTATCCTCACCCTTTATGTAATTCCTGCCATGTATGTATACATATCTGGCAAAGAAAAACGAATGGCTAGATTTTAATTTCTAATAATCGACATGAACAAAGTGCGTATTGCGTCTATCATCTTCGGAGCAGTTTTGCTTTCGCAGAGTCTGTTTTCACAGGAAATTATTAGCTTATCTGAAGCAGTGAAAATCGCCCTGGAGAATAACTATGCTATTAAGATAGCAGACAATAATCGGGAGATTACTCAGAACGATGTTACGAGAGGTAATGCTGGTTTTCTACCAACGGTTGGCATCACTGCGACCAAAAATTTCGCATCTAATGATACTTACCAGGAAAGAAATGATGCTAATCGCACGATAGTGGATATTCAGGGGGCTAAGTCGGAACAATTTAATGCATCCGCCGCCTTCAACTGGGTTATTTTTAATGGCCTTGGTATGTTTCATACCTATGACCGATTGAACCAACAAAATGAGGCAAGTAATTTGCTCATGAAAGTGACCATGGAGAACACTGTATCGGAAGTGCTTTCGACATACTACACCGTGGCACTTGAAGTGCAAAGGATCAAAGTGCTCGAAAATTCATTGCAGCTGTCGGAAAGACGAATGGAGATAGCTAAAAACAAATATGATATTGGGAAAGCAAGTAAGGTAGAATACCTTGCCGCACAAGTTGACTTCAATACAGACAAAACACTTCTGATAAATGAAGAACAACTGCTTTATCAAGCCAAGGTGGACCTCAACAGGGTGCTTGCCAGAGCGGTAGATACCATCGTTGAAGTAGATCAGACAATTGAGCTTAATGAGTCGCTTACATTGGCGGAGCTTCTTGAATCGGCTAATATGAAGAATCCTTCGCTACTTCAGTCTCAACGACAAATGAATGTTGCCCATCTTCAGATGCAGGAGATCAAAAGCGAAAGGTATCCTGTGGTGGCTTTGACAACAGCCTACTCAAAAGGCAATAGCAGCGCTGAGGTTGGTTTTGCTGCTCTCACAAGAACCAGTGGATTTAACTACGGTGTTACTGCACGTTTAAATATATTCAATGGATTCAATACTAATCGAAGAATCCAAAATGCCCTTGTGCAAATGGAATCAGTAGAATATTCTATTGCCGATTTAAGGCTATCATTGGAAGCTGATATAAACAAAGTATTCAATCGGTACATCACAAGTCTTGACCTGATCGACATAGAACGCCAGAACTTAGAGGTGGCCAGGGAAAATGAAAGCATTGCGCTAGATAGGTATCAGCTAGGCAACTCTACGCCTTTGGAACTAAGAGAGGCTCAGATCAATGCTGTTCAGGCTGAGAGTCGACTCATCAATGCCGAATTTTCGACAAAGCTTGCAGAAATTGAACTTCTTAGATTAAGTGGAGGTCTTATCCAGACTTTTTCCGAGTAGTAGTAAGGCTAGATATAGCTGCAAATTCCCTCCAAACCCCTTTTTTGTTTAAAACAACTGGCTTTTTATATAAAAAGGGTTAGTTTAGGGTATGCTGTATTTTGAATTTAGCTGCAATAGTAGAGCCACTATTAGGTGTTTTCGCTTCTTCATTCTGCTCTTTCTTTATGCCAATTTATTCATTCTTATAGGGTGTGGAAAGACTTCTTTTGATACTAAAGCCCCAGGAAAGCCTATTAAAGAGAAGGTGGCGGACTTCGACCTTGACAAAATTAAGTCAAGAGGATTTTTAAAGGTCATCATCGAAAATAGCGCCACTAGCTATTCTATTTACAAAGGCCAACCCTTAGGCTATGATTATGAATTACTACAACGGTATGCCCAGGAAATCGACATTAAGCTTCAATTTGTAATTACCCAAGACCTTGAAGAGGGCTTTGTAAAACTCAATAGTGGCGAGGGTGATATCATGGCTTACAATTTAACAATCACCAAGGAGAGACGGAAAAGAATTGCTTTTACACATGCGCATAATAGTGTGCGGCTGGTTTTGGTGCAACGCAAACCTGCTGAATATAGGGAATTGAAAATTCATGAAACGGAAGCACAATTATTAAGGAATCCGATCAATTTAATTGGTGAAGAAATCGTAGTTCGAAAAGGATCGTCTTACATAGAAAGGCTCAACAACTTGAGCGATGAGATAGGGGGCGACATTGTTTTGGTACCTGCATCGGCTGAAGAAACAACAGAAAATCTCATTAGAGACGTTGCATTAGGCAAGATACAATACACTGTAGCAGAGGAAAACGTGGCTATGCTAAATGCTACTTATTATCCGATACTTGATGTGAATACTGCCGTTAGTTTTCCGCAGCAAATAGCCTGGGGCATTCGAAAGAATGCACCAATGCTTGAAAAGTCACTAAATAATTGGATCGATAGCATGCAAACCACATCGGATTACCACGTTATTTACAATAGGTATTTCAAAAACCCCAAGACGTACACTTTGTTGGCGAAAAGTGATTATTCAAACCTCAGCAGCAACAAGCTTTCTCCATTTGATGAAGAAATAAAGAAAGGGGCTGAATTACTAGGGTGGGATTGGAAGCTTCTTGCGGCGTTGATTTACAAAGAATCGCAGTTCAAGCCCAAGGCAAAGTCATGGGCTGGTGCTGTTGGATTGATGCAGCTTTTGCCAGAGACGGGTAAACAATATGGTGCAAAAAACCTCACGAACCCAGCCGAAAACATCAGCGCTGGAGTTAAGTACCTGCAATGGTTAGACAACCTTTGGATGGAGAGATTACCAGATAAACAGGAGAGGATTAAGTTCGTGCTGGCATCTTATAATGTAGGCCAGGGTCATGTGATTGATGCTGTGAAACTATCTGAAAAATATAATGGTACTGGAGACGTTTGGAACGACGTATCTGATTACTTACTCAAAAAGTCAGAGCCAAAATATTTCAATGACCCCGTTGTCGAATTTGGTTATTGCAGAGGAGCAGAGCCGGTCAACTATGTCGAAGATATTCTTTCCTTGTTTGATCAATATAAACAGATGATATCCGCTTAGTTGGACATGTCGGGAAAATAGTCTGCCACGATCTTTGCGGAAGAAAGGCACAATGGAATCCCACCACCCGGATGCACACTTCCGCCACAGAAATACAAATTTTTAAGAGATCGACTGCGGTTGGGGTGCCTAAGGAAGGCGGCGAACTTATTGTTGGAGCTGTTGCCGTAGAGAGCACCTTGCCATGAAGAAGTCCTGGATTCGATCGTAATAGGATCTAACACAGCTTCTTCTTCGATCAACTGAGAAATGTCCGTGCCAAGAACCTTGCTTAATTTTTTCAGAATATTCTTTCGTGCAAGTGATTTAAGTTTCTCCCACGATTGCCCAGAATTATGGGGCACATTGATCATCACAAACCAATTCTCACATCCCTTGGGTGCGTCTCCTTCCACTTCTTTGGAAGTTATGTTTACATAGACAGTCGGGTCAGAATCGATCGTGTGGTCGGCGAAAATAGTTTCAAACTCTCGTTTGTAGTTTGCGCTAAAGAAGATATTGTGCAGATCCAGTTCCCTGAATTCTCGTTTAATTCCCCAGTAGAAGATCAAAGCGGAGCTAGACTTGGGTTGATTCAATAACTTCTTAGGATGTTTTAGCTTGGGGAGTAGTCGTTGGTAAGTAGCGACCATGTCCATGTTGCTTATAACAAAGTCAAGAGGAGTATCGCCATCCTTGGTACTTATTCCAGTAACCGTTCCATTTACGTAGTTTATGCGATCAACAGGACAATTGAAGTTGAATTTGACGCCTACCTCACAGGCCAAATGATACAAGCTTTCGGTAATTTGATGCATGCCTTTTTCAGGGATGTACGTGCCAATTCCAAATTCCAGATGAGGGATAATATTCATCGTAGCGGGCGTAAGGTAGGGGCTTGAACCATTATATGTCGCATACCGGTTGAATAGCTGCACCGTTTTTTCTTTTTGAAACCGCCTTTCATTGGCGACGTTCATGGTTCCAAATAAATCGAGCTTACCGAAGACGCTGTAGGCCCGGAACGCCTTCTTGTTGAAAAAGGTTTTTAGGTCGTGAAGTGATCTGTGTATAAAAAGATCTGCAAGCCTGTCGTAGAGGAATGCACTGTGTTGAAGGGCCGCGAGTGTGTTTTTCGCCGGTTCGCCAAGTTTTGTTTCAAGCTCAATGGCTAGTTTTTTTGGGTCTGAGGAGGCCGTCAGCGACGTACCATCCTCGAAGAAGTAATTGGCAGTTGTGGCAAGTGATTTATACTTAAAGTGATTTATCGGATCTTTTTTCGATATTTTGAATAAATCGTCAACAAAAGCAGGCATTGTAAATAATGAGGGGCCAGCATCAAATCTGTATCTACCCAATCGCATTTGGGTTAATTTCCCACCCGGAAAATCGTTAGCCTCAAAAATAGTTACGTCATAACCTTTGTTGGCTAGTCTTATGCCAGCTGCCAGTCCTGCAATTCCCGCTCCAATAATTCCCGCCGTTTTTTTCATCAAAGGTGTTTTGTTAGTAACATAAATTTTTTAATTATGTTGAGAACCGTGAGCAGTTTTCTATTTTTTTTCCAGTACACTAAAAAAAATTATATTTTTTATAAGATAGTTTCTAAAAATAGGTTACCTTTATTTTGTCGGGCGTATTAAACGATGAAATCGAGTCATCATCATTAGATCTACCTTAAGATGAACACAACTTATAACATCATGTCTCACGCTATCGACAGGTTACAACAGGATTATGAGAAGCATAGACCTGCAAAGCTCACTTTAGAGCAATTTACTTATTTAGTCCAAATGTTTCCCTCGCTGCTTGTATCAATGAGCGACGGGGTATTAGATAAGGAGGAATGGCATGCTGTGCTTCGGGCAGCCGAGAATCTCGGCAAGAATTTAGCTCCAAATGTAGACCAAATTGAATCCCTTTCCGATGTCTATAAAACAGAGTTTCGCTATTTGATAGATAATAGCGAACGTTGGAAAAAGAAATTTATCAACGCTTTGAGCGACTTCCTTGGAGAAGATCCTTTGGCAAAGGATTTGGTACTTGAATCAATGTACCTTTTTGCTAATGCCACTGATGGCATCTCAAGCGCTGAACAAAAAATGATTGACGAATTGTCAACTCGGTTGGACTTGACTAGCTAATCCAACCAATCAACGATTTTTTCCAGGTCGATAGCTTCCGGAGGTGTGCTCATTGGGTACACCTCCCTTATTTTACGCATAACCAGTTCTTGTTTTCTTCCTGTTTCCAGCGCACGGCTGTAAGGAATATGGCTGAATGTCACCATTGAGTATAGCGGAGTCCATTTGTCTGGGTATTTTTCATGGATTCGTGCCTCGAGTTTTTTCTCCCATAAGAAACCCTCGTCCGCTACTTTATCACGCATTTCTAAAAAGTTGTCATTAGCGAGTTTGGCAATAGCATCTGTGTTTGCTTTTCGTTCGGCTTCAAAAGCCCTGAATAGGCCCTTCCAGTCGGTTCCATAGCTGTCTATCATTTCATTTAGTATCCGGCAATCTTCGAACCCGGCATTCATTCCCTGTCCATAGAAGGGTACAATCGCATGAGCGGCATCTCCAATGAGCATGGATTTATTTTTACTCCAGGGGAAGCAACGAATAGTAACTAATGAGGAGGTGGGATTAGTTGTAAATTGCTGGCTGAGGTGATCAATAAGTGGTAATGTGTCAGGAAAATAATGCTGAAAGAAAGCCTCAACATCGGCTGCTTCTTTAAGTGTATCGAAGGATGTTTTTCCTTCCAGTGGAAGGAACAGCGTACAGGTGAAGCTTTTGTCTTTGTTTGGTAACGCAATGAGCATAAATGCTCCTCTAGGCCAAATGTGAAGTGCATTTGGCTCCAGGCGGAATTCATTGTTAGCACTCGGTTCAATAGTGAGCTCCTTATAGCCATGAGGAAGATATTCCTGGGAAAAATCAAATCTGTCGGTGTGAAGAAGGGATGATCTCAGCGCTGAGAACGCACCATCTGCTCCGATGATGGCATCGCCCGAAACAGCTGTCTTATTATGATTATTGTTTAATTGAAGGACCGTCTCTTCGAGATCTACATGTTCGCACCTTTGCCCAAAGTGAAATGTGGCGCCTGCTTTTTCAGCCTCGTTAATTAGTAACTCATTCAATAACCCTCTTGAGACTGAATTGATTGCTTGATTTGATTTGCCGTAAGGTTGAAAATTAATGGTGGAATCTGCCTGGTGGATCATTCGCCCGTTCATTGGCAATGTAATCTCATCAAGGCTGGCCCCTACGCCTGCCTCATGCAAAGCACGTAGGCCCCTGTCGCTAAGGGCCAGGTTAATAGAGCGGCCTCCCTGAAAGCTGCCTTTCCTGGGATCCGTTCGCTTTTCAAATACTTCTACTTGAAAGCCTTTCTTCGCTAGAAATATTGCTTGCAAAGACCCCACCAACCCGGCACCAAGCAGAAGTATTTTTTCCTTTGCCATAATAATTAAGTAAGGCCTTTTAGCTCTTCTTTAAGGATTTCTACGAACTGAAACACCTCTTCGAAAGTGTTGTACAAAGGAGTTGGAGCCACCCTGATAACATTTGGTTCTCTCCAGTCTGCAATTACTCCGCGTCGTTGAATCGCATTGAAAAGCTCTTTGTTTCCGTTTGTAAGATACAATGACAATTGACAACCCCTTTCTTCTGGTCTTGAAGGCGTAATAATTTGAATGGTGTCGTTTTCTCGGTTAAGCTCTTTGAGAAGGAACTCCAGGAATCCCGTTAGCTTTAGACTTTTTGCCCTGAGCTCAGCCATTCCGGCATTGTCAAAAATTTTCAGAGAAGCCATGTGTGCAGCAAGCAGCAAGACTGGGGCATTACTTAATTGCCATCCGTCGGCGTCCGGGCTTGGGTCGAACCCTTTTTTCATCAGGAAACGCTCTTTTTCGTTATGTCCCCACCATCCACCAAATCTGGGCAAACCTTTGTTGCTTGCATGTTTTTCATGGATATATACGCCAGATATGCCCCCCGGGCTTGAGTTAATGTACTTGTAAGAACACCATGCAGCGAAATCAACATCATCATCATGCAACTGTAGCGGTACGTTGCCTGCAGCATGTGCAAGGTCGAAGCCAGCCAATGCACCAGCTTTGTGGGCAGCAGCAGTTATGGCTTTCAAATCGAATAGCTGCCCTGTGTAGTACTGAAGACCACTAAACAAAACCAGGGCAAGTTCGCCGCTTGCCTCACCTATTGCTCGAACGATTTTTTCAGTTGAAAAAAGCTGCCCGTCAATATCTGGTGTCACCTCGATGATGCATTCGTCAGGATCATACCCGTACCATCGCAGATGACTCTCTATCGCATATTGGTCAGAAGGGAAAGCCCCCTTCTCCATTAATATTTTTCTTTTCTTACCCTTTGGTTGGTAGAAGCTCACTAGCAAAAGGTGAAGATTCACTGTCAGGCTGTTCATTGCCACCACTTCATGTTCTCTGGCTCCTACAATATTGCCAAGGCTTTTTCTTGCTTGCTTGTGGTAGGTCATCCAGGGGGTTTCACCATCAAAATGACCCTCTACCGCAAAGTGAGCCCAATTATCCATTTGCTTTCCAACCGCATCAACGGCTGTTTTGGGTTGGAGGCCTAGCGAATTGCCACAAAAATAGATGCAATCTCTGCCGTTTCTTTGAGGAATGTTGAATTGACCTCTAAATGCTTTCAGGGTATCAGCTTGGTCCTGGTCTTTGGCAAACCCAAGTGAATTGATAAAGGATGTACTCATCAGTTTGTTGAAATATTGTTTTCACTACAACCCTGCAGCAAAGTACAAGTTCAAATTGTTGTTACTGTTTTTCGCCTGCCCCGGGATGGCCTTTCACAAAAATAAGGAAATTAGTAACCAGGAGATTGTCAAACGACTCGAATAGTTATGCTTTGATAGTTTCTTTTTGGTGAATTCCCAACCAGTTTAGCGCATTTTTGTGAAGTAACTTTTGCTTAGTACCTGGAGAAAAAGGCATCGACTGGATCAGCTTGCCCGGTTGATGTTCACCCAATGGGAATGGATAGTCTGAACCTAATACGATGTGATCTTCTCCAAAAAGCCTCACCAACATATCGAGGGCCATTTGATCATGTACCAATGAATCCAGATAAAACTTACCAATATAATTTCTGGGGTTCACAGGATTGTCCACTGCACACAAGTCAGGGCGAACATTAAAGCCATGCTCTATCCGACCAATTGTAGATGGGAATGAGCCCCCACCGTGAGCGAAGGCCACACGTAAGTTAGGGAGCCGTTCCAGCACACCGCTAAAAATGAGTGAACAAATGGCCCGCGAAGTTTCAGCAGGCATTCCAACTAACCAGGGTAGCCAGTATTTCGGCATCTCTTCCTTGCCCATCATGTCCCATGGGTGAACAAAAACGGAAGCACCCAATTCTTCTGCTGCCTGGAAAATGGGGAAAAGCTCTTCAGCATCAAGGTTCATTTTATTCACATGAGTGCCAATTTCTATTCCATTCAGGCCAAGTTGCTTGACGCACCTTTCCAGTTCTTTAATAGCAAGGGTGGTATCCTGCAAAGGCAAAGTGCCCAGACCAATGTAACGGTCGGGGTATTCACTAACAATCGAAGCGATATGGTCGTTGAGTAACATCGATAAGTCGTAAGCGTCTTCTGCTTTTGCCCAATAGTTAAACATCACCGGAACAGTCGACAAT
This sequence comes from uncultured Roseivirgaceae bacterium, assembly GCA_964351395.1. GTDB lineage: Bacteria > Bacteroidota > Bacteroidia > Cytophagales > Cyclobacteriaceae > Imperialibacter. The sequence continues at coordinate 310,085 of CAYGOF010000006.1, forward strand.
ACCTGAACACCAACACCATGCTGGTCGCACTCATGAATTCGCTTTACGGGGTCCCATGTGTTGTCCTCCACCTCCCGGAAAAACTTATTATCAATCATCATTCTGGCACAACACGGCCTATGGTGCTCAAGCCTGATCCAGCCCCCGTAACCGTACTTTTCTTTTAGGTCAGGCCATTTTTCAGGAAGGATGTGGGTATGTATGTCTATTTTAAATTCGCTGTCCATATCAGCTAAGTATTACTTTTTTATCGGAGCTTCCATCACTGTGCCGCAGTTGCTGCAGGTTCTTTTTTCTACACTATCATAAAACTCCTGCATGATGGGTGGAAGCTGTGTAACAATGTCAGTGATCACTTCAAACTTTTCATGAAGCTTGTTGCCGCATTCCTCGCAAAACCACATAAATCCATCTTTATGCTTGTCGCCCCTGTAAACTTCCATCACAAGACCAACCGAATTTGCAGGTCTTTGCGGAGAGTGTGGAACCCTGGCAGGTAACAAAAAAATGTCACCCTCTTTTATAATCAGTTCCAGGGGCCTGCCGTCTTCAATGATCTTCAGCTTGATGTCTCCCTCCAGCTGGTAAAAGAACTCCTCGGTTTCATTGTAATGGTAATCCTTGCGCGAATTTGGGCCACCTACTACCATCACGATGAAATCGTCATTCCCCTTGTACACTTGCTGGTTTCCAATTGGGGGTTTCAATAAATGACGATTTTCATTGATCCATTCTTTAAAATTGAAGGGTCTTTTAATAGTCATAGCTAAACGGATAATGTTTTTGTATTTTTCTAAAAATAACGAATTATACCCACTTAGGGAAAAGGAGTCTTATAATAGAACAGTAATGCTGATTAACGTATGGATTTAAGTTTAAAAGGAAAAAAAGCACTCGTTTGCGGGAGCACACAAGGAATAGGTTTGGCCAGCGCCAAAGAGCTTGCTGAACTTGGTGCCGAAGTAACTCTTTTTGCAAGAAACGAAGAGGTGATGAGGAAGATTGTGGCTGAATTGCCAAAGGTAATGGGCCAAAACCACAGTTTCCTGGTGGCGGATTTCAGCAATCCATCCAATGTAGAAGTGGCCATTAGTGCAGACCTAAATAGAGGCTCACATTACGATATTCTAATCAACAACACGGGTGGTCCTCCTGGAGGCCCTCTCATTGACGCCGACTACGCACAGGTTTATCAGGCCATGGAGGCTCATCTGCATTGCAATCATATCCTGGTCCAAAAACTCACGGAGCATATGAAACGCAATGGCTATGGAAGAATTGTCAACATCATCAGTACTTCCGTGAAGATACCTATCGCTGGCCTGGGTGTATCTAACACCGTTAGAGGAGCAGTAGCAAGTTGGGCGAAGACGCTTTCACTTGAACTTGCCGCTTTTGGGATCACTGTTAACAACGTGCTGCCAGGGTTTACAGAAACGGAAAGGCTATTTTCAATTATCAATACTAAGTCTCAAAAGACTGGCAGGAGTGAAAATGAGGTCGGAGAAGAAATGAAGATGGAGACTCCGGCAGGGCGCTTTGGGACAGCCGAGGAAATAGCCGCTCTCGTTACTTTTTTGGCAACTCCTGCTGCTGCCTATATCAATGGCACGAGTATTCCTGTAGATGGAGGACGAACTGGGTCTATTTAGTATGAAACACTACCCCATTATAGACCTTCATTGCGATTTGCTTTCGTATTTGTCGTCCGTTCCTGGCGCCCATGTCAACAATGCAGATGAGTTTGGAGCTACTACTCCCCACCTGAAAGCTGGCAACGTAAAACTTCAGGTGATGGCTATTTATACCGATAGCAAACCCGGGAGTACTTTAGAGGCAGAAAAGCAGAGAACAATCTACCAACAATTGCCACTTCTTTCTGATGGTTTTTTTGTTCTCAAAGACGGCAGCCATTTAAATGAAGCGCAGCTGCATGATATACCAGGATGCATGGCTTGGTTGGCCATCGAGAATGCGTCTGGTTTTTGTGAAGAGGATGAAAAACTGGACGAAGGGCTGAAGCGCCTCTGCCGAATAGTGGAGCAATCTGGTCCTCTGGCCTATATAATTGTTACCCACCACTACGAAAATCGTTTTGGTGGCGGTAACTATAGTGATGTTGGTTTAAAACCTGACGGAGAGGTATTGCTGGATTACCTTCATGGAAAACGAATTCCGATCGATTTGGCACATACCAGCGACAAACTAGCTTACGGGCTGCTCAACTACATAGATAAGAAAAACCTCGACATACCAGTGCTGGCAAGTCATTCAAATTTCAGACAAATACATGGTCATGTGCGTAACCTTCCTGATGAGTTGACGCTGGAATTGGTAAGAAGGAGTGGGCTGATCGGCATTAACCTGGTTCGCAACTATATTAATGATAGCAGCGCTGAGGTGCTATATGACCATATCTCGCATGGCGTAAAACTGGGGGCAGAGCATTTGCTGGCTCTTGGCGCCGATTTTTTCTATGCCTTGAATCATCCAGACCCCTCCCGATATCCTATTTATTATCCAGGACAGGACAATGCATCTTTTTATCAGGAAATACTCAAGCGTGTCAGGGAATTAGGAAAGGGTCAGCATTTTGATGAGGCGATGGCGTTCGGAAATGTTCTAAGTTACTATGGGTCGATTTTATGAAAAAGCTTTCCAATTATATCAACGGAACTTTGCAGCCGCCAGTTTCGGGTAAATATCTTGACAATTATAATCCGGCAAGCGGAGAATTACACTGCCTGGTGCCAAGTAGTGACAAAGTCGACGTTCAATCTGCTGTCAGTGCTGCCAGGGCCGCATTTCCAAAATGGGCGGCGCTCTCGATCAATGAGCGATCGGATTATCTTGTCAAAATTGCAGAGGCCATTGAACAGAGAAAAGAAGAATTGGCCATAGCAGAAACAGCTGATACTGGCAAACCTTTGGCTTTGTCAAGGGCCATGGATATCCCTCGCGCAGCTGCCAATTTTAAGTTTTTTGGACATGCCATTACCCAATTTGCATCGGAATCTCATTTGGAAGAAGGGGTTGCACTCAATTATACCCGTAGAGGACCTTTAGGAGTTGTGGGATGTATTTCTCCCTGGAACCTCCCATTGTATTTGTTTACCTGGAAAATAGCACCAGCACTTGCAGCTGGAAACACAGTAGTGGCAAAGCCTTCGGAGCTTACGCCTCTGACGGCCTGGCTATTGTCCGACATATGTATCAGCATTGGATTGCCTCCAGGGGTGCTAAATATCGTACATGGCTTGGGGGAAAGCGTTGGGCAGCCCCTTGTTGAACATGATCAGGTGAAAGCCATATCGTTCACAGGCGGAACTGCGACAGGAAAGAAAATTGCGATGATCGCAGCGCCGGTCTTTAAGAAAACGTCTCTTGAGCTAGGTGGGAAAAACCCTACGATCGTTTTTGCAGATGCTGACTTTGAGGCCGCGGTGGATGGTGCTGTACGATCTTCATTTACCAACCAAGGTGAAATATGTTTGTGCGGGTCCAGATTGTACGTCCAGAGCTCTATTTACGATCGTTTTTTAGCAGCCTTTGTTGATCGGGTAGCTGGTTTGAAAGTAGGTGATCCTATGGACAAGGGGACAAATATTGGCGCCGTTATTTCAAGTCAACATCGCGACAAGGTGATCGGCTATGTTCAACTTGCCAGAAAAGAGGGGGGCAGAGTACTTTGCGGCGGGCGAGTTGCAAGGCTGAATGGGCGATGCGAGGAAGGGTATTTTATTCAACCCACAGTTATTGAGGGCTTACCGAACTCGTGCAGGACTAATCAAGAAGAGATCTTTGGTCCTGTGGTCACTATTCAGCCCTTTTCTGACGTGGAGCAAGTCATTGAACTAGCAAATGATTCATCGTACGGATTAGCGGCAAACGTTTGGACCAGCAACCTTACCACCGGGCATCAAGTAGCACATAGGTTGCATTTTGGGATTATTTGGGTGAATACCTGGCTGCTTCGTGATCTTCGAACGCCATTTGGCGGCATGAAGAATTCTGGGCTGGGGCGGGAAGGCGGTTTCGAAGCATTAAGATTTTTCACTGAACCTCAGAACATTTGTATTAAACTATAAAAAAAGGCCTCCATAGGAGGCCTTTCTTACTTTTAAAGACAATGCCGGGCGAATTAAACAGTTTCCCCTTCAGGCTTAAGTCTATTGATCTTAAATGGCTTACGCAACTTGTGGCCGCAGTAAGAACACTCATAATATTTCATCATTTCCCCATCTTCGTCATTAGAAGCAGGCTTTGTTATTTCCTCTTTCTGAACCCTTAGGGTTTGATAGTTACACTCGCTGCACTGCAAAGCATGAAGCCTACCATTGTACTTTTCAATTTTTACAAACCCAGATACTTCATCGATCCAAACGTCATAGTCAACAGAGAACGCCAATTCTTCCGCTTGCATACCTTCATCAAGGTACTCATCTTCTTCTTCTTCGCTAAGCAGCTTCATCTTACGGCCGTCAGGGGAAAGTCTTGGTGAATATCTCAATTTCTTAAGGCGCTTCTCTATATAAAAAGGATAGTAGAATTTCAATACATTCTGCACAACTACACCAGCAATGATACCCAGCATCGAGCTAACAAAAATTCTTACGAAGGCCGCGGTGGATGGTGCTGTACGATCTTCATTTACCAACCAAGGTGAAATATG
>CAYGOF010000007.1:0-263394 GCA_964351395.1 uncultured Roseivirgaceae bacterium
AGAATTCACTGGTAAAAAGCCATATGTTCATTGCTGAACTAGATGGAATCGCATTAAGCTATTTGGGCGTTTACAAGGAATTTCCGCTGGAACAGATTAAAGAACAGATGACTAAAAAGTATTCCCAAGCATGAACTTTATAAAAGCAAATGATCCAGCCCACATTAGTGGCCTAAGGGCTAAACTATATCAACATCTTACTGCACCCATTGATGCCATGTGGGAACAGCTTTACATCGCATCAGCTCAACCCTACCTCATTGAAAATAAGGGCGTTACCCTGGGCTATTGCTGCATCAATGACCAGAATCGTTTGCTACAGCTATTTCTGTCAGAGGAATTCATATCAAAAATGGATCAGGTTATTAAAAACTTAGTGGAATCCACACTTATCAATTCGGCAAGTCTAAGCTCTAGCGAGCCAGTTTCATTTAATGCTTGTTTGAATAATTCAAAGTCCATTCAGGCCAACACTTTTTGTTTCCAGCATTCAAATAAGCCAATTGACTTGAAAAGCGCTTTCGCTATAGAATTAGTTTCAACCGATGATATTCCTGCAGTTAAAGAATTCTTAAAGAACCAGATAGGCATGGATGATACGTTTGGCTATACCGAAAATCTTGTTTCGAGAAAAGAAATATTCCTGGTGAGGGAGTCCGATATTATTATTGCCACTAGTGAATGTAGAATGAGTGATTCTCAACCAGGTATTGCCGATTTGGGGATCATTGTAAAAAGGGAGTATCAAGGCAAAGGAATCGCTACACGTGTTATGCAAATGCAGGTAAACCGAGTGTTAAAAGCAAATAGGAAGCCCATATGTTCTACCACACTTGATAACCTTGCCGCAAGAAAAGCGATTGAAAGATCAGGGTTTTACTGTTCAAACATCCTATTTGACATCCATTATTAGCAAATCGCAGCATAAAGATATGACAGCTCAACAATAAATAAACTTCTAAAACAACTAAAAAATAAAGCAATGAATCGAAGCCCATAAGTAAATTTATTAGCAACTATAGGGCTGGTTTTCATCATCACTTCCTGTGAAAAAGACGGTGTTAATGTAGTTCCATGTGCAAAAACAACTAGACCATTTATAAACTTCTAAACCACAACTAATAATGAATGACTTTATTCAATTCTGTAATCAACTTTCGCCACTTGACAAAGCGGCGAGTGACGAGCTGTTTGATAAACTCAAAACAAAAACCTTTCAAAAAGGTGACTACTTGTTGAATGAGGGTAATGTTTGCAGATACTTATACTTTATTGAAAAGGGTCTTACAAAAACATTTTTCTTCAGAGAGGGCAAAGAATTTATCATGCGGTTCTTTCTAGAAAATATGATGTTTACAGTGGTTGACAGTTACATCACTCAAACACCGTCGACTTTTATGGTTTTGGCTTTAGAACAAACAACAGTTACCTGTATTCGCCAAGACGAATTGGAAGAGCTTTGTAAAAAGCATCATTGTATCGAAACATTTTTCAGAAAGCTTGTTTCATTTGCTTCAATAAATATGATGAAACGAATAAGCGAGATGCTTGAAGAAAATGCAACGGAGCGCTACAACCATTTTGTAAAAGAAAATAATCCCCTTCTTCAACGCATCAGTTTGGGTGACTTGGCTTCCTACATAGGCATCACTCAAGTTTCTTTAAGCAGAATCAGAGCAAAGAAGTAATTTTTTATCATTTGATAAATGTTAGCTCATTAATTAGTTGGTGCTTAGCACAAACAAATTAAACAACTATGGACTTCATTCTACAACAACAAATTAGCGAAGACCGAAACATTACCCCACGAGACATGATAATTGCCTCTGTAATAACAATTGTAATGGGCTCTTTTTTTACATATCTATCACACGGAAAATCACTATTAGTGACATTTCTACCAGGACTTGCATGTGCGTGGAGCATTTACCTATTCATGTTTATAAAGAAAATTTCACTTCCACACACCGAGAAATTTACACCCATATTTTTAATTGCCTTAGCAGCACAGTTTTTACATTTTGCTGAAGAACATGGAACAGGCTTTATTTCATTCTTTGGCATTCATTACGGAGGTGTACCGTACGATGACAATATTTTCACATGGTTCAACATGGCTTCATATGCTGTCTTTACATTGGGTTATGTTTTCGGAATGTATTTTGGCAAGCGTTTTTTGTTGATACCAGCTTTCTTTTTTATATGCGCAGGTGTTTTAGGTAATGCTATTTGGCATGTGGTGTGGTTTTTTGAAACTGGGCAATATCAACCTGGTTTATACACTGCATTGCTTTATTTGATAATTGCCCCTTATTTACTGTATAAATTACTAGGTGAAAAAAAATATGTCGTGGTAGTGATTGTTGCTTTTATTTCAGTACTCGTTCCGTTATTACTGACTTTTTCTATCAAGGAACAATATCAAACTATTAACGACACGGCAAAGCAGGTATATCCACTAAGACACCCTGACTTCAAAGATAGTCGGACACAATACGGATGAGCAGCACTGCAGCTCTTGATCATCTTGCAGCAAAAAAAGTAATTGAAAGATCAGGCTTTTACTTTTCAAACACCCGCTTCGACATCCATTTTTAGCAGAGCGCAGGATAAAAATATGACAGCCCAACAATAAATAAACTTCTAAGAATAACTAAAAAATAAAGCAATGAATCAAAACTCAAAAGTAATTCTATTAGCGACTATAGGGTTGGTTTTCATCTTCACTTCCTGTGAAAAAGATGATGTTAATGTAGTTCCATCTGCAAAAATAACAACCACCAACTTTTCGGCTTCAAACATTAGCCAGCTAGATGTTTCCGATGTGTTTAATGTTTATGTAAGCTTTTCGGAAACCGAAGAATCTGTTATGGTGGAAGCAAATGAAAATCTGCATCGTTTAATAGAAATGAAGCAGTCGGACAACAAATTAATCGTTGGCTTAACCAAGGATGCCAATATCAGTGGAGCGCTTGTTCTAAACATCTACATTAAAACGGCGTCACTAACCATGATAAAAGCTGAACGTACCGCATCTATTGAATTCGAAAATCTATTGAAAACATCACAGCTAGCATTGGAAATTACTGATGCCGCTAAAGTTTCAGGAAGTATTGAAGTAGATGACTTGGTGGCCAGGCTTATCGGACAAGCGAAACTGGACATCTCCGGCAGCTCAGGTTCCTTTGATATCGATGCCGCAGGGGCTTCTGAAATGACTGGTTTTGATTTTGTAACCGACAACTTAAAAGCCAACCTAAATGGTAGTTGCAATATCTCGTTAACCATTAATCAGGCCTTGGATGTTGCAGCAAGTGGGACTTCAAATGTTTATTATAAAGGAGATGGTGTAGTAGAAAAACAAAACCTTAAAGACACTTCTTCAATTGTTAAATTGAATTAAGCTGGTTTTGGATAATTCGGAGTTTAAAACCGCAGCAACAGTGTCCATGGTCGAAATAGGTAAATTCAAATTTGCATCAGCTTTGATCACTGTGGAAAGCCCCTCAATCGCCCTCGTTTGAGTCCCGATAAATACCGGGAGAAACGGGGGCGTTCGAAACTGGCCATTGAATCGCCAAAAATCCTCACTTCGTCATCTGGATTGCCTTTTAAGCCGGTTAAACATCCAAAGACCCTCTTAAACCCTCCAATTGCTTTTCTTACCTCTTCCGTATTGAAGCTTCGATGGCCTCTCACTGAAGCTTTAACCGAAGGTGGTTGAAGCTTCCACTGGAGCCGGGGCTGCCTTCCACACAGATTCATCGAAGCATCCACAGACCGTCGCTGAAGTTTTTACTGCACTGTAAACCAAATCTGTTACCTTTCTATGAGTTGATCGGCTGATTTCTTCCTTCATCAACACCTCCACTACCCGATTGCTTTTTATAGAACATTTAAAACTAAATGTAAGGCTGAACTTCCGATAGGAATACTGGGTACTGGCTTATTTTTAAACAACTCCGCGGTAATTGTGGCTGCTGATAGTAACTTTATCCATTGGCCTACTACTATTGGTATTTTTTAAACAACTAACCCAATTAAAACCATGCACCCATACTTTATAACTGCTCACCAAAAAATATTACTTCCACTCCTGATGGTAGCGCTCTCTATTGTGAGCTCTTGCTCCCAAGAACCGGTAAAAGAGCCCTCTATTTTAAAATCTCCGTCCGACTATTTTCCAGCCGAAAAAACAAAGGTGCTGGTGGTGGGTATGTTCCATCTTAATTACCCAGGCTTGGACGTGAACAAAACGGCTGATGAGGACAAAATTGATGTGTTGGTAGAACCCAAAAAGAGTGAGTTGACCGAGGTAGTCGATTATGTCAAGCAATTCAAGCCTACCAAAATAGCCATCGAAGCGTTTGATAGCTGGGGAGCTGCTGAAAAGTTAAGGGCCTACAACAATGGAGAACACCGCGACAAACGGGATGAGCGCTATCAAGTGGCCATCAGGCTAGCCTCCGAGTTAAACCTGGATACCTTATACACCATCGATGCCGAGTCGTTCGACAACGACCTGGTCCAGCTGGACACCGCCTTTATGGAAAATCTATTCAAAGACTTCGACTTTAAAAGTGACGACCCTTTGAATGAATTATATAATCAGTGGTTTGCCGCAGGCTCAAAAATCATCCCGAAAGTGAACATGCTGGAGTACCTCAAACACATCAACTCACCCCTGTCACATCAGTATGGCTACGGTGCCTACCTGGTGGGAGATTTTAAGTTGGACGACACACGGGGCGCCGATATTTTGTCGGTTTGGTGGTACAATAGAAATTTAAGGATCTTCAGGAAGTTGCAGCAGATCACCGAAAATGCCGACGACAGAATTTTAGTGGTTTTTGGCAATGGGCATGCAGAAATACTGCGCCAACTTTTAACGTCTTCGCCAGAGTATGAATTTGTAGAGTTCAGCAGCCTGTAAGCCATGATCATCCACCGACTACTTCGCAACACCGGCTGGCTCCTAGGCGCTGTGCTAACCACATTTTGTTCTACACCAGCTCCCAAGCCACCACTCAATGTCCTGCTCATCTGTGTCGACGACCTGCGGCCTGAGTTAAAAAGCTTCGGAGCCTCTTACATTATTTCCCCACGTATCGATGAGCTGGCGAAGTCGGGTGTGTCTTTTCAAAGGCATTATGTGAATGCCCCTAGCTGCGGCCCGTCTCGCTATACCCTGCTTACCGGAAAATACGGCCCAGCCGGCAACAATGCCCTTTTCCTTCGTGCAGAAAAAATAAAAGCAGGCAATGAACCGGTCGACCCAAGCATGCCTGAGTGGTTCAAAACCCATGGCTACACCACCGTATCGGTGGGCAAAGTATCGCATCATCCGGGCGGCAGAGGGGGTGACGACTGGAACGATAACACCATCATTGAAATGCCCGGCGCCTGGGACAAGCACCTGATGCCCGTGACGGAATGGGAGCATCCCCGTGGCGCCATGCATGGATTGGCCAATGGAGAGATCAGAGTCAAGTCGGGTGAGATGGCGGTTTTTCAGTCTGCCAAAGGTGATGATAGCAGTTATCCGGACGGAGCCATCACCAATGAGGCATTAAAGCAATTGCAAGCACTTGCTGCTAATAAAGAAAAACCTTTCTTTCTGGCAGTGGGCATCATCAAGCCCCACCTGCCCTTTGGCGCTCCAAAGACCTATTACGATCGCTATGAAGGCGTTGCTTTACCACCCATTCCCCATCCAGAAAAGCCAGCAGGCCAAACAACCTGGCATCCTTCCAGTGAATTCAATCAATACAATCTATGGGGTAAAAACCCGAATGAGGACGCTGCTTTTGCAGAGGAAGTTCGCCGGCACTACGCCGCCTGTGTAAGCTATGCCGATGCACAAGTGGGCAAAATCATGGCCGAACTGAAACGCAACGGTGCCTACAGGAACACCATCGTTGTCCTCTGGGGCGACCATGGCTGGCACCTGGGCGAGCATGCCATTTGGGGCAAGCACAGCCTGTTCGAGGAGTCATTGCGGTCACCATTGATCATCCACTACCCTGGCATGAAAAATAAGAACACCAGCACCACCGCCATGGTCGAAACCCTCGACATCTTCCCTACCCTTTGTGATTTAACGGGAATTGAAACGCCTGCCTTTGCGCAGGGCATCTCATTAAAACCCTTACTGGAAAACCCAAAGAAAAAAGGACATAACGTGGTGGCCTATTTCAACAACGCTTCCACGCTAAGAACCGACACACATCGGCTCACGGTCCACGAAGATGGTTTTGTGGAATTGTACGACCACACTACTTTAGAAAAGGAAACTAAAAATATAGCTGCCGGTCATCCAGCGCTCGTGCAGGAGTTGAAGAGCGCGTTGTTGAATAAATTACCAGTTGGTGACGGTGCCTCCCAACAATAACCAAAGCCGATTGATACACTATTCTATCAGGCAGCGTCGAAAGCGGAGCTGGCTCCTGCAGTCCGGCCAATTGTAAAATGATGTAATGTGTAATGAATTTCATCACTCCTTACTACCTCTCTAAACCAATATTGGCTATTTTTATTGCCATTACCTTAGCGGTATTTTTTGTGCAACGTCTATTTTTTAAGCGATGACAAGTAAGTTTTTCTATCTCTTGCTCCTTACGGGTCTTTACTTTTCCTGTACCAGGCAGCAGCCATCGGAGCCAAAACAAGATCCGATAGACCTCAAAACACAGGTCAGCCATCTGAATATCCGTTTGGAGGAGGCCACCAAAACGAGCAATCTCAGTGCCGTGATCGACCTGTATGAGGACGATGCCGTGCTGATGGCTGAATACCATCCAGTTATTAAAGGAAAAAAAAGTATTGAAGCCTACTATGCGGGGCTTTTCGAAAAACAATCTGTAACTGACAATCAGTATGTCACGACCGAAATTTTCGATTTCGATTCTACAATATTGGAAATGGGTACTTTCACAAAAACCTTATCGAGCCAACAGCCCTTGCAGGGCAAATACTGGCATGTTTGGGGCAAATCCGGCGATGGGAAGCTTTTCCTGAAAGCTGAGTCCTTCGGCTTCTTTCATCCGGTGGACAATCCGTCTGCGTGGGTAGTGGCAGGCTTAGCAAAGGAACCCAAAAGCATTCGTACTACTATTGAGCTGGATGCCTATAATGCCTTGATGGAGAATATCGTCAGAGACCGGGATACCGAAACCATCATTGGCCTGTTTTCGAAAGACGCCGCCTACTACCCTTTTGCAGACACTACTAAAGCTGGCCGAAGCGTCCTTCATCAGCATTACACTGACTACCATCGCCCACCTGTTAACATCGACAGCATAGAGGTTTGGTCCTACGATTATATCAATGTAGCAGATGGCATCATTGAGTTGTCTCAGTTTTATGTGGAATGGAGCGTACCTAACCTATCGGGCCATACACAAGGTACGGGCATGAGGTATTGGAAACGCCAGTCCGATCTTTCTCTTCGGCTTCACCGCATGATAGGGCTACATGAACACGTTGAGGAATGATCAACAGATCGCTACTTATTTAAACCTTTTCTTTTATTGGATGGCCATTGTAGTTTGACAAAACCTCAGCTCTTTTGTTTCGTTACATTGCCTAAACCCTTTTTAATGAAAATAGAACACATCGCCCTCTGGACTACCCAGTTGGAACGACTTAAAGATTTTTACACCACCTACTTTGGTGCTACAGCTGGCGAAAAATACCACAACCCTACCAAGCAGTTCAGTTCCTACTTTCTCAGTTTTGACACAGGCTGCCGATTAGAAATTATGGAGAGACCTGAGGTCGAGCAACACCCTGGCGATGCTTACAGAAAGGGGCTGATCCATTTTGCTATGAGTGTGGGGTCTAAAGAAACAGTTGACCAATTAACTGAGCAGCTACGGACTGATGGCTTTGAGATTGTGGGCGAACCCCGCACTACGGGAGATGGGTACTACGAAAGTGTGGTGGCCGACCCTGATGGCAATTGGCTGGAGATCACTGTTTAGAACCGGTGTGAAGGCACTTCCGGGAACTAATTACAAGACCGGGCCTAATAAACATTGTCCGGAACCAATGTTGGCGATTATATTGAGATTTCGGTTTGAGTAAATAATAATACAGACCTGTGTAAAGAAATTTATCTATTGATGCAACGCTAAAGCTTCGCTTAAGTCTTTACGGCTAAACTTACCTATGAAACCAGCTTTAACCGCTATTGCCTTATTAGTGGTCGTTCAACTGTCGGCACAGTCAAAAAAGGCATACCTGAAGGAAAATCGTTATGACCTACTGGCCAAAGAGCTGGATTTCCCGCAAACCGACTTCAAAATCCTTGGCTTTGGCGCCTATCACGGAAGTGCAAAAACAGAAGAGGCTGAATTAAGGCTTATTCAAGCGTTGACCACCAAAGGAGCTATTAGCTACTATCTGCCAGAAACAGACTTTGCGATTGCCCACTATTTCAATAGCTACCTGAGCACAGGCGATACGGTATTATTGAGAGACCTGGTACTGCACTATGGTGTGCGGGTACCGCAGGACAAAACGGTAGAAACTTACGAAAAGTGGAAAGCACTGAAACAACTCAACGACCAGTTGCCCACTGACAGCAAACTGACTGTGCTGGGCATTGACATGCTGGTAACCTACAAATACACCTGTAAGCTGCTGCTGGAACTGATCGACCAACGGGCAGTAAACAGTCCGGCCCTCGACCAGGTCGCAGACATGCTTGCCGCCGATACTACCGACTATTCACCCTATTACGACAGCGACTCAAAAGCCATTATGAGAGCATTTGTCGTCGCCTATGAAGCAGATCCGGCACATTTCAACGAAAGCATCAGCAATCAGTTCATTTTCAATCACTTGATCAGTAACCTGAAAGTAACTTTTGAGGTCTTTTCAACGAAACGGGAGCAAACGATCTACAACAACTACCTTGGGCTTAGTGAACAATACCATTTCGAAACCAGTCCACAGTTCCTTCGCTTTGGTTTTTTTCATTTGGAAAAAGAACGAGAAGGCAAGCAGGGAAATGCCTCCTTCTTCACGATGCTCGTAGAAAACGGTATTTACCCGCGAGAAAAAGTCATTGCAGTGATCGGCTACCTCACCAAAAGCAGGGTATTATGGGACGTGGAGTACGACGATGATAACCAATACAAAAGCCACACAACTGAAGGAGGTTTTGGTATTGGTGACTACAAAAAGGAGTACTTTTTGGGAATTGATCACCTTAAAAAAACGAAAACATCTGACCTCACACTTTTCAAACTCAACAGCGCCGCCACTCCTTATGCCAACGAAGTACCCGATTTGATCGAGGTAGTAATGGAAGACGAAGCCTCCAATGGTGACGCAGTAAGAGGGACATCGACCACCGACTATATTGACTATGCCCTGCTCATTTCCCATTCGAAAGCGAGCACGCCCATAGAAAAGACAAGATGATTCGCTTTCACCCCGGTTTACCTGATGAATATCAGCTTCTTAGCTGATCTGTGTATGGTCCATTGGCTCAGCCAGGATGTAACTTGGAGGAATGAAAGGGAAACAAAGCCCTTGTCCGATTTTTCATCCAAAACTTACCCCCATGAAACATGTATTTTTGGCCCTGCTGGTAGTTGCCATGACAGTTGCCTGCACCCAGCAAAACACTTCCTCTGATGTTTCGACCACGAAGTCAGATGTCATTGATCAACGAGTCGACAGCCTGATGGCGTTGATGACGCTTGAAGAGAAAATTGGTCAGATGAACCAGTACAATGGTTTTTGGGACGTTACCGGCCCGGTCCCAGCCGATGGTGATGCTGCTACGAAGTACGACAACCTGCGCAAAGGGTTGGTAGGCTCTATGCTGAACGTGCGGGGAGTGGCCGAAGTAAGGAAAGTACAAAAAATTGCGGTGGAGGAAACACGGCTGGGCATTCCGCTCATTATTGGTTTTGATATGATACATGGCTATAAAACCATGAGCCCCATTCCTCTGGGGGAAGCTGCCAGTTGGGATCTTGCAGCCATGCAGGCCGCAGCGCACATTGGCGCTGTAGAGGCGGCAGCGGCAGGTATCAGCTGGACTTTCGCTCCTATGGTGGACCTTACCCGCGATGCACGCTGGGGAAGGGTGATGGAAGGAGCCGGCGAAGACCCTTATCTGAGTAGTAAAATCGCCGTTGCCAGGGTCAATGGTTTTCAGGGGGATGACCTGGCCGACCCACTTACCATTGCTGCCTGCGTGAAGCACTTTGCAGGCTATGGTTTCTCTGAAAGTGGCCGCGACTACAACACAGTCGATATAGGCACCTCTACCCTTTACAATATGGTACTACCTCCATTCAAAGCCGCCTCTGATGCTGGCGCAAGAACCTTTATGAACTCTTTCAATGTGCTGAATGGCATTCCAGCTACTGGCAATAGCTTTTTGCAGCGGGATATCCTGAAAGGCAAATGGGGCTTCGATGGTTTTGTGGTGTCGGACTGGGGCTCAATCGGCGAAATGATTGTGCATGGTTATGCAGCCAATGCCACTGAGGCAGCCAGGTTGGCCGCGCAGGCGGGATCAGATATGGACATGGAGTCGTATGCATACCTGAAAGAGCTCAAAGGATTAGTAGATTCCGGAAAAGTCGATGCGAAGCTTATTGACGATGCTGCTCGCCGGATCCTTAGAGTCAAATTTGAGTTGGGGCTCTTCGACGATCCATACCTGTATTGCGACGAGGAACGAGAAAAAGCCCTGACTGGTCACCCTGATCACGTTGCGGGTGTGCTTGATATGGCCAAAAAGTCTATCGTGCTTTTGAAAAATGAAGGCAACCTATTACCACTGAACAAGTCAGGCCAAAAGATTGCTGTGATTGGTGCACTGGCCGCTGACAAAGACAGTCCGATCGGTAGCTGGCGCGGTGGTGCTGAAACCAACAGTGCTGTTTCAGTATGGGAAGGACTACAGGAATACCCTGGCAACACCTATACCTATGCCAAAGGTGCTGACCTCACGCTTGAGCAGCCCGCTTTCCAAACTGAAGTGAAAATCAATGAAACTGATAGAAGCGGTTTTCCGGCCGCGATACAAGCTGCCAGAAATGCCAATATTGTTATACTAGTATTAGGTGAAGTTGGCTTTCAATCTGGAGAAGGCCGCAGCCGTACCGACATTACTCTACCGGGCGTGCAAAGCGAACTACTACAGGCTGTCGTTAAGGCCAACAAGAATGTTATCCTGGTCAATATGAGCGGCCGACCACTGGACCTCAGTATGGAATCAGCCCTTGTACCTACACTGCTCCAAGCATGGCACTTAGGAAGCCAAAGTGGCAATGCCATTGCTCAGGTGCTATACGGTGATTATAATCCATCTGGAAAGCTGCCTATGTCATTTCCAAGGAGTGTAGGTCAAGTACCCATTTACTACAACCATAAGAGTACCGGCCGCCCTGTTAACGCTGGTGGCGATGTTGTTTTTTGGTCACACTATTCCGACGAATCCAATGACCCTCTCTATCCTTTTGGTTACGGACTCAGCTACGCTTCCTTTGACTATAGCGCCCTGAAAGTGGCTCAGCCAGCGCAAGGAAAAGTTGTGGTGGACGTGACGGTGACAAATACCAGTGAAGTGGATGGTGAAGAGGTAGTACAGCTTTACCTGCACGACATAGTCGCAAGTATTACAAGACCTGTTAAAGAATTAAAGGGTTTTGAAAAGCTCATGATCAAAGCAGGAGAAAGCAAGCAGGTTTCTTTTACCCTAACAGAAGCAGAACTTGGATTCTATGGTAACGATGGAGTTTATCAAGTAGAACCGGGAGACTTTGAAGTGATGGTAGGAGGTAGTTCTATAGCAGCCCTTAGCGGCAAATTTACTTTGCAATAAAAGATAAGACTGAGCCAGCGCGGACACCCGTTTTTTTGTCGGGCATCCACGCTGGCTTTTCAAGACTTGCATCTTTCGGTCTTCCCCAACTTCTTTCAGAAAGTATTTGTCTCCGATGAAAGGCTTGGCGTGAAATTATACCTATCTTTCAGAGTGGCTTAGCAGCGAGACTTTGTCCCTTTGCAATTGCGCTGACTAAACCCCTCAACCATAATCATTCAAATGCCTCTACAACTGCTCATTACCCTTGGTGCCATCCTAGTAGGACTATGGCTGTTTCTATACATTTTTCCCATTAGTTTGTGGATCACCGCACAGTTTTCGGGAGCAAGAATCAACCTAATGACGCTTGTATTTATGCGGTTCCGAAAGGTGCCGCCTGGGCTTATCGTAAAATCAATGATTCTTGCCGCCAAAGCAGGTATACCAGATATCTCAGTGGAGATGCTGGAAACCCACTATTTGGCCAAAGGCAATTTAGTAGCGGTTATCAAAGCATTGATCATGGCCGACAAAGCCAACCTTACACTCGATTTTAAGCAAGCCACGGCCATTGACCTGGCAGGTAGAGATGTACTGGATGCGGTGAAAGTGTCGGTCACTCCCTACATGGTCCTTGTGCCAGCCATCACTGCGGTGTCTATGGATGGTATTCAGCTCATTGCTGTGGCTCGGGTAACCGTAAGAAGCAACCTGCAGCAATTAGTAGGTGGAGCTGGGGAAGAAACGATCAAGGCACGTGTGGCTCAGGGGATTATCTCCAGAATTGGTATGGCTACAAGCTATAAGTACATTTTGGAAAACCCAGAAAGCATTTCACGACAGGTACTTGAAAACGGATTGGATGCTGGTACTGCTTTTCAGATTCTTTCTATCGATATCGCTGACATCGACATTGGACAAAATATTGGTTCTATGTTGCAAATCGACCAGGCCTCTGCCGACCTGAGCATTGCCAAAGCCAAGGCTGAAGAGCGCAGGGCCATGGCGGTAGCCAATGAGCAGGAAATGATTGCCCGTATTCAGGAAGCTCGTGCCAAAGTGATTCTCGCGGAAGCGCAAATACCGGCAGCTCTTTCAGGCGCATTCAGAACAGGTAACCTGATTGCTGGCATCGACTTTAAGAAAGAGGTACCTACTGCAAAGACAGCTGCAGCTAAAAAGACCACGACTGCTCCAAAGAAGAAATAAAAATTCTACATATTATATTAGTGTGCTCTACGGTAGACGCTGTGGGAAATTAGAGCGAGAACAGTTTAGGCCATCCTGGTCGCCGTGACGCCTCCAAGATATCCCATGGGAAGATAGGCCAATGTCAAATCGATGATTGAAAACCATAGTGGTGACGGAAGCATGGTAACACTGGCAGCTCCTCCCAGAAGGTAGAAAAAGCCGATACCTAAAGCAAATCTGACTTTGAAAGTGGCTGCGATCATTCCAGTCAAAAAAGCACCGGTAAGTGTGCCGAGAGCATGTGCTAAAAATGGCATCACAAAGTGTTTGGTTTCGAACAAATGCATCGATGCTTTAAGTCCTTCTGTGGTTGTTACATCAGCACCCTCTGGAGGCGGGATTATGGTACCGCTAATCATCACGATGGCCATATTTACGCCACCTCCAACAAGTATACCTGCTACTACTGCTGCAATATTTCTCAGGATCGGACTCATAACATCTGAATTTGTCGCTTTACTTTGAACTAAAAAAACCTGCAAATCACCGGCATTTTTTCCGACAGTATCGGTAAGTTAATAATTATCCGCCGGCAATTCAGGACACATTGTATAGAATCTAAACCATCAGTGTCCCGTTCAGGGGACACTGTGGGAAAGAAGATACGCCAGTTAAGCCTTTCTGGCAATGATCAAAGTATGTCCGGTTTCTCCTTCCGGGATATATCTTGTTTCCTCTATTGTGAAGCCTGCTGAAGAAAACCATTTGATATAGGTATTGGTATCAGCATGGCTCCAATACATAGTTGTGCCGGCAACAATCCAGTCTCTTTCTATTCCAGTCCAAGCTGTTGCTCCAACTATTGCTAAAATACAGCCATCGGCCTTTAACCATTTGTACATGGCTTTAATCAGAGCAGATTGCTGTTCAATGGGTACATGGATGAGAGAATACAAGGCCACAATACCGGCAAACGCCCCCTCCTGAAACGACAGCTTCGTCATATCAGCTACCTCAAAACTGCCTCCAGGAACACTGCAACATGCTAATGCTACTTGCTTTGGCGAAATATCAACACCAAGGTAGCGATGGTTCTGACTTAAAAACTGTGCCACAGGAAGGCCGTCGCCACAGCCCAGTTCAAGGACCCTATCGTCTTTTCTCAAGGATCGCACAAAGGAATTCAGCCACGAATCATAACGAGCCTCCTGGAATGCTGCGAAATGTTTTTTATAATCTGCAGAGAGTTTATCATAGCCCTCTCTAACTATTTCTTTTGGGTCTGTCATCGCTTTTTGAGCCTGGCCTTTCCCCTGATGGTGACTACCACTGAGGGCGAGTAAAGGTAAAATGCAACAAAAAAAGGAAGCTTCAATGCCTCCTTTTTCATACTTTAATTATCAAACTTAATATTTCAGGCTTTTTAAATACGCTATGCTTTGTGGCACCTGCACCAGCGGCTCATTGCTTTCATCTTCAATAAACATATGCTTGATGCCTATCTTATTGGCTTCTCTTACAATTCCTTTGATGTCTACTTCACCCTGACCTAAAATAGCATCATTTTCAGCCCCGGTACCACCGGTCAGGTCCTTGGGGGCGCCTTTCTTTAAATCCTTTACGTGGAGCAGCTTCCATCTGTCGCCGTATTGCTTCAACAGTTTAACTGGGTCTCCGCCACCAAAATGGGTCCACATGATGTCCATTTCAAAAGATACATATTCAGGGTTCGTATTCTCTATCAGGTAATTCATCAACGTGCCTTTTCCATACGGCTGAAATTCATAGCCATGCACATGGTAGCAAAAGGTAAGACCATTCTCTTTCAGCACCTTACCAGCAGCATTAAAGTCTTCTACTGCCTTTTTTGCGTTTTCAAGGTTAAATTCACCCCTCTTGTGGGGGATCCAGGCGGTCATCACAAATTCAGCTCCCAGGGCCTTAGCATTGTCGACTACCGCTTGTGGGTCTTTCACGAGCTGATCATAGCCAGCGCCTGTACCAGGAATACTTATTCCCCTGTCATTGCAGGCCCTCTTAAATTCTGCAGCGGTCATACCCTTGGGTGCGCTTCCCTCTATTTCGGTAAAACCCATAGATGCAATAATATCAAGCGTTGCCTCGGCGCCATTTGGCCAACTTTTACGAAAGGTATAGGCTTGCCCGCCCAAAGGTACCGTATACATCGGGTCGCCTTTTTTCTGAGCCTGTGATTGTTGCGGCATCTGCCAGGCAACAAATAGAATAATGAATGCTATCAGGTGTTTTTTCATCTTGTATAAATTTTCTGTTTTTTCAGGCAACAAGTGGTGCCACAACCTACCGTTTCAACTTCTTTTAACTCATTTCTATTATTGAACGGTTTAGGCACAACGCTATTACAAATTCCTTTTATTCAACTCCTCCACCGCATAATTGGCCGCCCTGGCAGTCAACATCATAAAATGAAGCGTAGGGTTTTGTGTACTGGTAGAGGTCATACAGGCTCCGTCGGTTACGAACACATTTTTACAGGCATGCAGCTGGTTCCAGCCATTCAGCAGCGATGTTTTCGGATCATGCCCCATGCGAACACCTCCTACCTCGTGAATATCCGAACCGGGCAGCGAATGCGTATCGTTGACCCTTACATTAGTAAAGCCAGCTTTCTCAAACATTTCCTGCTGCTGCTCCAGGTAATCCTGCGTCATTTTATCGTCGTTCTCCTGCCATTCCACAGAGACAATCAATTGCGGAATGCCATACTTATCTTTCATGTCTGTGCTCAGTCTGACGTGGTTGCTTTCGATGGGCACGGTCTCACCCATCATCCAGCTGCTGATGCTCCAGTTGCCATATTCTCGTTCCAGCAAGTTGTCTCTTAGCTCATCTCCGATCATGCTGGTGTCTGATCGCATGCCTCTGCCACCGCCGATGCCAATCGCATAGCCACGGAGAAAATCAGTCTCTTGCTTATGTACATTTCTAAAGCGTGGAATATAGGAGTGATCTGGATTGCGACCATCCGTTCGCTTATCGTAGAAACCTTCGAATTCAGCATTTCCTTTGCCCCTGTAATTGTGCCATGCAATATGGGTACCCAAAAGTCCATTATCATTACCCAGTCCGTTAGGAAACCTGGACGAAGTAGAGTTCAGCAGGATAGCATTGCTATTCAGCGTAGAGGCATTCACAAAAATGATGTTGGCATAAAACTCAATTACGTCATTGGTGGCTGCATCCACCACTCTTACGCCAGTGGCCCTTTCCTTTGCTTCATCGTAAATAACAGAATGAACCACTGCATTGGGTCGCAATGTCATGTTACCTGTTTTCATGGCCCAGGGTATGGTAGATGCGTTTGAGCTGAAGTATGCCCCATAAATACAGCCACGGTTACACATGGTTTGGTTTTGGCACTTTCCTCTACCCTGGTCAATATGTATTTGCTGCGGGTCGGTGAGATGGGCGCAGCGCCCCTGGATCATCACCCGGTCATCGTAGTTTTTTTTGATGCTTTCCTGAAAGTACTGCTCAATGCAGCTCTGCTCGAACGCCGGCATTACTTCACTATCCGGCAGCACGGCTAGGCCATCCCTATTTCCGGAAACCCCTGCAAACTTCTCCACATAGGTATACCAGCTTTCTACATCCTTGTAACGAATAGGCCAATCAACAGCGAAGCCATCTCTGGCCGGTCCCTCAAAGTCAAAATCACTCCAGCGCTGTGTTTGTCGGGCCCACAGCAGCGACTTCCCTCCCACATGATAACCTCGATACCAGCGAAAAGGCTTTTCCTGTATAAAAGGCTGCTCATCATCCTTGAGCATGAACGGAAGTGATTCTTCACGAAGGCGTCGGTCGTCACCAAATCCGGTTCTTCTGTCGATTGGTACAGAGCCTCTGAATTCAAAATCCCAGGGAGCTTTGGAGGCGGTGGGGTAATCTTTAATATGCTTCACATCACGCCCACGCTCAAGCACCAGGGTTTTCAAGCCCTTCTCGCATAGTTCTTTGGCGGCCCATCCCCCACTGGCGCCGGAGCCGATCACAATGGCGTCGTAAGTACGTTTATCTTTGGAATCCTGTAGCATAACTCTTCCTTAAATCGCAAAAGACAAATTACAAAACTCAAACGGCCGCTGTGTCGGTGCTTTGTGGTTTGCCAGAAGGATATTGTTTGTCATTTGTTTTTTGAATTTTTGGTGCTTGCCTGCTTAGACACTTGCGCATCCGTAAAAATGACCCGGCGCCACCTGGTAGTCCCTGTAGTTAGTCATTACTACCTGGGTCGTAGTAAATCCGCGGATGGTTTGGCCTTTCATAAAATCGAAGAATGCTTTTTCCTCTTCAATTTCTGAGTTGGCCCGTGCCATGAGCAATTCAATTCGTTGTTCTTTGGTGCAATTGGGGAATGCCTCAGCAAAAGAGTCTTGCGCCGACGTTTCCAAAGCAGCCATCTGAAGACGGATTTTATCCTGCTCTTCTTTTTCGTAGCATTTCTCCAGCAACTTCATCAGGAATTTATCCGTGCCTGTCGACACGGCGCCTATTGGTTCGGTCGGTCCTCCGGGTACTAAAGGAGGCGGGCCTGCCGGTATGATGGTGTCGGCAATTGCTGTAAATAACTCTTCCTCTTTGCGGGTATAGAACCTGGGGTGGAGCGCATCCTCCACAATATGCCATTTCCATTCTACCAAAGAAAGACCAGCTATAGCACCACCGGTAGCAAGCAGCCCTTTGAGCGTACTTCTTCTGTTCATAAGCAGGTGTTTTTTATGAAAGCAAGAGTAATTTCACCAATCTCTAGCTTTCAAAAATTCATAAATCAAGTAGCTGAATTTACTCAGTAGTTACTGATTTGTGGAAAATATGGGCGTCAAATATGTAAAAGGTGAAAACCAGCGACAGATGGTTGACTAAAAATCGTGTTCAGCCAGTTAGCTAAAGAAGTACTGAGAGGGGGGCTAGCGGCATTCTCCGTGGTCGTAGGTCCTGAAGTACCTATAGCCGTTCAGGTAAGTCTTCTCTCCCTTGTATTCGAGTTCAAACTCTGAGACATTTCCATTGTCATAGGTAAGTTGAAGAATGGGCAAACCGGTTCCATTACCAATTACATTCCAGCTACCGGTATTGGAACTGTTGCCCCCTCCATTGGCATACGCCCCACCCGCATCTACCGACATGCTGGTACTCTTGTAAAAGTTAAATCGATTACCACACAACAGAATCTCCTCATGGTTGCTATAACCTCCGTAAGAATCATACCCACTACTTGTATAGGAGTTCAGGTAAGTGAGCTTGGCTCCCTGCAGTGTCTGTCTCCACTCTTGGGTAATGGGTGGTTCTATGGGCTTGGAAAATTGTAGACTATTGACAATTTCATTGGCCAGCTGCTTATATAAGGAGGAATAATTGGGGATGTCGGTGGCAGCTACCATGGTGACTCCTGTGCCAAAGGGATTGATAATAGCGGCTACATAGGCTTTGGCTGGAGTACCCTGGATACTTCCGGAAAACTCAGCGCCAACCCCTTCCACTCCCACTTTTTCAAATTCCCCAGCCTTTTGTAAATTAACTCCTTCATCAATCAGCCCTGCTTCAGCCTGCGCCTTGAGCCGCTGTATTTGTGATTCCTGATGGGTCATGAGGATAATAAGTCCTGGCTGGGTATCGGAACCCATTAAAAATACTTCACCAGACTCCATCCCTTTCCAGCCTTCTGGAATAGTGAATCTGATGCCTAGTGATGGATAGTCGACAAGACCTGTTTGTTGGGCCCTGCTGTCAAAAATACTAATGAGTACAGCAGCGAATAAAGCGATATTGAAGTGTTTCATTACTCCAAAATAACGCCAACATTGATAAAGTAAAAAAAATCGAGAGATAAGTAACTAATAATCAATGCGCTATATGCATTGTCACTGATGCGGCACAGCAAAAATCACGCACTGAACAGTATTGGCTTACGCTGAAGCCCCTACTTGGGCAGTCCAAACCATCAGAAAAATCAACAGTTTGCTCACTAAACTTGCGATCTTTACAAGAAACAGATCGGGTTTATAGTGCCAGGCTGAGGATGATCATTGGCCAAATTTCTCGCGGTTAAACTCCTCAGACATGTTTTTGGGAATCGTCAGGCTTTTCCAGTCTTTACCTGCCTGCATCCTGGCCAGGTAAACGATCTGCCCAATGTGGTAAGGATAATGTGCAAGTTGCCGGTTGATGGCCTCCATTACTGAGTGAGCCTCCGCTCTGATGTGAATCTCCCTTTCCAGGTCTGCTTCCTCAAGTGACTCCAACGCTACAAAAAGGCAGGCCCAACCTTCCTCCCAACGCTCCAGTATTTTCTCCCTGCTAGCCAGGTCTGCTTCGAATTCAACATCCCGTTGACGCCACTCTTTCTCTCCATCAGTGGTTAGAAAATTCGTCCAACGAGACAACATATTCCCTGACAAGTGCTTCACCGTAGTGGCTATGCTGTTACTTTCTTCATTGTATTGCCAATGAAGAGCCTCATCCGGGACTTGCCCCATGGCCTTTTCACCCAAACTTTTGTAACGACGAAATTCTTTGATGACCGATGAAAGATAGTCCATAGCTAGTATTTTGATAATTATAAATAATCAAGAGGCAGCCCTAAGGCTTCCAAACATAATGAAAGAAGCCTTCATCTTTTTTAAAACCTGTGCTGTCATATAATCGTTGAGCCGAAAGGTTAGTGTCCTGGGTCTCCAGTATAAGCCCTTTGGATTGTGTTTCTCTGGCAAAGGTCTGCGCTGCCTTCAGCAAGCCTTCTCCAAGCCCCATTCTTCTGAATTTCTGATCCACGTACAAGTCGTTGAGCAACCAAAGGCGTTGCATACTGACAGAACTAAACAGGGGATAAAGCTGAGTAAAACCAGCACCGATTCCTTCGACGTAAGCAATAAAAATTACACTTTCTCCATTGAGCATTCGCTCTTCAAGGTATTGTCCAGCTGCCTCAAGCGCTGCATCCTGACCATACCACTGACGGTAGGCATCAAAAAGTGGTGTCAGTTGTTGCAAGTCCTGCAACTTCGCCTTTCTTATTTCCATAGCTGCAAATTCTTCTGTACGCACAAGTTTTCATCATATAAAAATGGTAGACCTCGACCAATCAAGAAAGTCTATTTTTGCCTAAACCACTTTGGGAAATCTTTTATATGCTTTCACTTTGTATCCTTTGTTAACCAGAAAAATACCAATTACAGTAATAGCGAAAGCCATAACAATCAGCAAATTAAGTTTTTCGTTGAGAATCCACCAACCTAACAGAACTGCTACCAATGGATTTACATAGGCGTAAATGGAGGCAAGTCCAACCGGTAGGTGTTGGAGTACATACAAATAAGCAACAAATGCGCCCAGAGAGCCAAAAACAGTGATGTACAAAAGGGCTGTAAGCCCCTGCCATTCCACATTGGCAAACCTACTGTAATCGTCAAAAACAAAACTAAGGAGCCAAATGCCAACACCGCCGAACAAGAGTTGGAAACCAGCATTCATAAGGGGGCTTTGAGGTTGGCCATACTGCCTCACCTTAACACTTCCATATGACCAACCAGTGATGGCCATAAAAGTGAGTAAAATACCCATCCGGTAGTCGGGGTTCACAAAATCTGCTATGTGCTCCCTAAATACCAGCAGTAACCCGGCGACGCCAAAAAAAAGACCGGCATAAATCAAGCCATTAGGTTTTTCTTCCGCTTTACTTGCGAGGTTAATCAACACCACACAAACAGGCATGAGCGCACAAATCAAGGCCGCCAAACCACTCGGAATAAACATTTCAGCCCAGCCCACCAGGCCATTGCCAATGGTGATCATCATCAGGCCGATGAATGCATGCTTTTTTAAGTAGGCTATATTGACAGTTCCCTTTCTGCCACTTAGCCACACAAATAGCAATAGCCCTCCACCGGCTACTGTTTGCCTGATGGCGGAAAAAGCAAATGCCGGAAATTGTGACACACCCACCCGCATCGCCAGGTAGGTAGTACCCCAGGCGATACAAATAAAGGTAAGTGCCAGGTAAGCTTTAGTTTGTGTTTTCATATGTAAAATCGAAGGCGATTTAC
Organism: uncultured Roseivirgaceae bacterium; assembly: GCA_964351395.1. Taxonomy (GTDB): domain Bacteria; phylum Bacteroidota; class Bacteroidia; order Cytophagales; family Cyclobacteriaceae; genus Imperialibacter. The sequence goes on from CAYGOF010000007.1 coordinate 21,106, forward strand.
AAATAAATACACTCAGAATAAGCAGTTAAGGAAACTGTTTTATAAAGTGCTCCTGTATTCGTCTAAAAAATAAAAAGACTACAAAATTCAAATGGAAAGAAAACTTGCCAGCTGATTGAATTGAAACGTTTTCAAATCTTACAGAACAGCAGGGACACTCCAGACGGTGGACGCAAACGACAAAGAGAGTTTTTGGTTACAGGCTTCACTCTTAAGGTAGCACTGCGGATATTATTTGAGATTTTCACATGGGGTTTGGGAAGCGCAATCACCCATAGACTATGCCGTTCATAACAACAGGTACCTGAATAGCCATGACGATTACTTCAAAAAATCGAAACCTGATACGGCAGGAAAAGCTTCTAGTCTTTTCTGCACCAGGTTAAAAAATAAAGGGCTGTCAAAATCAATCGACAGCCTTTTACGAGCTACAAGTTGTGATACTGAGAGTCTCAACTTTTCTTAAATTTCTTTAGTTGCTTAGTCTTCCGATGGGGCTGCTATCACGATAGTAAAATTGCTGTAGAAGATATTGTCGTCTCCATCTACGCCCATCACATCAATTGCGTAAGAGTTACTTCGCATATATGTGAGCTCCGTCTTAGTTACCAATTGGTTCCCCGAAAACTCAAAGCGATCCTCATCGTCCTTCTCTGCAAGCACATGAAAACTCAGCAACCCAATAGCGAAGCCTGTCTGATTTATTTCACCTACTACTGATCCAATAGGAGCATTTTCGACAATGATATTATTGGACAATTCCAGGCTGATTTCATTTTCATAAAATGCATTATTTGAATCAACATCGCCAGTTTTAGCAGCGGGTGAAAACAAGGACCCGCTGGCATTCCGACGATAGCCGGAATATTGTACGCCAGCAGATCCTTCTTGAGCCACCGTGTCCTGTTCGATAGCTAAAAAAATCAATAGAGTCAAAAAAATGTACAATAGTGATCTTGTCATAATTAAGTTATATATCCCACCCGTTAACTTTCGTCAAAGTTCAGCATAGGCAAGCGCCGATGTGTTATGCAGGCTCGCCAATGTTTATACATTTCCGCCATTTTTAAATTTCTCATAACCAATCTGGCTATTGGATAGGGTAAAATCAGGTAGATACCGATTTGGAAAAGAAATATCCTGAGTCAATAGAAGGCCGTAGTTAGCACGCAGCTTTGCGGAGCTATCACCGATTACAAGTGATCCAAAACTCCATCCACAGGGCAAGTAACACCAAGATGTATGGGAATGGTGCGCAGACAAAAGAGAACATACCTGGGTCTGGGTATTTTTCAGAACGATACCATAGCACTTACATCAGAAAGTGCTCTGGCATTGGATGATTCATCCCTGGCAGCAAATCACTAAACTCTTGGGAATCGTTGTTGTGAGCGAGCGCCAAATATAGAAAACGATGTAAGCCTCCCAACCCGGAAATTGACTAAAAAAGATTTCCAGTTCTTTTCTGATGGGCTTTCTATCCAGGCCTTTCAGCTGCTTGTACCCATTAAGAAGTCCGGCATCGCCATAGGTAACAGCATCTGTCCTTCTCAGGCACTTCATGGCCACATAATTCGCTGTCCACTCTCCTACCCCTTTGAGTTTCATAAGCTCCTTGACAATTGCTTCAGTAGACCTCAATGAAGCTAGCTTTTGCTGTGACAAAGCTCCGTTTACAAAGGCCTCGGCGACTATATGCAGGTAGCGAGCCTTTTGCGAAGAATACTGCATGCTCTTGAGATCATCAAAAGACAGCTGCAGCAACTGAGCTGGTTGGGGAAAAACATAATAGGTTTCGCCTTCCACCACCAGTCTTTCCCCAGCAGCCTCCACAAGGTTTCTTTTTAGCTTATAGGCAAATGTCAAATTGATTTGCTGGCCAATAATGCTCCAGCACAAAACCTCGAAAAGATCGGGAATAGAGATGAGCCTCAACCCCCAATATTTTTCAACTAACGCAGCTAACTGGGGGTCTCGTCCAGCAACAAATTTGAACGGAGCAATATCACGTTCAAGGTCCAGCCATCGGGTTACATATTGCCGGATCTCCGTTTCTTCAGCTTTGCCTTTCAGTAATTCGATGTGAAGTGCTTGCTCCTGTTCATAGATTTTCAAAAGTGAATAGCCGTCGCCAAATCGCAAAAGCTTAGTAACCGAGCCTCCCTTTACTTGATGCAGGCAATCGTCGAAGCCTCTGTCCAGGAACCACAGGCACTCTTTGAAACTAAAGTTATCAGGCACGGGAATAATCACGTTAGCTGGCATGCATCTCCTCTTCCGGCATCGTTTGGCACTTTTCCCAGGCAATGAGACTTAACTTACGGTCGTTGCCCCAGTGGTAACCACCAATACCACCGTCTCGACGGATTACCCGATGACAAGGTATCAGAACAGCCACCGGATTACTACCTATGGCAGTACCTACTGCACGGGAGGCTTTAGGATTGCCAATGTAGTCGGCTATCTGTTGGTAGTTGATCAGTTGTCCTTCTGGGATACGCAACAGTGCCTCCCAAACCTTCAACTGAAACGAAGTGCCTCTTAGGTTGAGGCGGATAGGCGCTTGACCAGCAGCACTCCCCCCAAATATTTGATTGACCGCCCCCTGATTTACTTCTTTGTTCTCGGTAAAGTTAGCTTCCGGCCACTCGTTCTGAATAAGCTGCATCCCCTCCTCTTTGTCCTCCACGAACTCCAGTTTGCATATACCAATTTCGGTAGCAGCCACCATCACTCCACCAAATGGGGTTTGATAAAATCCGTAACTAATGGCCAATTCTTTTCCTTTGCTTTTATACACCCCCGGGGTCATCGCTTCAATGGACACAAATAGATCGTGTAGTCGGCTAGAACCTGACAAACCTGCTTGAAAGGCAATTTCGTTGAGTGACAGGTCAGAGGATTTCATCAGCTCCTTCGACAGGCTAAGGCTAAGAAACTGCTGAAACTTTTTGGGACTAATACCGGCCCATCGCGTAAACATTCTTTGGAAATGAAAGGGGCTCAAATGAACTGCATCAGCCACTTCTTCCAGTTTAGGTTGCTCTTTGAAATGAGCACTGATGAATTCGATGGCTTTAGCAATTCTCTGGTAGTCGTTCATAGCTTCAAAATTTACTCAAAAAAACGCTAATGCCCTTTCATCGAAAACCCGAATCTTGCTGAATCAAAAAAAAGTGGTCAGGCCAAAGCACTCACATCCACGGTCACTACCATTTTTTGCCCGCCATTGCTATAGACAATCCCTTTTAAGGGTACCACATCACCAAAGTCGCGACCAAAGGCCACCCGGATATGCTGGTCTTTCACCAGCAGGTTATTGGTAGCATCGAATTCTACCCAGCCAATGCCCGGAATATAGATCGCGTTCCAGGCATGGGAAGCATCGGCACCCACCATTTTTGGCTTACCGGGAGGCGGTATGGTTTCTATATAGCCACTTACATACTTGGCTGCCAGACCCAGTGACCTAACGCAGGCCAGGGAAAAATGTGCGAAGTCCTGACAAACCCCTTTTCTGTGTTTGAATACTTCTTCCAGTGGTGTGCTAATGTCAGTGAAGCCTGGTGTAAACTTAAAGTCTTTGTTGATCCGTTGATTAAGATTTAGCATCGCTTCCATGACCGGGCGACCAGGGGTGAACGACTGAAGCGCATATTCTCTTACACCATCAATAAAACGAACGTAGGTAGACTCCAGATAAAATTGTCTGATGTCGTTCATTGCATCGGTTGTCTGAAGCCAGGCAACCACGCTTTCCCAGGGATCAGTTTGTGACGGGTCCATATTAGTCCAGTTGGGCAAAGCAATTTCCACTTCACTTTTCGACTCTACCAATAGCTTTTGATGGGTCTTTTGCACCGAAAAATAGATAAACTCATTCTCAAAAAAGTCCTTTCTCGTCGCCAGGTAATTTGGCTCAGGAAAAATGCTGTACCTGAATGACTTCAGCTCCTGAAAGGGCAACTTGGCTGGTGTTTGCACAACTATATTGTGGCAAAGCGCTGTAGGCGTTTGATAGTCGTACTTGGTAATATGTGTAACTCTATATTTCATTACAATAAGGTCAAATTTCAGGCAATCGATTGGCTTTCACGAACCCGTACTGACTCTGGGTATGGCTGAAATAACTTTCATAAATAAGCGTAGATGCTTGTTGCAGCAGGTGCACCACTTCTCCTAGAAAAAGCTTTAACTCCCTCCTTGTGTCTCCTTCTGCCTGCGACTCGGCTAAATGATTGAGGTCAGCGAGTCTCACTTTCGACAAGGCCTCCAGCAGTTTCTTTCTGGCAGGGCTTAGACCTGTACCGACAGTCACAGAAGGTAAATGCTTTAAATGCTCATCAATATGCTCGATCATATACACGAGCGCCCGTGGGTTTTTATCGTCGGCCACCAAAAGATTTAATACACCCAGCACTTCAAGATTGGAACGGTACCTGTACCGATAAGTAACAAGGCTTTCGTTGCTCATGAGGATCAATTCAATCAATGACTTCTCCTGATCAGTGGATGTTTTACTGGTGAGGGTTGCCTGCAACATGAGGCAGGTACCAATCGACGATTCCATAAAACGACCAATATTGAGCAGGCGCCAGGTGGCCTCTCTGGTCATGTTGTCAATGTTTAGCCCATTGAACGCCATCATATGAACGATGAGGTGGTCTAATCGGTGATAAATGCCACGCAGGTTAGTACCATTCATTTTCATGATTTCCCATTCCTCCGAAATCAAATCCAGGATACGCCAGGTATCAAGACTCAATCTGTCGCGAATGGCGTAGCCGTTAGAAAGAAAGGATTTAAGGGAATGAGCCAAAGAACCAAACCTACTTTGATCGATAGCGAGTGAAAAGAGCTCTTTTTCAGGGTCCTTCAGTACCCTCTTGTCGTGAAAACCTGGCTGGGTTCCAGTGAGAGAGGTAAGTCCCTTCAGCAGCGTGACAAGTGTGAGGTCTTGTTCAATATTAATCTCATCATCTGTCTCGTTGAATTTCCTTAATACTATTCGCATCAAACGAATGGTGCTTACTGTCCGTTCAAGATAGCGGCCCAACCAAAATAGGTTCTCTCCAGTCCTACTAGGTAGAATATTCTCACTCTGCTGGACAATGAGCGGAGGTTTGGTGCTTTGTACCTGCTCCTTCGGAAGTCCCAGCACCCATGTATCCTTACTTATTCCACCTGACTGGTTAGAAACAATGAAAACACCTTTTTTGGGTGAGCTACGAGAAAGTCCGCCAGGCATCACATGGTAGGTTTCATTGTCGGAATCGGCTACTATATAGCTTCTGAAAACAGCATTTCTTGCTTCCAGCTTACCATCTATCAACGACGGGGTAGTTGAAAAATCAACCCGCTCTTGTCCTACGAACAGATAAGGCCTGATATTAATTTGCTCCTTTAACCGTTTGATTTCATCCTTACTTAATTCCCCTCCATACACCGAGGGGTTGGTTTCATTTCGATAGATGGTTCTAATAATTAGCTTCTCAAGGTTTTCCAGCACATACTTCTTTTCCTTTTCCTGTCCACACCACCAGGTGGCTACTGAGGGCAGAATCAACTCTTGCCCAAGCACCTTTCGGGATAATTTGGGCAGAAAGGCCATCAAACCAGGGTTTTCAAGTATCCTGCAACCCAGTGGGTTAATGACCATCACATTCTTTTGCCTCACTGCTTCCATAAGTCCTACTACGCCTAGATGGGAGTCGGCACGAAACTCTAAGGGATCACAAAAAACATCGTCAACCCGCCTAACAATTACATCTACTTTTTCCAGCCCTTTGAGGGTCTTCAGCCATATGTAACCATCACTCATGGTCAGGTCCTGGGCAAATACCAGCGTAAAGCCCATAAACGAAGAAAGGTAGGCATGTTCAAAAAAGGTCTCGTTAGACGGACCCGGAGATAACATGACAATCCTGGGATTTTCCTTGTTCTTCCACGAAAGTGTGGAAAGTGTATTTTTTAACGTTTGGTAATACGAGGAGACTTTCCTTACCTGGTTTTCCCTGATCAGGTCAGGAAATACCCTGGTCATGGCCGCCCTGTTTTCCAGGGAATAACCCGCGCCAGACGGTGCGTCTGTCCTGTCGTGTAGCACCCACATTTTCCCATTTGGGCCTCTGGCGAGGTCAGCCGAATACTGTACCAGCTGCTGGGGCCCTGGAATCCTGATTTTGTCGACCTGACGTAGGAAACCCTGGTGGTTATAAATCAATTCGAAGGGAATTAGTCCTTCGCGGATAAGTTTCCTTTCGCCGTAAATGTCCGAAAGTATGATATTGAGGAGCTCAGTTCTCTGAATAAGACCAGCCTCAATGATTTCCCAATCGTTTTGACTGAATACTGACGGCACCGGATCAAGCCTCCAGGGGCGGTTCATCCCATTGGGGTCTCCATATACGTTGTAGGTGACCCCATTTTCCCTCAGCTGCTGCCCTACTTCTTTGTTCCGCAGCTCCATTTTTTCCATGCCCAACTTTTCATAGGCATTGGCCAGCTTTTCCCAATGAGGCCATACCTTTCCATCTGGTGTGGTTAACTCATCAAAGAAAGGCTCATTGGCTTTCGTTCTGTCGGACAGGTACGATTTAATCATGGCCAAATCTCACCAATTTTTCTTGATAACATCATCGATTTAAAAACTATTGTAGCAACGGTCCATCAGGCGCTATTTTCTGACTTTATAGCGTCTAAGGTCCATGGTATTGGGGTAATCCTGGTTGATGTCTTCCACTTTTACCTCATAGGTAGGCAGTATGTTGATTTTTGTCACAAAACGGCCTGCTGCTTGCGGCTGCATCACTGTTGGCTCAACCATGTTAATGGAATGCCCAAAGTCGAAGAAACGAGATACTCTCCTTGCCTCAGCCTCATAGCTATTGACAGGGAAGGTGGCGTAGTTTCGTCCTCCAGGATGCGCAACATGGTACTGGCAGGCAGCTATAGATTTACCAGTCCAGGTGTCGTATATATCGATCACCAATGGTGTATCCACTCCTAATGTCGGATGAAGTGCTGACGGAGGTGCCCATGCACGGTATCGAATACCAGCAACGTATTCCCCCTGTGTACCGGTGTTTTTCAACGGAATCGCAAAGCCATTACAAAGCAATTTATAGCGGGATTCTGTGAGTCCTGTTATTTTCACCTGAAGTCGTTCTAAGGATGAGTCAACAAAACGAGCGGTACCAGAATTGGACATTTCCTCACCTAATACATGCCAGGGTTCAATGCCCATTTTTAACTCAACATGTATGTCGTCGACTTGCAGCTCACCAAGGAATGGAAATCGAAAAGCAAAGAAAGGGTCGAACCAAGCCACATCGAAGTCGTAGCCAGCATTTTTCAGGTCGTTAACCACCTCCGTCATGTCTTTATGGCAATAATGAGGCAACATAAATTTATCATGCAGTGATGTACCCCAACGCACCAGCTTATGGTTGTAGGGTGTTTTCCAAAACCAGCTCAACAACGTTCTGATCAATAGAAACTGCACCATACTCATTCTGTAATGAGGCGGCATATCGAAACCTCGGAATTCCAAAATTCCCAGGCGGCCGGTAGATGAGTCAGGCGAGTAAAGTTTGTCAATGCAAAATTCAGCCCGGTGAGTATTGCCAGTTATGTCAACCAATAAGTTCCTGAAAATCCGGTCAACAAGCCAATAGGGCACGTCGTTCTCCTTCATATCCGGCACCTGCTGAAAAGCAAGCTCTAGTTCATAAAGGATTTCGTCTCTTCCTTCGTCGACGCGGGGCGCCTGACTTGTGGGGCCTATGAATTGCGTTGAAAATAAATATGACAAGGCCGGATGATGCTGCCAGTACGTAATGAAGCTCTTTAGAACATCTGGTCGGCGCAGCAACGGACTATCAGCCGGAGTTACCCCGCCCAGGGTTACGTGGTTCCCTCCACCCGTACCTGTATGGCGGCCATCAAGGTTGAATTTCTCGGTGACCAGCTTGGTTTCTGCGGCTTTTTGGTAAAGTATTTCGTAATTATCTTTCAACTCCTTCCAGGACGAAGCAGGGTGAATGTTCACTTCGATCACACCTGGATCTGGCGTGATCATGAGCTTTTGAATCCGGTTATCGGAAGGAGGATCGTACCCCTCTATGAGAACAGGCATATCTAATTGCTCTGCTGTCTGTTCAATCGCAGCTACCAGCAGCATATAATGCTCGAAATGGGTCACTGGCGGCAGGAACACAAACAATTTACCCTGGCGAATCTCAACACCTAAAGCAGTCTTGAAGATCACTTGATCGTTATTGAAGTCCTTGCCTTCTTTCACATAATCATCTTTCAGGTTGGCGATCCCTGGCAAGGCGTCTACCTCTTCAAATAAACTTCGCTCAGGTCTCACTTCGAGTTTATCCTCATCAAAGTGCTGAATTGACTTTAATGGAAGCCGTAATCCTGCCGGAGAGTTTCCAGGGATTAAGAATAAGTGCTTTCTTCTGAATTCCCATTGGCAACTTTGCCAGTTCTCTTTGTCAAAGTCCCATTGTAGAGGAATGGTAAATGCTACCGGATTGTCCATGCCCTGGCTAAGCAACTCGGCCAATTTCTGGCGTTCCAACGACGACTTGAGGTCCTTTTTCAGTGGGTCTACATTGACCGGCACCTGACTTTCTTCCCAGGCAAAGTAAAAGGGGTCCTCATAGCCTGGGTGAATATTTTTAGGGTCAAGGTGAAGCTGTTCTGTAAGTACTTTGATGAACTTTCCAGCATCTTCATGGGTCAACTTGTAGTCTTTACTAAGGTCCGCCATCAAATGGTCGTGATGCCAAAGAGGCAGCCCGTCTTTCCGCCAAAAGCAGGCCAGCTTCCATCGGGGAAGTGGTTCACCAGGATACCATTTACCTTGCCCATATTGCATCAGGGCTCCTTTTCCGAACTGGTCTTTTAGCTTATGAAAAAGCTCATTAGATAGCTTGCGTTTGTGTTCTCCATCGGCATCGGTATTCCACTCAGGCGCTTCGTTGTTATCCATCGCAACGAAGGTCGGCTCGCCTCCCATGGTCAACCGTACATCATTGGCCACAAATTCTGCATCTACCTGATCTCCAATAGCGAGTATTTTCTCCCATTGGGCATCAGAAAAAGGTTTCGTCACGCGAGGACTTTCATGAATGCGCGTTACAGTGTTCTCAAAATGAAAATCTGTTTTAACGGCTTCAGCGGCACCTGAAATCGGAGCGGCACTTTGAGGGTCTGGTGTGCAAGCCAAAGGAATATGTCCTTCTCCTGCAAATAAACCTGATGTGGGGTCCAGCCCTACCCAACCAGCGCCAGGGATATAAACTTCGGTCCAGGCATGTAAGTCAGTAAAATCTTCTTCGGGACCAGAAGGCCCTTCCAACGATTTCTGATCTGCTTTAAGTTGTACCAGGTAGCCTGAAGCAAACCTGGATGCAAGGCCTAGGTGACGAAGGATTTGTACCATCAGCCATGCTGAATCGCGACAGGAACCTGACCGAAGGCTAAGGGTTTCCTGACAGCTTTGAACACCAGGCTCCATTCGTATCCGATAGGCAATGTTGTTACTTAACATTTGGTTGATCATTACCAGTACATCAACCGTGATCATGTCTTTGGTAATGCTGCTCTTTACATTTTCAACCCAGTCTGTAAGGAGCTTGTCGTTTTCTGTTACTTCCAGGTAAGGAAGCAATTGCTTTTGCAATGACTGTTCATATTTAAATGGAAACTTCTCAGCGTACTCTTCCACAAAAAAGTCAAAGGGATTAATCACCACCATTTCTGCGATTACCTCTACGTCGACGATGAAATGATCAACCTTTTCTGGAAAAACGATACGAGCAAGGTAGTTACCGAATGGATCTTGCTGCCAATTGATGAAGTGGTTTTTAGGTTCAATGTTGAGTGAATAACCCTTGATCATTGTCCGTGAATGTGGTGCCGGGCGAAGCCTGATCACCTGAGCTGACAGCTCAATTTCTCTTTCGTATTTATAACTAGTGTAATGGCGAACGGCAACTCTTACAGACATATTAAAAGGGTAAAGTGAATCTTTAGGTAGATAACAACCATTAATAAAAGACTAATTACTGAATTAATCGCGACTCCTGCTGGCGAAAATTTACAGACAAAATCGCTGGGTAGATGAAGGAGTTATGGTTTTTCGAATATTAGACGAAATTAAGTGTGAAGTTAATAAACTAACTAACGAGATGCTCCAATTATTAGATAATTCGTAAAGAAATAATCAATTGAGTGAATTATTGAATTATTTAACTTATCACCATATTTCACTGCCATTTACTAAAAATGACCATCCTTAAAAATTCTTAACAAACTGGTACTTATTTCTTGTCTATTTGTGTTCAAGTTGTTCTAGAAGGGTAATGAAAAAAATTCTGATTATAGTTGTTCTGGTCCTGATTGGTGGACTCATCTTTTTCTTTACAAGAAATGGTAAGGGGGAGGTATCGACCCCAACAGTTGCGCAGTCCGCAAGTAAGGGACTTGCCGCTGAGGTGATCCTGGTGAAGGATACCACTTTGGAAGAAAGGGTAAATGTACTTGGTACCATTTACGCCAATGAGGAAGTGGAAGTGGCAAGCGAAGTGGCGGGCCGCCTGATGAAAATCAATTTCTCTGAAGGACAATTGGTAAAAAAAGGTCAGGTACTTTTCAAGTTGGACGATTCAGAGCTTATGGGTCAACTCAAAATCCTTCAGGCACGGAAGGAGTTCGTTAATTCTTCCGTAAAAAGAATGGCAGCATTGTTTGAAGCAGAGGCTGTCAGCCGGGAGGAATACGAAAATGAACTCAATGGGCAAGAAGTACTCGACGCACAAATTGACCTCTTGCGTATTCAAATAGGAAAAACATCAATTCAGGCACCATTCGATGGAAAGACAGGCATCAGAAGGATCAGCCCGGGGGCCTATGTAAATCCGAATACCACACTTGTGCATCTGGAAGACATGGGAAAGGTGAAAGTAGAGTTTCCTCTTCCAGAAAAATATGCCAGCCAAATCAACCCTGGTGATAAAATATCATTTACTGTCGAAAATGACACAAAAACATTTGAAGGCACAGTAAGTGTGGTAGACCCGAAAATTGATCAGACAACCAGAAGCCTTTTTGTAAGGGCTATCTCTACAAATCAGGACTTCAAGCTCGTGCCAGGCTCCTCGGCATCTGTCACCGTGCCAATAGGAGGCAAAGAAAACACACTTTTGGTCCCTTCTCAGGCGCTGATACCCAATTTGTCAGGATATACAGTATATGTTGTGAAAAATGGTAAGTCGGTGCAAACAGCCGTTACCGTTGGTCTTAGGACGAGCAACTCAGTGCAGATCACCGGAGGACTATCCAAAGGAGATACTGTAATGATCACCAACCTATTGCGGGTAAAAGAAGGTCTTGTTATTGACGCCATAGTTGCTAACGATTAAGTAGATGAGTAGTATTTCCGAAATAAGTATTCGTAAACCTGTACTTGCTGTAGTGCTCTCCATCTTGCTTTTGCTCTTTGGGGTTGTTGGCTTTTCATACCTTGGCACCAGGGAATTCCCAGCAGTAGACCCGCCAATAGTAACTGTTACTACAACCTATGCAGGAGCTAGTCCTGATGTAATGGAGTCACAAATTACCGAACCTTTGGAGCAGGCCATCAACGGCATCGCTGGCGTAAGAACGATTTCATCGGTTTCCAGAGAACAAGCAAGCATTATTACGGTAGAATTCAATTTGGAAATAGACATCGAAGCGGCTGCCAATGATGTGCGAAGTAAAGTATCGAGGGCTGTAAGAAGCCTCCCGCCAGAAGCCGACCCGCCAATTATTGATAAGGCTGATGCAAACTCACAGTCTGTCATGTTCCTCACCATCATTAGCAACAGTCGGAATATGCTGGAACTCACCGATTTTGCTGAAAACACCTTAAAAGAGAGGATTCAGACGGTACCTGGTGTGAGTGGCGCATATGTGAGAGGTGCGAGAAAATATTCGATGCGTTTATGGATTGATCCAGTAAAGTTGTCGGCATACAGAATTGTGCCTCAGGACATTGAAGCAGCACTTAAAAGAGAAAACATAGATCTACCCACCGGCCGGATTGAAGGCGACAAAACCGAGCTTACCATTCGCACCGATAGCAGATTGGTGACACCTGAAGAGTTTAATAATATGATTATTAAGTCGGAAGGCGGACGTCAAATTCGACTCAAAGACCTGGGCTTTGCTGAGTTAGGAAGCGAGGACGACAGAACCAATTTCCGCGGCAATGGTGCGAAAGGACTTTTACTAAGTATTCAGCCTCAACCCAATGCCAACGAAATAGAAATAGCCGACGAAGTCTACCGCAGGCTTGATCAAATAAAGGCAGAAGTGCCGGCGGATATCGAAATAAGAGTTGCCAACGACTACACTAAACCCATCAGAAGGTCAATAGAGGAAGTGGAAGAAACACTTTTGATAGCCTTTGTGCTGGTGACCCTGGTTATTTTCGCCTTCCTGCGCGACTGGCGGTCTACTTTTATTCCAGTTATTGCCATTCCTATTTCTATTATTTCATCTTTCTTCATCATGTACATTGCTGGCTTTTCTATCAATGTACTTACACTCGTAGCTATTGTGCTCGCTATCGGCCTTGTATGTGATGACGCCATTGTGGTGCTGGAAAACATTTTTGCAAAAGTGGAACAAGGGGTCCCTCCCTTTCAGGCAGCTATACAGGGCTCTAAGGAAATCTACTTTGCCATTATCTCTACTACCATCACCCTGGTTTCGGTATTCATCCCAATCATTTTTATGCAGGGCCTTACCGGACGATTGTTCCTCGAATTTGGTGTTGTATTGGCAGGCTCCATTCTCGTATCAGCCCTGGTGGCACTTACGCTGTCACCAATGATGTGCGCTGTGTTACTTAAAAAACACAGTAAACCTTCACGTTTTTATGCCGTTACTGAGCGCTTCTATGAAGGGCTTGGGGCAGGTTATGCAAAAAGCCTGGATGCTTTCATGAAGCGCCGTTGGTTAGCCTTTGTCATCATCGTCATCATGTTTGGCATGATTGGCTTTTTTGGCACGCAACTAAAGTCTGAGCTTGCGCCATTAGAGGACAGAGGCATTATCCGAGCATCGGTAAAAGCACCTGAAGGGGTGTCGTTCGAGTATATGGACAAATACATGGAGGAACTCGATGCCTGGGTATTGGACAATGTACCAGAAGTAAGAACTACCGTTGCTTTAACAGCAGTGATTCCGGGTGGTGGAGCTTTCAGCCCTGTAAATACTGGTGCAGAAAACATCTTTCTGGAAGACGCCGCAGACAGAGTAAGGTCACAGGATGAAATTTTCAAGCAGATATCCAAAGGATTTGAGCAATTCACAGCGGTGAGGGCATTCCCTGCCCAACCACCGACGATAGGTGCACGTTTTGGGGGATTGCCAGTACAATACGTGATCCAGGCACCTGACGTAGAAAGTTTGATCGAGATATTGCCAAAATTTCTGGAAACGGCCCAATCGCATCCGGATCTAAAGTTTGTAGACAGCGACTTTAAAGTAAACAAGCCTGAATTAAAACTTCGGATTAATCGCGAGAAAGCGAACGAATTGCACGTACCAGTATTTGATATCGCCAGAGCTATTCAATTGGCTTATAGCGGTCAGCGATATGGTTATTTCATCATGGGAGGCAAGCAATACCAGGTGATCGGCCAACTTTCACGTGAAAATAGAAATGAACCAGTCGATTTGAAGGCCATTAACGTAAGGAACAGCCTGGGAGAAATGGTTTCGTTGGATAACATGATTTATTATCAGGAGTCGGTGAGTTCTGCTGCCATTTACCGATACAATAGATATGTCTCTGCCACTATTTCTGCCGGCATCATCGACGGAAAAACACTTGGCGACGGAATCAAAGCGATGGATGAAGTAGCCGCAGAGGTACTACCCAGCAACTTCAAAACAGAACTTTCTGGCCAGTCAAAAGAATACGCTGATAGTTCCTCGAGCCTACTCTTTGCGTTTATGTTAGCCCTGGTGCTTATCTATTTGGTGCTTTCTGCGCAGTTCGAAAGCTTTATCGACCCACTCATCATTCTGTTCACAGTGCCTATGTCGATGGCTGGCGCCTTGGTAAGCTTGTATGTCTTCGACCTTACCCTTAATATCTTCAGTCAAATAGGGATCATCATGTTGGTTGGCCTGGTCACCAAAAACGGTATCCTGATCGTAGAATTTGCCAACCAGAGAAAAGGAGAAGGTGTCAATCGCCTTGACGCTGTGGTTGAAGCTGCACGTGCTCGTTTCAGACCGATTTTGATGACGACCTTTGCCACAATTCTAGGTATCCTTCCTATTGCCTTGTCAATTGGTTCGGCAGCCGGAAGCCGTCAGTCTTTGGGTATTGCTGTTATTGGCGGCATGATCATATCGAGCTTCCTTACACTTTATGTAATTCCTGCAGTTTACTCCTATATATCCAGTAAAAGGAAATTTGATCCGGAAGTAAAAGCAGCAGAAAGGCTCGAACGCCATGCCAGAAAAGCGCAAGCGGCGACTTCCTGACAACACCAAAAACTGGGCTTCTACTTCTACTAACTTCTCGACATCAGCTTTCTGATAGATCAAGAAGTTCAAGGATTATGGGCGCAGCTTTGATTATTCCTTATTTGAGACATGCCGAATGGATGCTTATACACTTTGTTTTTTCTTCCTGCGCCGTTGGCCCCAATTTTTTGCGAAGCTGTGGTAGAATACCCTATCTTCATATTTTAGAAAATACCGACTTAAATGAAATACATACAACTAATTCTATTAGCAGTAATTGCTTTTTCATGTAAACCAGAGCCTCCCGTTCTTCAGCTACCACAGCTTTTCTCTGATCATATGGTGCTGCAGCAATCCACCAGCAATGCTATTTGGGGTAAGGCGAATCCGAACTCCAGCGTCAAAGTAGCAGGAAGCTGGGGTGAGTCGGTCAACGCAACTGCAGGCTCTGATGGTAAGTGGACGGCCCAATTACCCACTCCAAAAGCAGGCGGTCCTTTCCTGCTTACAGTAACAAGAGGTGACTCCGTGATAGTATACAAGGATGTATATGCCGGAGAAGTTTGGGTAGGATCAGGACAATCCAATATGGAGATGCCGCTCCAGGGTTGGACCAACAACCCTATAGACAATAGTGAAGCTGAAATCGCAGCGGCTCATTACCCACAGATAAGGATGTTCACAGTAAAAAGGAATGTGTCCTTTACACCACTCGACTCTCTTTCCGGGTCCTGGGAAGTAGCCACTCCAGAAAGTGCAGGAGATTTTTCAGCCACTGCATGGTTCTTTGCCAAAAAGTTAAACACCGAGCTTAATATTCCGATCGGCATTATTCACAGCAGTTGGGGCGGTACTCCAGCCCAGGCCTGGACGACGGCCAAGTACCTTGAGCAAGTGCCGACGTATGAAGGGATCTCCAAAACATTGAATGGCTATGAAGCTTATTACGATTCGGTGAAAACCGCCTACAAAAAGCTGGAAAAAACAGCCATCGACCTAAGTGCCAAAAAACCATTTGAAAACATTGCCTTCGATGACCAGGGTTTTGAAGCCATCGATTTTGATGATAGCGCCTGGAAGTCATTGATCGTTCCCGGAGTGTGGGAAAGCCAATGGATGGGTAATTTTGATGGTGTTGCCTGGCTAAGGAAATCGTTTGAGTTAACCGCAAAGCAAGCATCGTCTTCTTCTTTGGAATTATTTCTTGGCAGTATCGACGATATGGACATCACTTATGTTAACGGTGCCAAAGTTGGAGCGATCGAAGAAACAGGCAGGTGGCAGGAAGAAAGAATTTATACCCTGCCTTCCGGCCTACTAAAAGAAGGAAAAAATACTATCGCAGTAAAAGTATTTGATACTGCTGGCGGCGGAGGCATTTACGGGTCCGACGACATAGGTATCAGGGCAAAGGGTTCTAATCAATTCATCGTTTCTTTTAAGGGAGATTGGAAAGCAAAGCCAGTTGCAGAAAGTATATTTAGTGGAAGCATAGTGCCTATTGCCAGGGATGTTTTGGCTCCTTCAAAAAAGCCCGCGATTCAATTGACAGCTTACTCTCCAACCACCTTGTATAATGCAATGATCAACCCAATTATTCCCTACGGAATTAAAGGCGCCATTTGGTACCAGGGTGAATCAAACGTCGGCGCTGCTGAAGTATATCGCACACTCTTTCCCACGATGATCAAGAACTGGCGTAACGACTGGGGACTGGGTCCATTTCCCTTCTATTACGTGCAAATTGCACCCTTTAAATATGGAAGAAGCGACGACCTGGCTGCGCAATTGAGAGATGCTCAAACCAACACACTGTCATTAGAAAATACGGGTATGGCGGTGATCATGGATGTAGGTGATCCTGCGGATATCCACCCAGCCAATAAGAAAGATGTAGGGGAGCGACTTGCTTTGTGGGCTTTGGCGAAAGACTACGGAGTAGCTACCGAATACACTGGCCCTATGTATGAGTCGATGAAAATTGACGGTAACAAGGTGCTGGTAAGCTTCACGCACGCCAATGGACTGACCTTTCAAGGATCACCAGGTTTCGTGGAAGTAGCAGGCCCTGATGGGACTTTCATTGATGCCAACGTACAAATCGAAAATAACCAAATGATCGCTTATAGTGCCAAAGTGCCGAACCCTACTGCCATTCGCTACGGTTGGTGCGAAGCCTGTGAGCCAAATTTATTTAATAGCGCGGGTTTACCTGCTATTCCCTTTAACTCTAAATCGAAGTAACGTGAAGTTGAGAAAAGAAATCTACCTCCTATTTGTGCTTTTACTCACAGGTTTTGCCGGTACAGCCGAGGACGGCTACAATTTATGGATGCGATATGAAGCAATTGAAGACCAGGCGTTATTAAATAGCTATCGTCAGCAAATATCTGGCTTTGTGGTAGAAGGTTACTCCCCTAGCCTGGAAGTCATCAAAAAAGAATTGACCAATGGACTTGGTGGCCTGTTAGATAAGCCCATTGCATTTGGCAGTCCTTATGGCAAACAAGGCTGGATCATCGCAGGTACGCCGGAAGGATCCGGCATTGTAGCAGGCCTCAACCTTACAGACGAACTTAAACCGCTCGGCTCGGAAGGTTACTTGCTCTCCAATAGAAAAGTGCGGGGGATCAATACGCTTATTATCGCAGGAAACACTGAGACAGCCGTGCTTTATGGTACTTTCCACCTGTTGCGGCTCATTCAAACCCATCAAGCACTTGACAACGAGTTTACCATTACTGAGTCCCCAAAAATACAGCACCGTGTACTCAATCATTGGGACAACCTTGATCGAACCGTAGAAAGAGGTTATGCCGGTTTTTCATTGTGGAAGTGGCATCTTCTACCAGGTTATATCGACCCTCGCTATATAGACTATGCCAGGGCATGTGCTTCCATAGGCATCAATGGAACGGCCATTACCAATGTCAATGCTAAAGCGGTAGTGCTCACGCCTATGTATTTGGAAAAAGTAAAGGCGCTTGCTGACGTATTTCGCCCATACGGGCTAAAGGTATTTCTGACGGCTCGGTTCAGTGCCCCCATTGAAATAGGGGGACTTGAAACTGCTGATCCACTCGATCCAAAAGTGCAACAATGGTGGAAAGACAAAGTCACTGAGATTTACCAATATGTGCCCGACTTTGGAGGCTTTACTGTGAAAGCCAACTCTGAAGGGCAGCCCGGGCCACAAAATTACGCCCGAAGTCATGCTGATGGAGCCAATATGCTGGCGGATGCAGTCGCCCCCCATGGCGGTATTGTCATGTGGAGAGCATTTGTATACAGCAATGAACAACCTGTAGACCGGGCCAAACAAGCCTATGATGAATTCAAACCGCTTGATGGTAGCTTCAGAAAAAACGTGATGGTGCAAGTGAAAAATGGCGCCATCGACTTTCAGCCGAGAGAGCCCTTCCACCCCCTTTTTGGCGCTTTGCCGAAGACACCGATCATGGCCGAATTCCAAATCACACAGGAGTACCTGGGACAGGCCACCAACCTTTGTTACCTGGCACCCTTGTTCAAAGAAACACTGGATGCGGATACCTATGTCAGGGGTGGGAATCAGGCGACTCCACGGCCAAACACCCAGGAAGCAAGACCTCCCATTCAGCCGAACAGGCCCCCATTACCGGTTGCGATGACTACTTCAGTGCCATTGGCCACCGTGGCAAAAGTGGTAGATGGCAGCCTCGACCAACAGCCAATTTCAGGCATTGCTGGAGTTACCAATATAGGGGACGACCGTAACTGGACAGGACATCCTTTTGGACAGGCCAACTGGTTTGCTTTTGGCCGATTGGCCTGGAACCATGAATTGAGTTCAGAGCACATAGCCAACGAGTGGATTAAAATGACATTTAACAATGACCCAACATTCATTGATCCAATTAAGGAGATGATGTTGACTTCTCGGGAAACAGTGGTGAATTATTCAACCCCTCTGGGGCTTCACCATATCATGGGCGCCGGCCATCATTATGGTCCGGGGCCCTGGGTAAGTAGAATGTCACGAGCCGACTGGACCTCGGTGTATTACCACAAAGCTGATTCGTTAGGTATTGGCTTTGACCGCACAGCCACCGGCAGCAATGCACTTGAGCAATATGCTCCTTTAGCCGCCAAGGTATGGGAGAACCCGACTAATTGCCCAGACAAAGACCTGCTTTGGTTCCATCATTTAGCATGGGATTTCAAAATGAAATCGGGCAAGACCTTGTGGGATGAAATTGCGCTTCATTACCAAAAGGGAGTTGATGAAGTAAGGCAAATGCAGCAAACGTGGAAAGAACAGCAAAAAAAAGTGGATCCTGAGCGCTGGAAGCATGTGAATATGTTGCTTGCGATACAGGAAAAAGAAGCTGTTTGGTGGAGAAATTCCTGCCTGTTGTATTTTCAAACATTCTCCAAAAAGCCGTTGCCAAAGGGCGTTGAAAAGAGCGACAAAACGCTGGAGTACTATATGGGCTTGAACTTCCCTTACGCACCAGGACGCGGGTAAATAATGTTAGCTTATGTCACAATGATCTCAGCTAGTGTCACCCTGATCCTGTAGTTGGTGTCATTATCTGATTGTAGCTCTTGTCATCCTTAGCCTATCGTTGGTGTCATTATCGGATCGTAGCTCTTGTCATCCTGAGCCTGTCGAAGGGCGACAAGAGCGGTTTTAGTCAACGAGAATTATGAATCAATACACTGTCTATATTCTTAAATGCTCTGATGGCAGCTACTACACAGGTGTGACGAATGACATTGAAAGAAGGCTTTATGAGCATCAAATTGGGGATGACAGCAAGTCATATACATTCAAAAGACGACCAGTTGAAGTGGTATTTATGGAGCACTTCAACGACATTACCAAAGCTATCGCCTTTGAAAAGCAATTAAAAGGGTGGAGCAGGGCCAAAAAAAGAGGCCCTTATGAAAGAAGATTGGGCTAGCTTAATAGCGCTTTCCAAAAATAATCAGTCAAATGATGATAAATGAAGCTTCGAAAGGGCTTCGACAGGCTCAGCCTGACATTTTCGTAAATTTTTAAAATCCCGGTTTGGTAACTGATACTTTAAAATGTTATTTCACAAACTCTGGAAACAACATCAAAGAATATGAAATACCTAATGGAACACACAATGCGGTGGTACGGACCTAAGGACCCCGTGAGTTTATCTGACATTCGACAGGCTGGCTGTACCGGCGTTGTTACTGCGCTTCATCATATACCAGTAGGCGATATATGGACGGTGGAAGAAATCACTGAACGCCGCAAGGAAGTAGAAGCGGCTGGCCTCACCTGGACAGTGATAGAAAGCCTTCCAGTTTCTGAAGACATTAAAAAGCAAATCGGAGACTACAAACTCCATATTGAAAACTACAAAGTCAGTCTTAAAAATGTAGCCAAATGTGGATTGAAGGTTGTGACCTACAACTTCATGCCAATTCTTGATTGGATGCGCACTGACCTGGCCTACACCATGCCGGACGGCAGCAAAGCCCTTAGATTTGAAAAGTCGGCGTTTATTGCTTTCGACCTTTGCATGCTGAAAAGGCCCAATGCTGAAAAAGATTATACTACTGACGAAATAAGTAAAGCCAAAAAGAGATTCGCCTCCATGTCGGAGTCGGAGAAAGACATGCTTTTCAGTAATGCGCTTCAAGGACTCCCAGGTAGTGAAGAAAGCTTTACTGTACCACAAATCCTAAATGCACTAAAGACATACGAGGGCATTGATCGCGCCAAACTTAAGCAGCACCTGTTCTATTTCTTACAGCAAGTGGTGCCAGTAGCAGAGGCTGAGGGGCTGAAAATGGCTATACACCCTGATGATCCCCCATACCCAATTCTAAGTTTACCAAGAATTGTAAGCACCGAACAAGACGCACTGGATTTAATTAACGCTGCGCCTTCTCCTGCTAATGGACTGTGTTTCTGTACTGGATCGTACGGTGTCAGACCGGACAATGACTTGCCTGGAATGGTACAAAGACTAGGCGAGCATATTCACTTCCTGCATTTGCGCAGTACCAGAAGAGACGAAGAAGGCAATTTCTTTGAGGCTGATCACCTGGATGGTGATGTAGATATGTATGCCGTTGTCAAGGAAATTATTCAGGTAATGAGAAAACGCAAAGTATCTATTCCGATGCGCCCTGACCATGGGCACCAGATGTTGGACGATTTACATAAGAGAACTAACCCTGGCTATACCGGTATCGGAAGATTGAGGGGATTGGCAGAATTGAGGGGGTTGGAATTGGGTGTAGATAGGAGTTTACTATAAGTTAATCTTCACCACTTGATGGAAACTGGTCGCAAAGCCAGTTTCCGTTTCTACACCGTTAGTTCACGCAGATTCAGCGCAAATCCTGGTAGCACATCTCCCCCATTTACACTTTTTTCAAATCCTTTCACTAATTCTGCTTCACGTTCAGGAACGTAAATTTTTACAGTTTCATTAAATGGGTCAATTACCCAGCCCAGTCGACAGCCGTTATCTATCCATTCCTTCATCTTAGCATCGAGATTCTTTGGATAGTCAGACTTTGATACCAATTCAATAACGAAATCAGGCACCATGTGGGGAAATTTTTCTAGCTCTTCAACAGACACCGAAGCTAATCTTTCCTTACTAACCCAACCAGCATCGGGATTACGCATGGCCCCATTTGGAAGGTAAAAGTCTGTGTCTGAATCAACGACTTCTCCCAACCTGTGTTTTGAATTCCAATTACTCAATTGGACAATAATATTGGCATTTCTACGCCCAGTGTTAAATCCAGTGGGAGACATAATAACAATTTGACCATCTGGCTCTCGCTCGAACTTAATATTTTCATTTTCTACACAGAAGGTGTAAAACTCATCGTCAGTCATGGATTCGACCCATTTACCACCTATTGTATATTCACGAAGCATTAAGCCAAATTTGTTTGATCAAACTAAGGTAATGAAATATACACATTTAAACACAGCATTTATGTTCTGAAAAACTCATGTTTTGATGAATTGGCTTGATTCCTATTTTAACCTAATTCTTGAGAAAACGTAAGAAAGAAGATTCCTTAATTTCGTTTCTACTTTCTCCTCACAGCCTTATTAAATATCTATCAAGGAATAACATTAGATAAATGCAACCTGTAGAAATTTTCTCAGTGATTGATAAATAGGCTAATGTAAAAACAATTGCCCCCCTGAATCTAAATTTTTCAGAGGGCTGATTTTATATCTAGGCAATAGTTGGCACCATACCCATCCCCTCTTCAGGTGCTTCCTTTTTCTCCACCACAATAGACGGAGGAAGAAGTTTATATAAAACGGGGGTGACGATCCTCGATAAAATCGTCGAGCTGATCAAGCCACCAATCAGCACAATTGCCAGCGGCGAATACAATGGATTCCCTTCAAGCGCCAGCGGCGTCAAGCCACCAATAGCCGTCAGCGAAGTAAGCACAATAGGTACAAATCTTACCTCGCCAGCCTCCTGTATTGCTTTGCTCAACTCCATCCCTTCCCGACGCAACTGATTGGTAAAATCAACTAGAAGAATAGAGTTCTTTACCTCAATCCCGACCAGGGCAATCAAACCCACCGTGGCGGTAAATGAAAAGGTGTATCCTGTGATCAGCAGCATCAAAATGGCTCCAATAATCCCTAAAGGAATAACCGAAAGCACAATCACTGAGCTTTTAAAAGTGCCAAACTCAAGTACCAAAATGCCCATGAATCCAAAGGCTGTGATCAATATGATGGTACCCAGTCCTCCGAAACTTTCTTCTTTGCTCTCTTGCTCTCCAGCTGCACGATAAGAATATCCCCGCGGAAATTCAAATTTGTCCATTTCAGCAATAACATCCTGGGTCACAGTTTCGACCAGGTAATCACTTTGTACAAAAGCTGTGACGGTCGCAAAGCGCTCCTTATCAAAGTGTTTAATTAAATTTGTACTGGTTTCAAACTCAAGTGATGCTATCTGGCTTAGGGGCACGGCAGCACCCTTGTAGCTATTCACGTACACCCGGTCAAATACTGTCATATCAGTAATGCTGCCTTTAGGTACCGTTACCAGCAAATCATACTCTTTTCCATTGGCATCGGTAAAATCTCCGATTGTCAATCCTGCCACTGCCATTCGAATGGCCTTATCTACTTCTGCCAAAGGAACGCCTAACATTCCGGCTTTGTCTTTATTGATCCTAAACCGAAGGTCAGTCTTTAGGGTAGCCAGAGGGTTATTGACGTAAATCGTACCTGGCGTTTTCTTAAGTATGTTTTCCACTTGCAAGGTCAGGTTTCTGAGGGTATCAAGGTTTTCGCCAAATACCCTGATGGCTACTGGCGCTTCAATCGGCGGCCCCTGTTCAAAGTCCTTTACTTCAATTTTCGCATTAGGATAGTACATGAACTGCTTCCGCAATTGGTCAATCAGCTCTTGTTTCGCTTCCGGCCTTGTATCATTTTCCAATTGTACATAGAACTGTGAGAAATTTGATGCTTCGTTTTTTGGAATGACATTGTAATATACCTGTGGATTACCGTGGCCCACATTGGTGGTGTAGTAGGTAATCATTTCCTCCTGATCCAGTACTTTTTCAACGTAAAGGGCCACCTTGTCAGTCTCCTGTAAACTGGTACCCACCGGAGTTTCGATATTCACCAGGAATTGAGGCTTTTCCGAAGCAGGAAAAAGACTAAATCCAACTGAAGGAACGAGCGCAAGGGCACCCAGGAATAAGACAAATGCTATGCCGAGTGTGGCCCAGGGCCGAGCCAGGGCCTTGTCCAACAACTTGGCATAAGAACCACTAATAAGTCTTTTCAAAGCCCTGAAAAAGATATTTCCTTCTGAGGAAGTATGCGTCTTTAAGATCCTACTGGACAAAAAGGGCACGATTGTTAATGAAACAAAAAGGGAGGCGATTACTGTAGTGACCACAGCCATCGGCAAGTTACGAATGAAGTCTCCAGCTGCTTCGGGCAAAAACAAAAGCGGTAAAAAGGCAAAGATCAAGGTAGCTGTGCAGCCCACCACCGCCAAACCAATCTGTTTGGTTGCTTCAATAGCGGCTTCTTTTTTAGCATACCCCTCGCGCAAGTACCTTTCAATGTTTTCAACCACCACAATGCTGTCATCCACGAGAATGCCAAGCGCTACGATCAGGCCAACTATGCTTAGCTGGTTGATGGTATAGCCTAGCGTATCAAGCATAAAGAGCCCGATGGCCAGAGATAGCGGGATCGAAATCATAACTACAATAGCAGCCCTGTATCCCAGAGGTAAAAGGGTGATGGAGACAAGTAGAATAGCTATGATAAAGTCTTTCACAAAACGACTCAAACGTCGATCCACACTGCTTGCCTGGTCAAAATTTTGCACCATCTCAATATTCGAGGGCAGGGTTTCCCTGAACTTATCTACTACAGGCTGGTACACCTCCTGCACTTTGAAGATGTTCTGTCCTTCCTTTTGCGCTGCAGTAACCAACACTGCCCTTTTGCCATTCAAACGGGTCAAATGGTTTTCCTCTTCATAGTCGAAGGCTACGTCAGCAATGTCCTTCAGGTACACCACTTTCTCAGCTGCAGTGAAGACAATTGTGTTTTGCACTTCTTCCAGGCTGGTATAGCTTCCACTTGTTTTAATATTGAACCTTCTACTACCCGCATTCACGCTGCCACCAGGTATATTCACGTTCTCACTTTGAATGGCGCCCAACACCACATTAAGTGGGATTTGCGCTGCGGCCATTTTTTCGAGGTTCAATGAGATCTTCACAGCAGTTTCAGGAAAACCCCAGTCCTGCACCTTCTTCAGGGATTTTACTTCTTCCAGGCGCTCCTTCAACTCGTCAGCTTGCGTTTCTAACTGACGATACGTAGCTGTTTCCGATACCAGGGCTATTTGAAGAATATTAACGTCGGTCGGCGTAAACCTGCGAATCTCGATACTGAATATATCAGCAGGTAACTCTTGTTGCACCGTATTCATTTCCCTGATCACCTCCTGATAAGCGTCGTCAGGATCTGTTTCATATTTATAATCAATGCGCATCACCACAAGGCCATCATCCACATTGCTTACAATCCTTTTCACATCTTCCAGCTCACTGATCTTTTTCTCAATGGGATCTACTACAAGCTCCTCCATATCAACCGGACTGGTACCTGGAAACACCACCACGACAGCAAAGCTGGGTGATTCAAATTCGGGATCTTCTCCCCTTGGCATATTGAATAGTGAGTTCAAACCAAGTCCTATTACCATTGCAAACACTATGAGTGTGAACTGGTAATTCTTTACTGAAAATTCTGATATCTTCATGTTCGTTGCTTTTAGATCTCAGTAATTGACTTATTGAATCACCATGATTGTTGACTCTTCGTTGAGGTAGGCCGAACCGGCTGAGACCACGAGTAAAGTGTTTTCCAGGCCGGAACTTATCGCCACTTCTTTGTCAGTAAAATAGGCCACATTCACCTTTTGCTTTTTGACTGTATTTCTCGCCCCCGGCAAATAAACAAAAGCCTGACTTCCATTCCCCTCAACAATCGATTCGATGGGGATCAGGTTTACCTGCCTGGTTTTCGAGGGAAAAATCACGACACTACCTACCAGTCCGTTGGCCAGCAATTGGTCTTTATTCACTTCTAGCTGCAGTTCAGCTTGATAAGTACCGTTCAGCGGGTCGGCTCCCTGTGCCAGCCTAACCACCGTCGCCTCAATAAGCTGATCAGCCAGGTGATCGAATTGAACTGTCGCCTTGTCGCCGATATTTAAACGGGCCCAATCACGGTCGGCAAGTCCCGCTTTCAACAACCAGGCAGATTCACTCCTGGCGCTCAAAGTAAACACTGGGTTGCCGCTACCTACCATCTCCCCTTCGTTGACCCACTTTTTTAGCACTACCCCATCATAAGCAGCTTTGATCTGTGAATTAGTCAGGTTATAAGTAGCGATGTGGAAACTCTCTTTGGCATTTTCATACACAGTCGTGATGTTTTGGAATTGCTCGAGGGTAGCAGCTGAGTCAGCCAAAAGTGATTTGAAGCGTTCCAGGTCACGGGTTGCTTTTTCCAAACCATTCTTGGCCTGAACTACCTGGGCTTCTATTTCCGTAAGATTGAGCGATGCCAGCAACTGACCATTTTTCACTCTATCTCCCGTTTTTACATAAGTTTTTCGTACAATACCGCCGGTTTTGAATGCAAGTGTCCCTTCAGTTGCTGAGGAAACCAACCCGCTGGTACGTACTGGTTTGGCTACCCTTTCTGATTTAACACTATCAAGCCGTACGGCCACCACGTTTTTATCTATTTGTATCTCTGACGCCTTGTTTTGTGTGCAGGCAGCTAGCACCCACATGGTCAAAATGACGATCGCTGAATTAAAAAATGTTTTCATGTTATGATGATTGAATTCTTCTGTATCAGTTTATTTTCTTTATAGACTATTGATCACCTTATCCACCTCGTTGACACTCTTAAGAAGATGATATTTAGCAATGCTAAAGCTCAATTGTGCATTGGTATAGTTGAGTTGCGATTGCTGAAACTCGAGGGGAAGTACCTGATTTTGTTCAAATCTCGCCTTTGTGATCTTAAAGGCATTTTCCGATGTTTTCAATGCATATTCAGCACTTAAAAGATTGTTGGCAGCCGAACGGGCTTCTTCGTATGCTTGAATTACTTGCAACTCAATTTGCTTTTCCAGTTGCTCTTCCTGTGCTTCTAGTGTTGATTTTTGCAGTAGAGCGGATTGGTATTTTGCCTTTCGGGCGCCACCTTTGAATAGGTCCCATTGCAAACTGAAGATGAGCATACTGAATTGCTGATCACCGTTAAACTTGTAGTCAAAGCCCTGATAACCAATATCACCAATCACAGCCAAATTGGGCATGATTTGGCTAGCGTCACTCATTTTCACCAGGTAACTGGTGGCTTCTTCTGCTTGCTGCACTTGCTTTAATTCGTTCCGCTGCTGCAAGGCAATCTCAGTGAGTCCTGTCGTGTTTTCTGTCACAATGAGCTGAGGTGCGGAAAAATCACCAGAAAACTGCGGATCGACAATAATCTCCGTATTGAGGTCACGATTAAGCAAGAAATTAAAATAGGCCTTGGCAAGGCGTTCATTTTTTCTGGCTTCACCCAGCTGCGTTTCCATTTTACTTCTATCGAACTGGGCATTGTAAACAGCGTCTTTGGTCACAAGCTGAGCTTCAAAAAAGCGCTGAGTTACCCGTAACCGTTCATCCAGCAACTCAAGTGAATGTTCATAAATTTTGATGGCTTCCGAGGACTGTAAGTAGCTGAAATAAGCATCTTTCACCATGCCCTTCAATTCGGTTTCGTAAGCCTGTCGTTTAGCCTGCTGCACGGTCACCATCTGCTGCTGCGCTTTGTAACCATACCAGATGTCGGAGTTGAACAATGGTTGCACCACTCTCAACTTCGTTTCATGAAAGCGGTTAGGAAGAAATTGAATTTCTTCG
Source organism: uncultured Roseivirgaceae bacterium (assembly GCA_964351395.1). GTDB lineage: Bacteria > Bacteroidota > Bacteroidia > Cytophagales > Cyclobacteriaceae > Imperialibacter. The sequence goes on from CAYGOF010000007.1 coordinate 48,139, forward strand.
TTGTTGACGCTGGGAAATTGATCTGAGCCTGTCATTTGATTAAGTGTCGAGTAGACCGGATTCAGCAAATCGCCAATCGGGAAACTGATCCTTCTACCGCCCTGGGCCAGCGTGTAGGTGGCACTGATACCCGCGGAAGGCATAAAAAGTGCTTTTGACTGCGCCAAACTTTGGAGGCTTTGCTCATAGGCCAGGTCTTCCTGTTTAAGTGTCAGGTTGCTGGTCAGCGCTTCAGCCACATATCGATCCAGCACTCCAGCTGCTGCAGTTCCTTCACCTTGACGGGCCAATGAGGCTATACCCATCAAAGACAAAAAACTGGTTAATAGTGTAACTTTGGTGTACATACATTATTTACTTAACAGTGTTAATTAATAGTTCAAAAAAAGGGATCAGGAACGCTCCTAATCCAGGTATTTCCATTACTTGATTCTACTTCTCAACAGATTTAAAATTTCTTATCATCAGCTGAAATGCCTCGTACGCATCAGTGATGTATTGTTCGCGCTCGACTTCCTGATAGAGCTTCATTCTGTCACAAATTTGAAGCGAAACCAGTCCATGAACGAAGCTCCATATCATCAAAGCAGCTGCTCGCATGGTGATGCCTTGCAAGTATCCTTGCTCCTGACATTCAATCACAACCTGCTCCAGGAAGGCATGGGCATTGTGGCCCGCTTCCCATGTCTCATCAGTCTCCGTCGTACATAAAGGATCTTTCACCAAAAACATCAGTTGGTAATAATCAGGGTTTTCAATTGCAAAACGGATATAACGAAGGCCCATTTGATACATCCTTTCCATCGGATCTTTTACTTCCAATAGTGGCCGGAATTCATACGCAAGCATTCTAAAGCCTTCAAGGTGTAAAGCATAAAACAATTCGTTTTTATCCTTGAAATAGAGATAGATGGTTGTTGGACTATACTCAATAGCATCGGCAATATTTCTCATGCTCACTTTCTCGAAACCATGCTCCGCAAACAGCTTATTTGCCGTTTTGAGAATAAGCTCCTTCATCTCTTCCTTTTCTCTTTCTCTGCGTTCCGATATACCCATGATGCTTTCAGATTAACACAACAAACATAGTTAACGGTGTTAAGTAAAAAAAGTTTCAGGTTAAAAATTGTTTAGTTATCGATAACGTTAATATCATTAAACCTGAAGAAACTTTCTCTTATTTTATTAACTTTGAAGAGGTTACTTTCTATCTGCCGATGCATAAATCGTTGTCAAACATACAAATAGAGCTTCTTAAGACGTTTTCACACAACGTATCGGAAAAAGACCTGCTTGAGGTAAAAAGGCTCTTAACAAATTTCTTTGGGCGAAAAAGCAATAATGGAAGCCAACAAGAAATGGGATGAAAGCGGATGGTCAGATGAGAAAGCTGACGAACTATTAAAAACTCACAAGAGAACACCATATTCAAACAGCAAATAACCGATAGTGCTCAGGGTTGTACTCGACACAAATATTCTTATAGTTGCAGTCTCGGCAAGATCTCCTTATCACTGGGAATATGAGACATTTTTAAAGGAAAAATTCCTGCTTCTCGTTACAACTAAAATACTTGCCGAATATCATGAAATTATTACTGAGCACATGGGTGCACCAGTAGCTGACAATGTCCTCCTATCGATCGAAAACTGCGTTAACACTAGTTTCATCACCCGATATTTTAAATGGAATTTGATTAGTACAGACCCGGACGACAACAAATTTTCAGACTGCGCAGTCGCGGGAAATTCAGACTTTCTAGTAACAGAAGACAGACACTTTGAAGTAGTGAAAAATATAGATTTCCCAAAAGTAAATATCATTTCAATTTCCCAGTTTAAAGAACTGCTTGCAAAAGTAAACTAAAGACTGCTCTAATCGAGTGAACGATGAAGCGAACCATCATCATATATGGACTGAGCATGGCAGCACTGCTATTCTTTCTGAAAGTGCTTGAATATAGGTTTTTTGTGAGGGACCTTTCTCTTGAAATTTACCTGGGAGCCGTCGCAGTGATGTTTACCATCATTGGCGTTTGGGCCGGCAGTAAATTGATTAGCAGAGGTAACGTAAAAGTGATTCAAGCGTCCTCTTTTGAAATTGACGAGGCCACGCTGGATCAGTCTGGTATCAGCCAGCGGGAATATGATGTTCTCCAATTAATGGCATTGGGCATGTCAAACCAGGAAATTGGTGACAAACTCTTTATATCATTGAGCACTGTTAAAACCCACACCGCCAACCTGTTTGTGAAACTAGACGTCAAAAGGCGTACACAGGCAATTCAGCGCGCCAAAGAGCTAAGGCTTATACAATAGCGTTGCTGTTGACACAATTTGACTATGCCTACTTACAAGGCACCCGCATAGTCCTTTCGTACTATCTTGCTCAAAAACCGTAAATTCATACTAAAGTATGAGCTCCCCAATCAAGGAATACATTTGCTTTGGGTCAAAACAAAAAGAATTGAATATGAGAAAAATCGTGATCACCTATGGGGCTATTGCGGGACTTATTGTTACTGCGCCAATGTTCGCGGCGATGTTTACGGGAAGAAAAGACATCGACTTTGGTTTAGGAGAAGTATTCGGTTATGCCATCATGATCCTGGCCTTTTCGATGGTCTTTGTTGGTATCCGGTCGCTGAGAAATAACGAAATGGAAGGCAAGATAACTTTTGGCAAAGGGCTAATCACCGGGCTCTATATTACGCTTATTGCCTCTATTGTCTACTGTACCGTTTGGGAACTCTATCTCGATGTTTCTGGCATTGACTTTATGGCCGACTACTCCGCCCAATACCTTGAAAAAATGAAAGAGCAGGGAGCAAGCGAGCAGGAAATTGCTGAAATGACAGTAGAAATGGATGCAATGTCAGACATGTACAAGAACCCATTTTCCCGCATCGGAATCACATTTGTAGAAATATTTCCAGTAGGCCTTATCGTGTCACTTATCTGTGCAGGAATTCTAAAAAGAAAAGAAAGTATGCCGACTGCAGACTGAGCATCCAATTATTAAACTCAATTATCATGAACGAACAACAAATAGGACATATCGTGCACTTCGACCTGGCTGTGGAAGACCACGAAACAGTCAGCGAGTTCTACAAAGAGGTAGTAGGCTGGGAAAAGGAAGGGCTTAGCATGGGCAACTACGATGACTTTGTAATGAAAGACAAAGAAGGCAGCTTTGTGAGTGGTGTTTGCAAAAGTGCTGGACCCAATGCTTATTTGCCTCCCTACTGGCTCATTTACGTCAAGGTAGAAGACCTTGACGCCAGTCTCGCAAAATGTAAGGAGATGGGCGGGCAGGTATTAGGAGATAAGCGAAAGTTTGGGGAAGACACGTTCTACTGCCTCATTCAGGACCCTGCAGGCGCTTATATGATGCTGACGAATTGAAATAAAAAAGTCGTGCCATCAGCAATAGCTGGTAGCACGACTTCACAATAAACTCCCCTCTTACTTTTGCAACGTACTAGGGCATACGTAGTCAGTTCTGGGAACGCTCGTCGCCTCAATGGCTTTCCAGCCGCCTTCAATATTGATGATATTGTCCCAACCCCTTGCTTTCAGTATAGAGCTGGCGATCATTGAGCGATAACCACCTGCACAATACAAGTACAAAGGCTTTTCCTTATCAAAATCAGCCATATGGTCATTGATGAAGTCCAATGCCAGGTTCTTCGCATCTTCTACGTGCTCAGCAGCAAACTCACTTGGCTTTCGCACGTCTATCACTTCCAGCTTTTCTTCACTAAATTTTTCTGAGAAGTTAGCAGCACTGATGTTGGTGATTGTATCGGCTTCTTTGCCAGCTTTTTTCCAGGCAGCAAAGCTCCCTTCCAAATACCCGATAGTATTATCGTATCCAACCCTGGCAAGTCTTGTAACTACCTCCTCTTCTCTTCCGGGCTCAGCCACCACAAGAATCGGTTGTTTGATATCCAAAATAAGCGCACCAACCCAGGGAGCAAAACTACCATCGATTCCTATGTTGATAGAGTTTGGAATAAACCCTTTAGCAAAAACATTCGGTTCACGGGTATCAAGCACCAATGCTTCTGTTTCGTTGGCTGCTGCTTCAAAGCCTTCGGCAGAAAGTTTTTGTAAACCACGGCTCAGCACCTTGTCTACGCTTTCATAGCCCATTTTATTCATCATCACATTTTCAGGGAAATAAACAGGAGGGGGTGTAAGTCCGTCGGTTACTTCCTTCACAAACTCATCCCTGGTCATGTTTGCTCTCAGGGCATAATTGGTCTCTTTTTGGTGGCCTAGTGTATCGGTTGTTTCCTTGCTCATGTTCTTACCGCAAGCAGAGCCAGCGCCATGACCGGGATATACGATCACATCGTCAGGCAATGTCATTATTTTGTTTCTGAGAGAATCGAATAGGTGACCGGCGAGGTCCTCCACTGTAAGGTGCGACTTTGCAGCAAGGTCCGGTCTGCCAACATCGCCAATGAAAAGCGTATCACCAGAAAAAATAGCGCTCTCTTTTCCTTCTTCATCTATTAACAAGTAAGTTGTGCTCTCCATGGTATGGCCAGGAGTATGCAACACCTTAAGCACTGCTTTTCCAATCTTAAGTTCTTCACCATCTTTCGCTACATAAGCCTCAAAGCCTGGTTGTGCATTTGGCCCAAATACAATCGGGGCGCCAGTTTTCTTTGATAAATCAAGGTGACCTGACACGAAATCAGCATGAAAATGTGTCTCCAGCACATATTTGATTTTGGCTCCTCTTCGTTCGGCCTTTTCTACATAGGGTTCCACCTCGCGCAGTGGGTCAATGATGGCTGCTTCGCCTTCACTTTCAATATAATAAGCGCCTTGCGCAAGGCATCCGGTGTAAATTTGTTCTACTATCATTTCCTGAGGTTTTTCAATTTGCTTCTACAAAGGTAGCTGAGTGTATCACCCTTTTTGGTGACATAAATCACCTACACAAAATTAGTCAAAAATTTTATCGAGGTCGATAATCTCAATATGGTTACGACTCAAAGCAATAGCACCCGACTGTTCCAGTTTTTTCAATAGTCTCGACACAACTTCCCTTGCTGTGCTAAGGTCATTGGCAATATCCTGATGTGAAATGGCTAACAGCTTACCGGAAACCTTCATTTGCCTTTTCAGGTAGAAAACGAGGCGTTCGTCCATCGACTTAAAAGCCACACTATCCAGCGTATTAAGCAGCTCCTCAAATCGCTTTCGGTAGGTCCCCACCACAAACTCGTGCCAGCTTCTGAATTTCGTCAACCAAATCTCGGTAGCGACAAAAGGAATACTAATCGCGGTCACATCGGTAACTGCTTTTGCAGATATGGCACTTTTTTCATTTCGGGCAGCGCAAAGCAAAGACAAAGCACATGCGGAACCTGGCTCCAGATAGTACATCAAAAACTCTTTGCCGTCCTCATCCTCGCGGGAAATTTTCACCAAACCGTCGATGACAAGCAAAGCCGATCGAAGATATTGGCCAGAGCTAACAAGCACCTCTCCTTCCTTTACCGTCTTGATTGTGCCTTCCTGAAATATGGCCTCTTTCAATCCCGCTTCAAGCCCAGGGAAGAGTTGGGAAATCTTTTCTGAGTTAACGTCCATCAAATTATTAATTAAAGTTTTCAAGCTACCACACAATCGCTGGTGTTCTTTACTGCCACCAACAACCATTAAACATCAGTATTTTGTTCCCTAAAATCACAAACCAGTTGCCTAATTATTTCGCTTGATTCGTGAATAGAGTGTTACCGATTCTTCCGACACAAAACGCCAAAGCACTTTTGACCATGAAGTATGAGAGTAAAGAGAATCGTAATGCGAGGCGGCGAGTTTCTTTAGCTGAGGTAAACGGCTGCCAGGTATATTGGGAAAATCGTGATGCTCATTATGAAAACCGACATTAAAGGTGATCTTATTCAAAAATCCGTAGTAAGAATAAGTCTCCTGCCCTTCCTTAAATACATAATGTTCTGCAATAAAATGCCCGGCAATTGGGTGCAAACCGCCAGCAACAAAGAGGGAGGCAATAAGATAAACAAAGCCGGGAACGCCAACAAGCTGATAATAACCTATCACGAACAGTAGCTGCACGATTACATTGATAATCTGCCACTTGTCAGGTTTGATGGGGTGCACCATAAGTGGTCTGATCGCGTAGAAAAGTATCTGATTGATCAACCAAATCAGTTTCCCGAAGAACCCTTTGAAAATAAGTGCTTCCGTATCTGTTGGCAAATCAGTATCGACGCCCTCTTTACCCTGATGCCAATGGTGCTTGGCATGATAGACTTTGAAAGACATACTAAAAGGAACGACGATGGGGAAGTTGACGATGATCGCCAACATATTATTGAGTGTTGGATTTTTAAAAGCCAGATCGTGTGTTATCTCGTGGATCGCCAAAAACAGGATTTGACTGAGGGTAGCTCCCACAACCAAAACGAGCAGGGCAAACAAATAGGGATTCTCAGGAAGAAAAAATACTGGAATGGCGAGTTGCAGCAGCATGACAAAGATCGCCTTGTACTTTAACCATGGGTCAATGCCAAAAAGTTTTCTTACTTCCGGCACCTCCGCCATGATTTTCTTTCGACGTTGAAAGTGAGGCTCTCTACTTTCTTCCCAATAAAATGATTGCTTAATGTTCAAGGTGTCCACTGGTCATGTGAAAATCAGATACACAACTTAAAACTAAAGAAATGAATCTATTTTATTACGATCAAGCTTTATTAGTTACCACTTCACTTAATCGTAACGTTCCTTCTTTACCGCGAAACAATGATCTTGAAATAGCAGAAAGGCGATCCATTTCTCCCGCTTGGGCCGTATATAGCCTCGTCATATAGTGCTCCCTTGTTTGCCCATTGGTTTGCGAAACATGCCACAAAAAAGGCCGCTTCTTAGGTATATAATCATAAATAGGATAATACTTTGGTGCCATCCACCTTGGAATAAGGGTTTGAAATTCCTTGTATCGAGGCATCACGAAATTCCAATACACCAATTGATTTCGTGGATGAGTATCGGCGAGGTGCCTACCTTCATTCATGGCGGCGTAGAGCCAGTAGTCTACAATTTCCCTGCCTTCCGGGCTGTTCTTCACTATGATCAAACCGGCATTAGGTCGCTTTCCACCAAACAGTGGCGTATCACCAGGCATTAAGATGTGTTTATTTTTTGAACCTAAATCGACCAAACTCTTAAGAGGATGAGCATTAGATGTAAGAATAATATCGGCGTCGAGCACCACCAAATAATCAGAAAGTCCTTTATCCAACGCCTCTTTCAGCATGGCAATTTTTGTCCAATTGATATGCATATCATGAATAAGCGAACCACGCTGCACAGCGTGGCCATATCCATATTTTTCAGCGTACCGATTCACAGAAGCTATAGCAAACTTTGCATAAGCATCGATGTTTGGTGTAGCGAGTTGAAGTATGGTAAATGTCAGACTCATATCAGCTTACTGGCAAGTTCCTTATAATAATCGAATAGTCGAAAACAGAGGTCGTTCCAGTTTTGCTGGCTGGCATAAAGACTGCCCTTTTCCCTAATTGCCTGATGAAGCAAATCGTCACTAAGGAGTATTTTGATGTAATCATACATTTCTTTTGCATCTCCTGGCGCTGACAAAAAGCCTGTCTCTCCGTGGCGTACAATGTCGGCGGGCCCTCCAGCCCTTGCGGCTACCACAGGAAGCCCAGAAGCCATGGCCTCAAGAATCACGTTACCGAATGTTTCAGTAACCGAGGGAAATGCAAAAACATCAGCAGAAGCGAAAACCTTCGACAAGGCCTCTCCAGTAAGCTTTCCTGTAAAAACTGCGTCCTTCATTTTTCGCTGAAGCCGGGCCTTGTCCGGGCCGTCACCTGTCACAATCAGCTTATGGTTTTTTTCCAACAGGTTGTAAAGTTCGATCAGGCGGTCTGTAGACTTATAACTAACCAGTCGGCTCAAAAAAAGGACTTTCTTCTCCGTTGTAATTCCATAGGGTGAGAAAAAATTCTCGTCCCTGTATTTAGGGGAAAACAAATGTTGGTTAACACCCCTCCCCCATACCCGGATCTTTTCGGAATCTACCCGAAGTACTTCCAGGTAAGTCTTCATACTTTCTGTGGGCGCCAAAACCAATTGACAATCCCGATAAAGGCTAAGTAGCCGGCGGGCGATAGGGGGAGACATACGATCGACACCCGGTAAATACCGCAGAAAGTATTCTACGTAGGAGGTAAAATGCGTATGATATATCGTAATAGCAGGAATCTTGCGCTTTTTGGCAAACTTCACGGCGTACCAGCCAAGTGCAGAAGGCGTACTCCAATGAACAATATCTGGGGCAAACTCATCCAGCATCGTCTCTAAACCCTTCATTTTACCAGGAAGGGCTAGTTTGTATTCTTTGTACAATGGTATATCTATTGCCGGACACTGGTAGACCGGAAATGGAAATTCAGGATCGTCGGGCGGCAATGGTGTAACGAAAATGGCATCAAAAGTATCTTTCGGGAGGCGATAAGCAATTTGATTAGAGGTGTTCGACACCCCATCAAAATCCTTCTTTAGTACATCAATAAAAAATACAATCTTAACTTTACCCATCTTTCCTGAAAGTCACATGCCTGCAGACCATAGCGATTTCGAAATTCTTGTCGTAAGCCATAAATACCCGCCATCCACCGGTGGCATGCAAAAGCAAAGCTATGAACTCATCAAAAACCTGCAATCATTTACAATAGTCCATAAAATAATCTTTAGTGGAAAATATCCGAAAGCGCTATTTTTCCTTTTAGTCGTTCCCTGGTGCTTAGTCAAAGTTTGGCGTCATCCACAGATCCGCGTTATACATGCCAACGACGGACTCATGGCCCTTTTTATCACTCCCATGCTGTGGCTTAGCAGTAAAAAATTAGCTGCAACTGTCCACGGCCTGGACATAATTTTCAAATCGTCCTTTTATCAGTTTTGGGTAAGAAAATTCCTGTCAAAGTTTTCATGGGTGATAGCCGTAAGTGCCGAAACAAGGGAGGAATGTTTAAAAGCTGGGATTCCGGCAGAAAAAGCCCATTATATTCCTAATGGTTTTGAACTGATGACTGGATTCAAAAAGAACGACGCTGTTTTTGATTCCCTGGCAAAAAGATTTAATCTGAAAGTCGATGGTTGTTCTATCATCGTTTCAATAGGCCGCCCCATCAAAAGAAAAGGTTTTGTTTGGTTTGCAAAAAATATACTGCCTCAGTTAAACAGCCCTGTTGTATACATGATCGTTGGGCCAAGGGAAGCAAATCTCTCGTTCATCCTTTGGCTTTCTAAAGTGCTACCGACATCGTTTTTCCTGAAAATATCACACCTTTTTGGCTTCGGTCTGGAAGCGCTTGAATTAGACCGACTGATGACTGACCTATCCCTGGCTGGCAAGCTTATTTTCACAGGCAAATTGCCACAAAATGAGCTTGATCAATTGCTCCTGCATGCTGACTTACTTGCGATGCCAAACCTAAAAGTAGATGGAGACTACGAAGGTTTCGGATTGGTGGCTTTGGAGGCAGCCTCCCACGGACTGGTGTGTGTAGCTGCGCGGGTCGATGGTGTGCCTTCGGCGGTAAAAGACAATCAAAACGGAATCCTGTTAACATCAGGTGATGCAGGAGAATGGAGCAACAAAATCAACAAGCTTTTAGCGAACAAGCAAAAACTAATGCAGCTGGGTGAAAAGTATAAAATGCATGTTGAAGAGAACATGTTTAATTGGTACGACATGACTGAGGCGTACTATGAGCTCTTTACCGGCGACAAAGCCTGATATATTATTATTTCAACCAGTCTTTCTCGAAAAGCCGATAAAGCTGATCATTATAAGTCGACTGCTTATTGACACTTTTAAAAAGGCTTTCTGCTTGCCTCAAAGCCCACACATGCAACCTCACAAACCTAAAAGAGGCCGGCAAAACGTAAACCTTAATGCGCTTTTTCGCCAACAGGCCACTGATGAGCATATCATCTGCATACCTGGCAGCTTCTTGTTCATCAAAAATACTAACATCCGTCGTTACCATACCCTTTGTGATCATATAACTCGAAGCACCCTGAACGCAATCTACCCTTTCCTGCTTCACAGCTACTCTATTTAGCTTGTCCTTACCCAACAGCCTTATTCTGGCCGAGGCCAGACATTCTCTGTCCAGGTGAACGAACGTTTTGGGCACCTTCCAGCCTAGTAGTGTAAAGGCCGCGCCGGGAAACTGCATGCTAGCGTTCAGGTAATGCTCGACAAGCTTCTTAGGGTATACCTGATCATCGTCAAGCACGATAATGGGCGTATCTTCGGCTATATCATTAGCCTGACAAGTATAAAACCACTTAGTAGCCGGCCCCACATCGTTGGCCACTCTTCTTACCTCGACCAATGGCATGTACTTGATAAATTTCGGAATATTGAAAGGCACCCCGTCTTTATCAAACTCAGGAACGGTCAGAATCACCTTGTCAGGAAGTACTGTCTGATCGATTACAGAAGCCAGTGCCGGTCCTATTTTATCTATCCTTTGTGGTGTGGTAGTAAGCGACACGATCACATTCGAACGATTTTTTTGATCGACAACTGTTTTAGTGACACCCACAAAATGTAGTATAATGTATCTTAGCAGTTCCTTCACACTACCTCACAATAAAATAATTGCGTCCATCTTTGACATTTTATTCTGCGATTCATCTCATCCTTTTTAGATTTAGCCTTCGCAAATTTTCTATTTCGCTACAGGCATGAAAGTCATTACCTTTTCTGACAACCCAGACATATCCGACAAGCCTTTGTATGCCTCTTGCAAAAAAAATGCACTAGACCTCATCGTACTAGGTGCTGTACAACCCTGGAAAACAAACTCTTTCAAGCTTAGGTACCTTTTTGAATTTTTACAACAAGCAGATTCCGATGTGCATTATCTGGTAGTTGACGCTTTCGACGTAATAATAAATGCTAGTGCCGAACATATCCAAACAACTTTTAAGTCTTTTGAAACAGACATACTTTTCTCAGCAGAAGCCAATTATTATTTCCGGGAACCAGACTTAACATACTTTTACTGGAAACACTACCCTCGTGGCAAGACTTACTACGACTATCTAAACTCGGGGTCGTTTATGGGAACCGGTCAGCATTTACTTCAAATGCTAACAGATATATTCTGCCTGTACAATATAGAAGTAAACGACGATCAATCCTTACAAAGGATCCGATCTGATCAATATGTGTTCAGCCGTTTTTTTGCAGACAGTTGTTCGGGTTTTTTCCAGAGCCGGTACAAAATAAAATTGGACCATCAACAGACGCTTTTAGGATGTACAGGTGGCCGAATGACCACTTTCCCCTGGCCACTTGGATCAAAGATTCATAGCTTTCTTTACTTTAAGTATGAAAGAAAACTCGTCAAATCATTCCGATTAAACTCTGTACAGATAATTGCAAGAGACCTCACCTACCATAACGGCAGTTTTTACAATTCATCAACCAAAAGCTACCCAACCGTCATCCATATCCCTTCGAGCCGGGCCCATTTCGCAAAGGCCCTTAATCGCATCAAAGGAGATACAAAAGTGGGACAAAACGCTGCCCTCCAGCTTATTGCTTTTTTTGTATCATTTCTCGCATATGTTCAATCGATAGTAAGCCTTGGTTTCATTAGATTTTTCAATAGAGGCAACGCTGACCAGCGAGAAATCTTCAGGTACAGCAAAAATTACGGAGAAGGTTACGACGAAAGTGCCGAAAAACTTGCTCACTTACTTCGGGCAAAAACAGCTTTTAGTTTCTGTCATTTCAATGACGGTGAATTAACTTTTATCGACAAGTACCTTAAAAATGACCACAAAGAAGTATGGTTTGGGCGCAAACAACAGAGCTATAGCACCCGGTTAGGAGAACTGCTGTTGGCTGGCCTCCAAAAACATGGCGACAATTACTTTGTCGGGATTCCTTGTGGCACAGATCACCCAACATTACGAAAACTGGCCGATCAACTACGAAAAAGCGACGAGTTTACCATTCCGGCTATGACTTTGCACCACAATCTCAGCCGTCTCCCTTCCATGCTCGGAAGTATGCGAGGGCGTAAGCTCTACTTTCTCCTCAACGACCACCAGGACTTGACAGTGCTTCAAAAGCTCGGGCTACACTGTGTCGAAGAAAATATCATTCGGCTGCCGTTTAAAAATTCCTATGAGCTGTATGATAAACTGAAGGATCGGACATTCGAAAGAGACTCGGTAGTAGTGATGATGTGTGGCATGTTAGCCAAATTACTTTGCCCGGTTTGGTTTGGTCAAAATCCGCAAACTACTTTTATTGCCTTTGGCTCCAGTCTCGATGACATTATCCAAAAAGAAAAAATAAACTTTCGCTTATACCCTCATGAGTTTCCGTTCACGAGGAACATTCATAACTCTCGAGGATTCTTATTCGGACGAAAAAAACCATGTCAAGAATGTTATCTGCAGTTACCTGACGGAAACTAAATTTGCTACACCACGTGTCCATCCTCAAGTTTGATGACCCGATCCGCCATATGGTAATATGATTCATCATGGGTAATTACGATGACCGTCTTGCCCTGCTTTTTCAAACCAGGTATAATTTCGCAATAAAACTTCTTTTTGAATACAGGATCCTGGTTGGCCGCCCACTCATCGAAAAGGTAAATATCCTTATCTTCCAAAAGCGCTCGAAGCAATGAGAGTCGACCTTGCTGACCTGAGGAGACATGAATCGTAGAAAGTTCCTTGTTCTTGATATTGACAACCTCTTCTATTTTCAACAACTTGATTAATGGTTCGGCATGCTCAATAAGCCGATCGTTTTCGATATACTTAAAGCTCCTGAAAATGTGGGAGTCGGGAAATAAGGCAGAAAATCTATTTCGGTAATCATCTCTGGTTGACTCCGCGACAACTTGTCCTTTATAACTAACAGATCCATGAAAGGGGGTATACAGCCCCACGATCAATTTACCTAAAGTAGTTTTCCCACTACCATTTCCCCCACTCAGGTAAACGATTTCTCCTTCATGAATATCAAAGTTAAAGTCACCTATACGATACCCATTTTTCTCTCTTTCAGACCCATACTCAAAAGCAACATTTTTAAGTGACACCAATGCTTCTTTTGACTCTCCCACCCGTAGGTCCTCTGTCCGTTTATCTTCTTCAGCGCCATCAAACTGAAGACCAAGTAAGTTGATTTGCATTAAGGCGATTTCAACTTTCTTCGCTGAATTAAAAAAAGTGGTGACTATTATCATTGACGGCAGGGCAAAAAGGACCACCGTCAGGAACTCAAGTAAAAGGTCATTGCCAAAGCCGCCGGAACTATTGAAATAGATGACAATAAATGAAAGTGCCACTACTACGATAAGCTCGCCCAATTTGGTAGCGAAGATATTCAGTGTACCAATTTTGGTCAGGCTATCACGATGTTTTCTGCTAATCGGCCCCATTATTTCCTGCACATAAATGGCCTTATGCTTCTTGTTGAGGGTGAGTTCCTTCAGACCCCTTATCAATCCATTGATTTGCTCAAAAATGTCATTCTTAAGACCCCGGATTATCCTCTCCTGCTTATACAGCTTCGGATAAATCACCAAAGTGATTAGAAAAACCAAGCTGTAAATACTTAGCACATAAGTAGTAAGGTGCCATGAAAGCCAGAACATATATGCTACACAGGCTACAATTTTCGAAACGGACACAAAGAAATCGGGCACAGTCTTGATAAAGGAACCAATCGTGTTGATGTCGTTATTGAGTACAGGCAGGATTTTGAGAGAATTTTGTTCCACATGAAAAAAATTGGAGTTCAACACCTTTTCCGACAGCGACAGCCTAAGTTCAGATACCTGGTTCTCATAAATTTTGGTGAGGTAGTGTCCGGAATAAATAGACATGGCTGTTGATGAAGTAATACAGCCGAGAAGTTTGAACAGGGTGCTGATAGCATCTGGTTCATTGGTGATGATTTGATGCAAAAACTTAATGGAAAGCGCATAAAGCACGCCTGCCAATACGCTTAGCACGATGGAAAAGGACAATTTTCCCCAGGAAGTTTTAAGTAAGTCAAAAATCATCTTCATTGACTATCCCCCACAATTTTCTCGAAAATCAACTCATCAATGACCATGAACGTTCCTATACTCATAATATTTATACCCGCTTAGTGCCACAAGCATTCCAAGAGATTCGTAAAAAGGCTTCAATCTCCTGACTCGAACGTGCTTTCCGGCAGGCAAAGAACCCAAAAATAAAATGGAAGCCCAAAATAGCTCTCCAACTATTCTGGGAAGTAATATGAAGGAGGAAGCAACCCCATGCCGAAGTCTACGTCGTACGACCATGCTATTACCACGCCTGAAGGAACGATTTAATATCCACGAAACCGTTAATCTCGAAAAGGGAATCTCTTCCACTACGCAGGCATCGGCAATCCATATTATTTTGGCTCCCCGCAAATAGGCCTCCTCAAAGAAAAAGGTATCGGAGGATCCCACGAAGCTAAGGGCGGGGTCAAACCTAAGCCCCCATTCTATGCAAAGTTTATTCAAATCAAACAGGATATTCCGAGTGCTGGCTGACTTCCTCACCGTACCGCTGGCATAGCTACTGAGTTGAAAGAAACTTCCCTTTTTCACCCATTCTGGCGAGTCGGAAGGTATACGCTGTTTTGAAAATCCAGACACCACATCCGCTTCATAGTGAACTAATCCGCCTAAAAGTCTTTCAATCCAATCAACAGCTGCCACCTCATCGTCATCGATGAATGCAAGATAATGCCCCTTCAGGCTCAAGGCCTTTTCAATCACGGCATTGCGAGCAGCTACTATCCCTCTTTTTTCCTCTATTTGATAATGCAAAGTGAAGGGCAAATTTTCCTTGAACTCATCAGCTAGCTCTCTGGCAGACCCCTCTGGATCATTGTCCACCAACACCAGTTCAACACCAATCGCCGGATCAATTTTTTGGAGCCCAAGCGACTTAAGTGTTTGCTTGAGCATTTGAGGCCGTTTGAAAGTAGCCAGACCAATGATGATCTTTTTTTGTGTCAATTTCTTTGACTTCTTAGGATAGATTTTGTCAAAATTAGCAAACTTGCCAGCTAAAATTTATCGATGGTTACTATTCTTTTGCTGAATTATAAGAGAGAAGCCAACCTTCCAAAGATCATTGAATCACTGAGGGCACAGACTATACCCTGCGAAATTTTCCTTTGGAACAACGCCGATCAACCCTACGAAAACAGCCAGATCGACTGGATCGTCAATTCCGGTAAAAACGTCAGGTGTTGGTCACGATGGAGCATGGCACCTTTTGCGAGTCACCCTTATGTTATGACCATGGATGACGATATATGTTTTACTTCAAATGACTGCCTCGAAATTCTTATCAGCGAGCTGGAATCCAATTATATCGATGGTCGGGCTGTCGGCACTCATGGAGTAATTTTAGACAAAAACGCTGGCTATTACCCACGGGGCTTGAGCCAAGCTTTGAGAAAGGTGAGCATTAAGGTGGCCCCAAGGCATTTTAAGTTTGTTGAAGAGAACATGGAAGTAGACATCCTGAAAGGGCGGCTAATTTTCATGAAAAAGGTTGACCTGGTAAAAGTGCCTACCTATCCGCCTGATTCCGATAAGTTCATGTATTGTGATGACATTGTAGTGAGTAGCTACCTGGCAGGAAGAAAGAGAAACAGACACCTGCTAACCAGCAAACTGACGGGTAAAATAGAAGATCTATGGGGCGATCAGGAAGAAATGGCACTTTCCACATCAGCCGATTGGGAAGAGCTGAGAAATAAAATGGCAAAAATATATTTCGATAAACTGTGACCGATATTTGCGTTTTATCTGTAACAAGATACTTTTTCCTATTTTCGATCTTAAGTCTAATTGACTTCTCATGATAAAGATGACAAAACTTCTCTCCTTTATTTTCTTATCGTTCATCTACTGCTTCATCGGTGGGCGTTCAGTGTTTGGCCAGGTTTTGTTACCCGGCACACCAGATTATGACTACTATCGACTGATGCTTTCCCTGAACGAAAGCGACAGTAAACCCATTTCATTTTTCCCTTCGATTATCACTGACTATGCACCCGATAGTGCATTTACCTGGAATAAATGGAGCGAGCAATTCAATCATCCACAGACGCCGTCTAATAGCTTTAGATGGATTTCTCCCACAGTTGGTTCATTGGTCAATACCGGCGTAGGTCATAGTTACAATGATGGTCCCATGTGGAATGGAAAAGGTTTAAATGGATTTGCCAGTGCTGGATTCTACGGCAAATTAAAAGTGACAGACAAGAGTTATGTAAGCTATACTTTTAACCCAATCGTTTATTTCGCCCAGAACAAGGACTACCCAATTCCGGCACAGGAATTCAACAAAAGCCCTTATTCGTACCCATTTCTTGAGCGCCTCGACTATGTAGAAAGGTATGGCGGTAGCAGTTTTGCCAGATTCAACCCTGGCCAATCGGAGCTTAAGTTTGTATATAGTCATTTTTCAGCTGGCGTTAGCACCCAAAACCTCAATTGGGGACCTTCGCTTTTCAACCCCATTTTACTAAGCAGCCAGGCCGCTGGCGTTCCTCATATCGACCTTGGGCTCAATAAGCCTGTTGATATTAAAATAGGCTACATCGATGGCAAGGTTATCTTGGGCCTTCTGGAAGAGTCTGATTATTATGACTTTGACCCAAATAATAACTATCGGTATTTGACAGGCATTATAGGCGGTTATCGACCGAGCTTCGTCAAAGGGCTCAATATTGGCATTCAACGTATTATGTACCGCTCCTGGCAAAAGGGTGACCTAAAAGCAAAAGATGTTTTTGCCAGCCTCCTGAATACTTCGCCGAAATATGATGAAGCGCTTGGCGACTACATAACCAATGATGTCTATGATCAACTCGCCTCGCTATCTCTAAGGTGGAACCGACCTGAGTTGGGCCTTGAAATGTGGGGCGAATATGCAAGAAACGATTTTCCTGGCGACTTGAAAGAGTTCCTGCGCAACCCTGACAGGTCGGGCGCGCTAACGATTGGAGTGAGCGAAGCATTTGAAATCAAAAACGGCCATACCATCAGATTGCTGTTTGAAAACACACGCTTAAGCGCCAATCAGTTGCAAATATTCAACTCATTTTCATCGCCCATGTATTATGTACACAATATCCTGAAGCATGGCAACACCAACGATGGGCAGTACCTGGGCGCAGGCATTGGCGCCGGATCAAATACACATATATTTCAGGCTCAATACGTTCATGATAATGGTATGTTCGGACTTTCTGTGCAGCGAATACGGTTTAATGACGACTATATTTTAACAAAATGGGCAGGAGCGCTCAGATACCCGTCTGAATTTGAGCTCAACTATGGGGCCTTCTATTATCGTACATTAGAAAACATTAGTATAAATGCCCAACTGAATTTTGCGCATCGTTATCAGTGGTTTTATGGTGAACAGGGATCCGTAAGAAACCTTCAGTTGGGGCTCTCTGTGCGCTACCTAATACCGCATAAGTAGTTTCATTTTCGCAGTTTACCAGATCAAAAGATAGTTTGGCACTTAATATGCTTGAGCCTAAAGACTAAATTTATGACATGACATTACCTTCAATACTACTTCTCATTTTCACCACATTTGGCATCAGTACAACCCAGAACAGCCAACATTTCATCAGGTTTTATAAAATCGACAATAGTGTAAAAGTATTTGCCAACGATTCACTCGTTTATAAAAGTGAGTTGATCGATGGAAATCCCGACATGAGTCTCGATGTGCCTATTGAATATGCTTTAGTGAAAGGAATTAACAACATCAGAGTTGAATTGTACAATGGCTCCGAGTTAAATGATTTTAAGTCCGACACCAGTTGGGAAATACGATACGAGATATTCGATAACGACGTTAGTATTGACTACATGCACCAATTTTCTAAAAATGGCACCGAAGGCCTGGCATTTGAATACCTCCATGAAATATATAAAAAGTAAGAGTTAATACTTTTTGCTAACTTTGAGCCTGCACCCGAAAATGACTATTTATCTTCTTTTGTCAACACTTTTATCTGCTTCAACCATCAATCTATGATTGGAAGATGATGCATATTTGTGTTACTTCACAAAGCCATTGAGCTGTTTTAATGTTTTGTTGTAGCTTATGAATGACAACTTAAGGAAACGTACCAGTACTTTCCAGGAGCCTGAAAGAATCAGGAAAACTGGACAGTATCCCTTCTTCAGGGCCATTGAATCGGAACAGGACACCGAGGTAATCATCAACGGCGAAAAAGTACTTATGTTCGGCTCCAATAGCTACCTGGGGCTCACAACACACCCAAAGGTAAAAGAAGCATCTATAGCAGCCATTATGAAGTATGGTACAGGATGCGCTGGCTCACGCTTTCTCAATGGCACACTTGATCTACATGAAGAATTAGAGTACCGATTGGCCAAGTTTCTAAATAAGGAGGCTGTGCTGATTTACACTACAGGCTTTCAGGTCAATATTGGCGTGATTCCTAGCCTGGCTTTCAAGGAAGACACGATCCTTTTAGATGAATTTGATCATGCTTCTATTATCGAAGGCAGCAGACTATCATACGCAAGGAAGCTGAAATTCAAGCACAATGACATGGATTCGTTGGAGAAGAAACTTCAAATGTGTGAAGATTCACCCATCAAGCTTATTGTGGTTGACGGCGTTTTTAGCATGGAAGGAGACATTGCCAACCTGCCGGAAATTGTTAGGCTTGCCAATAAATATGGAGCTACCGTTATGACAGACTGTGCGCACGCCGTTGGCGTGTTGGGCAAAAACGGAGCAGGCACCCCAAGTCATTTTGGGCTCGAAAATGAAGTTGACTTAATTGGCGGTACTTTCAGTAAATCATTTGCCTCCATTGGCGGTTTTGTTGCTTCGGATAAAGACACCATCGATTATCTGAAGCACTATTCGAGGTCATTGATATTTAGTGCCAGCATGCCAGCATCAACTGTTGCATCGGTTCTTGCCGTATTGGATTTACTTGAGACTGATGATTCGATCATCGCCAGACTTTGGGACAATACACGCCACGCTCACAAGCTTTTTAGAGACTACGGAATTGATATTGGAAAAACGGAGACACCCATCATCCCTATCTATGTAAGAGACTTTTCTAAAACATTTGAGCTCACCACAGAACTGTTCAAATCAGGATTATTTGTCAATCCAGTAGTACCACCCGCGGTAAGACCAGAAGACACCATGATCCGTTTCAGTCTGATGGCGTCGCATACCAAAGAACAGATTGACATCGCAGTGGAAAAAATTTATACTGCCATGAAAAAACTTGGCATAGAGAACCTGCAGGACAAGAACATCGTAACACATTGAAGATACTCATCATAGGAGCCAGTGGCTTCATTGGCACTCACCTGGTTGCTTACGCAGTTAGTCAAAAACACCAGGTAGTAGCAGGCGTTCGAAAATCATCAAACACCGAGCACCTAAAAAAACTACAGGTCCCGTCAACCACTCTCACCTACCAGTCAGAAGAAGCACTCGGGAAAGAGATCAGTGAGTTGAAACAACTCTATGGCACTTTTGACCTCATCATACACAATGCTGGTTTAACCAAAGCCTTTGACCCAGATGAGCTTTTTGCCATCAATCACAGGCTCACCATAGCATTGGTCAGGCACATTGAAAAAGCTTCTTTATTGTCACCCAAAGGCAAACTCGTGTACGTGTCATCTCTTGCTGCCAGAGGCCCCTATGGTGTTCTTCAACCAGTAACTTCATACGGAAAAAGCAAGCTGAAAGCAGAGCATGACTTGCTAAAAATGTCGCTCCCTATCGTCATGGTTCGACCAACTGCGGTTTTCGGGCCAGGCGACGCCGCTTTTCTGAAGCTTTTCAAGGCGATCAAGTTAAATATTGCCCCATTACTTGCCAGCCCTGCTCAGCAATTGACCTTTATTTTTGCCAGAGACCTGGCAAAATTGCTGATCGACTATGCGCCCCTACAAGACGACAAAACGATCATCGCAGCCACCGACGGAAAAACTTATTCGCCCAAAGAACTTTACCGCAGTATCGGTGAAAGCATTAACCGAAAGCCTTTAACCGTACGCATACCATCATTCATCATGATGCCCTATGCCTACGCCAATGAGTTTTTTGCTAAAATCCTTAAAAGCAAACCAGTGCTTACGCCTGAAAAAATGAAAGAACTCACGGCCGACTGGACAATTACAGAAGAGGATGTCACGCCAAAAGATTTTATTTTCACATCTTTGAGTGATGCGCTGAAAGAATCAGCTGATCACTACCGGCAAAATGGCCTTCTGTAACACATGTCGATTGAAATTAGAGAAGTAAAAACCGCTAAAGAACTAAAGGCTTTTATAAAGTTCCCATTCTCACTTTATAAAGACAATCCCTATTGGGTACCACCCCTGGTTCAGTTTGAGGAAAGCACCTTAAAAAAGGATAAAAACCCTGCCTTTGAATACTGTGAGGCTGCCTACTGGCTGGCCTACAAAGAAGGCAAAGTGGTGGGGAGAATAGCCGGAATTATTCATGGCGAAGAAGTAAAAGACAAAGCCCTGGTAAGGTTTGGTTGGGTTGATTTTATCGACGACAAAGAAGTATCCAGACAACTGATTGAAACAGTTGAAAATTGGGCAAAAGTAAAGAACGTGAAAGGCATTCACGGACCACTTGGCTTCACTGACCTCGACTTTGAAGGAACACTCATTGAAGGCTTCGACCAAGTGGCTACCCAGGCCACTATTTATAACTACCCCTATTACAAGGAGCATTTTGAGGCTTTGGGCTTTGAAAAAGCATGCGATTGGGTCGAAGGCCGGGGTGTAGTACCAAAAGAAGTACCCAGAAGGCTTAAGCGAAGTGCCGAAATCATCAGTGGTCGCTTCAAATTCAAAGTAAAGGAAATCAAGTCAAACAAAGACTTGCTGCAATATGCGGACAGCATCTTTCAAATATTGAATGAAGCCTATGCCAACCTTTATGGGTATTACCCACTCACACCAACGCAGGTTGACTACTACATCAAGCAGTATTTCGGGCTTGTACGAAAAGAGTATGTGAGCGTGATAGTGAACGAAAAAGATGAGGCCATTGGCTTTGCCGTTTGCTTTCCTTCTTTCTCTAAAGCCTTTCAGAAGGCAAAAGGCTCATTGTTTCCATTTGGTTTTTACCATGTGCTGAAAGCTTTTTACTTCAATACAACCTTGGATATGTTCCTTATAGGCGTAAAGCCGGAGTATCAAAAACTGGGAGCGAATGTGCTTATATTTAGCAGCATGTGGGAGAATTTCATCAAGACAGGAGCTACCCATTTGATAACAGGCCCAATGCTTGAGGACAATTTTGGAGTGCTCAACTTATGGAATGAGCATGTAAGTGACGAAAACAAAGTCGCTATTCGTCGCCGTTGTTTTATTAAACCAATCAACCAATGAAAAAATGGGCATTGATACTAGGTGGATCGTCCGGCATTGGCCTGGCTACGGCAAAGAAGCTCGGTAAAAGCGGTTGGAGCCTACTGATTGTGCACAGAGATCGTCGATCGGTGCTGGAAGGAATCGAAGCAGAATTTGCAGCCATGGGAAAAGCCGGGATCGAACTGCTCACTTTTAATTTTGACGGCACCAACCCTGAAAAAATCGAAGAGTACCTACCTAAGTTCAGAGAGGCGATGGGTGACGCAGGCATAGGAATGATGGTCCATTCCATTTCCCGGGGCAACTTAAAGCCATTCGTTTCACAAGATGGCCCCGAACTAAACTTACAAGACCTTCAGTTAACCATCGACTCGATGGCCCTTAATGTGTTTACCTGGGCCCGCACGTTGTTAAAGAATAACTTCTTTGCCAAACCCGCCCGAATCATCACGCTTACCTCCATGGGCAACGACCGTGTGTGGGGAGGCTATGGAGCCATCGCCCTGGCTAAGTCTACGCTGGAAACCCTTACCCGATACCTGGCAGTTGAGTTGGCTCCACACGACATCCGTGTCAACACGATTCAGGCAGGGGTGACATTAACACCTTCTCTTCAAATGATTCCCTCTTACGAAAAAATGATGGAGTTGGTCACGCAAAACAATCCAATGGGAAAAATGACACAACCTGAAGACGTGGCAAATGCCATTTACCTCCTATCTTTGGACGAAGCCAACTGGATCAACGGAAGCCTCATTCATGTAGATGGAGGCGAACATTTGTTATGAGCAAACTCTTTACCGACATAGTTAAAAATCTTCCCTACGCCCCTCCTTTTCTCTTTGTCGACGAAATAATAGAGGCTTCAGAGAACTCCATCAAAGGGATTTATAAGTTAAAAAAAGGCGAATTCTTCTACACAGGACATTTCCCGGGGCGACCGGTTACTCCTGGTGTAATCATTACCGAAATAATGGCGCAGATTGGGCTTGTTTGTTTTGGCATCTACCTGAATCGGACAGGAGCCGCTAAAGATATGGGTGAAAAAGTGCCTGTATTTACCTCCTCATGTGTTGATTTCTACTCTCCTGCTTACCCTGAACAAACAATGGAAGTGGTTTCCTCCAAAATTTATTATAGATTCGGTAAGTTGAAGTGCCACATTGAATGTCACAATAAAGACACCCAACAGCTAGTATGCAAGGGAGATCTTTCTGGACTTTTAGTAGATAAAAATGAGCTCAAATAAGAGAGTAGTCATCACAGGATTGGGGGTAGTAGCACCCAATGCAACCGGTAAGGAGGCATTTGAAACAGCCTTGCGGGAGATGAAATCCGGTATTAGTAAAATTCCCGCTCTTACCGAACATAACCTGGGTTGCCAGATAGCCGGCGAGCCAGTTGTAAGCGACGACTATAAGCGGGAACTGCTTCCTGAGTTGCTCAACAAGATGCTCGACAATCATGGAATCATTTATGGCTGCTTGTCAGGTATAGAGGCCTGGAAAGATGCTGGGTTTGATTTCGATTACAATCGCTTTGACCCCGACCTGGGCATTGTGTATGGCGCTGGAGCCATGAGCATGGATGACAGCATTGGGCCGCGGTTCGACTTGATCAACCTTGGACAGGTCAGGAAACTCGGCACAAAAACCATTACTCAGTCGATGAATAGCGGCGTAAGTGCCTACCTGAATGGGCTCCTTGGCGCTGGTAGCAGAGTAATGTCCAATTCCTCCGCTTGCAGCACAGGAACCGAAGCAGTGATTATGGGCTATGAGCTGATCAAAAGCGGCAAAGCCAAACGCATGCTTTGCGGTAGCTCTGAAGGTAAAGGCAAATATATTTGGGGAGCCTTCGATTCGATGAGGGTGCTTTGCAGGGATTCGAACGACAACCCTGCATTTGGCTCTCGCCCCATGAGTAGCACTTCCGCTGGATTTGTGCCCGGTGCAGGTGGTGGGGCTTTGGTCCTTGAAGAGCTGGACGCTGCTTTGGAAAGAGGAGCACGTATTTACGCCGAGATTTTAGGCGGTGACGTCAATTCAGGCGGGCAAAGAATGGGAGGCTCCATGACTGCCCCCAACTCCACAGCCGTTCAAAACTGCATAAAAAATGCCATTAGCGAAGCAGGAATAAAGCCTGAGTCCATCGATCTTATCTCAGGTCACCTCACATCGACCATGGCCGACCCAATTGAACTCAATAACTGGGTGGAAGCGCTCAATATTCCATCTGCCGACTTCCCCTTGGTAAATGCCACCAAATCAATGATTGGACACTGCATTGCCGGTGCCGGGTCCATTGAGCTAGTGGGCTGTGTGCTTCAAATGCATGGAAACTTTGTGCACGGCAACCTTAACATACAGGAGCTTCACCCGGAAATTCTAAAGATCATTCCGGCCGATAAGATTCCGGTAGCCACCTTGAAAAAAGAACTCAATATCATAGCGAAAGCAAACTTTGGCTTTGGGGACGTAAATAGTTGTGTTATTTTGCGGAAGTTTACCAATTAATTGCCCCGTCCCTATGACCAAAGATCAGATAAAAGCCGAAATCAAAAGCGTTATTGAGCCCTATGTAATGGAAAAAGAGCTTTTGAATAACCTATCAGATGAGATTCAGCTGATTGGCGACCTGAAGATCAACTCTGCGCATGTGGTAGACATTGTACTCGATATTGAGGAGAAGTATGACATTACCATCGACGATGATTCGATTAACAGAATGAATACGATCGGCGAAGCCATTGAGGTGATACTTGAAAAAATGAAAGAGAATTGATCGGAGCGGATATCGTTGACCTAACAGATCCGCTTCTAAAACCCCGCAGCTCCCGGGAGCTGCGATTCATCTCCCACCCAAAAGACGACTGCCCCTTTACAAGCAACGAAAGCCTGCTTTTCTGGGCTTTTTGGTCAGCCAAAGAAGCCATTTTCAAGGCCCACCGTTGCAAAGAACCTTTCACGCCCAAGCAAATAGCGGTAAGTTATGAAGCAAAGGAAGGCAATCGATGGAGGTTTTCCGGTAAATGGATTCAACAAGTATCAGGGTATACCATTGTCTCCGAAAAAAAGATCATTTCCGTAGCTACTTCAGGGAATTTGAGTGATGCAGTCTACCATCAGTACCAGCTCAAAACCCAACATCATTCAGTGGAAATTCGTCAGTATTTTCAAACAAACCTACCGCCCAACGCCAAGCTCGCTGAAGATGAAATGGGCTTGCCAATAGTCATTCACGAAGACAAGCAAATCCCCATCTCTATCAGCCACCATCACCATCGTGGATTGGTAGCTTTGATGCCTTTCAATGCATAGTCTGGTTATAGTGGCTTCGTCAAATCAAGCCTGAAGTGAGCAGCCCATTCAATTGTCCTGGGCTGCTCACTTTTAACCTTGTATTAGCCTTAAAAACAACGCAAAAGGCGTCCTGAAGCTTGTTCCTTGGGTGTTTCCTGCTGTCCTATTTAAAAATCCAATACAATCCCCAACCCTGGCAATACCGAAGAAGGACTCTGTGTGATTTGCACCAATTGACGGGGGGTCGCAACGCTGCCATCGTCGGTGCGGGCTAGTCCAAAGGATGGCTGACTGGGAATGTTTTGGTTCAATGCATTCTGCACCTCCAGGAACACATCCAGCGACACCTTCTTGAAATTCCATTTCTTGTCTATCCTTACATCCAATTGATTGAACACCCCCAGCTTCGGGCCACCCAGCTGGCTGTAGTCCAAAAGAACGGCCGGATAGGCCGCAAAAGTAGCCGCCTCGTCAACAGGCACATAAGGCGTTTTCCCTACGAAGCGATTGCGAATGCCCAGCTCCCAGTTGTTGCCAAATTTGTAGCCGCCAGTGAAGGTCAGCAGGTGACGGCTGTCCCATAGCGAGGGGAGGTATTCGCCTGTCAAACCAGAGAACTCACTCCAGTAAAGTGTGTAAGCCAGAATGGCATAAAGACTTCCGTTGAACTTCTGCTGGAAAAGGAACTCAGCCCCGTAGGTCCGCCCCTCTCCGCTAGACACGACAGCTTCATTACCCAGCACCTCAAAACCAGCCCCTTTGTTGGCCAATGAAATACCATCGTTCAGCGACACTGGATAATTAGCGTATTTCTTCATGAAGCCTTCCAGCGTAAACCTGGCAGAAGAGGTCACCAGGTATTCTAAACCAAGCACGGCGTGATCGGCCCGGATGTATTTGGCACCCTGGTTAGCAAAAGCGCCTGTATTGTCCTGAAAACCAAAGATGGTATAGGGAGGGATCTTGAAATACCTGCCTACTGAGCCATTAAGCCTCCACCTGCGTGCCTCATCCATCACATAGGATAGCGACACCCGTGGAGAAAAGGTCTGGATTAACTGGTTATTCTGAGTAGAAAACGAATTAGCATCGCTTCTTAGTCCTACCGAAAAGTCCAGCTTTTGATCAAAGTAAGACCGTGACGCCTGGGCAAACAGGCCATACTTCCAGAAACTGAAGTCGGAGACATAGGTAATATTGGCTACGTTGTTCAGCGTGTTATTGGTATAGCTCGCCTGCTGGACATTAAGGCCACCGCCTAAGGTCCATTCACCTAAAAAACGAGTGTATTCATACCTCAGCTTTCGCTCTGTTTCCCGGGAGTCGTTACTGAAGTACAAGCCGGTTTCGTTTTCATTGTCGTCGAACCGATTGAAGAGGTTATTGAGGATATTGGTGCTGGCGGTAGTTTGCATATATCCCGCGCCGTTCTTAAACCTGCGTTTCCAGCTAATGCCCGAGGTAGTTGACCATTGCCTGATGATGGGCACTTGCTCCAGCACAGCTTGCTGCTCTGCGTCAAAATCGTCGGGTGCCTTTACGCTAAAGTCGTCGACGGAACCAATACCGATGAGATTCAGCTCGTCGTATTCCCCGATCTTATGGTTAATTTTGTATTGGTAGTCCCAATAATCGGGCAGGATGGGCAAACCGATCACCTGAAACAAGGCCTGCAGGTAGCTACGCCTGACAGATAACAGGTAAGTGGTATTGGCTTTTTCTTTTTCCCCTTTGAAAAGAGGCCCTTCACCTGTCAGTGCTGCTTCGCTGGAGCTGATCCTTACATTGCCTTTGAATTTTTCGTCATTGCCTTTTCGTTGGTCGAATTGCAGTACGCCGGACAGCGGATTGTCGTAGCGGGAGTGAAAGGCTGTGGTTGATAGTTTCACGCCTTCTATGAACGATACATTCAGCAAACCAACAGGACCGCCGGCGCTGCCTTGCGTCGAGAAGTGGTTAATATTGGGTATTTCTACCCCATCGAGGTAGTACACGTTTTCATTGGGTGCCCCTCCTCTGATGATTACATCGTTACGAAAACCACCTACCGAGCCGGCCACACCCGGCAGTGACTGTACTACCTTGGCAATGTCGTTGTTACCACCGGGGTAAGTGGCTATTTCTTCTGCAGAAAGGCTTTGTATGGATAGGGGCGTTTCAGGCAGCTTATCGAAGGGATTGGCTACTACCACAATGTCTTGCAAAGCCTCTACTGCTTCCTCCAGGTCAAAATTAAGGTCGGGGTTACCGGCGGAGCGCACCACCACGTTGAAACGGGTGAGCTGCTGGTAGCCTACGTAGCTGGCCGTTACATTGACCGTTTGGGAAGGTACATTCTTGATTTGGTAAAAACCATTGATATCGGTGATCGACCCTAGCCCAAGGTCATCTACTACTACCGAGGCTCCAATCAATGGTTCCTCGGTACGATTGTCTTTTACGTAACCCTGTAGGGTAGAAGTATTTTGGGCCGATAATGAGAAGGCCAACAATAAAACAAAAACAGAAGCAAAAAGCTTTTTCATGAATACGTACTGTATAGCGTTAAATGAAACATTGATAGTGGCTAAACATATTTGGTGTTTTTTTGTTTTAAAAAAAACTGATTTAGTGTGTTAACCTTTTATTATGATCAACCCACTCTTTCGTGAACTCATTGCCCTAACCGAAGAATTTGAGCATGCACACCCCGAGGCAAGCAGTCAGCAGCTATCTCAATTCAGCGACTGGCTCCAGCAGCGCATGCAAAAAGAAGCGCATGCCAAAGAGCCTGTAGCGCCCGACTGGAAAGGCCGGGACCAGGGCATGATGGTGGACGATATGATTGTGAACCTGGTCAGCCGGCTCAATCGCTACGCAAAGCTATATACTAAACTGGCGTTGACCAATTGTGTGATCTCCACTGTGGAAGAGTTCTCTTTTGCTATTTCCCTGCACTTTGAGGGAGTAAAGACGAAGAAGCAACTTATTGAAGAAAATGTATTGGAAAAATCGGCCGGCATGGAGATCATCAAGCGCATGAGAGACCGGGGATTGATCGAAGAAAAGGCGAACCCCGAAGATGGGCGGAGCAAGCTAATGATGATTACTGACATGGGTAAAGGGGCATTATTT
Organism: uncultured Roseivirgaceae bacterium; assembly: GCA_964351395.1. Classification (GTDB taxonomy): domain Bacteria; phylum Bacteroidota; class Bacteroidia; order Cytophagales; family Cyclobacteriaceae; genus Imperialibacter. The sequence goes on from CAYGOF010000007.1 coordinate 76,072, forward strand.
GCCGCCATTGGTAAGGTTAGCAAAGTAAGCCAAATCGTGGGTGGTAATTTAACAGCAGAGGAAAAACTGCAGTTGGTGCAACTGGGTCAAAAACTTGACGCCTTTCACAAACCGGTATACCACGAAAAGTTGCCAGACGACATAGAGACCCTTTTTGATCACCTGGCGCTTTCTACGAAGGAATCAACGGCGTCGAAACGTGAGTGATGGCCACTGAGTGGCAGCTGTCAAACGCCTCTTGGCAAGCTGCGCAAAGCTCACGTCTCCGTTCGTTCCGCCATGTCCGACTACTGGCGTAAACGAGTGAAAGGAACACTTAGGGAATTACTAATCCTAAACGAGTGTGGCAATCTGTCGGAAAAGGCTGCAAACCCCAACAGATTGCCGCGGATGAAAATGATCCAACAAACCTGAAGATCCCTTCGCATCCTCGCAATAACCGGTGATATTGGCGTTCTGAAAGACAGGCAACGATAGAGAGTGCACCACGGCCGCCTATCCGTCATTGCGAACGAGTAAAATAAGGACTTAGGTTACCGCTAACACGAAACGAGTGCGGCAATCCGTTGGAAAAGGCTGCAAACCCCAACGGATTGCCGCAGTCGCAAAATGACTCAACACATAGAAGAATATCCGCAAGCTCCTTCGCAATGACGGAGTACTCTGGCTTTCTGCAAAACAGCCGCCCCCACCAAACCGCACGGCCCGTCTGGCTTGAGGACGAAAGGATGGGCTAAGGTAGTCAGTCACTTTTGTCAAAGCATAAGATTCCTCCGCGATGCTACGGAATGGCTGTAACTCTTATCGCAGCTATCAGAACTTCCCTTCTTCTGCGTCTCTGCGAGACCTAATCCTCTGCGTCTCTGCGCCTCTGCGAGACCTAATTCTCTGCGCCTTTGCGAGACCTAATTATCTGCGTCTCTGCGCCTCTGCGAGACCTAATTCTCTGCGCCTCTGAAAGACCAAATCCCCTGCGCTTCAGCTTGAAAAATAAAAATGCGAGAAATCCCTAAAACTTACTCACCGCATCAATCAACGTATTCCCATTATCATTATAAACCGCAAAATTAAACCCCTTGTGTATCGCATACGACCCATAATTCCCCCACTTATCCAGCGCCAGAAAACCCACTTGCAAATCAGCCACCGAAGGATGCTTCGCCGCAATACGCTCCACAATCGCCTTACATGCCTCACCAGGACTCATCCCATTGCGCATCAGCTCCACCACCATAGCACTGCCTGCCACACGGATCACCGCCTCACCAAGACCCGTAGCACAAGCCCCTCCTACTTCCCCGTCGAGGAATAGCCCCGCTCCAATAATGGGTGAATCGCCAATCCTTCCATGCATCTTCCATGCAGCACCGCTCGTTGTGCAAGCCCCGGCCAAACGACCCCGACTATCCAGTGCCAGCATGCTGATGGTATCGTGGTTTTCAATATTGATCACCGGTTTGTACTCCGCCGTAAGCAGCCATTCTTCATAGGCCAGCTTTGACTTCTCCGTAAGCAGGTTCTTGCGCTCAAAGCCTTGCTGCACGGCAAAGCGCTGGGCGCCCTCACCTACTAGCATGATATGGGGTGTTTCTTCCATTACCTTGCGGGCAACGGAAATAGGGTTTTCTATCTCTTCCAAAAAGGCCACTGACCCACAGCGACTGTCATAATCCATGATGCAGGCATCCAGCGACACCACCCCATCCCTATCGGGGAAACCACCGAGGCCCACAGTTTGCACCTCCGGGTCCGATTCTACCACCCTCACTCCTGCCTCCACCGCATCAAGACTGCTTTTGCCCTGGCTCAGCAGCTCCCAGGCTTTTTCATTGGCAGGCATGCCGTGTTCCCAGGTAGCGATCACAATGGGGTTGGTGCCCGTGGTTGAGGGATCTGGCCCGGCGGACTGCTTGGGTTCGCTTTCATTGGCACAGGCCGCTAATGACGACACGCCTAACACACCAGCACCAAGCGCCGACTTGCGGATAAAATCTCTTCTATTGGAGGACATAAACTTCGGATTTGGATTGAGGTTCCGAAACTAATAAAAAATGGGGATTTGGGAGAACGGTAAGCTTCCCCGAAGGTTGCACCTGATTTTCGTAAACAACCGAATGCCCTATGTGCCATGTACCTGCTTGTACACTTGCTATGCTTTTATTTTGTGATAACTTCCTTCAGCTTCGCCGTTGCCTCAAAATATCACAAGCCAAGTAGTTTCGACACTCCTTGTAGCAAAGCTATGGCTGGTGAATCGGCAAAACACGTTTTACAAGCTGAGTACATCATCAGGCAATCAATAAAATCAGTTAGCATATGAAACAGCAATCCAATCCCGATGATGTTAAATGGTTTTCGGAGAAAGAGAAGTATTACATACACAGCCATCGCATAGTAGGTATGTAAATAATGAAAATTAATGCTACACCTGTTCGCTTGAAAAATTGGATGGGCTAATAAATGGTCGAGGTCCACCGCCATCGTTGCAACCAGTATCAAATACACCTTCTTCCAATCTTTTCTGAAAAAGACAAACGCTATGAAAAAGGGAAATCCAAAGTGTAAAAAATAATGAATGAATGTTTGCATCGAATTTTTAGTCTCTCTACTAGTGCACCAAGCTTACCACATGAAAAGTAGGCGATTCCTAAGCCCGAAATTTTCGATTATACGCGAAGTTTGATACAAGTCAAAAGCTTTGAGTTGACTAATGCTTCGCCAATTTTTATATATATATGATTGGTAAATGGGTTTTCTTATTCTTCAATTGCCATATTTAAAAAATCTACCATTGGCTTAACAGCCGCAAAATATTCAATTATTTTTTCAGAAATATGACTCGATTGAATTTCCTTATCCTCAATAGCCTCTTGGGTAAAAAAACCTTTCATTTTTAAAAATTTAATGGCCGGGTCGTCTTCCTCAAATTCTTTTGGAGTTCTTAAAAGAGTTCCTGAATTGTGAATACCACTTGGGAATTTTGTATGGAAATCTTTAGCCAAAATGATATTAGTCCATTCAGAAAAAGATGCGCTGATTTCATTCCGTATTTTTCTCAGTTCGGCAGGTTGTGGGTTATAAACTCCACCGCCTACAAAACAGTTATTCGGCTCGACATGAACAAAATAGAAAGCCGAAGGACTATTCTTCCCATTCTTATTAAGTACAATGTAATAATCGGTTTTATAGGGTGTTTTGTCTTTAGAAAATCTCAAATCTCTATTTAGTCTTGTAATGCACTTTTGGGGGTCTAAATATGCATTTGCAATTCCTCCATCAAATTCAGCTACTGAATTAATAAGGTTTTGCGCCATATCTAAAATGTTGTCTTTCGCCAACAGATAGTCCGGCCTGTTTTCGTCCAACCATTCTTTTGAATTATTCGATTTCAGTTTTTTTAGAAATTCGAGTGTTTTTCTATTTATCATTTGTATTGGCCTTGCCTGGTTGCTAACACAACTGTAAAATGGGTGTGAGGGTTTAATGCAGGCCTCGCTAACTACTAAACTTGCAGGAGCGGGGACTTAAGCACAAGCCTCATACATTTTGTTAGCTTCATTATATACCGCTAGGGCGCAATCAACTTTTTGAACAGTATAAGGTGATTTGTCTGTCCCAATCGGTACTATTAGCTAATTTCGTGGTATGGTTCTACCTTCTTCTTGGCAAGAAATATTGATTCTTATGAGTGTGATTCAGGGGGTTTTTCTCTGTATAGTTCTCAGCATGCGAATAGAGGCTAGATCTCCAGCCAACAGGGTATTAATATGGTTTATTCTTTCTTTGATATTTCTATTATCAGCTGGTATTCCAGTGGAGAGTCATATTTTGATTTTGTTGAAAAAGGGAATGTCGTATGTAGGAGATAGTGTATCATTTTTATACGGGCCGCTACTATTTATGTATACCTATAGGCTGTTGCTTAAAGGTCAGATGAAGAATCGAAAGTATCATTTCTTGCCGGCGATAGTCTTTTTCAGTCTCAACATAATATTTGAAGTTATTGGGTTCGAGCAGTTCGGAGATCAATTTTTTGAAATTTACTTCTCTATTCTTAGCACCTTCTTTTTCATTCAGATAATTATATACCTGGCGTTATCCATTAGACTCATCACATTTTACAAAAAGAGTATCGATCATGAACTTTCCTATACTCCATCGATCAACTATTTGGCAACAATTGTCTCAATCATTGGGTTTTGCGTTCTGTTATTTCTAGTAGATTTTGTAGCAGAGGCCTATGGGTTGGGTGTTGACCTGACCTTTATGAATTATCATATTGCATGGATGTCAATCTCGTTGTTGACCTTTATTCTGGCATACTACGCAATAGCGCAACCAGCGCTTTTTAGGATAATGCCAGTCAAAGAAAATTCGAATGTGATCGATATATCGGACTTGAAGAGGACAAAAACAGAACTACTGAATCAAATGGAAAATCAGAAATTATATTTGGACCCTGAATTATCTTTATTGGCCATAGCAAATCTGCTGGGCAGAAGAAAGGAGATAATATCGAAGGTCATCAATCAGGGCCTGAATAAAAATTTCTACCAATTCGTCAACGAATATCGCATCGAAGAATTCAAACAATTAGTGGAGCAGCAGGACAAAAAACACATTACCCATTTGGGTTTGGCGTTCGAAGCAGGGTTTAAATCCAAAACTACATTTTACAAAGCGTTTAAAGAGATTGTGGGTTCTACGCCAGCTCAATACTTGAAATCTTCCTAGGAAGGCTTTTTTATTTGTTCGTCTGAATGCAAGCGGACTATCGAATACTGTTGTTATTATAAGTTTGGCAAAACTTAAAATAACAAAACTCATGAAGTACATTAAACTCAAAATTTTGCCAGTCATTTTTCTTGGCGTGCTAACTTCGCAGCTTGCAACAGCTCACAGCTCATCCACAAATATAGTAATGGTGTATGTTGAGGCATCGAATGATTCTAATGATTTTGAATCCAACATGATCCACTTTGCGGATTCTGTTTTGCTCTCAGATAAATTTACGGACATCAAGCCAGCTGAGCAGGAATTTGAGAAGACTGCAAATCGGTTCGTAAGCTCTTTTGTAGAGAAAGACCTGGACCTGTTTGTGTCGTTTTATAAAGATTCAGTTTTATATCGTGATCCGTTTTGGGGTTCTTCGGATAATTTTTCAGTGGAGGATATCAAGAAAATGTTTGACAGCTTCCTTGACCCTGCTAATGGAGTTAGATTCGATATAATGGCTATTTGTACAGATGTAGAAAATGAGACATTGATGCTGCTGTTAAACATTATTAGTGCTCAAGGAAACCCAAGTGAGTATGCTGGATGTATGAGGTTTGAAAATGGTAAAATCATAGAACAGATTGACTATAGCACCTATGATCCAAAAGACCTGCTACAGTCGCCCAGATTCTTGGAGTATTTTAAAAAAGAAAGTCTGGAAGTGGGACCAAAATCAGAGGGCAATTAGAAGCAATTACTCGGTGCCATGATTGTGCTTCGTGGTTTTATTTATCAGCTAATTGTTCCCAGAACCTTGCTTTAAATCTTCTATATGCCTCCCGTCGCCCTCGTTTCCGCCAGAAGGCGGACAGGTACAACGAAGGCGTAAGTAATTTGCGCTTGTAACGCATCTACACTGAATTCAGACCAGAAAGCACTCAGCGCTTTTAATTCCCTGCTATCATCGGGGGGATTCCCACGTCATTCATTTCCACTCTGTTTCAATGAATTCCTCGGAATGACGGCGTTGTGGGGGCTTTTGTGGCGCGGATGTCAAACAAGCGTCATCCCTGCCCGCCGAAACGAACTGTAGATGTAGCCGATTGCTCTCCTAATATCGGGAGAGCAAGGCGACGTGGAACACGATGCCGGAACCCGACGCCGGAACCCGATGCCGGAACCCGCCGCCGGAACGGAATCCCGGCCCATGCCCTACAGCTTATGCCAGCCATTCATGGTTTCGATCAGTACCGCCACCAGCCGCACAAGATCATCCATATCTACCCATTCGTCTGGGAGATAAAAATTGCCTCCTATAGAGCCAATACCATACGCTGGCACATCGAGCAGGCGAATGGGGTACCGGATGTCTCCGGCATAGTGATTGGGGTAAGCGGTGGGCTCAGTACCGGTCACCTGGCTGATGGCCGTCCGCAATACTTTACTGGCAGGTGCCTCCCAGTCTGCCGCCCCCGGGTTGGTCAAATAACCCACAGGGATCAGCTCCGCCTGATAGCGATGAGAGGAGGTAGATTTTGCCTCCACAAACGCCTCTATGGTCGATTGGGTTTCATTCATCAAGGCCCTCCAGGTGTGCTCGCCACTAAATTTGAGCCGGAAGGTGACCGTTACCTCATCAGCAACTGAACCAATTCGGTCGCCACCTTTGATGATTCCAATATTGACCAGCACATCCTTCCACACTGTTTGTTTCAGCTGCTCTATCAACTCCAGGCAACGGTCGACGGCACTACCACCGGCGCTCCATTCTGCAGAGTCTACACTCCCGATCTCCAGGGCCTCACCCCGCCAGCCGCTCATCTTCAATTGCAGGTCGGCAATACCTTGTACGGCATTTTTGATATCAACCAGGCCCTTCCCTGTTTCAGCCGGGTGCACATACAATACGGCACCCATTCGATGCTCCTGCTTGCTCAACCGATCAAAAACGGGCAAGCTTCCTCTTCCTCCGCCGCCTTTGCCATGAAGGCTCATGACTACAGGCAGGGGACTTCCCGTACCGGCCAGTGCTGCGGCTGCCACCAACATGGCCGCCACACCTGCCTTGTCGTCGGCGGTGCCTAAACCATACAGTTTGTTGCCCACGAGTTTGGGGGTCAGAGGGTCGGAAGACCAACCTTCTTCGACGGTATGTGTATCAATATGGGAGAACATCGCAAAGGTAGATGGGCTTTGCTGACGAGGCCAGCCCACCACATTCACAAAAGGACCATCGCCAGGCGGGTTGGGCGTCATGTATTCAGGATGACCCTCGTACAGGCTTGGCCGATCGGCGCTGGCTTCAATGCGGTAGGGTAGCTTTTTCAGGTAGTTTTTAACGACTTCCTGCGCATTGGCCGCCGACTCTCCACTAATGCTTTGCACACTGATTAGTTCCTTCAATAACCCCAACAACTCAGCCCTGTAGCTTTCAGCCAGTTGAAGCGCCTTGCCCGAAGGGGCTTTCTGACCAATCAGCTTCCCAGCTGGCATCAGGGCCATGCCGGCTGCGGCTATAGATGTATAGTTGACAAATTTTCTTCTGGAGATGTGATGCTTGCCTGTCATGGGTGTTATTTATAAAAAATCCCTGTCAAGGTAAAGCTATTTTTCACAAAGGCCGAACCGCCGTGGCAACGGGCAGCGTACATGTCAGGAAATAAGAAAACGATAGCTATAAAAGGAAGCACCATAGTACTCGTTGAGCAAAGTCGCTTTTAATTCGCTGCCATCGTCCGGGAGATTCCAACGTCATTCATTTCCACTCCGTTCCAATGATTTCCTCGGAATGACGAACGTAGTCGGGACTTCGGTCGTTCCGCAGCAGTTAGGCGTCGGGACGCTAGCGCTGGGCATGGCGTTGGCCAGCGTCAGACGCCGGAGTTGGGCTAAGGCGGCTGGATCGTGAGGACACGAACCAGAGATGGAGGTTAGTTTATCCTTTGTGCCCGCTACGGGAAGAGTTTATAAATGTCTTTTCTGTGGGCAACAATAAGCAGACGAAAGGTATTTTCGCTGATTTTTTCGAAGCCAATCCTGTACTCGCCTATTCTTACTCGGTAGTAGCTCTTAAAGCCGGTTAGCTTTTTTATGTTGGGGAAATCTTGAATGGATTCCGATTTTTCAAGATCGAGAATCAGTTTTTCAATCTTTGGATAGAGTGATTTGTTCTTGACCTTATCAAGTGACTTTGCAAACGACTTATCGAATTCAATAATCATTTGCCCTGCAACTTCCTCATAATAGCATCACGCTCAACTGTCTCACCAGTTTTTTGGGCATCCATAGCCGTGCCAATAGCAAAGTCTTCAAATTGTTCATCGGCAAGGTCAATCACATCGCCCCCAAGTTTCTTTGCAAGATCTGCAAGAAGTTTATTACTCTTTTTATCTGCCTTAATGATGATGGCCCCCATATCGCTAGTTTTAATTAAAGATAAGAATAATCGAGTACAATTTGGTTCCTCGTCATTATTCGAAATGCTTGTCCATGCTTCATCCTACCCTCATCGCCCTCATCTCCTTCAGAAGGCAATTGAATGGCATTAGTCGTATACTATTTCAATTGCTTTTCGCATGGTTATAAATTCTGCAGAAACTCAAAGTATACATCAGCTCTTTTATGAGCGAAGTAATCAAAGCCGTACATAATGGCCGATTGAATGCCAAGCCCAATCCCGATACCAGTGAGTTGCATGGCTCCTTTTGAAGCGCCGAACATCGCTAAAAAAATCCCCACTGCCAACAGGCTTAGCTCCACCACCTTAATGACTTTGAAATTCCTCATCACATTTTCCATCCTCGGAATTTCATCTGTTTTAATCTTCTCCGGCTCGTTTTGCACGTAGTTGCTTACTCTTTCTATATCGCCTGCCGTGCGCCACACCACTCCCACGCAAATGCTAAGCAGCAACACCGAAATGATCAGAAAAGGCCAGGCCACCCCTTTGTAGAGGTCTGTTTTTAGCTGCAGGAGAAAATAAAGTGCTAGCGCAATAGAGACAGCACTGATGGCAATCCCGACTAAGCACTGCATTTTTTCGCCTGAGAAGTACTCAGTAATAGCATTTAGTTTTAGCTCCATGTCAAATTGATATTATTTCATTTAGGGAATTTATTGAAATAAATTTGAACGAAGCCAACAGCAATATTAGAAATAGCGGAAAACGCTATCGGTGACCCTTCAGCAGGCAACTAACTCGAAAAAGTAGATTGTCGGCGGGAAAGCTCGAACTGGTTCGCGTCTCCACGAACCAGGACTAGAAGAAAAAACCAGCCGGTAACGTACTACGAGTCAAAATGACGACTTGAGCCATCAAGAGTTTGGCAAAGTCCCTTCTTTAAAATTTGTACCCCAACCTTAAACTTCCCAAAAGAAATGGTGTCTCTCCTACTTCGGTAGTTAGCGTCTTGTCTTCAAAGATCGGCCATGGATTAGACTTATACACCACACCGGCTACGCCAAACTGTGGCAGTATGTACAGTTTTTTCGCGAATTTAAATTGGTAACCAACGTAGCCACTCATTAACCAATCGAAGCTCCGGTAGGTGAGGTCTGTGCTCACGTGGTTCTCCAAAACCCCGAGCCCAGTCGTCTGACTAAATTCAACATGCAGTCCATTCCAAAAATACTGCCTATAACCGCTCACTATGCTATAGTCGGCAAATCTGCCTTCAGTATCTCTGTCAACTGGAAAATCTACATTCACGCCTACTAGCAAATCTCCTTTGAGGTGGTTCTTTTGCCAAAGTGTAGTGGTGAAATGTGCCCTGAAGGCACCCGGGAAAAAAGGCCACAAGGCATCAATTTCGACTCCCGATTTCGATGTTTTTGAGGCTGACTCATTTTTTTGGGCCATAACGGAAGTTGCAAGAAAAAACAGCAACGATAGTGTGATCAAACGTTTCATTTCTTTTTTGTTTAATTGTTGAATGAAACAAAGATCACGCTGTCAACAGGTCCTTTCCATTGACGATCGTCAAGAAATCATTTGGAATGAATGCGGCGCCTTATTCTGCTTAATGTTTCGGCACTAACACCCAAATAAGAGGCAATCATGTACTGCGGTATCTCCTGGAGCAGTCTTGAGTTTTTCTTTAGCATGTTTTCGTATCTTTCCTCAGGAGTGTCTTTCAATAAATTATCCAACCGATAAGTGACCATCAGGTACAGTTGTTCAGCCATCTTTCTCCCTAGTCTTTCAATTAACGGAAATTCGTCATAAAGCCTCAGAAGAGGCTTCTCCTTAAGTTGCCAGTAACTTCCTTCAGACAAAGACTCAATAAAATGCTCAGAAGGTTTTCCGGTAATAAAGCTGCGATAGTTGCTCAGAAAGTCGCCAGGAAACCAAAAAGCTGTCACTTTTTCATTTCCTTCTTTCAGTTGGTAAAACCTGATGATACCGCTATTGATGAAACCGATAAAGTCACATGACTGCCCCTCCTGTAAAAGCACTTCTCCCTTTTTAAATTCAACAAGTTCGAAAGCATGCTCCATCTCAGTCCATACCTTATCTGGCAAGGGTTCCAGAGAGTTGAAATAGGCTCGTATCCGATCTTTCATTTATTAGGGGAATGGGATGAGTGAACGGCATTCGGCTGAATCAGCGGTCCGTATAGCTTGGTGAAAAGATAGTAAAATCTCCATTTAAGCCATCACAATTACTTCACCTTTCATGGAATGGATACTGCAAATCATCACAGATAAACGAATAAGAACTGTTAGTCAGTTGGTACGCACGTCAGATACTGCTTGAGAAAACTAAGCGACGTTCCATACTTTAAAACATAAAAATGCTTAGGAGCAAAATTCAACAGCGATTGCAAGAACCAATTGATCTACCGTCATGCCATCCAACATTGAACTTAAAAAGTTGCTATTGAGTCTAATTCTAACCCCGCTCAACAGACACTAAAACGCCTCACCAAAAGTAAAGTAAAAGCCTCTTTGGAAATTGCCGGGGCCACCAGCATTAGGCCTAAGGCCAAAAGCATAGTCCATCCGTAAATAGGTGCGCGATTGCTCATTGAATAAAATCCTGAGCCCAGCCCCTGCTGCAAAATTGAACGCTGCTGCATCGTGGGACTCACCCGGCCCGTAAACTTGCGCACCACTGGCAAAGACAGTCATCGCCAGCCTTTTCCAATAATGGTAGATAGGTCCCAAATTGTCTGCTTTCCAGAAAGGGATCCTATACTCTACGTCAAAGGCGATCATGTTGTTGTTTTGAAACGTACCGCTAAAATAGCCGCGGGAAAGGTTACTCCCCCCCACTTTCGACAGTCCCCTCAAGGGCAAAGATTCGTCGCTAGTGCCTCTCAAGCTCATCAGCCCCCGAAGGGCAAGTGTGTGTCGGCCCACAGTGTTCAAATAAGTCCTGGCATCCAAACTAAGGGTATAGTAGTCGTAATCGCTGCCCAGGTAGGACCCATAGTACATGGCACTGAGGTTAACAAAACTACCTGAAGAGCTACTCAAAATATAATCCCGCGTATCCCAGATCAGGTTGAGGCCTAAGCCTGACCGAAGGCCAAGGGTGTTGTTCTCAAGTTGCTCAATCTCGGCTTTTCCCTGCGTGATACTAACGCTATCTGCAAGCCCTTCCAGGTTCCAAACGTATTCTACATCGGCAATAGCACCGCCATACAGATGGTCGGCCATTTCCCACAGAACTCCCGGTTTAATATTGAACCACATGATGCTGTATCGTTTGTAGTTTTGAAGGGTAGAGTCATTGGCCTGCCCTCCTAGTAGCTCATATTCATTTACTCTTGCATGGGCATCGTTGCCCAGGCCATAGTTACGATTGGGGTACCTGGCAAACTCCATCCCGCCCATGTAGCGCATCTTATTGCCATCAGTGAATAGCTCCCAGTTGGTTCGTAACAAGACCTGATTAGCAAAAGTATAGAGTCCGAGAAAGTTGATATAAGACTGAACGGTGGTGGAATCCTCCGTTTTTAGATCTGGGTAATAGTACCCCAGGGCACCCAGGGTAAGTTTGGTTTCTGGTGAATAGCCAATAGCGGGAAATACGTCAAACTTACGAACTCGTCCTCCCTTAGTTCCGGCTGTTTGGCAGAAGCCATCTGGCCTGGACACGCCAATCAACAGCAAAAGCAGTAACAGAAAACGTAACAGATATTTCGGATGTAAGCTCGAATGCAAGTGTATGTGTTTTAGTTTAAAAAATGAGACGCCGTCTCATAAAAAGGCAATAGGTTTCGAAACGCAAAAAGTTGGAGGAAGGTTTTGTTGACTGAAGCTCTTATCGGTCCATTTTAACACGTATCAGCACGTTCAGATCACGCAATTTATGTTGGCTAAAGTATATGGCAGCGAATTACTGAATACGCCAAATCCTAATATCCTTGTACCTGGCACTTCGGGTATACATATGCCGAAAGCCAATGCGTCCGGATTCGTAGCTCGGAAACGCAGACACATCCCAGGTACAGGTCAATTGCTCAGACTCGTTCGATGTATTTGCAATATGCATTTCAATGCGCCCTTTGTATTTAACTACCTTGATGTGGTAAGTCTCAAAGGGTTTGAAAAGGCCGGTTTGAAAGTGATCTCCCTCAATATCCGTCCCGGTCAGCCCTTTTTGGGTAGGATTGTATCTACGCAGACGGATATAATCGTTTGTGCCGGAGTATTCTTTGTCTGAAAATGCCGCATAGCTAATATGATAGGTGTTCATATTGTCAAAATAGGTTCTCATGGTTGGCAACGTTCTTTTATCATTCCAAAGCGAGATATCCGTTGGATGGTCTTGATCACCTTTACCGGTCGCATGAAAATAGAGGATATTGACGCTTCGAGTGGCGGTGTCGGTTCGGGTATAGTCGTATTCGATACTTATATCACCGTCAAAACTTTGTCTGGTCCACAGCACAGTGTGGCAACTGTCATTGCCATGTTCAGGTCCTGCGATTAGCTCCATTCCCTGCTCACTATTAATTACCGTGGATCGTTCACCATCAAGCATCCATTGCGATTGCCAGTCGTCGACGCCCGAGTACTCGAAAAGGAGCTCCGCCTGAGTCCATGGCGTATCTGTCTTTCTCTTTTCCTCACAGCTGCTACTTGCAATAAAGAGAAAGAAACAGGCCAGCAATGGCAGTAATTCAAATTTCATCAACGAATGGTTTATTAAAGAGTTAAGCATCAATAACAGCATTGGTTGCTACTATCTGAATACAGAGTAGAGTAGATCAGTTCTGTTACCCCAAAGTTAAATGGTCGGGTCGTCAATAGGCTTAGTTTTTAATTTGTCTTTGAAGATAGCCATTTTTAAAAGGCATGATGATAAAAAAAATAAACCAGGGGCACGGAAATAATATACCGTGATACATCCAACCTCACAGACCACATATCGTTTGCGATATCAAATCACCGGAAGAATGCCCGGGGTGCCAATTAAATAGCTTCTTTATCAGCTTAATTTGGTTGCGATAAATAAGGCGGCGGCCTCTGAAAGAAGGCTGCGCCTATCTTCCGACATTTTATTGTAAGTATGCACCAGCATCGATGTTCTTGGGTTTGAGCCAAAAAACTCCTGGTGCTTGGCAATGAAACGCCAGAAAAGACCATCCCAAACCTCTTCCCAGTCTCCTTTTTCATAGTTACTCATTTTCTTGATGTAACTGGAGCCTCCGATATAAGGCTTAGTGGCGAAAGTCCCTCCATCGGCAAACAGACACATACCGTAAACATTCGGTACCATTACCCAATCATACGCATCAATGAATAGCTCCATGAACCAGCGGTACACCTCATCGGGATCAAATTCACACAGCAGCATAAAATTACCAAGTACCATCAGCCTTTCGATATGATGGCAATATCCTGTTTCGAGTATTTTTTTGATCGTTTGATCAACAGGGGGAATGCCGGTAGTGCCATCGTAAAATGAGCGTGGTATTTTTCGGTCGAAATGCCAGAAATTGAGGGTTCTGGAGTAGCTTCCTTTACAGCTATACATTCCCCTTATAAACTCCCGCCATCCGATCAATTGTCGAATAAAGCCCTCTGTTGAATTGATCGGAATACTTTCTTTCCGGGCATAAAAGAGGGCTCTGCTAACAATTTCTTCAGGTAAAATTAACCCGACATTCATCAAAGGCGATAGCACACTGTGGTTAAGTATGGAATATTCCTTTACTATCGCATCCTCATAAATACCAAAATCATAAAAACGGTAGGTTAAAAACTGGTCAAGCCAATCGCTTGCCTCCTGATGTGAGATAGGGTAAAGCCTGTTTTTTGAAACACTTCCAGGGTTGCCTTCGAACCGAGTGAGAGTATACGCTACTGCCTCCTCCCAAACATATGATTTGTCAGGGAAATGGACCGCAGGAGGTGTTTTGCTTTTCGGGTATTTTTTTCGGTTTTCTGTATCGTACGTCCAGTTGCCCCCAACAGGCTGCTCGTGCTCATCCAGAAGGATTCCAAGCTTCTTTCGCTGCTGTTTGTAGAAAGTGGTTTGAAAGAAGGACTTTTTTTCCGGCCTGAAAAAGGAAGCAAGGTCTTCCCTTGAGTTGAGAAATTGTGGATTTTCATAGGTGGTGAGCCTGCAACCCTTTGCTGCCTCGCGAAGACGCTTTTCAAGCCAATTATCAGTCGGGTCAATGAAATGTATTTCGGTAATGTTTTTGTGTTCCAGCTCTTGGCCAAATTGCCTGATGTCGGATAGTTCGCTGTCTGCTTGGATATAATGAACAGTAATTCCCCTCCCCTCGAGATAGCTGCAGTAATACTTCATAGACGCTCTGTGAAAAGCGATCTTCTGTTGGTGAAACTGATATTGTCTGAAAAAGAGAAATTCTTCGATGAGGTATACGTCAAACCCGTTATCCAAAAGTGGGCTTTCCAAAAAAAGCTGATGAGGGAAAATGAGGTTAATGGCTCTGCCCATTGGTTTCATGTCGTTAATACCGCTCGTTGTCATCCCTTGCGACCACAACTTCCTGGCAATTTGCATTGAAGTGACACTTGGTATGACCAACAAGATTCATTTTTGTTGGAGATTCCCGACATACGTTTGTTGTTTTTTAATCGGCTGATCTGAATTATCAGTAAAGGTAAATAAGAAGCCATGCCATATCTCAAGTGGCTTTCAGTATGCTAATGAGCACTATGAAGAGACACTAATCAGACGGAAGGGAACACACCGAAGTCGACGTCCATTTTGGAGCAGCGAAAAAGAAGAATTCCGAAAGATGCTTATTCATTTCTTAGGGAATTTACGGGATTTGAAAAGGCAACACCAAGTGATTTCCCCACGGTTACCAGGCTAGCCACAGCAAAGGTGAGAAGGCCGCCAGCTATAAACATCCATGGCTTCAGTTCAATATGGTAGCGAAATGCAGCCAACCATTCATTCATAAAATACCAGACAAATGGCGCGGCTAAAACAAACGCAACACCTATGAGTCGGGCATACTCTTTTGTGAACAATAAAAGAATTTGGTTTACACTCGCTCCCAGTACTTTCCTTATGCCCACTTCTTTTGTCTTTTGCAGCGTAAGGAAAGAGATCAAGCCAAAAAGACCCAGGCACCCAATCAGAATAACCAGCATTGAAAACAAGTTGAAGCCTTTATAAATGAGTCGCTCGATCAAATACTCCCTTGCGATAGCATCATCAATAAAACTGTAGTTGAAAATGGCCGCGGGGAATGCTTCCTGCCATGCCTCTTCAATCTGAATCAGTGAGGCAAAAGAGGGCACCTCAACGAAAGCTCTCCACATAAACGCATCCCAATTCACAAAAACCAGTGGTGTGAGCTCATTTTGTAAGGAGTGGTTATGGAAGTTGTCAATCACGCCAATGATGGTTGCCTCGCCCTCATTGATTTGAAGCTTCTTTCCAATGGCTTCTTCAGGGGTTAGGTGAAGCGATTCCAGCATTTTTCTATTGACGATGAATTCATCAAACTGAGGTTTGTTTTCAATGAAATTCCTCCCTGCGATGAGCGTCAGGTCGTATAAAGCGAAGTACGATGAGTCAGCAATTTTCATTTCTGCCTCTCTGGCCTCTCGCTTTGTCTCTTGTGGCAGCCAATAGTTCGTGCCCAGCGCAAAGTCTTCGACAGCCATTGGTGGCCCCGACCCGATGGATATTTGACTGAGGCCTGCTTTTTGACTGAGTGCATTCTTGAACAGAACCGTATTTTCTGAATCAGGAAGCGGCACCATCACAATTTTCTCTGACTTGAAACCGACATCCTTTGATTGAAAGTACTGCAGCTGTAGGCCCACAATAATGGCAGAGATAACAAATAGCTGAACAATCCAAAATTGTGTAAGAGTTAATACTCTACGAAAACTGAGGTCACCTTTTCGAGGCCGGTAGCCCCTGCCTTTTAGCATATCGATCGGTTTGAAAGAAGAAAGGATCAAGGCCGGGTAGGTGCTGGCAAGAACAACCACCCCAAGGCCCAGTGCTGCAGCGGCAAAAACATCACTCAGGGTCAAGGAGAGTTGCATGTCAATAACTGCAAGTGCCTGGTTGATGATCTCTAACGACGGTAAGGCCATCAAAATGGCCAGGGCCAGGGCAATAACTACCAGTAGACTGTTCTCGACAAAGAATTGCTTCAAAATGACTGCTCTTTGACCACCAATGATTTTTCTGATTCCAACTTCTTTGGATCTGGTGGAGGAGCGTGCTGTGACCAGGTTAATAAAATTGACAATGGCGATAAGTAAAATAAAACCTGCCACCGATAGGGCTACATTGAGTGTAGTCTTCGATACCTGATAGCCACCTGGCGTATTCCCATATTTTGTTTCGGTGTGAATTTCAGAGAGAGGTTGCAAGTGATAAGAAATTCGCTGATCGTCTTCTCTATTCAAATACTTGCTCTTCCACTTGTTGATGCTCGACTCCAGTTCCACACTTCGTTCGGGGGTAGCCAGCACCACAAAAGTAGTCCCCTGGTAATTTCCAGACCAGTTGGCTGCCGGGTAGGGATTGTGTTTTTTAAAAAACGCAAAAGAGATTAACATCCCTGACTTCAGGTTGATATTGGCGGGCGGGTTTTTGATGACGCCGGAAATGACGAGCGCATCTTTGTTGTTGAGCATTAACGTCCTTCCTATTGCCTCTGAGGGGTCATAGACTTCCCCAAAGCACTTTCGGGCAATTCTATCCGTGATTACAACAGAATTGAGTTCCCCCAGGGCCGTTTTTGAATCACCTGCCAGCCATTCATAATCGAAAACTTCAGTATGGTGTTCATCTACAAACAGCACATGATCTTCCTCAAACCTTACCCAATCGCCGTTGGGCTTTTCCAAACTAAAGAGTCGTTTCATCGGCCCTGCTGTCTGCGTTACCTGCGGAAAGTCCGGGAAGTCGTTTCTTAGCGCTGCTGCCAGGGGATAGGCCGTCGTATTCCAAAAAAGTTCTGCATCTGGCGTTTGTGTGTGCTGTACCACCCGGAATGTGCGAGTGACCAACTGGTGATGTCCATCGAAACTGGTTTCATACCTGAACATAATGAGCATAACAAGACAAACAGACGCTCCAAAAGCCAGACCCGATATATTAATCAAAGAGAAGGCTTTGCTTTTTTTGATACTTCTCCACCCAAATTTCAAATGATGTTTGAACACGCCAAAACTGTTTAATCTGTAAGTGCCATCTGCTGGCTTAATAATGTCTGGCCGGAATAACTGAATGACATCCCATCTGAACATCCAATTTGCTTTCGTTTTTCCTACTTCGCTCACCCTCTCTTCATATAGTTCCATCAGGTCCCCTTCGATAGGTTGGCGCAGGTGTGGATGACAGAACCAGCGAAAGAACAGGAGGAAAAATTTAGGTGGGTGGTTATTCATTAGCTCTTAAACTTTCCGTGACATTGATATGGGCTATTTTCGCCGTTTGTATTAAGATGGTAGTTACCGCCAAAAACAAAACTAATCCTCCTCCTAAAATGAAATAAATGGGTGCTAAATCTATCCGATAGGCAAAACCGTCTAACCAATTTTTCAATAAGTAATTTGCAACTGGAAGCGCAACTAATATGGCAAGCAAAACTAGTTTGGTATAATCACTGGAAAGAAGTCGTACGATTCTTAGACTATTTGAACCAAGGACTTTTCTTATGGCAATTTCCTTGAACCTTTGTTGTGTGTTAAATGAAGTGAGAGAGAGTAGCCCTAAACAAGAAACAATTATGGCGATGCCAGCAAAGTACCTGGATAGCACGGTGATACGTTGCTCTGAGGCATACAGCGCTTGATAATTTTCATCCAAAAAAGTATACTCAAAAGGGTAACCTTCATTGAAATTTTGATAAATGCCTCTAATCCTCTCAATGGTTTCTTGTTCTGCCCCTGCTTGTATTTTGATGATGAACTTTTCGGATTTTTCTGTTAGAGAAAAAATAAATGGACGTATTTCTTCTTGAAACGATTGAAAATGGAAGTTTTCTACTACACCTATCACTTCTTTAGTGTTGGCGTTCGGATTAAAATTACCAATCTTTTGACCTATTGGATCTGCTAAATTCATTGCCTTAATGGCAGCCTCATTAAAGATGTAGGCGTCTTTGTCAGTGGAAAAATCTTTTGAAAAATGACGCCCTTCTTTGAGCTTGATGCCAAGCAGGTCAATCAAGTCGTAACCACCTCGAATTTGATAAAACCGTAAACTTTTATCTTCAGAGCCCATTCCTTCCCACTTGTAACCCTGCGAGTAACCGATCCCGCCGGGCAGATCGCCACTCATATGGGAAGCCATAACTACCCCGGTGGTGCCTCTTATTTCAGAAAAGAATGCCTCTCTGTCCTCTTCCAGTTTTCCTTCATTTGGGAAGGTGATGCTGTGGTCCTTGTCATATCCAAGATTGGAGGTCTGAATAAATTCCACTTGTTTGTAGATGACGATAACTGAAACGATCAAAATAACGGAGATGGCAAACTGAAAAATGACCAACACTTTTCGAAACAGCAAGCCCTTTGCATCGCTCTTTAACCTTCCTTTCATGGCTATTACCGGTTTAAACCCTGAGAGATACAGTGCTGGGTAGCAACCAGAAATTAAACCTGTTAAAGTTGTGATGCCAAGCACCCACCCTACTACATTTTTTGTAACGTTGAATGTAAGTTGCTTCCCAGTTATTTCATTGAACTGCGGAAGTAAAATGGCTACAATCGCCAATGCTATTATCAAAGCTATAAAAGACATCAAAAGTGACTCTCCGAAGTATTGGATAATGAGTGACTTCCGGTCTGCTCCCATCACTTTTTTTACACCTATCTCTTTTATTCTTCCGGAAGCCTTAGCAGTAGAGAAATTCATGTAGTTAATGCAAGCAATAACTAGCAAAAAGAGCGCTATACTGGAAAATAATTTTACATAAATCAGTCTTCCTTCTACAGGCTCTCCCTGCTCATATTTCCCATAAAGGTATTTTTCAGCGAAAGGTTGAGCATACAAAATGTCCTCCCAGTTTGGGTATATCGTTTTTAAAAAGTTTTTGATCTTACCATTAAATTCTTCGAGATCTACTCCTGGTTTTAAAACTAAATGCGTTTGGGTGCCACTATTGTACCACTGCATCAGATCAGCTTCGCGAATGAGATCATAACTAAACAAAACATCAAATTGTGCAGAGGCGTTTGGAGAAGAATCAAAGACTCCTGTTATAATATAAGAGCCTCCGAATCCAGCATCCTTAAGCTCTACTAATTCACCCAGGGCTTTTTCAGTAGACTGAAATAGGGTAAGCGCTATTTTTTTAGAGACAATAACTTCGTTCTTATCCGATAGTACCTTGTGCTTATCGCCATGGATAAAGTCGAGTGGAAATACGTTGAAGTATCCCTTTCCTATGAATTGGTACTTTGCTCTTATACTACTTTCCTCAGCCGAAAACACTCCTTTATAGCTCACATCAGCTTGGACAGGGAAAGAATACTCAATCTCTGGCATTGCTTTAGGTAATGAGGCGAATAGTGGGTTGGGTGTAGAACCATCTGTATTGGTGTGATACGAACCTGATGTAGGATAAGTATGTATTACTTGAACATGGCGGTTACTGTCCAACTCATTGAACACATCCATAGTCAACTCATCGTGCACCCACAAGAAAATCAAAATAGCACTTGCCAAACCGGTTGCCAGGCCTAGCAGATTAATAAGGAAGGTGCTTTTGAACCTTAGAAAGCTTCTATAGGAGATAATTAAGTTATGTTTAAACATGCCGTAATTGTTTAATCTGTAAGTGCCATCTGCTGGCTTAATAATGTCTGGCCGGAATAACTGAATGACATCCCATCTGAACATCCAATTTGCTTTCGTTTTCCCTACTTCGCTCACCCTCTCTTCATATAGTTCCATCAGGTCCCCCTCGATGGGTTGGCGCAGGTGTGGATGACAGAACCAGCGAAAAAAGCGAAGGAAAAATTGCGGTGGCATTTGTTGCATGCTAGGCCTGGCCAAATTTTACATCCAAGGCAACTGCAGGGATGGCATCCCATAGCGAGTTTCTAGTTTCTTTCGTGTATTGCATGGCTTGCTTTCCTAATGAAGTAAGCTTGAAATAGCGTTTCGGTCGGCCTGCCCTCTCCTGGGTGGCGTCCTTGTCTTGCGAAGCGAGATAACCCTTTTCCTCTAATCGCTTGAGTGCCGACTGCAAGGCACCCACACTCACACCTCTGCCTAATCGGCTCTCTATTTCCTTTTTGATCGAAACGCCATAGGCGTTCTCATAGAGAATAGCCACAGTCAGCATGACGACCTCCTCAAATTCACCCAATTGAAATTTCTTCATTGTCTTGATAATTAAATCCTAATTGTAGTATTTACAAAGGAAAACAATTTTGCTTATTAATTCCTAATCGTAGTATAATTATTTTTTGGGCGAGGTGGCACATGTAAAGCTATAATTTCGCTTGATATTGAGTTTGTCTGCTGCTGATATTCGCTTAGAATGTTATCTAAGCATAAGTGAGGTTAATCAGGCCCCAAGGAGAATGGCCACCAACCGCGAAGAGGTATAAAATTGTAACTTGGATGAATTGGCGGTTCATAGAGATAACGCTTGAGCACCTTGGTCCTTACCCCTATCAGAAACTGGATATCAAATAATTGTTAACCGGTCGCCAAGGGAACCGACCAGTTTGTTAGGAGGATATCTTAATGGCTTTACGGCAGGCTTTTTCCTTAAAGAAGACGATTGATCCTTTACGGTTGGATAGACAAAATGATAGGCCGGACGCTGATGAGCCGCCGACCTTTATCATTCTCCTACATTGACTCCTTCAGGTCAAATTTGTTGTTGAGGATTGTTTAACATTAGTTCTTGATAATTCTCCTTATTTCTACACTACCTCCCCGGGTTTGTATTTTGACGAAATAAATACCCGACGCAAGATTGGAAAGATCCCATTTTACAGAAGCTCCATTGCTTTCTCTTTGCACTTCCCCATTCAGGTTTAAGACCTGCATACGCTGTATATCGTCCCCTTCTATCGTTAGATAGTCCGTAGTCGGACTAGGGTATACTTTAACCAGCGTAGGATTAGGATGAACAGAGAGAATGTTCTTTTCGTCAGTGATTACAAAAGTGGCTGTTTCGCTGCCTTTATAATTCACTTCATCTATGGTGATGACAATCTCATAGGTGCCAGCGACTAGTGGTGGGTCTGCATTTCCATTGTAAGTAATGGTAAACATCAGCCCCGCCGGATCGGTCACTACGGATACTGCTTTCGGCGTGCCGTCAGCCTGCTGTTCCAGGTCGAAGATGGAAATACCAGCAGTGATTTTGTCGATGGTTAATACTCCTTCAAGGTAATTGAAAGTGTAGTTGTCAGCCATGGCACCTCCCACAAGGATCGGATAGGCACCTGCATCGCTGTCGCCTGTGGCGGTAGTGCTCAATGTTGGAACCGAGGTAAGCACAGCCTCAGTTTCTCCGTTGACAAACCCACTAATTGAATATTGTAACGCAGGAATAGCTTCACCATAAATAATGGTTTGCGACCCGGCTGTGACGGACAACACGGCTGGCGTAACTTCAAACTGCTGGGTAAATGGAGAGGCAGGATTGAAGGCTTCATTTCCGTTCTGGGAAGCTTCAATCACTACCATTCCCACAGCTGAAAATGTCAATTCAGTGCCATTCAGCGTAGCTGGGCCACTTACAACGGTCAAAGATACCGGCAATGATGATGAGGCATTGGCTGAAACCGTCAGTACCTCACCGTAAGTGACCCTTTCAATATTACCGATCGTAATCGTCTGATTTGATTTTCGGGAATCCACTGCGTTAAAGGATACGGACTCACTTGCTGCTTTATAATTTGTGTCGCCTGCCTGGGAAACCTCCAAGATCACTGTACCGGTACCGGAAAGTAAGATGAGTGAATTGTCGGCATTAAAAGCAGCAAAGGCCTGACCTTGGGTTATGGTATAAGTCAATGGCAAGCCCGAATCAACGCTTGCTGTAACCGCCACTTCGTTGACTTCGGCAAGATCAACATCACTGATGGCTGCCAATGTGATGAGCTGATCCGCTTGCCCGATGGTTAAAGTTCCTGGCGTATTGGACACATTGTAATTGCCTAGTTTATTATCAGGATCACTTAACGAAGCTGTAATAGGATAGTCTCCCGCATCAGCGGTAGACGTGGCGGTCGTACTGTAGGAAACCATGATATTATCATTGTTGATAACCCCTGACAATGTACCGTCCAAGGTTGGCAAGGCCTCACCGTAAGTGATCGCTTTGTCGTTGACCGTTAGCGAAAGTGGGGCTTGATTCACTGTAAAAGTTCCGTCAACATAAATGAAATCGTAGCTATCGTCGCTTCCGCCAGACCCGGATATCGTGTAGCTGCCAGCACCTGAAAACTCATCTATCGTCGTACTGATGGTGGGTGAAGTATCAATGACCGATTGATTTTCGTTCAGCACAAAACCACTGTAGGAAAATGACAGGGCAGGATTGGATGCTCCATAGGTTTTGGATTGGCTAGCAATGTTTACGGTTAGTTTGGCTTTTTCTACTGTGATCAAACCATTCACCAGCGTAATATCATAGTTGTCGGCAGCACCACCTGCAAGCGTAAGCGGATAAGTACCTACGACTGACCCAGCAGTGGCAGTAGTGGAAGCGGTGGGAAGGCTTGTGAGAACAGACTCAGTTTCACCATTCACAAAACCAGTATACTGTATCCCATTGGTAGGACTTGTGCCATATCCAATAGTCTCACTGATGCCGGTAGCGGTCAGTGGTGCTTTGGCCACTGTGATGACGGACCCCACGCTGGATCCCCCCAAACAGCTTACTCGATTGCTGGCAGCAGAGCGAACCGTGAAGCCCAAATTTGGCCCTTGCTGGGTGGGCGCAAAAACCAAACCGGCCAAGCCCTCTGCTTTCGTAATAAATTCACCCTGAGCAATAGCTGTTACCCCATCATTCTTAAAGAGGTTTCCACCCAGAATGTTTGAGATCTGAAAATAATTTACCTCTGTGTCCGACGGGTCAGGGGTGATCACAATACCTGAGACCGGTGTGCCATACACTGTACTTAAACCAGTATCAACCGCAGGTGTTAAGCTAGATGGAGGTTCGCTGATGTTGACACCTGTAGCAATCACACGTTCACAACCAATCTGGTCTTTAGCAGTGATATTATAAGTACCCGGTGTTAGTTCCGTGATTGGTGAGGGGCCGAAGTTGGTGCCATCCACACTAAAGGATAAGGAACCAGTACCTCCTGTCGCGGTTATGGCAATTTCCCCAGAGGCTTCTCCATTGCAGCTTGCATTCGTCGGATTAACAGCCGTTAATTGTATTTGGTCGGGGGCTTCAATCGTTACTGCTTTTGAAACGACACATCCATTTGCATCCCTCACATAGACGGTATAGCTGCCTGCTGCCAAAAAAGAAAACGAGGGTGTGGAGCCATAATTTGTTCCGTCGATACTGTATTCGTAAGGAGCCGTTCCTCCAGATTTTCCGATATTGATCTCACCGTTGGATGCTCCAAAACATAGGTTATCTGTTTTGGATGTGGTCATAGCCAAGGTCGAATTACTAACCGTTAGCGTCACCAGGGAGTCCAGTCCATTGCCGGAAGTAAATTGTTCCTGGTAGGTGCCCGTGCTAGTAATCGTTTGGGTGCCAAATGAAATACTGCCTCCACTACAAAGCTGGCGGGAAACTGACAGATCATAAGAAAGATTAAAATACCTGACTACACCTCCCCTTGTTTCATGCGGCGAAGCAATCAAAAGGCGGCTGCCATCGATCGCTAATGCAGCACCGAACCTGCCCGTTGTGGCAAAATCGAGGCCATCAATTTCTTTAATTAAAGTCCCTGTGCGGGAATCCCTAATAAAAACAGAACCAGTTGGTGTGGTATTACCATTGGTAGGGCCGGTCGATAAGCCATCACCAATTAATAATAGGTTGGATTGTAATTCCAATGAAGTTATTGGGTGTGAATTGTTAAAACCCTGAAATGGAAAATAGGAGGGCAAATTGACTAAGGTTGATTCATTTTGAGTGGATTGATCAGACCACTTCGTGCTTTGACGTTTGAAAACGTACAGGTTCATGTCGGTATTTACACTCCCATTTAGTGCGCCAATCGAAGTGATGAATTCGCCATTTGTGCCAACCACACCCCCAAACCCATCCTGGGTAGAGCGATCCGACCCTGAAAGGATAATGCTTTCTGTAGTAGCGTTGGCCCAGGTACCTGTCGCTGGCTTCTCAAAAACATGAAGGGTTCCTGCAACAGACCCTGTCAACGCACCAGTAACGATGAAATTATCTCCAAAAACAGCAGAATATCCTATTAAATCACCATTGCCAACATTCGTCGTTGTTAGTTCTGCCCGCACAAAAGCGGTGGTCCAGGAGACTCCAGATTTTTCATAAACATAAATTCTACCGGCGGCAACAATGGTACCATTGTCCTCATAAGGGGCACCCACCAGGATCTCGTCATTTTGGATGTCGACACTAAAACCAAAGCCTGATGAACTTGAGCCCGAATAAGGTGTATTTAGCTTGATAGTCTCGGTCATATTTAACCAACCTGCGCCAGGCTTTTCAAAAATATAAACGCCTTGGTCAATCCGGCTGACGCCGGGAGCACCTACGACAATAACATTATTCTCTATAGCAACTGCGTGGCCGAAACTTTGATCAATAGCAGCATCACTGGCAGTAAGTTTTGCGACTTGAATCCATTGATTGCTTCCGTTTAGTTCAAAAACATAGGCTGCTCCTCTAAAATCATTGTGAGCAGGCGCTGAAACCACCGCAGTATTTCCGCTCAGGGCTATTTCTCCCCCAAAATAATCCTGGTTGCCTGATCCATTAGGGGTGTCACTCCCTCTAAATGTCTGTAATGCTGTAAGTGTCTGTGAAAAGGCTACTGACGACACCAACAATGCGCCAACCAAAAGTATAAATCTGTTCATATTCCAATTATTTATTGGAAAATTGAATGATTTATTCGGTTTAAAAGGAGCGCTTTAAGGATCGCAGGGAATCACCTAAGGAACGACCCGATCTTTCAAGTATTCGATCAGGAAAGTCCTATGCTTGAAATTATTTTTAAGAATTCCTCCCGTTTCCTCTGTGCAATAGGAATCATGCTTCCATCACTCATTTCTACATCGCCCCCTTCAGATTTGTGGATCTTCTGTACATGAGCGACATTGATGAGGTGAGATTTGTGTATTCTGAAAAAACCATAGGCAGAGAGTAGCTCGTGGTAATACAGAAGCGTTTTGGACACCATGATCCGCTCTTTAGTTTTAAGGAAGAAGGTGGTATAACTGGTATCAGACTCGCACCTAATGATATCGCTGATATGAACCACATGGATTTTATCCTGGGTTTTGAGTACCATCTTCTTTTCCCGACCATCTTCTAAATTGAACTTTAAAGCCTCATAATCAATGTTTTGTGTCTTTTGCTCAATCAATGAACTCGCCTGATCGATAGCATCTGTCAATGATTTAAAGCTTAATGGCTTTAGTAAGTAATTGACAGCACTGAACTGAAATGCTTTGATGGCGTACTCAATGTGGGCCGTAACAAAAAGTACTTTAAAATTAACTCTGTCAAATTTCTCCAAAAGATCAAACGAAGTATGTTCCCCTAGCTGAACATCAAGGACGACCAAATCAGGCGAGAGCTGCTTGATAGCCAGAAAAGCCTCGTTGATGGTTGATGCAGCGCCAAGTATTTTTACTGGTAAATCAGCCAGCATCGCTAAGGTTGCCTCTCTAATATTGTCCTCGTCTTCTACCAGATACACCGATATCATAATGATTCTTTGATAGGCAAAGTTAAGTGAACCGATACTCCCATGATATTATTATTTGCATCCGGTCTGTTTTTGATGATTGGATTGTTGTGGCCGTAGTTTTTACCGTAGAGTAAGTTCAACCTGCTTCTTGTAATCTCGATGGCTTTGGAGCTCGGATTCACGTTTTGTGAAAATCCACTTCCGGAATCTTCGATACTAATATGGATATGCTGCTCCTCAGCCTCAATGTTGATCACAATTTCCCCTCCTGAACCATCCTTAAAGCCATGAACAATGGAATTTTCAACAAAGGGTTGTAATAGCACCGGTGGCACCAATACTTCCTCCAGATCGGCATCGCAATCAATGGTAAAACTAAGTTTATTGAACCTCAGTGATTGTATTTCCAAATATTGTCGCACCGTCTTTAGCTCTTCCTTTAGTGTAATCCATTCTTTAGAAGACTGAAGGAGGACATTTCTGGTAAGTTCACTAAAAGTGTTCAGGTATTCACTGGCTTCATATTTATCTCCTTTGAAGATGAACGCATTGATGGAAGCCAGGGCATTGAACAGGAAATGCGGATTCATTTGTGACCTGAGTAATTTTTTCTCCATCAATAATTTTTCCTGAACAGATTTCAGGTTCCTGTTCCTAAACAAGAAAAAGCCAATCAGTGAAATGCTGACCAAAAGCACACCAATCACTGCGAAGACTAATAATTGCTGCTTATTTTTCAATTTTGATATTTCTGCCGCCTGCAAAAGCTCCGTAATCTGCAGTTCCTTTTTATCTGTTTCATACTTGATTCGAATTTCTTCTACCGCCTCCGCACGTTCGCTATCAAACCTGACTTTCTCTAAAGAGTCTATTTCATCCTGAAGATGAATAGCCTCCGGTAGTCTATTTGATTGTACCAAGGCAAATTTTTGAAGCTGCCTTAACGCAAGTAAATCTCTTTTTCCATCAGATTTCAAAATGAGGGTTTCTGCCGAATCTAAACTCAATTGACACGCAGCATAATTATTTAGCATCAGGTAGGCCCTGGCTTTATCCATGAGAATACTGATTTCCTCAGCTGGATAATTTGCTCTCCCCAACACTAATAAGGCCTGATCCAAATAGGAAATCGCCTCAGAAGGTTTGTTCTCAGAGATCCTCAATTCGGATAACAAGGAATACATATCCAGGATATCGAGTAGGTTTCGGTTAGCCAAGTTAAAGACCTTGGCACGCTCCAAAAAGTACTCAGCACTATCAGTATCTTCCTGGTATACTTTTATTTGCGTGAGATTAATGTAACTTTTTGAAGCACCAATTGAGTCTTTATTGCTTAATGCTTTGGCAAGAGACTTTCTGAAGAAAGACTCTGCAGTAACTAAATCTCCTTGCACAGCAAAGGAGATCGCAATTGAATTGTATAGCCGTTTAAGCTCAAAATCCATGGCCTCAGCTTCAGCAATTTTCAACCCCTGAAATCCGTAGTAGACAGAGGAATCAAATTGATTTAGCGAACGATAGCCAATACAAAGATTATTGTATACACCTGCCAAAAATGAGGGATCAATTTCAGTCGCCAGATCCACCACTTTAAGAAAGGTCTGTATAGATTTTTTTGTCAGCCCGACAATGTCATAGTAATTCCCTAGCGCATTGAGGACTTTGATTTTTAGCAAATCAGATGGATCCTTCTGAAGGGCTAGTTGCAGATAGTAATTGGAAGAATCGGGATTACTAGACAGGCTTGATACACCAAGGCCCCAATACCCATACGCCTGATTGATCTGCAGCTCACTGGCAATGAGTTCTTTCGATAGTTTATCGGACTGACGGTAGTCCTTGATCGTAATGGCTTTCTCCAATTCGTTGATCTTTGGCTGACTCGATGCTTCGTAAAGAAAAAGGAAATGAAAAAGCACAAAATAACAGATTCTCATATTGCCAAGATAGTTGCTATCTTACGTTAAGTGCAAGTCCGTCAGCAAGGTATGACTTGTTATCGTATTTCAGCCTGCTCTATTGGCATTATCTATTTTTTGAAGGCGGAGGATCAACAGTAGGCACTATTTTGAAGAAGTCTCTATTGACTAATCAATTGCCACCTTCGTCTCCCTGGCGCTCGGTGGTCTGAGAGGTCTATTTGAATAAATATTCTCCTGTATTGAGCGCTCTATCTACCCCTCACTATTTTCAGCACACGCCCGTATATGATTTCTGCTAAATTCCAATCGTATCCGTCAAAGTTGGTGGTATTATTAAATTGGATCACCACTGTGTCGATGTCTTTGTGGTATTTGGCAATGCTCTGATAGCCTACGAGAAGTCCAGTATGTTCGTAAAAGTAAACGGACGAATAGATGTCCTGTTCATCTTCGCCAAACACGGAACCATCATTTAATGCCCGCAGAAATATCCCCACGTCCTCGGCTGTAGCCAGCATTAAGCCTATATCTTCAGTTTTAAAGTCTTCCTCCACGCCGACATAATAGCCACTCATGACATCATCTATATCTACTTCAGTCAATGAACCAAAGGTGTTGTTGAGGTTAAGTGGCATCAAAATCTCTTCCTTAATGTATTGTTGATGGCTGTAGCCCACTGTTTTATCAATAAGGTCAGAAATCAACATATAATTTGTATTGGAATAGCCGAAGTCTTCACCCGGTTCGAAGTCGGCGGGCAGGTCCAGTGCGTAGCCAAGCGTCTCTTCTTTGTTCTTCGGCGGTTTTGTCCAATAGTCAGGGTGGTCTACAAAATTAGGAATGCCACTTCGGTGTTGCAGCATCTGTCGCAGGGTGATTTTATTGGCATTTTCGATTCTCCCTACCAGCTCCGGAAAGTAGTCGGCGAGTGTTTTGTCCAACGACAAACGCCCGGTTTTTAAAAGCTTGGTAGTAGCCACAGCTACATACAACTTGGTAATGCTGGCAATCTTAAACAAGGCTTGTGGGTAAGCCGGGATTTTGTTCTTTCGGTCGTGCCAACCTGCAGCATAAAACTCCGGTGGCTTCCCCGCCTGGTCTACATAAACAATCATGCCATCAAAGCCATGCTCAATGCCTTCCTCCAGTTGCTCCTGAACCGAATCAGGCAGTGGCAACATCCAGGCCTTGACCAAAATCCATGGCACGAAGTACAAGGAGCCTATACTTGCCATAATAAGGGCTATTCTGAATATTTGCTTGGTTCGTTTTTTGGTCATGCCTTTTTTTACAAGATGCGCTTCTTTCTACGTGTGTCACAAAAATGAGTTGTGCCCACTACCAAAACATCCATTATGATTGAAATGAATTTATTAAAACTCCAGGCCTGGCGCTAATACCAACCTAAAGAAAGCCAAAAGCAGCAGCAGCCATGCCATAGGACCCCAATTAATTGTATCATTCAGGCTATTCGAATTGCGTTTGACTGGGTGGATCATAGCTGCGGACGACCATACCCAAGGAATTGAAACAGCAAATACAATAAATGGAGTAATTGCCTGACTGATCGGGAAAATTCTGAAAGGAACCACTAGTAGGCTGCCAGCAAAACCGGCACCGACAGCTATTAGCTGAATATATTTGAGTTTCACTTTAGGCTGACTCAAATTGACAGCAGCAGGAGCAAACCCCAGAAGTTGCCTGCCCATCCAAATACTCGTCATGGCGATGGCAACCATACTCGTTATGGCTAAAATGAGGAGAGCCGTTTGACTTAAATGCAAATAGCCTACAAGTGCCTGGCCCACGTCGGTACCTTCGTCGAAGTAGGCGACCATCACCTGGGGGATTGATTGTATGAGGCCATGAAAAGCCAGCCACAAGACAAATAGCATCCAACTGCTCCGGGAATGTCTATTGAAGCGGAAAATTACCAAACAGATCAATCCGGTAAGGAAAATGGCCAGGGCTCCGGACCCTTGCATCAATGGAGCCATTGGGTGTTCTCCTTCCCAGTTGTGGTCATTATGATACAGAAATGCCTTCAAGCCAAGTGCCTTTTTCCCCAGCACAAGAAACAGCTCTTGCAAAAAGAATATGACATTGAACGCTAAAGCATACAATACAGCAGAATTAATCAGGGTGATGTAATTGACTGGCAGCTTAGGTGCTGAATTCCTTCCATACTTTAACCAATTAAGAACGCCCCATACGATGGGTCCTGCCAATAGAACGGCTAAAAAAAATTGAGCTAAAACCATATCTTTAAATTTTGAGTTTATAAAATGGCAGTCAGCGAGCAACTGCTTAAGCTAGTGGAGGTAATCGTTCTTATGGAACCTAAAAACCAGCACTAATGATCTGACGCCAACCTAATATTGGCGGTTACCCGCTGTGACAACATGTGACAATTGGGAGAAAAAGAAGTCAGTTTTTTTGGCAGAAAGCCTATTCGGTGAGCAATTTGAATTTGCTACCCAATCAGAATCAAAGGCCGGTCTCCCGAGGGGTTTCTCTAACTCAGCCAGAACGAAGGGGTTAACATCAACGATTAATTCCTATTTTAGCCAAAATCTAACTACCAGCTAGTAATGAAAATAGCCAAGACAATTATCGGAATAGTATTAGCTCTCATAATGCTTTCGGGGGGAGTTAACCATTTCATTACGCCGGAGATGTACTTCCCTTTGATCCCTGATTTTCTGCCCAAATCATTTATCAATCTCGCATCAGGAGCAGTCGAAATCATTCTGGGAATTGGTGTATTTATTCCAGCCTTCAGAAAAAGAGCGCTTTTGGGGATTTTCCTTTTGATGGTGGCTTTTCTGCCTATTCATATCTGGGACGTACTCAAGGAAAACCCCGCTATTGGGACCAAAACAGTCGCTTTGGTGAGGATTGGTATTCAACTGCTTCTGATCTATTTGCCTTGGTGGGCGAGGAAAGATTAAATACCTTCCTTCAAATCCTGCTAAACGAAAAGGTAGGTGATCGTTTGTCAGTTCGCTTACAAACATTAAAATTTATTAAATGACAATGACTCCTGTTTCAACAGTTCAACTATCCAAGCTTAAAAATGTGTCAGATGAAGAAAATCGCGAGATGGCAGTAGCCTTCCCGGTAAAAACATTTAGCAAGGGGACCCTCCTGTTGAAAGCCGGCCAAATTGCCAAAGACGCCTATTTTATCATTGAAGGGTGTATCAGAAGGTATTCTCTTATCGATGGTGAGGAAGTAACCACCGATTTTTACACTGAAGGTCACTCCGCTGCAGATTTCAACAGTATGGCCAACAAAACACCTTCCAAGCACTACCTTGTGTGCGTAGAAAAAACGACCGTCAGCGTGTCCAACGTAGAAAAAGAGGCGGCATTCTACCGAAGTTTTCCTCGTTTTGAAGCCATGTGTCGGGTTGAGTTTGAGAAAATGATGGGTGAAAAAGCAGATCAGGTCGAGGCATTTGCCCAAAAAGACCCAGAGGAAAGATATGTCTTTCTATTAGAAGAGAGACCCGACTTGCTTAGCCGGGTCCCTCAGTATCAAATAGCCAGCTACCTGGGCATAAAACCTGAAACGCTTTCCAGGATCAGAAAACGAATCGCGATCAAATAAGCTCCCTTTATGCTCCCTGGTATTCAAAAGCGATAAAACATGTGAGATTTTAGCTAGATTAAGTCGATCAATGCGTGCTAAGAGCCATGAATACCTGAAAAAATGAGAAAATTTCAAACCTTTCAACTCTGGTTTATTATTCCAGGTATCGCCATCCTGGCGGCGAGTACTCTTATTCCTATAAACTATCTATATGCCCAACTTTACTGGACGGCCACAGAGGCCATCATAACAGGTGAAGAGTTGAATACCGATGGGCCGGAAGCGAAGCTAATGACACTTATGGATTTTACAGATCACGAAGGAGTGGTCCATCATATTAGCGAAGAAAATGATGATGATGACAGTGCACTGTTTACCATAGGTGCAGAAGACAGATCTTTTCGAATCTACTACGACCCCCTAAATCCCTCCGATTATATGTTGGCTAATGCTGGAAGGTACGTGATCGCAATTTTTCTTCCTTTTGCTCTGTTTCTTTGTTACCTGGGGTGGCCTCATAAAATTGAGTAATAGAGAGTTCATCACAGCAGTTCCTAATGGGCCACTCAGTCATGTTATTTTTTGGTAATTTCTTGCGTGTCAAAAAATAGTTTTTCTACATTTATAATATTCGATTTTTAACCAATAACCATGCTATGAAAGTTCAAAAAGCATTTTACCCGCTATCCATCATTCTTCTACTTTCTTGTACGGAATAGCAAATTATGCTAACTGAGCAAACAGAAACGCCGTTGAGTACTCTTGAGTTTGCTGACACTCAAGAAATGAATTCGTACGTAAATGCCGTCCAATCCTCTCAGAATGAGAATGGGTCACGTACCATTTCGACTACGTTCGAGTCCTTTGATAAGGTCTATCATGAGGCTCTAGCAAAGTTAGATTTGGCAGAAACTGTCGAACAGCATGATCTTATCCTGAAAGAATATTCGGATGTCATTCATCTCGAAGATTCTACTTACGTTCCGAAAATAACAAACCTTTTCTATCGGAAAATATGCAACAGAGGCGGCCTGTACATATCTGACGGCTTCGCTCACAAGGTTATGGGTAACGAAGCAATTGTGTATGCCAGAAAGGCGAATATCGAGGCATTGGCTGCTGTTAAATCTGTCGAAAATCTCGATGAGACAAAATTTATCTCCACCCGTTATCAGGAAACACCCACGGATCCATCAAACGGGAGAATGCTTGCGGCATGTGGCGCACCTGAGAAAAAGACGTACTATTACAACCCAAGCGGCTGTAACGATGATCGTAGGGTAACTACCTATGTAAGCTCGTTTTGGATTGTTTCTGGAAATAACCGCACACCTGCAGCCCAGAGCCAGGTGTATGGAGAACTCAGAACCGGCGTCTGGTGTAACTGGAAAAATTACGAAACTCGTCTGGAACACGTAAATGTAAGCTTTACCATCACTTATGGAACAACCCTAGGAACGGCTGACGTATTTATAACTGTACCAGACTATATTGGAACGAATGATGAAGAGCGTAAATATAGCTGGAATGGCGCACTTATTGGCGGCCCTATGAATTGGAATGGGTACTCACCATTAGTTATCTACACTAAAGAAGCTCATCAAGAAGGTACTTCAAGAGGAGTGGGAACCAGCAACTGGGCGATTCTAGATTGCGAATAAGTATGAAGAAACTATTATTGAACATAAAAGACATGCGCAGGTTGCATGTCTTTTATTTGCTCGTTGTTGCCAATCTCGCTGCCGCTCAGTTTAGTTGGGGGCAAGCGCCTGATAGTGCCCAAAGAAAAATCAGGTATAGCCTACTATTGGGCGGAGGTGTATCACAGTTCTATATGCAGGAGTTTCCATCGTCTCCCAAATACCGTACAGCGGAATTCCTTATCGGCATACGAGCCTACAAGCCCATTGGAAGGATGTTTTCCATCGTGGCTGGCCTGTCTTTCGGAGCAAAATTTAAGAGAGAGCCTTATTTTAAATTTGATCCAGTTGGAGGGTATTTCTATACCTCAGAACCCCAAGCACTCTTTGGACTCGACGATACGACAAGCAAAGCAAATGCGTATTATCTCAATCTCCCAATTCTTTTGAACTTCACTATCGGTTCAGATACAAATATTTTTGGTGGTATAAGTGGCCGACAATGGCTACCAAGGGACTCCGACTACATGGATGTATTGCGGTCTCAGCAAGAATTTGGATTTCTTTTCGGAACATCCAGAAAAATCAACCCCTTTTTGTCGGCAGGACTGGAATTGTTCTACGGCATAAAAGATATCCACCACGGGGCTGTTTCGTTTAACGGTTCCCGCTTCATCGATCCTACTACAACAAATCAAAGCCTCATGATTTCTCTTACCGCTGCATTGCCATCACGGAAGTAGTTCTGTAATGATATTTTGCTGGATAACACGAGTACTAAGTCTGCCTGGTAATTTTAAGATGAATATGAAGGCGGCCTTTTGAACTAGGGGCGGCATCTCTTAAAGCCGCTACGCTATTTACCCCTTCCCTTTTCCAAAGATTTGACAGATGTCATTCCAAACCGGATCCCCTGGCCGGTTTACAGATCACGAAGGAGTGGTCCATCATATTAGCGAAGAAAATGATGATGATGACAGTGCACTGTTTACCATAGGTGCAGAAGACAGATCTTTTCGAATCTACTACGACCCCCTAAATCCCTCCGATTATATGTTGGCTAATGCTGGAAGGTACGTGGTCGTGATTTTTCTTCCTTTTGCTCTGTTTCTTTGTTACCTGGGGTGGCCTCATAAAATCGAGTAATCAAGAGTCGATCACATCGTGGTACTGGCTTGTGTCTCACAGGCCAGCAACATTAGCCATTGCTGCCATAAAGTCGGCCACAAGTGTCGAAAATTAGCCCCATTTTGATGAACTAAAACTCCACCTGAGTACCCTTATTGGTCTTCATTGCCCTTTCATACATCGCCTGCGCCACGAACAAATCATACACTGCCATACCGGCCGACTTGTAGGCAGTTGTCTGATGAACGTCAACACTGGCCTCTCCTGTAATTAATTTTCCAATCGTCAGCAGATCAGTTTCCTTTAGGATGCCCTTTTTAACAGGATTAATACAATCGCCAGGCTCCACCCGGGCAAATTCTGAGTCCATAAACAACCTGCCGGCCAGTTTGAATACTTCATCAGGCAATTCCTGCATGGAGGGCTTAAAAGAACCAATACTGATAAAACATTTGCCTTCTAATAGGCTACTATCATTCGGCAAAACCGGCACCGGGGAGGGTGTAGCAGCGATTACTGCATTTGTTTTACTCAGCAACTCTTCGGCTGAAGAAACCGGAACGATGGATACCTCAGGAAAATAGTTTTGCATGAAGGACTTCAAACGGGCTGCACCACTATCTGATCGATGCAGGTAAAAGATAGTGGATATCTTCCGCACCGTACACGTGAGCGCAGCCAAATGAATCCCTTGCAGGCCGCAACCAATCAATCCAAAACTTGATGTATCTGCTGGTGTGAGGTACTTGATGCCGATGGCTCCCAATGCACCTGTGCGGAGGGCCGTAATTTTGGAAGCATTCATCAACGCAACAGCTTGTCCTGTTTCTGCATCATTCAACACCAGCGCACCAATATTGAGCGGCAGGTTTTTGTCGCGATTTCCTGGAAATACATTCACCAGTTTGTTAGCAAAATAACGATCTCCCCAGGCTGGCATGCAAATCATGGTATCTTTACCCTTTTCGATATGCATCCGCAAAGGCACCACTACCTCTTCCTTTTCATAAGCAATCATGGCCTTTTCTACTACCTCTACCACTTCTGTGAGGGTAAGTAAATCGCCCATTAAATCATTTCGAAGAATAAGCATAGGATCAATAGTTAATTTTGTTGTGGTCTGAGGCCAGCCCTAAGCATGACGGCTGCGGTGTAAAGAATCACCCCCAGCACTACCCATCGCAGGGTGTCCAATTCGAGCGACTTCACCACAAAGGCAGCAATGAAAACACCAATAAGGCCCAAAGTGGCAATTGCAAAGGAAGCTTTCCTGTTGTAGGCGCCTTCTTTAATAAATCGATACGAAGCCATCGGCATTAAGAACGCACAAGAGCCCATCATGATGGGGAAGGCTACGGCCGGAGACATGCCCAAAGCGAATACCAGGGCCATGCAAGGCGCATAGAGTCCGATACCTGCGGTCATGATGGCACCCAGGATAAAATTGACTCCCACGGCCAGCATCAGCTTGGCCCCTGTGAGGCCAATCGCCTCACCTCCACCTTCTATCCAATTCATTTTAGTGGCCACCATGAAACCCGCTGTGGTAAGGAGCGCAATACCCATGGTGAGTTGTATGACTTTCTCTGGTAATTTGGCCACTATCCCCGCCCCTAGCAGTGCGCCGGCTCCGGAAGCAACTACCATCAGCACAAGGGTCCATGGCTCTACCTCCACTATTTGTATGAAGATGATCGCTTGTGCCATCGTTGGAATGGCGTTACCTACATTCAGTGTTCCTGGCAGCAAACGGTCTTCCGTCTGCTTCATGAATTTCAGCAGTGCGGTCTCGATGGCAAAGGAACCGATGCCCAGCGTATCAAAGAAATTACCAATCAACCCAATGAATCCGGTTTTTGTCCAACTGTTAGCTTCCCACTGGGTGCGGTGTTTGAAGACATCCCGAAAGAGAACGATGCCAATCCAGATAGCAAGCAATACTAAAACAGTCCAGATAATATTAATCATAGATAGCCTATTGATGGAAGGCACAAATAATGGAACAAATTTCTTAAATTGACCAAACCATCTCCAAAAATTTGAAAGCCATGGAAAGTTATCCCAGTATTTTCAACGATGTCATAGGACCCGTTATGCGTGGCCCTTCCAGTTCTCACTGTGCAGCGTCCCTTCGCATTGGCAGACTCTGTAGGGATTTGATGGAAGAAAATATTAATGAAGTGTATATTGAGTTTGACCCCAACGGGTCATTGGCTACCACCCACAAAGGGCAAGGATCCGACATGGGTTTGTTTGGGGGTTTCCTGGGCTGGGAAGCTTACGACGAGAGGCTACCTAATTATTTACGGGCGATTGATGAAGCGGGAATAAAAATAACTATCGACATCCACCCGATTGGAGCCACACACCCGAATACCTATAAGCTTACTTTAAAGAATCCTAAAGAAACACATACGCTTACTGCGCTTTCAACAGGCGGCGGCATGATTCAAGTAATTGAAATTGATGGAGCAAAGGTGCTTATGGCAGGCGATTTTTATGAAACATTGATCTACACAAAGTCGCCTGATAGGGTGGCTGATTTCTTGAAGGGCTCGATTGAATGCGATGAAATCAATGTCCATAACGGTGATCAGACTTTTGTAGAAATAAAATCAAATCAATTCGTTTCTTCAGACATCATAGCAGAATTGCAGCAGCTGGATAGCACAGTCATCATCAAAAAACTATCGCCGGTACTGCCGGTATTGGCACGCAAGGACCTTCAGGTTCCTTTTATCACAGCCGAGGAGATGCTGGCCTACAATGAAGGCAAAAATCTCTCGCTGTGGGAATTGGCCATACACTACGAAAGTGCCAGGGGGGCTATTTCGAATGAGGAAGTCTTTGAGAAAATGCGTGAAATAGTCGCCATCATGCAGAATGCCATTGAAATTGGCGTGAAAGGCACTACTTATGATGATCGTATCCTGGGGCCACAATCTGTCAATTTCAAAAAGCAGATGGACAACAAAACCCTGGTAGAAGGCGATGTATTGAATACCGTCACGCTTTATACCTCGGCCATGATGGAAGTAAAAAGCTCGATGGGTGTGATCGTAGCTGCACCTACAGCTGGTTCATGTGGGGCACTGCCAGGCGCCATCATCGGGACGGCTACTACCTTGAAATTATCGCAGGATGAAATGGTGAAAGCGATGTTGGCTGCTGGTATTATTGGTGTATTTATCTCTGCTCATGCCACCTTTGCTGCGGAAGTGGGAGGTTGTATGGCCGAGTGCGGATCAGGCTCAGGCATGGCGGCTGCAGGACTGGTGGTGTTAAAAAATGGAACGCTTGCTCAATCGCTTACTGCCGCTTCGATGACCCTGCAAGCCTCCTTAGGATTGATTTGCGACATGGTCGCTGACCGTGTGGAAGCCCCTTGTCTCAATCGAAATGTGATGGCTGCGTCTACCGCTATTTCGTGCGCCAACATGGCACTGGCCAATTACGACCAGGTCATTCCTTTGGATGAAGTGATCGAAACCATGAAGAAAGTGGGCGATGCAATTCCCAACACTCTTCGTTGCACAGGCCTTGGCGGCCTGGCCATTACCAAAACAGCTAAGAAGATCGAAGCCATGCTGGCTGAAAAAGAAGAGGCTCAGAACAAGACCTTCTTTAAGGTTTGTTGAGAGCTCTTCGGGATTTGCTATCACTAAGTGAGAAGCCCAAAGAGGTATCGTAGGATCTGCGATCCAAATAATATATTCAACCAAAGTAACTTTATACTACAAAACTTCCTCTATTACCATAGAATGTCCTTTTCTCATAATGATAAACTAAAAAAATGGAAAAAGACCAAGGATTTGATGTGTTCAAAGAAGGTAACGAAGAGTTTAGAGGAAAATGGTATTTTCTTCCGGTGAAATACCTAACATTCTCTCTAATAGTATTCGGCTATGTTTTATCATTTGCGATGTTCTTATCTCCGTTTATTGGTTGGTACCTGGACAACTTTAGCCTAATCTTTGCCGGTGCATTTACTTTATTGTTCTCACCACATGCCTTTAGGTATGCACGTGACCTCCACAAGAATTCGATTAAGTATTTCAGGAATTAATAGGTCACAAACGTTGAGCTGGCCATACTGAATATTCATTTATTGAACGTTTGGAAGTTTGGAAGAGCAGCGAATCTCTGATGTAAACAGGAAATCGTAACGAGCCATTCTACAAAACGTAGAAGATTCCTCCGTTACACTACGGAATGGCTGTATGTATATCTTTAACGGTGACCAATGAGGTGCCTTGAGATATGCGAATCCACCAGCCAAGGTAATTTACTCAGCCATTTCGCAACGCAGTGAAGAAATCCTATAAAACGCTGCCTTATGTAGGCATCTTTCCACCCTCCACTAGCTCACTTCCAACGTTGAATCCACTGCCGTTCTGGTGTGTCTCTCACACACCACAACCTATTTCACTTTACCGGGATCCACTACCACATATTTGATCGACTTTTCAGTATCGCTGGTTCTTGATGAGTAAGTCAAGTGCAGCAGCCCATTGTTGTCCTGCAGCAGACAAGGATAAGAGTAGCTGCTGCCGTCACCTTTCTCATGGTCTTCCAGTCGCACTTTCCATTTCCAGGTTTCACCTTCATCATCGGACAGGTAGAGGCTTACCCTGTAACGTCCATCTTCAACGTCATTTCCTACAAAAGCCCATTTTCCATCTTTCAACTTCAGCAGTTCAACACTGGCAGTGTTAGGAATATCCGTCTTTACTGTAGCACTCCACGATTCCCCGCCGTCGGTTGATACACTTTTATGTACCCTGGACGGTGAATCACCACTGTCCCGCATCAATGCCACGATGTCTCCATTGCTCTTCTGAGCCAAAGCAGGCTGTATCGGTCCACGGCCGACAATTGGCGAGCTGGCCCGCCAGGTATCACCATTGTCGTCCGAAATAGCTACCAGTGACATATTGAATCCGTCGGAATACAGTGGCAACAGTATCTTACCATTGTCGAGTTGCAACGGCTTGATGCGGGTCATCCAGCCCGTGCTTGTTTTGCGGGTGTCTTTACTTGCCTCCACAATCGACTTGTCGTATGACGGCGCATATTCTGCCCAACCAGCGGGGTTGTCGGGCAGGTCTTTGAATTTTGCGGCTACTTCCTTAGCAAAGGCCTCCCCTGGCGCAAGAAGTATATTGTCCTGCCAGTCCCATTGAGGGGCTCCGTCGGTATCATAGTGGGTCGAGGTTCGCAAGCGCAACACCGAATGTTCCCACCGGTGAGCCTGCACAGCTATCCACACCAGAAAGAGCTTGTTCTGACGATTGAGAAACAATACTGGGTTGCAGTCGGGCAAGCCAGGAGTGTCAGCCATCAGAAAGGGTGTCGTCCAGGACTTCGCTCCTTTCTTCAGCCGTGCTCCCATCAACCTTACATCATCGGCGGTGCGTTCACCACTACCTTGAAACCATACCGCTAATTTGTCGCCATTGGGCAAGAGCACAAGGCTACTACCGTGGGTATGCTCGGCTTGTGGTGGGAAGATGAGTTGGTGACTGATGATGAAATCGGAAGGCTTTTGGGCCAACGCAATTGTGATTAGCAAATGGCTAGCAAAAAGAAAAAAGATGAGACGTTTCATACCACTCCGTGATTAAGCACCATAAGATACATAAAGTATCAGAATGGAACTTATGAAAATATTCGAGCGCTAGAACCTAGGTTAAGCAAAAACAAAAAAATCCGAAAGGCTTTAGGCTAGTAAATAAGCCTGTTTTCAGTCTTTATCTTACTCAACCGACGAGCAGACAATAGTTATCAACAAACGATAGATTAGAAACACCATGAGTCAAACGAAAAATCTGGACAAACAAGCTTAGTCTTGTTTGGATTGTTGCATAAAATCTGGATTTAGACTAGGTTTACGTAACAGTAATACTTTCATACTCAAAAGCAATGCAATCATGGTTAGAATAAGCCTTTTGATACTCCTTATTGCGTTACCACTACTAAAGTCGAACGCCCAGGGTGATGCACAATTGATCGTTGGTGTATGGGAAACAGGCAACGGCAAGGCACGAGTGAAAATCGACCAGGTCGGTGATGAATTTAAGGGCAGAATAGTATGGTTAAGAGAGCCGAACGATGAGAATGGAAAACCAAAATTGGATAAAAACAACCCGGAAGAATCTCTAAGATCAAATAGGTTACTAGGATATTGGATGCTTCAGGATTTCGTATTTGTTGGTGACAAAACCTGGGAAGATGGCACCATCTACGACCCAGAAAGCGGCAGTACCTATTCGTGCACCATTGAGATGACAGATAAAAACACACTTGAAGTGAGAGGTTTTATTGGAGTTAGCCTCTTTGGAAGAACCGATGTCTGGAAAAGAGTAATCATAAAAGGTAAGTAGATGAACGATCGCACCTGTTGTTCCTTTAAGAGCTTCTCCTCAATAAAGTTATTCGGCTCTCTTTTATTGTTTCTTGCAAGTTATTCGGCTACCGCTCAGGTAAGTGATACTACATTTGTTGAAGAAGACTTCAGCATGTATGGAGAGGTAGAGATGGCGGATGGAGGAAAAAGGTTTGCCACATCTAAGGTATTAGGTCAGAGCCCTAACAAACTAATTTCTGTAGGGTACGATTTTCAGGGAGGTCACGAAATGACCCTTGATAACTTCGGCAGCGCATCGATGTCTACTCTTCAAGTCAACAGCGTGCAGGGTATTCGTGTGGCAGCTAACTTTCCTATCATTTCGAAGACGAATGTATTGGTCAATATTGGTGCAAATTATTGGGAGTCAGTCTACCAAATTGATAATGCTCAAAGCCACCCCCTTGCACAATCATTGCAGCAACGGAGTTTGAGAACAACCGGTCTATCGGCCACGGTTTTTAAACCGTTTAATGAGACCAATTTTCTCCTTATTCAGGTTATCTCAGATCTCAATGGAGATTATTTTCTACCAGATTTTCAACCGCTTCGTTTTGCCCGATACTCGATTAATGCCATATATGGGTGGAAAAAGCATGATCGTCTTCTTTACGGTTTTGGCCTTAGCAGATCGTATAGAGTGGGGGAACCCAACTACCTTCCGGTATTTATGTACAACTACACCTTCCCTTCTCGAAAATGGGGAATTGAATCAGTATTTCCGGCCAGAGCACATATCAGACGTACATTCGATGCCAGAACAATGGCATTCTTTGGCTATGAGCTGGAGGGCCAAACCTACAGAATGTCGTCGTTGGAAGGGACAGCAGGCATTAATGACCCCGAACTAAGACGAAGCGAATTAAGGGTTCGACTTGTATTCGAAAGAGCTATCAAAGACTTCATTTGGCTAAGCGCTCAGGGAGGCCTAAGGTATAATTATAGTTTCAATCTGGATGATGGAGACTTCTTTAGAGGTTTCTTCGGCGACCAACCTTTTGTAATGGAAAATGACCTGGCCAACTCACTGTATTTCAACATTTCCATCAATCTAGTTAGTCCCTAACAAGTACTTACAACACCCCGTCAAACATCCTCGCCTTACCGCTTCCAGCAAGTGCTCAATTATAATAAATTCATAACCGAGCTTACCGTCATCAAAGTGACAATACTTATGGTGCTGAGTACACAGACCAAGGGGCCCTGCCGCGGCATTTATGTATAGCGCTACTTTGAAGGCTTCTGCCCATACCCAAACATTTTAGCAGCTACATGGATGAAACATTTGGGTGTCGCTGACCGATGCTTTGTCTTCAATCCCTAATGGTTTTGGTTGCCTTTTAATGGTGGTGTCTTTCTTTTTTCCTTTATCAGCTTGCTAACAATAA
This sequence comes from uncultured Roseivirgaceae bacterium, assembly GCA_964351395.1. GTDB lineage: Bacteria > Bacteroidota > Bacteroidia > Cytophagales > Cyclobacteriaceae > Imperialibacter. The sequence continues at coordinate 118,163 of CAYGOF010000007.1, forward strand.
TTGGAAAAACGATAAATTGGAAATACCAACTCAACCTACTTTATGCGGAAACAATTCTACTTTATCCTAAGTATTGCCTTTTGGCTATTTATGGTCATTGGGTTTTCAGATAATTGGCTTTGGAAAACTCAGCAGCCAAGTAACTTCATGCCTAAATTCATCATACACGCTTTCTTCGCCTTTTGCTGGTTTTCATTATTGGTCGTGCAAACGGGTCTGATCCGCCGGAGAAATATCAAAGCACATCAGCAAGTGGGCATTTGGGGAATGGTAGCTTTTGGCGGAATGGTGGTGACCACTGGCTACCTGTATGTGTCGAGGTATCTGGAACTTGGCTATATGTCGGCTCTGTCGCAAATGGTGTCTTCTCAGTATTTATTTGCCATTGTGCTCACGGTCATCGGATATATCAATAGAAAATCTGATCTAAAGAAGCACAAAACAAATATCATGTTCGCATCCTTCATGTTAATGCAGCCTGCCATCGACAGGGCGGTGGGGCATGTACTTGATGACATATACGTCATTGCTTTTCTTTCTATCTATGCCATACTATTTGGATCATTTATTTGGTACTACAAAAAAGTAAAATGGCAATTTGCTGTAGGGTTTGTCATTTGGCTGAGTGGCCTTTTGAATTTGATTCGATTGGATGAGTTTTAAGGGAGTTTGTCTCACACTCTGGCAAGACAAGCAACGAAGATATAGTATTCGTCGAACGATTTAGGTGTGTGGAGACACACACCTGAACACCAAAAAAAAGCTCCGATACTTATCGGAGCTCCTTGAATCATCGTCTTATTTATTAAGAAAATGTGGGCACTCACCATTTAGGCATTCCCGACCATCTTATTAAATATCTGAAGTTGTTCTTTCATGGCCGCCACCCTATCCGCTGGTTCAGTACGGGCTTCGAGCAAGATCCAGCCGTCGTACTTCATGGCACTGAACATATTCATCAGCTGCTGATAAGGATAATCACCCACATTCAGCTCACGGATATGCACGGTATCACCAAACCATTTCTTCACAGAATTGAAGTTGGCTTCTAGTCCTGGCTCCCACAAGTCCTGATCGTTGCAGTTCCAGCACATCTTCACACTTTTCTCAGTTACCTGATCAAAGATGGCCTTCATATTGGGCAGCTCCTGGGTCTTCTCCCCATGCACTTCTACCCGCACCACCTGACCCAAATCGCTTGCAAACTTGCCCACTTCATTGAACGAGGCTGCAATTTGTGCAATCGTCTTTTCCTTGGGCACGCCATCAGGCAATCCATTGGGCTTCACCTTAATGCCTGTAGAGCCAATATCTTTACAAAGCTGAAGATACTCTTTGGTACCTTCTATGTTTTTGCGAACCCTGGCTTGATCAACATGATGGTAGTCAAAATTGGCACCATAGCCGAGGCAGGTAACAGAGCTGTCTTCAAAGCGCTTTTTCACATCAGCCCGTTGACTGGCAGACAAACTGGTCTCTACACCATGAGCATGTTCTGTTCGTAGTTCAACGCCCAGCAATCCAGTTTTTTCGCAGTTAGCGATCAGCGTTGGCAAGTCCCAGTCTTTTCCCCACTGGTAGGTTACCAGCCCAAGCTTCATCTTGGATTTTTTGGCGAACGCATTTACCATGAGTGGGTCTATCAATGATAGACCCACTCCGGCAATAACACTTTTTTGAATAAAATCACGGCGTGACCTATTCATATTGTTTTGATTTTCGAATTCCATGCTTGAGTTACACGATTTCAGGAACCTCGAATCCTTTTCTGTAATTTCTGGTCAGCATTTTGTCTGCTTCTGGATCGTTAACAAACCTTTCAGAGTCTGGATTGAATGTCAGCACCCGGTCAAGTCTGTAGGCAATATTACCAAGGTGCGCCAATCCTGAAGCCAGGTGAGCTGATTCCACCGGACCATTTTGTATAGACTTGTCACGCTTACGTACTGCCTCAATAAAGTTTTTGAAGTGACCATCAGTTCCACCATCACCACGGTCCATGCCGGTGCCTGATGCTTGTCCGTCGTCGCCAGATTCTCCCGGTGTCCTGTCCTGGCCCATATAGGTCTTGAACTTGTCGTAGCCATCTACCACAAGGATACCTTTTTCGCCATAGAAAATATTACCTACTGTAGCTCCATCTTCCGTATTGGTACACCATGGACGCACTTCAAACTGGATGATCTTGCCTTCATCAGGGTAATTGTAGATAGATGTCAATACTTCTGGTACCTCTTTGGCATCGTCCCAAAGGAATTTACCTCCCATCGAAGTGATTTTAGTAGGTAGCCCCACGTCCAATCCCCACATACAAAGATCAGTTTCGTGGATACCCTGGTTACCTACGTCGCCATTGCCGTAGTCCCACGCCCAATGCCAGTTATAGTGCACAAGGTTTCTTGTAAAAGCACGCTTGGGTGCAGGACCAGTCCACAAATCGTAGTCGATGCCTTCTGGTACAGGAGAGAAGCCTTTGTCGCCAATACTTGGTCTCCAACGGAACACCAGGCCTCGTGACATGTATACTTTACCTAAATAGCCATTGCGCATAAGGTCAATTGCCTTGTTGATAGCAGGTGAACTTCTTAGCTGCACACCGTGCTGCACAATTCTGTCGTACTTATGAGCGGCTTCTACCATCTTGCGGCCTTCCCAGATATTGTGAGAACCTGGCTTCTCAACGTAAACGTCTTTTCCTGCCTGACATGCCCAAATAGTAGCCAATGCATGCCAATGATTAGGCATGGCGATACTCACGACATCAATGTCTTTATTCGCCATGATCTTACGGACATCCTGCTCCAGGGCCACTTCTTTGCCATAGGTTTCTTTGAAGCTCTTTTGACGGTCTTTCAGTAGATTCATATCCGGATCACACAGGTGGGTGATCTGCACATTATCTTGAACCATTAAGCTTTTAATATGGCTTTTTCCTCTACCATTCACGCCCAGTACAGCGGCGTTAATGCGGTCATTGGCACCAAAAACGCTTGATGGCATAATAGTGGGTAATGCAAACGCCACTGATCCTGCAACGGCGGTTTTCTTTATAAACTCTCTCCTAGTTGGTTCTGTCTTCATTCATTTATTGTTTAAGTAGGACTTTGATTTCAATTGAAACCGGCGTTCGGCGCAGCCAGCAGTGCACCATTCCGACAGTTATAGTTAAGACGGTAACAAAACGCCATTCACTTACAAAAGGTACTAAAAAATCCGATTAACTTGACAAGCGGTCAGCATATGAAATCAGAGGAGGAAATGCAACCCAAGGCAGACCCTCGCCCTTTTGTGGCCCATTCGAGCCTCCGGCAATCCATCGCTTAATTTCGCTTTGTGTTGAGTATACTGTTTTATCCGGCGCTAAACATGCAGCTCGTCGACATTCCAATTTTCAATCCGCTATAAGCCGTAGCATTGTTCCTCAACATTATCATAAAAACTCATGAAAAAGACAGTCATTTCAATTTTATGCTTCGCTTTGTTCAAGGTGGCATTTGGGCAAGATATAGTCAAAGAGGCCGACAGTTTGAGAAACCTGGGCCTGCTTGTCCCCGCTTTAGAAAAATACAGTGCAGCGCTTTCTCAAAATGCTTCCGATGAGCTATACTACAAGCTGGCGTCTGCTACAGCGCTCCTTTGGACTACTCAAATGAGGGACACCTCCTTTTATTTTCTGCATCTTGCGCTACCAAATGACTCCACGCTACAACCATTGTACGACCCTGATTTTTTAAGTCTCATAGACGACCCAAGGTGGGAGCTTGTCGAGGACCTTCAGGTCAACAAATACGAAGCTAAAAATGGGCCTATAAGCAACCCGATATTTGCCAGAGAGCTATTCAAAATGATCATTAAAGACCAGGGTTTCATGTATGCAGGGAACATCGAAAGAAGAAAATACATGAGAAATGGTGGCTATTTCAGCACACCTGCCATTTTTCCCGTGTTGGCCTTGGAAGAAAAAAACCTGCGGGAAAATGAAGAACAATTGCTCCAACTGCTGGATAGATACGGTTGGCCTACTGCTTCTGCCGTAACAGAATATGCGGCTGCCGGAGCGGCTCTTATCATCAATCATACCACTTATGAGCTTCGATCAAAATATTTCCCAATGCTGGAAGAGGCCTTTCAAAAAGGCGAAGCGCAGCCGCTTAGGTATGCCAAGATGCGGGATCGCTTATTGGTGGAAGAAGGAAAACTTCAGCTGTACGGAACGCAAGTTAGGATTGAAGATACTGGCTATCAGCCTCATCCTATAAAAGACCCTGCATCTGTAGATAAAAGAAGGGCAGAAATTGGATTAGGCCCCTTGAAACCCTATCTAAAGGCAAGGTTTGACATTGATTGGGATATCACTCAAACAAGATAGCTTCGACATAAAAACCTTGTCACCACAACCATTTCGTACAAAGCACGGGAAACTAGCTTGATTCAATGGGAAGTTCGGTGGCTAATGAAAACCCAGAGATTAACCCTTTACTAAGGCAGAGTGATTTGTATAAAACCCGAGGCAAAACCATAGCCTATAAACACCTCCTATATAAAATCCCCATAAAATGGCGAGCGAAGCGTATTTTTATGGATTAGTAAACCAGCAAAATCCATGAAAGCTTCTCTACTGTATCTATTTATCATTATCACAAGCCTAGGCTGCAAGCAGTCAACAGAAACTAGTAAGCGCTCGCAGGAGGCAGTCAACATTCGGCATGCACGTGGCTATGCTCAACATGACTGGCAAATGGATTCTATCTACCAAAGACTACAACTTCAGGACTCTGCGAACGGTTTACAGTGGAAGGCAGCGATCAGCCCGCACGACAACTACCGATTTGCTGGTGAACTTTACTACAAATCGCTGCGAGGAATCAACGCACCGCACATCATTCTCATTGGGGTCGCACACCGGGCCCGCAACTTCGATCTGCAAGACAAACTGGTCTTTGGCACCTTCACCGAATGGGAATCACCTTATGGTGGTATCAAGGTCTCTCCTCTTGGTGAGGACATCATGAGCCGGCTGCCTGAGCAAGATTTCATTGTACACGACAGCATGCAGGTGATTGAGCATTCCCTGGAAGCGATCATTCCCTGGCTCCATAAAAAGAACAGAAAAGCTGACATCGTGCCAATACTTGTACCCTATATCAGCTACGCAGGTATTGATTCCATCAGTGCTCATCTTGCACAGGCAGTCCACGAAATTCTGAAAGCAAAGAATTGGACCTATGGCAAGGACGTGGCCATTGTGATCTCCAACGACGCCGTGCACTATGGCGATGAAGAGTGGGGCGGCTCCACCACCATGGCACCGATGGGTACGGATTCAGCCGGAACCGAACAAGCACGGCAAATGGACCTGGAAATCATTGACAAATGTCTGACCGATGAGCTCACTGCCGATAAGATCAAGCTCTTTACGGAGTATACCGTGCAACAGGAAGACTACAAAGAGTACAAATGGGTATGGTGTGGCAGGTACTCTGTACCATTCGGGCTTTCGTTTGCTAACAAGCTGAATTTACTGGAAACAGGTCAGCCTTTGACAGGCACCTTTCTTGGCTACCAAACCAGTATCGATCATCCGCTGATAGAAGTAGAAGACATTGGGATGACGGTATCGGCGTTGTCAACTAATAGACATTGGGTGGCTTACACGAGTATAGTGTATGAGTAGGCGATTGATATCCGACCCTCAGACAGTCTGACTATCAGGCTGTCTGAAGATCGGACAATCTGATTTCCTAAAACTTCCTTCCCGGCGTATATGGTGCCCCTGCCGCTTCCAAAGCTGCCTCGTAGCTGGTCAGTTCATTCAAATAAGTGCGCAAATCACCACGAAAAGCCTCTAACTCGCTGGTAGCAATTTCGATATTCTTTTGCTGCGTACCTGTCGCAGATTGCCTGGTGCTCCAATGCCCACCAGCCACCTGACCCACTCGCGAAGCAATGGACGGAGCAGTCGACTCATTCAACCCTCCGCGGATGCGGTCTCCGCCTAGTTGCGTCTGCAGAGCGGCCAACTTCTCTTCCAGTGCATGAAGTGTAGCATAGAGCTCAGCCGTTGCCTTGGGTGTTTCGAGCAAAGCAGCCTTCATGTACCGCAATCGCTCGCCAGCCTCTCCCATCTTTCTTCTGGCACTTGAAATTTGCCTTGAAAGCTCGCTGGTCTGCTCCTGAAATTCGGCCATGGCTGCGAAATCGGTGCCTTCGACAGTCGTGGCCACTGGCTTCACCATAAACTCCTGAGGCGAACCCTGTACTTGCAACTTACCCTGATCGTAGACGTATAAACTCACGCTGTACTTGCCTGGAGCCGCAAGGCGTCCCTGAGGATCGCCTGCCCAGGGGGGCTTAAATTCCGGAGTGCTTAAATTGATTGGGTCAGGCGCAGAGAACCGCAGGTCCCAATTGGTGCGGTGCATTCCCTTTGTAGTAGCGCCTTTGATCCATCTCACGGGGTTCCCCCCAGCATCACTTACTAATAGCATCACTTGAGGAACATCCTCAGTCGATTCCGCACGTAATTGCTCCCAGCCAGGGAACGGAACACTGGCATTTTGCGCCTTCAGCGACTTTTCTTTACTCTGCCGCATCTCTTTGGCAGTCTGTGGCACTTCATTCAGGTAGTAGGTAAACAAGGCGCCAAAAGGAGTGTTTTCGGCCACATAGAAACTGCTGCCCAGCGTTGGCATGCCGTGTGCCTGCATAGGGTCATTGGGAATATACCACCAGGCATCCCGTACTGAAAACAGTGTATTGGTGCCGGCATTGACTGCAGCGCTTAATTTCCTGAGTGAAGAATAGTCATCGAGCACATAAAACCCTCTGCCGAAGGTAGCCCCCACGAGGTCATTGTCTCTTGGGTGCAATTCAATGTCCCTGAAAGGAATCGTCGGCACACCTCCCGATAGTTCGATCCAGTTAGTCCCCATATTGGGAGAGAAGTATACACCGAATTCTGTGCCAGCAAACAGCAAATTGGGATCTACATGGTCTTGTTTGATGGCCCAAACGATGGTGGTTGCCGGCAAGTCACCTACGATTGACTTCCAGGTGCGACCACGGTCGGCACTCAAGAAAAGGTAAGGTTTGAAATCGCCGAACTTGTGCGCATCAGCACTTACAAAAACAGTATTGGCATCATGGGCTGAGGCCTCCACATCGTTGATAAAGGAAAGTGCAGGCACCTTAGGCAGGGCTGCCGTCTTGCGCCAGTTGGCTCCTCCATCTTCAGTGACCTGAACCATCCCGTCGTCGGACCCTGTGTAAAGCAAGCCTTCTACCAATGGCGATTCTGAAATACCCGTAAGTGTGGCGTATTTAGACATCGCCCCATTGTCATAAAGGGCGTCTACACTCCATACCCGCCCCATCAGTTCCAGCTCGTACCTGTTGCGGTTGGTCGTTAAATCTTTGCTGATCGCCGTCCACGAATTGCCTCTGTCTTCACTGCGCCATAACCGCTGCGAACCATAGTAGAGGCGCTTGCTATTGTGCGGACTGATCAGAATGGGACTGTCCCAGTTCCATCTTTCCGGTGCTTCGCCCGGCCCTGCCACTGGTTGAATGTCCATGACTTCTTCACTCCTTCTGTCTAAGCGATTCAGGTTGCCTTCCTGAATTTCGATATACACAATGTTCGGGTCAGTAGGGTCCACGGCATTGTCGTACCCATCCGCACCGAGTGGCACATACCAATCCTGGTTCCTGATTCCCTCTGAGTTCAGCGTGCGTGAAGGCCCGATCAGGGACCCCAGGTCCTGAGCGCCCCCGATGATATTATAGAAGGGAAGTGAATTGTCGAGCGAAAGTTTATAAAACTGAGAGATAGGCAGGTTAGGGAAATGCCTCCAGGTAGTGCCCTCGTCATAGGTTTCGTATAGACCGGCATCAGTACCAGCGATCAAATGCTGCCCATCGGAAGGGTCGATCCATAGGGCATGGTTGTCACTGTGTTTTTCACGGCCTGTGCCCAGGTAATTAAAAGACTTGCCGCCGTCACGGGTAACGTGAAAGAACACGTCCATTTGGTACACAAGGTCTTCATTCACTGGGGACGCCTCAATTTCCTGGTAGTAGTGTGGACCCGTGCCGCCTGAGATATAGCTATTTCGCTTTTCCCAGCTTTCTCCTTTGTCCGTGGAGCGGTAGAAGCCTTTCTCTTTGTCATTGGCCTCAATAGTAGCATACACTAATTGAGGGTTTGCAGGAGTAACGGCCAATCCTATTTTTCCCATGTCTCCGGCAGGCAGGCCTTTAGCCACACGGCGCCAGGTGTCCCCATTGTCGGTAGATTTATAAATCCCTGATTTTGGTCCGCCGGCCATCAACGACCAGGTATGGCGACGGCGCTGGTAAGCGGCCGCATAGAGTATGTCGGGGTTAGCAGGATCAAACTCAATATCGGTCACGCCGGTATTTTCATCGATAGCGAGCACCTGCTGCCAGGTCTTGCCTCCGTCTTTTGTTTTGTACAGACCTCTGTCACCTCCGGCAGACCACAGCGGTCCTTCGGCGGCCACAAACACCACATCGCTATTGTGTGGATCAATCAGAACTTTACCTATATGCTCCGATTTGGGCAGCCCCATGTTCTGCCAGCTGGTGCCGCCATTGGTGCTTTTGTAAATGCCATCGCCCCAGCCCATGTGACGGCCACTTACATTTTCGCCGGTGCCTACCCAAACGATCTCCTTGTTTTTTGGGTCAATGGCGATGGTGCCAATTGAATAAGAGGCCTGCTCGTCGAACACTGGCTTCCAAGTCGTACCCCGATTGATGGTTTTCCATACGCCGCCAGATCCGGCAGCAACATACCAGGTGCTGGGATCAGTAGTACTTACTTTGATATCGGCGATTCGCCCGCCCATGAGTGCAGGGCCGATGGCGCGGAGCTTGAGGTTAGCCGAAGCAGAGCCAAGCGCTTCACTATCGATGGTTTGGGCAGTGACAGCATGTACAAGGCAGCTGATAAAAAAAGTTAAAATGGATAAAATAGTGCTCCTTAGCATGATAGAATCTATTAAATTGATAGTTAGAAGTAACCACTTCCGATTTTACGACCGCTTGATATGGTTTTTTCTAAGATAGAACTAAGTAAATGGAATTTAAAAAAGTATTTGTTTGGGCGGAGTTTATTCATCCACAAAAAACGTCGATTTGTCTGTCAAAGCCATTAGCGATAGCAACGTCAACTCAACATAAAAAGGGATCAAAAGGTAGGCAAACACCGTAGGCTGACTCGATCAGCGGTCAGCCTCAAGGGGCATTATCGCTAGCTGGTGGTTTGATATTGCTTTATCCATCTTTGAAAATTCAGTTATCCGACAATAGTTTGAACTTATTATTTTTTTACAAAGAAACCGTCTAACCAAAACAAAGGAGAAGAGAAATGGACAGTGAAAAAATCAAAATGCTCAGCGGAAAACCTTACAAGGCCTTTGGTAAAGAGCTATTGGATGAGCGACAACATGCAAAAGAGTTAGTTTTCACATTTAATGCTCTTAGACCCAATGAGATTGACAAAAGAAATGAAATCCTTAAAACCCTTTTTGGAAAAACTGAGGACACCTTCTTCATTGAACCACCCTTTAGATGTGACTATGGGTACAACATTGAGATAGGGAAAAATTTCTATTCAAATTACAACCTCACCATTATCGACTGCGCAAAAGTAAGCATCGGCGACAACGTACTCATTGCTCCAAATGTCGGGATCTATACAGCCGGCCATCCGATACACTACGAGAAAAGGAACGAGGAATATGAATATGCCTTCCCTATTCATATTGGAAACAATGTTTGGATCGGAGCTCATGTGGTGATTAATCCCGGAATAACGATTGGTGACAATACGGTAATTGGGGCTGGTAGCGTGGTAACAAAGAATATTCCTGACAATGTGATTGCAGTAGGGAATCCTTGTAAAGTTTTAAGAGAAATAAAGGAAAACGATAAGCAATACTACTTCAAAAAAGAGCGATTTTAACCTCAGTACGAATTGCTATTGGATCTATTTTAAGCAAAAGACATAAACTAATTGTCATTATTTTTATAGGTACGTCAATTTTGTTGCCTTGTAATTTTGGACATAAAATGAAGTAGAATGGAATGGTATAATGAACCAGATAATTGGGAAGTAAAAAATACAGACCTCATCATGGATGTTACCCCCAAATCTGATTATTGGCGAAACACACATTACGGTTTTATAGTAGACGACGGGCCATTTTATTATTCACAACGAGGAGGTGAATTTGAAGTGACAGTAAAAATCATTGGTGATTATAAAACCAGGTATGATCAAATGGGCTTGATGTTGAGAATCGATGAGAAAAACTGGATTAAGACCGGAATCGAATATGTAGACGGGATATATAAGTACAGTACCGTAGTTACAAATGAATACAGCAGTTGGAGTGTGCTTGAGTTAACTGGAAAACCTGAAGCGGTGTGGATCAAAGCAATACGAAGAAATGACTCCGTCGAAATCTTCTTTTCTTTAGACGGCAACACTTTTCAAATGAGCAATTTGGCCTATTTTCCAGCAAATAAAATAGCCATGGTGGGAATGGTAGCAGCCAGCCCAGATGGGGATGGTTTTAAAGCTATTTTTAAGAACTTCAAAATAAACCACCTGCCGGATCAGCGCAGGTTAAAATGGCTTGAAGAAAATAAGGAATAATCAATAAAATAAAGCGCAAGCCCCACTGCATGTCCTGCCGGCCTTCTCGGTATACAAGGAATGGTATTCCTCGCAGAAAGTGGTGGTACCAATGGAAGTTTCGGCGCTGCTTCCAGTATGGGATGGTATTCCAGGCTGCTTCAGCGCCCGAATCGACCCGATAGTTAAGCAATGAATGGGGGCTAAACCCAGAAAATGTCGATTAACGGCCAAATTATTCATTGGTTTTTTCCATCAAGAGAACAGTCTCCCCACAACTATCTCAATGCACAAATTCACAAAGATAGACCCGAGATAGTAAATATTTCTTTACCAGAAATTGCTTCAGATAATTAGAAGGGATGTAGTACTGGCACATGGAAAATATCCCTAAGATTCGAGAATTTGTTTTCTGCGGCGCTTTCATTAGAGAGGTTACTATCTGCGTTATCGCAGATAGTAACTCTGTTAATCGACCGATCAGCTAATTTTTCTTTCTACAGTCACACCAATTGAGTAGACTTAAACTTTATTAATTAACCTCAACCTACCATGTCTTTTCTTACCAGGTGCCTCACGGGATTTGCTCTATGTTCGTTCTTCCCTCTTCTCTCTTTCAGTCAAATAGACCCCAAAGTCTTCGATGACCTATCTTACCGTTTCATTGGCCCTGAGGGTAACCGTGCCATTGCCATTGTGGGCGAGCCGGGCAACCCTATGGTCAACTACATTGGCGCCGCCTCCGGCGGTATCTGGAAAACCGAAGATGGAGGCGTTACCTGGAACCCTATTTTCGACGACCAGAACGTTTCTTCGATCGGCTCCCTGGCATTGGCGCCTTCTGAGCCTTCAACTGTATGGGCTGGCACTGGAGAAACCTTCCTGATCCGTCCGGCCCACTCCATCGGCAACGGCATCTATAAATCGAATGATGCAGGCAAAACCTGGACCAATATGGGGTTGGAGAAAACAGCCCGCATTGGTCGGGTGATCGTTCACCCGACCAACCCGGATATCGTTTATGCTGCATCGCTTGGACATACCTACGGACCTCAGCAGGAACGAGGCATATACAGAACCAAAGACGGAGGCAAGACGTGGTCGAAGGTGCTGTTTGTAGATGAAAACACAGGCGCGGCGGACCTAAGTATGGACCCGACCAATCCTGATATCCTCTATGCTGCCATGTGGTCTATTCATATCAATACCTGGGGACTTCGGAGCGGCGGTGCTGGTGGCGGCATCTACAGATCCACCGATGGTGGTGACACCTGGACCCCCATGACTCAAAAGGGCTTGCCCGGTGGAAAAGACCACCCGGTAGGTAAAGTAGCTGTGGCTGTGGCCCCCAGCAATCCTAAAAAGGTCTATGCTTTGTTTGAAGACAAAAGCCCTGCCCTCTTTAGCACTGAAGATGGTGGTGAAAACTGGACCCTGGTAAGCAACCACCACAACATGGCAGAGCGAGCACCTTATTATACTCGCATGGCCGTATCTACAGATAATGAGGACGAGCTCTATTTCTTGAGTGTACGCTTTTCTCAATCGCTTGACGGTGGAAAAACATTAGAAAAACGCCCTCCCCGCGGTGGTGGCGACAACCACGACATGTGGATTGACCCAACGAACGCCGACCGCATGATGGTAGCCCACGATGGTTGCGCCAGTATAAGTCTGAACCATGGCAAAACCTTCCAGCGGGTGGTGCTGCCCATTGCGCAGATGTACCACGTGTCGACCGACGACAATATCCCTTACTTCGTGTATGGCAATCGCCAGGACGGCTACTCCTACCGTGGACCAAGCAACAGCTTACAAGGCTATATTCCGCTGGGACTTTGGCAGGGCGTGGGTGGCTGCGAAAGTGGTTTTGCCAGGGCCGATCCGTTCGACAACAACATCATCTGGTCGGGTTGCTACGATGGAGGCCTTTCGCGCTACGATATGCGGACCGGGCATGCCCGTGAGGTGCGGGTGTGGCCAGAAGCCGGCTATGGCTGGAAGCCTGCCGACCTGAAGTACCGCTGGCACTGGAACTTCCCGCTGAGCTTCTCTCCGCATACACCTCATCGGGTATATGTAGGCAGTCAGTATGTACACCAGTCCGACGACGGTGGCCAAACCTGGCAGGTGATCAGTCCTGACTTGACGCTCAACGACAAAACCCACCAGCAAAACTCAGGTGGTGTGGCTATCGACAACCTAATGACTTTCGACGGCGCCACCCTGTTTGCCATCGAAGAATCAAAGATCCAGAAAGGCCTTATCTGGGTAGGAAGCAACGACGGGCAGGTGAGCGTGACTCAGGACGGCGGCAGCACCTGGAGCAACGTGAGCAAGAACATACCCGTGGCTCCATGGGGAACCATTGCCAACGTAGAACCCTCCCGCTTCGATGCTGGCACTGCCTACATCAGTGTAGATCTCCACCAAATGGCTGATTTCGATCCGTTTATTTTCAAGACCAGCGACTACGGCAAGACCTGGACAAAAATCAGCGATGGTATTCCCAAATCGATCCTGAGTTTTGTGCATGTGGTAAAAGAAGACCCCAAAAAGAAAGGCCTGCTTTTCGCAGGAACTGACAACGGCGTCTATTACTCTCCGAACGATGGAGCCAACTGGATGCCACTGCAAAACAACCTGCCTCCGGCACCTGTGTATTGGCTGGATATTCAGGAGCGCTTCGATGACCTGGTCGTTTCTACGTATGGTCGTGGTTACTATATCATGGACGACATCTCCCCTATTCGTCAGTTTTCAACCGACGTACAAAGCAGTGCCGTGCATGCTTTTGATTTGCGTTATGCCTATCGCTTTCAGGAAAAAGAAGCCATTAAAACCGATGGCCCAAGCTTAAACGCAGGTCAAAACCCAGCATATGGAGTGCCTGTGAATTACTATCTCAAAGATTCTTCGACGCAAGAGGTGGTAATTACGATACTCAACACACAGCAGGAAGTTATTCGAACCTTAAAAGGCGAACAAAGTGCAGGCATCAATCGCACGATGTGGGACCTGCGCTACGAGCCTACATTTAAGCCTAAGCTAAGAACTAAACCTGAGGGGCGCCCCTGGGTAGAGATGAATGGTGAAGGCTGGCGGCCGCTTGTTACCTGGGACCTGGATCTTATGGGTGGTCAGCTTGGGCCACGTGTAGCACCCGGGAAATACTTCGCAAAGATTAAAGTTGGTGATACCGAATTCACCAAGCCAATAGAGGTGCTGAAGGACCCCTCTACTGAAGGCACACAACAGCAAATCGAAGAGCAGGTCGCCTTTTCGCTGCAACTCCGTGACGCCATGAACACCGTGGTGGAGATGATCGACCGGATAGAGTGGATCAGAAAGGAACTGGAGGAGATGATTCCAACGATTAAAAACGCCAAACTTAAAAAGGAGTTGATAGCAGTACAGGACCAGTCGAGGGCCATAGCCGGCCAGCTCTACGACATCCATATGACAGGGGCACGAGAAGATGCCTTTCGCTCCCCAATGCAGCTTTATGGCAGGCTTTCGGCGCTGGCGAGTGACATCACAGCCAAGGGGGTAGACTTTCAACCCACCAGTCAGCAGGCTGAGGTAAAAGGAGTGCTGAACGAGCGAATGGTCAGGGTGCAAAAAGAATTCCAAACCCTGCTCGACAAGCAAGTGACCCAGCTCAACGATAAGTTAATTAACGAAAATGCTAAGATAGACATTGAGGGAAAGAAGTAGTGGAATCGCCCTTGTTTGAAACGAGGGCGATCGAAATATACGTTTGTAACGCATAATTATTTGTCTCTATTTATTTTAAATGTAATGATGCGCTGCAAGCGCAAGTCTCTGTAGCCCTCGTTGCAAACGAGGGTTATGGGGATCAAAAAGCTGTAAACGATCCTGGCGGAAATGAATAAAACAACTAATTCAAAAAATTACCTACCTTGATATTGACCTCTAATGCCCCAACTAAGAGTTTTCTAACACACCACCAGATAAGCTATCTACCGCTTCCCTGATAGCTGTTACATCGAACGGCTTGGTGAAAAATCTATCTATAAGCTTTGTTTTCAATGCCGCATCTATTTCAGGCGAATAATCGAAGCCAGTTAATAGAAAGTAGTAGATACTATTGAACTTTTCTTTAGCCAGACGAATGAACTCTATTCCGTCCATCCCTGGCATCTTAAGGTCACTAACAACAACAATGATATCATCTCCATGGTTATCCAGTGCCTTTAAGCCTTCCGCAGCTGAAATGGCTGTGATGATGTTATAGTAAGCATTGAACGACCTTTCAAACAGAAACAAATTGATATCCTCGTCGTCTACATATAGAATGGTAATACCTTTGTTCATGTGTTATTTCGTTCAACAGGGGAGAATAATAGTAAATTCCGACCCCTTTTTTACCGTAGATAGAACACTAATTTTCCCATTATGTTCAGCAATAATTTTATAAGCAATTGACAAGCCTAGTCCAACCCCCTCTCCGGGAGCCCTAGTTGTAAAAAACGGATCACTGATTTTGGACATATGGTCCGGCAAAATACCAACTCCATCATCTTTAATCAAAATTTTTATCTGCCCATTTCCCTTACTCGTCGAAATGAAAATATTTCCTTTATCGGAAATAGCTTGCTCCGCATTGGACAAAATATTTAGGATCGCCTGATGAAGTTGGCCTTCGTTGCCCTGTAAAACGACTTCATCCTTTGTATAATCCTTATGCAGCTCCACTTTTCGTTTCAATTTGTTGGCTAGCATCAGAAGGCAGTTGTCGATAATTTTGTGAACATCACATTTTTCATTGTGTAGGTCTGTCATCCTGCTAAAATGACTTAACCCTTTAACAATGGCCGTTGCCCTGGATACTCCTTCATTGATTATCTTGATGAAGTAGCTGGTATCTTCGTCTACCATCAGTCCTTGCTTTAACATGTGGCCTGAAAGCGCATTAACACCACCCGAAATAAAATTAAGAGGGTTATTGATTTCGTGGCCAACCCCTGCAGCCAGCACACCCAATGAAGCCATCTTTTCAGACTCAATCAATTGTTTCTGGGCCTTTTGCAGGTTATTCAGGGTTTCGGTTAGAAGCTCATTGCTCTCCTGAAGTTCAGCATTTGTAGCTACTATCTCCCGTGACCGTTGCTCAACTATCCCCTCCAGGTCTTCATTGTATTCCCTCAACTTTTCCTGAGCCTGCTTGAGTTCGGTAATGTCCTGAGAAAACATTGTGGCTCCTGTGACCATGCCATCCTGATAAACCGGGTTACAAGCATGCAGAAAGTAATAAACCGACTTTTCAATAGGATACTGAAAAACGTCTGAAACCTTTTCGCCCCGAAGTGCACTTCGTAAAAGGTTTTTCAAATTAGTTGAGGTAGGTTCTCGTAGTGTGTCAAGTACAGGAGATCCTTTTATTGGACCGCCCTGGAGTTGCTCTTGATAGGTCTTTACAAATGCGCTATTGAACTCTACAAGGTTCATATCCGCATCAAACAATGCAATAGTATTAGTGGTGCTTTCGAAAATGGATTGAAGGTTGGCCTGGCTTTCTGCAATGGCTTTTTCAGCTTCCCTCTGCCCTGTGATATCAATCCCTATCCCGATGATCTCAATTAAAGACTTGTTATTATCATAAATGGAAATTGAATTCCAGGAAACTGTCTTTTTGATGCCTGTTTTGGCAGTCAATGTCATCTCGTAATTTCTGACTTCTTTTGTCGCTACGATTTCAAAAAGCTTCTCAACCTGCTCGAAGGAATCTCCCGGATACAGCAGATTCCACCAGTTCCGTCCTATAATCTCTTCTTTATTGTAACCAGTAGCAAGTTCAATGGCAGGGTTGACAAACTTACAAACTCCATCACTACTAATACCAACAATCAATGCTGAAGTTGATTTAATGATATTATTAGAATAATCACGTTCAGCGTCCAAAGCTGCCTGATGTTTCACTTCGGTGCTTCGTATAAAAAGAAAAACGAGAAATAGGCCAGCTGACAAAATGAAATAAATGACCACGATGGAAATCAAATCACTCCGAAAATCAGAAAATAAAATGGCCATTGGAGCTGTAACGACAACATAGTGATCAAGGGCGTTGGTAGTGGATTTCACTCCGATTATATCCGAATTTACTAGGGTATTATTGGCCCGAAAATAAACCATGGAGTCAACTTCATCTATCTCTTTATAATCAACATAGAAATCTGCACTCTTATGTAGTGTCTGTTCAAACTCATTCCGTTTGAGTGGATAACAAAGCTGTATAGTATTGAATGTATTATTGACGAATACCATCCGGTACATTGGATTGAGGTCGAAACTCTTTAGTTCTTCGAACAGTTTATGAACACTTACAGCTGATGTGTTCACTGCCAAAAGTCTATTTTGCTTATCACGGATCGGCACCCTAATAGGAACGATCCAATCGCTTATTTCGTCGAAAAAATACACCTCGCCAATAACGATCTGACTTGAGTTTTTGGCTTGTTCAAAAGTCCTTTTTGTTTTTTCGGAGGTAGCCAAATTGGGTAGACTACTTTGGTTCAGGCTACCAGTAAAGGTGATAAGTTGCCCCGTTGTATCTACTAATCCTATGGCTAGAAACTCCCCGTGTACATTGATGGCGTTCAAAGCAATAGCCAGGCGCTGTTCTTTTTCATCAGGACCAGTAATTGATAGCATTCTTTCTCCAACGCTCAGCAGACCTAATTCTCTTTGGTAAAAGCTTAGCTCATAGAAGCTATTCAGAAAAGAAGCTGTATTAGAGAGATCTTTGAATCGGTCAGATTTAATGCTTTGCCAGCTTAAATAACTCATGAGAATGGCAAAACCGGTTATTACCAGGAATATTGCGAGAAAAGTTTTCGATATGTAAGAAAATGCTTGACGCATGGGCCACATTAAAAATTCATCGGGCTAGCAATAGTTTAGTTCGCACTTATTAAACACATTAAAAGATTTACCACACTAAATTCATTCAATCAAAAAAACTAGCTTTTTGGCCCAGGACTTGGCAAAGCTACCAAATATGGTCATTTTTAAATGTCATTAAAACTAAAAAAATGTCGTTGGCTAATGTTGGCGGATGCTTAATGAATACTTTCTGTTCTTCTTAAACGGGACCTTATCCCAGGTAGGGAAGCAAATCCGGAGTGCCGAAATAGTTAACAAAAGGTTATTTACACTAAGTGTTTCTTTTAAAGAAAGTGACCAATCTCTTTTTAATCGCTAAAGTTTATCAAAATTCAATGCTTACTGTACATGTCATTAAACCTTTCTCAAATTAAGGCCTCACTCGAACACGGCCTCCTCTCCTTTCCTATCACCGACTTTGATGAAAAAGGCGAGTTCAAGCCCAGCACCTATGCCTCTCGTCTAGATTGGTTTGTTACACACAACGTTTCATCCATCTTCGTAGCCGGTGGCACTGGTGAGTTCTTCTCCCTTTCGGAGCAGGAGTATAAAAAAATTGTAGAAGTAACCGCCGAAACGGTACAGGCAAAAGTGCCTATGATTTCCAGTGTCGGGCGAAGTATCCCTGAAGCCATTGCATTTGCTAAAATCGCGGAAAAAGCAGGAATGAATGCGCTGCTGCTGATGCCCCCCTACCTGACTGAATGCCCCCAGGATGGCACCTATGAATATGCTAAAACAATCATCGCCAATACCAGTCTACCCGTTATTTACTACAACAGAGCCAATGGCGTATTGTCGGCTGACTATGTCCAAAAACTCGCTGATGCCTGCCCCAATTTCATTGGGTTAAAGGATGGAACTGGAAACATGCAAGAGCTCAACGATACAATCAAATCGGTGGGCAGTCGTTTGTCCTACATCGGCGGGGTACCAACAGCAGAGATCATTGCTGAGGCCTACTTGTCAATTGGAGTCAATACTTATTCTTCAGCCGTATTCAATTTTGCACCTGAGTTGGCCAACCTTTTCTACAAAAGCCTGAGAGCAGGGAAAAAGGAATTAATAGCCAATCTTCTTAGGGATTTCTACATTCCGTTCGTACGACTGAGAAGCAAAAAGAATGGGTATGCCGTGAGCCTGATCAAAGCGGGTGCAAAGATCATCGGCCGAAGCGCTGGGAATGTAAGAGCGCCACTCATCATGCCAACTTCAGACGAAGTAAAGACGCTTGAGGGAATCATTGAGAGCTCAGCCCATTTAACCAATGTATAGGTATATTGTTTTTGGCTTTTCTTTCGCACTGTTATTGAGTGGTTCAATCTGCCAGGCTCAAACAGTATTATTGTACAAACAAGTCGATACGACCAGGCTTTATCTGGAGGTCCACAACCCACCAGGTTTCAATCCTGCTCGTATGTATCCAGCGATGGTTTTCTTTTTTGGTGGTGGCTGGAAAAGTGGCAACAGATACCACCTTGAAAATCAAGCGAAGTACCTTGCCAAAAGAGGAATTGTTTGCTTTCTGGCAGACTATAGAACGGAAAACAAAAATGGCGCCACACCCTTCGAAGCGCTAAAAGATGCCAAATCAGCCATGCGGTTTGTTCGAAAAAATGCAGTTGATTTCGGCATCGATCCAGACAAAATAGTAGCGGGCGGTGGTTCTGCAGGAGGCCACCTCGCAGCTGCAACGGCGTTGATCGATGCTTACAACGAAGATTCAGATGATCTTTCTATAAGCTGTATTCCCAATGCATTGGTACTTTACAACCCAGTTATTGATAGTGGACCAGGTGCTTATGGATACGAAAGAGTGAAAGAACACTACAAAAATTTCTCCCCCTTGCACAATATTAAAGAAGGCGCTCCCCCGACATTATTCCTTCTTGGCACCAACGACAACCTTGTGCCGGTCGTAACCGCTGAGTACTTCAAAATGGCTATGGAAAAAGTCGGCAATTCCTGCGAACTTATTTTGTATGAAGGCCAGGGACATGGGTTCTTCAATTACAAAAACTTCGAGCACTACAAAAAGACATTAGAAGCGACGGATAGTTTCTTGCAGTCTTTAGGTTATTTAAAGAAACTACCTACCGTCGTCATTGAATAGGTGACAATCGCCTGGCAACAGACTTAGGTCATCGATGAAAATCGGTCTTTCCAAATAATGGATTTGGTAAAAGAGCGATTTGAATGGCGTCCATTCTATTTTATCTGCGTTACTTTAGCTCAGCATAATCAAGTGACCTAATGATCTACTTTTTGCATATTGCCTTTGAAGGCACCAACTACCACGGGTGGCAGTGGCAACCTAAGGCGGTAAGCGTGCAGGAAACCATCGAAAAAGCACTGCATAAGATCTTTAAAATGCCGGTAACCGTTTATGGCTGCGGACGTACCGACTCCGGCGTGCACGCTTCACAGTATATTATGCATATAGATGTAGCAGCACCTTATGATTTTGACCTGGCCTTCCGCTTGAATAAGAACCTACCAGAGGACATTGCTGTGTACGAAGTCATCCAAATGGAAGAAGGACAGCACAGTAGGTATGATGCCATCTCCAGGACCTACGACTACTTTATCCATCTCTATAAAGACCCCATTCTCGACAAATACAGCTCCTCGTATCATCGTTTGCAGGACCTGGACATCTTATCAATGAAAAAAGCTGCTGCTATTTTGCCTAAATACAGTGATTTTAAGTCTGTATGCAAACGGCCCGATGATTATAAACACACCCATTGCAAAGTCACTGAATCTAAACTGTATGTGGACCCCAGCGGACGGCGGCTATGGTTTACGATTACAGCGGATCGGTTCTTACGAAGCATGGTGAGACTGCTCGTAACTTATCTGCTCAAAATAGGAACCAGGCAGCTAAGCGTCGATGAGTTCGAACACATTCTGAAAAACCAGGTGATGGTACCCAATCTCATGCTGGCAATGCCTCAGGGTCTCTATTTGTCGAAGGTGGAGTATCCTTACCTGAAAATAGCTCCTCGCAAGGATTTCAATAGTTTTATGAAAGTTGGATTAGCCAATTAATGTCACGAAGTATAGGCAAGTTTCTCTCCTTTGCTATTGGTGAAAACCACCTGTTCTTTCCACGTAATAACCGAAGGCTGCTCTACCGATGTGGGTTGAAAATCCTTGAGCTTAGCTAATAAATCTATCAAATGGGTACTTGACTCATTGACTACTCCTTTCTCTCCAACCGTCTTGTACAAAAACACCTTATCGGCGCCTGCCAATCCCATCAAAGCAAGTACAGTAAACCGAGCTGCAAATGCCGTGTGTTGCCGTTCATCTACAGGCTCATGCACCACCCCCTTTGTATTGGCAGCATCTGGATTTGATCTTTTGGAGAAAGTAAGCGGCGATACATAGATCGGTCTTCCCTGTGCAAAAGACCTGGCCGTTTTAACTATCCATGGCAACGCTTCCACGTTCTCCATGATTGACCGTGTGTCGGTAGCGTGCACCTGAGGATGGACATGAAAACTAATGAAATCAAAAGAGGTTCCGTCATCAGGCCGCTGACGATTGACTTCCGTAAAGTAGGCATCTGTGCCGAACCCGATCTTGAGATCAGGAAACCTCGCTTTCATAATGGGGTAAAAACTATTGATCAACGACTTGGGAGTAACAGCATGGTCCACTTGCAGCACCAGCAAACTAGCAATTTTGACTTCCGCTCTTTGTAATGCTTCAATTAGCTGTGCAGTTTCCAGGGCTGAACCGTCTCCAAAGAATACGACAAGGTCAAGCGCGACATTCAGTCTGCTCGCCTCATTGCTGTATTCATTTAGTTTTTCACTCCAATTTACATCTGTTAACCGTAGTTCGCACCTGTACCCTTCAAGAGGCAGTTTCTTCAGCGATTCTACTTCCTTATCGGTGATTGCGTCCCCAAAATAGGCAACTGAGTAACCAATCGCCGGCAATGGCCATTCAGTCTTTACATGGGAAGTTGCTGCCGGCTGCTCAGTGCCGGTTTGCTTTACTTTCAAGGTTACCTTTTGTTCAATGGTATCACCGGGTTGTAATTGTACTGGAAACGGAATATCCAGAGGCGTGCTATAGGTCTTGAAGCACGCATCTCCCCAGTTGCGCTGATCTTCCGATTCAAAAATATCGCCCTCGAAGATTAATTGAGCTTCGCTTTGCCCGGGACACCAAGTCATTTCCTGAATGTCTTTGAACGGCTGATGAGGTGAAATAAGTTGGGGGAAGTCGGCAGTATACTTGCTTGCATCAGCCCTGGTAATGGTCGCTGACTTTCCTACACATTCACTAATGGGTTGATGCACACAAATCCCAATCCGATTACGACTGAATGCTTGTAATGCGTTGCCCTTTACATGAAAGCTTATTTCAGAATCATCGCCATGAAGTATCACATCTGCTTCGTACACCTCTCTTCCCTGGTAACTGAACCGGGCTTTGTAGGCAATATGAAAACCATCAGCACTTTCAGTCACCTGCTCATCGACCAATGACATATCTGCTGTTTCCCAGCTATCATTTCTTACCGCAAAGTAAATTCGCCGGATAATTTCACTCCCACGCCATTTGACACTTCTTAAATCACCCGAATCATAGTCCAAACTTAAAGGACCCGCTTTTAGTGGTTTCACCGGCGAAAGGGAAATATCGAAAGGAAGTTGAATGGTGCGCATAAACATCAGGGTATTATTCATCCTCAATATATTGACTATGGACGACACCTACCTCATACAGAAAGAGCAATTAGCCAGTAAATTCAAGCAATAGGGCAAAAAACGCTGATGTAAAGGTGTAAACAGCGAATGGGAATGCGAAAACAATAAGGGGCGGCGGTGAAAAAATAAGTAACAGACAAGTAAATTGTCAAAACCAAAATACTGCACCCCTCTACGAATTCGTTAGTTAAACAGGAATAACTGAGAGCATGTAGTGACTATGGACTAAGCGATGGATATGCCTACAACGTCATGCCTCAATAGTTTCATTTGATGGAAAATAAACAGAGGTATAAATGTGGCTTTCCCGAAACTTAAATTAACATTTGTACCCAATTACAAACTGTAAACTGCTAGCATCAATCATTTTATTTTGATCACAAAACCAGGCAGTTGACTATGCATCTTACTATTATCTTAATTTTTGTCGCCGGCTATTTGTGCATCGTTTTTGAGCATAAGTTAGGAGTCAACAAAACCGCCTTTGCCCTTATCACCGGAATACTGTGTTGGACTGTCTATTTTCTTGGATCGAAAGACATCACCCAGCCCTGGATGCTGCTTCATGATCATCTATCGGACATAACGAGTATCCTTCTCTTTTTAATGGGCGCCATGACGATCATTGAGCTCGTCGATAATCACAGAGGCTTCCAGACGATTACCAAGCGCATTACCACAAGAAATAAGATTCAGCTACTGTGGGTGATTAGTTTGCTCACTTTTTTTATGTCTGCCATCCTGGACAACCTGACGACATCTATTGTAATGATTTCGTTGCTTCGGAAAATCATCAATGAAAAAGAGGATGTCAAGTTTTTTGGTGGAGTTGTAGTAATCGCTGCCAACGCCGGAGGCGCCTGGACGCCCATTGGTGACATTACCACAACCATGCTCTGGATTGAAGGACAAATTACAAGCTGGAATATTATCAAGAGCCTTTTTATTCCAAGTCTCTTATCGATGGTGGTACCCTTAATTTTCATTTCAACAAGAATGAAAGGGGTGTTCGACAAGACATCGATTCAAAAACCTGTCCAACACATCAAAGATTTTGATCGCAGAACAATATTTGGGGTGGGCATGGCAGCGCTTATTTTTGTTCCTATTTTCAAGACTTTTACCGGGCTCCCCCCTTTTATGGGAATGCTATTAGGTTTAGGTATCCTTTGGATCGTAGTAGAAGTGCTTCAACGAAAAGCGCCTGAAGAAATCACCGTCAATTTATCGGTCGTGCGGGCCTTACAAAAAATTGACGTATCCAGTGTCTTCTTTTTTCTTGGCATACTACTAGCCATTGCGTGCCTGGAAAGTACAGGACAACTTGAAATGCTAAGCAAGATGCTTTCAGCCAAAGTAGGCAACGACGACTTGGTAATATTCATTACCGGAATTGTGTCGTCTATCATTGACAACGTTCCGCTGGTCGCAGCTGCCCAGGGCATGTACCCACTTCCGCCCCTGGACCCTTCGATGGTTACACCGGGAGTAGCATACTTTCCCGTAGATAGTAAAATTTGGGAATTCCTTGCCTATGCTGCCGGCACAGGCGGAAGTATGCTGATCATTGGCTCCGCCTCTGGCGTGGCCGTCATGGGTATGCTGAAGATTGATTTCGTTTGGTACTTCAAGCGTATCACGCCCTGGGCCCTACTTGGGTATCTTGTGGGAGCAGGGGCGTATTTACTGATCAATTATTAAAGTTCCTCAACCGAATATCCCACTTTTTTCAATGTTTCGTTAATCTGAAAGGCAGTGATATTATCCGCCTCTATTGTTAATATTCGGCGAGGATCGGCGAGGTCGACTTCCCAATTGCCAGCTCCTACCGTTTCATTCAGAGGTGCTGTTACTTTTTCGACACAAGCGCCGCATTTGATATTGGATTTAAGTTTTAACGTTTCCATTTATTGATGATTTATTATGTTCTACAAAGTTACTTAGCTACGCTAACAAGCTGTTATATAATACCATGTAATCGTTTCATAATTATCTGATGGTATGATCAGATCTTTGCCATCTTAAGTCTCAAACTATTAGCAACTACAGACACCGAGCTAAATGCCATCGCGGCTCCGGCAATCATCGGATCCAATAGAAATCCATTGAAAGGATATAAAACACCGGCCGCCAATGGAATACCGATAATGTTGTAAATAAAGGCCCAAAAGAGGTTTTGATGTATTCCGTTTACTGTCTTTTTTGAAAGCAATAGCGCAGAGGGAATCAAGTTCAAGTCGGACGTAATCAATGTCATTTTTGCTACATCCATCGCAATATCAGATCCTTTACCCATGGCTATGCTTACATCCGCCTGAGCCAATGCCTGCGAATCATTGATTCCGTCGCCGACCATGGCGACTACCTTACCTTCAGCTTGCAGGGTTTTTATGAAGTCCGATTTCTCAGACGGAAGTACTTCGGCCTTAAAGTGAACCAACCCTACCTGCTTCGCAACGGCTGCGGCTGTCTCCTGATTGTCTCCTGTAAGCATATACACGTCAACCCCTCTTTTCCGAAGCGTTTCAATGGCTTCTTTCGAAGTAGCCTTTATTTTATCTGCAATCGCTATAATTGCCAACAGCTCCTTCGTTTTGGCGTAATAAATAACCGTTTTTGCTTGAGCCTGCCATTCTGCAGCCATCTCAGTCAAGGCAGTATCCAGGTGAACTCCTTTCTCGTTCATCAGCTGCAGGTTACCCACGATATACGTTTCGCTTCCGGCGTTTGCCTGGGCACCTCTTCCTGTCAGGCTCTCAAAATCAGTTACATCCGCTACGGTCACAGGTTCATCTCTCAATTTTGCCGACACGGCGTCTGCCAACGGATGCTCACTTTGCGTTTCAATACCCAATAGAATCCGCTTGCTTTCTTCCTGATTTGCTCCAACTGACCATTTCATATTAGTTACAGTTGGCTTTCCTTCGGTGATTGTGCCCGTTTTGTCGAGGATGATCGCATTTACTTTGTGCGCTAACTCTAGGCTTTCAGCGTCTTTGATAAGGATATTGTTTTCTGCTCCTTTACCAACCCCCACCATAATGGCTGTTGGCGTAGCCAACCCCAACGCACATGGACAAGCAATGACCAAGACAGTGATCGACGAAAGAAGGGCCATGGTAAAGGCGTTTTCGCCTCCGAAGATCATCCAAACAATAAAAGTAAGAATAGAAATACCCATCACCACTGGCACAAAAATGCCAGCTATTTTATCTACTAACTTTTGGACGGGTGCTTTACTTCCCTGTGCCTCCTGCACCATCTTAATGATACTGGCCAATACTGTTTGCCCACCTACTTTCTGAGCTTCCATTCGAAAGCTTCCTTTTTGATTGACTGTGCCAGCAAAAACCTTTGATTCACTGGTTTTTTCGACAGGGATGGGCTCCCCTGATATCATACTTTCGTCGACAAATGACTTTCCATCAACCACCTTGCCATCAACAGGTATTTTGTCGCCCGGCTTCACTAGCAACACATACCCTTCCTTCACCGCAGCAATGGGTATTTCTATCTCCTCGCCTTCCACAATAGCTTTTACAGTTTTAGGCTGAAGCCCCATTAACTTTTTGATAGCCGAAGAAGTATTAGATTTTGCCTTCTCTTCCAACAGCTTACCCAGAGAAATGAAGGTGATGATCACTACTGCTGCTTCAAAGTAGACGTGTGCATGCAGCCCCCGGCTGTGCCAAAATTCGGGAAACACCGTATTGAAGACACTAAAGACGAAGGCTATACCTGTACTCAAAGCAACCAACGTGTCCATATTAGCCATTCCATGCCGGGCTTGTTTCCAGGCGGCTTTGAAGAAATGATTCCCGAAATAGAATAAAACGGCAGCTGATAAACCCATGGAAATCCACTTACCTGCCTCCCATTCCATGAAAAACATTCCAATTACTACAACAGGAAGTGTGAGAATAGCTGACCAGATAAGTCGTCGTTTAATTTGCTCGTAGTGCGCCAGCTGTTGCTCTGCCTGTGCCTGAGCAGGGTCCTCTGTATCAATGATTATATCGTACCCGATCGACTGAATAGAGGATTGAAGTTGCTTTAGATCAACCTCTTGGGGACTAAATTCTGCCCAACCCGTCTGTGTGGCATAATTTACCCCAGCGTCTTTTACACCTTTGGTGCTTTTGAGCATTGATTCGACACTAATAGCACAGGCAGCACACGACATATCCGTAACGGGAAAAGACTCCTTTATGAGGTCCTCATTAACCTTCTCGCTGACCAATTTTTCTGCGCTAACCATATCTCTGTTTTTTTACTTATGACACAAAGATAAGCCAGCCTCAAGCTGAAACTGTTACACAATATCTAGTTTGCGTTACAGGATTAAATGATTTTGTCTAGCGGGTTTCGTGTGGTTGTTTGCCTGGACTCTTTGAATGCCGTAGGCGTAAGGCCTGTTACTTTTTTGAACTGGGAAGAAAGGTGGGCCACACTGCTGTATCCGAGTTTATAGGCAATCTC
This sequence comes from uncultured Roseivirgaceae bacterium, assembly GCA_964351395.1. Taxonomy (GTDB): domain Bacteria; phylum Bacteroidota; class Bacteroidia; order Cytophagales; family Cyclobacteriaceae; genus Imperialibacter. Next base: position 144,938 of record CAYGOF010000007.1, read on the forward strand.
TTTAACTGATAGCTCATCATAAAACAGCAACTCTTTTACCTTTTCAACTTTTTGGCGAATGATGTATTGTTCCAAAGTGATGCCTGTAATGCTTGAAAAAAGACTACTTAGATAGTTGTAGTCATAGTGCAGTTTCTCAGACAGGTAGACTGACCAATTGATGTTGTTTTCGAAAGCTTCGTGATGATGAATCACTTCAATCACCGACGCTTTCATTTGTTCCAACAACCTACTCTTCTTATCATCAATTCGTTCAAAGCCGCTTTTTATCAAAGAGGTATCAATGGCTTCTTGTTGCTGTTCGGTAATGCCTACGGAAGCGAGCGTAACTTCGCCAAGTGTTATGTTAGCGGTATCAACCCCTGCCTCCTTGAAAATCTGATCAACCACCATGATGCAGCGGTCGCAGACCATATTTTTGATATGAATCGATTGATGATCTTTCATAAACTCCTTGTCAATTGGGATAATTTTTTTGCCTCTTTGGAGACAACGCATTTTGGCTACCAATTGGTTTAAAAAGTAAAAAAGGAAGCTATACCTCCCTTTTTACTTTCACTGAATCATTTAGTTTTTATTGACCCTCACAGCACCAATTCCAGCATCCCATAGCTTTTGATTATAGGCCGGGGCGTCAGTTTCCAATAGCTCTTTAGCCCTGGATTGAAGTACTGCCCATTCTTCCATCAGCACTTTCAGTCTGTCTCTGTTGGACTTATTTACTCGAGGAATGTCCTCATTTGTTTGATTGATCAAGAATAGGAAGTCTGCAGTAAATTTGTTCGGGAAGTTAACCACGTCATCGTAAGCCACTGATTTACGTTGCACCATTTCATCATCCCAAGCCTTCATCTTATCAACCAAGGCCTGTCCCTCTTTTTTCAATTCAACCTTGGCTTCATCCTCCGGAAAATCCTTCAATACACCTTCTATTTGGCGCCTTACGTCAAGCGCTGTGTTAACAGTCTTGTGCATCGTATTGAGCGTTTCTTCCATTCCAGACATAAAAGCATGGTATTCAGCATACTGAGTTGCAGTGATTTCATACAAAGGGTTAGGCAGAATTTTAGCTTCAACTTTTGCTTCCTTCGCGCCATACTTCAAAGTAAAGCTATAGTTTCCGGGAGAAGCCTTATGTGCCCTGTAACTTCCTTCCACATAGGCAGTAGGAACACCGAGCATATTTGGGTAGCACATATCCCAAACGAATCGATTGATCCCTTTTTCCTTTGAAATAGTTGGCTCAGGCGAAGGGCCTCCATAGTAAGATTTGAATGAGGCGTCCGCTTTAGAACTCAGCGACCGTACAAGCTGACCTTGGCTATCCTTAATTTCAAGCGTCAATTCCACAGAATCTGGAATAGCCGGTAGCTGATAATAGATAATTACGCCGTTGGCAGGATTAACACCTTCAAAGGGGCTTGTACCATCAAACCCAGGCGATGTGCTATTCAGCAGACTGCCCCAGTTACCAATAACGGCATCGTCGGGCTGGTACAAAACCATGTCATTGGATGGACCCTTGTACTGACCAAGCAGTCCCAGGTCATCCAAAATCCAAAATGACCTTCCGGATGTTGCCACTACCAGGTCACCTTCCTTTACTCTTAAATCCGTGATCGGTGTGACAGGCAAATTCAGGTTGAATGGTTGCCAGTTCAAACCGCCATTCCATGAAATATAGACACCCGTTTCTGTTCCCGCATACAGCAGATCTTTTTTCTTTTCGTCTTCCCGAACCACCCTGGTGAAAGCACCGTAAGGTATACCTTTACTTATATTTGACCAGGTTTTACCGTAATCGGTAGTTTTGTATATCGCTGGCGTATAATCATTGAATTTATACCTTGTAGTAGCTATATAGGCAGTTGCTTTGTCATGAGGAGACACTTCTATGGTATTCACCAGGCATTCTGCAAGACCTTTCGGAGTTACATTGGTCCAGGTAGCACCTCCGTCTTTTGTGATATGCACTAAACCGTCGTTGCTAGCCGTCCAGATCACCCCTTTTTCATGTGGCGATTCAAGTACATAACTTAGGGCACCATAATTTTCGGCACCTACAGCTTCTACAGTGTATGGCCCGCCTCCCTTGCCCTGCTTGGCGTCAATATTGCGGGTGAGGTCCGGAGACACTTCCTCCCAACTCACCCCCATATCTTTTGTGCGTAATAGATATTGAGCGCCATGATAGAAAGTACCTGGCTCATGTTTTGACCAGATGATTGGAGCATTCCAGTCGTAAAGGTATTTCATGTCTCGTGCTGCACGACCCAAATATTGAATCGGTGCCGCCATGACGCTCGTACCAGCTTTCGCTTTCATGTCGAGCAACTGAATAGTGCCCAGATAACTTCCACCCATCACGTAGCGAGGATTGTCAGGATCAAATGCCAGGAAGGCACTCTCACCTCCTGCTGAGGAGGTCCAGTCTCTCTCTCCGATACTATAGCTACCCAATGACATACTGGCAATTTTCACGGATGAGTTATCCTGCTGTCCCGCATAAATATTATAAGGAAAATCATTGTCTACATTGATTCGATAAAACTGTGCAGTAGGCATAATCGCCTGGCTGGACCAGGTATCACCACTGTTGAAACTCACTGCCGCACCACCATCGTTGGCTATGACCATGTTCTTTGAGTTGTCAGGGTTGATCCACAAATCATGAAAGTCACCATGTGTACCTGAAATACGGCTCCAAGTTTTACCACCATCAATTGACCGGTACGCCTGTGAACTCATTACATACACGGTATTTTCATCATTGGGGTCTGCAAATACTTCAATATAATACCAGGCACGCTGAAGCAACCGATGATCTGCCGTCACTTTAGTCCATTTTCCTCCGGCATCATTGGAAACAAACAAGCCTCCCAGGTCCTTGTCAGAGTCGCTTTCTACTAATAGGTAGACCTTTTCAGCATTGGCTCTGCTCACCGCAATGGCCATCTTGCCCATTTCTTTTGGTAAACCGGCTTCTATTTTCGACCAGGTCGCACCTCCATCTACTGATTTATACACACCACTACCCGGACCGCCGCTGGTCACCTTCCAGGGTTCTCTCTGATGGTGCCACATGGTAGCATACAACACCTGAGGATTGCTGACATCTATCGACAACTCATTACAGCCCGTTAAATCATTTACAAACAATACCTTAGTCCAGGTAGCGCCTCCATCAATCGACTTATAAATACCACGGTCTTGTGTAGGACCATTTAACGCTCCCTGTGCAGCCACAAAAAGGATGTCAGGGTTTTTGGGATGAATCACGATTCTGGCAATATGCTGTGTTTTCTCAAGCCCAAGGTGCTTCCAGGTCTTACCAGCATCAGTGGATTTGTAAACACCATCTCCATAAGAAGTCATCACCCCACGTGGAGCGTGTTCACCCATGCCTACATACACAATATTTGGATCACTCTCCGACACAGCTACTGCACCGACCGATCCGGTCTTAAAGAATCCATCAGAAATATTATCCCAATGGGATCCAGCATCCTGCGTTTTCCAAAGACCACCGCCCGTTGTTCCCATATAATAGGTCATCGGATCTCCAACAACACCAGTAGCAGACACTGAACGACCACCTCTGTAGGGGCCAATGTTCCTATATTTCAGGGTTTGGAAAACACTGTCCAGGCCTTGTGCCCAAGCCATTCCTCCCATGATCATTAAAAGTCCCAGTAGCTTTATCTTCTTCATATATTCGATTAATATTAATTAACCCTTCAATATAAGAACAAATTACTTTGGCTGATCAAACTCTTTGACGACTGCTTGCTGGCAAAACCTTTTCAAGGAAAAACGGAATTCCAGAAAATAATATCGAAAATTTTATTCTAATAGTAGTCTCCTTCCTATCTACTTGAAATCCAGCAGAATGTGTTCCACTTAATTGACAGACCATTTACCAAAGGACGGGCTGCAAAAAAGCTATGTGATATTTGTTACGGAACCCACATTTCCACCGAAGTAGGTTTGTAACAGCTTTTGCAACGACCGTAAAATGAAGTGGTTTAGGTTAGCTCCTATTTCACTTGCTAAACATGGTTTTACGCAATCATCATTCTAACAAAATTATACGATGGAATTAATTGGTTTTACGGCTTCGGTCATCATGGGGCTGTCCTTGGGTTTGATAGGTGGAGGTGGTTCTATCCTAACAGTCCCCATTCTTGTTTATATTTTTGGAGTAGACCCTGTAGCGTCTACTGCCTATTCACTCTTCGTAGTTGGCTTAACCAGCCTAATGGGATCAGTTAGCCATTTCAAAAAAGGGAATGTGCACTTGAAAACGGCCTTTATTTTTGGGATTCCGTCTATCATAGCTGTTTACAGCGTTAGAAAGTTTCTAGTGCCGGCCATTCCCGACAATATTGTAACGATCGGAGATCTTGTCGTTACCAAGGCACTTTTTGTAATGGTATTGTTTGCTACACTCATGCTTTTGGCCTCTATCTCAATGATAAGGAAACCAAAAAAGAAAGAAAGTGGAGAGCTAGAACCACACTATAACTACCCTGTAATTTTTGCTGAAGGATTACTTGTGGGCGGCATTACAGGTCTTGTAGGTGCTGGGGGTGGTTTCTTGATCATACCTGCGCTGGTATTAATGGCCGGCCTTCCCATGAAAAAGGCAGTAGGTACCTCCCTGCTAATTATCGGAATGAAGTCATTAATAGGATTTACCGGAGACCTCAGCGGAGACCTCATCATTGATTACAGGTTTATGATGATCTTCTCAGCTTTTGCTGTGGTAGGCATATTCACCGGCAGCTACCTCACAAAATTCATCCCTAACGAAAAGCTAAAACCAGTTTTCGGCTACTTCGTGCTGGTAATGGGAGTCTATATACTTGGCAAGGAGCTTCTTTTTTAAAGAGATCCACTCGCCTTCTCATCTGTCAATTGAGGGCAGGATAAGTCTCTCAACTGAAACTCGAATTGAACACAACATCATTCATCATTCCCATAAATTATATTCAATGGATATCATCAACGTTATTTCAAAACCATGGCCTTGGTATGCTGCTGGCATACTGATCGGACTTACAGTGCCTGTACTTCTTCTCCTTGGCAACAAACACTTCGGTGTTTCCTCTTCACTTCGTCACATATGCGCAGCATGTGTGCCAGCGAAAGTGCCTTTCTTTCAATACGATTGGAAAAAGGAAAGCTGGAACCTGTTTTTTGTTGTAGGTGTGTTAGTTGGAGGATTTGTTGCGAGTCAATTCTTAAGTAATCCTCATCCGATTGAAGTGGCTCCTGAAACAGTAGCAGCATTGGAAGCCATTAACATTTCTGTTGATCAAAATTTAATGCCAGCTTCAATATTTCACTTCGACAACCTATTCACGCTCAAAGGCCTTGCTTTCTTCGTAGTGGGTGGACTCATGGTAGGATTTGGCACCCGCTATGCGGGTGGATGCACCTCTGGACATGCCATCATGGGGCTTTCAAATCTCCAATGGCCTTCTGTTATCGCTACCTGTTGCTTCATGGCTGGAGGTTTTGCAATGGTACACCTCATCATGCCTTACCTTCTTCAATTAGTCAACTAACCATCCCAACAAAAATAGAACGACAATGAGCACTTCATTTCAAAAAATAGAAACGGTTGAGTTAAAGGTAGAGCATCCTATCGAATGCGAAGCTCCCAACGATCAGCTTAGTAACGAATCACCGATTACATCAAATATAAAATACCTGATTGTAGGACTCACATTCGGTATTGTGTTTGTGAAAGCTGAAATCATTTCCTGGTACCGAATACAGGAAATGTTCAGATTGCATTCCTTTCACATGTATGGTGTCATTGGTACTGCTGTGGTTGTTGGTGCTCTTTCTGTATATTTGATTAAAACCTTTAAGATCAAAACCATGCAAGGTGAGAATGTGGTATTTCACGACAAAGTCTTCCATTGGGGCAACGTGATTGGCGCTATGATCTTCGGCCTTGGCTGGGCGATCACGGGAGCATGCCCAGGACCACTTTATGCGCAGATTGGTAGCGGCTTTACAGTGATTTTCGTTACGTTACTAAGCGCAATTGCTGGCACATGGCTATACGGCTTCTTACGGGACAAACTACCTCATTGAACCTATCTATAAGTATCGTATGGATCAACCTTCTTTCAACCCAAATCAATTAGCCCGAATTGTTAGATTACTCGTACTAACAGTGCTATTATTTGTGGTGATGGCCGTCTTATTTGTACTGACTTTAACACTCGAGCAATCAACGCAGCCATCCTATACGGCAAACAAGGCACCCATTATTGCGGCGCCGGTTGCCCGGGTTGCTGCAATTGACGTATGGAAAGCGCCTGAAGAATCATCGATTCCAGCTACTAAAGAAGGTGAGATGATCCTTTATGGAAAAGAGCTTATCGCCCATACTTCTATCTACCTTGGGCCAAAAGGAAAAGTGGCACAGAGTAGCAACGGACTTAATTGTCAGAATTGTCACTTACAAGCCGGAACAAAGCCTTTTGGCAACAACTATGGAGGTGTTGCCAGCACCTACCCCAAAATAAGACCTCGTTCGGGCAAGGAAACAAGCATCGAAAGCAGAATCAATGGCTGCTTTGAGCGAAGCCTCAACGGAAAGCCTTTGAAAGAAGACAGTAAGGAGATGGAGGCGATGGTCGCTTATATGAAATGGTTGGGCAAAGACGTGGAAAAAGGAATAAAGCCTGAGGGTGCTGGTTTAATCAAACTGGCTTACCTGGATCAACCAGCAGATCCAGAGACCGGCAAGGGATTGTATCAGCAAAAATGTGTGGTATGTCACGGAGAAAATGGAGCAGGCATAGCCAATAGTGATGGTACAGAATATGTATATCCACCGCTCTGGGGGGACCACAGTTATAACCAGGGGGCTGGACTTTATCGCCTGTCTCGATTCGCTGGGTACATCAAAGCCAATATGCCCCTGGGTGTGAACTACGATAGCCCACAGCTTTCTGATCAGGAAGCATGGGATATTGCGGCCTATGTAAATAGTATGGCACGACCAGGTAAAGACCTGAGCAAAGACTGGCCCGACATTTCAAAGAAACCTGTCGATCATCCATTCGGGCCCTATAGTGATGGCTTTTCCGAAGAACAACATAAGTACGGTCCATTCAAACCGATCGAAGAAAAAAGACAGGCGTTGTCTACCCAAAAATAAACACCATGTTCCGCTTTTTACTTGCCATTCAAATAGCAGCGATGCTATTCCCAGTTGCTTATGCTCAGCAAGATGATCCAGCCTGGTCTTCGCAGGAATTGCCAATAGGAGGCAGTAAACTCAAAGAGGATAGTTTACCAGGCAAACCCAATACTTTTGGGACCTTTGCCGGCCATATCAGGAGCTTCTCTATGGCCACTTTTAACCACCGGGCTTATCCCGACTACTTCGCTCAGGGTATGGGGGCGGGTCTTGGGTACTATTCCCCTATTGTTAAAAACTTCCAGGTGGGAATGAGCGGATTTTTAATGTACAATCTAGCCTCCTCTGCCCTGGATAACCAACCCCCATTCAATAATCGTTACGAGGTCGGTCTTTTTGACGTACTGGATCCAGACAACCGGCACAACCTTGGCAGGGTAGAAGACCTTTACCTCAGGTACATCATTTCTAAGAAGAGTAAATCTTTTGTGCAAATCGGCAAGTTTGGTATAAAAACACCCATGATGAATCCGCAGGATGGCCGAATGCTACCCAACCTACAGGAGGGTGTATGGGCAGAATGGAAGCACTGGAGGAAAATCAAAATAAGCGGTGGATGGCTTTGGGGCACGTCACCCCGTAGTACAGTCAGCTGGTTTAATTTTGGAGAAACAATCGGTATTTATCCAACAGGGCGAGCCGTTAACGGCGCTAAGGCTAACTATGTCGGAAAACTCCAGGTACCTGGTGTTGCGATAGCAGGACTAAGTTATCTGCCTTTCAAGCCACTTCGAATTAACCTATGGAGCTACAGCGTACCAACACTATTTAGCACCAGTCTACTCAGCACAGAGTGGAGCAAAGTACTGGACGCGTCAATATGGGTGTTGGGCGTACAGTACTTGAACCAGCAGTCTCTCTACAAAGGGAGCCTTCCCATCGAGGAACAATACATTGCCCACGATGAACGTGCCAATGCCGTGGGTGTGAAAATAAGCAGATCTGATAAGCTCAAGAAATCTGAATGGAGCTTAAACTATACCCGTATCGGTGATAGTGGCCGTTTCCTCTTTCCGCGAGAATGGGGCATCGAACCCTTCTTTACATTTATGAACCGTGAAAGAATGGAAGGTTCAGGCGATGTACATGCAGCAGTAATCAAAAACATGCTTTTTCTGGACGATGAAAAAAGGTTTTCTATCCAGTCGATGGCAGGAATATTTTTCATGCCAGCATTGGATGACCCACAACTAAACAAGTACAACATGCCCAGCTTTTATCAATTTAATCTAAGAAGCAGATACAGTTTCGGTGGCTTTCTTCATGGTTTAAAGGCTGATTTGATGTACGTATATAAAGGTAAACTAGAAAAAGACCTGATGGAGACGCCGGCGAATTTCCACAATAAAGTCGATATGCATCACCTTTCTTTTGTTTTCGATTACTATTTCTAGCGGATAAAAAACCGAGTGTGACAACAATCACTGTCAGCAGTTTTTTACAACAATAACTTTGCACCAAAATTAAAATTATATACAACCATGTATTTCCAACACGTATACGACAAGACACTCGCTCAGGCCAGCTACTTTATTGGCTGTCAGAAAGAGGGCGTTGCGATTGTCATCGATCCCAAAAGAGATGTAGACACATACATTGAAATTGCCCGGCAAAACAAGATGAAAATCACGCATGTGGCAGAAACCCACATACATGCTGATTTTCTATCCGGCACTAGAGAACTGGCTGCTTTAACAGGCGCCAAAATGTTTCTTTCCAATGAGGGAGGAGAAGGCTGGCAATACGAGTTTAAGCATGAAGCCTTAGTCGATGGGTCTATATTCAATGTGGGTAACCTCAAATTTGAAGTACTCCATACTCCGGGCCATACGCCTGAAAGCATCAGTTTTCTACTCACAGATACACCAGCATCAGACAAGCCAGTGATGATTTTCACGGGTGACTTTGTTTTCGTGGGTGATGTAGGCCGACCTGATTTGCTTGAAGAAGCCGCTGGGTTCGTAGGCACCAAAGAAGTTGGAGCAAAGCAGATGTTTAACTCGGTAGAAAAATTCAGGGCATTGGCAGAATATATCCAGGTTTGGCCTGGTCATGGTGCCGGTTCAGCCTGTGGAAAAGCACTTGGTGCTGTACCAAGTACAACTGTAGGCTATGAAAAGGTAAGGAACTGGGCGTTGCAACACGAGGATGACCAACCAGGGTTTGTCAAATACCTGCTTGAAGATCAACCAGAGCCTCCGAAATACTTTGCAATGATGAAGAAGCTCAACAAAACCGACAGAAAGCTCCTTACAGAAGTGCCTGCACTGAAAAAACTATCGAAGGACGACTTTAAGTCTGCGATGGATAACGGAGTAAAAGTAATTGATACCCGGCTGAAGGCAGACTTCGCATCAGGTTATATCCCAGGAACCATTAACATCCAAGGCAACAATGCCTTTGCTACCTGGATGGGCTGGCTGATCTCTTATGATGAACCATTTATCCTCATTGCCGATGAATCAACTCACGACGATTTGGTGCGTAAGTTAATGCGCATTGGCCTCGATAACATTCAAGGCTACGTTGCTAGCGTTGAGGTTTGGAATGAGCTTGGAAATAAGCTGGAAACAGCCAACAACATCAATATTGAGCAGTTAAAAGATATATTGAAAACAAACCATACACAGATTGTTGACCTTCGTGGGGCTTCCGAATTTAAATCGGGCCATATCAAAGGCGCTGACAATGTATTTGTTGGAACCTTAGAGAAACATCTTGATAAGGTAAGAAAAGACCAGCAGGTTATTATCCATTGCCAGTCTGGCGACAGGTCATCCATTGGCTATTCGCTGTTGACTAAAAATGGCTTCAGTAACGTAAAAAACTACTCAGGTGGTATGAGTGAGTGGGTCAATAAGGGCGAACCAATTGTTACAGGCGCCTAAAATTATCAAGCAATAAACTTACAGCCTCCCAGTGCGTCTTTCGCCTTGGGAGGCTTTTTTTTTGACGCAGCCTTAGTCTGTGTATAATGTCAGGAAAGGTTCGTTCCCATTGTATAGGAATGAATTTTGTTTCGCTAAATGGTCGGGCTTGCCCGACGGAGCCCAGCAGAAAGTTCGCAAATTCCAGGTAGCCCCTAAAACAAAAAAAAAAGCCCGCCGTCGCTAAAAAGCTATGGCGGGCGAAGTCGGGATACCAGGATTACTCATACCCGCATGTCATGCGCTCATCCCCTCGTGAACCTCCTACCGTCGGTTTCGAACCAGGTTCTCATCCTGGTGCTAAATTGCTGATGTTAAACAAAAAAAGCTGATCGCGAATGATCAGCTTTTTAATTTTAAGTCGGGATACCAGGATTCGAACCTGGGACCCCCTGGTCCCAAACCAGGTGCGCTACCGGACTGCGCTACATCCCGTACTGTTATTTAATCAGGTTCCGTGTAAGCCTGATTCTCAAATGAGGCTGCAAAGATGTGGAATCTTCTCTTCCTACACAATACTTTTTTTCACTTTAATTCACGGTCGCCTATAAAGATCTCATTTTGATGGATTTAAGTTCGAGACTCTTTCCGGAAAAACCATTAAAACTAAGACTTAGCACTCCAGCTCCAGGCTTTACTGTAAATTGACCAATGAAAACCAAGGGCCATTTTCTCTCATACACTTCTCCCCTGTCAACACGATCTGGACTATCAAGCTGCGGTGCCCGTAATGTTGTTGGGATTTCCATTTGGACAGTCTCCGCACCAAGGGAAATTCGAACATTAAAAGGCTCGATTGTTTCGCAAGCCATTTCTGCATACACTGCATAAATAGCCGTGTCCACCACCTGCATGTCCCAACTTACTTTGGAGTCGTTGCCCATGGCAGTGAACCAATCATTGGCCCAGCCGATACCTCCCATAAACTCCACAGCTTCTCTACTGCTCACATCAGGAGCAGGCAACTCAATTTCCGGTACGCCGGCATGGCCTATCTGAATGGGCTCTGGTGATGTTCCATTTTTAGTGACTTCATCAAACCACTTCAAATAGTCTTTCTGCATACTTGCTGCCAACTCAGGCAAGGAATCAATCATATTTTTCTTTTGAAAAGGATCGGTCAAAAGGTCATATAATGCAGTCTCCTTTGGTTTCATCGTTAAAAGATACCGGTCGGTTCGGACCGCCGAAGGGATGGTATCCACCTCGCGAATTACCTGATGTGTATAAAACTTTCTATCAGGCCAGGTCCCGGCTGAATCAATCATTGATAGCAGGCTCTTTCCATGCACATTCAGGCTATCTGCTACTGTTATCCCTGCCAGCTCCGCCAGTGTGGGAAGGATATCGATGTGAGCAGCCATCTTTCCAATCTTCTCCCCTTTGTCCCATCCAAGACGGGGGTAACGCAGTAAAAACGGCACCCTTACACCACCTTCATCCACGTGTCCTTTGATGCCTTTAAACCCACCATTGTAGCGCTGACCATTAGGTCCATTGTCGGTCATAAAAATGACAATGGTTTCTTCCTCTTTTTGGAGGGTATTCAGATGATCAAGAAGCCGCCCCATGATATCATCTATGTTCTCCACCATGCCATACACTGCCGCATCTTTACTATTGAATCCCTTCTCTTTGTACTTCTCAAAATAAGCATCTGGCACCTGAAAAGGTCCGTGGGGCGTATTGAGGGTCAGCATACAAAAGAAGGGCCCTTCTTCAATCATAAACTCCATGGCTTTATCGGCCAAAACATTGGCTATGTACCCTTTTGTCTTTACCTCTTCAAATTTGTGGATGAGTGTAGCGTCAAAATAGTTATTGAAATGACCCTCCTTAAAGCCAAAAAACTCTTGAAAACCCTGGCCTATTGGGTCATGAGGAAATTGTTTACCATTATGCCACTTTCCAAACAAGCCTGTGCGGTAGCCAGCAGCTTTCATCATTTCGGCTATTGTCACTTCTTCTTCGCGCATCACCTCCATCCTATGCGTTACCCATGCGGTACCAGTAGCGAGGTGGTAACGGCCTGTTAAAATGCTTGCTCGTGTTGGTGCGCAAACAGGCGAAACATAAAAACGTGTGAATTCCGTCGAATGGTCTGCCAACCAATCGAGGTGAGGCGTAGCGATACTATCATTTCCATGGAACGCCAAGTCTCCCCATCCCTGATCATCAGTAAGGACGAGTAAAATATTGGGGCGCTTTACCTGTGGTTCTTCACTACATGACAATAAACCAAAGGAAAGTGCCGTAAGGCAAATGAGAAGAGAGTTCTTCATGTTTTCAAATAAAAAAAACCGGAGGAATCCTCCGGTCTACCACTTTCAATTTTTGTTCTTTAGAATTTCAAAGTATCGGGAAGGTACTTTGCTGCCAAGTCCTCGTAATAAGGCCTTAATGCGTTTACATTTGGTGGCTGCGCCGCTTTTGAATACAAATCGTAAGGGTTAAATTTATTTACCCATTCAAATAATTTGTGATCATCCTTGTTCATCAGATGGTCATAGGCATTTTCACGGTGCTGGGAGTAAAAGCTATGGTAACGCAACATGGCTAAACCCTCCTCAGGAAGATAGTCCTTCATTATCTGGTAAATGTACTCGTCGTGCCCCCAGGAAAGATGCACGTTATTCAAGCCACAGTTGGACTCATATACTCCGTATTTGGTGTTATAACGCTCGTCATAAGTGTCAGCATTATCCTTAAAGAACTCTGGATAAACGATTTTATCAGAATGCTTACATCCTACCGGGAAAGTATCGCCAACGACACACCACTGAGGTTCTCCAAACAGACAAAGCACTTTACCAAGGTCGTGCAGAAAACCAGTCAACACAAACCAATCCGGGTGACCATCAGCCCTAATAGCTTCGGATGTTTGAAGCAGGTGCTGCGTCTGGTCAAGATCGGTATCAGGGTCTGAATCATCGACCAGGGTATTCAGGAACTCCACGGCATCCCAAAGTTTCATCTCCCTTTTATCGAACTTAAGAAACTCTTTTTCCTTACCCATGACAAAATCATAAGTCTGGTTGATGTGATTGACCCGATAAAACTCTTTAACTGTGTCTCTGGCGGGGTCCTCGTAGTTTCTAAATTCCTGTTTTTCTTTAGCAGGTTTTCCTTTTTCAGGGTATCGCTCAAGAAGATCTTCCTCCCAAAGCTCCTCCATTTGATGTGGTGTTACTTCCTTCATAAGTAATCAAATTTCGACTAAGATAATGATTAGAAACGATATTCTAAACCATTTCATTGACCCAGCCAAACGTAAATGGCCACAGTCAGTACTACTAACAACAGCCCCAAATGCCGCGCATACTTCCATGGATGCATGTTAGGCGTTCCAATATCCGATGGTTTGAATTTATTCGTATTTGGGAAGAAATAGGAAACACCAAACATGACAATCAGATTTAAAACAAATTCAATTCCCCACAAGTGCACAAAATGTATATCAACCTGAAATACGAAGCTGGTCAAAATGTAAAATGCTAGTCCAATAAATAGAGCAGCCTTCGCACCCAGCGCAGATACTTGCGGCAGGAAAAGGCCGGCAATTAATATGGAAGCTATTGGTATGAAAAAGATGCCATTTAGCTGCTGTAATAGCTGATAAAGCCCATCTGGCGCACCAGCGACCATTGGCGCAGCAACAATGGCACAAACCGCCAGTACGATCGACGTAAGCTTTCCTATCCAGACCAGTTGCTTCTCAGAAGCATCTTTATTGAGGTGGCGCTTATAAATGCCTAGACTAAAGATGGTAGCTGTACTATTCAGTACACTATTGAAAGTACTTAAAACCGCGCCTAATACCACTGCCGCAAAAAAACCAGTTAATCCAACGGGCAGCACTTTTTTAATCAACTCGGGGTAAATAAGGTCTGGTGTAGCGTAAAGTGAATCACCAAAATAATAAAAGCCAATGACACCGGGAAGAATGATAATCAAAGGGACTAAAAGCTTCAAAACACCTGTAAATAGCAATCCTTTCTGAGCCTCTGCAAGGCTTATGGCTCCAAACGCCCTTTGAATGATTGTTTGATTCATACACCAGAAATAAAGCTGGTTGATCATCAAACCAGTAAAAAGTGTTTCGAAGGGCAAAACAGAGTCTTTTGATCCAATGACATTGAATTTCTCCGGTGCGGCCTGATACACCTTACTCAAGCCCTCAATCATATTACCGTTTCCGATGTCCCATAGCGCAAATCCAAGTACTAACAGTCCTCCTAAGAATAGTCCGAATCCATTGATAGTGTCAGAAAAAGCCACCGCTTTCAAGCCTCCGAAAATGGCATAAACAGAACCAATCACACCGATAATGAGCACGGTCAACCACAGTCCCTGCGACTGACTAACCCCCAGCGTTTCCGACACATTGAAGATACTTTCAAGGTTGATAGCGCCAGTGTAGAGCACAATAGGCAAAAGTGTAACGACAAATGATACAATTAGGAAAAGAGCGACAAGTGTCCGGGTGATTCGATCAAAACGATATTCGAGATACTGAGGTATGGTCGTGAGGCCCATTCGCAGAAAAGATGGTATAAAATAAAGTGCTCCGATAACGAGCGCCACAGCAGATGTAACCTCCCAGGCTATGATGATAAATCCATTTTTGTAGGCTGACCCATTCATTCCTATCAGATGCTCCGTAGAAATATTGGTAAGAAGCATCGAGCCGGCTATCACCACTCCGGTCAGGCTTCTGCCGCCAAGGAAATATCCATCCTGAGTATCCAATTTGTCGTTGCGAAGCCGGTACCACGAAAAAAGTGCAACAAAGGCAGTAAAGGCCAGAAAGGAAAGAAAAGTAAGCAGCATTGAAGTAGGATATAGTTTAGGTTTGGGTTAATACAATGAAAGTTCAATAACGAGAAAAATGTCCAAACTTTCTCTGATGAGCTGTCCTCATAAATAAATCATACCTTTGAAACGAATATTGAGTACTATGAACTGGCAACTTCAAATCCAATTAAACGAGAAACTGTTCCTACGGAACCCCAATTCATCAGAATTAGGAAGGAAAATCGTGAAACAAGGTTGCACCATGATTGTAAGTATCGGGTTGGAACAATTTACTTTCAAAAAATTGGCTCAAGAACTCAAAACGACCGAGTCTAGTATCTACAGGTATTTTGAAAATAAGCATCGTTTATTGCTTTACCTGGTGGATCTATATTGGCGGTGGGTGGAATACCAAGTAACGGTGAACACTGGTAATGTAGTTGATCCAAATATAAAAATTGACATTATCCTGGACGTGCTGATGCTCCGTATAGCAACGGCAAAAATGGCCGATGTTGATGTCGACATAAAAAACTTGCACCAGCTCGTCATCAACGAGGGCTCCAAGTCTTACCTCACCCACCACGTCACCGAAGACAACAAGCAACAACTATTCAAACCATATAAAGATTTATGTTCTTTAATCGCTGGAATTTTCCTCGAAGTAAATCCGAATTACCAGTTTAGCCGCTCCCTTACAAGCTCCATACTGGAAATGGCCCATCAACAATATTTTTTTATGCACCATCTCCCAAGCCTTACCGACTTCGGCGATGCAAGAGACGAACAACGAATTATCCATTTCCTCAAACAACTTATCACAAACTCCCTGCTTGACAAAGGAAAAAAATAACGCTCGCCGAAACTATTTGTAAACAACTTCGTTTTAAGAGTAATACTTTTACAAAGAAAAGTTTTACTACTATGCTTACCAGGCTTTTGGTCATTCTCCTGTCAGCTTTGCTTTCAATGCAGAGTTTCACAGTTCTTGCAGAAGAACTGCCAGGTGAACAGTGCGAGAGAATCGAAGCACGACAAGAACTAGTAGCATCCTTTTCTGCTAAAAAAGTCGTCACTCAATCCCGCCAGGTCAAATTTTGCTCCTACCCAAAAGACGTATACAAACCCAGCTATACAAGTCCAGATCAGCTTCTTGAACCTATTCGCAGGCATTTGCGATTCAGGGCACTGCTGATATGATCTCCCGTAACTCTCCCGATTATCGTCAGCCCTTGACGAAAGTAATTTTATAATCAAATTCAAGAGTTATGAAAACTAACAACACATTGAAACGCAATCTGATTGTGTGGTCTGTCATTGTATCATTGTTTACTGCGCTGACATTAATGGCAGTTAATGTCGACCATTTCCGAGATTCTTTATTCAAAAGCGATCAACAGACTGGCACGACTAGCCGGTCGATGCCAGTCAGCGACTAATGCGCAATTGCACTTTGCACAATGACCAAAGGACAAATACGACACCAGGTTATTGTTATTGCAACCAGCGCTATGTCTCCCCTGATTAAAGTGGCTGAATCGTAATTGAGCATGTGCCTAAGGCTTATTGTTCAGCGCTAAATTTCGTTGAATGCCAGCATTTATGATCGCATTTAACTTGTATCAGGTTACATATCCGAGGCACCTGGTTGCAGCCATTTATTTTAAGATGTGGGCATTTTCATTAACCCTATTCCTTGCCCAACATCAATATAAATTATGAACCGTTAACGCATCCAGTCATGAAAACTACAATGCTTGAGTACTTCAAAATCATACTGTGTAAAGTAAGTTTCGACCCGCAACTGTTTCGGAAAGAGTATAGAAAATCCTTAGCCCGACTCAATAAAAATGAGGCCAATGAGTTGAAAAACTGGGCCAGAAACAACGGGCTTACTTTGGTCCGCTAACTACTTGTTGGCATTTACCTTAACAGTTTAAATAAGTGCGACATGAAGACTATCTCAATACCCCTTGTAATACTGACAATGATACTCTCCACAAGTTGTGCCGTCGTAAGACAAGGAGAAGTAGGTGTAAAACGAAAACTTGGTCGTTTAAGTCCAGATATTATACAACCTGGTCCGGTCCTTTTTAATCCGCTTTTTTCCAGAGTGATTAAAATGCCTATTCGTACCGTCAATGTAGAAATAGCTTCCAACCTGCCATCTAAGGAGGGCTTGAATGTGGCAGCTGTCATTTCTATTCTCTACCGGGTTCAACCCGAAAAGTCGCCGGAAATATTGGAGAACATCGGAGTCAACTATGAAGAAGTAATGATTAGCAGCGTTTTCCGGTCAGCAGCGGCAGACGTATGTTCACGTTTCTTTGCGAAGGACATGCACTCAGCTCAAAGGGCAACAATCGAACGTGAAATCACCCTTCAGATGGCCAAAATTCTTCAACCAAGAGGCTTTGACGTACAGGCTGTTCTCATGAAGAACATCCAGCTCCCACAAGGGCTTGCCCGTGCTGTCGAAGAGAAGTTAGAAGCAGAACAAAATGCCCAGAGGATGGAATTCGTTCTCGACAGGGAAAAACAGGAAGCTGAAAGAAAAATGATAGAAGCTCAGGGCATCCGAGATGCTCAGAAAATAATTTCAGAAGGCTTGAATGAACAAATAATAAAATGGCAAAGCATTGAGGCATTCAGAGAGTTGGCAAAGTCACCAAACTCAAAAATCATCATGACCAATGGTGATGCTCCAATGCTTATTAATGGCGACAACAAATAAGTGCAGTTGAAATGAAGTGGGTAGTTCTTGAAGAAAATCCAAAACCGGACGAATACATAGCAATCATGGTCACAGACGATATCCAAAAATTGCAAATCGAGGAAAAAGCGCATTCTGTGTTTTCGAACGGAGAAGATGCGCTGAAGCGGGCATTGGAATTAAAAGTATATTTTGGCGTAAAAACAACCAGGATATTTCAGTGGGAAAGTCACTCTGTGGCTTTCCCACGATCGAAAATAGGAAGCGACTAGGGAAATCAACAACGTAGTGACTAAAATCTATTTACTTTCAGGGTTCTCAGCCCAAGTTTGAAATTGTTTTTTTCACTCCGTCCCTGGTAAGATACTTTCGGAGAATTCCTCCTTTTACGTTATTGACGTCAAACTCAATAATAAAGGCATTCTTATCTATTTTGTCGATCAAATTATAAGTGCTCCTGATATCAATTCGGTTAATGACCGTGTGAATGACATCACCGTGAGTTTGCATGCCTCGTTTTCCGACCCCCTTTGATGCTTTGTAAAGTGTCATACCAACACCAATTTTGGTACTAAGCCCTTGCTCAATTTCCTCAAAGTTTTCGGAAACAATCATTAAGCCTACATAATCCTCAAAACCCTCTATCAGCAAATCGATGACTTTTCCAGTCACAAGGAAAGTAAGAATCGAATACATCGCTACTTCGGTAGAAATTAAGACTGATGTAATTCCAAAGAGGATAATATTAAAGAGTAAAACGGTTTTCCCAATGCTGATTCCCAATCGCTCATTGATGAAAATCCCTAAAATCTCCGATCCATCCAAAACCGCTCCATTTCTGATGGTCAGGCCTATACCCGCCCCCAAAAAAAGCCCGCCAAAAATCGCTATCAAGAGCTTATCATCTGTAACAGAGCTAAAATTTTCAAAGTGTATAACAATGGCCAAAATGACAATCGAAAGTATTGATTTAATGAGTTTTCTTCGGGACAAAATATACCAAGCCAAAACCAGGAAAGGCAAACTAACAATCACCAATACCAACGAGATATTGACATCGAACAATTTACTGATCAAAATGGCAATACCTGTTGCACCACCGTCCAGAAAACTATTTGGAAGTAGAAATCCCTTTAAGCCGACACTTGCCAAAAAAATGCCAATCCCTATTTGAGAAATTTCGGAAAGAAGCAGCTTTGATTTCACCATGGTAATTCGTCCCCCTCGAAAGTGTTTTAATTCTCGTTTAGCTAATCTTTGATAATGCTACCATAATTAAATCACTTAATTAAATGGATGGCTATTACTTTTTTGTACCAGGCAGTCAGGGGAAATACTGAGGGGAAAGGCAATTAAGCTTCTTCGTTTTCTCCCAATAGGATTTTCGAGTCGACTGATTCGTGCTTGATGGGACGGAATTACGTATTGTTTCATCCTTTGACCGCCGAATATTCGCCTAAAGTCCGTCACCAAAACAGAATTAAAACCTCTTTAGAGCGGCGTTCCTAATTGAAAATTATGGGGAATGATCGAAACAAATATGAAAAGTATCTTTTCCTCAACCTTTACACAAGCTTGTCGCTAAGAGCCTTTTTAACCAATTCAGCTGTGTTATTGACTTTCAGTTTTCTCATGATGTTAGTACGATGGGTATCGACGGTCCGGACGCTAATTGAGAGATTGGCTGCGATTTCCTTATTTCTCAGCCCATCAACAAGTAGCCCAAGGATACTCTTTTCTCTTGTCGTTAGGTCTTTTTCTGCGTCGTGCGATCTTTTCCCCTTCACCATACTTTGGGCCAATACCTTACTGACATTTTTTGTCAGGTATTTTCGACCATCGGCGATCGCCTCTATTGCTTCATATAGTTCGGCCTGATCTGAATCCTTCAAAAGATACCCCATAACACCCGCTTCAAATGCCTTTAGTATGTATTCGGCATCCATATGCATACTTAGTATAAGGACTTTTGTTTCGGCGTGCTTTTCACTGATGATGGAAGCAACCTCAATGCCATTTAGAATAGGCATTGAAATATCCGAGATCAGAATATGCGGATGATGCAATGCCACTTGGTCAAGCGCTTCCTGCCCGTTTGAAGCTTCAGAAACGATTTCAATGTCATCATTTTCCTTTATTAAGGACTTTATTCCTGATCTTACGACCGGATGATCATCAGCTAAAATGACAGTTATCTTTTCCATTTTCTCATTTCAATTTATGGAGAACAATCACTTTTGTTCCCTTCCCTATTGATGACGTAATATCTATTTCGCAGTTAATGATCGATGCCCGTTGTCGGATATTGTACAAACCGTTTCCTGATCCATGCATACCAATACTATTTTCCTCGAACCCTACACCATCGTCCTTCACTTCCAGTTTTAGCATACCCTTATTTGTAACGATCAGGCTAACGGTGATATTTTCTGCCTGTGCATACTTCAGGCAATTGTTGAGCGCTTCCTGCGCTATTCGATATAAACCAATTTCAATATCGGAATTTAAGCGACCAATCTCTCCCTTCTTAACGAGATTCACTTTTTTATCAGAGCCCTTCGTTATAGAATTAATCATATTCTTAATAGCAATCTCCAAGCCAAAATCGCTAAGGACGGCCGGCATTAAGTTATGGGAGATCGACCTTACTTCTTCAACAGTATCTTCAATGATACTTCTTGTTTTTTGTGCCAACTCGATGGTTTTAGTTTCCGTTGCTGAGTTGTGCAACTGTTTCAGGTAAATGAGCGATGCAGTAAGTAACTGACCAAGTCCGTCGTGCAGTTCTCTCGACAACCTTTTTCGTTCAATCTCCTGGCCGTCGATCAATGCTGTCAATCGTCTGGTTCGCTCAACCGCCAATTCCTCCTCTACCTCCTTCTTTTCTGTTAAATCCCGGTTAATACATAGTATTGAGTCTTTCCCCTTGTATTTCACATGGGTGGCATGAATATCGACGACTATTTTAGACTGGGATTTAGTCAAATGAACACACTCCGTTCTGGTAGTAGCGTTCTTGGAAAGAGCTGCGAGAAATGCTTTGGTGCTGCCACTGTCAGAAATGTCTTTAAACTTCTTTTTCGAAAATTCATCGGCTGAATACCCATACAAGGACAGCGATTGCTCATTAAACTCTACAATACTTTCTGTGCTGGCATCAATGATAATGATAGAATCACTGGCATTTTGGAACAGTTCCCTGTAGTCTTGTTCCGATTGTTTGAGCGCTTCTTCTGTGCTTGTCCTGAGGTTGATCTCATTCCTCAACTTAGCGTTAATTTTTTCGAGTTCATTGGTTCTCCAAGCCACTCTTTTTTCCAGCACTTTATTTGTGAGCAGCAGTTGTTGCTCCATGATTCTCTTCTCAGTAATGTCTCTCACTACCCCAAGAAATCCTGTTAGCTTTTTCACCTTATCATCATCGAGCAGGAGGTTAATTCGCTGCCCCACCCACATTCTGGTTCCATTTTTGGCAACGATAGGAAACTCTAAATAAGAGTTGATTTGCAACTTTTCGAACTGAGACCCATAAAACTCGACCACTTTATCCCTGTATCCTGGATCAATGAAATCTGTGAGACGTATGTGTTTAAGCTCTTCCTGTTTGAGCCCCAAAAACTCCAAACCATGTTGATTGAGATAGGTAATGTTGCCTTCTGAATCACTTGAATAAATGATGTCGTTAGCAGATTCGAGTAACAGGCGATATTGTTGTTCACTTGACCGCAAATCAGCGTCGTGCTTCGAAATTGTGGTTATATCTCGGAGAATTCCAGCCATGCCAATAGGTACACCCGAACTTGTATGTCTGGCCTTTAAATTGGACTCAAATATGACTTCGTTTCCCCTTTTACCTATCAACGTAAATACCTCACTTTCAAGGCTCGATATCTCATTGTCGACCACATATTGCAATATTTTTCTAAATCGTTTTTTATGGTCTGTATGTAAAAGCTGCTCAAAAGAAAGGCCAGTGGCTTCGGCTGCCGAGTACTCGAGGGCACTGAGAAAAGTATCATTACAAAAGTCTATTCGTCCTTCAAGGTCCATGCTAACGAGAGGCTCAGAGTACTCATGTAGCTGATCCATGACTTTCTGATGTTTCCTGGATATGCCACCCGCTTCTTTCAAAATGGCGAAATCCTCGTAGGCTTTTTTCAGTACCTGCGGCAGAAACTCAACAAATCTACCATCGGAATCTGCGAGCACATATTCTTGCGCACCTAATCGATAAGCATGGCTTGCCAGGTCCGGCCTCAAAGGGTCTAGAAGCACTACGACAGGAAACACACCTTTTGACAAATCTCTCAAGGCAGTGACATCGCCGGAAATACTGCTTTGACTGACAATCAATATAAAAGTCGGTGTTGACTGCAACGCTGACCAGGCATCCGCCAGGTCCGGAAAACATTCCAATACAAGGGTTTTTCCATTGATGTCAATGGAATTTATCACCTGACCAAAGTCATGAACCTTAGGGCCTGCATAAAATACTTTCAGCTTGTTGGAAGCCCCCATACTCTATGGATTAAAGAATCAACTGTACGTGCTAAGCTTTGGCAATTCGACATACCCCTGAAATAAGCTCAATCAATGCATAAATCAACTACAAAAACGATAAAATATTTGATTGAAGCTTATCTGAAAAGAAAATACACAGGTAAAAACACCGCCTCTAATTCAATTGCTTCTAGCCTCCACCAATTCAATAAAGTCGTATAGTCTATACGGCTAGCATTGGTTGCTTTTCTGCCTTGTCGGTTTTTCTGTCTAATTTAATTTCCAGATTAAAATACGAATAGTTGTCATTGATCATTTCAAACTCGTATTTAATCGGAACATCCGTCTTTCTCGCTATCTCCAGCAACCCAAGCCCCGCAGTATTCTTATCACTGAACTCATTGTTGGACAATGATTTACGATACATTTCCTTCAGCTGGTCTTTGTCCATAGAATTCACCAGGTCTATCTTGTCTTTGATTTTATCTACCTGCGAGCTCAAAACATAATTGCAAGTCTTGAGGTAATAAAACCGCCTTTGGGCGACAATAAGAATCAAAACCGCATCCGTACTGACATCAAGGTCAGTCGACTCACTCTTTTCGATATGATAGTGCATATTCTGAAGAGATTCGGTGAGAATCGAATAAAATTTCTTTTGCAACCTGCGGTCCTCCTCATATTGATTGATACGCTTTTCTGCAGTACCTATAAGTGAAGAAAGAAGATCAAAAGTTAGAATACCCTTGTACATCAAGATGATATTCTCGTCATGAACATTCTTATACTGGATCATAGTATTAGGCAAATAGTGTAAATAATTTTTTTTTAATTCTCTCTAGAGCGTTTTTGATCATATGCGCTCTTTGTTTCATTTAAGAATCCAGTTCCGTACAAATGAAATTGAAGTCGATGCTTAGCAGACTTGAGATATCCTCCCCAGTTTCAAGCATGTCCTCGTCGTCTTCTTCGTAGTACCAATTGATTGTTACGTCGGATCTTTCTTCGCTGTTAACGTCAGAGAGTTTTTTTAATAGTTGAAAAATGCATTTCAGAGAACTTGTATTGAAATATTCGAGGTTCACATTCATAGTGAACTCGCTGGAAGGTTCTCCGTCGAAATACTCTTCTAGCAAATCTTGGATCTTAGAATAAAATCCAGGAGAATTATCAGGGCTTGAACGACCACTTAATTCCAAAATGCCAGATGCCATATCGAATTTGACATGAGGGGTCACCGCAGTGGGTTCGATTAGTATATTTTCCATAAGAGCCATTTATTATTATTTTATGGTGATAGAGTAAAAAACTTCACACTGCTAAGCACGGCACTTTCTGACTCATTATAAATACAGACAATCTCGCATTTTCGATCAGTGTTTTTACGTAGGCTCATCTGAAATGTACTTCAATTAGCCTCCAAAGGCCTTTTAAGCAGCCTATAGTCGTGTACGCCTTTAACGGCAAAGCAACTAAAAAGCTTGATTCTTTGAGTTGATCAGGAAGCTTGAGGTACCATTTCCTCTCTGGCCTGATCCAATATTTCTTTTTTCTGTCCTCTGGTTAAAAGGGTTTCAAGGAAAGACTCTACAACTTTCAGGAGCAGCGCTATCCCTCCTTTGATCAATAGAATGAGATAAGAGAAGTTAATGAAATATTCGATCAAAGGTCCCAGGTATATTTCTTCTGAAACGAAAAGAAGAATCGCTAAAGTAAACATGATCGTTGATGCCTTCTTACCCACCCTCGCCTCTGCCAATTTCTCAATTGCTTCCTTCAATTTCGAGTTCTTGAGAAGAATTTCGTCATTCTTTTGAAGAATTTTGGTATTGGCGTTGTCGAGGCGTTTTTGTAGCCTGTCACTTATCTTGAGCATTACCTGGCTTTCAGCAGCCAAACTTTCATAGTTTGACTTAAACTCTACAACATCCTCATAGGTATATGACTTGTCATCAAGTTTCTTTGTAAAACTTTCAAGTATACGATCTTCCCTTTGATACAACTTGTCCATTTCTAAAGTCTTTTATTGATTTCAAGTACAATCATAGTCTCTTATACATCTTTTGTAGTGTATATTATACCATAAAAGTAGGGCGGTGTGGAGTCAAAAGAAATAAGCTAATAATCCGATTTATCTAGGTAAAAAACCTTAGAGTTAATGCAGCGGTTGATTTCCCAGAACAAGCAAAAAGCAATGCTTGATTTCAAAACCTTGCACGCCAGGTTGGCTTTCATCGTCCCAAAGTTTTATCAAATCTTCCTGTTATTATATATTTTTGTTAACTTCTTTGCATTAGACATACGCCGGCTTACCTTAAATGAATAGCAACAATCAACCATGAGTACCCACGCTAACAGAGATTCAAAAATAAAAGTGATCGTAGCTGACGACCATCCGGTGGCAAGACAAGGAATTATTTCGTTATTATCTGAACTTGAAAATGTTCTGGTTGTCGGCGAATCTGCCAATGGAGAAGATGCACTAAAGATGGTAGAGAGTCATAAACCTGATATTCTTATTTCCGACATCAGTATGTCAGGTATTAGTGGAATTGAGCTTGCGCAAATGATCTCTTCCAACCACTCAGCGACTAAAGTACTTATACTCTCCATGCACAACGATCAGGAGTATATTCAAATGAGTTTTGAATCAGGAGCTTCGGGCTACCTACCTAAAAACTCTGATGAAAAAGAATTGGCTGAGGCCATTAATGTCATTTACTCTGGTCAAAAGTATATTACTACAGAGGTATCAATTATGCTTGCGCAAAGCATGATATCAAAAAAGCCACATGAGCAGTATAATTTAACAAGCCGAGAGCAAGAGATCCTCAATATGCTCGTAGACGGAATGAGTAATAAACAGATTGCGGCAGATTTATTTGTGAGTATCAGAACAGTGGATACCCATCGAACAAATATTATGAAAAAGCTGGATGTTAAAAATGTAGCGGAGCTGGTTAGTAAAGCACTTAACAAAAAGCTTGTCAATAAGTCGATTAGGTAATAAGAAATTTAGCACCACGACCTTATTAGTCAGCCCAATCTGGACCTCCTAAAGCTTACAAAACTGCTTCAGAAACTGTTTCAAGGTTTTTGGCAATAGTAAAGTGAAACACAGTGCCTTTGCCAACATTTGATTCAGCCCAAATAGTGCCCTGATGCATTTCAATTATCTTCTTGCAATGCGAAAGTCCGATGCCATACCCTTCAAACTTGGTCGATTTATTTAATTGCTGAAAAATGATAAATATTTTTTCAAGTGCTTCATTTTGAATGCCAATACCGTTATCAGAGACAGTAAACTCCCAATAACTTTCGTGTTCCGCAGCTTGTATTTTCACTTCAGGAGCAACACCTTCTTTTGTAAACTTCAAAGCATTACTTATGAGGTTTTGAAATACCAGGGGAAACTCAAATTTGTAAATGTCTATTTCGGGCATTGGACCAACTTCGACCTGCGCTTTCACGTCTTGTATTCGGGCACCGAAATCAGCTAGTACATTATTTATTACGTCTTTAACAGCTACTCTTTTTAACTCTTTATTTCTTCCTAGTCGGGCATATTCCAGTAAGCCCTTAATGAGGATCCTCATCTTTGCAATGGCGCTCTCAATATAGGAGAAGTATGACTCGGTTTCTTCGTCAAAAGAGGCCCCTTCATACCTAATGAGTTCAATCATGCCCGTTATTGTACTCAACGGTTCCTGTAAATCATGAGAAGCAATGTAGGCAAAACTCTCAAGCTCCTTATTTTTGGCAACCAACTTAGCTGACTGACTTCTCAGCTGCTCTTCAGCTGCCATTCGTTCAGTTAGGTCCCGTATAACAATAGAGAACCCTAATAAATGTCCTTTGTCATCCTTGATAGCATTTGAAATTACTGAGGACCAAAAAAGGCTTTTGTTTTTCTTAAACAGCCAGCCCTCATGCTCCGTTCTGCCTAGCACAATAGCAGTGTTCAATAGGGTTTCAGGCACATTGCTATCCTGGTCTTTGTCCGAGTGCAACTGCCGAAAATGCCGGCCAGCGACTTCGTCTTCGGCATAACCAAGTAGCCTTTCAATTCCATTGTTCCAATTGGTGATATTACCCTGTGTGTCGAGAAACAAAATGGCATAGTCCTGAACTTCGTCAACAATGTATTGGAATCTTGTTTGCTGGGTTTCCTGGACCGTTAGCTCTCTTGCAAAAGCTCCTAAAAAATCTTTTCCATTAATTTTAAGCGGGCATAAGGCAAGCTCCGCCAAAAACTCCTTCTTGTTTCGCTTAAAGGCTGTTACAATGCGCTTATTGTCACTTGAGTCAGCCTTCGAGATTGACGAAGCTTCCTTTTTCAATTTTGGCTGACTTTTCTCCATCGCAGCCGGCAGAATCGATGTAATGGAGCAGTTTTGCAGTTCCCCAGCCTGATAGCCAAACATGTTGTCTGCACGCTCGTTGGTCAATTGAATAACTCCTTGAGCGTCCAAAACAATTACCGCGTCAGGATAGGCACCGTAAAGCGCTTGGTAGGTATCAGAGATCTGCATTGCTTTGTTTACCTCTTTTAGTTACCCGCTGAAAACACCTCTTCCACTACCCGCTTAAAGTCGGCAAAATCAACTGGCTTTTGCAAAAACGCATCTACTTTCACGTCTTTGTATTCATTCAAATAGTCGGAGGGGTGGTTTGAGATCACGATCGTTTTTGGCCTATCTTCCAAGGTCTCCAACATCTCAAGTCCGTTCAAGCCCGAGATGCTTATGTCCAAAAAAATCAGATCTGGCTTATGGCGAAAAATGGAAACCGCAGAACTTATCGAATCATCATGGACACTAATCACATCGATATTGCCAATTCGCTTGGCAAAACTCTCGAGAATCTTCACGAAAGCTGGATTATCCTCAATGATTATACAAGTCTTATTTGGGTTTTTCATGTTTGATTAAGGTAGCAATAACTAAAGGCTTATTCCAATTAAGGTAATGTCATCCACTTGTTCAATGTCTTTTTTCCAATCTTCCATTGTTCTCGAAATGATCGTTTTTTGTTGCTTTAAATCAAAGAGATTAACGCTTTGAAGAAGCTGCAATAAATTTTTAGAACCAAACTTCTTTGTGTTCTCTGCATTAAACTGGTCTTGAAACCCATCAGAATACATATAAAAATCACTCACGCCGGTCAAATCAATCGTGTGGCTTTCAAAATTCACATTTTCATTCCAATCGCTGCCGACAGATTTCCGAACCCCTTTTATCCTTTGAAGCTCTCCTTCTTTCATATAAATAAGGTCCAACTTGGCGCCACTAAATTGCAACTGATTATTGTCTTTATCAACAATCGCCAGTGTGACATCCATCGTAGCGCTATTTTTCTCAGATCCTGACCTGGTAAGTACTTTTCTAAGGCCTTCGTCTAACTTGTCAAGTATTTTATCTGTTGAAAGGCCTGCTGTTTCTGAAAATATTTTGTTTAGCTGCGATTCACCTATCATGCTTAGCAGTGCGCCCGCAACACCATGTCCCATACAATCGACAACGGCGATGATGTTTAAATCGCGGCCATCAATCGTTGTTTTTTTATGCCAGAAAAAATCTCCACCAACAAAGTCCTTTGGTTGATAGATGATAAAAGCATCCTGAAATTCCCTTTGGAGATCTTGTTCCTTTGGCAAAATAGTTTCCTGGATCGTTTGAGCGAAGATTAAACCATCTGTCAAGCGCTGGTTAGCAGCTTCCAGTTCGTTGGTTCTCTCTTTGACCTTCTTTTCAAGGTCCCTGTTTATTTCAGCCAGTTCTTCAATTAGTGACCTTTTCTCCATTGTAACTTTGAATAATTCAAGCGCTTTATCAAGCGTTAATTTCATGTCACTTTGGTCGTAGGGCTTAGTTATGTATTTGTAGAGTTTACATTTGTTAACTGCCCTGATAATGGCTTCTATATCAGCATATCCGGTAAGAATGATCCGAATTACGTCAGGAAATTCGTCGCTGGTGCTTTCCAGGAGCTCGGTACCCGTCATTCGAGGCATTTTTTGATCAGTAACGATCAATTGAATGTCTTCATTTCTCAAAATTTCGATTGCTTCAGCGCCGCTCTCTGCAACAAAAACATTATAGTGGCGCTTGAAGGCCATTTCAAATAGTCTCAAGTTGGTATACTCGTCGTCAACATAAAGAATGTTAAACTCCTTCTGCCTTTTTGATGGCTCTGCCAATTTAGTTTCAGTTAACATAAATATTTAGTATTTAACCGTTACCGGAAATGTTACCTCGATTTCAGTTCCTTTACCTTCGTAACTAGTGATACGTATCTCGCCATAATTTTCTTTGACGATACCATTACTTATCGAAAGTCCAAGTCCATTTGCGTTGATGTCTTGTTTTGTCGTAAAAAACGGCTCGAACACATTGGGCATATCATCGGATGAAATACCTGTTCCCGTGTCATGTATCCTTACAATATTCAAATTGTCCCTGTTTTCAGTGTAAATGGAAATAGCACCTTCTTCGTTTTCAGGTATCGCTTGGATGGCATTTAAAAGAAAATTGACAAAAGCATGGTGAATAGCTCCCTGGGGTGCCTTGATGCCAGGAAGCGTTTTGTCGTAGTACTTCTTAACTGAAATAGTGCTTACAAGCTTTCCTTCAAGCATTTCCAACACTTCATCGAGGCAACTATTAAGGTCAATCAAGGTTTCATCGATATTTGAAGGGCTGTCTGATGAACCAAGCTTACTGATAATGCTTTTTGCCTGATAGGCATTCTCTGATATCCCTTCCATCAGCTCCAGGGCATCATTCTTTAATTCTTCAATGTTCCGTAATAAGTTATCACTTCGAAAAGACTTCTCAGCATACTGATCATCCTCATTTTTTGTGAATTCATCAGCCTGTCGAATATCGTTTACCAGATCAGTAATGGTAAACTTCAGTGTGGAAACACCATTATAGATCATGCTGAGTGGAATATCTATTTCTCTAACAATATCCTTTGTCATTTGACCAAAAAATATGTTGTTGGAAACACTCACATGATCAATGGCCGACGCAACCAACACTTCGCCTTGCTTTTCCTCTACTTTTCCTGCTGCTAGTCCATCTTTCGAGGTTTCATTTTCAGATTTGAGTTGCCCCCTATCTTGCCTTTCAAGCGAATGTGCTCTTTCCTTGTAAATCTTATACAGCTCCCTTGCCTCGTCAAATTTACTTTTTAGTAACTCATTTTCTGCCTTCATCCGCCTGATGCTCAACGCCTTCACCCTCAAAGAAGCCAAAAGCAAAGCAAAAAGCACAAACACCAATAGATAGCATCCAGCGGCCAGTCCTATTTCAAGAGTGGTTGGAGTTTCCGGTGGCAGCTGGTATTCACTGATCGAAGAAGATTGGATAACCTGACTTTCAGTATGGACAAGTGAGTCATTGTATTCAAGGAAGTCACTAGTAACCGACAGTCGGCTGACTACGAAGTTGTTACTAAGCAGTAAGCAAATGAAAGTTAAAAACAGCTTTAAAGTGATATACCTCATGACTTCGGTTTTAAGCTTAACCATTACTAACTACAATCAAGTGATGAACAATGGTCCAATTTCGCTTAGTTAATATCTTTTATCTATCAGGATCAAACAGTGGTCAATTAAGAAGTTAACATGGCGTATTCTGCTTCTTCTTCATGGTTTCCTTTCTCATCTTCTTCCTGCAAGCGTTTCCAAAGAGTAATCCTGAATTCAGTACCATTTCCTACTTTGCTGAACACTTCAATTTTTCCTTTATGTTGCTCAATGATCGAATGACTAATTGACAATCCCAGGCCTGTACCTTCGCCTACATCTTTGGTGCTAAAAAATGGATCGAAAATTTTACCTGCGATTTCCTCTGGAATACCACATCCATCATCCTTGAATGAAAGTTGAATTTTGTCTCCCAAGTCATGGGTAGAAATGATGATTGTCCCAAAGCCGTCAAATGCGTCGACTGCGTTGCTAATCAAATTAATAAATACCTGATTGAGCTGACCTGGGTAACAATCGATCTCACCCACATTAGGATCAAACTGTTTCACGATTTCAGCATGATTTTTTGTTTTATGTTTCAAAATCATAATTGCTGCCTCAAGGTTCTCCACAAGGTTTGAGCTTTTGATTTTTGCTTCATCGTGACGTGAAAACACCCGAAGTCCGTTCACAATCTCCATCACCCTTTCTGTGCCAAAAAGTGTATCTTTAAAGAGCTGAGTGATCATTTCCTTACATTCTGCCAATTGCTCCGTGGACTCAAGTCTATGTTGCTCAATATTTTCTTTCAAATGATCATCTATTTCAATCGACTCATATCTATCTAACAAGTGATACAAATCGCCAACGACTACCTTTAGTGTTTGGACACCCCCTTTGATAAATCCAACAGGATTATTTATTTCATGTGCGATACCAGCTGTTAACTGACCCAGGCTCGACATTTTCTCAGCATGAATCAACTGAGTTTGAGCCGATTTTAAGTTATGGTTTGTGCTTTCAAGCTTTTGCCTGATGGCTTTCTCCTGCCTGAAGACTTTCTTCATTTGAACCTTAGCGGCTTCCAGAGCCTTGTGTTGCGCCAGGATTTTTGTTTTTTGATTAGAAACCACCTTTGTAGCAATACTCAAGCGATAAAACACAAAAATCAGAAGAGCAAACAAAACAACAACTGCAATAACGAGTGAATTGAGAATGGTAGCTGTTTGAGTGGCGGACATCCCAAATGTATCCCCGAGGAAACCCATTACTTCATCGCTCTGCGTCGGCGCTGCATTTTCCTCTATTTTCGCCTGAAAGGCGCTCAAAGTATAGGCAAAAAACATCATGAGCGACGTTAGGAGCGCTGGCTTTTGAAGTTTGTGAATTTTATTAATGTCCATTTCAAATACCTTTATTCTTCGTTTGCTGATATCCAAATCTAACCCTGCGATTTAAGGTAAAACTACTGTGTCATTTCACCTGTCACAATACCGTTTTTGCCTTAAAAACCATCAGTAAATCACCTTAGTTTTATCAAATCAATAGCCTTTCAAATGTGTAAACCTAATAAAAGCACGTCATCAAGGGCAGCGTTAGACCCTTTCCAGTTGGCGAGGAATTTGGTGATGTTTGCCTTTTCCCTTTCTAAGGGTGACCGATAATTTTCTTCCAATAGTGTATTCAACCTGGTGGAGCCTAACTTTTTGTTGGCTGGCCCTCCAATGAGGTCTTTTAATCCATCACTAAATAGATAGAACTTTGAAGACGAGGCGTCATTCATGTCGACAATCACGGTTCTGTACTCGTGGGGGTGGTCAAAAAACTCCCCTACTTGCATC
Source organism: uncultured Roseivirgaceae bacterium (assembly GCA_964351395.1). Lineage (GTDB taxonomy): Bacteria > Bacteroidota > Bacteroidia > Cytophagales > Cyclobacteriaceae > Imperialibacter. The sequence goes on from CAYGOF010000007.1 coordinate 176,412, forward strand.
CTATCTGCCTTAATGATGTCCAGTTTACCATCTTTCACCTGGTACAGGTTCATTTTAGCTCCAGCAAACTCAAGTTCATGAAGGTGTCTGTTGATCCTAATGATGCCGAAATCGGCGCCCGTACCAAGCACTTTTTTATCATTCTTCTGAAATTTTTGCTTAATCTCCTCATGTAAAAGGGTCAAAATTTCATGGGGGAAAATAATACCATGTTTTTCAATGATCCCTTTAAGCGCATTGATGTATATTCTCGTCATCATGCTTGCCAAGTGGCCATGACCCATGCAGTCAAAAACAGCCAACAAAATCATGTCCTTGTCCTGCTCAAACCAGTAACCATCGCCACCTACTGTGCTCATTGGATTGTTGATGATAAAAGACTGAGGTATTACCTTTCGTATGGTTTCTTCAGTAGGAAAAAGTGAGAAATAGTTCTTTCTCGTTCCATCTTCAATTTTGGCAATACTTGTTTGAACGGTATCTGCTCCGTGAAGCCTAATACTTCTTAAATCTGCTGCATTTATCATGGTAATGTTGTTAGACTGTTTAAAACTTCTATTGGATTCCTAAAACGACGTAAGCATCGTGGGACTTCCAGGTCAATGGAATCACATACACTAAAGCATCATCTGGGAATTTTAAATCTGAAGGCTTACCTTCAAAAACAAGCGGCACCGAGATCATAAAATTGGTCCCCAGGTTCGCCCGGATATTTCCGGCGATTACATTTGAAATCTCACCAGCCATATCCATTACGTCTGCTTTGGATGGGTCATCAATTCCGATGAAAATATTGATGAGGTCCTCAAAAAGGCCTTTATTGGCAGAGAAATAAATGTAACCATTTCTATTTCCGGATATGCCAATCATGCCCGTATACCCTTTCAAGTCAAGACTGTTAGACTCCTTGAGATAGGGAACTCTAATTTCTGAATCAATGTCAGTAAGGACCCTGAAGTAGTTCCTCACAGAGTTGATGAACAACTTGCAGGTATCCTCAAACTCTTCTTTTTTAGCGCCCATTTAGTTACGATTTAGGAGTTTATCTAATGCTTTCGTTAAACTTTTTGAGTTTACGGGCTTATAGATAAACCCACGTGCTCCCTTATCCAGCGCTTGCAAACCCGTTAGTTTATCGGACAGCGCGGTTATCATCATCACTTTCGCTTTTGGATGAATCGACATGATGTTCTCAAGACACGTTATACCATCCATCTCCGGCATAGTTATATCCAGCGTAATGACGTCTGGCATATGCTGCTTCACCATTTCGATGGCTTGAAACCCATTTGATGCAGTCCCAACAATTTCCAAATCGTAGTCTTGCAACTTGGTTTGGATGGTCCGCTGCATGATGGTTGAGTCATCGACGATTAGTAGTTTCATATTTTTAAACTTTGATTTGTATAAGATTTGGTTGAGTGCTAAGAGGCATAGTCCGACCACTTAGCACGTATCAGGTATTTTACTATGCTACCTTCTTTATCTTCCTATCTGCCATTAGTGGGAGATTGAAAGTGATTTCAAAATATTTATCCTTTTCAAACCTTAATGTGTATTCTCCGTCGAGGTCCTCAATGATTGTCTTTACAAGGCTCAAACCTTGTCCTCTGCCTGAAAAATTATCTGCCTTGTCCGTGGTTGAAAAACCATTTTCAAAAAGAAGATCCACTAAGTGATGGTCCTGAATGGTTTCAGCATCCTCAGGTGAAAGGATATTGAGCGATAGCGCTTTCTGCTTAATATGCTCCATATCGAGTCCTTTTCCGTCGTCCTTGTAGGAGAACTGAAGTGTGCTATTTGCTGCTTCGTCGATCGAGAAAGTGATTTGCCCTTTTGAACTTTTTCCTTTTGATTTTCTTACTTCAGGCGTCTCGATACCGTGCGAAATAGAATTACGCATCATTTGTATTGCGATGTCCTTCACTGGCGACAGATACTCCTCGGGAAGAACATTACTGTTTTCATTAAGGAACTTCAACTCCAGCGCCTTTCCGCTTTCTTCAGAAAGATTTTTCAATCCGTTTTTCAGTAGTTCTTCAAGCTTGGCAGTAGTTTCTGCCGGCTTTTTAGAATGGAAGTTTTTATAGACTTCCCCAACCTTATCAAGCATTTTGAACATATCAGAAGTCATTCCATCGATTTCTTCGAGTTCGTATAAAAGAGCAAGGAACTTGTCAGCCGACACATTCTTTTCTCTCAATTTGGTAATCGACTCTTCGATATCATTCAATTTCTCAGTCATGATTTCCACACCAATACTCATGGCATTGCCCTTCATATTGTGTACTTCCTGGAAAGTGTATTTCAACAAGTCACTGAGGTCAGATTTTGCGCTGGTTTCATATTTGGTGGAAATACTTTTGACAGCTTCTTTCGTGCTTTGCAGAAACTCTCTTAGGATTGAAGGATCAACTTTGAAAATATTGAGCATATACTCAGTTTCCTTTTTCTTCTTGGCCTCAGATTCCTCCATGTGTTGTTGCAAGAGCACCGACTCAGTCTCGTCCGAAATTGTCACGAGAATTGTTTGAATCTCATTGGCACGCTCAATTCTGGTAAAAGAAACTCTCAAGTGTTTTGTAATCACTACACCATTAGTCGAGATAAAAATCTTCACCTGCTCGATTGGATTGAGTTGATTAACAACTTCCTCGTCCAAATCGATATTGAAAAGGTGCTTCATAAACATTTCCAGCGCCTCATAATCCCGCTGGATAATCCGAGGACGCATGAAATTGCAGAAGTTCTCATTGGCAATGGTTTCGTTGTCAAAAATCCTCTCTACTGCCTTTGAATAAAGGTTACTTATCTTGAAATCTTTGTCCAGCAGAAAGATGCCTTGCTCGACATTTTCAAAAACCACCTGAGATTGCTTGTAGATATTTTCATACAAGTATTCGGCATAGTTCTTTGCCTTTTTCAGTTCCTGTTGGCTTTTATTGATCTCATTGACCATCAGGTTAAATGTGGCTGCGTAATGCCCAATTTCATCCTTGGTCTCAATTTTTACTTTGTGTGAAAGATCTCCCTTGGCTACCTTTTTTGTAAACAGTTCAAGTATGGCAACATCCTTTATCAGCTTTGTTACAATGAAGCCCATTAGGAAGAAAGAGAGTGCGGCGATCAACATATCTATCATCAGAAATGTCCAAAATTGGCCCCAGGAATTAGCGGCTAGGTTCTCGGTATAGTTGTGCATTTCCTCCAGCATATATTCCTCGACACGCTTTAGTGCATCAATCTTGTTGCTGATGATCTCATGCCAGTAGTCAGGTTCAATACTGAAGCCTTTGCCCTCATAAAGTAGTTCCCTAAGTCTGGCTACCTCCTCTACCTCGTTTCCCTGCATTATCTCATGGTAAAACGCCACAGACTCTTCATTAGAAATTTTGGTAAACGCATCCATGTAGGCATTTTGTGATGCCAGTAAACCAGCGAATTCAGCATTGATATTAGGGTCTTCCTCCTGGGATGAAAAGATCTGTGTTCCTAACGCTCTTTCGATACTTGCATACTCTTTTGCCTCCAGAAAATAGATAATGGCATGGACCTGCTGCGTTGCCACTTTGTCTCTGGCTTCGTTGATCAATGAGTTAATCAATCGAAGGCCTGCCTGATTGATGTCAGAGTAGTATTCAATAATACTGCGTGAGCTTAGAGACTTTTCATCAATTAATTCACGCAGCTGAAGCAGCTGGTCTTCAAATAATTGAAACTCATCCAGGTTATCCTGATGGAGCTCAAATATTTCAGCAAATTTAATATCCTCCAATTCGTCATGGTATCGGTGAAGCACACTATCTGTGTGTTTCCGTTGCAAATGCAATTCGGTAACAAAAGCGTCGCTATCATTCAATACTCTACCAACGGAGAAACTTCTTTCCAACTGCAATTCATGCAACAGATGAGTGACCTGGTAGCTCACATTGATCGCTTTATTAAGCCTCGCCGAATCTTTGTAATCCAGGTAATCATGTCTTATATGAAAGAAGTCAAAGAACACAATGGTAACGACCAGAGGAACAATCACCACTGCGAACTTTTTCCTTATAGACAGGTTATATAACTTTTCCATTTTTGTTGTTTTAAAACCAGATTATGCACTTAGAAAACCCAAAACCATAGCGGTTGCATTGTTTGCTTAGCCCGGCGCCATCGTGCTTTTCAGCGGCATGGTTGCGCCGGGCGATCATTTTTGGATTTGATATAAATTATGCCTCCTGATCTTGTATTATCAGTTTCAATTAGAATGCTTTTGCAACTACTTCAAGAAGACTTTCTGAAGTAAATGGCTTCACCAAATAGTCTAGAGCACCCAATTCAATGCCCTTGTTGACCATCGTTTGCTGACCCACCGCACTTACCATGATCACTTTTGATGTAACTTTCTCTTCCTGAAGAACTTTCAGTATTTCAAGGCCCATCATGTCTGGCAAAATATTATCCAACGTGATCAGGTCCGGAGACAATTCAATAGCCAGGTCAATGGCAGTTTCGCCATCACCAGCCTCTCCCACGATTTCATAACCTTCTTTTACCAAGGCTGTCTTTATTACAGATCGCATGTAAGCGGAGTCGTCAACGATTAAAACTTTCTTTCCCATGTTTATCTTTATTTTAAATTTTCAGTATCTGATTATTAAATTAGGTTCTTGATTTTGTCCACAAACTGGTCGCTAAACATCCAGATAAAATCCGGTGCGATATCCAGTTCCTCGCCATGGAAATTGGCTTTGAAGTGAATGATACTTTTAAAGATTTTGGACTCAGCTGCCAGGTATTCACTCACTTCTGATTCCTCAAGTAGATAGGCATATGGAACATCACCAAAAAGCTCCAGGTTGAGGATGTTGGAAAATTCGGTCACCACAGCAGCGGCAACCATATTATCAATCTCCTTTAGAAATGCCATTTTCATCAACTCAACCTCTTCTGTATCTCCAGTGAGGATTTCTTTCGGAAGACATGCCTCATTGATTTTATTCACTTCACCTTCGGAAAAAATCAGGAAGCATGAACCAGTTAACTGGCCTTTCAACTCCGTTTTAATCAAATGCATCTTTCCCTTCTTTGAGAAGTACAAAGGCGCGTCATCTTTGTTGAGCACATAATCAATCTTCTTAAGATTGATCGGGCTTTGAAGGATCTGCTCCATGGAGGTTTTTGCCATGGTGAGTCCGCCACTGATCAGGTTAGTGGCTGCCTCCAGCTCGAATTTTGATAAGTTATTTGTCATAGCATTTAAGTTTTTCTTTATTAATTACTTGCCTGGTTTTCCTTTAAATCGAGCAAGTCACCTTTCCAACTTCCTTTATTGAATCATCGATTCTTTGTCACTTTTTGAGTAGTCGACCACAAAATATTTCTATCTTATTCGCCGGCTATTTCATGGAAAAAGACATTTATTTTATGGATGTTTTTTTAACTGCAACGAAACACCATTCAACTTGTCAATGTCTGAGACTCACCAGGAGAACAAACAATTAGAATTCCTATCCTTCTAATTTTATTCAAAGATATAATGGTGCTCAGGGATAGTAAATAAGGCATAAATCGTAATTACATTTACGCTATTTCTGAGGGCTAAGTCAGTGGAATCACGTATAGAAATTGAAAGAGATTCACAGGGGGGCATCCAGGGCAGATGATTGAAAAATATGGTTTGAATAAACCAACTCAAACTACTTAAATAAACGACTTATTGAACACAACTTAGGTAAACACCTAAATGGCAAAAGGTTAAAAATCATGGTTTCAATTCGACAACTGTATTTGAAACATGAATTTCAGTAGAGCCTATGAACCTGGAACAAAAAAACCAGGAAACATGTGTGGATATGGATCCACAACTCGGATCATTTTGATGGCTTTACCTATTACGCAAGATAATGGCTTGTTGAAATGATCGAGGTTTAAAAGTTTATGGTGGCGACAATTTGAATTCAAAAAATTGGCAGCCGGCGACTGCTTAGTCTGAGGAAACCTGCTTGCTTAGATCTGCTATTTCTCGATTCATCTACGTATTGATCGATGACACCCCCCCTTTTCATAAAGCAGGAAAAAAATAGCGCAGGATAAAAAACCAATCCGGATAGAGGGGAGCACTATCGCGACTATTAACAACGACGGTATACTGAAGCCATGCTATCGCCAAAGGCAACTCTTATGACCAGGCCATCAACCGTCGAAAGCTGCTTGATATCATTTGAGCAAGCACGAAAACCAGCAATTGGCGTTGTTGGCAAGTCTGCTACTGATCGGGCAATTTCACCACAACGTTTGTGACTAACCCGAAGAACTGGTACAGTTCGACCAGATTGGGTGTTTTCAATCGTCAAACGCTTGACGTTGCCATTGTTTATTCCGCTGATCGGCTCAATTGGAGATGTGGCTTTCCGGCTTTTCGAAAATGATACATTCATACCCTGGATGTTTAAAAGTACTTTTTCAAAGGTACTTCCAATCATCCCTGACATCAATCCGTTGATGCACGTAAACCCTAATAAGCTAAAACACTGTGATTCAATCAGTAAATACACGTAGAAACAATAAGCGTGATTTTCGTTTAGCACCTCGGGCAAAAAATCACCACAAAAAAAGAAAGACCCGGTAAAACCGAGTCTTTCAATACTTAAATCTTATCCATTAAAAACCTACGAAAACTGTTTCTAGCGATTAGTTGCTAAACGCATATATATCTCCGAATATCCAATTCCCAGGGCGACTGGCGTCGTCACTTGTAAGGAATTCTTTTATGGCTTCTACCAACTCGATTTTTGACAACGATGCATCTTTATTTACATCCAGCGTGACAAAGGATTTACCGACTAGGCTGGCATTAAGTTGGAAAGAAAGAAAAATGTCCAGGTATTCCGTAAGAGAAATGGTACCATCTCCGTTCACATCGTACAAATCGAAAATATGGCCCACTGCGCTGCTTAATAGCTCGTCGTCGGACCCTGATTCACTGTTAATCAATTTCTCATCGATGAACTTTAACCACTCCTCCATTGTACATTGACTATCATTGTTCTCGTCAATATATGATTCTACGCCCTTCCACAAATTCACACATTGGGAAAGTACAATTTGCGACTCAGGAGTGTCCATTTCTTCGCCTCTTACTATGCATAGGTTTTCAGCTATACCAGTAAAATCTTCCTTTTCTATATACCCGTTGCGGTCGAAGTCGAGGAGATTAAAAATGTACTCATGTTTTGTTCTTTGCAATTCGGTTAGCATACTCAGCTGGTTTAATTTAATTACACGCTTCAGAGGTTGAACTTTATCCTGCTCAACACTATCTATTCTAAACTTCTTAATTCAAATATATCCTATCAATCAAAACACTATTAACTTCCTGGTAACGGTAAAAAACCGACGTTTCTTTGTAAAAAATAAACGCCCAATCGCTCATCTGCCTCCAATCAATTTTGTGTTCCATTTCTAAATAATCTTTGCTTAATCAAATCAACTCTTCTAAAAATTATTTGCCTATTAATCTGATAGTTAACACAAATTTCCATCTATTTTGATTGAGGAAAAATAAGGTAAAACACCCATTTAAACATAGCCTAAATCACCTATTAAAAAGACTTCTAAGGCTTAATTACATTAGTCTCTCAGCAACACTTCCTTGATAGACGCAACCTTGCTTACATAAAATCCTTCGTACAAAAACTCCGACAAAAAGGATTCTATTCTTCGTTCAGGCGTGTTGCTTTTAAAGGTGGCATAGCAATAGTAATTAGACTCATCCAAACCCACATACTCTAGTCCAGGCGTTTCTTCTTTCAAACGACGTATTTTTTCAAGCATCAATTTGGATTGCGTTTCTTCTATCAGAAAGAATGCGATACTGATCCTGCTTCCCAGGTTAGCCATTTTGACCTTGGCAGGAAATTTCACACCCAGGCTTGCCAATTTAGCATCCACTTCTCTGGTGCTTAGCTCTTGTAAAAGTAAACTTGTTCGAACTTCAAATAGCTTATCGATCTCTAATGCCATTTTTTTCTCCAGCTCCATTTCTTTCTCAACATTCTGTTGTGCTACAGCACTATATTGAAAACAAGCTGCGAAAAAGAAAATAAGTAAAGTTCTCATGTCAGTAAAATTTAAGTTAGCGCACCAATTTGGTAGCCATGCGCTTACATATCATACTTCAAAGGAACAGGATAACTGACGTGGGTTCAATGGAGTAAAAAGCGCATATCATCATACGCTATTTCACTTACAAAACGACTTAACAATCTGAATAACTTATAGTTACATTAATTATTCCTTAGGAGCAATAAGCACCAGATCAAGAAAAAAAATGCCTGAAACACGTAAAAAAGGGATCTAGGATAAACAACAGGCACTGAGTTCAACTTATCAACTGGGCCTGAAATGAAAAAAAGGGCAGACTTGAGGCAAAAAAACCTCACCAGAATTGATCTGATGAGGTTTTTTAATGTTGTCGTGATCCCATCAGGACTCGAACCTGAAACCTACGCCTTAGAAGGGCGTTGCTCTATCCAGTTGAGCTATAGGACCTTAATCAGTGCGGAGAGACCGGGATTCGAACCCGGGGTACCGGTTACCCAGTACGACAGTTTAGCAAACTGTTGGTTTCAGCCACTCACCCATCTCTCCATAGGTCTGTTCTGAAAAAGAGTTGCAAAGATAACGGACATTTTCCGAGTGAAGCAAACGCAACACTAAAAAAATCATAATCTTTTTCCGGTGTTAAAAAATGTGAATTGCTAGCCTGCCAGCGTTCATTTTATATATTTGTCCCCACTTCCGGTGAAATAAAAGCTGTGGCATTGCCCAAATAGTGTTGTATGAGTTGGTATCAGTCGTTCGGATTACTTGAATTAACGTTTTGTCTTGTATTTGGCATCCTTTACCTGGCCTATTTAGCACGGGTACTTTACGTGGCTAAAGCAGTGGGAAGTTCCTCTAAAATAGTGTTAAGCAAAGTCATTCTGCGATCCACCTATTTTATGTTGTTCATCGTGGCCTTGATGGGTCCTTCGTTTGGCGACAGCAAGAAGGAAATAAAATCGGCAGGTAAAGACATCTTCTTTTGCGTGGACCTTTCAGTTTCCATGGACGCCTTCGATGTGCAGCCTACCAGGCTCGAAAAAATCAAATTCGAACTAAAAAATATTACCGAAGCTTTCAGTTCGGACAGAATGGGCATTGTCATGTTTTCAAACGAAGCCTTTATGCAATGCCCGCTTACATATGACCAATCGGCCCTCAATATCTTTATTGAAACACTGAACACTAGCCTTGTGCCTAATACGGGCACGGATTTTGGACCTCCTTTGAGAATGGCCCTTAGCAAATTGAATGATGAAGAGTCGCCTCTGACACAGCAAAAGTCCAAAATCATTATTCTCATAAGTGATGGAGAGGATTTTGGGGAAGAAACAGACCAAATCGCTCAGGAAATCGAACAAACTGGCATCAAGTTGTTCACGTTGGGAGTTGGCACAGACAAAGGAAGTAAAATACTCAGTCGGCGAGGATTCAAGAAAGACAATCAAGGTAACGATGTAGTTACACGTTTGAACAGCACCTCACTTCAGGATGTAGCTACAAAAACAGGCGGCAAGTACTTTGAGATCAATGAAACTAAAAATGACGTTTCGAGATTAATAAATACAATCAATGAAATTGAAGGTGAAATGAGGGATGCCAGACAGGTAGATGTAACCGCCAACAGGTACTATTACTTTCTGGCCATTGGCCTCGCACTTTTCGCACTGGATTATCTTATTTCAGTTAAAACCATGAAAATATGAAGGCATTAGCAAGCATTTTACTGGTAATAGCTGCCATCATTCCTGGAGTGAATGATATTGCCACAGTCAATAAATTAAAGAAAGAAGCTGAAACTGCGTATTTGGCCGGAGACTACGCCTCAGCGGCACAAACGTACACCATACTCACCGATTCCCTTGGTGTGCTGGAAGATAAGCTCTTCCTCAACCTGGGCCATTCTCTGTTCCAACAAGGAGATTCAGCACAGGCATTTAGCCAGTATCAACGCCTGGTGAATACCAAAGAAAAACCTCTGAAGTCGGTGGCGTTTAACCAAATGGGGATCATTAGCAACAAACCAGACGATAGAAATGCAGCTTTGAACTTTTTCAAGGAGGCATTGAAGGCTGACCCCACGAACGAAGAAGCCCGTTACAATTACCAGCTTGTGAAAAAGCAAATAGCCGAAGACAACGAAAAAAATAAGGACGACCAGAACCAGGACAAGGAGAAGAACGAAGAAAAAGAAGACGAAAAGAAAGACCAGGACAACCAGCAGGATAAAGATCAGAACAACGATCAAAAGAACGACGAACAAAAGAAGCAAGATCAGGAGAAAAAGGATCAGCAAAGCGAAAACAAAGATCAAAAAGACCAGGATCAGAAAAGCGAAGAGGAAAAAAAGAAAGAGCAGGATCAGAAAAGTGAAGAGCAAAAAAAGCAGGAACAGCAGGAGTCAGAGCAACAGGACAAAGAAAACAAGGATGGTGAAAAGCAGCCCCCGCAGATCGACCCTGACAAGCTCAAGGAAATGAATATATCCGAAGAGAAAGCAAAGATGATTCTCGAAGCGATGAGAAATAGCGAGATTCAGTATATTCAGCAGAATAAGCGCAAGGGTGTGAAGAAGCCAGAGAGCGGAAAGCCTGACTGGTAAACGTTCCTACACCACCGCATACAATATACGGTACACTCATCACGATATGCCTGCTTATCTTAATGAGTATTTATTTTCTGTTTTGATTTCATTAACCCATTAATACTTACATCATGCAAGACGTAGTCATTGTTTCAGCCGTTCGAACACCCATAGGAAGTTTTGGAGGAGCACTCGCAGGGTTTTCAGCTACCCAGTTGGGATCAATAGCCATCAAAGGTGCATTGGAAAAAGCAGGCGTAGCAGCCAGCGAGGTAGAAGAAGTGCTGATGGGAAATGTAATTTCCGCTAACCTGGGGCAGGCACCTGCACGCCAGGCGTCGCTTGGGGCTGGAATAGGTCAAAATGTGCCCTGTACTACCATCAACAAAGTGTGCTCGTCCGGCATGAAAGCAGTAATGTTCGGAGCGCAGTCCATCATGACCGGACAAAATGAAGTCGTTGTAGCTGGCGGAATGGAAAGCATGACGAACGTTCCGTATTATATACCCAAAGCCCGATATGGATACAAATACGGCCATGGTCAATTAATCGACGGCCTTATGCACGATGGTCTCTGGGAAATCTACAACGGGTTCCCGATGGGCAACTGTGCAGACAACACCGCCAAAGAAATGAAAATATCCCGCGAGGAACAGGATACCTATGCGATCAACAGCTACAAAAAAGTGGCCGCAGCATCAGAAGCAGGCTATTTTAAAAATGAGATCATTGGAGTAGAAATTCCGCAAAGAAAAGGCGATCCAGTAGTGATGACTGAAGACGAGGAGTTTAAAAACGTTAATTTCGATAAAATCCCATCTTTAAGGCCAGTATTTGACAAAGAAGGCACCGTTACAGCTGCCAATGCCTCTACGATCAACGATGGCGCGTCGGCACTTGTTATTATGAGCGCAGCTAAAGCGAAGGCACTTGGGTTGACGCCCATTGCCCGAATAAGAGGATTTGCCGATGCTGCACAAGACCCCTTGTGGTTCACCACTGCCCCATCACTCGCTATCCCTAAAGCCATGAAAATGGCTGGTGTGAGTGCAAATGACGTCGATTTTTATGAAATCAACGAAGCGTTTTCAGCCGTTGCCATTGCCAATAACCGGGAATTAGGACTGGATCCATCAACGGTAAATGTCTTTGGAGGAGCCGTTGCACTCGGTCATCCGCTGGGATGTTCCGGCGCCCGTATCATTACGACACTAAATAGCGTTCTTCAGCAAAAAGGAGGAACAATCGGAGTTGCCGGAATTTGCAATGGCGGCGGCGGTGCATCTGCCATCGTGATCGAAAAACTGTAAGAACAACTCAATAGAATTACTAAGGGGCTCGTTCTTTGATTGCTTAGATTGAATAAAATGTTTCGCCCAATGACAAAGAAGTGTCTTTTTTCTGCTTTGCTTCTCTTACCATTAACGCTTTTTGCACAAACCAAAGTCATTACCTATTACGACCGAATCAAAGGATTGAAAAATGAAGAGTATTTCATGTTGGCGGCTGATAGCAGCCAAATCGATGGTAAATACATTAAATACAACCCAGAAGGGACGGTAGTTATTGAGGGAAATTATGACAAAGGCAACCGCAATGGCATATTTTACAATTACTACGACAACGGTAAGGTACAGCGTGAAACCTACTATGAAAATGGCCTAAGGCAGGGAGAAACCAAAATCTACCATCCCAACGGAACTCTACTCCAGTCCGCTGTTTTCAAAAACGACACCCTCACAGGGCAAATTATATCCTATTACGAAGACCGGGTAATTAAGTCATCAACAGCGTTTAAAAATGGAAAACCCGACGGTGAGGTGGTCAACTACTATCCCGATGGCACAAAAAAAGAAACTATTCACTATCAAAACGGCCTGCAAGATGGCTTAACAGAAACCTTCTATCATACCGGGATTAAAGAAACAGAAGCGAATTACAAAAAAGGCAAGCTCGATGGCCATTTTAAAACTTTTTACCCATCGGGGGCAATTAAAACCGAAGCCTTTAATGAAGCAGGCCGGCAAAACGGCACCTACCGAACTTATTACGAGAATGGCCAGTTGGAGTATTCCGGAACTTATATTGAAGGAAAGCTCACAGGCACTGTGGAGGCTTACTTTGAGGATGGTACGCCCTCACAAAAACTCAGCTATAAAGATGGAGCCCGGGTTGGTAAGAACTACGCCTACCATCCCAATGGAGTAATCAAGACTTCCACTGATTATTCAAACGCTGAAAAGAACCGTCAAATCGACGAATATAACGAAGCAGGCGACCTCGTGATTCATAAAGAGTTTGAGAATGATGTAAAATCGGGAGAATGGATACTGTACAACAAGAAGGATGGTTCCATTGTCAAAGAGACTTATGCCAACAATAAGTTAGAAGGAAAACGAACCACGATGAGCACGAAAGAAGTGGTATTGGAAGAGGCTCAGTTCAAAAATGGAAAGCAACACGGCCAAACGACAGGCTATTATCCAAACAAAAAAATCTCCTTTCAGACATCCTATGAATATGACCGAAAGCATGGCCCTCACAAGGCCTACAACAAGTCGGGACACCTGATTGAAGAAGGCGAATTTGTTCGCAACATGAAAAATGGCACCTGGAAATATTACAATCAGAAGGGCAAGTTGGAAAAGACAGTGACCTATAAAATGGACAAGGTGATCAAAGAAGAATAACAAAGAAAGCCAACTGCATTGTTTGCAGCTACATTTCAAAAAGAAAATTTTTTAATACGCCACCCATCCATAAATTTGCCATCCTTATGGAAGCCTTAAAGGAAACCCAATTCAAATTCCCTGGAGTAACTGGAAAATACCGAGGAAAAGTCAGAGATGTCTATTACCTGGACGACATCATGGTTGTTGTTGCCAGTGACCGTATTTCCGCTTTTGACGTCGTTTTGCCAAAAGCTATCCCTTTCAAGGGACAAATCCTCAATCAAATTGCAGCTAAATTTCTATCCCTGACAAGTCACATTGTTCCTAATTGGGTTCTCGCCGTTCCGGACCCCAGTGTAACCATAGGTGTTAAATGTGAGCCTTTCAAGGTAGAGATGGTGATCAGAGGATATCTCGCCGGCCATGCCTGGAGAGAGTATAAAGCTGGCAAAAGGCAGGTTTGTGGAGTGGCTTTACCCGAAGGCCTCAAAGAAAATGACAGACTTCCTCAGCCGATCATAACGCCTACTACTAAGGCTTCTGAAGGTCACGACATGGACATTTCAAGGGAGGATATTATTACACAAGGTGTTGTATCAGAAAGCGACTATTCTCAGCTGGAAAAATACACACATGCCTTGTACAAAAGTGGGCAGGAGTATGCCGCAAGTCAGGGGCTTATCCTTGTTGATACCAAATACGAGTTTGGTAAACATGACGGCACCATCTACTTAATAGATGAAATTCATACACCAGATTCATCCCGTTACTTTTACGCCGATACCTACGAAGCGATTCAGGCAAAAGGCGAACAGCAAAAACAGTTGTCAAAAGAGTTTGTAAGACAGTGGCTGATCGAAAATGGTTTTCAAGGGAAAGAAGGCCAAAATGTGCCGGAAATGTCAGATGAGGTAGTAAACTCCATCTCTCATCGCTATATTGAACTTTTTGAAAAGGTGACAGGAGAAAAATTTGAAAAACGAAGCTACGCTGACGTGGAGTCGATGATTGAAAACAACGTTTTAGATAGCCTTAAGAATATTAAAAAATAGGACATATGAAGTATTCGTTAGATAAAAGCGAAAAATACAGCATACTGAAAATCACTCAGGAAAAACTAGATACATCAACAGCGCCAGATTACAAGTCTGAGTTTGTAAAACTTCAGGCTGAAGGCATCTCCAACATGATCCTGGATCTTTCTGATGTGAAGTATGTAGATTCATCCGGATTAAGCGCTCTGCTTGTAGGCAATCGTTGTTTTGCAGAAGCTGGTGGTATCTTTGTCATGATAGGAATGAACGACCACGTAGTCAAACTGATCAGTATTTCTCAGCTAGATAAGGTACTTAACATTGTCCCTACCAAAGAGGAAGCAGTAGACACAGTATTTCTTCATGAAATTGAAAGTGGACTGGAGGACGAAGAAGAATAGCCTCCTTTGAGCTTTGTACTAAAAATTCTCGGATCCAACTCAGCTGCACCTGCGCACAATAGAAACCAGACGTCGCAGGTATTGATCGTGGATGATGAGCACTTTTTAATTGATTGTGGAGAAGGCACCCAACTCCAACTTAGAAAGTACAAAGTAAAAACGAACAAAATCAACCACATCTTTATCAGTCACCTGCATGGTGATCATTACTATGGCCTTATAGGTTTATTGTCCACTATGCATTTATATGGACGAAAAGCCAAGCTCTCACTCTACGGCCCGCCAGGATTATCGGAGATCCTTACCGTGCAATTCAAGTACTCCAACACCACACTCAACTTTCCGATTGTGTTCAGAGAATGGGTGCCTGAGTCAAGCGAATTGCTACTGGAAAACAATAAGATAATAGTGAAAAGCTTTCCTGTTAGCCATAGAATTCCCTGCTCTGGATTTCTTTTTAAAGAAAAACCTAAAAGCAGACGGATAGAAAAATCTTTATTGCCACCTAACGTCACACCTTCAATCATCATAAAACTCAAAAACGGTGAGGACTTACTGGACGACAATGGAAAGGTGAAATACAAAAACAAAGAAATAACGCTACCACCCAGGCCTTCATATTCATATGCTTACTGCGCCGACACGAAGTACAACGAGTCACTAATTGAATATATCAAGGGTGTCGACATGCTTTATCACGAAGGCACATTTCTCGAAGACATGAGAGACAGAGCTGAGCTAACCTTTCATTCCACAGCGGCTCAAGCAGCAACACTTGCAAAAAAAGCTGGTGTCGGCAAACTGGTATTAGGACATTTCAGTACCAGATACAAAGAATTAACTCCACTCCTGGACGAGGCACTAAATGTCTTCAAAGAATCTTATCTTGGACTAGAAGGCAGCGACTTTTCTCCAAACTGATGTAAATGGAACAGACTCTCAATAGCAAAAGAACAAACCTATTTGTGATTCTAAGCGGCATTTTTCTTACCAATGCCGTGGTTGCTGAAGTCATAGGCGTAAAAATATTCTCTGCAGAGTCTACTTTTGGCTTTGCCCCAGCGCAATTGTCGCTTTTTGGAGATTTCGTTCTGGACTTCAACCTAACTGCCGGAGCTGTAATTTGGCCGGTCGTTTTTATTACCACCGACATCATCAATGAATACTTTGGAAAACAGGGAGTGAAAAGAATCAGCTATATGACGGCTGGCTTTATTGCTTATGTGTTCCTGGTGATTTACCTGGTTACCTTGTTAGATCCGGCAGCATTTTGGCTCGACGTGAATGGAATCGACAATAATGGCAATGCCTTCAATATCGACTATGCTTTCAAAACTATTTTCCGACAAGGTCTGGGCATTATAGTAGGTTCTCTCACAGCCTTTCTTATTGGACAGCTATTGGATGTTTACGTTTTTCATCAGCTCAGAAAAGTAACCGGATCCAAAATGATATGGTTAAGGGCAACAGGCTCCACCCTTGTAAGCCAGTTGATCGACAGCTTTGTTGTGCTGGGTATCGCTTTTTATATAATGGCTCCGGAAGGAAGCAGATGGAGCCTGTCTCAACTCGCTGCAGTAGGCACCATTAACTACATTTATAAGTTTTCGGTTGCTATCTTGCTGACACCTCTTCTTTATGTCGCCCACTACTTTATCGATCAGTATTTGGGCAAAAAAGAGTCAGAGGAACTTGTAGAAGCTGCTGCAGCCAAAAGTAAAGGTTTTTTCTAATGGTACGAATTGGGTTTTCTTTTGCAATGCTTTGTCTGTTTGTTGCCTGCAACAACCCAGAAAAGACATTTATTAACACAGTGCGAGGCCCCGTTGAAATGGATAGTATTGGCATCACACTTATTCACGAGCATTTACTGGTAGATTTTATTGGTACCGACAGCACTGGCTACCATAGATGGAATCGGGACAGTGTTATTCAAAAGGCGCTGCCCTACCTACTTGAAGCCAAACAACGGGGTGTTCAAACGTTTATTGACTGTACACCAGCTTATCTTGGGCGAGACCCTTCCCTGCTAAGCAAGCTGAGTGAGCTTTCTGACATCAATATTATAACCAATACAGGTTACTATGGTGCTGTGCAGAGCAAATACCTTCCGGCACACGCATTCGCTGAAAGCGCCTCCCAACTAGCTGAAAGGTGGAAAAAAGAATTGGATGAAAGTATAGAAGCCTCTGGCATCTACCCTGGTTTCATAAAAATCAGTGTAAACAGTCAAACACCTCTCTCAACGGTTGATCAAAAATTGGTGAAAGCAGCTGCTATCACCCACCTCTCCACTGGCCTAACGATCGCCTCCCATACTGGACCAGCAGAGCCGGCCCTGGAGGAGCTTGCCATCCTTCAATCGGAAGGCGTTAGTCCTTCAGCATTTATTTGGGTCCACGCACAAGCTGAAGAGGACTTTTCATATTACAATGAAGCGCACAAACTGGGCGCTTGGATAAGCCTTGATGGCGTAGCCTGGGATGTGAACGGGCATTTGGAGCGACTATTATACTGTAAACAGCACAAGCTGCTGGATAAAGTATTGATTTCACATGATGCAGGTTGGTATAAGCCCGGAGAAATGCGTGGAGGCGAGTTCAAACCATTCACTGCTATATTCGACGAACTAATTCCCTTACTCCAACAAAACGGTTTTACTGAAAAGGACATTGATCATCTGCTCCGTGTCAACCCAATAAAAGCATTTTCACCCTCGGTTCGCAAGGGAAACTAAGGTTTTGGTCGCCTTACATTGTCGCAAATGACGGCTGTTGCCACTGCCACATTAAGTGACTCGGCACCACCAAAGCCTGGAATAGTAATAGGCCTGCTGACTTGCTGCAAGGCAGTTTTTGAGATGCCATTAGACTCATTTCCCATCAAAATGATGCCTGGCTCTGCAAATAATTCTTCGTAAATAGACTTACCAGACATAAGCGCTCCATAAACAGGCATCCCGCTTTTCTCCAAAAGTTCGGGCAAATCTGTGTAAAACACTTTTACTCTTGCCAGCGAACCCATGCATGCCTGTACCACCTTGCTTGCAAAAACGTCAGTTGTTTCAGGCGAACAATACACCCTGGTGAAGCCATACCAGTCGGCAATTCTTATAATTGTTCCGAGGTTTCCAGGATCTCTCACGTCATCAAGCGCCAGCACAAAATCCCCACGATCTGGCATTACAAACTCATAAGATGGCATTTGAACAACTGCCAGTGCAGCATTGTTGGTTTGAAGGGCACTGGCCATTTCAAGTGCTTTTGCGGAAACAATTTCTGTTTTTGTTTGTGCAGATTTCAACACTTGTTCGTTCGCCTTATAAAACGATTCTGTTACATAGAGTTCGGTGATAATGAAATCTGACTGTAATGCTTCCACCACGTTTTTTGCCCCCTCTACCACAAATAGGCCCTCTTGCTTACGAAATTTTTTTAATTGCAGCGATTTGATGAATTTTGCCCTGTTTTTCGATATCATTCCTTTGATAGCTTCAATACGCAAATTAGTATATATCCTCATTATTGCTGTTGCTTTTTCAGGCTCTTTGAGTAGCTGCTTGGGCTTAAGGTATCTGAAAGAAGACGAAAAACTGCTTTACAAGGAGTCAATAGAAAACCACAAGGGGCTTGATATCGACGAACTGGAGGCCCAATTTCGTCAAAAACCAAATAGACGCACCCCCATTTTTCCGTGGTCGCTATACGTTGACATCTACTATTGGGGTCAAAACAGCTACGACACCACCAAATACCAAAAAAAGAAAGAGCACCTGATCGGGAAATTCGATGCTAAAATAGCTAAGGCTGTGGCCAAGGATAAGTCCAAAAAGGAAGATTTTTTGAAGTCCAGAAAAAGCAAAAAAATTGGAAAAGTAGATAAAACACTGAAAGAAGGCAATTTGCGTATGCGATGGGGAGAAGAGGTAGCAGTTTTCAAACCTGAACTGAGGGAGCAAACCGAAGAGCAGCTTATTACCTACCTGGAGTCGGAAGGATATTTTAATGCAGTAGTAAGTTCTTCACTTAAAGAAAGAAAAAAGCTCGTATCAGTCACTTATACACTCGACCGGAATAAGCCTTACATTATCGATTCCATTTTCTACAGCATTCCGAATCCGGAAATCAATAGTATCGTGGCCCAAGGCCAGAAAGAGACCCTTCTTGTGGAGGAAGACCGATACCGGCAACGTGAACTTCGGAACGAAAGAGAAAGAATCTACGAATTACTCGTTAATAGGGGATATTACCGCTTTAACAAACAGTTGATCCAATTCCAGGTAGACACCGCAAGCCTGGGAGATAAAAAAGTACTCATTCAGATCGAAATCAAGTCGCCGGAGGAAGGGAATGGGAACAAACGCTACGTGCTCGACTCTGTTAATTTTGTTACTGATGCCAACATCAGTTTGCCTGGTGTAAAAAGAAGTAGTAAAATCTATCACGACATCAACTATAGCTTTTATGAAGAACGCTACAATAAAAAAATACTTGACTGGAGGGTTTTCCTTTATCCCGACAGCACGTATAGCCGTTCCAACACATTCGAAACCCAGCGACAACTTGCCAATCTCGACATCTTTAAATTTGTCAATATCAACTATGATACAGTAGGCACTCATTTCATCGCCAACATATACACCAGCCCACTTCAAAAATTCCAAACCTCTACTGAGTTTGGCGTAAATGTAAGTCAGGGCCTCCCAGGGCCGTTCATGAATTTAAATGTAAAAGATAGAAACGTCTTTAAAGGCCTGGAAATCCTGGAACTCTCCGGCCGCTTTGGTATAGAAGGCGTTGCGTCGCCCTCGGATATCAAAGACGTGTATGCCAGTGCAGAGTATGGAGGTAACCTGGCTGTAACCTTTCCCCAATTTATCAGCCCTGCTACTTTACGCAAACGGAGGGACCAGGGTCGCTTGAACCCAAGGACCCGCTGGCTGGTGGGTACAACCGTTACAGATAGACGAGAATACAAAAGAACCAATTTCAACTCAACCTGGACCTACCTGTGGCAAAAAGATAACAACAAGCTCTTCAATCTTACCTTGGCAGATATTTCCTTTATCGATTCAGAACTATCCAATGACTTCCGAGATATCCTACTCGATTACCAGAGTCGAGGCAACCTGCTTATCAACGCCTTTAATCCCTCGTACGTCGGTAGTTCAAATTTTTCCATGGCCGTCAACAACAACAGCTATGGCATTACGAGGGGCAATGCAAGCTTTTACAGAATTTATATAGAAACCAGCGGCAATACGCTTTGGTTTTTCGACAAGGAAAACCTCATGGATGACCGGCTTGAGTACTACCAGTTTTCAAAGGCAAATTTTGATTTCAGGAAAGTTACCTCACTGTCTTCCAAGCACGACCTGGCTTATCGATTCAACGTAGGAGTTGCCATCCCTTATGGCATCAATACGGTACTCCCTTACGAAAAATATTTCTTTGCCGGCGGTAGCAACGGCATCAGAGCATGGAGACCCCGCCGACTCGGGCCGGGGTCGTACACACCTCCGCTCAACGATGATATTGAAAAAGATGGATTGTATGACTATAGCTTTGAGCAACCTGGAGAGATATTATTCGAAACCAGTCTCGAATACCGTCGCCGCCTATTCAGCTTCGTATCATGGGCATTTTTTATAGATGCTGGAAATGTATGGACACTGAGAGACGATGCCACAAGGCCCGGTAGCCAGTTTAAAATGGACTCATTTGTGAATGAAATTGCGATAGGCTCAGGGTTCGGTTTAAGGTTTGATTTTTCATTCCTTATTCTTCGCCTCGATGCAGGTGCTAAAATGCACGACCCAGCCCGACCTCAGGGAGAAAGATGGATCATTGATAGACTAATTAGCAACTTCCCTTTCGGAGAAAAAGAACAAACGATATTGAACATCGGCATTGGGTATCCATTCTAATGGTGAGCCCATTCAAACCACTATCTTTACAAAAACACAATTTGGAACAATGCCCACAAAACAAGAAATAACAGAGTGGTTCACAGGTCTGCAAGACGCTATTTGTCGTTCGCTGGAAAAAGCCGATGGTTCGGGTTCATTTGAGGAAGACATTTGGGAAAGGCCAGGCGGTGGTGGTGGCAGATCGAGAATTATTCGCAAGGGTACCATCATTGAAAAAGGGGGTGTTAACTTTTCTGCTGTAGGGGGTGAAACACCTGCAAAAATCCTTCAGTCTTTTGGGCTTGAAAAAGCTGATTTCTATGCTACTGGCGTATCCATCGTATTGCACCCGCATAATCCATTTGTGCCCATTATTCACATGAATGTTCGGTATTTTGAAATGAGCAATGGCGTAAGCTGGTTTGGCGGAGGTATTGACCTAACCCCCCACTATGTCAATCATGATGATGCGACCTTTTTTCACAATAAGCTAAAAAAAGCCTGCGACAGTCACCACCCTTCCTATTATCCAAAGTTTAAACAATGGGCTGACGACTACTTCTACATTCAACACCGCCATGAAACCAGAGGCATTGGAGGCATTTTCTTCGATCATTTGAAGGAAGAAGATGGCATCTCGATGGAAGACAGGTGGAAATTTGTAAAAGAAGTAGGAAGCAGTTTTGCACCTATCTACACTCAATTAATGCAAAAAAACCATCCATTGCCATTCGGTGAAAACGAAAAGCAGTGGCAAATGCTAAGAAGGGGTAGATATGTCGAGTTTAACCTCGTACTTGATCGCGGAACAAAGTTCGGCCTTGAAACAGATGGACGTATCGAATCTATCCTAATGAGTCTTCCTCCCCTGGCAGGCTGGGAGTACAATTTCACGCCGGAAAATGACTCAGCAGAGGCTAAAACACTCAGTTTACTTAAAAAAGGAATCACCTGGGCGGACCAATGAAATGGTGGCAAGACATCGATCAACAGTTGTTCCTTTGGCTTAACGGTCTCCATGCCGACTGGCTAGACCCCATTATGCTGGGTATTACAGAACGCAACACCTGGATCCCGCTTTATTTGATCCTTATTGGCTGGCTTATATACAAACAAAAGAAGGCGGCATTTTGGAGTGTGCTCGCCATCGTGCTTACTATCATATTGGCGGATCAGCTCACCTCAGGCCTTATGAAGCCGTTTTTTGAAAGGCTGAGACCCTGCCATGATCCGGCTGTTGCCCCACTTGTTCATTTAGTTGGTGGTTGTGGCGGTAAATTTGGCTTTGCGTCGTCACACGCAGCCAACACTTTTGCTCTTGCCACTATGGTAACACTTCTGCACCCCAGACGTTGGGCGATTGGCCTAAGTTTCTACAGTTGGGCAATAATAGTAAGCTACAGTCGGATTTATGTAGGTGTACATTATCCAGGAGATCTGCTTGTTGGAGCTCTCATCGGAACGGCCTGCGCCTACCTTATTTTTTGGCTTGGAAACAAAACCAAAAAACTACAGCATATTTAGCCTCTTCACAAACTTCTCTTTGTAAGATGCGCCTACAGGTACACTTTTCTCACCGATCATAATATTAGACTCCTCAAGATGATCTATATGATCCAGGTTGATAATGTAGGATCTATGTACACGGGCGAAAGTTGTGGTAGGTAAGCGCTTTTCAATCCCTTTCATGGTGTAGTGAACAATGTATTTCCCCTTTTTGGTGTTGAAAATAACATAATCCGCAAGTGCCTCCACAAATAACAAATCGCTGAGCTGTACCCTGACTAGGCGACCATCGCATTTCACGAACACATGGGTCTGCTTCTCCACAAACCTTTTCAGTGTCTCGATGTTTTCCTTCCCCTTAGTAGCCGCTTTTAAGAACCTGGGGTACTCAAATGGCTTGACCAGATAGTCTACAACGCTATTTTCAAATGCCTGAACAGCGTATTGCTCTTCAGATGTAATGAACACGATTTGATACGACTTATCCAGAGACTCCATCAGTTCCAATCCGCTCATTTCTGGCATTTGAATATCCAGAAACAATAGGTCAACATCTGCGTCTTCTTTGATTAGGATGTCTTTGGCCTCAATAGGATTGGCTAACTCATAGCTGAGCGTCAAAAATTCCGTCTTCTCAATGAAATGTTTTACCAGCTTTCGAGCGACTGGATCATCATCCACCACCATACATTTAACTTCCATAGCAAAAACAAGGTTGATGTTAATTAGTACCCTTTAAGGATCCTCTGAATATATTTTCCCAAAATATCAAATTCAAGGTTAACATGATCACCCTTACTAATATTTTTGAAATTTGTATGCTCAAAAGTGTAAGGAATAATGGCTACTCTAAAGCGACCATTTTGTGAATTGAAGCAAGTAAGACTTACGCCGTTAACACAAATCGATCCTTTTTCTACAGTAACGTTACCAAGGCTGGCATCATACACAAAATCGAACAACCAACTACCCTCCTCCTGCCTTACTTCCAAGCACTCAGCCACCTGGTCTACATGGCCTTGAACAATGTGCCCGTCGAAACGACCATTCGCAGGCATACAACGTTCAAGATTGACGACCTCACCTGCCTTCCAATCACCAAGCGATGTTTTCTTTAGCGTCTCATCAATGGCTGTCACTTTATGAAAAGCATCACTGCTTTCAATAACCGTCAGGCAGACCCCATTGTGGGACACACTTTGATCAATGGTCAGCTCCTTGCTGATGTCACTTTTGATCGTAAACGTCGCATTTGTGCCCGATCGTTCAATTGATAATATATTGCCTGTTGTTTCAACTATCCCTGTAAACATGTTGATCGTCTTATACCTCCAAAAATAAAAGCTTCTTCCCAGTCTCAACACTGAAAGAGCATATCTTTCAAAAGTATTTAACAAATCTACTCAACGGTATCGTCAATAGATCCATTTCCGCTAAATTGGCTCTCAAGATGGAAGACAGCTACAGGCACAAGGGGCTAAGACGGGGATTGGTTAATATTCTTATCGAAAAAGGTATTAAAAGCAAAAGTGTTTTGGAAGCTGTGGGCAAAGTTCCCCGTCACTTTTTTTTCGAGAATGCCTTTCTAGAGCACGCCTACCAGGACAAGGCTTTTCCTATTGGAGAAGAACAAACCATTTCTCAACCCTATACAGTGGCCTTTCAAACGCAGCTAACCGAGGCAGGGCCAAGATCTAAGGTATTGGAAATTGGTACTGGCTCTGGCTATCAATGTTGTGTACTGCTTGAGTTGGGTGTTGAGGTATTCACCATTGAATACAACAAAGTTTTGTTTGAAAGGACTCGAAAATTTCTTCCTTCAATAGGGTATAAAGCGCATTTCTTTCAGGGAGACGGCTCAAAAGGGCTTCCTTCTTTTGCCCCGTTTGACGCCATCCTTGTTACTGCCGGGGCACCCACCATCCCTCATGCGTTGGTTGCACAGTTAAAAGTAGGCGGCCGACTAATCATTCCGGTGGGTGATGATAAAAGCCAAAAAATGGTTCGCATCACCAAAAAAGAAGGCAATAAACTGCTGAAAGAAACATATGATAATTTTAGCTTTGTTCCATTATTAGGCGAGCATGGTTGGGGAAACAAATAAGGATATGGCCAAGAAAGCAAAAACAGCAAAGGAATCGGAAGTAACCATGACGGAATTGGTATTGCCTAACGACACCAACACATTGAATAACCTCATGGGGGGGCGATTGATGCACTGGATGGATATTGTTAGTGCAATTGCAGCTCAAAAACACTCCAATCGTATTGTTGTAACAGCCTCGGTAGACAATGTCTCCTTTGGAAAACCCATCAGACTAGGCAATGTCGTCACCCTGAAAGCACAAGTCACCAGGGCCTTCAGTTCCTCAATGGAAGTATACATTAAAGTAACTGCCGAAGACATTCCAGGCAATAAGAAAATCGATAGCAACACGGCATTTTTTACTTTTGTGGCGGTAGATCAAACAGGTAGACCCATCGATGTTCCTGAACTAAGCCCGGAAACTGAAGAAGAAAAAGAATTGTACGAAGGCGCCCTTCGCAGGCGTCAGCTAAGACTGGTGCTGGCAAAAAGAATGAAGCCAGAAGATGCTGTGGAACTAAAGTCGATATTTAAGTTGAACCCTGAAGACCTGAAATAACTGAAAAAATGAGCGAAGATCTTCACCCAGCTTCCTTAAAGTACTTTTTCAACGAAGAGCTCTATCTCATTGGGGAAAAAACTGATCTAGCCATCACGCCTCAAAAACCCTCTGCTGTGGAAACATCCGCCACAGAGCCAAAACAGGCTACAAAAACTCCTGCGAAAAGGCAGCACCTGATCATTATACTAAAACACAGTCTGCCTGACCTGGAGATATCCCAAAAAGAACTGTTAACAAAAATTACCGGTGCAGTCAAGATAGACCTCAATTCGGCTACTTCTATCAACGAGTCGCAATACAAAAGTGACCCAGAGCAATTAAAGAACTTCGACAACATACTGTCTTTCGGAGTCGAGCTTGCTGCAACAACTTCAAAATACTCAGTGACAAAAAAGGGGGATCAAAAGTTTCTTAGCTCCGATAGTCTTGCTGCTCTCGAGCAAGCCATCGCACTAAAAGGAAAGCTTTGGAAAGCGATGCAAGAGATGTTTGGAGTAGTATAGCTGCCTCTTTCAAATTTGTAAAATATCAATTATCTTTATTTACATTATAAATAGATCGCTGCCAGCTATCATTTTTTTTTTGATTTCTCTTTACCAACCTAAATCAAATGAAATCTAAGCTTCTGAAGGTGGCAGCTATTGTCATCCTTTCCCTGGTACTATTAGTATCAGCCGGCCTTGCCTATTTAAGATTTGCATTACCAAATGTCGGACCTCCTCCAGATCTTTCAGTCGAAGGAACGTCATTACAAATCGAACGTGGGCGCTACCTGGCAAATCACGTTAGCGTCTGCACCGACTGCCATTCTACCCGCGACTGGAGTAAATTTGCCGGGCCCCTTGTTCCTGGCACCGAAGGGAAAGGAGGAGAGCTCTTCGATCAAAGTTTCGGTTTCCCGGGCAAGTTTGTTTCGAAAAACATCACGCCTTTTCACCTCAGCGACTGGACAGATGGAGAAATTTATCGAGCAATTACTACAGGTGTCAGTAAGCACGGCACGGCCTTTTTTCCGGTGATGCCTTATAAATATTATGGGAAAATGGACCCTGAGGATATTAAATCAATCATCGCATATCTGCGTTCTCTTTCTCCAATAGAGTTCGAGGCCGAGGCATCAGTAGCTGACTTTCCTGTCAATTTTATAATTAATACCATCCCCGAATCCGCCCAACCAACCAAAAAACCTGAGCCATCAAATGTAATAGAATATGGTGCTTACATGACCAACGCAGCCGGCTGTCGTGAGTGCCATACGAAGCAGGAGAACGGCCAGGTAGTTGGAGAGGCATACGCAGGTGGATTTGAATTCAATATGGGAAACGGCTTCAGAGTAGCTTCTATGAATATTACACCCCATAAAACTGGCATAGGTACATGGTCGAAAGAAGTATTTATTCAGCGCTTTAAAGCCTATGCTGATTCTTCTTACGTATCACCCAGAGTTGATATGGCTAAAGGCGAGTTTCAATCAGTGATGCCCTGGGTGATGTATGCTGGAATGACTGAAGAAGATCTGGGAGCGATTTATGAATACCTCAAAACGGTAGCGCCGGTCGAAAACACCGTTGAACGTTGGAAAAAACTATAAACCTTATCGTTAAGACTGTATTTTCTCTAATGATACCGCTTGCGGTCTAGGAATCACCTAAAAAAAGAGAACACGAAGCAGGCTGACTTACAGAAAGACGCATCTTTGCGCTTTTTTTGTCTAACATTAAAAAGACCATTCCAAACAAATTCAACACTTACCATCCACAATTGATTGCCATTGGTGAAAGTTATCGATAAGTTAGAATATTATACCTTAAAAAAAGCGTCTTTAACTTACATTCGCTGTCTAAAATATGAAGCTTTTACATAAGTCAATTGCCATAGCATTTACGCTGAGCACCCTTCTTTCCGGTTGCCAAAGCAACCAGAGTGAGAACCAATCCGTCGAAGAAAAAGCATTGCCCTCATCAACTGAAACAACAGCATCCTTCGTAGCCAATCCCCAATTTATCCCTAAACAGGAAGTGTCAACACTTGAAATTGGCGCAAAGGCCCCTGACTTTAACCTGCCTGGGGTGGATGGAAAGTTCTATACACTTGCTGACTTTGCAGATGCCAAAGCCCTCGTGATTGTATTCACTTGCAACCACTGCCCTACTGCTCAGGCATATGAAGAAAGAATCAAAAATATCGTTACTGACTATGCTGATAAAAGTGTTGCTGTTGTAGCCATATCTCCCAATAGCCCTATGGGTTTGTTGTATGAAGAATTGGGCTATACAGACCTGAATGATGACTATACTGCGATGCAAATAAGGTCAGAGTACATGGAATATAATTTCCCCTATCTGTATGACGGAGATACGGAAGAAGCTTCTTTAAAGTATGGTCCAGTGGCAACACCACATGCCTTTGTTTTTGACAGCAACAGGGCGCTTACATACAACGGCAGACTCGATAAAGTTGAAAAGCCGGGCACAACAAACGCTGAAGACCTTAGATCCGCTATCGATGCCACCCTGGCCGGAACAACCATTGCAGAAGCAGCAACCAAGGTTTTTGGTTGCTCGACTAAATGGGGTTGGAAGACAGATATGAGAGATCGGGTGGATAAAGAATGGAATGCCAGAGAGGTGAAGGTTGAAGATATTGATCTTGCTGGCATCAAGAGTCTTCTCAAAAACGAGAACTCAAAAAAGCTGAGGCTGATCAACGTGTGGGCTACCTGGTGTGGTCCATGTATGCTTGAATACCCTGAATTTATCGCTATTCAGCGCATGTACGGAGCCAGAGACTTCGAATTTGTATCCATTTCTGCTGACAAAACAGAGAAAAGGGACAAAGTATTGGAGTTTCTTGATAAGAAAGAGTCTGGCGTGCCCAACTACATCTTCGTTGGCGGTGATAATTACGCCATGGTGGAAGCTTTTGGCGATGGCTGGGATGGTGCATTGCCCTACACAGCCTTGGTAGAGCCAGGAGGAAAATTAGTGTATGAACACCAGGGTGAAGTTGATTTTTTAGCGCTTAAAAGAGCCATCGTAGAACATGAGATGATCGGTAGAGTGTATTAATAATGCTTCATAGCATCAGCACTGAAAAGAGAAAAAGTGAAGTCAGGAATGGCTTCACTTTTTTGTTTTATGCGAAATAGGCGAAAATCCATCCTTAAAAAACGACCAATCTTCGTCAAATTCATATGCTACGTCCATTAGTGGTGTAGGATGCTTAACCCCGAGGCATCTTTGTGTGTTTAATAAGCAGATGACAGTGGCATTTGCGCAAAAATCAAAGAAATGGCATTAATAGAAACTAACGGAAAAAACTTAAGGATCCTGCTCCATTTTGGCGTATGGTTCATTTTGTTTTTCTTCCCGTTGTTCGTCTTTTACAGTGATACATTTGACGCGAGAATCATGGCCAGGAGAACTTGGGTACCCATGGGCTTCTCGGTGATCATTTTCTACACCAACTTTTTCTACCTAATTGAGAAGTACATTTTTAATCGCAAAGCTTTTCAATTCGTTATTTTCAACGTAATACTTGTAGCGCTTTGCATCTTTTTGCATAGTCAGGTTCGGGAAATATTTTTTCAAAGCGGCGACAAACCGCATTCATCCAGCTTTAGAATATTTTCTGTCTACTGGGAGTCTTTGACAGCAGTAATCACGATCGGATTAAGCATTGCAATTCGAATGACCCAAAGGTGGATCGAATCGGAAAACATGAGAAGAAACTCTGAAAACGCACAATTGCAGTCAGAACTCACTTATCTACAGTATCAACTGCAACCTCACTTTTTCTTCAACTCACTCAACAATATTTATTCCTTAGTTGATAGTTCTCCTGAAAAAGCAAAAGAAACAATTCATAGCCTGGCGAAGTTGATGCGCTACATGCTTTATGAAGCAAAGGAAGGGAAAGTACTATTGAGTAAGGAAATTGAATTTTTGGAGAAGTTTATCGATCTGATGGAAATCAGGTTGCCAGCCAACATCAAGGTGAAAAAGACATTTGGAAAAATAAATGAAGGCACCTTGATCACCCCCCTTCTATTCCTTCCTCTCGTTGAAAACGCTTTCAAACACGGAGCTTCCGGAGCTGATAAAGGAAGCATCATATTTGATATGTCGATGGCAGGAGATGAAGTCACCTTTGCCGTATCTAACCCGAACGTACCAAAAACGATCGAGGACAAAAGCGGATCAGGGATTGGCTTGGTCAACCTTGAGAAAAGACTTGAGCTCATGTACGCAGGGAAATTTAGTATTCAGCATGAGCTAACAGATGACATTTACAAAACGGAGCTAAAGATTAAGGTATGAAAAAGATCCGCTGTATAGTCGTAGACGATGAGCCTCTCGCTCTCAACCTTATAGAAGGGTACGTACTAAAGACTCCGTTCCTGGAACTCGTGGCAAAGTGTGCCAATGCATATGAAGCACTTGAAAAAATCGCCTCCGAAACGGTTGACCTGGTATTCCTCGACATTCAAATGCCCGGACTTAGCGGAATGGAGCTTTCCCGTTCTCTGACCAACGGTCCCAAGGTAATCTTCACCACAGCCTTCGAAGAATATGCCCTGGAAGGCTTTAAGGTAGATGCGGTCGACTATTTATTGAAGCCCTTCAATTACGAGGAGTTTCTCAAGTCTGCCAACAAAGCAAGAGAATGGTTGAGTATTACTACAGGAAATAAGGGCACCGACACCGACACACTATTTGTGAAATCGGAGTACAAATTGGTGAAAATAAACCTCCATAAAGTGCTCTATATAGAGGGATTAAAAGATTATGCCAAAATATTCCTGGCCGATCAAACCAGGCCGGTGATGACACTTATGAGCTTGAAATCATTGGAAGAGCAACTGCCATCTGATCAATTTATGAGAATACACAGGTCGTTCATCATACACTTAGACAAGATCGACATGATAGAACGAAACAAAGTGGTGATTGGCCAGGTAGGCATCACCATTGCGGATGCCTATAAGGAGGCTTTCCAATCCTACCTGTCCAACAAATCAATGAAATGAAAAAAATAACCGATAACATATCAACTCCTCACACTTCAAGCATGAAAAAGCTTTTGACCATCATGTTATTATTTGCGGGCATTGGAATTTCAATAGCCCAGCCTGCTACCAGCGATCGCCCTCTGCGAGCTCCTGGAGAGGCAACCTACAACAGATCAGCAGGATCTGAGGATGCAGGCAGCGGAGAAATCGAAGGGATTGTCCTGGACATAGACTCTAGTCAGCCGGTAGAATTTGCAACTGTTTCTTTGATCGACCCAGCTACCGACAAGCCTATTGATGGTGCGGTTTGCGATAGTAAAGGGCAGTTTAAGATTTCAAAAATTGAAGCAGGTAC
The DNA here is from genome assembly GCA_964351395.1 of uncultured Roseivirgaceae bacterium. Classification (GTDB taxonomy): domain Bacteria; phylum Bacteroidota; class Bacteroidia; order Cytophagales; family Cyclobacteriaceae; genus Imperialibacter. Next base: position 206,622 of record CAYGOF010000007.1, read on the forward strand.
CTATAATGTAGCCATTTCTTTTATTGGCTATGAGCGGCAGTTGATAGAAGGAATCACTATCCAGGATAAGAAAGACAAAGTTAACCTCGGAGTAATAAAGCTTGGATCAGGCACAGCAATGCTTCAGGAAGTATCGGTAGTCAGTCAGCGCGACATGGTAGAAGAAAAGGTTGACAGGACGATCTATAATGCTGAACTCGACGCTACCACAAAGGGTGGTGATGCCACCGACGTATTAAGAAGAGTGCCGATGCTTTCGGTTGATTTGGATGGCAATGTGAGCCTTCGTGGTAATTCTAACCTCCGGATTTTAGTCAACAACAAGCCCTCAGCTATCATGGCTGCTAATATTGGAGATGCTTTGAAGCAAATTCCGGCTGATGAAATCAAGTCCGTGGAGGTGATTACATCTCCTTCGGCGAAATATGACGCTGAAGGAACTTCAGGTATCATCAACATCATCACCAAAAAGAATACATTGCAGGGAGCTACATTAAATGTTAACACCAGCGCTGGCTTAAGAGGATCCAATCTTGGATTGAACGGTGCCGTAAGAACGAAGAAACTTGGCCTTTCGTTAGGCGGGTTTGGTAGATCTCAGTACAACACGACCGGTAGTTTCGAGAATGCCCAAACTACGACAAACAATGGAATTGAAACCTTCACCAGCCAAGAGGCTAACACCACATCCAATAGACTTTTTGGTCGCTATACGTTTGGACTTGACTATGACTTCAACGAGAAAAATTATCTAACTGGTTCTGTCCAGTTTGGCGTACGCAATGGAAAGGGTACCCAAGACGAATTGTTGAGCCAGTCCTTCCAAAATGATGTGTTGATTAGAGAAACTCTGAAAGATGTCGAGACAATTGACTTATCAAATAATACGGACGTAAGTCTGGCCTTTACTCACCTATTCGACAAACCGAGGAAAGAGTTAAGTATTCTCGCGATGTACAGCCGCAACAATAGAACCAATGACTTTACAAACTATAACTTCAGTATATCTGACGAAACGTTATTGAATCGTTTGAAGAACCTCAACGATAGTTATGACCAGGAAACTACTGTTCAAATCGACTATGTAAGCCCAATTGGCGAAAAGCAATTGGTAGAATATGGCGCCAAACAAATTATGCGAACTGCCATTAGTGAGTTTACCTACTTAAGTGCTGATGGGTCAAATGGTGCATATCTGCCAATTTCTGGCACGACATTGAACAACAACCTAGACTACTCTCAAAATATTACGTCGGGATACCTATCATACACCGCAACTTTGCCTAAGGACTACAGTTTAAAGGCTGGCGCACGATATGAGTACACAACAATCGACGCCTTCACTAGAACTGAAAGCAACATAGATATTCCCTCATACGGTGTGTTGGTGCCAAGCGTTAACCTTTCCAAGAAATTGGAAAATGGCAACGTGCTAAAGGCTGGCTATAATAGGAGAATTCAACGTCCATCGATTCGTTTTCTAAACCCCAATATCCAGGCTTCCAACCCACTGAATATTTCAGTAGGAAACCCTGAACTGGATCCGGAATACACAAACAACTATGAAATTGGCTACAGCTCGTATTTCAAAAGATCATCTGTGCAGACAGCCCTTTTTGTAAGGAATACAACGGGTGCCATCAACAGCGTACGTGATGTAAAAGGAGATACCATAAGAACCACCTATCAAAACATCGGGCAAGAAGATGCGTACGGCATTAACCTTTCTGCCAACATCAACTTCGGTAAACTATTGTTGAATGGTGGCTCTGATGTTTACTATGCGGTGCTCAACAATAACAATCCTGACTCCATATTCAATGCCAGCAATACTGGTGTCGTGATCAGCGGTCGATTCTTTGGAAACTACGATCTTGGCAAAGGCTATGGACTACAAATGTTCAGCTTCTTTAGGTTAAGACGAACCGAATTACAAGGATATAGAGGTGGATTTGGCGTGTATAGCCTTGGCTTCAAAAAAGACTTCAACAACAAGCGAGGAAGTGTCGGGCTTGGCGTGCAGAATTTCCTCAACCCGAAACTCAAAGTAAAGAGCCAAACCATTTCACCCATTATCGTTCAAAACAGTGTTGACATCAGAGACAACCTGAGCTTTTCATTGAATTTCAGTTACCGCCTGGGCAAAATCAGCATGGACGGCCCCCCTCGTAGAAGAAAGTCAATTCAAAATGACGACTTGAAAGATGGTGGCGACGGCGGTGATGGTGGCGGCGACAGCGCACCAGCAGCACCAGCAGCTGGCCGAAGGGGAAGAGGTAACTAATCTTCTTTTCAAAAATATAATTTAAGTTTGGTAGGGAAAAAGGCCGTGGCATATATGCACGGCTTTTTCTTTTATCAAAAGATAACGCTAAATTCTCCGGCACGATTTGTGAACTTATTAGTTCTCACCCCAAAGATCATGACATTTTCAGCTACATACTCTCTCTGGGCTCAACTTCTTAGAAAGGTTAGATCGGTTATGGTCATTATTTTATGTTTTTGTGCTTTTGATTCGTCCATCGCGCAAACAGCCCAGGATACTACTAGCATTATCAGTCAGGTTCAACTAAAAGATGGAAATGCCTTTGTAGGAACCATCGTAGAAACAAACTCAAGTGTGCTGGTAATCATCACAGAGAGATATGGAAGATTGACACTTCAGCAAGCCGACATCTCCCATGTGGAAGTGCTGAACAAAGCAAAAATGGTAGATGGGGCACTCTGGGGAGAAAACCTGCAGGCGACAAGGCACCTTTGGGCACCCAATGGATATGGATTAAAGAAGGGAGAGGGCTATTACCAAAACATCTGGGTGCTTTTCAATCAGGTCTCAGTAGGTTTGAGCGATAACTTTTCTATGGGCATAGGTACAGTTCCTTTATTCCTTTTTTCAGGAACGGCCACTCCTATTTGGGTCACACCTAAGTTTTCTGTGCCTGTAAAGAAAGACAAACTGAACATGGGAGGTGGTGCACTCCTGGGCACGGTAATAGGAGATGATATAAGCTTTGGGATTGCCTATGGACTAACAACCATTGGTAATCGCGATAAAAACATTACGCTGGGGCTTGGCTGGGGCTTCGGAAATGATGGATGGGCATCTTCTCCAACCATTACGCTTAGCACGCTCGTCAGAACAGGGCCTAAGGGTTATTTTGTCTCTGAAAACTATTATATCGATGCAGGCGGCGAACCACTCGTACTAATTTCAGCCGGCGGAAGACGCATGATCAACAAATTTAGCCTGGATTTTGCACTGGCAATTCCTTTTAGTCAGGACCTGGATAGCTTTATAGCAGTTCCATTCCTTGGTTTTTCGGTTCCATTCGGGCATCAGAAAAAAAGGCAGTAGCGCCAGGTGAGCTTCCAGTCGTCAATTGTGAAAATGACGATTGGCTTCTTTTTGTTATCTTTTGGGAAGTAACCATATACCGACTGTCCTATGATAACATTCCGCCATTGGATCACGAGAGGCCTGAGTGCTTTCACTGCTTTGTTTGCTCTCTTGTCATGTCAGGAACAAAAAGAGACCACAACACCACCCAATATACTCTGGATAGTCAGCGAAGACAATAGTCCGTTTATTGGTGCCTATGGGGATGAATTTGCCACTACCCCTACCCTCGATTCTCTTGCCGCCGTTAGCGTACTATACACCAATGCTTTTGCCACCACTCCTGTTTGCGCACCTTCGAGGTCCACGCTGATCACAGGGATGTACAGCAGCTCATTGGGCACCTTGCCCATGCGTAGTCCTTACCAAATACCTGACTACATGCGCTTTTTTCCGAACTACCTCAGAGAAGCTGGGTACTACACGACCAATAATTCAAAAAAAGATTACAATACCGTGGATCAGCCTGAATGCTGGGACGAGTCAAGCAAGAAAGCCACTTACTTGAATAGAAAAGAGGGACAGCCATTCTTCCATGTCCAAAACATCTTTATTACTCATGAAAGTCAAATCCACGACTCCATCCCCTGGGGAGAGTTAAAGCACGATCCTACTAAAGTACCCATGCCTCCCTATCACCCCCGCACCAAAGACATGGAGCACGATTGGGCCCAATACTATGATAGAGTACAGCAAATGGATACGCAGGTAGCAGCTATTCTTTCGCAGCTAAAAAAGAGTGGTCAAGCTGAAAACACCATTGTTTTTTACTATTCGGACCATGGTGGCGTATTGGGCAGAAGCAAACGATTCATGTATGAGTCTGGGCTTCACATTCCATTGATCATCAATTTCCCGGAAAAGTATAAGCACCTGGCCCCATCAGCAGCAGGCACAAAAAGCGATAGATTGGTGAACTTTGTCGACTTCGGCCCTACAGTGCTGAGCCTGGCAGAAGTAAGCGTACCCGACTACATGCAGGGAAAAGCATTTTTGGGCAGTCAGGAAGCAGCTGCCAAGCAATATGCTCATGCCTACCGGGGAAGAATGGATGAACGGATAGACCTTGTAAGAGGAGTGAGAACAAAGCAATACAGGTACATCAGAAACTATATGCCGCACAAGCCCAACGGACAGCATCTTTATTATTTGTGGCTGGCCCGCTCGATGCCCTCATGGGAAAAAGCTTTCAAAAATGGTGAGTTGGATGATGTCCAATCAAGATTTTGGTTGCCCAGACCTGCGGAAGAATTATACGACATAGAGAAAGATCCAGACAATATCAACAACCTTGCTGCCGACCCGGCTTTTCAAAGTGTATTACAGGAGTTGAGGATAGAAAATACCAGATGGGTAAAAGAGATGAAAGATGCCAACTTCCTTCCGGAACCCATGACGGCAGAAATATCAGAGACTCAGCCTGTATTTGACTACGTACGTGGCAAAGACTTCCGGATTGATTTCGTAATAGAAACTGCCGACCTGGCAAGTATGCGTGACCCTTCTGCATTACCAGAATTGATTAAAAGGCTTGAAGACCCTAACGAGGCAGTACGGTATTGGGCGGCTACAGGTTGCTTGATCCTTGCGGATCAATCGCAGGAAACCAAATCAGCCTTATTGAAGAAAACCAACGACCCATCAGTCAGCGTGAGGCTCGCTGTGGCTGAAGCTCTGTACAAGCTGGGTAGCAAAAAAGAGGCTATTGATATTTGTAAGGACGCTCTCAGCTCTGGCAGGGCCATCACCAGGGTGTATGCAGCCAATGTATTGGAGGAAATGGGCTTCGACGCCGCTCCAGCCAAGGCAGCTCTTGAACAAGCACTGGTTGATAGTGTAGGCCAGGCCACATCGGAATTACCAAAAGCTGTAGATCATATTCTAGAAAGACTCAACTAAACACCAAATGTCAACTCCTACCCTGGCAAATCAGCGCTTGGTTTCTCTCGATGTAATGAGAGGACTTATAATGATCCTACTGGCCGGAGAAGCATGCCGGGTTTGGGATGCCTTTCATGAGTTGGGGCCGGAAACTGCCTTCGGACAATACTTCATGATCCAGTTTTTCCACCATCCATGGAATGGCCTTCGATTCTGGGACTTGATCCAACCTGCCTTCATGACCATGGCCGGCACCGCCATGTACCTGTCCTATATTCAAAAAGAAAAGAAGGGCATCTCCTGGGAAGACAACTTAAAACATGTTTTGATTCGTTGCCTAAAGCTGCTGATCTTTGGTACAGCCCTGCACTGTGTGTATAGCGGCAAGCTGGTTTGGGAGCTTTGGAATGTACTTACCCAGCTGTCAGTCACCACGTTGATTGCATATTTAATCATAAGGAAATCTTTTGCTTTTCAGTTAGCGGTATCGATTGGCCTCCTGCTCCTCACAGAGGTGTTGTATCGATTCATCTTGATGCCAGGGTTTGACCAACCATTTGTTGATCAACACAACTTTGGCAACTACATGGACATGGTGCTGATGGGGAAAATAAACCGTGGTGGTTGGGTAACCATCAATTTTATACCCACCGCAGCACATACGATTTGGGGAGTACTGATTGGCAAATGGTTAATGACAGACCAACACTCGGCAGATAAGCTCAAATGGCTCGCCATCGCAGGGCTTGGTTTTCTTGTCATCGGCTTTAGCATGGATTGGCTTGGTATTACACCCATCATTAAAAGAATAGCCACCAGCTCTTTCACCATCGCTTCTGCCGGATGGGTCATTCTTTTTGTAGCCGCTCTTTTTTGGTGGGTGGACATTAAAAAGAAAGAAAGGGGCGCGATAATAGCGACGGTAGTAGGGATGAACTCTATTTTCATCTACCTTTTCTTCGAAACCGTTGGGCACCAATGGGTCAATAAAACAATATTTGTTTTTGCTGGTGGGTTTACCGGTATGCTTGGAGCCAGCGAACACTGGCAGGGAATTTTTGCGGCGCTGGTTACATGGGCTTTTACGTGGTACCTTTGTTACTGGCTTTATAAGAGGAAAGTTTTTTTTAAGCTGTAATCATGAGCATTAAAAAAGGCCTGCTTCAATTCCATGTTTACCTGGGGCTTTTTTGCACTCCCTACTTGCTCATCTTTGCCCTTTCCTCTTTAAGCTTCAATCACGTTTCATTCCGGGAAGAGTTCACTCCCATCAAAAACGATACCTTTCAGCTTCACCTGAATAAAGCCTCCTTTGAAAATACACAAGCCCTGGGCGAGGCAATTGCCGATTCGCTGGACTTGATGGGATGGTTCATTCCATGGGAATCGCATATAGATTCTTTAGGGTTTTTGGTAAACCATCGCCACCTGGGTCGAGACTATCGCTTGGAAGGGAGTTGGTCTGCACCGGAAATCATCATGACTACCAATTCAACCCGATTTATTTCCAGGGTAAAAGGACTGCATGGGCTACATGAATCCATATCCCGTGCACCGTGGTGGATCAATGCCTGGGGCTATTACCAGGACCTCACGGTCTATAGCATGCTCTTTTGGGTTTTGAGTGGAATATGGCTTTGGTGGATAAGCAAAACCAGGTCAGGCCAATCAACAGCCTGGTTATTAGGTGGGGCAGGTTTTTCTATCATTCTAATGATCTATTTATGGCTGGTCGGATGAACCTCTATCAAATAACCAGGCAGATACACATGTATTCAGCCTTTATAACCATGACTTTTTTGGTGATGTATTTCATTACTGGTTATCTAATGAGTAAATCAGAATGGTTCGACCATGAAAACCCAGCACCTGACGTGCAAACTGTTTTAATGGCAAAGCCATTGTTAGCTGACGATGAGGCATTATATGGTTTCCTGAAGGACACCCTTGATATTGCCGGTCGATTCAATAACTCCTGGACCAACCAGGGAACCACCTACTATGAATACCTAAGCGTTAAGAAGCAGACTGTTGTATCATTAGATAGCAGCAACACATTAGTGAAAATCAAGATCGCTGAAAAGAACAAAATTGGAAATATAACCGCCTATCACCGTATGCATAAATATGGAGGCCCCCTTGCTTACAACCTCTATATCCTACTGATGGACCTGGCTAGCCTCGCATTATTGTTATTCGTCATCACTGGCGTTTATATGTGGCTGAATTTGGCTAAATACAGATGGCTGGGACTTAGCTTTCTTAGTGCTGGTTTTGCTTATACTTTGTGGGTTTGGTTAACCTTCATATTTTACTAACTTTCAATTCTACCATGCCCGGCGTCGCTTTACACACGAAACATTGAGTCACTCAGAAATAAGCGCTTCAGATAAGAAAAAAATCGGTCTGTGGACCGCCACTTCTCTGATTATTGGAAATATGATTGGCTCGGGGATATTCTTCCTGCCTGTAGCCCTCGCAGCCTATGGTGCCATCAGTTTATTGGGCTGGGTCGTATCATCTGCCGGGGCCATTTTTCTCGCGCTGGTTTATGTAAAACTCAGCAGGCAATTCCCCAATGAAGACGGTGGACCCTATATCTATTCAACCAAAGGCCTCGGGCATTTTGCTGGCTTTCTTGCCTCCTGGGGCTATTGGATTTCCACAGTTGCCACCAATGCCGCCATTGTGGTGGCCTTTGTGAGTTATTTGTATGTATTTTTCCCCCAACTAGCCGACAGCAGCAGCTATTCACTCATCATAAGTTTGACAATAGTTTGGCTACTTACCTGGGTCAACTCGCTCGGCATCAAAGAAGCTGGGTACGTGCAGCTTACCACCACTATATTAAAACTAGTTCCACTTTTGCTGGTGACAGTCGCCGGACTGTTTTATATAGATTTCAGTAATTTTCAACCATTTAATATCAGCGAATCCAGCAATTTCAGCGCGATAACAGCAACAGCCACCATTACATTATTTGCCTTTTTAGGATTGGAGGTCGCTACGATCCCAGGTAAAAGTATTCGAAACCCTGAAAAAACAGTGCCCAGGGCCACCATGTTGGGCACCTTGATCACAACTGGTATTTATATTTTGAGTTCGTTTGCCTTAATGGGGATGATCAATCCCGCGGATCTTCAACATTCCAACGCCCCATTTGCTGATGCAGCTGCCTTAATGTGGGGAGATTCTGGTCGTTATCTTATTGGTATTGGAGCATTAATATCCACTTTTGGCGCCCTGAATGGCTGGATTTTATTACAAGGGCAGCTGCCCTATGCTGCTGCAAAAAATGGTGACTATCCTAAAATATTTGCTCGGGTAAACAAAAACGGCGCTCCCATTGCTGGTTTGATCATCGGCGGCGTTTTTGTCTCCTTACTATTAGTCATGAACTATTCAAAAGGCCTCGCAGGTGCCTTTGAGTTTCTCGTATTGCTAACGACCACCACAGTCCTTGTACCTTACCTCTTTTCGGCTGCTGCCTTCCTTATCCTTAGCAAGCAATTGAAAGTACCCAAGCCCACCAGGATCTGGAATAATGTTCTAGGCCTTCTTGCATTTGCTTATGGCATGTGGGCACTGATTGGAGCTGGGAAGGAAAGCATCGCCTGGGGCTTTGTGTTACTATTACTGGGCATACCTATTTACACTAGCATTAACCACACTCAAAAACAATGAGCATAACAGCACACTCCGAATTTGGTAAACTTTCGAAACTTGTAATCAAGTCAGCTGTCGATGGTTTTGTGGATGCCCCCAAACTAACAAAAGAGTGGCAAACACTTAACTACCTTGCATTACCTGACTTTGATCGCAGCAAAATAGAATATCAGGAGTTTGAACAGGCACTAAGTGTTACCGGCACCGACATCCTTCACTTACCTATACATCCAGACCTTTCTATTGACGCTATCTATTGCCGTGATGCCAGTATCTCCACCGACTATGGCATGATTATCTGCAGAATGGGAAAAGACGCACGAAAAAATGAACCAGGCACTCAAAAAAAGTACTTTGAAAGCAATGGAATAGGTGTTTTGGGAGAAATAGAAGCACCAGGGACGCTTGAAGGCGGCGATGTGGCGTGGCTCGACACCAAAACCCTGGCTGTAGGGCACACCTATCGCACCAACCTGAGTGGCATTGCCCAGTTAAAGGCCATGCTGGAGCCAAAGGGAATTGCTATACTGGTTGCCGAGCTTCCTCATTACAAAGGCCCCTCCGACGTGTTTCATCTGATGTCTATTCTTAGTCCTGTAGACAAAGATCTAGCGGTAATCTATTCGCCACTCATGCCCATCTCTTTTCGAAATGAGTTAATAAACCGAGGCTTTACATTCGTAGAGGTTCCAGACTCAGAGTTTGATTCGATGGGCTGCAACGTGCTGGCTGTGGCCCCGCGAGAATGCCTCATGGTGTCAGGGAATCCAATTACTGAGCAGCGACTCAAAGGGGCGGGCGCCAGAGTCACTACTTATCAGGGAGAGGAAATAAGCGTTAAAGGTGGCGGAGGCCCTACCTGCCTTACTCGCCCGATCGAAAGAATCTTGTAAAAAACTAAAGGGTTACGGACGAATAATTCTTGTGTCGAGGCTAAGGGGAACTACTCTATATTGTATGTCCTTAAAGCCTTCCGACATCGGGTTCACCACATAATTCCAGGAGCTCTTGTCCACCACCGAAGGCACACCAAAACATAGAACACCTTTTTTAAGTAGGCTTGACCCAAATTCCTCAGTTGCTTTCAGGTGAGGAATGGAGTCCCAATTGTGAGGTAGTTCATCGGCAGTATACTTTTCGATAACTGAATCCGGACAGTCAATTTCCATGACAGCGTACAAGACATACCTTTCGGAAGAGAACAGTTCAGGGTCAATAGTCAGGCGTTCCAGAAGCGCCGAAGAAACAGAACTGCTTCCATACAATGCGGGTAGACCTGGCTCATTCCATCGCCCTCCGTATCGCTTTGCCCCCTCTCCACTAGTATCGCAGAATTCGTTTCGGGCGATCCTGTAAATGATCATACGGCAATGCCATGCTGCACCCTCATAATTTCGCCCTTCAAAAGCTCCATCCCTTCAGAAACATCGATGACATCGATGGGCTTAACATTACCGATACTGAATAGTGGCCTCTCCATCCATCTTCTGAAACCTTCCTTTCCAAAATAAGAGTACCCCATAGCATATAACTCAGCCAGCTCATACATCTTCTCGGATTGCACCAACTCAAATACTTCCTTTCTTTGAAGTGTTTTCGTTGAAACCGACAACGCAGTTGCAAGCTGATTGTAATCTAAACCTGTGGCATCCTTTAGCCTGTCAAATGTGGCTTTGCTAAAACCATCTCTGAATAGCTTTACCCGGCTAAGTGGCTCCTCCAATTGAGCATTTTCCAAACCAAGTATCGTGCTAACAGAAAAATGGGGCTCCTCCCGTCTGTAGGCGAAAGCAGCTTCCTTTACCAACATTGGCTTAAATTCTCTTTCGACATATGGCTTAGTTTTCATAATGAATGGGTAATTTGTCCACTAATATAACGTAATTTGTCTGATACTTGTTTCAAAAGACAAACATTTTCCTATCTACGTCCTTTCATTCTTCCAAAATGCCTCATTTATAATAAAACCGTTGCAAGTAGTCTATTTTCATTAACTTAATGGACGAAATAAATGTGTTACGCTTTAACATATACCTACATGTCTAAAAAGAAATTGCCTTCTAAAAATGCCTCCAGCTCATCAAGGAGAACTTTTATCAAAAGTGCCGCGCTTGCCGGAGCTGCATTTACCATTGTTCCCCGATATGTGATTGGTGGAAAAGGATTTATTGCGCCAAGCGATAAACTACTTGTGGCTGGCATAGGCGCCGGTGGAAAAGGCACGAGCGATATAGCCAATTTTGCAAAAAGTGGCAAAGCAGACATTGCCTTCCTTTGCGATGTTGACGATCGCCGGGCAGCAACATCAGTAAAAAACTTCCCAAAAGCGAAGTACTACAAAGACTACAGGGAAATGCTTGACAAAGAAGGCAAGAATTTCGATGCAGTATCAGTATCAACTCCAGACCATCAGCACGCTGTGCAGGCACTTGCCGCTATGCAAATGGGCAAGCATGTATATGTGCAAAAGCCATTGACCCATGACATTTACGAAGCCAGAATGCTTACAGAGGCTGCCATAAAATACAAAGTGGTTACTCAAATGGGTAACCAGGGCTCTTCTGGAGATGGCGTGCGACAAATGCGGGAATGGTACAATGCCGGAACTATCGGCGATGTGACGGAAGTATATTGCTGGACCAACCGCCCGGTATGGCCTCAGGGCATTCCCTGGCCTACACAAGCTGCAGAAATACCAAAGGAACTTGATTGGGAACTTTGGCTAGGTACTGCCCCCAAGAAAAACTACGTAGATAAGCTAGTGCCATTCAACTGGAGAGGTTGGTGGGACTATGGCACAGGTGCCCTTGGCGACATGGCCTGTCATATCATTGAGCCCCCTTTCCGAACATTGGGCCTTGGCTATCCGAGCTCAGTTGAGTGCAGTGTAGGAAGTGTATATGTAGACGAATTTAAGAGAGGTTATTTCCCCGACAGCTGCCCTCCTTCCTCACACGTGATCATGAACTTCCCGGGTCCAAATGGTAAGCCAGATGTTAAATTCCACTGGATGGATGGTGGCATTCAACCTGAAAGACCAGAAGAATTAGGTCCAAATGAAATGATGGGTGACGGCGGCAACGGTGTGATCATGGTGGGCTCCAAAGGCAAAATGATGTGTAGCACTTATGGCGCAGACCCTAAATTACTACCAACATCAAGAACAGATGAAGTGAAAGTACCACAAACGTTAGCCAGAGTTCCAGGCGGATCTGGTACTGGTCATTATTTCCAGTGGGTAGAAGCATGTATCGCAGGATATGGAAATATGGAAGTGAGTTCACCTTTTGATATTGCCGGACCTATGACAGAGAGCATATTGATGGGCAACCTGGCCATTAGAAGCTATGATATTCAGAAAAAGAGACCTGGTGGAAGAGATGACCAGTTCGACTACCCTGGACGTTTCATCAAGCTCCTTTGGGATGGTCCGAACATGAAAATCACCAACTTCGACGACGCCAATCAGTTTGTTCGCAGAGAGTATCGCGATGGATGGAAAATGCAAGGCTTGTAATCATCGATTGAAACGCAACAAAACAAAATCGCTTCTCCAGGGAAGCGATTTTTGTTTTTAGCCCTCTGGAGGAATTGCATTTGAGCCTTTGAGGAATAAGTGATAACATTGTTGGAAAGCCATTAACATTACTATGAAATCAGTTAAGTATCAGGTAGCCATAGTGCTCATTCTTTTTGCCAGTTCACCACTATTCAGTCAGGTATCCAAAACGGAGAAGCGCCTGGTGAAATATGTGGATAGTCACAATGCTGAAGCCATGCAGCTGCTGGAGCAAATCATCAATATCAATAGCGGCACCATGAACTTTGAAGGCGTAAAAGCTGTGGCCGACGTATTGATGCCGAAATTTGCAGCACTGGGCATGGAAGTAGAGTGGAAAGATGGCTCGGAGTGGAAAAGAGCAGGTCATCTCATCGCGAGAACCAAAGGAGGCAAGGGCAAGAAAATAATGCTCATTGGGCACCTCGATACCGTCTTTGAATTGGAAAGTCCTTTTCAAAAATACAAAGTACTGAATGACTCCATAGCCAGCGGACCAGGCATTGCTGATATGAAAGGTGGCGATGTGATTATCCTACAGGCGCTTTCTGCCCTCAACGACGCTGGCTTGTTGAAAGACATGAATATCACTGTGATCATGACCGGCGATGAAGAACTCAGTGGTGATCCGCTCTCGGCATCCAAGAGTGATTTAGTGGAAGTGGCCAAATGGGCGGACATCGCACTGGGCTTTGAGAATGGCGATGGAAACCCAGGCACAGCAAATGTTGCCAGGAGAAGCTCTTCGGGCTGGAAGCTCAAAGTGACCGGCAATGCAGCACATTCTTCCCAAATTTTCAAGCCACAAGTTGGTGCCGGAGCAATCTATGAAGCAGCCAGAATACTCACTGAATTCTACGAGGCGCTAAGCACAGAGGAATACTTAACGTTCAATCCGGGTATGATCCTCGGCGGAACCAACGTGAGCTACGACGAAGGAATAGATGGTGGCAGAGCAACGGGCAAAAGCAATGTAGTAGCTAAAGATGCTATCGTCACCGGCGATATTAGAACTATTTCGCCAGAGCAACTCAAGCGCACCCAGCAAACCATGACCGACATCGTAGCAAAGCACCTACCCAAAACAGATGCAACGATTATTTTCGACGAAGGCTACCCGCCTTTTGCACCCACTGATGGCAATTATGAGCTGCTAAAGCAGCTGAGCAAAGTAAGCACCGACCTAGGCTTCATGGCAGTGGAACCTGTCAACCCAAGCAATGCTGGTGCAGCCGATATCTCGTTTACTTCCGACTATATCGAGATGGGGCTTGATGGTCTGGGAATGGGGGGCAGAAATGATCATACAGTAAATGAAATAGGTCATTTGAAGGTATTACCTATGCAAACTAAAAGAGCTGCAGTGCTGATCTATCGACTTACACGATAACAGCTCAGCTCCGATAAAAGTAGGCTGTTTCCTTCCCGACCTTTAATGCTCGGTATTTTTTTTTGAAACTTCCCCGGCTGTTTACTAGTTATGAAAAGTATGAAACATCTATTTGTAAAATCTGCCTTGCTGATCACGCTCCTGAGCTTTTACTCTTGTGACGCTCAAAAGTCGAAAAATAACGACGGAGGCACCAGAAAAATAGCCTTACAAGCACCAGCTGGAAAAGCCATTGCAGCATTTGCAGAAGGCTGCTTTTGGTGTTCTGAGCATATCTTCGAAGCGGTGGTAGGCGTCGATTCGGCGGTATCTGGTTATGCAGGTGGTCATACCAAAAATCCGACCTATGAGTTGGTGAATACCGAAACGACTGGTCATGCCGAAACAGTTCTTGTGTACTACGACCCGTCAAAAATAGACTACGAGGAACTCACAAAAGTTTTCTTTACCTCGCAGGACCCAACCACCAAAGACCGTCAGGGACCTGACGTAGGTAATTCCTACCGGTCCATCCTATTCTATATGACGCCTGAGGAAAAAACAATTGCTGAAAAGTCGCTGAAGGCATTTGATACTTCAGGCATGTTCAGCAAGCCTATTGTTTCAGAAATCATGGAACTAAAGGAGTTTTATCGGGCAGAAGAATACCATCAGGACTATATTGAGCACAACCCTGGTAGCGGTTACGTTAGAGGCGTTTCTATCCCCAGGTACGAGAAATTCAAGCGAACCTACAAGGGGAAACTTAAATAAGCACTTGTTGCTTAGCAGGCCTTTGGGTTGGGAAAAGCATCAGATTCATCCTCCCCTTCTCGCTTAACAAGGCACTGCAGGTCTTTTTCTATTAGGATACCAAGATGTTCCCCATCGGCGAGGTCAATACGTTGATCGAGGCTGAGGTTGTCAGAATTAACCCAGCCAAAAGCCTCTTTTGAAGGGATACTGATCGCCAGCATATTTGCTGACATGCTGGCTCCGGCTACGTCGGCTAAGTTCAGGCGGTACACAAAAGACTCCCCTCCTGGGAATTTCACAGCATCTGAAAGAGAATTTTTCTCAGCGAGTTTTTGCACTTCCGATTGCGTTAGCCTGATTCGTATAGAATCACCCTTTATTCGTAGTTTCATTGTTCTTCTCTAAATTATCTTGTACAGAGTTTTCGGACTAGGCCACTATTGAACACCAGGGTTCGAGCGTACGCTTCCTTCAAGTGTCAAAACTAGCAATTTGTTTCATTACTCTGATGCCAATTTTGCTACTGCTGGCTTGAGTACATAGAGCTCCTGATAACCCAACTGAGTCAACAGCATCCATGCTTCATGCGCCTTGATTGGATCATGAGCAAGGATAACTTTTGGAGTCTTGCTTGCAAACAGCTGCTGAAAGTTATCATCTAAAATACCCGACAAAGGAATATTAACTATTGAATCCTGTTGACTATAATCGCTTGTTTCGGTCGCACGTATATCTATATACTGAACCGCACCCAATTTCGCAATTTCAGTTTGATCCAACTCATAATTTGTGGAAAGCACCTTAGCATACATTTCCTTTCCTGTTAACTCAAACTTATTTCTGTCTGCGTATTTGGTGATGATAAGCAAAAAACCAAATAAGGAGATGACAATGATGGCAAGAGGACGAATCGCTGATTTCATGGTCTTATATTTTTAACTGCACCCACCCTGGACTTTCTTTTTCTTATTCCCATTGATAGGCACTATTGGTGTAAATTGGACTTTAGGTAACGCTTTGGCCCCGCTATAAAACTGGCGTGCAGCCATGCGTTTTTCGTATAAATCAAATGCCTCCCGAGCGGCTGACTGAGGGGGGTATTGAGGGTCAAGAATGTCCCGCTCCCAGGCTTCCAAACCTCCTTTAAGCAGGTAATTATTGGAATAGCCCAGCTGACGAGTGATCATCCAAATCTGCGTAGCTTCCCTGTCACTTTGACCATAGATGATGTTCTTCTTGATGTTCTGATCAAATAGGTAGGAATAGGTTTCGCTAAAAACGCTATCGATGGGTATGTTGATCGCCCGGGGTATCGGCTTATTGAAAGCAGCTGCTGGCCGAACATCAATGAGCTGAATCGATGGATCTCCATTGATCAGCAGATCAGACAGTTCATCGACCGAAATGTAATTCGTTTCCAGGAGCATTTCCTGCAGCAATCCCTTTTCTGTCAGGGCAATTGAATCATTCTTTTTGCCTGGAAGCACTGCCGCGGTAAGGGCAAGTGCCAAAACAATTATTGATACGATTTGCCTGGTCATGATTTTATTGATTAAAGTTCTTTTGAAATGTCAATCCTACGGAATTTTTTCTCAGCCCATTCCCCGAGCCAAAACATCACCAAAGCGGCCACCACTATCAACAGGATGGTAAATCCATCAGAAAAGCCCAAAACCGTTGATAACTTAATGCCACCCAGGTAATTTTTCATGTAGATGTCAGCCCACCATTCATAAGTGGCTCCAAAAAGGAATATTCCAATCAGAGAACCTCCCAGGTAAGCCATCGCATCTATTTTGCCAATGGCTGCAGCACAAACACTTGTGCCCGGGCAAAATCCACCTACTATAAAACCTATACCCATGATCACACCGCCAATAATGGCTGAGTTGATATAATACTCATTTACATAAACAATGCTCATGTCGATCAACTCAAAGTAGTTGAGAAAGATCATCCCGAGCATAGCCACTATGGCAGCAGTAAAAAACACCTTCAGCACGGTGGTGTCGTAACCGTAGAACATTCCCGCCAGCTTGCGACTGGATGAAAACCCGGCTTGTTCCAACGCAAAGCCGAAACCGATGCCAATAATGAAGGCGATCAGGAAGTTGAGCTCCTCGGATATTTCGAAGATTGGTATGATAGGTCCCATGTTAAATCCAGTTTTTTCTAAATGTATAAGCAAACAAATAAGCCGTGCCAAAAATGGCAATCATGGTCACAAACCCTGCCAGCGACAGTGTAGCCATGCCACTCAGCGCTGCCCCACTGGTGCAGCCTCTGCCAAACTGAGAGCCAAACCCAAACAAGGCGCCACCAAGAACAGCCATTACAATTCTCTTTGGCTTTGTGATACCAGGAGCATGCTCTGTTTTAAGACCAAGCCTGCCCGAAAAAGCACCTGAAAGAAATCCACCAACGAGGACACCAAGTACCTGGAAAACCAACCAGTTATTGAGTGGTTTTTGCCCATCGGCTATGTACTTTCCAAAAAAACCTGACTCCGCTGTTTTATCGTGGTCTACGACTTCAATGGTGCTCACAACAACGCTTTTCATAGCACCACTAGCACCGAGGCCCCTTCCTGTGAGATAAAAGGACAACAAAAGCACCAAGCCAAGGATGATCCCAGCAAAGTAGGGATTCATGTACTTGGTCTTTCCTGTGATATAATTATGATGTGACATATCAGTATAGGTATCTACTTGCCTGACCGGCAAAAACAATGATAAAACGAAGCATAATATTTCCGAAAAGAATCAGAGATACAGGAATGATGACCGGGATCTTCTGACCTCTTAGCTCCAAATATTCAAGCAAGGCAGGTACAATCATCCCGATAAACACGACAAAAATCCAGAAGGGCAGTGTGTAGCTCCCTCCAAGAAACAACTGAGCTGCTTCAATTTGCACTTCGGTGCTAGCCAGAAAGCCCATGAACATGTGGATAATGAAAAACAGCTCTACGCCAATGATGATCAAATCAAGTCGACTGAAATACCGACGTTCTAGTTCCGTTTTGGAAAATCCAACAATGACAGCCGCACCAGCAGATAAGCCAGATGCTAGAAACAGAGGCCCTAAAATCGAGGTGTTCCATAACGGGCGGGCGTTGAAAGCCGATAACAGAATGCCAGTGTAGATACCCAGAATAACAGAATAAAATACCATGATCCAGGCAAGTTCCTTTCGGTGCGAAATAAAGAAGGCCTCTAACTTATAGATCCACTTGAAGCGCCAATCCCATGTTGGAAACACTTCTCTTATATAAGTGGCACTCCAGATCATTGACACCGGGGTAACAACCATGAGCGTCCATGCACCCCATGACATCGGGCTCTGCAGCCTGATAGTTGTGTAAAGCCTCCAGAAGTACAGCTTATGGTGTAAATCAATAAACAAGGCACCCAGCCCAAGTATTAACATGACGGGGGCAATCATTGGCGCCCATTTTACCGTAGCCGGGTGATCCTTCTCTTTCCCTCTCAAATAAGACAGTGCAGCAAAGAAAAGAAGACCAGCCGCAAGTCCTCCGGCAAAAAGGTAGAAGGCAATTTCCCATCCCCAGATATGCAGCAGTGGGTCTACTTTGTCGTTCATTCTACCACTAATGATAAGTTCCTCTTCCATGACAATCAGATTAAGAAGTAAAGTTGTGGATCGGTTCCAGCCTCAGTTTTTAGTCGCTTGTATTTTCTTTCTTTGATTTTTCTTGACACATCACTGTTTGGGTCGTCCAGGTCGCCAAAATACAGGCAGTTAGTAGGACACACCTCCACACAAGCAGGCTTTTCTCCCTTTCTCACTTTATGAATACAGAATGTGCATTTATCAACATATCCGTCAGGGTGTGGGTAACGGGCATCGTATGGGCAGGAAGCAATGCAAGCACCGCAGCCAATACACATGTCGGGTGTTACTAAAACCACCCCACCTTCTACTATATGGCTAGCTCCCGTTGGGCAGCACCTTACACAGGGGGCGTTGGCACAGTGGTGACATCTTTCAGACCTGAATTCAAGCTCAAGGCTTGGATATGTCCCACTGGTAGACTCCACTATCCAATCACGGCAGTAACCAATCGGCACTTTGTTTTCCAGCTGACAGGCTACTACGCAGTCACTACATCCTACGCATTTTTTGGTATCGATGGCCATTGCATATCTCATGACGCAAGTTCGTTTACAGGTTCTTCAGTCAAAATAGTTACAAAATTGCCCCTCATGCCGGTACCTCCCATAATGGGATCCAGCATCACATTACTGATTAATTCAGTATCGCTCGCTCCCTTTCCAAAGGCTGTTGTGAGCTTTTTGTTGGTGTGACCAAAACCATGCACCATGTAGACAGAATCCCACCTGATGCGTTCGGTTAGCCTTACTTTGATGGAAAAAGTAGAGACAATCTCGTCCTGGTTCTTAAGCCAAACGTACTGGCCGTTTTTGAGGCCCCACTGTTTGCCCACTTTCGGATTCACCCAAAGCTCATTTTCAGGTGTGATGGCCGCCAGGTTGGCATTATTGGTGGTCCTGCTGAAAGTATGTGCCGGGGTACGGCCATAATTGAGGCGATAAAACCCTGCCGGAGGCTGAGGGTGCTCGGTATAGGTAGGCAATGGGTCGAACCCGCCATTGGCCAATTCAGTCGAATAGAGCTCGATTTTTCCGGTATTGGTGTTGAATTGAAAGTCCTGACCGTCAATCAGGTAAAGGTCATCGTATTCACGCTTAAATGTTTTCACTCCAAGCTTTTGCATCTCTTTCAGTGAGCTGCCAATTTGCTTTAGCTGCCAGTCCAGTACTTCTTCTATGTCTTTGAATTCGAAGTATTTTTCCAATCCAAGGGCGATTCCCAGTTCCTTGGCAATCCACCAGTCTGGCTTAGAGTCATACTTTGGCTCTACGGCAGGCATTCTTAAGGATATTACAGGCTCACGATGCGCAGAATCCCGAATAGCGTCGTATCGTTCCAGGTAAGTACATTCCGGCAGCACCACATCAGCATACCCGGTAATTTCCATGGGCATGGTGTCAATCACCACGAGTAGTTCCAATGCCTCTATGGCCTTCATCGTATTTGCCTGATCAGGCAAGGTATGAATGAGGTTGGTGCCGTTGACAATCCAACCCTTGATATTAAACTTGGAGTCGGCTGAAGGAATAGTGGCGTCCACCAGGCTATTGGATACCACTTCAGTCGCGAGGTCATATTTACCATCCAAGCCATCTCTCCAGCTTTTCTTTGGCGTTGGATAGGCAGGATGAGGAAAGTCTGGAATACTTACCTTTTCGGGACTGTAAAAGCCACCTCTTCTTCCCCATGAACCAAGCAATGCATTGAGAATGGCCACGGCCCGCAAACGTTGGGTGTCGTCGCCATACCAAGTCACATGCCTGCCTGGGTGCACAATAACGGCGGGAGAAGCATTGGCCATTTCCTTAGCAGTCTCCCTTATCACTTTAGGCTCAATGGTGGTAATGCCATAGGCCCATTCAGGGGTGAAAGTTTGAACGTGGGCTTTTAACTCCTCAAAACCAAAGGCGTATTTCTCTACATATTCTTTGTCGTACCAACCTTCGTTGATGATCACATTGATCCAGGCAAGTAAAAGTGCATTGTCAGTTGCAGGCTTGATAGGCAGCCAGTATTTGGACTTGCTGGCAGCAGTAGAAAATCTTGGGTCTACAGTGATGATAGTCGCCCCTTTGTCAATGGCCTCCGACATTTCCTGCACCTGTCCGTTGTGCATATTTTCACCAATATGGGAACCTATGAGGACAAGACACCTGGTGTCTCTGATATCTGTTCGTTCAGGTGAAAGTATCATTTCGCCAAAAGTGGAATAAAAGGCCACTTCTCTGGGGCCGCGACACTGAGCAAAAGAGGGGGCAGTGATGTGTGGAGAGCCGTAGGCTTTCAGCATATGTCCTAAAAACTTACCTCCTGACCCGTGGCTGAAAAGGGCCATACTTTCGGGTCCGTGTTTTTCAGCAATCCCTTTCATTTTTTCAGCTATGACGGAGAAAGCCTCCTCCCAGCTAGCTTCACGAAAACCTTGCTTGCCATCAATTTCTACCCTGATGAGTGGTGTTTTAAGTCGGTCTTCGTCGGTATACATGCCAACGCCACCTGTGCCTCTCGGGCACAGTCTTCCGTTGCAGTGAGGATCGTCCTGATGTCCTTCAATTTTCCAGATTTCGCCATTTTCGTCCTTGGACACCCACCCGGCACACTTCCAAAAGCAGATTTCACAATACGTAGGGGTTCTTGCCGAAGTAAAAGGATTAACGATTGACTCCTTGACGATTGAGCCTTCAGCCCAATGAAATACAGATCCACCTAGCGCCACCGCACATAAACCCGCACCGGAAATTTTGATAAAGTCTCGTCTGTTGGTAGCCATTTTCTTAATATTTCAAGGTTTAAACGACGCAAGCCTGGATGACTCAATATTACCCAGACCATTAACTATCAATAAATTTAATGGTCACACTATTGTTTCATCATGACTTTGATCAGGCAGGATAATGACTTTTGGTTGAGTTTCTATATGCCCACAAAAGAACGTATCGACGGGATTTGCCAAAAAAAGGAGGCCCCTACACAAAAGCCGCTTGCCGTAAGTGAAATAGGTTGTATATTTAAAAATACCCTTCAGAAGATGACTGTAAACTCAAGTGTTTTTGTCGCCAGTTTTAATCATCAATGCTACATCCAACAACAATTCTGATGTATAGACTTACGCTATTTTTTCTGGCCATCCTATTTTCCTCACAAGTACGGGCGCAGGAGAAATTCGGAGCTTTTGCAGGTGTAAACTTTGGCTCTTTTGCTCCCGCAACAGACAATTTCGACCAGGTATACGACGGTCGTTTCGTTATTCCGGAATACAAAGGTGGTGTGGGATATAAATGGTTCTACCTGGTCGCTCGCTTCAAAAACATTTCTTTGGAGGGTGATCCAATGCTTGTCAATCCGGCCACTTTTACCACACCAACGGCTAATTGGAATCAGTCTGTAGCTTTCATCACCGCAAGGTTGTATAAGTATACCAATTTCCTGGACCTATATGGCGAAATTGGCGTGGTAAATACCAGCGCTAAAGAAACCATTACCGTCCCAAATTCGCCTCGACTAAGTAGCGAGGAAACAAAAAAAGCAAGTGGCGCCGGATTAGTATTAGGGGTAGAAAAAACAGTATTCAAATACGTGGCTATCAATGTGGAAATGGAGTGGACCAATGCAAGACTCAAAGAAAATCTTGATGGCTTCGCTGGAAATCAACCCAACCTGGGGGGATTGCTTTTTGGTGCTGGCTTAAGCTTACAATTTCGTCAATGAAAAAAATCAGCTCAAATATACTACTACTGCTATCCATCTCGCTTTTGAGCGCCTGTTTGGATGTGACGATTGTCCCTGACGATCCTACACCTACTGAGGATCCATACAGGTGGTTGCAAAGCATGGAATTTCTTCAAGCTGCCGATTCGATTACACTTATTGAAGGTGGCGCAGGGTTCCAATTGGGAGTAAGAGGCACTTTTGTTGAAGACATTATTGAAACAGCCACAGTCACTGGCGTATTAAGTGCCAATAGCGAAAACAGAAAGAGAACTGTTACTACCTCACGCTCGATCCCCAACCTGGACATCAGTTGGACTAGCACTAATGCTGGAATAGCAACCGTAATAAGAGGAGAGGTCAGTCCTGTTGCGGGTGGCTCGGCACAAATATCAGGTAGAATTGGGTCAGTTACCATTTTCCCAGCGAAGGTGTTTATTGTGATTCCTCTTCCTGTGATCACCCTCAACGGTTCAGCAACTGAAACTGTCTATTTTCTGGACAGCGGACTGGTTTCAGGAACGGTCGATGTGAACACTGACCTATTTATCAACAACGAACCCTGGACTTACGACGAAAATGGCTACTTCGAGCGTTACTTTGCGGACCTGACCGAAGGTGAAAATACAGTGACTGTCAAAGCAGTCAACAAAGAATACCCATTGGCTTTCAGTACAGCGCAAAAAGTATTCGACTACCAGCCTCGGCCAATAGTTGTCGACATTTGGAATGGTGTAGTGAATGATAGTGGTTCTTATTTTAATATGACACTACAGCCCAGTGATAGTGTGGCAGGCGGACTCGATATCAGCGGCGTTTACAACTATAGGTTCTCTATCTTGTCCTTCCCAGGAAATACCCTGACAGGAATCGTCTATCCGGACAGCTCCTTTACTGCAACGTTTTCCGTGATAAGCGGAATAGCTAGTGGAGATGGCTACTTGACCGGCACCTTTTCGACAGAGTCAAGCTTTGCAGGCAATGTGCGGCATGAGATTTTTTACAACGGCAACACCATCATTCAAAACTTTAGCTTTACCGGAAGCAAGCAATAATATCCCAAACTGCCCGACCGGGAAGTGCGCACAATATTGACCGCATTATTTGAGTGTGTAGGTTCCGAATAATACTGAGATTGGGAGTTAAGGGAACAAAAAAAGGGGCTTCTCACGAAACCCCTTTTTGATTATCTGGCTATAAACAGGAACTCACTTCCCTGGTCGTCCTGCCCAAAGGAGCCGAACCTGGGCGTAGTTTGAAGTTTCTGCATATAGAGATTAATTTCTGTCATGGTCAGTAGCCTGTCTTCGCCTCCGCTGGTCTTTAGCGCCTCAAGCATACGCACAGTAAAAGGCGAGTGACTACCTGGCGTACCATCAGATACATATTCTTTGCTTCCGCTGGTGAGGTACTTGCGGGTGCGTAGCGATAGCTTTTTTACAATGAATTCAGAGTTATCGATTTCCTCATACACGCTTCTACTTGACGCCAGCACTGGGTCAAAAGTTCCGCCAAAACAAACGTCCATCACCAGCATGATATGCTCACACTTGATATTGTTGATATTACTTCTCAAACGGTTGTGGCTGATATAGCTGTTTTTTCCCGGGTCATTGTTCAAAGAGTTTCTCGCCACAACGAATCCCTCACCAAAAGTTTCGTCATACTGACCGTGGCCAGCAAAAAAAACAAATAACTGATCCTGAGGCTTATACGTTCTTTGAGCGTATTCTCTTAATGTATTGAACACCATGTCCTGATCGGCATTCTCAACAATCCTTACTTCAAAACCGTAGCGTTCTTCGAGCTCCTTGCCCACTGCCTTCGCATCAAAAATAGGGTTCGTTAAGTCACTCCAGTTGTCGTATTTGTCGGTAGCGAAGAACACAGCATAGTCTTTCCGGTCAATGGCAATCGCATCCTTCAAAGCATCCATTCCTACAATAACAGACCGGTCTTCCGACACAATCCCACCATCTTCATTCTCGGCAGTTATTCTGATATAGTTTTGCCCATCACCCAGGTACATGTTCTTTTCAAACTCTGCCGATGTCGAAGTAAGCAAAGGCACATCCATGGTGGCCATTGGGTCTTCGTCCAGTGAGGTGAGCACTGAAAGTGTTACCCTTTTCAAAGGCACTTTGCTGTTCACATTGGCTTTGATGTCCACCTTATTGGCTTCACTATTGGTGTATTCCAATCGTGGAAGCACCCAATTGACTTCTGGCAATACCGTGGCCTTGATAGGCTTAGTAAAGTCCAACGCTACTTTGTTGGTTCTGTCGACCACCACTTGCGCTGCTACTTGCGTTAAGGCAAAGAACAGCAGTGCTAGTGAAGTGAGAGTTAGTTTTGCTTTCATTATCGTAGGATTAGTTTTTTAAACAACGGTGCCCTGTTGTTGTCATTAAATATAAGTCTATAAAAATACATTCCATTCACATTTTTGCTTTGATCTGCGGCAATGTTCCAATTGAACTCATAGGCACCAGGTTGAAACTTGCCGCTTGCCAAGGTGGCCACACGGTTCCCATTGATATCGAACACAGCCAGGTCGATATCTATTGCTTCGTTTTTCTCTCCAGGTAGCAATACAGGAATCGTTGTTTGGGAAGTGGCTGGATTAGGATAAGCATCACCTAACACCAACTGATTGGGAATTAGCTGGTTACCCCCACCAACATAATATATCTCAAAGGTAAAATCACCTTTGCTAAGGTCTACCGTATGGCTGCCAGTCGTTTTCATGTCTACCAGCTTGCCACTCTGCTGGTCGAGTAGGTAAAGACTGGAAGCTTTGTTTTGCAAAGCTCCCATGTCCCAGGTCAGGTTGGTTGGTCCTGCTGTTTTGTTTGACGATAAGGTAAAGCTCCGGGTATGGTCTCCTTTCGTGGGAACCACATCGGTGGAGAAGTAAGGGTAGAAATAGTCCTCATGCATGGTATACATCTCGCTGTAGTCAATAAAGCGGGGCGGTGCCATGCCATCGAACTTGTCTTTTTGCTCCTGGGCATCGGGGTGCATCCCCACGCCACCTAAGGCTGTAGTGGTCTGTCCATCGCTCAACTGCAGCGGAATGAGCCAGGCTAAATCGTCGATGTCTGTGCTTTCTATTTTACCCGCACCGGCAAGCGTCCTGCCATTGGGTTTGGAAGCGATGGGGTCGATGTCTACAGATGTAGCATCCTCAGCAAAGACAAAGCCACCATTGAAAGCCTGCAATACATCACCAACAACCAAGGCGGTTCCGTTGTAGACTTTGATAGGGTCAATGACAATTTCCCCTGGATTATTTTCCAATACCTGGTTCCAGGAAATGGTAGTTGGATATGGATTTCCTATCAGGTTCCAGCCTTTGAGCAGGTTCATAGTAAACGGAATTTGTGCGGTGGCATGACCAGCGCCAATATTAATGGTAGTCTGCGTTTTGGCATTGAACCAGTAGGCCTCTCCTATTTTTGCCTGACCAGGATTAAAGTAGTTCACATAGTCGTTGGTGGCATTGCGGTAGCGCACAATGCGCCAGTCGAACTCCTCACGGTTGGGGGTGAGGTTAGAAAATACCGCGCTCATCGACTTATTATCCAGCTCGTAAGGAATGGTGAAGATATTCCAGCTCAGGTTGGTGCCTCCAAAGCGTTCGAAGGGAATGAGCGGACTGCTGGCTTCATTGAAAGCCTTGGTAATTTCACCTGAGCGACTCGCCATAGCACCGGCTGCATCGGTGGCTTCCATCACAAATTCCACACCAATTTCGTCCAGCATCTCGGGGGTAATGGCAAACGCATAGCTGCCGGGGGCCGTCTCTGTTAATGTTTCTTCGGTAAACTCAGCTGCCAGCAATCCTTTATGGCTGGCAACCACAGTATAGGGGGCTGAGCCGCCTGTTACTGATATGGTCAGATTCTGAGTGGTGCCTGCGCTTTGGGCGGTGGAGAACGAGATATTGGCCATGGCGAGTGGGGTTTCCACCTGAGGTTCTACCACTATGCTGAAAGTTTGCGAAGTACTTGTGACTCCATCACTCACACTCACCACCACGTTATGGGTGTCTATCTGCACGGCAGAGGGTGTCCAGCGAAAGACGCCGGAGCTCTCCCCGATGGTCATGCCCTTGCCAAAAGAGGCCTGATCGAGTGAAAATGTGAGTGCCTGGGCGGGAAGGTCGCTATCGCTGGCGGTAATCAGGAAAGTCTTTTCCAAACCGGGATTGGCCCGGGTATCGTTGATGGTGCCCAGCACGGGGGCTGCGTTGACTTCATTCACGGTCACTTTAAAGGTGACGGAGCTGGAGGCCGCGCCATCGCTTACGCTGGCGACTACGTCGTAGCTGCCTTGCTGCACTTCTGTGGGTATCCAGGCAAAAAAACCAGTGGCAGCGTTCAGGCTCATACCTCTGTCCAGCGAAGGCTGATCAAGGCTATAGGACAATGTTTGGGCGGGCAGGTCCGAATCCGTTGCTGAAACGCTAAAAGTCAAAGCTTCCAGCTCATTGACGGATTGAGCACCAATGGCAGTTAGCACCGGCGCTACGTTGACCTCTGCCACGGTGATAGTCACCGTTTCAGTATCCGTTAATGCTCCATCACTCACCGTGACAATCACATCATGACTACCCTGCTGGGCCTCGGTAGGCGTCCAGGCAAATGTGCCAGTAGCCGCATCGATTGCCATACCTTTGTCGATAGAAGGCTGATCGAGGCTAAAGGATAAAGTTTGGGCAGGCAGATCGGTATCGGTAGCGGAGGCTGTAAAGTTCAGTGCCTCCAGCTCGTTGACGGATTGGGCACCAATGGTAGCGAGCACCGGTGCCACGTTGACTTCAGTTACGGTGATAACGACTGTTTCGGTGTCTGTTAACAGTCCATCACTTACCGTAAAAACAACATCGTGTGTACCGTTTTGTATTTCCGTGGGTGTCCAGCTAAACACACCAGTAGTGGCACCAATCGTCATACCTTTGTCCAGCGAGGCCTGGTCGAGGCTGAAAACGAGGGATTGTGCTGGCAAATCTCCATCTGTGGCAGTAGCCGTAAAACTAAGCTCCTGTGATTGCCCGGTGCTTTTCGCCCCAATACTGGCCAGCACCGGAGCGGTATTCTGGGAGCTAAGCACCCCCTCCTCTATTGTTTCACCGCCGCTACCTGTGAGGGTGTTATAGGCGGCTTGCCCCACTACATAGGTAACCGAACCACTGGCATCGGTGGCCACCTGACCAGTTGCGATGACGGCTTGTTGGGCATTGGCACCATTGACAAGAAATGCCAGGTAAATGGTACATGCCGCTATATGTTGCAATTTTATCATACTGTATTTACTAAAAATCGACCGCTTCGCGGAATTTAAATAGCCAAATAATCAAATCCGCCTACGCTTTTCCTCTTAGCTTTGGCGAACGTAGTCAAACCTACCTGCGCTCCGTTTCACGTAGCTACGGCAGGCAAGTCAATCCCTAAGGCAACGCACAGAGAATCCAAGTTCCTTATCGAAGTTGTTCCTGTACACACTGCTGCCAAAATAGTTCATGTACCGATACCAGGCGTTGGCAGCACTGTCCTCAGTAGCCGACCACCAGTACCCGAAGCTTCCAATGGCGGTAAAAGTCCCATCGTTGCTACGGATGCCACCCGGAAGGGCTGTAAAACCTGTCTTATTTCGGAAAGTGGTATAATCCGTATTTCCCACCGCTCCTGTAGTGGCTGATGCATTCCATCCGGCACTTGCTGCCAATGATTTAGCTATTTTATTGCCTGTGGTGGTGCCATCATAATTATACCCATTGGCGATCAGGTAGTTCTCCATTGTGGTCCATTCCGCATCAGAAGGCAAATGCCAGCCGCTGGGGCATACATTCTTGCCTCCATTGCTCGTCGCATCCACCGCGTACCAGTTATACAATGCCCCATAGGTATCTCCATTGGAAGGTGTATCAGCGTACCAGAAATAGGCTGGGGTGCTGGGCACGGAAGTGCCGGCAACCAGCGGAATGGCGGTCCCATCGCTGTATTTCGTCGTCTTCAGGTTTTCAGACATCCATACCTGGCTGCCTATCTTTACCACATCATATTGATTACCCTCTACATCAATCGCTTTGTAGGCACCAGAAGCCATCAAATTATTTTCAAGGGTAAGCAGTTGTACTTCCAGCGCATCTACATAGGCCTTAGTAGCCGCCTCCTGAGCACTTGTAGGGTCAGCCAGGCCGGTGATTTTATTGTTGCCCATGGCCACATCAGCAGCCGCAGCCCCAAAGCCACTTAAGGGGATATTGGCTTTGTCTAAATCGGCATCGGCTATGCTGCCATTGACTATTTCATCGCTGCCTACCGAGCCCGTGCCCAGGTCGGCGGCGGTCAGGCTATTGTCAGTGACCTCGGCGCTGCCAATGGCGTCGCTGCCAATAGTGAGCACCCCTGCATTGCTCATCGTAGCGTCGCCGCCTACGCTTACCTGCGTGGCGACGCCAGAAGCATTGCCCACATAAAGCTTACCATTGGCAAGGCCAGTCACCGTTTGGGCGGCTTTGGCATGGAGGGCATAGGGCACGCTCAGCAGTTGGCTGGTGCCGCTAATGGTGTAGTTGCTGCCCCCGGCCAGGTCCGTCTCTATCTTGAGAAAATGAACATCTGCGCCCCAGTTGATATTGGCAAAGGTACCTGTCACTACCGTACTAGTCGCCGGGTCAGCTATTTCGATGCTGATCAGTCCGCTGGCGGTGGTAGTGGGGGTTTGCGTTTCTACATAGACCGCTGTGCCCGTGGCTGTGCCCTGCAGGATGCTGATGCGTATGCCCACGGTCGCATTGGCCACCAGGTTGCCGCTGCCATTCCGGATCACCGCCTGGTAGCTCATCTTCTCAGGGGATTGGGCGGAAACGGCGCTGGCTACCAGTAGGTATAAAATAAGGAAGGATACTTTTTTCATTGTTCTTATTTACTTTCTACTCTATTTCTCATTTCAAAAAAAATCGACCCCTTTGGGGAATTTAAATAGTCAAATAATCAAATCCGCCTACGCTTTTCCTCCTGGCCTTGGCGGGCGAGGTCAAACCTGCCTACGCTCCGGTTCACGTAGCTTCGGCAGGCAAGTCAATCCCTAAGGCAACGCACAGACCTTCCAAGTTCCTTAAAGAAGCTGGTCCTGTACACAACGCTGCTACTATAGCTCATGTACCGATACCAGACGTAGGCAGCACCGTCCTCAGTAGCCGACCACCAGTACCCGAAGCTTCCAATGCCGTCAAATGTCCCACTGCTGCCACGGAAGCCACCCGGAAGGGCTGTAAAACCTGTCTTATTTCGGAAAGTGGTATAATCCGTATTTCCCACCGCTCCTGTAGTGGCTGATGCATTCCATCCGGCACTTGCTGCCAATGATTTAGCTATTTTATTGCCTGTGGTGGTGCCATCATAATTATACCCATTGGCGATCAGGTAGTTCTCCATTGTGGTCCATTCCGCATCAGAAGGCAAATGCCAGCCGCTGGGGCATACATTCTTGCCTCCATTGCTCGTCGCATCCACCGCGTACCAGTTATACAATGCCCCATAGGTATCTCCATTGGAAGGTGTATCAGCGTACCAGAAATAGGCTGGGGTGCTGGGCACGGAAGTGCCGGCAACCAGCGGAATGGCGGTCCCATCGCTGTATTTCGTCGTCTTCAGGTTTTCAGACATCCATACCTGGCTGCCTATCTTTACCACATCATATTGATTACCCTCTACATCAATCGCTTTGTAAGCACCAGAAGTAATTAGTTTATTTTCAAGAGAGAGTAGTTGTGCCTCCAGCGCATCTACATAGGCTTTGGTAGCCGCCTCCTGCGCAGCCGTGGGGTCAGCCAGGCCTGTGATTTTATTACTTCCTAAGGCCACTGCAGCAGTGGCTGCCCCAAAGCCACTCAAGGGGATAGTGGCTTTATTTAAGTCAGCATTGGCTATGGTGCCATCGGCGATCTCGTCGGTGCCTACCGAGCCCGTGCCCAGGTCGGCGGCCGTCAGGCTATTGTCACTTACCTCGGCGCTGCCTATGGCATTAGTGCCTATGGTGAGCAGGCCGTCGTTGCTCATGGTGGCGTCGCCACTCACGCTTACCTGCGTGGCCACACCAGAGGCATTGCCCACATAGAGCTTGCCGTCGGCCAGGCCGGTCACCGTTTGGGCGGCTTTAGCGTTGAGCGCATAGGGCACGCTTATAAATTGGCTGGTGCCTGAAATGGTATAGTTGGTGCCACCAGCCAGATCCGTTTCGGTTTTCAGGAAATAAACATCTGTCCCCCAGCTGATGCCTGCAAAAGTACCGCTCACCACCGTGCCGCTGCCAATCTCCAGGCTTACCAGCCCGCTGGCAGTAGTGGTCGGGGTTTGCGTTTCTACATAGACCGCTGTGCCAGCCGCAGTGGTCTGCAGGATACTGATGCGCATGCCAATCGCAGTATTGGCCAACAGGTTGCCACTGCCACTCCGGATAATGGCCTGGTAGCTCATCTTTTCAGGGGGTTGGGCATAGAGCCCCACGGAGAAAAACAAGCCAAAAACGATTAATACTTCTTTCTTCATTGTTATAAATCTATATTCCGTCACTTGCCAAAAATCGACCGATTCACACGGCTCAAATAGCCAAACCTGCCTTCGCTCCCTTTCGCGAAGCTTCTGCAATGAAATCAATCCCTAAGGCAGCGAACAGAGACCCCATTTTCCTTTAGGTAGCCACTATAAGTTGCAGATACGCTACCATACTCCATATAGAAGTAGTTGCCTGCGGCAGCATCAATCTCATTACTTGCCCACCAGGTGCCGGTGACTCCAGTGACTTCAAACGTTCCATTGGTATTGCGGCTGCCAGCCGGAAGGGCTGTAAAACCTGACTTATTTCGGAAACTGGGATAATCAGTATTTCCCACTGCTCCTGTAGTGGCTGATGCAGTCCATCCGGCACTTGCTGCCAATGATTTAGCTATTTTATTGCCCGTGGTGGTGCCATCATAATTATACCCATTGGCGATCAGGTAGTTTTCCATTGTGGTCCATTCCGCATCCGAAGGCACATGCCAGCCGCTGGGGCATACATTCTTGCCTCCGTTGCTCGTCGCATTTACTGCATACCAGTTGTACAGGGCTCCGTAGGTGTTGCCATTGGAGGGTGTGTCTGCATACCAGAAATATGCCGGCGTGGTTGGCACCGTCGTTCCAGTGACCAGCGGAATGGCTGTACCGTCGTTGTATTTCGTCGTCTTCAGGTTCGCTGCCATCCATACCTGGGTACCTATAGTAATTGCATCATAGATATTACCTTCAACATCTTTTACAGCATTACCAATGGCTATTCTCAATGCCGCAAGTTTAGCTTCCAGTGCATCCACATAGGCTTTGGTAGCAGCCTCCTGGGCTGCCGTGGGGTCGGCCAGGCCGGTGATTTTATTGTTGCCCAAGGCCACCGCAGCAGCAGCAGCCCCAAAGCCACTCAAAGGGATATTGGCTTTGTTTAAGTCGGCATCGGCTATGCTGCCATTGACTATTTCATCGCTGCCTACCGAGCCCGTGCCCAGGTCGGCGGCGGTGAGGCTATTATCAGTGACCTCGGCGCTGCCAATGGCGTCGCTGCCAATAGTAAGCACCCCTGCGTTGCTCATGGTGGCGTCGCCGCTCATACTCACCTGGGTAGCCACCCCGGAGGCATTGCCTACATAGAGCTTGCCGTCGGCCAAGCCTGTTACCGTTTGGGCCGTCTTAGCGTTGAGCGCATAGGGTACACTTATAAATTGGCTGGTGCCTGTAATGGTATAGTTCGTTCCTCCAGCCAGGTCGGTTTCGGTTTTCAGGAAATAAACATCCGACCCCCAGTTGATGCCCGCAAAAGTGCCGCTCACCACCGTGCCGCTGCCTATCTCCAGGCTTACCAGCCCGCTGGCTGTGGTAGTGGGGGTTTGGGTTTCTACATAGACCGCTGTGCCAGCCGCAGTGGTCTGCAGAATACTGATGCGCATGCCAATCGCAGTATTGGCCACCAGGTTGCCACTGCCATTACGGATAATGGCCTGGTAGCTCATCTTTTCAGGTGACTGTGCGGAAACGGCGCTAGCTACCAATAGGTATAAAATAAGGAAGAATGCTTTTTTCATTAATTCGCTATCATTTTTTTATCTATCACCTGGTCCCGGTGGGAAGCCAAGCGTTTCTTCGGGCGACTCTGCCCCACTCTGCGACACGATATACCCCACCCCACCCAACAAGGCCAATCCCAGGCCTGCTTTGGCAATCAGGGGTACTTTGCGTTTCACAATAAAATTCATCGTATACACTACCTCATCCCGATTGCGGCTGTCGCTGATTTTGAAGCGGTAGCGGCCCGGCTTTACATCGTTAGGAATGATGATGGTGGTATTGCCATTGTTAGGGCGCTCCTCAAATACGGTGATCTTACTGTCTTCTTCATAAAGCTCAAATAGCAAAACATTGTCTCCTCTGCCTCCCGTCCAGGTGACTTCATAAGGCTTACCCCGCTTCAATACTTTGTAGTCATCGAAATTATCTAAGGCGATGAAAGGGATATAGATATTGCCTTTCAGTTCCAGACTCACATCACCGGTGAAGGTATCACCCAGTTCCTCTTTGGCATTCCAGGTGATGGTTTTATTGCCGCCTACGGCGATATCAACGCCTATGTCACCACTTACCTGGGTAAGGGGTTGGATATAATTGTCTGTAGAAGCATAAAGGTAGAGCGAGTATTTGCGTTCAATCCGGTCGTCGGCCAGGTTGTACTTCAGCACCACGTTGCCATCGGGCTGCAGGGCCATTTGGGTGATGACCACATCCTGAGCATGGGAGGTGTAAGCGAAACATAGCAGCAGCCAAATCCAGAGCAGGGCTGCAAGAAGCCACTTTGAATAACTGCGCCGGCTGGCTATTACTACCTTTCCGTATTTCTTTAGTATATCTCTATTCATAAATAAAATCATTCTCTAACAAAAAGGCGGCACCCGCCATAAGCTTTACACCGGCTGAACGGCAGAAAAAATAGCGCCTTTTCGCACTGGTAATTTCCACAATCCCCCGCACTTTGATTATCAATTTTGAGTCAACTACTATCAATTTTGAGTCAATTTTGGTTTTTTACTCCCAAAAACGGCTCATTTTTCTGTTTTCCTCTTCTGCCGGCGGCAAAAATTGCCAGGTTCCATTTCAGCAACGAGAGACTGCTAATCCTTTGCGGGATAGACACGAAGGCATGAAGCCATTCAATAAATTTGAAGGTAAAAGAGTTGCTGAGCGCCTACTCAAAAGGTATAATTGCATGAATCGGAGTTAACAATAAACAAAAAAATTAAACTCCCAATAGCTGAGCTGATGCAGTATCAGCATTGTAATATACTGTTTTTTAATAAATTAACAATCCTTCCATCCCTCAAATAGTAGGTATGAAAGGATTGCCAAATATTGCATTTTTATAAGAATAACTATCTCAACACCAGTTTCTTATACACCGTCGCCCTACTATTATCATTGAAAGTTAAGCGGTAGATATACAAGCCACTTACAGCCTTGCCCTGGCTGCCGCTAATGTCCCAGTTGAACTCGTAGACACCAGGCTTAAACTTACCACTGGCCAATGTGGCAATGCGGTTACCGTTGATATCAAAAACTGAAAGATCGATGTCTACAGGCGTATTGCGCTCCCCTGGCAGTAGCATGGGGATGGTCGTAAAGGTCCGAGCAGGGTTGGGGTAGGCGTTTCCCAGCAATAGTTTCCCAGGTATCACATCATTACCACTAGCAGCGAAGTAGATCTCAAACTTAAAGTCACCTTTGCTCAGGTCAACAGTGTGGCTGCCCGTTGTTTTCATGTCTACCAGCTTGCCGCTCTGCTGGTCGAGTAGGTAAAGACTGGAAGCTTTGTTTTGCAAAGCTCCCATGTCCCAGGTCAGGTTGGTTGGTCCTGCTGTTTTATTCGATGATAAGGTAAAACTCCAGGTATGGTCGCCTTTAGTGGGTACCACATCGGTGGAGAAGTAGGGGTAGAAATAGTCCTCATGCTTGGTATACATCTCGCTATAGTCGATAAAGCGGGGCGGTGCCATACCGTCAAACTTGTCTTTTAGCTCCAACGCATCGGGGTGCATGCCCACGCCGCCTAAGGCTGTCGTGGTTTGGCCATCGCTGAGTTGAAGCGGAATGAGCCAGAATAAATCGTCAATGTCTGTGCTTTCTATTTTACCCGCACCGGCAAGCGTCCTGCCATTGGGTTTGGAAGCGATGGGGTCGATGTCCACCCAGCTCGATTCCTCCGAAAACACAAAGCCTCCTTCAAACTTATTCAACACATCGCCTTCTACCAGGGCCGACCCGTTGTACTCTAAGATCGTAGAAACTATCGTAACATCTGGGTTGTTTTCCAGTACTTGATTCCATGATATACTCACCGTAAAAGGATTTCCTACCAGGTTCCAGCCCTTATCCAGCGTCTTGCGGAATGGAATCGTCGTATTGGCCTTTCCTGCCCCTACATTGATCGCCACTTCTTCCCTGGCATTGAACCAATAGGCTTCCCCAACTTTCACATTCCCGGTATTGAAATTGGCGTACTTCTGGGAAATGCTGTTGTAGCGTACAATCCGCCAATCATATTCAAAACGCAAGCCTCCCAGGTCCTGAAAAATACTGGTCACCGAAGTGATCTCCAGTTCGTAGGGTATCGTGAACAAATTCCAATCGCCTACTCCTCCGCCAAACCTCGCGAACGGCACCTCCGGGCTTTCAGAATTGCTGAATCCACGAGCAATTTCCCGGAATTCTGTGGCCGTGGTGCCATCGCTGTCCTGTACTTCAATCTCAAATACTACTCCCAGTTCATCCAGCATCTGTCCGCCGATTTCAAAACTAAACTCCCCGGCAGGTCC
Organism: uncultured Roseivirgaceae bacterium; assembly: GCA_964351395.1. Taxonomy (GTDB): domain Bacteria; phylum Bacteroidota; class Bacteroidia; order Cytophagales; family Cyclobacteriaceae; genus Imperialibacter. The sequence goes on from CAYGOF010000007.1 coordinate 241,492, forward strand.
CTCCTCCGTCAAAACTTCTTCCTCAACTGCTGACTCCAGCATTTTACGGTGCCTGAAATTGACTGTGTAAGGCATAGTGCCGCCTGTTACTTTCGCTTTCAGGGCCTGAGTCTCTGTTCCGTTGTGAACCGGAGAATGGCCCGTGATACTGAGTGTAAGTGTACTGGCATTTACCTGACCAACCGTGATAGTAAATTCTTCTTCTACTTGTGCAAACCCATCGCTTACACTCGCTATTACATCGTGTGTACCTTCATGTACGCCAGTAGGCGTCCAGCTGAAGACGCCTGTTGATTCTCCAATGGTCATCCCCTTACCTGTAGACGCCAGGTCGAGGCTATAGCTTAGCTCCTGGGCCGGAAGGTCACTGTCGCTTGCTCTGATCAAAAACGATAATTCGCGGCCCACGCCAACTGTCTTATCAGCAATGGCAGTAAATACCGGTGCCTGGTTCGTTTCGCTGGTTACTGTAATTCTTACCGTATCGGTGTCACTTAATTCCCCGTCACTTACCGTCAGCAACACATTGTGTGTACCTACCCGTAGGGATGTTGGAGTCCATTTGAAAACACCTGTCGTTGCATCGATAGTCATGCCCTTGGCTACCGACAAAGGCCCTATACTGAAACTCAACGGCTGTGGCGGAACATCTCCATCTGTCGCGGAAGCTGTAAAAGTCAGTTCCACTAACTCAGCAACCGTTTGGTCTGCAATTGGATTCAGCTGGGGTGCTGTATTTACCGAGCCGTCAGAAACAGTGATCAAAACCGTCTCTGTATCACTCAAGGCCCCATCGCTTACTGTCACTTCCACTGAATGCTCACCTACTTGAGAGGAGATCGGCGTCCAACTAAACAAACCTGTCAGACCATTGAGTGACATGCCTTTATTAACAGATGGCTGGTCTAGTTTGTAGCTCAAAGTTTGAGCTGGAACATCTGAATCGCTACCTGACACTGTGAAACTCAAGGTCGCTAAAACGGTAACACTTTTTGCTCCTATTGCAGCCAAAATAGGAGCCACATTTGAATCGGATGTTTGATTGACAACAATAACCACCGTCTGGCTTCCTGACAATACCCCATCGCTTACAGTAACCACTGCTTCATGGAGCCCTGCCTGAGTATCAGAGGGAGTCCAGGTAAATACGCCAGTTGCACCATCGATACTCATCCCCTTCTCTATTGATCCCTGGTCAATGCTGTAAACCAATACATCTTGTTCAGCGTCGGTTGCCTGAGCAGTGAACGTCAGCACTAGCAGCGTGGTTGTACTCTGCGTTCCAATGGTAGATAATACCGGAGCAGTGTTTTCCACTACCGCTTCACTCACTGTTATGCTTATCGTTTCACTTGCTGTGACGACCCCATCACTCACACTTACTATCGCTTCAACTGCCCCAACCTGCCCTGCTTCTGGTACCCAGCTGAATACACCAGTCGAAGCATCAATCGTCATCCCTTTGTCAAGCGAACCTTGATCCAAACTAAAACTCAACGATTGCGCTGGTAGATCCGTATCGCTTGCAGTAGCAGTGAAGATCAGCTCTTCGGCTGCCGTGACACTTTTGGAGCCAATCGCTTCTAGCACAGGAGCAGTGTTTATTTCGCCAACAGTGATCGTTACAAGCTCGGAGGCAGTCAATGCCCCATCGCTGACCGTCACAGTCACCTCATGACTACCGTCCTGGACCTCTGTCGGGGTCCAGCTAAAGGCGCCTGTCACTCCATCAATTGTCATCCCTTTGTCTATCGAAGTCTGATCGATACTGAAGGTCAATGCTTGAGCGAGCAAGTCAGCATCGGTAGCCGTAGCTGTAAAGCCAAATGCAATTAGTTCGTCGGTGCTTTTGGGGCCAATACTTGAAAGCACGGGAGCTACATTTACCTCTGCCACCGTAATCGTCACTACCTCTGTATCGCTTAGCGCTCCATCACTTACTGTCACTATCACCTCATGGCTGCCATCTTGCGATTCAGTGGGCGTCCAGCTAAATGCTCCGGTCGATGCGCTGATGGTCATGCCTTTGTCTATGGAAGCCTGATCAAGGCTATAGGTCAATGGCTGTAAATCGGGGTCAGTTCCAGTTGCAGTGAAACTCAGGGATACGAGTTCATTCGTGGCCTTAGCTCCTACAGAAGAAAGGACAGGAGCTTCGTTGACATTTGCAACGGCAATAGTAAATGTCTTCTGAAAAATTTCTCCACCTGAATCCTGAGTTTGCATTCGAATGGAGTAAGAACTCTTTGATTCAAAATCAAACACATTTGCAGTCCGTAGCTCACTACCACTAACTGCGAAGCTTGAATTATCGCTATTGCCAATACCCGCCACCAGGCTATAGGTATGAGAATCAAGAAGGTCTGCATCCGTTGTGGACAGTGTTCCGACTGCAGACCCAATGGCCAGGTTCTCATTGACTGAAACACTAGTCAAACTAATATTAGTTGGAGTACTATTAGCAACGGTTACAGTCACCAACCAGTTTTGCTCGGTTATTCCGTCTTCAGCAGTAACAGTATACGTAATGGGGGTGCCAAAATTGTTAATCGTGACTCCGCTTACCTGCGCAGTAGCTCCCACCTTAGCAGACGCTCCGCTAGAAAGCATAAAGGTAGCAGCCAGAGATGTTGGGTCTGTACCATTGGCAACTTCGATATCGATCGTTCCGGCACCTAGTACAGCGGAACCGGTTTGCTGAGCAAAACTAAAGGCGGTAAAAGAGGTGGCGGTACTTGGGGCCACGGATACCGTAACTATCAAATCTTGCGTTGTACTACCATCTTCAGCAGTAATTGTGTAAGTGACAGGACTTGAGAAATCATTGGATGTTGTTCCACTTTCCTGTGTTACTCCGCCCACTTTAGCTGTCGCACCCGTTGACATGCTGAAGGAGGCAACAAGGTTAGATAGATCAATTTCCGCTGCAACTTCTATAGCTATAGTACCTGAGCCGATCGTCGCGGCCCCGGTTTGTTCTGCAAAACTAAAAGCGAATATTTCCTTTTCCGAAAGTTTCCGTCGATAAACCGTAGTCGGCGCAATCAGGTCAAGTTTGCCATCTCCATCCAAATCTGCCACATCAACCCAAGCACCTGAGCTTGACAACTGGACCTGAGGTTCAAATGCCAATGAACCGGCGGAGGTGCTGACATTCCGCCTCAATGACAGTTTAATGGAGTTATTTATGCTTTGTACGATATCTACCTTACCATCCCCATCCAGGTCTCCTGTTGCAACCCCTTTCGGTCGGCTCCCGGTTGAAAAAGAAATTTGTGAATTGAAATTGATTAAATCCGGATCCGCACTCAGATTTTCGAGGACCGATAAAGTGTTGCTGGTCCAATTGGAACTAACCACATCAATTCTTCCATCCTGATCAAAATCTGCAACATCAGTAGCCCAGCTCCTGTTTCCTGTGGCAAAATCTTCTTTTAGGGCAAATTCAAAAGAGCCAATCCCTACACTCAGGTTCTGATAAATTGAAACAAATGCTACCGTTTGGTCCCTATAGCCCAGCACAATTTCGGATTTCCCATCGTTGTCCAAATCCGTGACAGAAGTATAAAAAGGATTTGACAGCGTAGAGAGCGTCGCTGCATTCTCAAACATGATTGTACCGGAACCCGGGTAAGTATTTCTCAATACGTAGACGGTAGCTGCTCCAAAGTTCGGAACGATCAGGTCCAGCTTTCCGTCCAAATCAAAGTCACCTATGCCAACGTGTGTTGGATTTGCTCCAACATTTATATCAACTTTCGCTTCGAAGCTGATGTTACCAGGGCCGGAGCTGTTATTTATAAGAATAGAAACGGTGTTACTCGTGAAATTTGGTACAGCAATATCCAATTTTCCATCGGCATTGAGGTCGGCAACCCCCATATGTCCAGGGTTTCCTCCAGCAGTGAAGCTTACCGCATCTTCAAAACTTATCTCCCCGGTGGCTGTGCTATTGTTTCTGTAAACAGTTGCCTGATTTAGGTCATTCGTTAGAATATCAATTTTACCATCTCCGTCAAAATCCCCCGAAGTATGCCCTGAAACTTCATTGCCTGCCAAACTTGACCCAAAACTAGTCGCATGTTTAACGTACGAATTAAGTGAAATGCCATCATCACCCTGCCAGGTGACCTGAAAAGGTTCCCGGGATAAGGCCATTAGACCATGCGCTAATACACTGATGGGCTCATAACTTGCACTGGGGGGAACAGTGACTGTGAGCTCGGTTTGGCTTGCTGCAGTTACCGTAGCTTGCACCAAACCAAAATACACGATATTGTTACCAGGTACCGGATCAAAATTAACGCCCGTGATTGTAACTGGCACACCTATTGCCCCGCTTGAAGGAGTGAAAGAAATAATCTTGGGAATAGCGGCTTCCTGCATGTATAATGCCAAGATTTCATTAGCAGGTAGTGCTCGATTGTAAAGCCGCACATCGTCCATTGTACCATTGAACCAACGATTATCATCCTGGGAGTTCCCTCCAATCCAAACCTCGGTGCTATTCACGACACTATTTCCAGAAGCGGGTTTGGAGTCATCCAATTTACCATCTACATAAATACTGATTGTACTTCCATCATAGGTGCCGATGACATGATGCCACTTATCATTAGCCATACTAGTAACCCCCAGAGCTTGAGCAGAAATACCATCAGCGCCAAGCTGAGCATTTTGGATCGTTCTTATTTCTAAGGACCATGAATACTGTCCTTTTCTTACCAGCGTATTCAGATTTCCAAGTGAGGTGGATTTTAACCATACACCAACTGTGAAATTGTTGGTGAAATTAAAATCGGTACTGTTACCAATGTTGATATAATCAAAATTGCCATCAAAAAGGTAGGCTCTATCCGCGTCTCCGAAGCGGTCAGCTGCTAAAGTCACATCTCCGTTCCCAGTTCCATCATTCCCATTCCCACTTTCATCGTTGGCATTGCCATTGAAGGGGTAGTAAGCAATCAGCCCGTACTCATCAAACGACTGATTTTCAAACCATATGATCTTATTGTCGCCAGATGACAAAGACACGATATCCATGTCTCCATCACTGTCCATATCAGCAGTATATACCGACATACAAGACGGCGCATTGGTTGTGATGCTTTGTTCTGAAAAATTATTGCTTCCATCGTTTACAAATAATGTTATCTCACCATTGAACCTGGAAGTGCCCAAAATATCAATATCTCCATCACCATCCATATCCATGGCGGTCACTTCCTCAGCCCCAGAAATAGTGCTACTTAATATCTTTTCAGTAAATGTTCCATCGCCGTTGTTGTCATACCAAATAATTTGGTGATCAAAATATGCAGCATTTAACACATCTATGTCACCATCCTGGTCAATGTCAACCGGATATACAAACTGAGAAAAATCGGAGTTTCCGATAAATCTTTGAGTAAAGTTCTGATTTCCATCATTTTCGAAATACCCAACCTTATCTGTCCAGGCAGATCCAAAAATGATGTCCATATCGCCATCTTTGTCGATATCATCCATGTTGAGTCCAAAAATGGTATCAATCCCATCAGATCTTGTACTGATGATGATTTCAGTGAAATTTTCGTTGCCATCATTTTTATACCATACGATATAGTCGGCTCCATCATCGCCACTTAAGATATCAATATCACCATCACCATCCAGGTCTCCTGCATGAACAGAGAAAACTCGGTATGCCAGGGTGCTTATGATATGTTCTGTAAAACCTTGCGCTCCGTTGTTCTCGTACCAGGCCGCACCTGCTTCAGATCCGCTGATGATATCATTAAATCCATCGCCATTTACATCAATCGAAAACACTATATTTGGGGCAGTCATAGTGGAAGCAATTGCGTTTTCTATAAAATTCTGAGTTCCATCATTTTGATACCATGCCAATTTATTGTCGGTGGAAGAGACGCTTACCAGGTCCATATCTCCATCTTTGTCCATATCCAATGCAAATACAGATTGCGCGCCCTGCGCATTAGATGAAATTACCTTTTCATTAGTGAAATAGCCTCCGTGATCAGTTCTTATCACTGTAAATGAAATTCCCTTTGATGTTCCAAAATCATTGGTGACCTTGATCTCCAGTGGTCCAAAAGACATGTCAGGCACTGTCACATACGCCACATCCCGAGACACGTCGTCAGGTACCACTTCTATATTACCAAATAGAACCTTTACATTTGGCTCATCAAAATGCTTACCATAAATACGAATCTGTTGGCCTGGAACAGCAGCATGTTGATGAATAGAATGAATGACAGGCGTACCCCAGTTGTTCTCGGTGTAAAGCTCGATTATCTGGGTGGCATCTAGCGCACGGGAATACATTACTAAATCGTCAAAGGAGCCACGATAATACTTCTCCAGCGTGCGAAGTGCTCCTAGAAAAATTGATGTAGGGTCACTCAAACTGCTTGTCGTTCCTGTAGCCCCGCTCTGCTTTTGCCCATCTACATATAGGTCAAAAGCACCAGTGGCTTTGACCCGGAGGCCAGTGACCATATGCCATTGATTATCGTCGTATAGTGAAGCGCTTTTTATAGTTTTTCCAAAATCACGAATCCCAAAAAGTACCTTGCCAAGTCCGAGGGAAATGCCAAAATCGTTTTTGATATTTGGAACATCTGCATCCACCAGCCCTCCACCGTTAAACCATTCATTTTCAAAAAATTCATTTTGACTGGATTTCATCCAAAAATTGATAGTGAAATCATCTTGAATTGACCTTGGTATCTCAATATGGCCATCCACACCATCGAAACTATAGGCGCTGTTGGTATTCCCAAACCGGTCGTTCGTTACCGAAACGCCTCCATTTATAGTTCCATCATTCCCATTCCCACTTTCATCATCCGCATTGCCATTGAATGGATAAAAGGCAACCAAATCAGGGGCTGTAGATGCGTAAACCGTCCAATCTTGAATAGAAACCCGGTCTTCTGCCGTCACGGTGTAGGTAACAGGACTTGAAAAATCCTGGGCAATACCTGACGCAGGGGATATGGTAGCGCCATCTGACAGGGTGATGGTGGGAGTACCTGTCAATGAAGACAGACCTGTAATTGTTATCCTGTGATTCACGTCATCGACACTCACAGTTCCGACTGATGGAAGGGTGAAGGAATTAATGTTTGTGGCGGTCTTGGCTGCTGCATCTCGAACACATCGGATACTAGTTCCCAAATTCCGTTTACTTAGACCTGGGGCAGAAACATCAGAGGAACTATAGCTCATTGCTCGACCCCAGGCATAAATATTACCATGCGGTGTGGTACTCCACCAATTACCCTGATCCCCTTGAAGATAAAAATTCCCACTACCGGAGTTTCTATTTCCACCAGGAAGGGCTTTAAAACCAAATCGATCTGTTGCTCCAGTATTAGGGGCAGTCCAACGAGAGGTGCCTGATTCTTTCAGTTGATCCGCGGCTCCAGCAGCTCCTCCTAGAAAATCCGTGAGCGTCGTCCATTCGGCATCCGTGGGCACATGCCAGCTTGTAGGACATACGTTTTTGCCTCCATTTCCGCTGATATCCACAATATACCAATTGTATAGTGCTCCGAAAATACTTCCATAAGTAGGGTAGTCATTTGCGAACCACGCATAAGCTCCCATAGTATCGTTTGACCATTCTGAATTGTCTGTAATATTTGGTATCGCAGTACCATTATTATACTTCGTAACCGCAAGGTTCTGCTTTAACCATACCTGCGTGCCTATCGCAACTGCACCATATATATTGCCATCCACATCTGATATGGCAATTTCCGCCGGCGGACTGTAGCCTCTTTCATAAAAAAGGTCGTTGATTTCTTCGGCTGTGAGTACACGATTGAAAAGTTTGAAATCGTCTATTTTACCGACAAAATCTCCTCCTGATCCATTAGACCTTTCTCCAATTTTCAATCCGGCAGAAACAGACGAAAAAGATGAAAAGGAAGCGGTTACTTCTTCGCTTAAGACACCATCATAGTAAAATCTGGTGGATCCAGAATTGAATGTTACCACAACATGTACCCATCTATTTGAAAGGCTTTGACTCGTTACTTTTGTCGAGCTGGCGGTTCCAATATTGTTAGAACTTAATCTTGTCGGCTGCCATTCCCAATAACCAGTTGGGTCTAAGGAAGTACCCTGAACCGCAATATGCCCGCCGGAAGATTCCTGAAAAACCCAGGCACTCAAGGTCAATTTCGTACTTACCTTCAAAGCGTTAGATGATCCCGTGATGATATTTTGATTTCCATTAAAATAATAAGCGCTGTTAGCCTCCCCAAAGCGATCAGTGGTGAGCACAGCACCACTCACGGTCCCGTTTATATTATTTGTAGTTTGGTCATTGGCATTCCCTGAGAAGGGGTAGTAAGCAACAAGTCCGCTACATCCAAAATTGTCAGCCACAAATGTCCAATTGTAATCATCGATCAGTCGCTGCCGAGCAGCAGTGGCGCAGAATTTCAGACCATCGGCACCCAAGGTGAGGTTGGAAGGGATTTGAGTTTCTCCTGGATCGAGCCGCGCCCAGCCCTGAAGAGTAGCGTCGTAGTTTTTAGAAGAGAGCCCAGCATTTTGGAACATTCCAACCATCCCGGTGGCTCCTGAAATGTCCCAGCTTCCCAGGTCCTGATCAAAGGAAGAGGCTCCCAGAAACAATGCTGCAAAATTACCCACGCCGGATACATCCCAGCCGCTGAGATCGCTATTGAAGGAAATAGCATTCGAGAACATGTCGATCAAGTGGTTTGCCGCGGTTACATCCCACTTACTAAGATCACCTGAAAAGGACGTCGCACTGGCAAAAATCGAATTAAATACCTGTACTGAAGACACATCCCATTGACTTACATCTCCATTGAATGAGGAAGCCTGGAACATTCCGGTCATATCTGTTACGTTTGAAACATCCCAATTGCTAATGTTTCCTGTGAAAGAGCCAAATCCGAATGTGTATGTCATATTTTGAATGGTACTCACATCCCAATTACTGAGGTCAGCATTGAATGACATGCTTGCGAATGCAACGGACAAATCCGTGACCATCGATAGGTCAGGAGCATCCGTTGCATTGTAGACTATCGAAGTACAACCGTAAAAAGCGTTGGCCATTGATGTCCAGGCAATATCCCCCCATTGCTCAATCGACTTAATTTTCGTTTTTTGCTGGCCTTCTGCACCATTGTTAAAATAGATCCGAGGAAAATCGCCTGAAATAGCTAAGGTATGAGTACCTGCAGTTGCATAAGTATGTGAAGCATTTCCCGTATAGCCCGTAACGACGGTTCCATCTCCCCAGTCCACCTCATAGTTATAGCCAGATCCCGTCGTGGGTATGGTAATCGATTCGCTGGATGTGGTCGTTTGCCAGGTGGTGATAAAAGGAAGACTGTACCCATTTTCATAAAAGAGTGCCTGAATTTCAGATACTGAAAGGACCCTATCATACACTCGTATGTCATCCATCAGGCCATTAAATGCCTGGCCCAGCTGAAACCCACCACCTGGTGAGTCTTGGTCCTGACCCAGGATCAGTATTCCATCACCTATTATTGATGACCCCTGAGACAAAGTGGTTGAATATACCTGTTTTGTGTCTTTGAAGATCTTTGCCGTACCGTCGGCACTTTCCCAGGTAAACGTTAACAGGTGCCAAATACCATCATTGGCAGATATACCTGTCTGCGAATCGAGCGAACCAGCGACATAATAGTCAAAGTTGGTATAGTCAATCATCAGTATGCTATTGTCATTTCCTCCCAAACCATTCGAATAAGAGAAGGGTGTTCCTTCATTGGTTGCAGAAGTCTTTATCCAAATTGATACGGTAAATTCTGTGGAGGGGGCATTTTTAAAATTATTCACTTTCACATAATTACTTACCGAAGACCCATTCAAACTCAAAGCAGAATTTGGTGTATTAAATCGGTCACTTCCGTATGCAACAGTTCCATTTTCGACACCATTGTTCCCGTTTACACTATCATCATTTGGGTTACCACTAAATTTATAATATGCCACATGATCTGTCGGCTGGGCAACTAGGGTAAGGGAACGGATAATAAATAATATGTAAAGTGTAATCCTTTTCATATACGTTAAGTGCTTATTTTATCGGGAATCAAAAGTCATTTAGTAAAAAATTACGAGCTCTCTGCTGACACATTTACCAATAGATGTCAATTTCAGAAATCCAGTTTATTTAGCTAGCTACTACTTAGCCGGCGGCGAAAGCGGATCAGGTATCTTCTCCTGCCCTTCTGCTCCTCCTAGCAAGCTGACGCCAAAATAACCGCCACTAAACAGCGCTCCGGCTGCTACAATCTTTAAAGCAATCGGCACCTGACGCCTGAGAACAAAAGGGTTCGTGTACACTACTTCATCCCTGTTCCTGCTATCACTTATCTTGAACCTGTAATGCCCGGGTTTCACATCCTTGGGTATGACAATCGTAGTATTTCCTACATTGGGTCGCTCTTCAAAAACTTTGATTTTGCTATCCTCCTCATAAAGCTCAAAAAGCAATACATTATCACCACGCCCACCCGTCCAGGTTACCTCGTAGGGCTTACCCCGCTTCAGCACTTTATAGTCATCGAAATTATCGAGGGCAATAAAAGGGATGTAGATATTACCTTTCAGCTCCAGTGCCACCGCGCCCTGATAGGTCTCCCCCAACTCCTCTTTAGCATGCCAGGTAATTGTTTTATTCCCGCCTACAGGAATGCCAACGCCCACATCACCCTCTACATTTTCAAGAGGTTGTATGTAATTATCGGCAGACGAGTAAAGAAAGAGTGTAAATTTGCGATCGATACGATCATCTTCGATGTCATAGTGAATGACCACATCACCTCCAGGCTGTAAATCGACCTGAGTAATGATGACATCCTGTGCCAGCAAGGTATGATTCGTACCAGGCCCTGCCACAAGCAAGACCAAAAGCCTTACTACAATCAGGATCTTCCATGACTTATTGTTGTCGACCCCACTATCAACTTTTAAAACAGGTAGTAGTCTTCGTATCATAAATACAATTTTTAGTCAACAAAAAGGCGGCACCCGCCACGAACTCTACACCGGCTGAATAGCAGAAAAAATAGCGCCTTTTTGCACTGGTAATTTCCGCATTCCCTGGCACTTCCATTATCAATTTTGAGTCATTTACTAACAATTTTGAGTCATTTTTGGCTTTTTTGGCTCTCATTCAGGCAAACATTCCACTTTTCGCCCATTTCAGCGGGTCAGCGGTGGCCATCAATTTTATCAAGCATCCTGCTGTCTACTCCCTGCCAAAACGGCCCTTATTTGGAAGAAGACGTGCACGTAAAAAGGATGAAGAAGAGCGTTTTCTCAAAAAGCCATAGCTGATCCAAACCTTCGATTGAAACCATGCAGCAATACAAGTCAATAATGAAGAAGAAACACGAGCTGCTAAACCCTTACCCAAAAGGTATAATTAGATGAATCGGAGTTAACGTAAACTAAAAAATAAACTCCCAATAGCTGGGCTGATGCAGTATCAGCATTGTAATATACTGTTTTTAAATTAATTAGCAATATCCATCCGCTAAAAACTGCTGGGGGAAAGGAGATCCTATTTATTGTACTATTCTAAGATTGAATGTTTTAAAACCGGTTTATGTATCAAGAAAGCCCTACTGATGACGCTCAAAATAAGCCAGATCGTAAGCGAGCAACTCATGGCTTTTTCCGGCACAAATAGCTTAGAGAATATGTAAACATCTTTGTTTATATTTGTCGTATGAATCATTACCACGATCGTTACAAGGGCATTCACCCAGGCATTGTACTGCAACGAGAGCTCAAGAAGCGAGGCATCAGGCAACGCCCATTTGCCATATCGATCAATGAACACCCCCAGACGCTCAATGCCATTACCAAAGGGAAAAGGAATTTGAATACGCCGTTAGCATTGAAAATTGAGGAGAAGCTCGGACTAGAAGAAGGAACATTGGCTGTATTGCAGACCTATTTTGATATTCAGCACGAAAAGCGAAAGCAGCCATCAACAACCCCCAATCTTACCAACTTAAGACGATCGCTTTTTTGGGATACGGCCATGGAAAGCATCGATTGGCAAAAACAATACATGGCGATCATCCGAAGAGTTTTTGAACGAGGAAATGACGAGGAAAAAAAGGAGATACACCGATTTTACGGAGGGCAAAAGATAAAGGCGGTGCTGAATTCCGAAGGAAAGAAAGCGGATCCGACTACCATAACATAATCACTGAACAGGCGTGGCCCTTTATTACCATACAGTTGATGAATTGCTACACAGTTGCTTGCTGCAGCTAATGGCCGCTGCTGAATTTGACACTTTTCGACTTGTTGGCGGCACAGCTTTAAGCTTGCAAATTGGGCACCGAAAATCAGTCGACATTGATCTTTTTAGCGATGCTGACTATGGAACGATCGATTTTAGCCTGATCGATAGGTACCTGGCAAACCAGTTTCCCTATGTGGACCACCATGCCGGTGTTCTGCCAGGAATGGGGAAATCTTATTTTATTGGCGTAAGTAAGCAAAATGCAGTAAAACTCGACGTTTTCCATACTGACGATTTCATACAAGCCGTGCGCAAGGAGGATCATATCAGGATGGCCACTGTTGAGGAAATCATCGCCATGAAATTGGATGTTGTTCAACGGGGAGGCCGCAAAAAGGATTTCTGGGACTTACATGAATTGCTGGACACCTTCAGTCTGGATCATATGCTGAAACTACATGCCCAACGGTATCCTTTTAGTCATCACCGAGAAACACTTCTCGCCAACTTCAGCGATTTTACGCAAGCCGATGATGATTTTGACCCCATTTGCCTCAAAGGGAAATATTGGGAATTTGTGAAAGAGGATATCATCAAAGTGATGGATGACTACAGAAATTCACTATAGCAAGGAAGCGCTATTTAAGAAGCATACTTGCCAATTCTGCTTTGCGACGTAGCATTCAGGGCAAAACCGCCTGTTACACAAGGAACTTCCTTGGTGCTTATCGCAGTCTATGAGAGAGTAAGGAGTCCTTTTAAATGCTAAATCCCTGATCTTTCCAGAGGCTCCTACTTCAAAATAAGCTTCTTATACATCGGCGCCCGACTATTATCATTGAACGTCAAGCGATAGATATACAAACCACTCACCGCCTTGCCCTGGCTACCGGTAATGTCCCAGTTGAATTCATAGACCCCAGGCTTGAACTTACCGCTTGCCAGGGTGGCCACACGGTTGCCATTGATATCAAACACCGACAGGTCGATATCCACCGGCGTATTGCGCTCTCCGGGAAGTAGCATAGGGATAGTGGTAAATGTACGGGCTGGGTTAGGATACGCATCCCCTAACAATAGCTTACCAGGAATGACGTCATTGCCATCGGCAGCAAAGTAGATCTCGAACTTAAAATCACCTTTGCTAAGGTCTACCGTATGGCTGCCGGTCGTTTTCATATCTACCAGCTTGCCACTCTGCTGGTCGAGCAGGTAGAGACTGGAGGCTTTGTTTTGCAAAGCTCCCATGTCCCAGGTCAGGTTGCTTGGTCCTGCTGTTTTGTTTGATGATAAGGTAAAGCTCCATGTATGGTCGCCTGTTGTGCCCACAACGTCTTTCGAAAATTTGGGGTAGAAATATTCGTCGTGCCTGGTGAAAAGCTCAGTGTACTCGAAGAACCTTGGTACCGCCATACCATCAAATTGGTCCTTGATCTCATCCGCATCTGGGTGCATACCAAAACCACCCAGTACCTCAGCTGCTTGACCGTCGACTAAAGCCAGCGACAACAACCAGGCGATATCGTCAATGTCATCACTGTCAATGTCAGATCTTACTGCCGCGATTCGGCCAGCTGGCGAAGATGCAATCGGGTCAATCACCACCGTTGCCGTTTCGTCAGCAAATACAAACCCTCCCGCAAATGCTTGCAGCACATTCCCATCTACAAGGGATGATCCATTATACACTTTGATACCGCCTACCCCGGTAACACTGGTATTATTGTCCACCACCTGGTCCCAGGAGATTGTAGTGGTATAAGGATTGCCAATTAGATTCCACCCCTTTGTCAATGACATATTGAATGGAATTTGCGAGGTAGTTTGACCAGTCCCCACATTAACTGTAACAGGCTCTTTGGCAATAAACCAGTAAGCCTCACCAATCTTCACCTGGCCAGTATTAAAATTGATGTAATCGTTCGAGGAAGTTCGGTACCTGACAATTCGCCAATCAAATTCGTGGCGTGATTGATCCAGGTCAGCAAAAATGGAACTGATTGTCTTGTTGTCCAATTCGTAAGGAATGGTAAACAGGTTCCATGAAGTGAGGGTGCCAAACCTTTCCAGAGGGATCACCGGACTTGCTGCCTCATTAAATGAAAGCGCAATCCTCCCTGACTTCGACTGTTCTCCCCCGTTGGCATCCAAAACGCCAATCTCAAAGGCCAGCCCCATTTCGTCCAACATATCTGGAACAATACTAAAGGAGTAGGTTCCGGAGGAAACTTCCGTCAACACTTCATCTGTGAAATCACTTGCCAACAACCCACGATAGCTTGCAGTCACTATATAGGGTTTTGCACCTCCTGTAATCGCAATATTCAAGGTTTGTGTGGTCGTTTTATCTTGCTTCGCAGAGTAAGTCAAATTTCCAATCGTCAGAGCAGTTACTGTGATGTCACTGGCGGTTTTAGCTTCAATCGTGTTAGAATAGCCCGACACGCCAGAGGCATTTTTTGAGCGAACCCTGAACTGATAAGTGGTATTGGGTTGAAGGTTGGTCAACAGTATTTCTGAGGTAACCAGCGTAAACGGGTTATATCCTGGCAGTAGATTGACAAAGCTGTTAGAAGAAACCTCAAGTTCATATGATTGTGCACCTGCAACAGGTTCCCAGGATGCTTTAAAGCTTGTGCCTGTGATATCTGCAATGGCAGTCTCCAAAGCAACTGGCGTGGCAGGAATAGTCAGTTTAGATACAATGTTCGAAAAACCTGATTTACCTGCTGTGTTTCCGGCCTTCAAACGAAAATAGTAGGTAGTGGCAGCACTGAGCCCAGTCACTTGAGCATTAGACAAATCACCCGCAACTGCCATACTACCATCATATCCAATGATAAGTGCTGAAAAGTCTTCCGCTGTTGATAGTTCAGGAAAGTAGCTTACAACACCTGGTACTGGCGTCCAATTGATAGTAAAGCCAGTCTGGCTCGTTTCGCTGATACTCAATGCAACAGGTGTGGCTGGTACCGTTATTTGACTAATCACGTTTGACGCCAAAGATTTACCCGATGCATTCTCCGCTATGACCCGGTAATAGTAAGTCACTCCTGAGGAAAGCCCGGCGACTTCCGCGCTGGTATTGGCAGGATCGATTGCTACCGAACCATCGTAGCCTGGTAAAAGCGAGCTCAGATCGTCCTTTGTTGAGACCTCCAAATAATAAGCGTCCACCCCCAAAACCGAGTTCCAATTGGCATTGAATGACGTTTGGCCTAAAAGGGTGGCGGCTATCGCTTCTGGAGCAGAAGGTAATGTAATAAGAGAAATAGTATTTGAACTAGTCGCGGTTGAAGTAGCGTCCGCTGCCCTTACACGAAAGTAGTAGCTACTACCTCCAGTTAGTCCCGTGTCAACTGTGAATGCATTCACATTACCCAGGGAAAGGCTATCGTATCCAGCGAGCAGGGTCCCGGCATCGAAACTTGCTGTGGTGGCTACATCCAAAAAATAGCTTGTTGCTTCACCATCTAGGCCCCAGTTGGCAACGAAACTCGCCTCAGCAATAGACGTGGCCGCAGAAGCCACAACAGAAGATGCAACAATATCAGTCACCGTAATCGATAGCACTTTCTGATAAGTAGCCCCATTTTTATCTTCGGATTGTATGCGAATCGAATAAGCACTTTTTGTCTCGTAGTCGAATGACGCTAAAGTCAATAATTCATTGGTGCTAATTTGAAAACTTGCATTGTCATCATCACCTGTTCCGGCCACCAAAGAATAGGTAAACTCGTCCAGGGCATCCTGGTCAACCGTACTTAACGTGCCAACTGAAAATCCAGCAGCTTCGTTTTCCTTAAGTGATTGAGCTGTAATTGCGATATCCGTTGGCGCTTCATTCACATTGCCAACGGTAATAGTAAACTGCTTCTGAAAAGTCCCACCGTATCCATCATCTGTCTGAAGTCGGATGCTGAAATTGCTTTTTGTTTCGAAGTCAAACACTTCTGCCGTCACCAATCTATTAGCATTGACTGAGAACCTTGCATTGTCAGTATCGCCGGCCCCAGTCACCAAAGAATAGGTGAAACTGGAATTCCAGGTGTCGGGGTCTTCTGTTCCTATAGTGCCCACCTGCGAGCCAATGGCTGCATTTTCTGCTACTGCCTTTGAAGAAAGTAAGATATTGGTGGGAGCGTCGTTTATTTCATCAACATCATTGACTGAAATGGTAAACACCTTGGTAAATTTTCCACCGTTGCCATCACTTGTTTCCAAACGAATGGAGTAGGAAGATTTTGTCTCAAAATCAAAAGTCTCACCAGCCAAAAGTTGGTTGCCGGAAATCGTGAATTTCGAATTATCGGCTGAACCAGTTCCAGCGACTAGTGTATAGGTAAACACATCGCTCGCATTTCCATCCACGGTCGACAAGGTGGCCACAACAGCATTGACAGCGTTGTTTTCATCTATGGAGGCAGAAGAAAGACTTATATTAGTAGGAATCAAATTGCTGGCTGAATTGATGTTCACTTGTAGGCTTACATCTTTAGCCAAAAGTCCATTTGCGCGAGTAGTGGCATTGTCAAGGTCAAGAATATCACTTACCCGAACCACCAAATCGTAAGTACTTTTTGAGGCAAAATTGAATACTGCATTTGCTTCCAGTTTATTTACGTTCATGGCGAAAGGCGAGCCAGCATCTTGCGTAATGATTGTAAATGAATAGTTATTGATGTTATTAGCCTCTAAGTCATCATCCAATGGCACCAGGATGGCCACAACATCACCAAGGCTATTGCCATCATTGAACGAAAAAACTGTATTGGAAAGATCAGAAGGCGCGTCGTCTATATTGGTGACAGTCACGGTAAAGGCTTCTTGATACACAGCGCTACCTTTATCTTCTGTTTGTACGCGAAAAGTAAAGACCGGTCCCGAAGTTCGTTCGAAATTGAGAATTCCCGTATTTTTAATTTCATTACCAACGATTTCGAACAGCTCGTTATCGGCACTGCCATCGCCCGCCACCAATGAGTAGGTAAAGTTATCGACCGCATCGACATCGGTAGTGGCAAAAGAGCCAAAAGTAGTACCCACCGGAAGGTTCTCCAGATAACTTGCATTAGAGGTAAAAGTGATATCTGTAGGACCATCATTGGTGTCATTGATATCTATTGTAAATGTTCTGTTCTTGGTTTTTCCTCCACCGCCCAGTGATCCGCCTGAGTCGGTTGTTCGGATGGTTATGGAATAAGAGTTTTTTGTCTCATAGTCAAATATCTCTCCGGTCAGCAATTGATTGCCACTAATGCTAAACGAGGCGTTGTCGCCTAGCCCAACCGGCAAAGAGTGCGTATGGGTATCAGAGGCACTGGCGATGTCCTGGTCTTCAGAAGTAAGAACGCCAATGACATTTCCTATCGCCAAATTTTCATCCACATTGTCTGTTCCGAGGTTGTCGATAAAAAGATTCGTAGGCGCATCATTCACATTGTTGACGGTAATAGTAAACGCTTCGGAATAGGTGCCTCCATCTCCGTCGTCGGTTTGTACCCTTATGGAATAGGTGTCCTTCGTTTCGAAGTCAAATACTTGGGCCGCTAAAAGTTGGTTGCCGCTGATCGTAAAAGAGGCATTATTGGTACTTCCAACGCCAGCGACTAAAGTATAGGTATGAGTGTCATTGACTTCCGCATCAGCGGTCGTAAAAGTACCGACCAAATTGGCGGTTCCATTGACCGCTTTATTTTCATCGATGGATTGTGAGCTAAGGGTTATGTCTGTAGGATTTATGTTAAATGGGATAGGAAAAAACCCTACTACCATTTTCATTGTGCCAGTGCTGAGCGCTTTGGAACCGACGGCTGTGACTGAGGTCTTCGTCTGAAAACTCGCGCTTCCAGCAGAAAGTGTACCGCCTGCAATATTAATCTGCGGTTTCTTTTGCTGATATGATTGTCCAAATGTGCAAAACGATGGCAACCCAATCAACCAAAAAGCAGCAGCAATTGTCTTTAGTTTACGTGATATTTCCAATTTCATCATTGCTTACCAGCTGACACTTGAGAAACCTCGGTTGGTTGTTGAAGTAACTTTTCTATTCTGGCCAATGAAGCTTTTAAGCTATTCAACTCTTCGTTTACAATCGTGTTATTGTTCTGCAGAGTTAAGATATTATTGGCCTGTCTTGTAATTAACTGCTGTTGTTCCTTGACTGCTGCCAAAAGAATCGGGATTAGCTGGGTATAGGACACCGCTAAATAACCAGTATCATCATCCATAACACTGACAGCTGAAGGCAAAACTTTCTGCAACTCCTGAGCAATTACGCCATACTCCCGAATACTGTCAGGACGATCAACCTTATTGTAGGAATAGGCATTGATGGCTTCTACCATCTGTAACGCATCGTCTACTGATTTAAAGTTTTCTTTCAGCCTTCGATCAGAGGGTGTATAAGAATTAGTACTTCCTGCCACATAGAGATTACCCGCCACGTAGAGATTACCTGTCCCTGGGTTACGGGTTGGATCTCCAACTGTCACACCACCATCCACAGCCAAATCGTTTTCAGGAGGCAGAGCCAAAGCTGTGTTAGCATTACCGATTCTCATGCCGCCGAAAGTTGTAAGACAATTGCAACTTTCAATTCCAGCCGGGGGATTTGAGTCGCCAATATGTATGCCTCCCTGAACGATCAAAACGTTGTCGCCTGGCTCTGTAATGTCCCCAACATTTAATCCACCATCAACAAGAACAGACCCCTTCCCGACTCCATCGCCAGTCGTTATTGATCCGTCGATGACGATATTGGCGCCCCCATCAATATTGCCACTGGTAACAAGTGTCCCAATATTTACTGTACTCTCCAACCTGGCATCTGGAATAGTGCCGGTGGTAAGAAAACTTGCATTCATTCCAGAGCCAACCCGTGCTCCCGACATGGTGCCAGTGGTTACATTGGCAGCATTGATTCCCGAACCCACTTTAGCCCCTGAAAGTGATCCGTCAGCTAAGTCCTGAAGGTCAGCATCAAGTCTTGCCGTAGGTAAAGTACCTGTAGTAATGTTATTTGCATTTATACCAGAACCCACGATACTGCCCTGCAAAGTACCAGTCGTAATATTGTCTGCATTGATGCCAGTGCCTACTTTTGAACCGCTTAGTGTTCCATCAGCCAAGTCCTGAAGATCACTGTCCAGCGTGTATGCGCCGCTGGTTAGTTCAAGTCTGTCTGTAAATGTCTCGCCGTCTACCGTTATCTCCAGCCAATAAGGAAGACTAAAGTCCATACTTAGCGGTGTGATACTGCCAACAATGATATTATAGATCCCTTCTCCATCAACCGCTACTGAAGGATGCGTTTCCACCCAAGCTCCGATCTGGACGCCACCCGTTGCAGCACTATATAGTTTAAGGACAAACTGATAATTGCCGGCAGCCACTGCCTGCCCAGTGTTATCGGTTAAAACACCCTGAAGATTGAGCGTTTTAGGTGCTTGCGAAAAGGATATAAATCCCGTTAAAAGCAGAAGGAGAAAAAGAGGCGCTTTGATCTTATATTTCATGATTTCAGATATTACTAATTATTGCTACAATATTTTTTGGAATAAATTAATTACTCTGGTTTCGGTGGATCACCATACTTTGCTTCTTCCTGACCTGCGTCGCCGCCAATGGATGAAACCAAATAACCTATACCGCCCAGTACGGCGAGTCCCAAACCAGCTTTAAGTACAAATGGTACTTTGGCTTTCACCAAAAACGGCTTGGTAAAAACTACTTCATCCCGATTGCGACTGTCGCTGATTTTAAAATGATAACTACCTGACTTAACGTCTTTTGGGATGATAATAGTGGTGTTACCAATGTTGGGCCGTTCCTCAAACACTTTCACCTTGCTATCTTCATCGTAGAGTTCGAACAGCAAAACATTGTCTCCTCTTCCACCTGTCCAGGTGAGCTCATAAGGCTTTTCTTTCTTCAATACTTTGTATTCATCGAAGCCATCAAGTGAAATGAATGGTATATAGATATTGCCCTTTAGTTCTAATGCAATATCACCCTGAAAAGCTTCCCCTAATTCTTCCTTGGCATGCCAGGTAATGGATTTGTTTCCTCCAACGGAAATATCTATTCCAACATCCCCATCAAGCTTCGTAAGCGGCTGGATATAATTGTCAGCAGAGGAATATAGGTAAATGGAATATCTACGATCAATGCGATCATCCTTTAAATCGTACCTCACAATCACATCGCCATTGGGCTGTAAGTCCACCTGGGAAATAAACACATCCTGCGCCTGAGAATTGCCGACAACCAACAAATTACAAGCAAAGAAAGCCAAGCAGCAAAATGAGGAAAAAGCGAAGGAATTCATCCGATCATGTGCTGAAAATATTTTTGGTTGCCTGATGTTCATGTCCATTAAGATTGTACAACTAATATTATATCTATCATTCCTTTTCTCAACACATGTATGAGAGACACCTGCACTTTTCTATGTTTCCCAATTTCCGCAATCATTTACACTTCTACTATCAATTTTGAGTCAACTACTGTCGTTTTTGAGTCAATCTTTGTGCTTTTCAGGAAAATAAGGCCCAATCTCCCCATTCCACCCAATCTGCAAGACATACAAAGCCTCCATTTGCTTTCTCAACTGCGCAAAGCGATGCCTATCGTACACTGGAACGAAAAAACAAAACACGTCAGTAAAGTAGAAAGTAAAAGCGCTATTGAACGCTTAATAAAAGGCAAAATGTCACTCATCGGGGTGAACCCCAAATGATGTATTCATTTTTTCAATAGCTGAGCTGATGCGGTATCAGCGTTGTAATGTAACGTTTTTTAACAAATTATAAACACCCCGCAACTAAAAACCATTGAGCCGAAGGATATCCTAATAACTAGCTTATTCGAAGTTGAATTGTTTCAAAACCAGTTTTTATATCAAGAAAGCCCTACTGATGACATTCAATTTTGAGTTGGTGTAAGCTAGAACAAACTGGCGAAACCCGCCCCACCGGTTATTGCGAGAGCAGGGCGAAGGCGGTAGCCGGAGAACTGCTCGTGGCAATCTGCTTTTGTCAGGGCGTCGATGTCACCCCGACAGATTGCCACGGCTGTTCAAATGCCAGCACATTGATAAGCATCTCGCTTCAGCCTCGCAATGACCGGTAAAATTGGCGGTCTGCTGGAAAGGGCTAACAAAGCGCAATGACCGGCGGGACGGACGTGGCAAGTTTATATGAAAGATGGGTAGACTACCGAACCCAAGAAAACCGGTTATTGCGAGAGCAGGGCGAAGGCGGTAGCCGGAGAACTGCTCGTGGCAATCTGCTTTTGTCAGGGCGTCGATGTCACCCCGACAGATTGCCACGGCTGTTCAAATGCCAGCACATTGATAAGCATCTCGCTTCAGCCTCGCAATGACCGGTAAAATTGGCGGTCTGCTGGAAAGGGCTAACAAAGCGCAATGACCGGCGGGACGGACGTGGCAAGTTTATATGAAAGATGGGTAGACTACCGAACCCAAGAAAACCGGTTATTGCGAGAGCAGGGCGAAGGCGGTAGCCGGAGAACTGCTCGTGGCAATCTGTTGGTGTAAGAGTCAGGTGGTAAACCCAACGGATTGCTTCGTCGCCAGGTGTTCAGTGATGCCT
>CAYGOF010000007.1:263494-286004 GCA_964351395.1 uncultured Roseivirgaceae bacterium
GAGTCAGGTGGTAAACCCAACGGATTGCTTCGTCGCCAGGTGTTCAGTGATGCCTAGGGTGATTTGTTTGGCTCCTCGCAATGACCGGGTGAGGCGGGCGTGACAATCAGCCGGAGTCACCGAAATTTCAAGATAAACTCAAATGCTTCTTGATCTGCCCCACCCTTGAACTTGCGACGGGTAATTTGAGTCCACCGGTCAGCACCACTTCCGGCGACTCGGAAAACAAGAACTCATCCACGTCGTTGAGGTTGACAATGGATTTCCGATGAATACGGATAAATTTCTTGCAGGGCAGCGCCTGCTCCATCGCCTTCATCGAGCATCGGAGAACATAGGCCTGGTCACGGGTGTGGAGCTTCACGCAGTAGTCGTCGGCTTCTACCCACTGAATATCATCAAGAGCCACTACCCTGCTGCGGTTACCTATTTTCACGGTAATAAACTGAGCCCCATCGTCGTACTGCTGGGCTTTGAGCTCTTTGTACATCGCCTGGTTACTTTCGCGGATGGTTCGCAGCTCCCGCACGGTCAGCTCAAGGGTTTGCGAATTGACGAAAAAGTGGAGCGTAACAATCAGCGATGCGTAGGCCAATAAAAAGATGGGGCCTTTCTGAAAGGTGTAAAAAGTGAAACCGTTCATTAACCGGTCAAAAGTGGAGCTGTCAATTTCATGCAGCAGCTCTTCAAGGGAGATAGAAAGCATACAAATGAAAAGCGTCGCCAATACCCATCCCAAATAAATCAAAAACTGAGTCCTTTGCTCTCTCCTTTTGTCGAACCGCTGCCTGAGCGAATACACGATCAAAGGAATACCCACCACAAGCCAAATCACCCAGCTCTTCAAATGACCAAGTATCAAGCTGAGCAAAGTAATGTCGGCATCAGGAAATAAATTGTATCGCTGCAGGTAGTAATACTGCTGCATGCCCTCAAAAACGATGAGCAAAGCAATAATACCGCTGCTAATCATCGCCGGCTTTAACCATCTATTTACGGATGGGCTACTTGCTGTTGCCTCATTCTCGCCGATCATTTTTCTGGATCCATTAGTCTGATTTCCCTTATTTGTATCATTGGTTGACTATCCGTGTATTTTGGGGTGTCTGTTTAGAATGGCCTCTATATTTTCCATTTAACCAGATTATACTGTCATTTTTAGTATTTGGTTACTTCACAGCGGGGGCATATTCGTCAAACTGCAGGGAATGCAACAATTACTGCAGGGAATAGGGTCGGACTTTGGCCTGGATTACGTTACAACCCTCCAAAGGTTTGTACTTTTTGGAAGGTAGGCTGCCAAGTCCCTAAATGCTGGCTGGCCAAACCTCACCCTTGGAGAATTTAATGAAAAGCAATAAAAGAACCATACAACAAATATCTCAAGAGTTATTCTGCTTGACGATAGGTTAACCAAGTTTCCTTGTTTTTACCTGAAACATCTCAACTACTCCACAATCGCCTGATACACCAAGGCCCTGAGCTTGCCGTGGTCATCAAGCCCGGCGGTAGGAAGGAGTTGCTTAAAGTACACCACCACCAGCTCTTCCTTGGGATCGACCCAATAAGTTGAGCCGTAGGCGCCTCCCCAGGCGTATTCACCTACAGAACCAAGAACGCCTCTTTCGCCCAAATCATCTACTACAGAAAAACCAAGACCAAAGCCCTGTCCTGGGCGGAAGTCGATATCACCCGTGTGGCTCACAGTCATCAATTCAATACTTTTACGTGATAGCAATCGCTTGCCATTTAATTCACCTCCATTCAATGTCATTTGAAGAAAACGGGCATAGTTATCAGCTGTGCTTAAAATACCTGCACCTCCGGAAAAGCTCTTCCGCGGTCCTTCCACATAAGCACCCTGGCTCACCATTGTGCCTTCCACCGGCGCCTTCTCCATGGGCTTATCGCTGAAAGCGGAGTAAACAGTGGCAAGTCGCCCCACTTTGTCCTTTGGTAGGTAAAAATGGGTGTCAGTCATGCCCAGCGGGTCAGTGATTTTAGTTTTAATGAATTGATCCAAAGGCATACCGGATGCTTTTTCGATCACAGCCCCAAGAATATCGGTATTGTAGCCATATACCCACTTTTCACCAGGTTGGGCTGCCATGGGCAAGGCAGCCATTCTCGCCACGGTAGCTCCTACAGGCTCATCGCGGTGAGCAAAATACCAACCAGTGATCCCTGCTTCTTCCCACTGTTCTTTGGCTGGACCCTCACCGTAGCTGATGCCAGCAGTATGGGTAAGAAGGTCTCGCAAGGTAATTTCTCTTTTAGCAGGCACTACTTCGTACACTCCGTCTTCTTTGGCAATTGCTACAGTTGTTTCCTTGAACTCAGGAATATATTGACTCAACTTGTCGCCAATCAGCAGCTTGCCTTCTTCCTGCAGCATCATGATTCCCACGCTGATCAGCGCCTTCGACTGCGAAGCGATCCTGAAGATGACATCTCTTTGCATGGCCGAGCTGCTTTCCACATCTCGCAATCCAAATGACTCGAAATAGGCCACTTTTCCCTTGCGCATGACCAGGATCACACTGCCCGACATTTTTTTATCGTCAGCATACTGTTTGAAAACGGTACTTAGACGCTGAAGTCTTTCTGAAGACATGCCCACTTCTTCCGGCGTGGCTGTTGGAAGTGACTGGGCAAAGAGTCCGTTGGCTCCAAGGAACAGAACGAGGACAAAAAGGGAAATTCGAAGGCGTAGTGTAGGCATTGCTATCATTAGGTTTTTTTTGGAAGCTTTGATATTAACCATTATTCGATTGAATTCAAATGACGCCTTCACCGATTTACCTCAAATGATGGCAATCAATTCAGGATAAATGGCTAGTTTTAATCTTAATCACTGTCACAAAATGCAGAAATTAAGCACTCTTTTATTCATTTCTATCCTCCTTCTGGGAGCATGCGGAACAACAGAAGAAACCCCTTCTGACCCCTTGGCTAACTATACCTCGACCTACGAAATCATACAAGGTGAAATATGGGATGTTTCCTGCGTGAGTTGCCATTCGCCGGGCACTACTTTTGCCAAACAATCCAACCTGATCCTCTCCGCTGAAGTATCCTATGAGCAACTGATCAACCGAACACCCAATAATGCTGCCGCCAAAGCCGATGGCCTACAGCTGGTGGGCGATAAAGGGATAGAAAGTCTTTACAAAAGTTTCCTCTGGGAGAAAATAAATGTGCACGATCAGGAGCACTTCTATGAGGACCATCCTCAATATGGCTCTCTTATGCCTTTGGGTGCTCCACTCACTAACGGTGAAATTGAATTCATCCGCCAGTGGATCATCAATGGAGCACCTAAGGAGGGAGAGGTGGTTGACCGGGCAATTTTAGCTGATACAACTCGTTTTGAGGAAGCACCTTTTGAACCTTTGGCCCTGCCTACCGAGGGCTTGCAGTTTCATTTGGGGCCCTTCGACGTGCCGGCCAATACGGACAGAGAGATGTTTTCTTATCAGGCTTTGAATAATTCAGCGCCGATTTTCGTAGATGAAGTTGAATTCAGCATGCGACCGGGTAGCCATCATTTCATTCTGTACAATTATACGGCTGATATACCGGAGCTGTTTATCCCTAAGTCGGACCGTATCCGCGATGTGTATGACGACAAAGGTGAGTACGTACTTTCTACCCTGGTGGTGATGGCCTATCATCAGTTTGTTGCCGGTACTCAATGGCCACGGATGCGCTATGCCTTCCCGGAAGGAGTAGCATTGCGAATACCTGCCAATTCGGGTTTCGACATGAACGCACACTACGCCAACAAAACTGATGAGGTTGTGAAGGGCGAAGTGTATGCCAATATCCACACCACTAAAGAAGAGGAGGTTGTCCACGTAGCAGAAATACTCAACCTGAACAACACTAATATTACCTTGCCCGCCAAAACCAAAACCACCCTGGAAAAAACCTTTACTTTCGAAGAAGAACGCACCATTTTCCAGCTTTGGTCGCACGCCCACAGCCATATGACCGAGTTTCGGGTGTATGCCATTGGTGGCGAAAACGATGGCAAACTGGTCTACATTTCTTACGACTGGGAGCACCCACCTATTCTTCAGATGGATCCACCGCTGGTGATCCCAGCCAATGGTGGCCTTAGATTGGAAACCACCTACGACAACCAGGAAAACAGAACGCTCAACTTCGGCCTTCGAAGTACCGACGAGATGATGATCCTTTTTGGCGCATATTACACCCAATAAATAGTGGCAATACGGCTATTTTTCATCGGTGTTTTACTTAGCCTCAGCGTTCGGGGCATCGCCCAAATAACAGTCGACACCTCCTATCAATCAGTTACTTTAATGCTGAAGATTGACAGCGGCTACCGGTCGCTTACTTTCAGGCGAGCAGCCGACTCTGACACCGCTATCTACCTTAACTATTTCAAGAACGTCGCTGGCGGGAAGCTACCGAATCTCCGGGAAGAAGTCGGCTATATCCGCTTGCTTTGGGACAGTGCGGTCCAGATCATCCCTATTCGATTGACCAGTGCCAATATCGGTTATCCCTTGCAATATGAAGATGTGCTAAATAGCCAAATAAAGGCATTTAAAGAATCGGAGGCCTGGCAGGCACACGTTAGCAAAAATGGAAAAACACTCGACTACAGCTTACTTCGCAGCGTAATGTTGGAAGCCCACGTATATGGACCTTTTGAAGACTTTCTCAAAGCACGTGGCTATGCTGTCGTTGGCCTGCCCACTGAAAAGCATGGCTTCATTCCGAAGGAAAAATTAAAAACCCTTGGAGAGAAAGAGACGGAAATAATACCTATCCCCTACATGGTGTGGCTCTCGCTAAAGAAAGAGTAAAGTATTTCTGTTCTTACAATGTAAATTCCGGCCCACAAGCGGTATCTTTCACGTAAATAGATAGCAATTTGTCTGATAATATGACAAGACACAGGATTGGCTATTTTTTAACAGCTATTTCATCAAATTTTCAATCACCATGCAACGCTTACTTTCACAATTTTTTATTGGGTCATTCATCTTCTACTTGCTTTCGGCCTGCGGTGGCGGAGCACCATCAGGCAGTAACGATGACTTCAGCAGTCCCACCAATCTATACGTCGACTATATCTCTTCCTACACAGGTGGAATCATTACCCGAACCTCCTCGATAAGAATCCGCCTGGCTAAATCGGCCGGCGACTCCCTGGCCGGAAAGGAGATTGATGCAGACGTTTTTAAGTTCACTCCCTCCATCAGTGGTACGGCTCTTTGGGAAGACAATAAAACCATCGTCTATACGCCTTCCGGGTATTTACCCAGCAACACCAGTTATGAGGCATTTTTTAACCTGGGAGATATTCTTGCGGATATACCCAGCGATAAAAAGCAATTTAAATTCAAATTTCAGACCCTTATCCAAAGCTTCGACGGCACCATTAACGCTTTGGAACCTTACGACAAGAAGGACCTTAAAAGGATGAAGATTGAAGGGCAGGTACAAACTGCCGATTTTGCCAAAAACGAGGATATTGAAAAAATAGTAACGGCCAGCCAGGCAGGGAAAACATTGAGCATTTCCTGGAGGCACGGCGACAACAACACCCACGCCTTTGTGATAGAAGACGTTACCCGAACCGACAATGAAAGTAGCGTATCATTGGCTTTCAACGGGAGTCCCATTGGGGCCGAAAAATCCGAAGAACAGGAAGTCAGAATTCCTTCACTCAGCGACTTCTCTATCTTATCCAGCAAATTTGTTACCGGCACTGAGGACTATATTTCGATCGTTTTCTCCGACCCATTGGACGAAAAACAAATATTGCAAGGCTTGATTCAGTTGGCGGGATACAGCAACAAAAACCGAACAGTGATCCGGCTGAATGAACTAAAAATATATCCTACTACCACATTTGAAGGTGCTGTAGACGTGGTCATCAACCATTCCATCAAAAATATAGCAGGCCACCCTTTAAAAGAAGACTTTAGCACCCAGCTGGAGTTGGTGAACGTAAAGCCGGAGGTGCGACTGATTGACACTTCAGGCAAATCCATTATGCCTACGACAAGCGGGGTCATCCTGCCATTTGAAGCTGTCGGCTTGAGCGAAGTGGATGTGACGGTAACGAGGGTGTTTGAAGAAAATATGCTGCAATACCTGCAGGTAAACAATATAGGCGGTCGAAGGGAACTTCGCCGGGTAGGCCGACCGGTAGTTCAAAAGGTCATCCCACTCAATAATTCCGGCGTGACCAACCTTAACAAATGGAACCGGTTCACCTTGAACCTGGAGGAAATTGTGAAAACAACGCCGGGCGCCATTTACGAGATCAAGATCGGCTTTCGTAAAAAGCAATCCCTCTATTTCTGCGCCGAAGAAGGCGAAGCTGAAGTAGAAATGGATGACCTGGAGGAAGACTTGGGCGCACAGGACGACTTCTCCTATTGGGATGGTTATGATGACTATTACTATGACGACTATGACTATGAAGACAGGGACAATCCCTGCACCAGCTCCTACTATGGCGATCGTCGGTCGGTAAGAAAAATGCTTTTCTCTTCCAATATGGGGCTAATCGCCAAGCAAAGGGATGATGGTGATATTCATATGTTTGTCACCAACATGCTCGACGCCAAACCCATGTCGGGTGTTGAGCTAAAAGCCTACGACTTTCAACAGCAGCTCATTGCCACTGGTCAAACGGATAGCGATGGTAAAGCAGAGTTGACCGGCAAAGGCAACCCCTTCCTTATTGTTGCTAAAAAAGGAAGCGAAGTGGGCTACCTGAAAATCGACGATGGAAATGCCTTGTCTCTCAGCAACTTTGATGTGACAGGCGAACGAATCCAACATGGCTTGAAAGGCTTTATTTATGGGGAAAGAGGCGTTTGGAGACCAGCCGACACCCTCCATTTAGGCTTTATACTTGAGGATATCGAAGAGACATTGCCTCCCCAGCATCCGGTAATCATGGAGCTATGGAACCCTATGGGTCAGCTTTACACCAGGAAAGTAAGTTCACAGCCAGTCGGTGACATGTACCGATTCGACCTGCTCACCGACAAAGAAGCCCCTACCGGAAATTGGCTGGCCAAAGCAAAGGTAGGTGGTGCTGTTTTCAGCAAACAAATCAAGATTGAAACCATCAAGCCCAATCGCTTAAAAATTGAGCTGGACTTTAAAAAGGCGGTGTTTACACACGCTGATCAGCAGGCATCTGGCGACCTCAATGTGCGCTGGCTATCTGGTGCCAAGGCAGGCAACCTGAAAGCTGAGTTTGAATTGGTGCTGTCCCCTATTAAAACAGCGTTCAAGAACTATCCCAACTTCAGCTTCGACGATGCTTCGAAAGAGTTTTACGCCGAAAGAGAGTTGGTATTTGAAGGCCGGGTGAACAGCGAGGGATTCTCAAAAATCAATATTGACCTGGGAGAGGCCAAAAATGCCCCGGGAGCACTCAATGCCAGGTTACTTGGAAAGGTATACGAAGAGGGGGGCGACTTTAGCATCAGCAATATGAGCATCCCTTACTACCCCTACTCCAGTTTTGTAGGATTGAAATCTCCTGAGGGCGATAAAAGAGGGATTATTCTCACCGACAAGGACCATCCGATCCGCATAGCGTCCGTCGATGCCGACGGCAATCCTATCAACAGACGTAATGTAAAAGTGCAGCTCTTCAAACTGGACTGGCGGTGGTGGTGGGACAATTCCTACGACGCCATCAGCAACTACGTGGGTCGGTCCTACCGTGACCCCATCGAGGAAGGATTTATCGACACCAACAACGGCGAAGGCACCTGGAACCTGCGGATTGATCAGCCAGAATGGGGACGCTACTATGTACGGGTGGAAGATCCTATCTCAGGTCATTCAGCTGGACAGGTGGTGTTTATTGATTGGCCCGGATGGGCTGGAAAAGGCAAAAGAGGAGAACTGGGTGGTAGCTCCATGCTTGATTTCGGGATCGAAAAAGAAGAATACAAGGTGGGTGAAAAAATCGCCCTTTCTATCCCCAGCACAGGAGGGAACCGCATTCTGGTGAGCCTGGAATCAGGCAGCAAGGTCTTGCAAACCTTCTGGGTGGATGCCCAGGAAGGCAACACGGCCATCGACTTTGAAGCCACCAGCGACATGGCCCCGAACTTCTACGTCAACCTGACCATGCTACAACCGCACGGTCAGCAGGCCAACGACTTGCCTATCCGGCTTTATGGTGTGCAGTCGGTGAAAGTCGTTGACCCCCAAACACGTTTGGAACCAGTCATTGCTATGCCCGATGAACTTCGGCCGGAGCAGGCGTTTACGATTGGTGTTTCTGAAAAAGGCGGTAAGGCCATGGCTTATTCGATTGCTGTCGTCGATGAAGGACTTCTTGATATCACCAACTACAAAACCCCGAATCCATGGAGTGCCTTTTATGCCAGAGAAGCACTGGGCATCAAAACCTGGGATGTATATGACGATGTGATGGGAGCTTTTGCTGGCAAAATAGAACGCCTGCTGGCAATCGGTGGTGATGGCGAAATCGAGGCAAAAGAAGAAACTGAAGCCAACAGGTTCAAGCCAGTGGTGATGTATATCGGACCATTTTATTTGGAAGCTGGTAAGTCGGCGAAACACAACCTTAAGCTGCCACAGTATATCGGAAGCGTGAAAACCATGGTGGTGGGTGCCAGCAATGGGGCCTATGGCGCTGCCGACAAAGCCGTGCCTGTGAAACAACCGCTGATGATTTTAGCCACTCTGCCCAGGGTAGCAGGCCCAACCGAAACGATGAAACTTCCGGTCAATGTGTTTGCGCTTGACAACAGCGTGAAGAATGCTAAAATCAAAGTAGAAGCCACGGGCACGCTTCAGCTAAATGGTGCTGCTGAGCAAACGGTAAGCTTCAGCAGCACTGGCGACAAAGTGATCTATTTTGACCTGAAAGCAAAAGACGTCCTTGGTGTGGGGAAGGTGAAAGTGACAGCTACCTCTGGCAGCCTCACGGCCAGTTATGACATCGAAATGAACATCATGCCCCGTAACCCACCCGTGACCCAGGTAACGGAAAAGATACTGGGGGCGGGAGAAAGCTGGAACCTGGATTACAGCCCTGTTGGGCTGGCTGGCAGGAACGAGGGATCGGTCGAGCTAAGCACACTGCCTCCTTTGAATATTGAGCAGCGTCTTGGCTACCTGATCCGGTATCCACATGGGTGCATTGAACAAACCACTTCGGCTGTTTTTGCGCAGCTTTATCTCGATAATTTGACCACACTACCTGAAGACAAAAAAGCACAGGTTCAAAAGAACATCGACGCCGCCATCAGCAGGTTGAAGTCGTTTCAGCTGAGTTCTGGTGGGTTTTCCTATTGGCCAGGCAATAATTACCCCACATTCTGGGGCACCAATTATGCAGGACATTTCATGGTAGAAGCAAAAAAGAAAGGATACAATGTGCCTGAAGGCATGCTTGCTTCCTGGATCAATTTCCAAACCCAAAAAGCCGACGGCTGGGGAAATCTGAGCGGACAAGAAGACAACGACCTGGTACAAGCCTATAGATTGTATACCCTCGCCATTGCTGGTAGCCCGGCGGTAGGTGCCATGAACAGGATGAAAGAGAAAACCAACCTGAAACGGGAGGCCAAATGGCGCCTGGCATTGGCCTACGGCATTGCCGGCTTCGATCAACAAGCGGCAAGTATTGTAGAAGGCCTTTCGATGGAAGTGGACACCGAAAGCAACCAACAATACTACTTTACCTATGGCTCGCCGGTACGAGATCAGGCCATGATCATGGAAACACTGCTGCAGTTGAAAAGGAAGGAAGATGCATTTGGCGCCCTTCAGAAAATCGCCAGGGAAATGGGCGACAAGGACCGGTGGATGAGCACCCAAACGACCGCTTATTGTTTCATAGCCATCGCCAAATATGTGCAAGACTTTCCACTTGATGAAGGTTTGACTGTTGCGCTGGAGGTAGGCGGCAAGCTGGCTCCGGCTGAAGGCAAGGACTACGTGACTTTGGTAGGCCTGCAAACGCCTGACAAGCAGCAACCCATTAAAATTACCAACAATGGCAGCGGTCCCATTTTCGCAAGGATCATCAGAAAAGGAGTGCCTATCGAAGGCGGTGAAATAGAGGGTGAAAAGAACCTCAACATGATCGTCAGTTATAAAACGATGGATGGGAATGGCCTTGATGTGAACAGGTTGAAGCAAGGCACCAATTTTATGGCTGAGGTAGTGATTAGGAACCCCGGAATCAAAGGCTTATACAAGGACATGGCGCTTACGCAATTGTTTCCTTCAGGATGGGAGATCATCAATACCCGTCTGGAAGGGAGTGAGGCAAGTACATCCGGACAGCAGCCAGACTATACCGACATCAGGGATGACAGGGTGATGAACTACTTTGACCTGGCGGCTAACAAGCAGATTGTACTCAGCGTGTTGCTGAATGCCTCCTATCAGGGAAGGTACTATATGCCGGCGGTATCTGCAGAGGCCATGTACGATAACACCATCTATGCCCACAAAGCAGGGCGATGGGTGGAAGTAATCGCTGACAAATGACCGGCTACCACGATAACCAAATGGTTCTTGCCTTCAGGTAAGGACCATTTGAGTTTCTACGGTGGAAAACTTTCGACTCCTTAGTAGGGTTGAGGCGTTCGACAATCAATAACTTTAACCAGAGTCTTTATTTCCAATATATCCGGTGACTGGCCCTAATTTCACAAAGCACAAAAGAAGCAAACGCTGGCAACTAGCAGCGCTCGTGGTGTTTCTACCCTTGCTATTTCTACTGCTTTACCCTTTGCCTAGTCCCCTCTTTCCAAAAAATTACGCCACGCAGTTGCTGTCGTCGGATGATCAGTTACTTGGTGCCCGCATTGCCCCCGACGGACAGTGGCGCTTCCCTCCTGCCGATTCCATACCCACGAAATTCGAAACGACTATCCTTCTTTTTGAAGACGAATACTTTTTCCAACATCCGGGGGTCAATCCTGTATCACTGGTAAGGGCAACATGGCAAAACCTGGCCGCCCGCAAAGTGGTCAGCGGAGGCAGTACGCTTACAATGCAAACGGTACGGATGGCCCTCGAAAACCAGCGCAGGACCTATGCTCAAAAGTTGCTGGAGCTCTTCCTGTCTTTGAAGCTCGATCTGTTGTACAGCAAAAAGGAGATACTGAACCTCTACGCTTATCATGCACCCTTTGGTGGCAATGTAGTAGGGCTATCTGCCGCGTCATGGCGGTATTTCGGTCGTCCGCCCCACCAATTGTCATGGTCAGAAACAGCCTCTTTGGCCGTGCTACCTAACAGCCCTTCAGCCGTCTTTCCAGGAAAAAACGAAGCGCTTTTCCGGGCCAAGCGAAATGCGCTACTGGAAAAGCTCAAAGACCGTGGCTACCTGAGCAACGATGAGTTGTTACTGGCCAAGGCAGAGCCCTTGCCCGGAAAAGTAAAACCTTTGCCAAACGAAGCCTTCCATTTGCTACAACGGGCAGAAAAAGAAGGGCAGGCAGGTACTACGGTGCAATCCAGCATCGACTTCAACTTGCAGCGACAGGTGAAAGAAAAAACAGATAGGTACGCAGAACAAATGGCCTACAACGAAGTCCATAATGCTGCCGCCATTGTCATCGATATTGCCACGGGGGAAACGCTGGCCTATGTAGGGAACTCATTCCCCAACGGAGAGGAATCCAATCACCACGGACAGTTTGTTGACATCATCACAGCAAGAAGAAGTCCTGGAAGCCTATTGAAGCCCTTCCTGTACGCAGCGTCGCTCGACGAAGGCTTACTACTCCCAAAGGAGCTCCTGCCTGACATCCCCCTTTTCTATCGGGGATTTGCTCCGCAAAACTTTGACAAGAAATACCGCGGTGCTGTGCCCGCCGATGAGGCCTTGGCCAGCAGTCTCAACGTTCCCTTTGTGTTCTTGCTGAGAGAATACGGCTATGAGAAGTTCCATCAAAAACTTCAGCAAATAGGCATGACCTCGCTCGACAAGCCCGCCAATCACTACGGGCTTTCCATCATCCTGGGAGGTGCAGAATCGACACTTTGGGAGCTCACTGGCATGTTTGCCGGCATGGCTAGAACACTTAGCAACTATCCCAACAGGCCATATAATCACGGCTATTCTTCACTTGACTACCTGCCTAATACCTACCAGCATCGGGCAATTGATAGCAACAACGAAAGGCTGGAAGCCCATGGCCCGCTCGCTGCACCATCCATCATGTATGCCTTCCAGGCCATGCAGCAACTGCGGCGACCAGAGGAGATGACGGGTTCAGAAATGTATGGTTCCTACCGACCTATTGCCTGGAAAACCGGCACCAGCTACGGATTCAAGGACGCCTGGGCCATTGGCCTGAACGACCGGTACGTGGTAGGCGTGTGGACCGGCAATGCCGACGGTGAGGGCAGGCCAGGCCTCACGGGCATTCGATCCGCTTCACCTCTGATGTTCAGTATTTTTGAACTACTGGATGGCGATGCTGTATTTGATCAGCCTTTTGGAAGTGCCACTGCCCTCTGTCAAAGCAGTGGTCTGATTGCTGGCGAAAACTGCCCGGTACACGTGAGTATCAACCTGCCCGACTATTTGCAGCAAGGAAAAAAATGCAACTACCACCATTTGCTCCACCTCGACCAGCTTCAAACACACCAAGTAAGCAGCACTTGCTATTCGGTGGATCAGATGCGAAGCCAGCCCTGGTTTGTGCTTCCGGCCGTGCAAGCCTGGTATTACAAGCAATATCATTCGGGCTACCAGGAACCACCACCTTTTTTACCCGCTTGCGAGGGCGCAAACAGTACAGGTTTTATGGAGCTTATTTATCCTCGGGAGTTTACCAAAGTGTACGTACCCAATGAGCAAGATGGTCAGCCTGGCCTAGCCATTTTTGAGGCAGCACATCGCAACCAGGCATCCACGATCTTCTGGCACCTCGACGACACCTATGTCGGCTCCACGCAATTGAGTCACCAAATGGGATTACACCCAAAAGCAGGAGCCCACGTGCTAACACTTGTCGATGAGGCTGGCAACGAGCTAAGTCAGGCATTTGAAGTACTTAATTGAACCAGCGACTTTGAATTCAATTCAACTTTGCATGGCACAAGCCTAATATCTACTTTTAAGTACCAGCAACTGCTAACAGTATGAAAAATCGGACTCTTCTTTTTCTATTATCACTACCCTTTGTTATGGCCGCTTGCCAATCAGACACTCTCCTTGTGAGCCTGTCAAGCGAGTTGGATAGCGTCGAGTATTTGGAAGGTAAAAAAGAATATCTGGGCAGTCCTTTTGTAACGGCAGGAGATCGGGTGTATATGGTGGGGCACCAGGATGGTAGTTTCCCTGACCTAGGCTGGCATGTTACAGGCGAAATGGGGGGCATCTGGGACCATCCCATCAAGCTGATGGACGGATTCAGTATGAATATCAAGGAGGGTGATGGCTCGTGGTGCCTGGACAAAGCGGACCAATTTATCAACTACCCCTTTGCCAATAAACATATTTTTAAGAAGGATGAACTTAAAGTAGAGCGGGTTCAGTTTGTGCCTGATGGCATGGAAGGACTGGTGATAGAATTCCTGATTACCAATCTAGGGGCAAACGAAAAAACATTGGAGCTTAATTTCACAGGCATGGTCGACCTAAGGCCCGTTTGGTTGGCGGAACGGAAGGGCATCGAAGACGACAGAGATACCCTATTTCTTCAGGAATTATCAGAAACCTACCTCGGCAAAGACCTCAAAAACGATTGGTATACGGTTTTTGGTACCACGGAAAAAGTGGAACGCTACCTATACAATAAAAAACCTTGCCCCCAGGAAAGAGCTGGGCTCGGTGCTGATGGCACCTTGGTTTCCACAATAAGCCTACTGCCAGGCGAATCGTATCCTGTGCAGTATTTTGTGGCCGGCTCTCACAACTCAGCCGAGGAAGCACAAACTACCTATGATCAATTGAAAGGCACGGCCACGGTGATGCTTGCCAACAAAAAAAGTAGGTACGAACAGCTTGCGCAGATGTCTGACATCTCTATTCCCGACAAAGACATTGAAACCATGTACCGTTGGGCAAAGTACAACACCGATTGGTTGATCAGAGACGTCGAAGGCATCGGTAGAGGCTTGTCTGCTGGCTTGCCCGACTACCCCTGGTGGTTTGGCGCCGACAATTGCTACACGTTGCAGGGACTGTTAGCCACTGGTTCAACGGCCGAGGTGTTTAGCACTATTAATCTGATAGAAAAACTCTCGATGGAGTTGAATGGCAACGGTAGGATCATTCATGAAACCTCTACCAATGGCGAAACCTACAATGCAGGCAACCTCAATGAAACACCTCAATTCATCTCGCTGCTCTGGACTTTTTACAAGTGGACCGGAAATAAAGAAACACTCGAAAAATACTACCCTGAAGTAAAGAAGGGAATCGCCTGGATAGAGGAACAAGACAAAGATGGCAACGGCTACCCTGACGGTCCAGGTATGATGGAGATTCATGGGCTGCACAGCGAAATGGTGGATGTAGTGGTATACACACAGCAAGCCTATGAAGCAGCTGCGCAAATGGCCATCGAAATGAATGAACCCCAGCTTGGCGCTGAGTACCAGAAAAAAGCGGAGTCGCTGAAGAAAAAAATTAACAGCGATTGGTGGGTGGCAACCGCCCAATCCTTTGCCGACTTTCGGTCTACCAAAAGTCAGGCCCTGGAATTAATTGATGCGGCGATCGTGAGAGCAGATACGATTGGCAAACCCTGGTCTATCAGAGAGCTGGAGCAAACGAAAAAAGAAACACTGAACAAAAGCGAGTCAGGAACCAGCGGCTATGTCGTGCACCACAACTGGGTGGTGAACACCCCAACAGAAGTGGGATTGGCCGATCCGGCAATCGCTGAAAAAGCATTGGAAACAGCACGGCAATACAGGAATCGCTTTGGCATGTATGTAACCGGTATGGACAGAGATGAGAGCTCGGATGCCTCCAGCAAATGGAAGTCGTTTAGTTATGTGGGGGCTGTGATGACTTTGCCCACAGGCGTGCAGGCCATTTCTGAGGCTCGCTATGGACACCCCGACCAAGCCCTCGGCTACCTAAAAAACTTACACAACTCCTTTGGCTACGCCTTGCCTGGCTCCATGTATGAAGTAAGCCCGGATTATGGGATGATTGTGCAGGCATGGAACATTTATGCCGTGGCCGTGCCCATTGTTAATTACTTTTTTGGGATTCAACCTGAAGCACATCGCAAAACTGTTGTGATCAAACCCGATATGCCCAGTCATTGGACCAACGCCTCCATCGAAAATGTGCATGTCGGCGACAACTTGATCAGTTTCTCTAAAGAGACAGGCGATGACCTGGAAACAAACTATCACATTACCCAAACAAGTGAAGATTGGACCATTAACCTCCTACTACCCGCAAGTAACATCTCAAAACTACTTGTCAACGAGGTGGAAATGGCTATTGCTTCGAACAACGACATGATCACAATTCCTCTAACTGCTTCAGACAATCATATAAAAAT
Organism: uncultured Roseivirgaceae bacterium; assembly: GCA_964351395.1. Classification (GTDB taxonomy): domain Bacteria; phylum Bacteroidota; class Bacteroidia; order Cytophagales; family Cyclobacteriaceae; genus Imperialibacter. The sequence continues at coordinate 279,031 of CAYGOF010000007.1, forward strand.
AACCAAGTCAAGTACGGAATGATCAAGGGGTCAGAAGTCAGGATTCTTTTTCAGTCATCCAATATCTTTCTATATTCGCCGCGGCTTTGACCACTGTATAACTGAAATTTTTCTTTCAATCATTTTTTACACTTAGCAACAGGTATTGTAAAAAGCCTGTTGACACCTTAGATTTTCACTATACAAAATGAAGAATTTTATTTGCATTGGTTGCCTCCTGGTTTTGGCCTACCAGGGGTCTGCCCAATCATTTTTGCCTTCCGACCAGGAGAGCCATAAAGGAAAACTATTTTTCTATTGGGGTTGGAACCGGGCTTGGTATACCAAGTCGGATATAAGCTTCGCTGGAGACAATTATAACTTCACCTTGAAGAACGTCTCAGCTGCTGACAGACCCAGTCACTTTGATGCTAATATTTACCTCAACCCCGCCAATGCCACTATTCCACAATACGACTTCCGAATCGGCTATTATTTCAAAGACAACTTTAGTCTTTCGTTCGGTTTCGACCATATGAAATATGTGGTGAGGCAATTTCAGACAGTAAAAATTTCGGGGAATATTGCTCAAACTGGAACAAGCTATGATGGCAGCTACGACAATGATGACGTGATGATCCAGCCAGGATTTCTTTCGTTTGAGCACACCAATGGGCTCAACTACCTCAATTTTGAACTGCGCCACTTGGACCCCTTGCTGGCATTCAAAAATGTGAAAATCAATATTATTGAAGGTGTAGGTGCGGGTGGTCTTTACCCAAAAACCGATGCCACGCTACTCGATTACGATAGAAACGATGAATGGCATTGGTCTGGTTTTGGCTTCGGTGCACTAGTTGGCATCAATGCTGAGTTTTATAGATATTTCTTTATTCAGTCTGAAGTCAAAGGTGGTTTTATTGATATGCCGGACATTAGGATTACATCTATCCAGACAGATCAGGGAAAGCAAACATTCTTTTTCTCACAATTGAATATTGTTTTTGGAGCAAACATTGACCTTTTTACAAGGAAAAAATAGCGCGGATCTACATTGACGAGAAGACACATCTGAAGGAAATGCTTTAAGTAAAATTTCTTTTTTGTAATTCTCCATGCAACCCCTGTACTTATTCTTACATCTAGGGTCCAAGGTCAATCAAAAAAACTCAAAGTTTTAATGCGGTATTTCTATTTGTCACTTCTGCTTTCGACCACCTCGTTGACGTCGCTAGCGCAAAATTCAGGCATCAAAGGCAAAGTACTTGGTGAAAACAACGAAGCGCTTCCTTTTGCCACTATCTTCATTCGAAACATCAACACCGGCACCACTTCCAACGTGGAAGGTGATTACGAAGTTAGGCTTGCTCCTGGTAAATACGATGTAGTATTCCAGTACATCGGTTATGAGTCAAATGTCCATTTTTTTGAAGTCACCAGTGGCTTTGAAACCTATAACCTGACACTTGAACCAAGAATCTTTCTTCTGAAAGAAGTAGAAGTGAGAAGTGGAAAGGAAGACCCTGCCTACACAATCATGCGCAAGGCCATTGGCAAGGCAAGTTTCCATGTCAATCAACTTGATGCCTACGATGCCAAAGTATATATGAAGGGCTCAGGGCGACTGCTCGACTCTCCCTTTTTTCTGCGAAATAAAATTGCGGAAGAAGGAATTGACAGCACCATGGCATTTACGTCAGAATCGGTGAGCGAGCTCCATTACGAACGACCAAACACCTACTCACAAAAGGTTTTGGCTGTTTTTTCACAGGGAGAAGACAACGGCACCGGACCTGGAGAGTTTCTTACCGCTAGTTTCTACGAACCCAAAGTAACCGATGCTGTCTCACCCCTTTCGCCCAAGGCATTTGCTTACTACAGGTTCACCTACGACGGCTATTTCAGAGAAGATGGCTATGTGATCAATAAGATTCTTGTGACGCCGAGAAGCAAAGGAGACGATATCTTCGAAGGCACGCTTTACATTGTCGACGATCTATGGAGTATTCATAGTCTCGACCTTACGATGTACAAAATGGGCATCAAATTCCAAATCGAGCAACTATACAATCCTATCGACGACAAAGCCTGGCTCCCTATAAGTCACCAGTTTGTCATCAACGGCTCATTCTTCGGTTTTGATTTCAAGTACGACTACCTTGCTACATTGAGTGAATACAAAATCACATTAAACCCCGACCTTGATATTCCTGTAACCGTGATCGACGAAAAAGTCGAGAAAGAAAAAGCAGCAGCAGTTAAAGTGAAAACCAAGGGAGAAGAGACTTTTGAAAAGCTCGCCCAGAACAAAGAAGTTACCCGAAAAGACCTTCGGAAACTGATCAAAGAATATGAAAAGGAGGAAATGGAAGAAGTGGATTTTCCAGAGGTTATCTCTAATATTTCCACGAAATCCGACTCAACCACAAGCTATACCAACGATTCGGTTTTCTGGACTAACATGAGACCGGTACCACTCACAGCCTACGAAATTCGTGGCTATACAAAAATAGACAGCCTCGACAAGGCAGAAGAAGCAGAATACAGGGCAGACACAACAAAAACAGGGAAAAACAAAAGAGACAGAAAAGTAAGAATAACAGACCCCATCCTGGGGAACTCCTACAAATTAGGGGAAAAAAGCCGGTTGACCATCGAGTCGCCGCTAGCAACCATTGGCTTCAATGCCGTGGAAGGGTTCAACTTCTTTTATGACATCAACTATTCCAAGCGATTTGAGAATGGCAACAGGCTCAAATTTGGCCCGATGCTGCGTTATTCTTTTGCCAGAGAAAAGCTATTGCCAAAAGGCTATGTCGACTTCCAATATGGTGAAAGTCAAACCAGGGGCATTGCACGATTGGAAGCCGGGAGCTATGTGCAGCAACTCAACGCTTTGGACCCAATACATCCCTACGTCAACACAGCCTATGCGCTGCTTTTCAAGGAAAGCTATTTGAAGTTGTATGAGAAAGATTTTGCGAGAATTGAAAATGAGAAGAAGTTTGGTGATAATTTTTCAACAAAAGCCGGACTGGAATTCGCCCAGCGGAGAAGCCTAACCAACAATTCGGATTATACTACTTTCAAACATCCGGGAAAAGAATACACGGCCAACAACCCACTTAATGCCGACACAGATGTGACAGCATTTTTTGAGCACCAGGCAATGACTTTCAACATTTCAGGAGAATACAAACCCTGGCTGAAATACCGGATGAAGAACGGCTCGAAAGAATTGATCAACAAATCGAGTCCCACTTTTAGGGCTGAGTATCGAAAAGGCATTCCCCTGGCTTCGAGCGATGTAGATTATGATTTGATAGACATTGGTATTCAGCACCGCTTTGAGTGGGGCATCAGCGCCGACCTTGATATTCGTGTAAATGCGGGCAAATTCCTAAATACTAACTCGTTGTATTTCCCTGACTTCAAACACTTCCCGGGCAACCAGACCATTTTCGCTACCAACGATCCGGTAGAAAATTTCAGGCTACTCGACTATTACTACTATAGCACCAACAATCAATATGTGACGGCTTTTGTCCATAACCAATGGAGAAAATTTGTAATTACCCAATTGCCTTTAATAAGAATGCTGGGTATCAAAGAAAACCTGTTTTTAAACTACCTGGGCACGCCCAATTCCAACAATTATACAGAAATTGGCTATGGCCTCGACAATATTTTCAGGGTGTTTCGTTTGGAGGCCATCGCATCATTTGAAGATGGGGTTTACCAGGACTTCGGGGTAAGAATCGGCATTGCGACTAATTTGGATAATTTGTTTGATTTTTAGGCTTGTTCAACTGGCCCTATAGATAGTAAAATGGATTAACTACTCAATCAAAAGCACTATATTGATAAGTAAAAGCGAGAATTAATGCCAACTATCTTAAAGATTAAAGGATATAGGTTCTTCTTTTATGCAAACGACCACACGCCTATGCATATTCATGTGGAAAATGGAGAAAGCTCGGCAAAATTTACCCTTGACCCTATTGAATTAGTTAAATCAAGAAGGTTCAATGCGAAAGAGATCAACGAGATGCGTAAATTAGTAGTCGAAAATTCAGAACTATTCAAAAAGAACTGGGATGAGTATTTTAACAAGCTATAAATCAACCAATGCAACTGATCTTTGGTTTGGCGAATCAAAAATGTTCGTCCGACTTGATGATGGTCGCGAAGTCGCGATACCACTTGATTGGTTCCCGACCCTACGAGATGCCTCAGAAATGCAGAGAAGCAATTGGAGACTAATTGGAGGAGGAGAAGGAATTCATTGGGAAGAACTAGATGAAGATATCCTCGTGGAGGCCTTGCTGTAAGATAGAATTGAAATCACATAATTGCCGATTCGTTTAAAACAGAAGTAACTTTACATCCAAGTGTCACACCTATTAAACCAAAGCGTCAAGGTCATATCAAGAGTGGCAATATTTGCTGTCTCAATATTGTCTGCGCCATTTGGTTTAAATGCATATGCATCTACCAATCAGCAGCCATTATCAGCTGCAAAAACCGAACTACTATCGAAGGTTCACGTTCGCCTGTCCTATTCGTATAGACAAGCACTTGCCTGCTACGATCAAAGCTTTTCGCTTTCGAATTCAGGTAAAATCAATCTGTTAGCCATTTCCAGAATAGGAGATGTGGCATTCAATACAAAGTTCATCAATGCAGCCAGTCACTTTCTCGATATAAGAGCGACCCAATTGTTACAATACCGTCGCCTATCACATTTCTCTTCTGATCAGGAAGTCTTCGCCCGTTCCCGAGAAGACCTCCCCCACGGCCTCTGCGCCACATTTCCTTATTATTTACTCACTGATTGAGCCTTCGTGCCCATTCACTTACTAATAACTTCATGAAGAAGTTCAAAAAATATTTGCGCACAGCCGGGCTGATGCTGTTCATTTTACTCAGCGGATTTGGTATGGGTATTGACCCGAGTATTTTCAAGCCAAAGCGAATTAAGAACGAGAAAGAAGCAAAAACAGAGCAGGTAGTTACGAAAGAAGAAGACGATGACACCAGCCTTCAGGAATTGTCGTGATTCTCTTTCGACCCATTAAGCCTCGTACAGGAGGGGGAAAAACTTCCCTTCCATCTTTTTGCCTTGTGGAATAGCATCTACCCCATTTAGTAAAGGGGCGTCCGTATCTGACCTTGTTCCATCTTTGAAAACATTGACAACGAATGCTCGCCTTTGTCTGTCAGTTTTGTTTTCATAAGAGCCATGAACAAGCAATGGATGGTGGAAGGTGCCGTGACCCTTTTTCATTTCAATCGGAATGGGATTGAATTGGTTTTTTTGTTCGGTGGTTAAGTACTGATCCAGGCCGTGCATATCGCCGGCAAGGTCGGGCTTGTCGAGCAGGCCCCACCGATGGCTTCCAGGCACATAGTAGAGACATCCATTGTCGACATCTGCGTCGTCCAGCCCTACCCAGCAGGTAAGGTGCTCCATGGGCTTGGTGCGGGTCCAGTAAGAGTAGTCTTGATGCCATGCCACTACGCCGCCATGTTTGGCTGGTTTGCAAAACAACTGATCATGCCAGAAGCGAACAGATCCGCCGAGTAGTTGGCTGGCCGCCATCACAAAGGCGGGGTTCCAAAGCACATCGTGAAAACCAGGTGTCACCCGCCATGCGCCAAGAGCATGGAAAAGCACTTTCGACGGATCGGTTGATTCGTTGGAATGAAATTCGTAAAACAGATGATGGCCGGGGTGCCTAGGGTCTGTGATCTCAGCAAGCTCTTTTAACAATGATTCTACTTGCTTGTTACCAAGAAGTTTGATGTTCGAGAGGTAACCGTGTTCTTTAAAGAAAGCTACCTGCTCATTGGTCAGTCGATACTGATCCCAATCACTCGCTGTTTTAGGCCACACGAATAGCTGACTTACTAGCTCATGCACCCCGGCCAAATCTGGTGTATTACTCATATACTATAATTATCAACTTAAAAGTAATCTGTTTTTCAGGGGACCTCTACTTCAATTTTTGCATTTTCTTCGCTTATTTTAACACTTTAAGCCTCAGCTGAGGCAATATTTGGTAATAGAGGCGGATGCAGTTCTATTAAACGACGGGTTTTATGAAAGCCATTTTTGAAAAAGTCGATCTCCAATCGGGAAAGTCGCTCAATGTCAGAGAGCTGCATTTGCCCGAATTTGATGCCCCATGGCATTTCCACCCAGAACTGGAGCTCACCTACATTAGAAAGAGTAAAGGAACCCGTTTTGTTGGCGATAGCATTCAGGAATTCATCGAAAATGATTTGGTGCTTTTAGGCCCTAACCTTCCTCATATTTGGCAAAACTCCTCCGACCATCAGGGAGGAAGCGAAGCAATTGTTATTCATTTTTCAGAGACGTTTCTCAACAACAGCGTTACACTTTCTCCAGAATTCATCTCAGTGAGACAGCTTTTCGAAAAATCAAAAAATGGCGTGTTTTTTCCACCTGTTATTGGTGTGGCCGTTGGAAAGCAAATGGAACGTATGCTCTCTGCAGATCCTTTGATGCAGGTCATTATTTTCATGAATATCCTCCACCAATTAGCTGCGTCGCATGTGCATTCGACCCTGGCCAGTAGCGGGTTTACCCATTTTACCACACCAAAGGACGCTGAAAAGATGACGTTGATTTTCGAGCATGTCAGGCAACATTTCAACAAAGAGATTAGATTGGAAACCGCAGCGGCTCTCCTTCACCAAACACCACAGGCGTTTTGCAGGTATTTTAAGAAAAGGGCGAAGAAGACCTTCTTTGAATTTGTGAATGAATTCCGAGTAGGACATGCCAGCCATCTGCTGATCGATTCAGAGTTAAGTATTACTGAAATCTGCCTTCGGTCCGGATATTCAACGATCCCTCATTTCAATAAGCAGTTCAAACGAATCACCGGTCTCAGTCCGACTGAGTTTAGGAAGAAGCATTTTGGTTGAGCCCGTCAACGATACCACTACCGGTTATTGCGAGCCACAAA
>CAYGOF010000008.1:0-89073 GCA_964351395.1 uncultured Roseivirgaceae bacterium
CGCAGGAATCTTATACGTAAACAAAAGTCAATGCTGTTAGCAAAATAGATACTTCTTGAATGTCCCAAAGTATACGATTTCTCCGCTTTGCTACGAAATAGCTGTATCGGAAACTTCGCTACCAGAACAATATCACTCAGTCATACTGGGTGAAAAGTTACTGATTTGAAATTTTTTATTCTGTTTCAAATCAGCAACCTCAAATAAGCAACTCTTTTTGACTATTCCGTTTCGTATTCTTCCAGGATTCCACCTGTCAGGCGCATTAGTTCTACTTCAGATTCAACCAGGTTGTATTTGGTTTGAAGCTCACTCAGTGCAGAGCGAAGGTAGTTCAATTGCAAGTCACGGAAATCGAAAGAACTGATCGTACCATTTCGGTAACGATCCTCGCCCAGTCCTAAGTTAAACTCGGCTGTTTCTCTATTCTCCCTGGCGATCGAATACAACCTTGCCCTAAGACGGTAAAATTCCAGGGTATTGATCAGGTTGTTTTTCAAGCTTTGCTTCAATTGATCTACCCTTATTGCGGCGATTTGCTCATTCACTTTCGCATTCTCAATCTGTCTGCGAATTCTACCTCCATTGAAGATGGTGAAGCTCAAGGTAAAGTTGGCGTTGTAGTTGGTGTTACCCGACTTAATTCCTGCTTCTCCTACGTTTCCATTCAAAAAAGTAGCCTTGGTTAAGTTCTGAACCTGGTTATTGTCAGACCCCCCCAATGTCATCGATAGGCTCGGGTACATGGCAGATCTGGCAATTCCGATATCTCTTTTGAAAATTTCCTGGTTGATGTACTGGTTCCTCAAGTTGCTGTTGTTAGCCACCATTCTAGCATAAAGCTCATCGAAAGTGAAAGGCTGAATTTGAACTGTCAAAGAATCAGTTAAAACATAAGTTGATTCTACGTCAATGCCCAACAACAAATTCAAAGTTCGTAGAGCGTTCTGTACATTATACAGCTGAGTGATGTAATTTGAGGAATCTGTCAGATAAGCACTCTTATCCTGCAGGATATCGAAAGTGACGGCGCTTCCCAGCTCTCCTTTGAGCTTACTGTAGCTATACTTGTCTTTTGAAAGCTGAAGGCTTCTTTCAAAAATGCGAAGCTGCTCTTCCTGCAAACGAACTGTATAATATGCTTCTATTATTCCCTGAATATTTGTCTCTATGACAATGGTAGCATTCCCCACACTCTGCTGTTGTAAGAATTCGAGACGCTCTTTGGTAATTTGTACATTGAAACCATTGAACAGCGACCAATTGAGGGATAATGATGGTTGAAGATTTCGAGACTGAATGGCTCCCTGAACAAATGAAGTCGGGTTATTGATCTCAGTCCTATTAAAACCCTGCGTAAGGTTGAAAGTCAGAGACGGATACAAGCCAGCCTGACCCCATGAGTTATTACGGGTGGCAATGTCGATATTCTGCTTCTCAATTTTAATATCAAAATTATTGTTCAGTCCTGTCGCAATAGCCTCAGAAAGAGATAACTCTGTAAATTCAGTTTGTTCTGACTGTGCATAAGTGTTCAGGATGACAAAGGTCATCCCGAACAGCATAAAAATTTTCTTCATTAGAATTGATTCAATAATTAGTTGAGGGCATAGCCCTTTTTCATTTCCTTCACGGCAGGTTCTACTTCTTCTTTATTGGGCTTCTCTCCGCCAAACAATAACCATTTGGTGTATACCCTAACATCGTTAGTCACCATCAAAAATACCGGGAAGAAGAATAGAATAAATAGTGTTCCCAGCGCCACTCCATAGGCAATTGAAATCGCCATAGGAATCAGGAACTGTGCCTGAAAACTAGTTTCAAGAATGATCGGATAAAGTCCGACTACAGTAGTTGCCGAAGTAAGCACGATAGGTCTAAACCGGCTGATACCAGCATCAATCACCGCATCGTGCATATTCATCCCTTCTTTTAGGTTTCTATTGAATTGATCAACCATTACAACTGCGTCGTTGATAATCACACCTGATAAAGCCAACATTCCATAAGCACTCAGAATTGATACGGTTTTATCTTCTATCCAGTGCCCAAAAATGGCGCAAATGAACCCAAGTGGTATCAATGAGAAAATCATAAACGGCTGCAGATATGATCTGGTAGTAAGCATGAGCAACAAGAGCGTAGCAATCAAACACAAACCAAAAATAACAGCCCCCGAATCAAGCTCTCTGGAAGCACGACGCTGCTGACCTTCGAAAGAATACTCTAATGAAGGATGCTTCGCCATGATAGGTGGCATGATGTCCTTGGTAATTTTCTCAATCAGCGGAGGCATGGAAGTGGTGGTGTTGGCCAGATCAGCCTCTACCCTCACCTCTCTTTTTCCATTGAAACGATTGATGCTCAACACGCCTCTATCCACTTCATACGTGGCCAGCTGAGACAAAGGGTATTGTGACCCGTCCGATGTTCTTATCTTCATCGACTCAAGCTGACTTACATTGATTCTGTCTTCCTGAGGGTAGCGGACCCAAACCCTTACCTCATCAGTACCAATAATCAATCTCTGTACCTCTTCTCCAAAGAAACCCTGACGTATTTGCTGGGTGATGTCCTGATGATTCAAACCCATAAAATAAGCCAATGGCTTCAATTCAAGCTTAATTTCCCGTTGGCCAATGGCTGAGTTGTCGGTAATATCTTTTAACAGATCTATCCTTCTAAGACTTTCCTTCAGCTCTGTTTTCGCCTCTTCAATTTCATCAATATACTTTCCTTTTAATGCGATAGAAACAGGTTTCCCCCATCGCTGAGCAGCACCTACCGTAAAGTTCTCTGCCTCAGGAATAGGCCCGATCTTCTTTCGAATACGATTAGCGACTTCAAACGCTGAAATATTCTTACCTTCCAGGTCTTCAAAGTTGATTCCAACATAACCGACATGACTTCCGCTACTGCTTCTACCAGCACCAGTGCCGATGATTATGTCAACCGATGAGAAAAATGGATCTGTCAATCCAGCCTCCTTTTGCATTTCATTGTGCACTTCCCAAACCTGATCCTGAAACTTTCTCAGATAGTCCTCAGTAATGTTTTCTCTGGTGCCTGGCTTAAGCATCAAATCAACCTGCAGGTCGTCAAATGGTGTTCTGGGAAAAAACTCGTACCTGATCAAACCTCCCTGTGACATGCCAACAACCATCACCACAAATACCAAAGGCCCCATCATAGCGATCCACCTCCATCTAACAAGAAAATCAATCGACTTGCCATAGAGCTTGAACCTTACAAAGTCGATGCCCTTCTCCATGGTAGTTCGGAAACGATCGTATAAGGTATCTGGCTTTCTCTTCGACAAAATAGACTTCGATGCCAGGTGAGAAGGAAGAATTAAGAACGCTTCTACCAATGAGAAACCCAGGCAAGAAATTACCACCACGGCCATCTCATAGCTAAATCCGCCATTGTCAAGAAAAATCAAGGTCACAAATGCAAGCATGGTAGTTGCCACCGATGTGAATACGGAAGGCATCATTTCCAAGGTGCCATCAACTGCGGCCTGTTCAGGTGTTTTTCCCCGCTCAAAATGGGAGTAAATGTTTTCCGAGATAACGATACCGTCATCTACAAGGATGCCCACTACCAGTAGCATCCCAAACAACGACAACATGTTAATGGTAATACCCGCCATTGTGCCAACCACAAACATGGCCAAAAACGAAATAGGGATACCGGCCGCCACCCAAAAAGAAAGGCGTAACGATAAAAACAAGCCCAGAGTAATCATTACCAACACCAACCCAAGAATAAAGTTACTGGTCAGCAAATCGATTCGCTGGGAAAGAAGAGAATAGAAATCAAAGTTGGTGAACAAAGTAACATTTTCGTTCTCGGCATTAAAGTCTTCTACATATTTGTCCAGGTATTCAGAGATCGCTAAGAGGTCCTCCTCTGGCAACTTGCTGACAGAAACGTTTACAGCCCTAACATTATCGCTATAGTACTTATTAGGGATGTCAGCAAAACCCAAAGTCACCGTGGCTACATCTTTGAGTAACACCCTTGTGCCGTCTGCATTTGCTTTCAACACAATGTTGCCAATTACTTCAGGATTATAGTCTTTGGCATTGGCACGGATCCTAATTTCCTCTTCAGATGTCTTGATTGTACCACCCGAAATATCCCTGTTGTTCACACGGACAGCATTAGACACTTGAGTGAAAGTAATGCCATAACGCGAAAGGTTTTCTTCCGGAACTTCAATTGATATTTCCAGGTCAGGAAATCCAGACACCCTAACCTGTGTAATCAACCCAGATTTCAAAAAATCATCTTCTATCCTTTCTGCGATCGTCTTCAATTCCATCAACGACACATTGCCCTTGAGCCCTAGAAATGAGGCCATGCTCGTGGACTGCTGCTTGAATACTGTGGGTTTTTCCGCCCCTACCGGGAAAGAATTGATTCTGTCTACAGCATTTTTTACTTCAGTGAGTACCTCGTCAAGGTCATAATTGGTAGAAGTCTCGATAGTAATGGAAGCTGAGTTCTCACTAGAAACAGATCTCACCTCAACAATCCCGACAATTCCTTTCAGCGCCTCCTCTATCTTGATCGTGATACCTTCCTCCATTTCCTCAGGCGCTGCACCTGGGTAGGCAACAGACACGGTAATCATGTTTGGTGTTCTCTCCGGAAAGAAAGACTTCTTCATATTGAAGAAGCTGGCCAGTCCTAGAAGAAATACTGCAAACAGTATTACATTCGCCCAAATGGGATACTTAATAAAGAATGATAAAATCTGTCTCATATCTTCGGGAGTTATTTAATGATTTCCACTTTCATTTTTTCAAATGCGTTCAAAGGAGCTTCAGTAACAAGCGAATCCCCTTCTTTCAACCCTGTAATCAAATAACTGTTTTGGTTATTTTTCAGAATTGACACAGCCCTGCTAGCAAGAACTCCGTCATTATAAACGAACACCTCTCCTTTGTTTCTTACAACACCTCTAGGTACTTCGATGGCATTATCCACCATTTTCCCTGGAATGATTACCTTGAGATATAAGCCATCGTAAAGTGCCTGATTCTGGTTGTTCTCTACCGCTACATATACATGGAAAGTTTGTGTGGTGGGATCGATGTAATCTGTCATTCTAATGATTTTCCCAGTGAGTGAACTCGATTCATCTTCACCTTTGATCACTTTCACTCTTTTTCCCAACTCAACAAACTTGATATCTCTTGCCTCTACTGGCACCTTGATTTCGAAGGCATCCGTGCGAAGAATTCTACCGATATTGGACCCAGGGTTCACATAAGTACCTGGTTCGATGTTCACCACCGAAATACTCCCATTATAAGGAGCAATCATATAGTGCTTTCTAAGGTTTTCCTCAATGCCACGAATGGAGTAGTACTCACTCAATATGTTCTTTGTAGCCAAAAAAGTTTTTTCCTTGATGTCAGCTATTTCAGGAAGCTCTGGAAGTGGTGCGTCCGTTTTGATATTGGCAAAATATGCCTGCCATGCGGGAAAACTTGATGTATAATCTACTTTCAGGTCGGGAAGTATTGAAGCGATCAGGTTCAGGAAGCTACTTTTTCTAGCCTGAAGGTTGAGCCTTGGTTCAACATCGTTTACTTTTACCAGAAGCTGACCTTTCTTAAAGTTCTGACCTTCTTTTAAGGGAACATCGCCAATAATTAAACGACCACCAACCTCGGCTAGTAAATCGATCGGCTGCGACGAGCCCACCCTTCCGTAAGCCTCAATCTCTGTTTCCACATTTTGAAAGGCAACCTCTCTTACCTTCACATAGTTAACGACAGCCGGAGCTTCTCTCTCGGGTGGCAACTCCTTCTTAGCTGCTAGAAAGCTGTAGAGTCCAATGGATCCAGACACCATTAATACCACAACCAGAAAGGCAATCAATTTTCTTCTTAAGGACATAAAAATTTATTGGTCAAATTTGATATTGCTTAGATATTAAGAATTCCTTCAGTCTTAGATTGAAAAATTTCAATTTTCAAAAGTTATAGCGCCACAAGGTCTATTTTTGGCTAACGAAAACAGCCCATTTACGAGAAACTAAAAATGCTGATACAATGTTCACCGATTCTGTCTTAATATCTCTATCGGACGCAAAACGGATGCAAAGGTTGTTTAATTTCCTCGATTTTTCATCTAATTCGGATGATCGGCTAAATTCTCCGGAAGTTATCGCAAGAAGCATCGAAGATATTCAGGTTTGTTTTTTTTGGTGAGTACAATAAAAAAAGTCTTCCACTCAGAGAAGACTCTATTTACTTATGTATTTCCACTCAAGAAATAGCAACCTAATGTTCTATTTACCAGAGGCTTCGAAAAAGAAAAACTTACAAGTGACATACCCCACAATCTGAAGCATTTCGTTTTTGTTGTTGCCAGTAGCTGGATATGGATTTCAGAAAATCAATGCAAGTGTTCCAAAACCCAACTGTAGCATACAGCAAACTTTCAAAGACTTTTAGATTTTACCAAACCTTGCAAATGCTTGGCGTTCCAACTCCTCCCTGTGGTTAGGATGCGCAATATCAATCAGCAATCTGGCTCTTTGGTGTAGTGACTTTCCATAAAGATAGGCTACTCCCCACTCGGTTACGATATAGTGTACGTGGGCTCTGGTTGTTACCACCCCTGCTCCTTCTTTCAGGAAGGGAACAATCTTACTTTCTCCCCTTCCAGTGGTAGATGGAAGCGCAATAATGGGCTTACCTCCAGCCGAGTAAGAAGCTCCGCGAATAAAATCCATTTGTCCTCCCACACCAGAATAATGCAGCATGCCAATAGAATCGGCACAAACCTGTCCTGTGATATCTATCTCTATAGCAGAGTTAATAGAAGTAACTTTGGGGTTTCTACGTATGGTAGCGACGTCATTTACAAAAGCGACATCATGAAGGATGACAGAAGGGTTGTTGTCAATAAAATCGTAGGTAATCTTGCTACCCATTACAAAGGTAGACACTATTTTTCCACGGTTAATAGCCTTCATGCTACCGTCGATTACACCTGATTCCACTAAAGGTACTACTCCGTCGGAAAACATCTCAGTGTGAATACCAAGGTGCCTGTGGCTGCTGAGTTGAGAAAGCACCGCATTGGGAATAGAGCCAATGCCCATTTGCAACGTCGCGCCGTTTTCCACCATACCTGCAATATGTTGCCCTATCCTTAGCTCCGTTTCACTGATAGGTGGTGTTGGCACCTCATGAATAGGCACTTCGCCATCAACAAAAATGTCGAATTTACTAACTGGCAGACAACTATCTCCGAAAGTTCTCGGCATGAGCGGATTCACCTGGGCAATGACAATTTTAGCGGTTTCTATGGCGGCCAATGTAGCATCGACAGAAACGCCAAGTGAACAATAGCCATGTTGATCGGGGGGTGTCACCGATACTAGCGCAACATCAATCGGCAAGATATGCTCTCTGAAAAGCCGCGGAATTTCACTCAGGAAGATGGGGATATAGTCGGCACGATGCTCTTGTGTAGCTTTTCTGACATTAGCCCCTACAAACAACGAATTGACATGAAAGCTTTGTGCATATTCCGGTCGTGCATAGGCTGCCTCTCCTTCTGTATGCAAATGCATGATCTCTACATTTCTTAGTTCAGGGGCACGTTCTACCAAAGCATCAATCAAGACCTTTGGCGCAGCAGCTACACTATGAATAAAAACACGGTCGTTTGATTTAACTTCCTTTAACGCCTCTCTGGCACTTAACACTTTCCTTTCCATAATCTGAGATGATTTAATCGCTACAAAAGTATTTCTCCCATAACGTCTGGTAACTGATTCCATCCCTTTTATAGCCTGATTATTGTCATAAATATAAAATTCGTCTTTGAGTCTTATATTCGCAACATCAATACGAAAGCATGCAATACGACATTACGATCATCGGCGGGGGAATTGTGGGGCTGGCTACTGCCTATCAACTAAAAAAGAAACAACCTTCACTAAGGGTACTACTTATCGAAAAAGAGCCAAGGCTCGCCGCACACCAGACCGGAAACAATAGTGGGGTAATTCATTCAGGCCTGTATTATAAACCTGGAAGTCTGAAAGCAACCAACTGTATCAATGGCTACAACATGCTACTTGACTTTTGTAACCAGGAAGGTGTGGAATACGAACTTTGCGGCAAAATTGTCGTGGCAACCTCCAAGGAAGAATTACCCTTGCTCAACAATCTCTTCGAACGGGGAATTCAGAATGGATTGGTGAAAAACGAGCGACTAACGGCCGATCAGTTGAAGGAGAAAGAACCTTATGTGAATGGCATCGAAGGAATT
Organism: uncultured Roseivirgaceae bacterium; assembly: GCA_964351395.1. Lineage (GTDB taxonomy): Bacteria > Bacteroidota > Bacteroidia > Cytophagales > Cyclobacteriaceae > Imperialibacter. Next base: position 8,305 of record CAYGOF010000008.1, read on the forward strand.
TGGGTGCCCTACACAGGTATCATCAGCTACAAAGATGTTTCTGCAAAACTGGCTGAAGTCATAAGGAAAAATGACGGCCAGATCCACATCAGCGAAACAGTAAAGGAAATAAGAAAAGAAGCAACAGGCTGTACCGTTGTTACAAACAAAGATACTTACCGGACCAAGGTTGTTGTCAATTGCGCCGGGCTTTATTCAGACAAAATCGCCAGGATGACCGGGCAGGAAGTAAACATTAAAATCGTTCCCTTCCGTGGGGAATATTTTAAAATCAAAGAAGAAAGAAAATACCTGGTTAAGAACCTTATTTATCCGGTGCCTGATCCCAATTTCCCATTTTTGGGGGTTCACTTTACCAGAATGATAGGTGGTGAAGTGGAAGCAGGCCCTAATGCTGTGCTGGCCTTCCGAAGAGAAGGATACAGCAAATCTAAGATCAGCCTTCTTGAGCTCGGTGAAACACTTGCCTGGCCAGGCTTCCAAAAAGTGGCCTGGAAATACTGGAAGACGGGCTTTGGGGAAATGTATCGTTCGTTTAGCAAAAGCGCTTTCACTACAGCACTTCAGAAGCTGCTTCCTGACTTGAAGGAGGACGACTTAGTACCTGGCGGCGCTGGCGTTCGGGCCCAGGCTTGTGATCGAAATGGAGGATTGTTGGACGATTTTCTTATTCTGGAAAATGAAATTGCAGTAAATGTTTGCAATGCCCCCAGCCCTGCTGCTACTTCAAGCCTTTCCATCGGGGAAACTGTGTCTAACATTGTCCTGAAAAGATTTTAAGAAACGGTGTCTCGAATGAGAAGTCGAAATCTACCTTCGCACTTCTCATTTTTTACTGATAACTTTCTAGCATGTCAAGATACGCTCGCCATTTATCGTTGAAGGAAATTGGGCCAATTGGGCAGCAAAAGATCGGCGAAGCCAAAGTCCTGGTAGTGGGGGCTGGCGGCCTGGGATGCCCTGTACTTCAATACCTAACGGCAGCTGGAGTTGGTCACATTGGCATTATAGACAATGACCTAGTGTCTCTCAGTAACTTGCAGCGCCAAATCCTTTTTCGTGAAAGTGATGTAGGAAAAAGCAAAGCTGAAATTGCCAGAAAACACCTTTTCGAGCTGAACTCCACTTTGGACATTAGGGCATTTCCGGAAAAAATCACTTCTGCCAATGCCGTCGATATTCTCTCCGGTTTTGATATGGTGGTTGACTGTACCGACAATTTCCCCACCCGTTACCTCCTGAATGATGCTTGCTTGCTTACTGGAAAACCCTATATCTACGGAGCTATTCATCGTTTTGAGGGACAGGTAGCAGTATTTAATTTAACAAAGGAAAGTGCGAACTATCGTGACCTGTACCCTACTCCTCCTGCACCTGGTTCGGTGCCTACTTGTGAGGAAGAAGGGGTGCTCGGTGTACTTCCCGGGCTTATTGGCACATTGCAAGCCATCGAAGTATTAAAGATCATCACTCAATCAGGTGAAGTTTTAGATAGCGAACTGATGATGCTGGGAGCGTGGGACAATACCAGGCAAAGAATGGTGATCAGGCCAAATGGAAGCAGGCCAAAAGTAACAGCGTTGATTGACTATGAGGCATTTTGCGGAATTAAAAACCATCAGGTAGAAATGAAAGAAATTACTGTTCAAGAACTGAGCTCCTGGAAGGAAAATTGTGTCGATTATCAGCTGATCGATGTGAGAGAACCCTATGAGTACGAGATTGTGAACATAGGAGCAGAATTAATGCCTATGAGTGAGCTCCAGGAATACATAGACTTGATTGACAAAGACCGTCAGGTGGTGATTCATTGCCATCATGGTGGGCGAAGTGCATCGGTCATACAAATATTACAATCCAGGTATGGTTTCAATAACCTTTACAATCTGACTGGTGGCATTCATGCCTGGGCAGAAGAGATTGATCCCAAACTTGCAATTTATTAGGCTATGCAGTTAACCATTGAAGTTGTCTGCTACAACATCACCTCTGTTTTGAATGCCATCAATAGCGGCGCCAGCCGCATTGAACTTTGCGATAGTCCGGGCGATGGCGGTACTACTCCCTCTTCGGGAATGATTGAACTTGTGAAGGAAAAATCACCAATCCCCGTGTTCGTTATGATCAGACCGCGGGGAGGGGATTTCCTTTATTCTGAAGAAGAATATGAAGTAATGAAAAGGGATGTAGTGGTTGCCAAGAAGCTGAATGCCGATGGCGTCGTTTTTGGCATACTAAACGCCGATGGAACAATGGATACAGAGCGCAACAAAAAGCTCATTGAACTGGCAAAACCCATGAAAGCAACCTGTCATAGGGCCTTTGACATGACCAACGACCCTTACAAAGCCCTCGAAGATTGTATTGCAGCTGGGTTTGACAGGATCCTGAGCTCGGGACAACAGGCCAGTGTTGTTCAGGGAAAAGAACTGCTTTCAGCGTTAGTTCAAAAAGCAGGCGATAGAATCATCATCATGCCTGGGGCCGGCGTAAATGAAGAAAATGTAGCCGAGCTGGTTGCTTCCACTAAGGCAAAGGAGATTCATGTTTCTGGAAGAGCTTTCGTCGACAGCCCAATGCAATTCAGAAATCCTGACGTGTCGATGGGCGATGACCCAAAAGAATATAAAAGACTGATCGCCGATCCTGAGAGGCTTTGGAACATAAGAAGGCAGGCCGAAGGCAAATAAGTACTGACGTCTTTAGGTGTCGTTCACTTTTAAATTCAACCTTTGATAATAATTGGGGATGTCTTAGTTTCACCCTATGAGACAATACCTACTAGCTGAGTGCAACTGGAAAGACATAAAAGACCGCCAGATTGACCTTGCCATACTTCCCTGGGGCGCTACCGAAGCGCACAATTATCATATGCCTTATGGCACCGACGTGTATGAAGCAGATCATATCGCTGCTGAAGCTGGTAGAATTGCCTGGGAGGCTGGCGCGAAATTGACTGTACTTCCCACGATCCCTTTCGGTGTGAATACCGGGCAAACAGATATCAAACTCGATATTAACCTTTACCCCAGCACCCAACTGGCTATCCTCAATGACATTATTGAAGTACTCAACCGACAACACATCTACAAGCTGCTGATTGTAAATAGTCACGGAGGCAACGATTTCAAAACCATGCTGAGAGAGCTCGGCGTGAGGTACCCTAAGATGTTACTAAGCACCTGTAACTGGTTTCAGTCAATGGACAAGAAGCAGTACTTCGAAGAAGCTGGAGATCATGCAGACGAAATGGAAACCTGCCTCATTATGCACCTCAAGCCTGAGCTTGTTTTGCCACTGGATCAGGCTGGCGATGGTAACGACAAAAAGCCAAGGATACAGGGCTTTAAGGAAGGTTGGGCATGGAAAGAAAGAGAATGGTCAAAAGTAACGCCCGATACCGGCATTGGAAATCCAAAAAAATCAACTGCAGAAAAGGGTGCCCGGTTCTTTAAAGATGTCACGGAAAAGCTTGGCAAGCTGATGCTGGAACTGTCCAGGGTTGATAAAGATAACTTTTACGAGTAGCCCAGCCTCGCCCCATTTAAATAAGGATTTAGCGAAGCGAGCAGCATTTCTTTGGGTTTTTAATAAATCCGAAGCATCTTAGAAATGGGTTGGATTGATCCACTCCATTTTACATTATGAAAAAGACCTATACCTACACCCTTTTTATTGCCTTTGCCCTACTACTTGCAGCAGCTGTTACTGGCATAGGATTCGGCGCGTCAATTAGCGGACCATTGCTCATTACAGGTTTGCTCTTATTGGCCCTTGCTTTACGTGGAAGCGACATCACTAAAGGATACAGCTACTCTGTTGTTATCTTTTCATCTGTTGCAGCTGCTATGTATTATCCAGCGCCTTTTCAGCAGGTGGGCGACTTTAAAATGGGCACGCTCATCGTTCCACTGCTACAAATCATCATGTTTGGCATGGGTACTTCCATGAGCATTAAAGACTTTGAGGGAGTGATCAAAATGCCTAAAGGAGTTGGTGTGGGATTGGTTTGCCAGTTTACAATTATGCCCTTGCTTGGCTTTGGAATAGCCAAGCTTTTTAATTTTCCAGCAGAAATAGCTGCAGGTATCATATTGATAGGTTCAGCACCAAGTGGATTGGCCAGTAATGTGATGGCCTATCTCGCAAAGGCCAATGTGGCGCTTTCAGTCACTATGACGGCAGTTGCTACCATGCTGGCTCCATTAATGACGCCTTTATGGATGAAAGTGCTGGCTGGAGAATATGTGCCAATTGAATTCTGGGGCATGATGTGGAGCATTATCAAAATTGTGATCATCCCCATTATCGGTGGATTGTTATTTAATAAGCTTTTTCATGGCAAGGCACCCTGGCTCGACAAAGCCATGCCCCTTTTGTCTATGGCCGGTATCGCAGTGATCATTACCATCATTACAGCTTCTGGTAGAGACAGCCTGATCACTTACGGCATCACCCTTGTTTTTGCCGCCCTTCTTCACAATACCATTGGTTACTTCCTGGGCTACAGGCTTTGCAAAGCCATAAAATTACCGGAAAGAGACTGCAGAACCATCGCCTTTGAAGTAGGTATGCAAAACGGGGGCCTTGCTTCCGGTATCGCACAAGGCATGGGAAAAGTAGCGACCATGGGACTCGGACCTTCAGTATTCGGTTCTTTGATGAACATTACGGGGTCTATTCTTGCCAACTGGTGGAGGGAAAAGCCGACAGGTGAAGAAGATCATCAATGAATAATATTCAAGTGAATAGATGAGAGAACTTCTTTCCAATTTATGCTATTACAACCCACCAAAAACATGAAATTATCTTTCATACTGCTTCTGCTCATGCCAATCGTCTCCAACGCCCAAACACCCGGATCGCTTACCATCAAAAAAGTAAGCAACTTCGATGTAAAAGAAACACCTGATAAAACCTGGGAAACCACAGAATGGGTGGAAATTCCTCAACGCTCCGATCGTGGAGTGAATTATTCTACCCGAGCGAAAGTGTTGTACTCCGACACAGGTATTTATTTCATGTTTCACTGCGAAGACAAAAAACTGACCGCCACGATGACTCAGGACTTCGATGATCTGTTCAAGGAAGATGTAGTAGAAGTGTTTTTGTGGACCGATGAAAAAAGCCCTATCTACTTCGAATACGAGCTTTCGCCGCTCAACTTCGAATTGCCCATTTTGGTACCCAACTACGGTGGGAAATTCCTCGGTTGGCAACCCTGGCGCTATTTCAACGAAAGGCGCGTTGTACATACTACTTCAGTGGAGGGCGGAGAAAAGAAGAGCGGCGCCAGCATCACAGCATGGACCGCCCAGTTCTTTATTCCCTTTGTCCTACTCGATCCACTGCAAAACGTGCCTCCACAAAGCGGTACAAAATGGCGCGCCAATATGTACCGCCTCGACTACGATGCAGGCCCCAACCAATCTACACGATGGGAATGGCAACCCATTCGCACCAATTTTCATGACTATGAGCGCTACGGAACTTTTGTGTTTGAATAAGTCAACGATAGTTAGACGAAATTGCTACCCCTCATAACAAAAGCGATGAATTGAAACACATTCAAAATTTCAAATCAACAATTATTTTACAACTCCACCGTCTTCCCCGTCCTGAAGGATTCATCTGCTGCCAGTACAATCCGAAGGCTATTCACTGCATCGGATAGGTGATCGCTAAGGTCAAGGTCTTCCCTAATCGCTTTTAGCAAGTAAAGCTGCTCTAGTTCACACAAACCGTCATGGTCGGGTTCGCTGGAGGTATCTACAATTTGGTCTGGCTTCAGGTACTCACCTTTTTCATTGGTAGCCGAATAGTGCACTTTGAGACTTCCTGTTTTGCTGTGTCCGTCGATATCCTGCGAGCCGTCTCCTTTGGGTGCATCTACAATATTCACACAGCCTTTAGGTCCAATCACGTCTTTCACAAAGTACGCCACCTCGCTCATCATAGGACCCCATCCTGCTTCATACCAGCCCACCGAACCGTCGTCAAACGTTACTTGTAGCTGACCGTAGTTGTACATGCTTGAAGCGATCTCGTTGGTCAGTCTGGCACCAATCGCACTCACTCTGACTGGTTTCGCCCTGGTCATCATGCACATCACATCCACATAATGCACCCCGCAGTCGACAATAGGCGACATGGTATTCATCAGGTTTTTATGTGTCTGCCAATGCTTGCCATTGCTTTGTTGATTAAGGTTCATCCGCATCACTAGCGGCTTGCCGAGGTCCTGCGCTATTTCTACGAATTTTGCCCAAGCAGGGTGCACCCGAAGAATGTAACCAACCACTACTTTTTTATTCACCGAATTGGCCATATCGACGACACGCTTCGCCTCTTCAACAGTGATGGCCAGGGGCTTCTCAACAAAAACGTGAGCACCGGCTTTTAAACTCTTCAAAGTATAGTCAACATGCGTTTCTGCATAAGTATTCACTGAAACTACGTCGGGTTTCGTGAGGGCTAAAGCCTCGTCAAAATCGGCATAGCAGGCGTAGTTGCCACCTAATTCTTTGTTGAGGTTTTCCCGACTGGCAGCTGTACGGCTTACCAATCCGACAATCTCAAAATCATCTAGCTTATGATAGGCTCTCGCATGGGATGCCCCCATGTTTCCGCATCCGGCCACTAATACTCTTAATTTATCGCTCATGTCTTTGGTGTTGTATTTTGCTACGTATAATAAGCTTTTAAAAGACTTTAAACCCCTTAAGGCTTCAAATCAGCTTTAAATAGAAGCTTTTTTAGCCTCTTTTCAAAGAAGGGAATGATTTGGCGAAAGAAGTAAGGGATAACTGGTCAATCTCGAATCAGAGAGATAAATTGGTCACACAATCATTCAACGCTCCCTAATGTCAGCTTATTCGATTGCCCAGATTAAAAAGGAACTCAAAGCCCTTGATGCCGAAAAGCTTCAGCAGGTCATTCTCAGGGTGGGTAAATACAAAGTAGAAAACAAAGAGCTTCTCTCCTACCTATTGTTCAAAGCCCACGACGAGGCCAGTTTTATTGACGAGGTAAAAGAAGCGATTGATGAAAGTTTAACGACACTCAACGACACCAACCTGTATTGGGCAAAGAAAACAATCAGAAAAGCGCTACGGCTGGCCAATAAGAATATTCGCTATTCGGGCCTGAAAGAAACTGAAGTAGAAATAAGGGTGTACTTTTGCCAACAGATGCAAGCAACCGGAATCCCGTTCAGGCATAGCACTGCGCTGTCCAATCTATATGATGGACAACTCAAAAAAATTGAGAAAGCGCTCTCTACCCTTCACGAGGATTTGCAATACGACTATCAAACGTCTATTGAAAATTTAAAGAATGGGTAATACCATTCTTTTATGAACTCAAATTTCGCAGAACAGGAATCGTCCACTTTCACTATTGATTATAGCCCAGTTACTTATTTTGAATACACAGTGGCTGCAAATGGGCAAAGAATGCAGAAATCGGGTTTTAATTGTAATTTTACAGCAGTTAAAATCAACACTTTGTCCGCCGGAAAAGTAAAATTTGTTCCTAACTGATGAAAAATCCACTTACTTGGTGGCTACCTAGTTTTGTCATTAAAAATGAGCAGTACCAAAATTGTAACTTGTATCGTTTTTGTATGGTTGCTATCGCAACACGTTTGTATAGCACAATCATTTAAATTTACTGAAAATGACGAAGGTATTGCGCTCTCTGAAGGGAAGCATCCTATCTACTTCTACCAGCAAAAAACTAAATCGCTCAACGGTCAATACCCAAGGGCTAATTACCTGCACCCCGTTTATGGCTTGAAAGGTGAAATACTCACTGAGGACTTCCCCGCCGATCACTTACATCAAAGAGGTATTTTTTGGGCATGGCACCAGCTGATAGTAGATGGCGAAAGGATTGGCGACGGCTGGGAATGCAAAGGTGTAGACTGGCAAGTGACCAATTCTGACACTGACACCGATGGAAACAAAGCCTCTCTGAACGTAACTGTCGATTGGGTCGGGGAACTTAAAGAAAAGGAAACAACTTTTATCAGGGAACATACAACCATAACAGCTTATGCAGCCACTGGTGGATACAGAACTATCTATTTCGACATCCACCTAACTGCACAGGCAAAAGATGTGATGTTGGGTGGTTCAGAAGACATCAAAGGCTATAGCGGTTTTTCCGCCCGTGTTATCTTGCCCGACGACATCCAATTTTATTCTAAAAAAGGAGTACTGACGCCCATCAATCCAGCGATGAAAGCAGGGGGCTGGGTAGACATGGTGGGCACTTTTGGCAAGAAGAGGTCAGGTTTTACCATGATGGCGGACACCACGCTCTCACAACCTTTCCATGGATGGATCCTTCGGGACAAGAAGAGCATGCAAAACGCAGCTTTTCCGGGACGAGAACCAATTAGGATACCCGCTGGAGAAACCCTACACCTTCGCTATGCCCTGGTTATTCACGAATACAAACTCCCTCGAGAGACATTACTAAATATATACGATAAATTTACAACAAACCTATGAAATACCTCAACTTCAAAAATGGCGATAGAATGCCAGCCATTGGCCTGGGAACTTGGAAAGCAGCTCCAGGAGAAGTATACAAAGCAGTAAGAGAGGCCATAAAAATAGGCTACCGTCATTTTGACTGCGCCCATATCTATGGGAATGAAGCAGAAATAGGAAGTGCATTTTCTGACACATTCAAACAAGGAGAAGTTAAGCGGGAAGATCTATGGATTACCTCTAAGTTGTGGAATAATAGCCACAGAAAAGAACAAGTAGAGCCTGCGATCAAAGTTACGTTACAAAACCTCCAGCTAGACTATCTTGACCTCTATCTGATCCACTGGCCGATTGCATTGCAGGATGGCATAAGTTTTCCGGCAAAACCAGAGGAGTTTGTTCCTATTCAACAAATCCCCCTCACCCAAACCTGGTCAGGCATGGAGGGCGTCGCCAAAAAAGGCTTAGTAAAACATATCGGTGTTTCTAATTTCAATATCAAAAACCTGCAGGTTATTAGCGAAGGTGCTTCTATAACACCCGAGGCAAATCAAATGGAGCTTCACCCCTACCTTCAGCAAAATGACCTACTGGATTATTGTAAAAAGCATGGCATTGTTGTTACAGCCTACTCTCCCCTTGGATCTCCTGACAGGCCACCAAGATTAATAAAAGAAGGGGATCCTGCTATTCTTGAAAACGAGGTGATCACGAAAATTGCAGCATCGAAGAAATGCTCGCCAGCCCAAGTACTACTAAGCTGGGCAATTGCGCGGGGTACGTCCGCCATTCCTAAGTCAGTGAACCCAGACCGCTTGAGGGCGAATTTGGAGGCAGATGCTATCGGACTTTCAACTGCAGATCTTCAAGCCATTGCTGGCCTTAATTTGAATTTCAGGTACATCAACGGTGAGACGTGGGCAAGTCCTGGCTCACCTTACACGCTGGAATATTTGTGGGGTTAAGATCAAGGCCTTTTTGCTACATATGTTATTTATAATATGAAAGTAATTCAATAAGTTGCAGAAAGTAATTTTTGAGCAATAGTTAACGGCTTGAAAGCCATCGTCCTTTAATCCTTAGAAATCATAGAAAACGATTCATCATCGGTCGATAAGATAGTCACTACAGACGAATCGCTGGATATTAGTGGCTCCGAATTATTCTATCATATAAGAATCAGCAATGAGGGCAAATATGTTTACGGCAACAAAGCCTATTGCAAGAAATTCGGTCTCAATTCAGTAGATTTTATTGGAAAATCTGCCACTGATGGTATTCACCCCGAGGATATCGAAAGTTGCGCTCAAACCGCAGGCTCATGTTTTCAAAATTTAGGAGTTCCATTTCAGGTTAATCTGAGGAAAAACTCAGCAGACGGCCGTTATTATTGGACGAAATGGGAATTTAATGCACGGATAAATTCAAAAGGTGCGCCCGAGCTAAATTGTATCGGACATGATATTTCTCAGGAAAAAGAACTCAGTCAAAAAATAAAGGGTTGGGAACGGGTTGATACGTTGATCGCCAATATGAGTGACGGGTTTTTATTACTCAACAAAAAACTCATCATCAAGCGGGCAAATGATTCCTACCTCGAAATGATGGGATTGACCAAAGAACACTGTTTGGGGAAATCACTTTGGGACTTATGCCCAGACGATCCCAGGTTCAATTACCCTGAAGCGGTTAGAAAAAGCTTAAATGAAAAATTGACCTGCCAGTTTTTAGACTTTATTCCAAAAATAGATTTATGGGTAGATGCAACCGTTTATCCTTTTGAAGATGGTCTTGCGATAGTTTTCAAAAATGTTACCGAAAAAATAGCAGAAACTGAAAGAATAAAGGAATCTGAACTCCAGCTAAAGGCTATCTTTAACAGCACTGATGATATTTTCATCGTTATCAATCCGGATCTTCGAATCGTTTCCTACAATATCAATGCTTCTGCCTCTGATAAAACCAGTATTGGTTTCGATTTAAAAATTGGAGAATCTATCATGAGTTATCAGCGTTTTTCGAAGGTCGAATTTAAAAAAGTGCTTCAAAGAGTTACAAGCGGTGAAATTGTACAATTTGAAAGAGAATTTATAGTTCCTGATCAAAGTAAGCTTTGGTTCGACGTGAAAATGACCCCTATTTACAACGAGCAGAAGGAGTTCCTCGGAATTAGCATCTATGTTAGGGACATAACAGAGCGAAATAAAACGAGCGAATCAATCAAAAAGTCTGAAGTTACTTTAAGAGCTGTTCTGGATAGTATGGAAGAGGCTAATGTCCTGATCGATCCAAACTATAAAATTCAATCTTTCAATAAGATGGCTGCCGTTGGCGTCAAAAGATTTTACCAGACCAGTATATCAATTGGAGATTCTATTTTTGACTACACACAGCCACAGGTACAAGAGGGCTTTATTCAAAATTTTCAAAAAGCGCTCAGCGGAGAGTTTATCACAATAATCAGAGAAATAACTTTCCCAAATAAAGAATCAGTTTGGATGAGCAGTAAGTACCATCCTGTAAAAAACGACGATGGCCAAATAATTGGTGTTTCATTTAGTACCGCTGACATATCACGTCAGAAACGAAATGAACTAAGAATTTTTAGCCAAAATGAGCGGTTGAGAGAAATTGCCCACTTACAATCACATCAAATGCGACGCCCTATTGCAACAATTCTTGGACTCCTTCAATTGATAGACAAGACAAAACTTGATCGGGGAAACAAGAAATACTTTGACTTTCTTGAAAACGAAGCGAAGAGTGTCGACCGAATTATCCATGAAATTGTCGCCCAAACTTCCGAAATTGAGATAAAGGAACAACAGGACCAATAGCAAAATAAGTAGCACCGAAGTCACAGAATTATTCTTAATTGAACATCTTGGCTATTAATATCAACAACTTTCCGGGCTACTGCTTTTAAAGTCAGAATAAGGTTTATCAAAAGGGCTATATATCAGCCTTAGAATTTCGCTCTAGCGTTGACTTGTTAAAAACAATTATCCCCTTCCAAGTAAATACAACTGGATTTAATGGCTAGAATACCTACCTTTTAGCCAAACCAGAAAAGTCATGAAAACCGCTCTATTCACTTTGTTGGCGTGCACATTTACTGTAACTGTGAATGCCCAGGTATTCAATGCCTATACGCCGCCCACACAAAAACCCCCACTCCATGGCAAAAACTGGATGGCAATCACAGGAAAGCCTTTGGCCGCTACGGCTGGTGCTATGACTTTCCAAAAAGGTGGCAACGCTGTAGATGCTGCCTGTGCAATGATTGCAGCCACCAGTACCATGTGGGACGTACTTAGCTGGGGAGGAGAAACCCAAGCGCTTATTTACAACCCAAACACCAAAAAAGTAATTGCCATTAACGCCTTGGGCGTTGCTCCAACAGGCGCTACTCCTGAGTTCTTCAAGAGTAAAGGCATGGAGTATATTCCTGAGTATGGACCCCTGGCGGCAGTAACACCCGGAACACCTGGTGGCATTATGGTGATGCTGGCAGAATATGGCACTATGAGTCTTAAAGAAGTGCTTGCGCCGGCCATGGAATTGGCAGCTGGCTACCCGATTGAAGCCCAAACGGCAAACGCCATTGAAAGAGGCAAAGACGAGATAAAAAAGTGGCCCTATTCAAGCAAAGTATTCCTTACCCATCCTGGCGAACAAAGAGAAGCTCCGGAGGCAGGTGAGATATTTGTGCAACAAGACTTGCTAGCCATGCTGACTAAACTTGTTGAGACCGAGCAAGCAGCCTTAAAAAAGAAAAAAAGCAGAAAAGAGGCTATTTACGCTGCATACGATCGCTTTTATAAAGGTGATATCGCAAAAGAGATTGCCCGCGGCACTCAGGAGCAAGGTGGTTTAATCACAGAAGCAGACCTCGCCAATTGGGAAGTAAAAATTGAAGAGCCACTTGCGGTCAATTACAAAGGCATTGATGTGTACAAGCTTTCGCAATGGACACAAGGTCCGGCGATGTTGCAGTCACTGAACATGCTTGAGAATTTCGACCTGAAAGCCATGGGCTACAATTCTGCTAAATATACCCATACCTTGTACCAGGTGATGAGTCTCGCCTTTACCGATCGAGACTTCTATTATGGCGACCCCTATACTGGCCCTGAGGAGCCAATTAAAGGCTTACTTTCAAAAGAATATGCCAGAGAACGAATCAAGCAGATCAACTGGGAAATGAATGACCCGAAAATTGGACCCGGCGATCCCTACCCTTTTGAAGGAAGAATAAACCCTTATAGTGAATTATTGAAAAAGAAAGCACAGGCATCGATTACACCTGAGCCAGACTACGAGGAATTTATGCAGGGTTTCCTTGCTGGCACAACATCGGTCGAAACAGCAGACAAAGAAGGCTGGGTCGTGTCGGTTACTCCAAGCGGTGGTTGGATACCTGCCTGCATAGCAGGTAATACCGGCATTGGCTTAAGCCAACGTATGCAAAGCTTCGTTTTGAACGAAGAAGAAAATCCTTTTAATGTGGTTACGCCTGGCCAGCGGCCAAGAGTGACATTGACGCCTTCGATGGCATTGAAGGACGGAAAACCATTTCTATCCTTCGCTGTTCAGGGTGGCGACTCTCAGGACCAAAACCTTCTTCAGATGTTTCTCAATGTAGTTGAGTTTGATATGACCATTCAGGAGGCAACGGAGGCAGCCAACATCAATAGCTACCAGGTAAGCAGTTCATTCGGCAACCACGAAAGCATCCCGGGTTCGCTCCTACTTCGAGACGACACACCGGCTTGGGTTCGCAAAGACCTGATACGTATGGGCTACAAGTTGCGGTTCGATGCACGAACCTCTGGCCCCATCAACGCCATATTCTTCGATTGGAAGCATGGTAGTTTTTGGGGAGGCTCCAGCAATTTCGGGGAAGACTATGGCATAGGTTGGTAAATTGAATGAATAAAAGGAAAGAAGAGTATTATTCTTATATTAGTAAAACATGTATAACCAAATAAACACCCATTAAGCAATGGACAATAAAAGAACAAGAAGGGACTTCCTAAGGAATACAGGAACCCTTGCTGCTGCTACAGCACTACCCTTTTTCAGCAGGGTACCGGCGTTTGGAAACCCACTCGACACAAAAACCATAAGAGTGGGATTAATTGGTTGTGGTGGCCGCGGAACAGGTGCTGCCAATCAGGCACTAGCTGCCGATCCGAATGTGGTGTTGGTAGCCATGGCTGATATATTCGATGACAGGCTGACTGAGTCTCATGCCAACCTTACGAAAATACATCCTGATAAGATGAAGGTTGACAAATCCAGACGATACCTTGGGTTTGACGGTGCCGACAAAATCATCAACGCCTCTGATGTTGACGTAGTAATATTAACTACTCCGCCCTACTTCCGCCCTGAGCATTTCGAAAAAGCAGTCAATGCTGGAAAGCACATTTTTTGCGAAAAACCAATGGCCGTAGATGCGCCAGGTGCAAGAAGAGTAATGGAAGCTGTAAGAGTGGCCGAGCAGAAGAAACTCAACATCATGTCTGGCTTTTGCTGGAGATACCATACACCAAAAAGAGCCACTTTCCAGAAAATATTGGATGGTGCAATTGGTGAAGTAACTACGGTCTACAATACCTATAATACAGGTGCCCTGTGGCTTCGCGATACACAACCAGGGTGGTCGAAGCTTCGCAAGGACATGAGAAACTGGTTGTATCATACCTGGATTTCCGGAGATCATTTGATCGAACAAGCCATTCACAGTGTCGATATGCAGTCCTGGGCACTTGGCGATGTGTTGCCGGCAAGCGTTACAGGTACAGGCGGTCGTCAAAGCCGGGTTGAACCAGAATTTGGTAATGTATACGACCACTTTGCACTTGTGTATGAATACGATAATGGCGCAAGAGGCTTCCATTTCAGTCGCCAGCAGAAAAACTGCAGCAACAGCTACGCAGTAGAGTCTATCGGTACTGAAGGTACGGCGATGGTTAATTGCATCCGAAACCGCCATACTATTACCGGTAAAGAAAGCTGGAAATACGATGGCGAAGACAACGATATGTACCAGCAGGAGCATGATGAGCTATTTGCTGCTATCAGAGCTGGCAAGCCTGTTAACGACGGCAAGCAAATGGTGCAAAGTACTATGTTGGGTATAATGGGTAGAATGGCCGCCTACACAGGTCAAACTATTACTTATGAGCAAGCATGGAACTCGCAGGAAAAGCTTGGTCCCGACACCGTAGATGAAGATACCAAGTGGGAAGATGCACCTGTCGCACAGCCAGGCATTACCCAGTTTTCATAATTGTTTGATTAAAAACCAATGATCATAGACCTCCAGGAGTTGGCAGCATCAGATGCCAGTTTACTGGAGGTTTTTTAGACCCTATTCAACGCATAACCCCTACCCTTTAGCCTTCCAATCATGAACAGAAAGGAATTCATAAAAAAATCAACAGGTGCCATTGCCTCGGCTGCCTTGTTAGGCACCGGAGCCATTGCCCCACTTTCCGCATCACCTAAAAAAGATAGGCTTCGTAAAGTAAGCATCAAAAAGAGCTTAAAATGGGGCATGGTAAAGGATGAATTGTCCATCATGGACAAATTCAAAATGCTCAAAGACCTGGGTTTTGATGGTGTGGAGTTGGATAGCCCAAATGACCTTGACAAAAAACAGGTGTTGGCGGCCAGGGATAAAACTGGCTTGGACATTCCCGGAGTTGTCAACTCAGTTCATTGGAAAAGCCCGATCTCCCATGCTGACCCCAAAGTCCGTCAGGCATGCACCGACTCTATGATAACAGCGCTAAAGGACTGTAAAGACTACGGTGGTACAACAGTGTTGCTAGTGGCAGGTGTGGTAAATGCCGATACCAGCTACGATGATGCCTATCGAAGAGCGCAGGACGAAATCAGGAAAATGATTCCAACCGCCCATGAAACAGGTGTCAAAATCGCCATAGAGAACGTTTGGAATAACTTTCTTTTAAGTCCTATGGAAGCAGCCCGTTTTGTGGACGAGCTTAACGATCCTATGGTAGGCTGGTATTTCGACATAGGAAATGTGGTTCGATACGGTTGGCCAGAACAATGGATCAAAGTGTTGAATCGTCGCATAATGAAACTTGATGTAAAGGAATATAGCCGCAAGAAACAATCTGATGAAGGCATCTGGAAAGGTTTCAACGTCGAATTGCTGGAAGGCGATAACAACTGGCCGGTAATTATGCGAGCCTTAGAGGCCATTGACTACCAGGGAGGCTGGATGAGCGCAGAGGTATCTGGCGGAGACAGAAAACGGCTTCAGCAGATATCAGAGCTAATGGATAAAATCATTGCGCTATAGCCGCTGTTGATAAATAGCAGGAGGAAGAATGCAAAAGCTGCAATCTTCCTCCTAATAATAAATAGCCTCTACCGTTTGTAAGCATCCAGTATCGTCGACAGTAAAACTGCATTGATCAAACCCGGGTACTTTTAGTCGTATTTTTGGATTGTTAGAAAAGCCAAACCCCTCAAGCGGCATACCTATCCAGGAATATTTCATCTCTCCATCGAGGTCTTCATCATGAAGAAAAGTAAGGGCATATCTCCCTGGAAGTAATTGAAGAGAGAAAATGGCTTTTTCATCAACAATCTCAGCGGAAGTCAAAATAACGACTTCCTCTCTACTCTCGGGAAAACCCTCACTATTTTGAAACAGCGACATGATGACCTCTCCCTTGCTATTCCTAAGTCCATACACCTCAATAACACATTTTTGCGCAAGTAGAATTGGAGTCGAGGAAAAAGAAAGAAAAACAGCAAGCCATAATACCCGATGCATAACGAAATAACATTATCTGAAGAATAGTGAATAAACAAGGTCATGGCCGATTTGGTTTTCGGGATCTTTCCATAATTGAGTAATCATGCTAGCGAAGCGTCAGTGCAAATGCGCGATTGTGCGCAGTGTTCAATTCTATAGTCCCTCCAAAAACTCAAACGCCCTTCTTTCGGCCCAGGCAATCTCGGCCCCTGTTTCAGAAAACCCAACATGACCACCACGTTTGGGCGTCTCCAGGTACAAGTAGTCATTCTCTCGGGCTATTTCAAAAGGATAGCACTTATCCCCCAGCATCGGATCATTTAATGCATTAACCACCAACGCTGGTCTTCGAAGCTGGGGATAAAACTGGTCAGAGGTAGCCTTCATATAAAAATCATCCCTGCCGGTAAAACCGTGAAGCGGTGCGGTATATCGCTCGTCAAATTCGCCGAACTCCTTGATCAAGTCGATCCCGGTGGCATCCACTACATCCGGGTGTGCGAGCGCTTTCAGTTTGATCTTTACTTTCAGCTTATTCAAGAACCGGTCCCTGTAAAAACGATTGCTACGCAGTGTTAGCTGCACGGCACTATCCCAGAGGTTACAAGGCACTGAAAAGGTAGCGGCGCCGACTACCTCTTTCCTTACATTCGCTCCCCTTTCGCCTAAATACTTCAAACTCATACTACCCCCCATGCTAAAGCCAACGAGTGCCACTTTACTGTACCCACCTTTTACTATTGCATGTTCGATCACTGCCGAAAGGTCCTCTGTAGCGCCATGATGATAAAGCCTGGGCAAACGATTCATTTCTACTCCGCAGGTCCTACAGTTCCAGGCCAAAACATCCCAACCCTTCTCTAATAGGTGCTTAGCCATCCCTTTCATATAAGGTCTTTGGCTGCTTCCTTCTAGTCCATGTGTTAGCACCACAAGTCTATCATTTTCCTGGGTCGACCAGTCAAGATCCAAAAAGTCCCCATCTCCTAGCTCGATCCTTTCCGCTGCAAAATCTATCCCCTCAACTTTTCGAAATACTGAGGGCACAATTGTTTCTAAATGGGGATTAAATAGGTAAAACGGTCGCCGCTTATACCTACTTTCTGCAATGAGTGGCATTTAATGAATCGATTTAAATCGTTTGCGGCTTAAAAATACATTAAGAGGTTTTTATAAGACCCCTCCTTTGCATATTTTTCAAAACTATTTCGGTAGCTAATTAACACTAACAACCCCTTTTCATGAAAGATATTGCCATCGGTATTGACATTGGCGGAACCAACACCAAGTTTGGTTTAGTAGACAAAGATGGAGAGACTTTATTTCAAAAATCGATCCCAACAAGAGCGGAAGGTGATGTCAACGAATTCTTCAAAGACCTGCAGGAGAGCATAGATGGTGCACTTAAAAACTTCCCCGACGTAAACATCAAAGGTGTGGGAATTGGAGCTCCTAATGCGAACTATTATAAACAAACGATTGAGCATGCCCCTAATATTCGATGGGGAACGATTGTGCCATTTGGAGACATCTTTAAGAAATATTTTAAGTATCCTATGGTGATGACCAACGACGCCAATGCTGCTGCTATTGGTGAAATGGTCTATGGGTCGGCCAAAGGAATGAAGGACTTTATTGTTATCACATTAGGCACCGGTCTGGGTAGCGGAATTGTGGTCAATGGGCAATTGGTATATGGCCACGATGGCTTTGCCGGTGAATTAGGCCACGTTATCGTCAACCCCAATGGCCGCTACTGCGGATGTGGCCGCAAAGGTTGCCTCGAAACATATGTCTCGGCCACAGGGATCAAACGCACTGTTTTCAAACTACTGGCAGACTATACTTATAAAAGTGAATTGAGGGGAATTGCCTATGATGATCTCTCCGCAGAGTTTATCACCCAAGCTGCCATGCGAAAAGATCCAATCGCCATTGCAGCATTTGAGTATACCGGCCGTATATTGGGCATTAAGTTGGCAGATACCATGGTACATACCAGCCCTGAAGCTATTTTCCTCTTTGGGGGATTGGTAAAGGCAGGAGACTACATTTTTAAGCCCACGTTGGAGCATATGGAAAAAAACATGTTCCCGGTATTTAAAAACAAATTGAAACTCATTCCTTCAGGTTTAATGGATAAAAATGCAGCCGTGCTTGGCGCTGCAGCCCTCGTATGGAAAGAGTTTGAATAACCGAATACTAGCAACTTTATTGAAAGCAAGAGCCGAATTATTTTCGGCTCTTTTGTTTTTATGGCTCGTCACTAAAGGTTTACTTTTGTTTTCACAACTTACCACGGTATGCACATTGCTGTTTCAGGAAATATAGGTGCGGGAAAAACAACGCTTGCCCAGAAACTCGCCAAACACTATAACTGGCAGGTACAGTTAGAAAGCGTCGACGAAAACCCCTATCTGGAGGACTTTTATGCGGATATGAAAAGGTGGGCATTTCATGTTCAAATCCACTTTCTCAATAGTCGCTTCAAACAGGTCGATGAGTTGCAGAACACTAAGGCTTCAATTGTTCAGGATAGGACAATTTATGAAGATGCCTACATATTTGCCAAAAGCCTTTATAAGTCCGGGCACTTTTCGGAACGTGACTATGAAAGCTATCTCAATCTCTTTGATCTAATGATTAACTACGTTAAACCGCCCGACCTTTTAATTTACCTAAAAGCTGACATCGGCAAATTGGTCGATCAGATCGAAAAACGTGGACGATCGTATGAGAACGCCATTAGAATAGACTACCTGAAAACGCTCAATGAACATTATGAAAATTGGATTAGCACCTACAAACTAGGCAAGCTTTTGGTTATTGACGTGAACAATCTTGATTTCGTATCACGAGTAGAGGATTTCTCTTTCATTGTGAATCAAATAGACATTGAATTGCACGGGCTATTCAGCGGCAGCAATAGGTAAGCCAAGTTTCCTTTTAAGGTATTTCTCCACAGTAGCATATTGCTCACCAGAAGGGGATTTCATCAGCTCCCCCAAAGTAAGAAGCTTACCTCCAGACATCACCTGGTCATAGATTGAGATATGCAGCAGCTGATAACCTTGCTGAACAGCAACCATATCCCTTAGCATATTCTCAAAAGCAATCATTTTCCAACCAGGACTTCCATTCCCATAAAAATCTCCCGGGTCTGAAGCCTGACCAAAATGCTTTTCACTTTCAGTATTTGTCCAAATATCTTTTCGCAGACCTACTTTTTTACAGTTGTTTTCAAATTGTCTGCAATAACGTTGGCATGCGTCAACCCTTAGTCCCCCAAGCTTCTGGTAAAATGCGGAGCGAAAACAAACAGCCGCATATCTATTATACGCCAGCTCATCGTCGCCCACAATGATGCAATTCCCCAGCAAAATCGGGTAAGAAGGAATAGCAATACTTGGCACCATATCAGGTAATTGTCCGCTCAACCCGGCGTAAACAGCAAAAACTTCTTCTTTGAAAGAAGCTTTCCATAACTTCGCGCTACTGGCAGGCTGGTCAGTCTCATATGTCAACATTTCCTTTTGTAAAAAGGCCTCTACCCTTCTGATAACCAAATTAGACATTACCTGTTCTTTCAATTTGTTAATTACTGCTTGTCAGTTATCTAACGCCCCGTCAGCCACCCAACACACAATCGTCTGAATTTCACTTTCAAGCAGCGGGGATGAACCTGACGGCGGCATTGTTTTAGCGACTACCCTCGCCCTGATGTCATCTGCATTTTCCTGAATATTTTTGATGTCGGTCAAGTCAGGTAATTGGCTTCCTGAAACATGACATGCTGCCACCGCGCAGTTCGTCGTGATAACAGATGAAACGGCTAACTCAAAACTCACTCCAGAAGATATAAGCGCTGTTACTTGCTGCTCACATGATCCGCCTTTGACAGTAACCGTGTATTCACCATTGTCTAAATTATCAAAAACGGGGTTTGAAGTAAAGGATGTACCATCTAAACTGTAGGAATAATTCCCGTCGCCACCAGTAGTCGCAATTGACAACGCGCCGTCGGACGTACCACAGCCGGCATCGGTAGTTTCAATCGCAATGGTTAGGTCACTTTCGGAAATCAAAGTGGCAGAGGTCGTAGCTGAACATTCGTTGGCATCTTTTACAGTTATGGCATAGGTGCCAGGTTGAAGCCCTGAAAACTCATTGCTTTCCTGAAAAGCAGCACCATCGATACTGTATAGGATGGGCGCTACCCCACCTGTAGCGGCAACCACTATGGAGCCGGTGGTCACGCAAGTAGCAGGAGAAAGTGAACTAATGGCTATTGAAGGCCCGGAAACTGAGCAGTTCACTAAAGGCTCATCATCGCTACCGCAGGAAGCTAATAAAAGTGCAAGAGAACAGACTGCAACTGGATATCGGAAAAACAGACGTTTGATCATTATAAAGTTCAGTTTATAGTTATGTAATGTCTAATCAATAGGTACTTGCGTAAAAGCGCGGTAAAACAGCGCACTAAATGCTAACAATTGAAAGCAAATAGATACTTATTTGGCCCTGAGGGACTACTCCTGATTGGTTTCCAAAACCTCCCAGGTATGATCACTGAGCAACTTTACTTTTGAAACATATTGTTGAAAAGGACGACTCCTGCCCCATTCGTTTGGGGCAATCATAGAGAGCACGTCCTCTCCGTCTTCCCTTGCATACAGATAGTAAACTTTACTTATGATTGGCTCAAAGCTCACACGTGCTTTATAGATCCGCTCCGACACATCAACCCTAGATTGTATATCTTTTGCCTGACGGGCAAGAAGCTGCATTTGCTCATAAATCTGACCTAATTCACGGTCTGTTTGCTCGTACATGGCAGCCACAGCACGCCCCTTTATTTTTCCTCTGTCCTCGGGACGAACCAGGGCGCTGCCTGCATGGTGAGGGTAACTGAGCGTGCCAGGTTGGTCGGTTGTTTTCTCCGACTCTTTCAACAAATCAATTTTCTCTACATCAACTTTATTGCCAGCTTTCATCATACTATTTACTTGGAATCTGAAGGAGCTATTTCATCTTTCAGGTGAGACTTTGACCCGGGGAAAGTTGTTCGGCGGGAGATATCCCATCCAATGATCAGCATGATTAACAAAAACAATGCTGCCAATATCAAAAAAATCTTCTTTGATCGATTCATCAACTTTCGTTTCGACAATAACTTTTCTACCACTAAGAATGTTCAAAGGTAGCCAGGCTCGAAGAAATTTTTGAATTGATTTTAAAGAAAGGTCAGTTCTAAAAGGTCGGTTTCCTTTTCAATGAATTGGGCCTTATTGTCGTGAATGAGTATGGGTGTTTTTAGATAATTAGGGTGCTCCTCCAATAGGTCGATATATTGCTCGGGCGTATTGAGGTGGAGGTAATATTCAATGCTTTTCAAGGAAGCATTTTCGTGGTTAACAAGCTCAGTAAAACCTAGACCCAACTTGGCCGAAAGCTCTTCCAGAAAAGCTCTTTTCAACTTTCGATTTTGCACGTCTATTTTTTTTACGTTGTCTGAAAAAACGCTGATGTAGGCGAGCGACTGCTTGTCAAGATCATTCTGACTATTGTAGACAAAAACTATTTCTGTGGAGCCTCCCTGAAACATTGCTTTGGCTGTCTGATTTCGTAATGAAAGTACTCACTTTGTTGGCTCTTAAACTTGACCTACATCAGCAATCTATGGAAAAACTAATGACTTTGATCAACCCAGCCTACACTCGATCAAAAATCACCAGAGTAAAATGGTCTTCAAACATGAAAAATAAATGCCAAAAAACAACTTTAGGTAAAAGGCAATAACACATTCATTAATAAATATTTATGATACCTATAGTAATCCATTAGTTCAATATATGACATTGTGTCAAAGGTGAATTTTTCGACTCGAAATTGGCCTCATTCAAGATAGTGGCTACCTTTGAGCAAAAGACAAAGCCATATGGACATCAAGGGAAAACTTCTCGAAAAAAGTGAAACAGCGAATGTAACGGCCTCATTCAAAAAGCGTGAGTTTGTCGTGGAATTCGCGGAGAATCCCCAATACCCCGAGTATATTAAATTTGAGTTGATTCAAGACAAATGCGACCTGATTGACAACCTCCAGCCAGGGCAGGAAATAGAGGTGCATTTCAATTTGAAGGGCCGAAAATGGACCGACCCTAAGGGTGAGGTTAAATACTTCAATTCGCTTCAGGCCTGGAGGATTTTACCGGTTGGTACACAAGCCAGCTCAGGAGGTTCTTCATCTTCGTCTGCAGCCGCCGTGCCTCCTCCTACTGAAGAGCCAGAATGGCTGAGTGCTTCTTCCGAAGATGACGACCTACCCTTCTGAAGTTATCTTCGTGGCTTTCTTCCTCCCCCTCTTTCTCGGGGGGAGCTTTTGGGATTCTTAGGGTCATAGACCGGCCCCTCACCTATCGAAGCAGGAAGCTTCACCATTCGAATACTTTTCCCGATAAGCTTTTCAATTCGGCTAAACTTTCTCTGATCATCTTCATTCATGAGCGTGAAGGCAATACCATCTGTTTCTGCTCTGGCTGTTCTACCAATTCGATGGACATAGTCTTCCGGATCCTGAGGCACATCGTAGTTGATCACAAGGTTGATGTTTTCAATATCAATGCCTCTACTCAAAACATCGGTGGCAATTAAGATATTAACTTCCTTGTTCCTGAACTTCAACAACCCTGACTCACGTTCATTTTGTTCGAGGTCAGAATGTATAGCCTGCACTTTTCGGCCATCCTTTCGTAGCTGGCGATCAAGTTCTTTTACCGTCACTTTCCTCGAGCAAAAAATAAGAATCCTAGGCAGCTCCCTTGCGTCCAGGATATGATCCAGCAAAAGGTTTTTTTGAGGGTTGTACACCGAAAAAACCGCCTGAAATATTTTCTCCGCTGGCTTGGATATCGCAATACTTATTTCAATCGGGTCGTGTAATATCTGGTTAGCCAGTGTCCTGATTTTTGGAGGCATAGTAGCTGAAAACATCAGGTTCTGGCGTTTGGCCGGCAGCATATTAACAATCTTGATCAAATCGTCAATAAAGCCCATGTCTAGCATCCTATCTGCCTCGTCTAATATTAAGTGGCGAAGATTGCTAAAGTCAGCGTAATCAAAACTCATGTGTGTGATGATCCTGCCTGGCGTTGCTACAATGATATCAGCCCCCTGCTCAAGTGCCTTTTTTTGATAATCCCAGCTTGAACTATCAGATCCGCCATAAACAGCAAAGGAACTAACACCTGAGTAATAGCTCAAACCGTTAATTTGTTGGTCGATTTGAATGGCCAACTCCCTGGTTGGCGCCAGAATGAGGGTTTTTATTTTTCCATCTGCATTCTTTTGGTTATCGTTTATTACTGGAATCAGGTAGGCCCCGGTCTTACCTGTGCCTGTTTGAGCACAAGCGATTATATCTTTCCCTTCTACTATTACAGGTATCGCCAGTTCCTGCACTGGAGTCATTTTCTCAAAGCCCATATCCTGCACTGCATTCTTTAGCTCCTGAGAAATATTTAGTTCTTTAAATTCCACTTCTTAGTTTTTACGTTTCTTTGAGTCATTTTAATTACAATCGGGCCTCGTTACCACTTATCAAATACGAAAACAAAGATCTAATTCCATTCTTTTATCTTCGCGCCCAGGAGGACTAAATGAGAGGGATTTTACGATTAACAGCACTTACCATTTTCGTTTATGGTATTTCTTTACATGTAACGAAGGCACAAAATACACTTCCGTCGCTACATATACAGAAAGCAACTGGAAAAATAATTTTAGACGGCGTACTGGATGATGAAGATTGGGTACTGGCTGAAGTAGCTTCAGACTTCATGCAATACTTCCCCTACGACACTTCACTGGCTGTTTCCCAAACGGAAATACGGCTCACATACGATGAGAATTTCCTCTATATGGGAGCCAAAATGTACAACCAGTCCAATGACCGGAAATACGTGACACCCTCTCTGAGAAGAGACTACAGAGGAGAAGCCAATGATGGAATCACACTTATCCTGGATCCTTTTCAAGACAAAACAAACGCATTTCAATTTGGCGTGAACCCCTTTGGTGTACAGCGGGAAGGATTAATTGCAAATGGCGGAGGTGGTAACAGCAGTGGTGGAAGTTCAAACCTGAGCCTTTCTTGGGACAATAAATGGTATTCCAAGGCCGTTCAGTACGAGGGCTATTGGGTGGCGGAAATAGCTATCCCATTCAAAACGATCAGGTTCAAAGAAAGCTCTCAAAATTGGAACATGAACTTCTACCGCATCGACAGCGAAAACGGAGAACGATCTACCTGGGCGAGAATTCCAAGAAACTTTAGCATTATCAGCCTGGCATTTAACCGAGAGGTGATTTTTGATCGGCCAGTGAAAAAGACTGGGCCAAACATTTCAATCATTCCTTATGTAGCCGGCTCTTATGAACATGATCGGGAAGAAGGCAAATCGCCCGTAAAAACTGCCGACTTTGGAGGCGATGCAAAAATTGGATTAGGCCCCTCTCTCAACCTCGACCTAACGTTTAACCCGGATTTTTCACAAGTGGAAGTTGACGATCAGGTAACGAACCTCGACCGTTTCGAGATTTTCTACCCTGAAAAGAGGCAGTTCTTCCTTGAAAATGCAGACCTCTTCGCAGATTTCGGTACCAGCGGTCTACGCCCTTTCTTTTCCAGAAGGATTGGCGTTACCAGAGATGAAAGCACTGGTCAAAACCTTCAGAATAAAATATATGCCGGGGCCCGCATGAGTGGGAAAATCAATAAGAACTGGCGAGTTGGTTTACTTGACATGCTGGCAGCTAAAGATGAGGAGTTGGGGGTTCCATCTATCAACTATTCAGTGGCGAGTTTCCAACGCAAGCTTTTCACAAGGTCGAACATTGGGATGATCATGGTTAACAAAGACCCAACAGGCCCCTTGCTCGCCGAGGATGGAAGTGATAGTGTGAAGACCTTTAATCGTGTCGTTGGCATTGACTATAACCTTGCATCGGCAGATAACAGGTGGAACGGAAAGTTTTTCGCTCATCGGGCTTTCTCACACGAAGACCTGGACGATGCCTTCGCATTGGCTGGAGACCTTCAATACAGCGTCATTAAGTGGGAAGCCCAACTAAGGGTCCAATCAATAGGTGCCAATTACAATCCCGAAACTGGTTTTGCAAGCAGGAACGGTTACAACAGGTTTGCCCCTACCATTTGGTACAACTTCTATCCAAACTCGAGAGTAATCAATCGCCACGGACCTGGTTTTGATACAGATAGACGTTGGAATAGCTCCTACGGAACTACTGATCGAGACATTAATATATTGTACAGAATACAGTTCAAAAACACAGCTGGTTTTGATATGAGGCTTCGGCAGGATTATGTATATCTTTTCTTTCCTTTCGACCCCACAAACACCGACGGTTTAGAACTGCCGGAAGGCTCCGACTACAGGTATCATTCGATTATTGCGAGTTATAGATCAGACGCCAGAAAGAAATTTTATGTTGATCTTCAGACGAGGTCAGGACAATACTACAATGGTTCGAGAGTGAACCTCGACAGTGAGCTGTCGTACCGAATTCAACCCTTCGGTATAATCTCCCTGGTCACAAATATTAATCGTCTTCGACTACCCGAACCATACAACGATGCGAACCTTCTCCTGATTGGCCCAAAGCTTGATCTTACACTAAGTAAAAGCTTCTTTATCTCAACCTTTTTTCAGTACAACAATCAGATTGACAACATTAACGTAAATGCAAGACTGCAATGGAGATTTAAACCGGTTTCAGACATCTTTCTTGTTTACACAGAAAACTATTTGCCAGAAACATTTTATTCCAAAAACAGGTCACTCATTTTTAAAGCCACTTATTGGCTCAATATCTAAAAGTCAAGCCTGGAATTAAATCGGAGCTGGTTACTATGACTACTTTGTTAGACTTACGTTCTTAAACAAACTTGTCAGTGCCTCAGCTGATTCTCCTACAGCCTTGGCAAGATCTGGCTTGTCTACCATCGAAGCAGCATTCGGAAAATCACCTATCGTAGAAAACGATGCAGAAGAGAAATCAGCCATGCCCGGTGTGAGCGCAATAGCAAGAACAGCTACAATCACCCCAAGGGCGATTAAGTATGTGCTCATTCTATTTCTTGCTAATTTCATGTCGATGTTTATTACAAATTACGTGCCAAAATTATAATCAACTGATAATCAGTTATTTGTGAGATTTATTATGTGACGGGCTCTCAAATCCGTACACTTTTATATCACAAGACCGAACGCTTTTGATTAGTACTTCAACAGCAGCAAAACATTACATGAATTCGAAAAAGAAAACAGCAATTGGAGTATAAAAAGGAAATGACAGTATGTAAAGGCTTATTCGAGCACTTCCACTTCAAAAATCAATGTAGCATTTGCTGGAATTTGGCCGCGGGCACGACTTCCGTATCCAAGATCGGCGGGGATTCTCAAAAATGCTGTCGATCCCTTTTTTAGTAGGGCCACACCTTCATCCCACCCTTTGATCACCTGCCCCGCGCCCAGAACAAAGCTAAAAGGTTGGCCTCGGTCTACTGAGCTGTCAAACTTAGTGCCATCCTCTAAATAGCCAGTGTAGTGCACTGTGACCCTGTCCCCTACTTTAGGTAGCTCGCCTGACCCTTCAACGGTCTTTTTCAAACCGAGTCCACTTTCCAGGTAGGTATAGCCGAATTTCCGGCTTTCAATCTCCCAGGCTTTCACGGCCTTTTGCAGAAAAAGGATTTCAACCGCGGATAATTTCAACTTGCTGTCAGTGGCCAACAACATAAAATAGGATTCGTCTGCCTTCTTTGTGCCAGGAATGTACTTTGCCTTTTTGCCGTTTTTGATCAGAAAGTTTGGCTGCTTCTCAGAAAACTGCCCGCAAATACCAACAAATGTTGAATCTGTATAGCAAAAATCAGCTACATAGGCCAATTTAGCACTACATTCATCACATTGAGCATTCGCCGACATGCGGACTCCAGCCAAAATACATACGACTAACACAACTTTCCATCTACTTTTCATAGCACTCCCAGTTTTAGGGAGCAAAGAAGACACAGAATGACTTAAAAATCAATAATTACTTCAGTCTCTTCTTTTTGAAAGTAATGGGGATGAAATCATCTGTAGGAAGCCCAATATGAGCCAGGTCCCATTCCGGATTATAGCCACTGATGAGCTTTTTAATGCATTCTACCCTATCTGCAGCAGGAAACTCACATTCTTCCCAGTAAAAGATTTCTACTCGATAGTGGTACTGCTTTTTAATGCCGTTGATTCTTACTTCAACTTCGACCTCCTGCTCTTCTAAAGTACCAGGGATCTCGATACCAATAACTGCCATATGTTTTGTGTTTCATTTGCATTTTCTTTCCCGCAAAAAACATACCTCGAAACTAATTCGCTGATTATCAATTTTTTACGAATTACTTCTATGGATAAAATGAACGATTCCGATACAATAAAGTGTTCATTTTTAGTGAGTTAAATTGCTTTAATGGGTAAAATGGAGTGTCCATGAATCGTATAAATTAGCACAGGACAACGAATCATTAAAAAAAGCCGTTGAACCCATCCAGTAGCTGCCCTCAATCAATAAATTTGTTTATTTACGACCTAGATAATTATAACGATCATGAAAACGCCAGATTCAAACCTCTTTGCGAAATTGAGTATTATTGTTTCTTTTCTTTTTATTGGCTTTATGAGTTCCCAATGTTCATCACCCTCTAAGTCGGATGCATCAGAAGCAGAGACCGTTGTGGAAACTGAGGATGAGCAAGAGGATGACAAATCCCAAAGGCCTAGCCCGCCAGCGTCTACGACAGCCAACATAAATGGCATCAATGTGACCATCGATTACAGCGCACCAGCCGTTAAAGGCAGGAGCGTTTGGGGTGATCTAGTTCCTTACGGTAAAGTAGACAGAACCGGTGCCAATGAAGCGACCGTTTTTTCTGTAGACAAGAACGTGCTCATCAACGGCGAGCCTCTGGCTGCAGGCCAATACGCCTTATTTACAATTCCCACTGAAACCGACTGGACCCTTATCTTCAACAAGGAGGCAGAACAATGGGGAGCTTATGACTATAAGGAGTCGGAAGATGCGTTGCGGGTAACGATAACCCCACAAATGGTTGACGAATTTAAAGAACGTTTGGAGTTCAAAGTAATGGAGAATGGAAGTGTGATCTATCACTGGGATAAATTGACGTTTAGTTTCACCGTTGCTCCCGCAAATTAAGGAAAACCATTCTAAAGAAGACTGCCACTTTCAAATGGCAGTTTTCTTTTTTTAGTTAGCGTTTACCAATCCTCCTGAGCCTGTATCAACCACATCAGGAACGAACGCAGGTGTTCCCTTGTAAAAGATAGATCCGCTACCGTTGATCACAGCTTCTAATTCGTCAACAACATACACCATCGAAGAACCGCTGCCAGAATTAATCACCTGTGCCAACGTGGAAGTCATTTCGTAGGCTTGTATCGAACCTGAGCCTGAACAGGCAACTTTCAAGAATCCGGTAGTACCTGTCAACGCAACACTTCCTGAGCCAGAATGGGTAACAGTCAGCTCTTGAAAATCCCCCACGCAGGTAACCTTACCTGATCCTGTTAATGCAATATCAGCCATTCCGAGCATACCTTTGTAAGAGATTTGACCAGAGCCAGAAAGCAATATGCTGACATCATTGTTGAATACATCTTCGGTAGTAATCGTTCCAGACCCAGTAAGTGCCAGACTATTAAGCTCGGGAAGCGTGATGTAAATTGATAATTCTTTATAGTTAGACACACAATTCCTGGGATAGATAGTCCACACTTCCCCTTCAATGCTTCCGCTTAATTCATCCAGGATGTTCGTCTGTCCTTCAACCTCTACCTTCACTTCCTCTCCTTGTTTAATGAACACCTTTCCTGCCATTGTCATATTAACACCTGAAAAAGTACCGATTTCAAAGTCCCGTCTAACCACATCTCCTTTCCCTTTTTCACAGGGACCATCGACGAGTTGACACGACGAAACTGCCAGTAAACCAAAAAAAATTAACATCAACAGATGAACGTGTCGACAACTTTTCATAATGAGTGATTTTTTGTTTTTAATACCAATACGAGAAAGTCGTACTGAAAGCTATGAAGGTTGCCATTATCCTGATAATAATTCTCGTACTATTAGTGTTTTTTGATTTACATTTGCGATCCTTTTTTAGAAATCATGACCAAAATAGCAGATCTACCGAAGTTCAAAAAAGACGTTCTCGAACTGTGTATCAGAAGGCAGGAACAGCAAGTGGCGAGTCTAAAAGAAGCGATTGAAGCGGCTGTAGAAAGTGCCTTGAGTGAATCGGGCAGTTCGGAAGAAAGTCAGGACTCATTTAGAGAACAAATGCAGCAGGAACGTAGCATGTACAATAAAAAGCTTGCAGAGAGCAGCGAGCTACTGGCAAGCCTTAAAAGAATCAATCCTGTGGCCCTATTTGGCCAAGTTGGTCAAGGAGCACTCATTGTTACGGATAAACAAACATTCCTGATTGCGGGCAGCATTGGCAAAATCACCCATGAGTCGGTAGATGTTTTTGTGATTTCGACTCAATCCCCTATCTACGAGGCGATAGCTGGCCTCAAAAAGGGCGACAAATATGAATTTAGAGGTCAAAACTTCAAAATAGACGATTTGACATAGGCATCTTAAATTTATTTTTTGGCATTTCAAACGTTTGAAAACAGAGCTAGCCCCGGAAACTAGGTCTTTTGAAAAATATCAGCTGCAAATTTCAAAGTCAAAATTGTATATTCGATGCCTCCTTTGACGAGGACCAAACCTGGTAACGAATACGTTTTTATGACCGTAGAAAAAAGACGCCTTGAAGAGTGTAGAAATGGAATTCCCTGGAAGAAATGGGGGCCCTACCTGTCCGAAAGGCAGTGGGGAACTGTTCGGGAAGATTATAGTAAATACGGTTCAGCCTGGGAAAGTATTCCGCACGATCATGCAAGGAGTAAAGCCTATCGCTGGGGTGAAGACGGTTTGGGTGGCTTTAGCAACGATGACCAGAGAATATGCTTTGCATGGGCATTTTGGAATCACAAAGATCCTATTGTAAAGGAAAGGTTATTTGGTCTATCTGGGATTGAGGGGAATCATGGTGAAGATGTAAAGGAAATCTATTACTATCTCGATAGTACCCCTACCCATTCTTACATGAAGATGCTCTATAAGTATCCTCAACATGAGTTTCCTTATAAAAGCCTTCTGGAGAAAAACCAAAAACGAAGTAAACTAGAAACAGAGTATGAGATAATTGATACTGGTCTTTTCAATAAAGATGAATACTTTGATATTTTTCTTCACTATGGAAAAGCTGATGTTGAAGACTTTTTATTTGAAGTAGAGATAATCAACCGAAGTAGCAAGAAAGCGCCTATCACAGTTCTCCCTACTTTCTGGTTCCGAAATACCTGGTCGTCTGGCAAAGATAAATTCATACCCTCGCTCGAGGAGTTTGACAAACAACATATGTTTTTGTCTCACCATTTACTCGACGATTTTCATATCTATTTTGATGACAATATCGAGGAACAGGCATTCACCGATAACGAGACCAATAGATCAAAGCTTTACGGTATTTCGAATACTGCCAAATACCTGAAAGATGGCATCAACGACTACGTAGTCGATGGAAAAAAGAATGCAGTTAATCCGGAAAAACGTGGATCAAAGGCTAGCGGCATCTATACTTTTATAATTCCAGCCAATGGCAGCAAGAAGGTGCAGGTTAGACTTAGTAGAAAAAAACTCGAAAACCCATTTGAGGATTTTTCGTCGCTTATGGCATTGAGAAAAGCAGAATGCGATTCTTTTTACAGATCATTACAATACAAGGTAGTCGATAAAGACTTGAAAAATATCCAACGACAGGCTTATGCCGGTATGATGTGGACCAAGCAATTTTACTACTATAACATCCGAGAGTGGCTAGCGGGCGACCCTGGCAGAATGCCCCCACCAGCAGAGCGAAGGCAGGGCCGAAACCACGATTGGCAGCATATGGACAATGCAGATGTGATCTCGATGCCAGACACCTGGGAATATCCCTGGTATGCTGCCTGGGACTTAGCCTTCCATTGTATTCCCATAGCAAGACTAGACCCAGATTTTGCAAAGAATCAGTTGCTGTTGCTGTTGAAAGACGAATACATGCATCCCAATGGACAAATACCAGCCTATGAGTGGAACTTCACCGATGTAAACCCTCCTGTTCATGCATGGGCAGTTCTCAGGGTATTTAAGATGGACCGCAAGATGCAGGGCAAAGGCGATTTTGATTTTCTTCAAAAAGCCTTTAATCGGTTACTCTTGAATTTCACCTGGTGGGTCAACAGAAAAGATGCTGATGGCAAAAACATCTTTCAGGGTGGCTTTCTTGGCCTTGACAATATTGGTGTATTTGACAGAAACAGACCGCTTTCCGAAGGTTCTTCATTGGAACAAGCCGATTCTACAAGTTGGATGGCCATGTTTGCACTCAACATGCTGCGAATGTCGCTGGAGCTGGCCGAAGTATATCCGATGTACCAGGACATGGCTAACAAGTTCTTTGAGCATTTCCTTTACATAGCCAGCGCAATGAACAGTTCCGAAGACGACACGGTCAACCTTTGGGACGATGAAGACAACTTCTATTATGACGTAATGCACGTGAAAGGCGAAGAAGCCAAACAGATGAAAGTGCGTTCAATGGTTGGTTT
The DNA here is from genome assembly GCA_964351395.1 of uncultured Roseivirgaceae bacterium. GTDB lineage: Bacteria > Bacteroidota > Bacteroidia > Cytophagales > Cyclobacteriaceae > Imperialibacter. The sequence goes on from CAYGOF010000008.1 coordinate 40,392, forward strand.
GATTCCATTATTTGCGGTTGAAACATTGAGGGCAAGTACTTACGAGAAGTTACCTGAATTTAGAGAACGGCTTGATTTCTTTATGAAACAGCGCCCTAAACTAGCATCGCTTGTCGCTCGGTGGGAAGATCCTGGCTTGGGCGAACGAAGACTTCTGTCGCTCTTGAGAGGATTCCGTATGAAGAAAATTCTGGAGCGTATGCTGGATCCGAAAGAGTTTTTATCAGATTATGGGATTAGAGCGCTTTCAAAATTTCACAAAGAAAATCCGTATGTGCTGGAAATGGAAGGTGAAAAATTTATTGTGGAATACCTCCCTGGTGAATCTGATTCATCGTTCTTTGGTGGCAATTCTAATTGGCGTGGTCCTATTTGGTTCCCTTTGAACTATCTGGTAATTGAATCGCTGTACAAATTTCATTTTTACTATGGCGACGATTTTAAAGTCGAATATCCAGTTGAAAGTGGAGAGTATGTTACCATTAAAGACCTGGCTGGAATGCTGGCAGAACGACTAATGAAACCCTTTCAGCGGGATGAAAACGGTAACAGGCCCGTTTATGGCACCAACGAGAAGTTTCAAAAGGACCCTCACTTTAAAGACTATATCCTGTTTTATGAATACTTCCATGGGGACGATGGGCGAGGACTAGGCGCCAATCATCAAACAGGGTGGACAGGACTTGTAGCCGATATTATTCATAAATATTACAACCCTTAATAAGCGACTTAAAGAAGTTGCGAATAAAATAAGGAATAGAAATGGGTTGAATTTTTTCATTCAACAATGTCTTCAATAGGAAGAATTTGCGACTATTGGGTATTTTTTTTGCTATATTTATCTATCGATCATACTTTTTTACCTATTAGGTTACTTTAAGTCTATCCTATGAGCCGATTCAGGTCGTACCAATTTGTTCTGCTATCCCTTCTGGCTTTTTCGTGTAGTGATGCCGGAGTTGGCTTCAACCTTTCCAGGAAGGTACCCATTGTTTTCGAGATTTATGTACCGGGTAACGATCTTGGGGTTGAACCAGTCACCCCTTCTTTCACCGAAACTTTTAGATTATCAGATGTAAAAGCTTTTAAAAACGTACTTGAAGATCTAGCCGAAAACGATGCCGTAACTATCAACTTCGTTTCATATACAATAACAGAAGTTGACTCTGACGAAGAAATCGCGATAGATGCAATAAATTTGACTGTTGTTTCTATAGCTGAGCAGAAAGACAACGTGCTCGCAATTACAGGGTCACTCAAAAACACTCCGGAGGGTGATGCAGGTGTAAAAGCGGCCGACAAAACTGTGATAAGCAACATCCTTACAACCTACAAAGAGGTTGATAATACACTAACCTTTGACTTCCCTGAAATTCCGGATACTGACTTGAATTTCATTTTTACCCTTTATTATGACGTTACGCTCAGGGTTCGATACTAAAAAGTCGCTATGAAAAAACTTGCACTAATCGTTCTATTGTTGTCGTCACATAGGGTTCTTTTCGGCCAGGAACTTAATGTATTTATTGAGGGAGGTTCTGAGGATGCCGAACGACTCCTTCAAAACTATTTCGAACCAGGGTTTCTTGGCTTTGCCTATGGATTAACAAACAATTGGGCCAACACCGCCAAGCCGCATCAAACACTGGGTTTTGACGTCACCGTGTCAGTAGCAGTCGCCTTTGTGCCTACCAATGCTGAATACTTCACCTTCAACCCAAACGACTACGATAACATCACATTAAGAGACCCAGGCAGAGATCAATTCCCAACTATTATGGGACCTAATACTTCAGCCGATGACATTCCTGAGCTTATATTCAATAAAGGAGATGAGAGTGAAGCACGGTTTACAGGGCCTACAGGCTTGGGCATGAATGAAGCGTTTGGGATAAATGCAGTGCCATCTCCTATGATTCAGGGAGGTATTGGGATTGGATTTTCAACAGATTTAAAATTACGCACAATCCCCACCTATACATATGCCAATGGTGACACTGAAGTACGGGTAGGAATGATTGGTTTTGGTATCCTGCATGACATCAAACAAAATGTGCCTGCGTTTGCCTTTGCGCCATTTGAGCTTTCGCTACTGGCAGGTTTCAGCCGATTGGCACTAAAAGCAACGCCAGACGTCAACACTCCTGATAATTTTGTTAAGCTCAATGTGAAAGGAGCCACTTTCCAGGTGCTTGCAAGTAAAGACTTTGTGAAAGTCATAACGCTTTACGGAGGAGCTGGAATAAACGGAGCATTCACCAGGGTTTTACTTGATGGAAGCTACGAAATCGAAAGTTCACTTGAGCCCTTGGTTGATCCGATCGATTTTAAGTTTAGCAATTTCAGCCCAAGATTAACTGGTGGAATAAAGTTCAACCTGGCAATTGTTTCAATCCACGCAGGATATACTTTTCAAAAATACAATACATTCACAGCTGGATTAGGCGTTAGTATCAGATAGCGCGATCCACATTAAGCAAAACGAGAGAATATCATCGTAGCAAATAATGAATGTAAATCTTACAACTTGATGAAGATTTTCTTCCTGTAAAGAATGTACACTGGAATGTAACAAACAACCAGCGAGTAGAACAGTGCCCAGGTAAGCGACGAAAGCTTTTCGGAAAAACCAATTGACACCAAACCTTCAAAAAACCAGTTTCTCAATGGCCAGTTAACCAGGGTCAATATTTTGAGCAACACGCCGTGCAAAACATAAGCGACCACAGCATTACTCCCAAAAACTACTCCCAACTTAGTCCAGTTCGACTTCCCCTGTACGTCAACAAGCCAAACAAAAAAGGCGAGAGACATTGACGACAAACCTCCAGCATAAAGCACATAAGAGCTCGTCCAAATATGTTTATTAATGGGGAAAAACCAATCAAAAACATTGCCTGCTACAAACGATGCGAACCCAGCAAAAAACAACCAAATCACTTTCTTATCACTGCTAAGGTTACTTAACAAGTGCTTTCCTGCCAGCATACCCAGGATCCCAGTAGCAATCGCAGGAAACGTACTCAGAAACCCTTCGGGGTCCCATGTTTTTTCCCATAACCTCCCGGGAATAAGCCTTCTGTCAAGCCACGACTCTATGTTGGTTCCAGGCTCATAATTTGCTGCTATGAAGCCCTCTCCTACTTTGCTTATTCCTTCAACTGTCACGATTCCCTCGCTTCTGAGTGTCTCACCTGATTCCAAGGCAAGCTGGATCACATCATCAATTGGTACCGGCATGAATGTCATCAGTGCCCAATAGCCAACCAAAAGCCCTACAGCCCACTTAATGTGGCTCTTCCAGTCAGTATACAAAAACAAAACTGAGCCAAACAAAAACACAATACTTATCCGCTGAAGTACGCCTGGAATTCGAATGTTTGAGAGGTCAAACTTGGGAAACATCCAAAGAAAGACCCCAAGTAAAAATATCTTAAGGGACCTTATGAGCACTTTCTTTAATAACTCGCGCTTTGTTTTTCCTTGAATAAGTTGTCTGTCTAAGGCTAATACAATGGAAACTCCAACGATGAACAAAAAAAATGGAAAAACCAGGTCGGTAGGCGTAGCGCCATGCCAATGGCTATGAAGCAATGGCTTATAGACATGCCCCCACGAACCTGGCACATTTACAATAATCATACAAGCAACGGTAAAGCCGCGAAGTGCATCCAGTGAAATAAGTCGACCGGTCAACTGGGGGGAGGAATCAATCATAGTATAAGTAGGTACAAAGGCGATAAAAGCTAACTAAGACAAATATAACGCTGAAAACACGAATGCGCGAACAGACGTGTAATACTCCACAATTTATGAATTACTGCGTAATTCGAATAGGCTAGATTTGACAAAAATCATATAAAAGATGGCACGAAATATTGGGAGATTTCAAAGCAAAAAAATATGTTGCCAATTATTCAGGTAACCCCGTGTTGAATTTTTGATGAAGTGAATATGAACAAGATCGATGGCATTTTGAGCAGGTTGGAAAACCGTTGGATGGTATGGCTGGAGAAATATGCAATCACTTTCCTGCGGATAAGCATAGGTATCATTTACTTCGTCTTCGGAATGTTGAAATTTTTTCCTCAGTATAGTCCAGCTGAACAGCTCGCAGCTGACACCATATGCCTCATCACTTTCGATGTTTTATCCGGAACTGGCGCCTGTTTGACGCTGGCCATTATCGAAACGGCCATTGGACTTTCACTCATTATCAATTTCAGGCCACGGGTAGTCTTCCTTGTGACCATCTGGCACATGCTGTGCACATTCCTTCCACTGATCATCCTCCCGGAATATGCATTCAGTCAAGATCCATTTAGCCTTTCAATCGTAGGGCAGTACATATTCAAAAACCTGATCATACTATCTGCATTGATGGTTCTTTATAAAAACCTTCATAACCAAAGACAAATAATTGCACAAAATGGCGCGCTCCTTACGAAAAACTAAGCCCGATGTACTCAGTATCTATGGAAATGATCAGGAACTACTAAGACTGAATTTGTGATGAGTTTTCTTCATAAAACCCATCAAGACATCCCATAGTTGCTCGTACGGAACAATTTCAACTTCTGCAAAAGCGCCACCTGGCTCCGGGGTTCCTCTTAACCTATCAAGGTAGCGTTGCCCTTTTTTTGCAGCCATATCCGGATTAAAGCTACATTGAACAATAATTGATATTAATTTAAGAAACAGCTTTTCTCTTTGGCTTTCAGGGTTTTCGTTGAGGTAACGATAAATATATCGCTCAGAATTCGGGAGTTTCGTAAGAGCCAAATCAAGTCGGTCTTTCTTAAGAAAATCCATGAATTCAAGAATCAATATAGCCACCATAAAACCTTGCTTGTCTTGTGTGTAAAAAGGAAGCCTTTCATAGATATCCGAAAAGCTTAAGACATCCTCTACATCCCTGTCAGGCATGATGAAGTATAAATACGCTTTATAAAGCTCCCAGCGTTCTTTAGACTGAATACTTAGTTTATCGAGGAAAGGATTACTAACTACCTTGTTCACTACATCTTCCGCCAATTGATAATCCTGGCTATGGAGAGCTAAAAGCACGTAGTTCTCCATATGAGAGAACCAGTTGCCTGAAGACGGTGCAATATGCTCAAGTCCCTCTTCAGCGCATCTGATTCCGCTCTTGTAGTCCTTTGATCTCAAATAGGCATAGGTCCGGGTATAGACGTTGTGTCTAACATCAAACCTCAAAGGATTAATTGCCCCCTCTTTTACAAGTCGCATCGCCTCATTAGATATATCTAATACGGCCTCATAGTCACCTAACAATTCACTACTCCATATTTTTAATCGATAATATTTTTCAAACAGTCCGTAAGACTTACCCCGATCCCATAATTTCTCAAGCTTCTTTACAGCACTCAGGGTAGAATCCAAATGAACTTTTCGCGAATGAACAGATCTACCCAATTGCATCCGCTTCATATAGAAAATATCAAAAGACTCCTCCTCGAATCGATTAATCTCTTCATATTTTTTGATTTGGCCGATCACTTTCCTTAGGTGATTTGGCCGAAACAGCTCGGAATAAATCACCCGAAGCATCTTTAATGAAATCAAAGTCAAGTCAGTGAATTCAGCCTCTTGTGAAATAGTAAGGGCCTTTTTTACACTCTTTTCAGCCAGCTCATATTCTCCCTCTTTAAATAGCACTTTTGCCCTGAAGATGTGGCTGTGGCATTCCTGCTCATAAGGAAAGCTAATATTTCCTTTTGAGTCGCTAAAATCGACGAAGAAAAGCATGTTATTTAGCTTTGAACGCAGCCTCGACTTCAGCATCCGGTAACGCTGGTCAGTACCATCGCTGCCGTACATGTCAGAAGCTGCGTCATCATCTGTATGATAACGACCACTTTGCACGTTGTTGAACAACTGTTGCTCTTTACCGGGATTTTCCTCATTGTTAATGACATCGATCAAAGAAATATTTTTCTTGACTCGATTTGTTACAATTCGGACTAATTTCTTGATCTCATTCATTTAAAATGACAAAATAGTTCATCTCACGTACGATACTTCAAACTTCGTACCTAAATCTAGCACTTTTTTTAAAGTTAGCAAATGTTACAAACTGTCGTAAATTGATAAAGCTGGATGTGCCACCTTTGAAACACATTATTAATCACTTCTAACCAGTAACCTTATGGCACAATATGTATTCTTCTTGATCCTTTCCTTAGGCTTATATTTCGCAAACCCATCGCCTTCATCAGACAGCAGCAAGTCAACGAAAAAAACCAAATCGGCGCTGAAAATCCTCAAGACGGATGGAGGACAAGAAGGATGGGTAGAAGGTGGCCGGTAATCATGGGCTTCCCCAGTACATTATCATTTGATAGCCTAAGTATTTTCACCGAAAATCAAATAAGCCTTAGCTGTCAATACCACCATACGGTGGGTAAAAAATGGCCAAAACCGCAGCCGTTGATCGAACTACTATGAAAAATAGCGCCGAAGCCAACAAACGCCATAGGTTATTGTGGCTAACAATTTACATGTATATCAATTGATGACTTTGCTCACAATCCGTACCGTTGTAAGCAAATCAAAAAGCGAAAATTGACAAACACCGGCTGCCAATGACTCAATACCTACGGTTTCTTCCAGCTTCGTCCGACATTTTGCGGAGGCAAGCGTTAAAATCATCTTCTTGTAGGAGTTGTTCTAGTGTCAAATGCAATCGGTATTTCCAGTAATGCTGGGAAACCGCCGGTACATTTATTCTTTCGTCGCCCGGAACAGTCCTTCTAAGGCGCCCATCAAGCGCAAGCAAGTCTTGAATGGGGAAAATAGCCCACATGGCAGGAGCATGCATGTGTTGGCTAATTATTTGGGCAACAATCCATGGTTCACAAAACGCTGGCGCATTTCCTGTTTGGCCCAAAATAGTGTTGTAAAACCTCTGAATCTCGCCTTTATCCTCTTCCCACCATCCCCTTAGTGTCGACGTATCGTGACTGGAAGTAGTAGTGACCGACAGGTAGGGTGTGTTTTCTGGATTCCAAAACTCCCAATCTGGATTGTTTGGCATTCGTTGAACAGCAAGGCTCAACAACTGAAGTGCTGACATCACCCCAGGGACACTTTCAGGCACCATTCCAAGATCCTCCCCACAGATAAGCATATTAGTGGCTGCTTTCAGAGCGGGTAATTTCTCCATGGCCCTATCTCTCCAAAAATCATTGTGCCTTTTATAGAAATAGTGCACATATAATCTATTCAGGATCTCCTTATTGTGCTCATCGAGGTCTTTATAACTGTAGGTGCTGTGGAAACCAATGCGGGGATTGAATAAGCTGTCAGATTCCGTTGGCAGAAACAGTACCTCTGCATGGAGCTTAAATAGTTGTGTTTTTAACCATATTAGATGCTCTTTAGCCTCCGGGCCCTGACTGATCATCTGATCAATTTCGCTGGAAAGTTTTCGCTGAGTATCATAGGCGTCCTTGAAACAGAATTGCTCAGCGTCTAGCTTCTGCAGGTAGGTTGATTTGACTGCTTCAGCCAAATCCCCAAATATCTCCTGCAGCATATAGGACTTAATATACGGTTGACAATAGCGCTCCTTATTGAAATGTAGCCCCCAGTCATTCAACTCTCCGTAACTAAATGGCAAACAAGGGTTAAAATGTCCGAACAGACCTTCTACTGCATGCATGGGAATCTCCCATATCCTAAAAAAACCAAGAATGTGATCAATTCGAAAAACGTCGAAATAGTCAGCCATTTTACGAAGGCGTGCTTTCCACCAGGCAAAGTCATCTTTTGCCATTTCCTCCCAATTATAGGTAGGAAAGCCCCAATTTTGTCCGGTAACAGAAAAGTCGTCAGGTGGCGCACCAGCCTGACAATCCATGTGATAAAGCCCTGGAGCCATCCAGGCGTCTACGCTGAACCTAAAGATGCCAATAGGAATGTCTCCTTTTAACACTACACCCTTTTCTCTTGCATAAGTCGTGGCATGCTTTAGTTGCTTATCAAGATGGACCTGGATAAAATAATGAATCGCTACATCATCGAAATGCTTTTGCTTTGGATCAGCAAATTTGAGCACTTCCGCTTCTGAATAAACTGAATATTGTGGCCAACGACTGAAATCAGGCGTACCGAAACGGTCTCTCAGGCAGGAGAATACAGCGTAGGACACTAGCCAGCTACTATTTTGCTCAAAAAATGACGTAAACGCTTCGCTCTTTAGAAAAACACCTTTTTGTTCTTCATAAGCAAGCTTGAAATACGCCGTCTTGGCGTTCATCACAGCCTCATAGTCGACGTGATCCAGTTGATTTAATTCAACCCTGGTCTTGTCAAACTCATTTTGTTTCTTTTTGTCAGACAGAGGTCCAATCTCTTGCAAACTGGCATAGATGGGATGAAGGGCAAAAACAGAAATACCTGCATATGGGTAGGAGTCTATCCAAGTGTGCGACGCAATGGTGTCATTAACCGGCAAAACCTGAATTACTTTGTTCCCTGTAATGACGGACCAATCCACAAGCTTTCTAATATCAGCAAATTCCCCTACTCCCGTGCCGGTTTTTGTGCGAAGTGCAAACACAGGAATGGCCACCCCTGCAGCTCGCCAATTTCCAGATTGGAACCGAAACTGTTCATCTGTTCTTATCGATATGAAATTTTTGTTCGAAGTTGGCCTAATCGGTAAATAGCGATTTTCGCCACCCTCCCACTCTTCAATTCTTTTTGACTTGGTATTATATAAAACATATTTGTACTCAATCGGAAGCGATTCTTCTTCCAGGTGTAGATCCAACTTCCAAATAGGGAAATCTACGTTACTCATCAATGCCACACCTGTTTCATCCCATTCGCCAAGAGCTTTATGGCTACCGATTACCCCTACTTGATAATCTTTGCCTACCCTTGGAAGTCTTAGCTGAAGGCGATACAGAATTCCCTTTTGGCTTGCCTTTTTTGACTGTTTCTTGCTTGTTTGCACAAAAAAAGATTGCATGAAAGGCGACGTCGAAAGCAAGTTTTGCTCATCTCCAACCGGCCTCCAGTAATCTCGAATGTCAACATTCTGATAAAGTTGAGCATCAATAGCGAGTTTACGACCACCACCATACTCCCGCTCGGTTACGCCTGAGCGTTCGTCAACAACGAGATAGCTGTAATCAAAAGCAGATGCTTCCTGCTCACTCAGTTCTACCTCCACCGACCACTGTTCACCTACAGTTGGAATCATAGCTACAGCATCGCTTTCCTTGCCAAAGCCAAGCTGTTTTGGTGAACCACAAATAAATAGCCTTTGCCCCCAAACTGTACGGTAATCGATATTGAATTTTATCTTCATAATAAAGAACAACAATGGTAATGATTGACTTTGTCGATTGACTCCATCAACCAATTGATCTTTCTTGAAACGCCGGGGAATGTCAATAAGGTTTGATTTAGCGACGTTTGCATCTTTTCACAAATATAAAGGCATAAACACCATTACATTAATATTGACATCAAAATAAGAATGACACAGTAATTTACTAACCTGGCGTGTAGGTTGGCCTTGCCCAATGGTCAATTTTCGTCCTTCACAAAAAGTACCATTACGGCAGCTATAATGAATGAAACGCCTCCTATTATGAGTGCGTAAATGGCCTCTCCTTCAAATACCCGCTTGACAAGAAAGCCCAGCAATGAAGCGGCGCATATTTGCGGAATAACAATAAAGAAATTAAAGATACCCATATAGACACCCATTTTTCTGGATGGGATCGCTCCTGCCAAAATAGCATAAGGCATGGCAAGGATACTGGCCCAAACGAGACCGATGCCAATAAATGGAAGCACCAGAAGCGTTGGAGACTTGATGAAAAAGATCGATATGAAACTAATACCGCCCACAACCAAAGAAATAGTATGGGTCATTTTTCTGGACGTCATGCTAGCGAGCCAAATCAACCCAAAAGCAAGAAGTGCTGCTGCTCCGTTGTAAACAGAAAATAGCACGCCAACCCAGTCGGCACCGTCGTTGTAAAGCTGAGAAGCAGCATCTTTAGTGCCATACACATGGGAGGTGATAGCCGCAGTGCTATATATCCACATGGCGAACAGGGAAAACCAGGAAAAAAACTGAACCACTGCCAATTGCTTCATGGTTAACGGCATTCGATTGAGGTCGGAAATAATCGAAGTCAGCCCATTTTTTAAACCTGATTTTGCCATAAAACCAGCAGCAAGCTCCACCACTCCGAAAACAATCAAGCCAACAGCCAAAATATAAACTTCCTTTTCAGCATTGACATATAATAGGGCTAAACTGAGCGCCAAGCCCAATACAAGCAGTATCACCCCTGTCGAAATAAAGGTAGCAAGCTTTACAGTATCTTCCAGCTCCGTAGCACCACTAGCAGCCTCATCCCCCTCAAATTGATCAAATTCTTCTGGTGAATATTCCTTTGTCTTTACCACCGTCCAAATAATGGCTGCAATGAAAACAACACCCCCTATGTAAAACGAATACTTCACAGATGGTGGAATAACACCCTCATCAGCGGTATTCGGTATTCCAAACCAGTTAGTAAGCATATAGGGCAAGGCTGATGCTACGACCGCCCCTGTCCCAATAAAAAAACTCTGTGTCGCAAAACCGCTTGTTCGCTGATCAGCAGGTAGCATATCACCTACGAAAGCACGGAAGGGTTCCATTGAAACATTGATAGAGGCATCCATGATCCAAAGCATGCCGGCCGCTACCCACAAAGTCGGAGAATTAGGCATGATCAGCAATGCTATAGACGCCATGATGGCTCCCGCCAAAAAATAGGGTCGCCTGCGGCCCAGTCTGGTCCAGGTATTGTCACTCATATGCCCTATAATGGGCTGTATGATCAATCCTGAAACCGGTGCTGCAATCCAAAGGATGGGAATGTTATCTATTTCGGCACCGAGGGTCTCAAAAATCCTGGAAACATTAGCGTTTTGCAGCGCAAACCCGAACTGAATGCCGAGGAAGCCGAAGCTCATGTTCCAGATTTGCCAAAAACTGAGGCGAGGTTTTTCCATGTTGTTGAAGCAAGTAGGTAAAATCAAAAATCCGAAACGCAATCAAATCGGATTTGGGTAAAATATCAAGGCAACCCAATAAAAAGCAAAAAGACTTTTGGCCAGGTACTTTAACCTGAATGCCTATCGCATGGAAGACTTACGAATGATCAGCTTTGTCTTTAATACTTCTGTTCTAGGTACAAAGTCATCTTCATCTGTCTCTGACTGTTCAATAAACAGTTGCGCTGCTTTCTGTCCCATCTCGAAGCCAGGCTGCGACACCGTAGATAAAGACGGATCCACAAGGGACGAAATCTCCCAGTCGCTGAATCCAACAATCGCAACGTCTTTTGGCACAGAAATACCCCTTTCTCTTAACGCAATCATGGCACCAATACCCACCATATCGTTATTGGCAAATATTCCGTCAAAAGTCAGTTTTTTGTTGAATAATGTGGCAATTTGCCTGCCTCCCTCATCAAAGGTCGTTTGCTCACAATGAATGATAAGGTCTTCATTTACAGGGATATTATGTCTTTTTAACGCCGCCAAATAGCCATCTCTTCTGTTTTTCGTGATTCCAAGGTTCTTTGGGCCTTCGAGGTGAACAATCGATTTGCAGCCAATACTTATCAAATGCTCGGTAGCCTGAAAAGCACCGTCGTAATCGTCGACAATCACCCGGCTCGTTTTTAACTCATCGCAAATCCTATCAAAAAGCACCAACGGAATACCTCTATCCATCAAGTTTCTAAAGTGATCATACGTTACAGTTTCTTTACTCAATGAAGCCAAAATACCATCAACTCTACTGTTAACCAGGGCATTGGTATCTGACACTTCTCGTTGGAATGATTCGTTAGTTTGAGAAATGATCACGTTATACCCGGCTTTATAGGCAACATCTTCAATTCCACTAATAATCGTAGAGAAGAAAAAATGAACAATTTCAGGGATAATGACACCTATCGTGTTGGTCTTACTTTTACGCAAGCTCAGAGCAATCAAATTTGGCTGGTAGTTAAGTTTTGCTGCCAGTTCCCCTACTGCTTTTTTTGTCTCTTTGCTTATATCTGGATGGTCTTTTAGCGCCCTTGAGACAGTAGAAGGAGAAATATTAAGTTCTCTTGCTATGTCTTTAATGGTTACCGGGGGGTTTTTCATTTATCTTTTGGTTTAAACGCAAGGCTTGGAGCGAAAATAAAAGTAGGCATCAAATTCTACAAACTTGGGTCAGAAGTTATAAATTTTTCAAGTAAAAACCGATTTACTCCATTTGCCGACTCTAAAGTTAAGCTCCTGTTTTGCTTATTTGCCATTTAGGGATAATTTTGATCTTTCCCGCTGAAAATTAAAATTCAACAAAATATTATACTATGAAATTCAGACCAGGCGTAATTACAGGTGACGAAGTAAAGGAAGTATTTGACTATGCTAACAAAAATGACTTCGCCCTCCCTGCTGTCAATGTAATCAATACTAATACTGTTAATGCGGTACTGGAAACTGCCAAAGCGGTCAATTCTCCGGTGATCATCCAATTCTCGAACGGAGGTGCTTCATTTTTTGCTGGTAAAAGCCTTACCAACGATAACCAGTTTGCCTCAATAGCCGGTGGAATCTCCGGAGCACAGCATGTGCATCTGATGGCCGAAAAGTATGGCGTCACTACTATTCTGCATACCGACCATTGTGCCAAAAAATTACTTCCATGGGTAGATGGATTGCTTGATGCTGGCGAGAAGTTTTATGAGACCCACAAAAAACCTCTTTATAGCAGTCATATGCTTGACCTATCTGAAGAGCCTATTGAGGAAAACATGGAAATTAGTACCAAGTATTTCAAAAGAATGGCTGCAATGGGCATGACATTGGAAATTGAATTAGGCGTAACTGGCGGTGAAGAAGATGGCGTTGACAATTCAGATGTTGACAGTTCAAAACTTTATACGCAACCTGAAGAAGTAGATTTTGCCTATTCTCAACTGAAAGCTATTTCTGACAATTTTACCATTGCAGCAGCATTTGGAAACGTTCATGGTGTATACAAGCCAGGCAATGTAAAATTGAGCCCTATCATTCTTAAGAACTCACAGGACTTCATCATTAAGAAGCACGGCACAGGCCCCCTACCGGTGAATTTCGTTTTCCATGGTGGTTCAGGATCTACAAGAGCAGAAATAAGAGAGGCTATTTCTTATGGTGCTATCAAAATGAATATTGACACTGACATGCAGTGGGCATTTTGGGATGGCGTAAAAGATTATTACAAGAAGAACGAGGGCTATCTGCAAGCTCAAATCGGCAATCCTGAAGGCAGCGACAAGCCTAACAAGAAGTTTTACGATCCAAGAGCCTGGTTAAGGGAAGGTGAGAAAACTTTTGTTAATCGTTTGAAGCATTCATTTGAAGATTTGAATTGCATCAACCGAAACGCATAACACACACCGGTGGCTTTCTTGACAAACCCCTACAGTAAGATAGTTGCAATTTCATTTGCATGTGCTTTGCTTGTGAACTGTAGCAGTCCGGAAAGTCACCAAATTTCTACCACACAAGACCCTCCTACCATGGCTGGTAAATCTGATAAAATAATCGTTTACCAAATGATGACCCGGCTGTTTGGTAACAAAAACGCCACTAATAAGAGGTATGGTTCTTTTGAAGAGAACGGTGTCGGCAAGCTTGCTGACATAAATACCAAAGCACTCAAGGAATTAAAGAAACTTGGGGCAACCCATATTTGGTACACAGGTGTGTTGGAACATGCCACCATGACGGACCACACCTCATTTGGGATACCCCTGGATGATATTGATGTAGTGAAAGGGAGAGCTGGATCACCGTATGCCATCAAAGACTATTACGATGTTTCTCCGGATCTCGCCACCAACCCAAAAAACAGAAAGAAAGAATTTACATCCCTGCTAGAAAGAACGCACAAGGAGGGTTTGAAGGCACTCATCGACTTTGTACCTAACCATGTGGCAAGAAGTTATGCCAGCGATGCAGCGCCCGAGGGAATCAAGAGTTTTGGTGCTACAGACGACGTATCAGTAGGATTCAAAGCCTCAAATAACTTCTATTATATTCCGGGTAAACCGTTTCAAGTTCCCGTTGGCTATGATCCGCTTCCAGGGGAAAGCCACCCAACGAAAGACGGATTTTTCATGGAATCGCCTGCCAAAGCAACTGGAAACGACGTATTCTCACCAGCACCTTCGGTCAACGATTGGTTCGAAACCATGAAACTCAATTATGGTGTTGACTACTTAAACGCCAGAGAAGCCAACTTCGATCCTATTCCAGATACCTGGCACAAAATGCTGGACATCCTTTCGTATTGGACAAAAATGGGAGTTGATGGCTTTAGGTGCGATATGGCAGAGATGGTACCAGTTGAGTTTTGGGAATGGGTGATACCAAAAATACAGGCGATCAACCCTGAGATCATTTTTATAGCGGAAATATATAACCCCAACGAATACAGAAATTATATAGAAAAAGGGCATTTCGACTATTTATACGACAAAGTTGAGCTGTACGATACTTTGCGGCACATTGTAGAAGGCAAAGCAAATACAGACCATATAAGTACAGTCTGGCAGCGACAAGAAGGCATCAGCCAGCATATGCTCCGGTTCCTTGAAAACCATGATGAACAACGAATAGCCTCTCCTTTTTTTGCAGGCAAAGCAGTATACGCAATACCTGCCATGATGCTCACAGCCACCATGCATACCGGACCAGTCATGATCTATTTCGGACAGGAAGTAGGTGAGCCAGGTGCCGGGAACGAAGGTTTCCAGGGTGAAGATGGCCGAACCACCATTTTTGACTACTGGGGAGTGCCAAGGCATCAGGCATGGATGAATCAGGGTAAATTTGATGGAGGCCAATTGTCAGAAGAAGAGAAAAAGCTACGTGACACCTACCAGTTTATCTTGAATTTTTCTGCAAATGATGAATTGATCGTGTCAGGAGCATTTTACGACCTTCACTATTTTAATAGAAGTAACAATTTTACCGGGCACAGCAGTAATATTTATTCATTTCTTAGGCATAGTGAAAATGCAGCTTACCTGATTGTTGTTAACTTTAATAAAAACGATGAGGAACAGGTTGGTCTCAAAATTCCAAAAGATGCGCTGGCCAAATTCGGCATGGATAATTTGGGCACTATTTCCTTCAAAAACCTCCTTGATCATTCTGAACAACTAGGTGTAGACAGCAGCGCCATTTCCAACCCCGAGTCGGAAGAAACCTTAAACTTTAAGATAGGCCCGAACGCTTTCAAGGTTTTTCGATTAGAACCCAAAAAATAATATCCTATGCAAAAGCTGATCAAAGGAGCAATAACAATTATCCTTATCACAGCAGCATATGCCTGTGAAACTTCCACTACTGAAACAAATACCAAACAGGCACCCTCCTCACCCTTTCTGTGGGAAAATGCTACTGTCTATTTTCTTTTGACTGACCGCTTTAACAATGCGGACCCATCCAATGACGTCAACTTTGAAAGAACAGGCGAAACAGCTCCTCTCCGTGGTTTTATGGGGGGAGATATTCAGGGAATTACCGAGAAGGTAAACAACGGATACTTTAGCGACCTAGGCGTTACTGCCCTTTGGTTCACGCCTATCGTCGAGCAAATCCATGGCTCGGTAGATGAGGGCTTTGGAGATAATTATGGGTTTCATGGCTATTGGGCAAAAGACTGGACAACGCTTGATCCTAATTTTGGCACTACCGCAGATCTACATAACCTCGTTAAAACGGCTCACGCCAATGGTATCAGAGTAGTATTGGATGTTGTCCTCAACCATACCGGCCCAGTTACTGACATAGATCCGCTATGGGTCGATTGGGCCCGAACAGGGCCGAAATGTGTATATGAAGGGTACGAAACCACTGTTTCATGCACCCTGGTGGAAAACCTTCCCGATATTCTCACTGAAAGTGACCAAACAGTAGAACTTCCTGAGCATCTGGTGAAAAAGTGGAAAGAAGAGGGACGTTATGAGCAGGAAATACAGGAACTCGATGCGTTTTTCAACCGAACTGGATATCCACGAGCACCCCGGTATTACATTATCAAATGGCTTGTAGATTATATCAGAGAATTTGGTGTCGATGGCTTCAGAGTCGACACAGCCAAGCATGTTGATGAGTCTGTTTGGGGCGAATTGTACAAAGAAGCAGTACTTGCATTCAACGATTGGAAGGAAAACCATCCTGATGAAGTGCTTGACGACAATGAGTTTTATATGGTGGGTGAAGTCTACAATTACGGCATTAGTGGCGGGCGCGAATATGATTTCGGAGACAAAAAAGTGGACTATTTTGCACAAGGTTTCCATAGCCTGATCAACTTCGAGTTCAAATATGATGCAGCAAACGACTTTGAAAAAATATTTTCCAAGTATGATGCGCTGCTTAATTCCAGTTTCGAAAACAAAGGAACGCTCAACTACTTAAGCTCGCATGATGATGGCTCCCCTTTCGACGCTAAAAGGACCAAAGCCATTGAAGCAGGAACTAAGCTTTTGCTTACCCCTGGGGCCGCACAA
Source organism: uncultured Roseivirgaceae bacterium (assembly GCA_964351395.1). Classification (GTDB taxonomy): domain Bacteria; phylum Bacteroidota; class Bacteroidia; order Cytophagales; family Cyclobacteriaceae; genus Imperialibacter. The sequence continues at coordinate 56,996 of CAYGOF010000008.1, forward strand.
ATCTACTACGGCGACGAATCAGGCCGCTTACTGGAATATGAGGGAGCTTCGGGCGATGCCGTTTTAAGGTCATTCATGAATTGGGAGGAAATAGACAACAACTCCCCTATCAATGGTATGGGAGCAAGTGATATTCTCAAACATTGGCAGAAGCTCGGTGTCTTTAAGAAAAATCATGTCGCTGTAGGAGCTGGAAGGCATACGCAATTAAGCGCCGAACCCTATGTCTTCTCAAGGTCGTTCGAAAACGATGAATACCAGGACCAGGTCATTGTCGGCCTTGGCTTATCAAGTGGGCAAAAAACAATCCCTTTAGGCGGTCTTTTCAAGGAAGGTCAAAAAGTACAGGACTACTATAGTGGGCAACGAATGGAAGTGAAAAATAATCAGGTTGTCATCACTTCTGATCATGGCGTCGTATTATTAGCAAAAGATACAGAATAGCTACATCTACATTATAGCTATTTCCTGATAATTCGCAACATCAGAAAGCGAAAAGATGACCGCTTACATACTTAGGCAATTGAAATAATCCAGACTTCCTTTTCTTTGTGAGGGAGTGTGCTGTCTATCTCTCACAGCTTGAATAAACTTTTGATATGAACAAACCCAGACTATATGCATTGCTTCTTTCAATAGGAGTAATCGTTTTAATTGATTCCTGCTCCCAAAAGACATCTGAGGAAAAGCAAGAAGCACCCGAATCTCTTCCAATGAAAGAGATTTCATTGACTGATCTATCGGCGTTCAAAGAAGGAAGCAAGGGTTGGTCCTTGTCTACTGAGCTACTTGCTACACCTGATGGTTTCAGCAGCAAGCCCGGCACTGGCATCCTTACGTCTAGTGGTGCGGGCGAGCTTACTACCAAGCTTCAGCATAGCGATCTTGACCTAAAATTTAGCTTTGTACTAACAAATGGTGCCGACTTCAAAATCACTCTTCTAGAACAATATCCGCTCATTATCTCACAATTTGAAGCAGGGAAAATGACAAGCCTCTCCGGCGGAGGCATTCCAGTTAGCGCTGATTCTGCCAGTGAGACAGCGACAAACCCTCTGAAAACATCAGGCCTATGGCAAACACTTCAACTAAGCTTCAAAGCACCGAGGTTTGACGCTCAGGGAAACAAGGTAGAAAATGCCATATTTTCTGAAGTGTACTTAAATGGCTTTCTGGTGCAGTCAGATGTGGAAGTTAAAGAATCAATCGCTACCCCTGGTAAGAAAGAGACAGGTGCAGCCTCCCTCCTTTTGACTGCTAATAATGCTCCTGTCGCTATAAAAGATATACAGTACAAATCATTTGGCCTCGAAAAGCTTACCTTAAGCGATTTGGAATATTCGTTGTACAAAGGCACCTGGGACAAACTGCCCGACTTCAGCACCATGACTCCAGAGAAAACTGGAAAAGTAGAGGAGTTTTCTATCAAAGGCTTAGCCGATGGCAACGATCATTATGGAATAGTTTTCAAGGGTAATCTGTCCGTGCCAACTTCTGGAGATTATCTTTTTGAATCCAGGATAGATGATGGCGGAGACTTAATCATCGACGGAGAACTTGTGATACACAACGATGGTGAACCTGGGTTTGGCGCCGCTAAGGGGCTAATTACATTGGAAAAAGGCGTACATACTTTTGAAAGCTCCTATTATCAGGATGTATGGGGTTCCATGCTTCTGATCGATTATGAAGGTCCTGAAATCTCACCAAAGACATTTGGCGTTAACCCTTACGGTAATTCTGGCAGAAGACGGGAACCATTGGTAGTTATGGCCGAATCCGAACCTCGCTTGATAAGAAGCTTTTTGGAGTACAAAGACACAAGAAAAACACACCCATTATCCATCATTACTGAGGAAAAGGTAAATTATTCGTACGACTTACTAAATGGCTCACTAATCAAAGGTTGGAAGGGAGCCGATGCCGATGCCAGCGAAATGTGGCGGGCTCGAGGAGAACCTCAGCTTTTGAAACCCTTGAACTTTAGTGTTGACTTTTCAGACAACGTGCCTGTGGCAAAACTACTATCTGCCAGTGACGCATGGCCAAAAGAAATGCAAGAGGACTTCAAGGTTTTGGGGTACGATATCAATACGGCAGGCCTTCCAGTCATCAACTATCAATTGGGCAATCTCCAGTTTCACGATATTACCCAACCTTCACAGGACCTTGCAGGACTCACGAGAGAAGTCGGTTTCATCAACCCTGAATCAAATGGCCTAACATGGTTCCAAATCGCAGCAGGCAACTCAATTTATCAATTATCAAATGGTTGGTATTGTGTCGATGGCAACTACTACATTGTGATCGACCAGGCTGCAGATATAAATGTAGTCAACCGGTTTGATAAGGAGCTGATTGTTCAACTCCCCAATGCTCCGGAAATGTCAACATTCAAATATTCCATTATTTGGTAACCCTATGGCTTCTACTCTTATGAAAATAAAATACATACTTTCTCTCTTTTCATTCATCCTGGTATGTCTCACCAGTTCGCTCTTCGCGCAGACGAGCATGGCAGACAAAGAAGCTGCCTATTATAGCATCACCAAAGTTCCGATCCCTTCAGATATAGTGCTCGAAGTAGGCGGACTTGCCTTTGATGACAAGGGCAACCTTGGCGTGAGCACAAGAAGAGGCGACATCTGGCTGATTGAAAACCCATCTAGCACAAAGCCAATCTTCCGTAAATATGCCAGTGGTTTGCATGAACCGCTTGGTTTGGCATACAGAGAGGGGAATTTCTTTAGCGCTCAACGGGGAGAGCTAACCAGGTTATCAGACACCAATAAGGACGGAAAAGCTGATAAGTACGAAACCATCTACAGCTGGCCACTTGCCGCTAATTATCACGAGTATTCCTATGGACCATTGTTTATGCCAAATGGCGATATGATTGTTACCCTTAATCTTGGTTGGGTTGGCAGAGGAGCCAGTCTTTCCAAATGGCATGGATGGATGGTAAAAATTACACCAGAAGGCAAAATGACACCTATTGCTGTAGGAATGAGATCTCCGGCTGGTTTCAACGTCAATGCTGAAGGCGACATTTTCTATGCGGAAAATCAAGGTGACTGGGTAGGTTCAGGTCGAATGACGCATATAGAGCCTGGAGACTTCGTTGGCCACCCGGAAGGATTGAAGTGGTCCGGCGAAAAGGGCTCTCCTATTAGCCTGAAAATGGAAGATATCACTGACACACTAGGATACACCCTGCACGAGTATGCTCAGGTTATTCCCGAGCTAAAAGCGCCCAGCGTATGGTTTCCACATACCTTGATGGGCATTTCAACTTCTGATATTCTTTTGCTCGACAATAACAATTTTGGCCCCTATGAAGGGCAGTTTCTAGTTGGAGACCAGGGTCACAGCAAAATTATGCGTGTTTATCAGGAAAAAGTAAATGGTGAATATCAAGGTGTTTGCTTTCCTTTTAGAGAAGGGTTTTCATCGGGTATTCTTCGGATGAAGCTGTCTCCTGCCAAAGATATCATATACGTAGGCATGACAAGCAGAGGCTGGTCTTCCACCGGACAAGACAATTATGGATTGGAAAAGCTGAAACTGAACGGAAAAATCCCTTTTGAAATGAAAACCATTCGGGCACTCGAAGATGGGTTTAGCATAGAGTTTACCCAGAAAGTTGATCCAGCCACAGCATCAGACCCTGCCAATTATTCTATTCAGGACTTCACTTATAAGTACCATCACAATTATGGAAGCCCGGTAACTGATTTAGAGAAGAGAAATATTACCAATGTAGAGCTTAGTGTTGATCAAATGAGAGTAAAACTTGTGATCGACAAAATAAGAGACGGCTACATCTACGAAGTAAAGCCTGGCGGTGTGAAAAACACCAAAGGAGAGTTGCTTCTTCATGACTTTGGCTACTATACCATGAACAATGTACCTGGTAGGGTGAGAACAGGCAATACAGCTGATCATGACAACCATGCAACAACTACGGCGTCAATTGCCAGCATAACAAGCAATAAAAGGGTAACCGAAATGCCAGCCGCTTGGACCAACGGACCAGATCAAACCGTTACACTTGAACCTGTTCCAGGTCTTAAGTTTGATCAATCAGAAATCACCGTAAAGGCTGGTAGTAAAATAAAAATGGAATTCAATAACCCCGACGACATGCTTCATAACATGGTGATTGTTTCACCGGGAAGTGCTGACAAAGTAGCTCAAATGGCAATCGATTTAGGCTTGGAAGGACAAAACAAGTCGTATGTACCCGAAAGTGAAGAAATCCTATTTCATACAAAACTGATAGGGCCAGGAGAAAAAGACGTGATCTACTTTGAAGCACCTACGAAGCCCGGCAGATACAGCTATGTTTGTACCTTCCCCGGCCATGCGGCCAGTATGCGTGGAATTCTAATTGTGGAATAAGCACCAATAGCTAACACATAACAAGCTCAGCTCCCAACCGGCAAGCGGTCCACGCTACGGTTGGGAGTCACCTGTTCAGGAGATTGCCCCCCAACCTAGCAATTCATTGATATTATTTCACTATTCATAGTCAGACCTGCCTTAGCATCATCTTTTTTCCGATATCAAAGTAAACCAAAATGCCTTTTTCTTGAGATAGCGCGAACATGATAATATTATGTTTGCTATTAAAAAATGTCTTTCGGACACTTAAAAGAAATGAAACCACCGACTTTTTGCGAAATTTTAAAAAATCAACCGAATGCTTGAAAATTATACTTTTCCAAGATTCTAGCCATTTCTTCCGAAAACGTTTTCGCAAACGTTAGCATTGATATTATGCTAACGAAAACGTTTTCAAATCATTTTTTTTGGACTCAAATTTTAGTTAAATTGATTTTTTTTAAGAAAATTGCAAGTATTCCTATGAAGTCAAAAAGGACTATCAGAACATATTGATTGCTTACACTTCTGTTTGTTCACTGGTATTGCTTCAATAATTTCATGGATATTTATATTTAAAAAGAGAATTACCAAACAACTATTAAACTACACTTTTATGAGACAACGACTACTGAAGTACGTTTTCCCTGTAGTTTGCCTCGTGGCCCTGGCTTTTGGTCAGGCTACCGCACAAGACAGGCAAGTCAGTGGAAAAGTAACAGATGCGGAATCCGGAGAAGGTCTGCCGGGTGTTAACGTTTTGGAGGCTGGGTCTTCCAACGGTACAGTCACCGACATTAATGGTAACTACACCATTAGCGTAGGTGCAAATGCTTCAATTTCATTTTCTTTTGTTGGCTACACTCCTCAGGTGATTGCTGTGGGGTCGAGAGCTGTAATTGATGCTGCGCTTGCGCTTGATGTTCAGTCATTGAGCGAGGTAGTGGTTGTAGGTTATGGAACACAGGAAAAGAAGGAGATCACAAGTTCAGTAACCAGCGTAAAGGCTGAGGATTTCAACAGAGGTACAGTAAACAGCCCTGCACAGCTTTTGCAAGGTAAAGTAGCTGGATTGAACGTGGTTCGCCCAGGTGGTGACCCTAACGGTGGTTTCCAGATTCGCCTTAGAGGTGTGTCTACCGTAGGCGCCAACGCTGAGCCTCTTGTCGTAATTGATGGTGTAATTGGTGGCTCACTTAACACTGTAGACCCTAATGACATTGCTTCAATTGACGTATTGAAGGATGGATCAGCTGCTGCGATCTACGGAACGAGAGGTTCCAGTGGTGTAATCCTGATCACTACCAAGTCTGGTAAGGCAGGAAAAGTTTCTGTTGAATACAACGGATCAATCGCTATGGAAAACGTAGCTAGAACAATCCCTGTCATGGATGCAGCTGAGTACAAGCAAATCCCTGGAGCCATCGACCTTGGCTCTGAAACAAATTGGCTGGATGAATTGACTAAAACTGCCTACTCTCAAGTTCATAACCTTTCCCTTGGTGGCGGAACAAGCAGCACCACCTATCGTGCTTCTTTGAACGTACGGGATGCTGAAGGCGTTGGTATCAACTCAGGTTTCCAGCAACTGAATGGTCGACTTAATTTGACTCAGAAAGCACTTAACGACAAAGCTGTTTTCTCTGTCAATATTTCTTCTACAACCAAAGATGCAACGTATGGTGATGCCAACTCTTTCCGTTATGGCATCATTACCAACCCAACTATGCCTATTTATGACAATACTACAACCAGCCCAACAGCTGGTGGTAACTTTGCCGGATATGCAGAAAGAGATATTTTCGATTGGTACAACCCACTATCTATTGCTGAGCAAAACATTCACGATGGCAAAGACACTCGTCTTTTGACAAGTATCCGTGGTGAATATAATTTCCTTGATAACTTGAGAGCTGCGGTATTCTACTCTCGTCAGTGGGAAAGTGACTGGAGAGGCGACTACTCTCCCAAGACAGCAAAGTTTGGTGGAGGATTTGGTAGAAACGGTCTGGCTTCTATCAACAATAACGACAGATTCAACGAACTTTTCGAAACGACTGTTAACTATGACATTACAGCCGGCGACGCTAATATCGCATTGCTTGGAGGTTATTCTTACCAGGAGTTCTTGAATGAAGGAAGTTTCATTCAAGGTGGTAACTTCCTGACTGACGCCTTTACTTATAACAACATGGGCGCTGCGCTAGACTTCGCCAACGGTCTTGGAAATATCCAGAGCTACAGAAACTCTAACAAGTTGGTGGCATTCTTCGGTAGAGCTAACTTGAACTACCAGGGAACCTACTTCCTTTCTGCTAGTGCTCGTTATGAAGGATCAACAAGATTTGGTGCGAACAATAAGTGGGGCTTATTCCCTGCCGTAAGTGGTGGTGTTACGCTGTCTAACTTGTTTGACCTTCCAGGTATCAATAGTTTGAAAGTAAGAGGTAGCTGGGGTGTTACTGGTAACCAACCAGGTAACTCATATGCCTCTCTCCAGAGGTTTGGACGTCAGGGTAACTTCTTTATCAATGGAGCCTACGTACCTTCTTATGGTCCTGTGTCTAACGCCAACCCGGATCTTGCCTGGGAAACTAAGAATGAGATTGATTTTGGTTTAGATTTTGCCGCGCTCGACAGCAGATTGACTGGTACCTTGGATTTCTACAAGAGAAACACAAAAGACTTGATCTTGAACGTAAACGTACCCGTGCCACCAAACTTGTTTGGACAAACACTGGTAAATATTGGCGAGCTTGAAAACATCGGTTTCGAAGCTGCATTTAATTACGCTGCTGTAAATACTTCAGATTTCAGCTGGACACCAGGTATTAACTTTTCTACCTTCAGCACCACAGTGGTTAGTTTAACTTCAGGTGATTTGAGCTTTGGTAGTGGTGGTGTTCTTTACAGAGCCAACATGGGATCTCCTGGTCAGAATGCAACGAACCTTGTAAGAGTGAAAGAAGGAGAGAAATTAGGACAGCTTTGGGGACCTGTACAAATAGGTGTTCTTGATAACGGAACACCAGAGTTCAAAGATATCAACGGTGATGGCCAATCTTGTGATTGTGACGATGACAGAACTGTAGTGGGTAACGGTTTGCCTGATTTCACCTTTGGATTCAACAACTCGTTCACTTACAAAAATTTTGATATCAACTTGTTTTTCAGAGGGGCTGTAGGTCATGAAATCTACAACTCATACAGAGGATTCTACGAAAACCTTCAAGGAACAACAACTGATAACTACAACGTAGTGAAAACCAAGTACTATGATCCTGAAATCAGAGATGCTAAAGTGAACAGCATACATGTTGAAAAAGGTGACTTTATCAAGCTTGACAACGCTACCGTTGGATACAAAGTGAACCTTGCTCCTGGTAGTGCATTTACAAACTTGAGACTTTATTTATCTGCTCAGAATCCATTTGTGATTACTGGCTACACTGGTATTGATCCTGAAGTGAGATTTGTTGACTCTGGGGATGATGCAAACCCTAACAACGATGATCCATTGTCTCCGGGTATTGAAAGAAGGGTGACTTACTTCACCACCCGTACATTTACATTCGGTATCAACCTTGGATTCTAAACTTTAAAGAATTAAACGATGAAAAAATCATTCTTAAGACGTATTCTTTTGGTTGGGTTAGGATTGACAGTTTTTAGTCAATCCTGTACCGACCTGGAAGAAGAGTTATATAGCGACATTACGGCGGACAACTTCTTCAAAAACGAAGAAGAGTTCATTGCAGCACTCGGCCAGGCATATTCAGCCTTTGGAGGCCTCGGCAGCCACTTTAACCTTTGGTCAATAAACGAGATTTCATCCGATGAGATCGCGATCAGCCAAAAAGGTGGTGACTGGTTTGATGGTGGTGTACTTATCCAACTTCATGAGCACGAATTCCCAGCCAACAATGGCTTGCTCAATAGTGCATGGGGTTTGATCTATGGTGGCATCAACACGACCAACCGTTTGATCTTCTCATTTGAGCAATTGGGAACACCGCAAGCGGATGCATTTATTGCTGAATTGAGGGCTATCAGAGCACTTTGGTATTATTGGGCAATGGATGCCTTTGGTAATGTGCCTTTGGTGACAGACTTTACTGATACTGATCCGCCGGCAAATGCCAGCAGACAAGAAGTGTACAACTTCATCGAGTCTGAATTGGATGCTGTGCTCGATCTACTTCCTACCGAAAAGACATCGGCTACTTATGGCAGGATAACCAAGTGGGCCGCCCTTTCCATAAAAATGAAAATGTATCTAAACGCGGAAGTGTATACAGGAACTCCACAGTGGCAGAAAGCAGCAGATGCAGCTGAAGAGATCATCAATAGTGGCCTATACTCTTTAGAGACCGTTTATTCTGACAACTTTTCAATAGATAATCAGAATTCTGGAGAAAACATCTACGTATATCCTTATGACAGGGTGTTTGCAGGTGGATTCAACTGGGTAGTAATGACCTTGCACCTGGCCAGTCAAACTACCTTTGGCCTGGCAGTGCAGCCATGGAATGGCTACCAAACTGTTGAAGAGTTTTACAACTCTTACATTGATCCAGTGAAAAATCCTGGTCCTCAAGGTGATGTATGGGCTGGTTTAGCTTTGGAGCCTTCTACAGGTACTCAAGATAATCGTTTGTCTAACTTCCTGGTAGGCCCTCAGTTTAATGCTGATGGAACAAGAACCCAGGATCCTGGCGTTGATGCTGCTGACCCTGATGGTCCCGATCTTACATTTACCCCTGCTTTGAACGAGCTGTTTCCTAATGGATGGAGACAAGGTGGTGCCAGAATCGGCAAGTATGAATTCGAAAGAGGCAGTAACCAAAACATGAGCAATGACTTCGTGATTTTCCGTTTGGGTGACGTCATCCTTTCATTAGCTGAAGCCAAGTTCAGATTAGGAAACACAGCAGAAGCGTTGGTTTTGGTTAACCAAATACGTGAAAGAGCTGGTGTTGACCCTTACACCACCTTGACAGCAGATATGTTGTTCGACGAAAGAGGAAGAGAAATGTATGCAGAAATGAGTCGCCGTCAGGATCAGATTCGTTTTGGAAAATGGAACGATGCCTGGTGGGCTAAAGAAGCTGACCCAGCTGACACCCACGAAATCATCTTCCCAATTCCTCAACCACAACTTGATTCAAATGATAAATTGACTCAAAACCCTGGTTATAATTAATTATCAGCAGAAGGTTTCCTGAATTGGGAAACCCTCGAAAAATACAGACTCCTGAGCATCTAGCTCAGGAGTCTTATTTTTTTAGCATTCCTTTCAGCAATCAATGCATGGCAATAATCAATTGCGTAATTTGTAACTTATTTAAGATCGAGTGGAAGTGAGATTTTATCCGTTAACGGCTACAGTTTTTATCGTCATTGCATGCTGCTTTGGTTGCAAGCAGACCATTGAGTCGTCGGATCAAGCTACTCCCCTATTTTCACTGATCGATGGCAGCGTAACAGGTATCGATTTCAACAATCAACTCGACTATACGGAAGAACTCAACCCCTACACGTTCCGGAACTTCTTTAATGGCGCTGGTGTCGGGCTTGGTGATGTTAATAATGACGGATTCATTGACATATTCTTCTCTGGCAACCTGGTTGATAATAAGCTCTATCTAAATCAAGGGAATTTTAAGTTTAAAGATATTTCAAAAGCGGCCGGCATTACCAGTCAGGAAGTTTGGACCACAGGGGTTAGCCTGGTCGACATCAATGCAGATGGTTGGCTTGACATCTATCTTTGCAAATCGGGTCCATCTGGCGGCCCCAACCGAAGTAATGAGCTGCTCATCAACGATGGCGACACTGTAAATGGCCCTCATTTTACGAATCAGGCTGCTGCATACGGTTTGGCAGACATAGGTTTGTCTATACACGGGGCATTTTTTGATTACGACAAAGATGGTGACCTCGACCTATACCTGCTCAATAACAGTATGCGAACTGTTGGCGGGTACGACCTTAGAAAAGGACAGCGCAATATTCCCGACCCGGATGGTGGCAATAAGTTATACAGGAACGATGACGGAAAGTTCATAGACGTAAGCCGGCAGGCTGGTATCTACACAAGCGCTATTGGTTTTGGATTGGGCGTAACAATCGGAGATCTTAACAAAGACGGTTGGTCAGATATTTACGTGTCTAATGATTTCTTTGAAAAAGATTATCTCTATATCAATAACCAGGATGGCACCTTTACCGAAGACCTGGAAAGCTATATCCGCGAACTAAGCATGGGTTCAATGGGGGCTGACATGGCCGACATCAACAACGATGGGCTGCCTGAAGTGTTTGTTACCGAAATGCTGCCTGAAAACGACGAGAGGCTAAAAACTACTACACAGTTTGAAAGCTGGGACAAATACCAGGTGGGTATTGACCAGGGTTACTACCATCAGTTTAGTCGAAATGTGCTTCAACTTAACAATGGGATCGGACCCAATGGAAAACTAAGCTTTTCAGAGGTATCCAGGCTTACAGGGACGCAAGCTACTGATTGGAGTTGGGGAGCCTTGATATTTGACATGGACAACGATGGTTCAAAAGACATCTTTGTGGCCAATGGCATTTACAAAGACTTGCTCGATCAGGACTATGTGAATTTTATCGGAGACCCCGAAGTGGTGAGAAGCATCCTTAAGCAAAAAAACAATGTGATCAAGCAGCTCATCGATTCGATTCCCTCCAATAAGGTGTCCAACTATGCCTTCAAAAACAACAATAACTTGAAGTTCGACAACTTAGCAAAAGAATGGGGACTGGACCTTCCCTCCTTCTCCAATGGTTCAGCATATGGCGACCTCGACAATGATGGCGACCTTGATCTGGTCCTCAATAATGTGAATATGCCTGCCTTTGTGTATAGAAATAATACCAAAGAGCAACACCCCGAAAATCATAGCCTCACCATTTCCCTTCATGGAAATGGTAAAAATAATTTTGCGATAGGTTCAAAAGTGACGCTTTTCAGTAAAGACCAGGTCTACTATCAGGAACTTTCACCCATGCGTGGTTTTATGTCCTCGGTTGACTACAGACTGCTCTTTGGGACAGGTCAAGTCAGTATCATCGACTCGGTAGTGGTTGCATGGCCCAATGGAACGATCTCATTCGCAAAAAACGTTTCCAGCAACCAAACACTTGATTTTTTTCAAAAGGAGGCAATTGAGACGACGAACAATGTCTCCAACAAAAACGTGCAAACGGTATTTAAAAAAGAGCCCCTACCTATCGGAGTGGATTTCAAACATATTGAAAGTAGCTTTATTGATTTCGACAGGGAGCGTCTCCTTTTCAATATGCATTCTAACGAAGGGCCATGCACTTGCGTAGGCGATGCCAACGGCGATGGTATGGAAGACTTCTACATCGGCGGAGCAAAGGGTCAAAGCGGAAAACTATACACCCAAATAAAAAATGGGCGTTTTCAGGAAATGGAAAGTAGTATTTTCGGGGCCGATAAAGAGTCTGAAGACACAGACTGCCTCTTTTTTGATGCCAATGGAGATGGTTTGCAGGACCTATACGTCACAAGTGGAAGCAACGAAGTCCCCAACATTTCGCTTTCACTGGCTGATCGTCTTTATCTCAATAAAGGAAACGCTGAGTTTGTGAAAAGCCAGCAAATACTGCCGACGAGCGCCAAATTGGAAAGTACTTCAGTAGTAAGAGCAACAGACTATGACCAGGATGGAGATGTCGATCTCTTTGTTGGAGTGAGGATAACGCCAGGATATTATGGTGAACCAAAAAATGGTTACTTACTTCTTAACGACGGAGAAGGCATATTTCAAAATGTGACTGTTGAATTTGCTCCCGAACTTAGCAGCATCGGTATGATTACAGATGCTGTTTGGAGCGACGTCGACAACGATGGTGCCAAGGATTTAATCGTGGTTGGCGAGTGGATGCCCGTCCAGGTATTTCTAAATAAAAACGGCCAGTTAACCAGGGCCTTAGATGCATCCGGTTTAGCTAACGCTAGTGGTTGGTATCACTCAATTGCTGCCGGAGATTTCAATGAAGATGGCTTAGTTGACTTTGTGGTGGGAAATCATGGACTCAACTCAAGGTTCAAGGCAAGCGAGAGCGAACCTGTCTCCATGTATATCAACGATTTTGACCGAAATGGGTCCAGAGAGCATATAACGACTCGATATGAAAGCGGCAAAGAACTTCCTTTCATCATGAGGACAGATTTGGTCATGCAAATACCTGCCTTGAAGAAGAAATACCTAAGGTTTAAAAATTATGTCGACCAAGGAATAGGCGATACCTTTACAGAGGAGCAAATTGCAAATTCAATTGTACTTCGGGCCAACAACCTATCCTCCCAGTTGCTTATCAATAAAGGAAATGGACAATTCAGCGCTCAACCACTACCTTTGGAAGCCCAATTCTCCCCAATCTACAGTCTTATAGTGGTTGATTTTGACAATGATGGTCATTTGGATGTATTTTTGGGCGGTAATCAATACAGGGCTAAGCCCGAAACAGGTATTTATGACGCTAGTTACGGGCTGCTTCTTGCAGGCGATGGTAGAGGGAGTTTGAAGTCAATGAAAGGCGCTGAATCAGGTATACATATCACCGGTGAAATTCGTTCGGCACAAAAAATTAAGATTGGAAACCAAAAAATGTTACTAATAGGGAAGAATAACGACTTTCCGGAGTTTTATAGTTATTAAGATGATGAAAATGAAAGTTACATCGATAAGTCTTTTGCTTGCATGCACTTTGATAGGAGCCAGTTTCCTCACTTCATGTAATAATTCAATTGGGGGCTCCAAGGAAAAGAAAGAAAATTACGACAGCCTCTTTCTAGGCTTTAGTTTTGGAATGGAAAGAAGGCAGTTTTTTGAATACTGTCAAGAAATGAATAGGCAAAAACTGTTTGAACATGGTACCGGCGCCACGAGCGTACAGTATATGCTGAAAGATGAGTTTAAAGCGCCTGTCTTTATGCGTTTCTACCCATCTTTTCATGAAGAAAAAATCTATGAGATGCCTGTCACTTTTACCTACGAAGCATGGGCCCCCTGGAACAAACAGTATTGGTCAGACGTGCTGTTGGAAGAAATTTACGAGCAGTTCAAAGAATGGTATGGCGATGATTTCAAGGTGATTAATCACCCGATACAGGGAAAAATTTATGCCAAAATTGATGGAAGAAGACGAATCAATCTATTTATTAGAGACGATCAGTTTGTACAGGCAGTATTCTCAGACATGAAAGTTATCACCGAACTTGAGAATCAAAAAGAAAACTAAATCCTCCGCCAAAAAGAAGGTAAGATGACCCTGATACGATCAATTAAAAGCGTTTTATTTAATCTTTTCCTTTCAGCCGGATCAATCGGTTGCTTTGTTTCTTGCGAAAGCACTTCCGATGCAACAACACCTTCTCTCTTCCGAACTGTAAAAAGCGAAGAGAGTGGAATCAACTTTGAAAATAACCTTACCTTCACCAAGGAGTTTAATATCTATACATACCGAAACTACTACAACGGCGGTGGTGTTGGCCTGGCAGATCTTAACAACGACGGACTGATTGACATTTACCTTACGGCCAACATGCTCCCTAATAAATTGTACCTCAATCAGGGCAATTTCCAGTTCAAAGATATAACTGAAACTGCTGGCGTAGCAGGCACAAAGGCATGGTCGACCGGCGTAAGTATGGCTGACATCAATGGCGATGGTCTAATTGATATCTACGTATGCAACTCCGGAGATATTAAGGGAGATAACAAACAGAACGAACTCTTCATCAATCAAGGTACCAATGCCGAAGGGCTACCAGTATTTAAAGAAAGTGCCGAGGAGTTTGGCATTGCGGATCAGGGCTTTTCCACACACGCTGCTTTCTTCGACTACGACAAAGACGGAGACCTTGATCTATACCTTCTCAACAACTCTTACCAGGCCATTGGAAGCTTCAATTTGCGGAAAAATGAACGTCCGGTCCGCGATGATGTCGGTGGCGACAAGTTATTTCGAAACGATGAAGGGCACTTTACAGACGTAAGTGTTGACGCCGGCATTTTTGGAAGCGTAATCGGTTTTGGCCTTGGCGTCACGATCGGTGATATTAACAAAGATGGCTGGTTAGATATTTATGTTTCCAACGACTTCTTTGAAAGAGATTATCTTTATCTGAACAACGAAAACGGCACATTTAGAGAAGTACTGGAGTCTGAAATGCGAAGTATAAGTGCCGCCTCAATGGGTGCTGACCTGGCCGACATTAACAACGATGGCTTTTCAGACATCTTCGTAACGGATATGCTTCCAGAGGCTGAGGAGCGCATCAAGACCGTTACAACTTTCGAAAACTGGGACAAATATCAGCTGAATCTTGAAAACGGCTATTGGCATCAGTTCAACAGAAACATGCTCCAGCTAAATAACGGCGACAACACGTTTAGTGAAATAGGTCGGCTAGCCAATGTTTCAGCCACTGACTGGAGTTGGGGTGCCCTAATTTTTGATTTTGACAACAATGGCTATAAAGACATTTTTGTGGCCAATGGCATCTTCCAGGATCTCACTAACCAGGACTTCCTCAAGTTTGTAACAGAGGAAAGCACCATTCAAAGGATCATTTCGAACGATGGAGTTGACTATAAAGAATTGGTTGAATTAATTCCATCTCAAGCAGTTCCTAACTACGGGTTCCTTAACAATAAAGACTATTCATTCACTAATAAAGCTGAAGAACTAGGCCTTGGCCAGCCAAGTTTTTCCAATGGCTCTGCTTATGGAGATTTAGACAATGATGGAGATTTAGACCTCGTTGTCAATAACGTCAACATGCCCATTTTTCTATATGAAAACCAAAACGAGGATTTTAACCCAGATAATGGATACTTAAAATTCAAGCTAGAGGGCGAAGGAAATAATACATTCGCTACTGGCACGAAAATTACCGTTGTAGCCGGGGAAAACAGGTTTTACATTGAGCAAATGCCTATCAGAGGCTTCCAGTCTACGGTCGACTTCCGGCCCAATGTTGGTATCGGCGCAGTAGCACAAGCTGACAGCGTTTTGGTTGAGTGGCCTGATGGCTCAATTCAGGTCCTCACGAATGTGAAAGCCAACCAGACACTCTCGTTACACCAGGAGGAGGGCATTAAGCCAGACGAAGTGATGAAGCCAACAATGGCTAAACAAAAGATGTTTGAAGCCCTAGAACCTGCAAGCGTTGCAAAAAAAATAGTCTATACACATCAGGAAAACCTGTTTGTCGATTTCGACCGTGACAGACTTATTTTCCATATGCTATCAACAGAAGGCCCCTGCATGTGCAAAGGCGATTTGAACGGTGACGGACGAGACGACGTATTCATCGGAGGCGCACGTGACCAGGCAGGTAAGCTATTCATACAGCAAGCCAACGGTACTTTCGCTAGTGTAAACGAGGATGTTTTTGAAAAAGAAAAGAGTGCAGAAGATGTAGACTGCCATATTTTTGATGCCGATGGCGACGGAAAAAATGATTTATATGTCGCTAGCGGTGGAAGTGAGGTAACATCAAGCTCGCCATCATTGGCAGACAGACTTTACATGAACCGTGCTGGCACGTTTGAACGAGCCAATCAGATTCTACCTGCCAATAAATTTGAGAGTAGTTCTACAGTTTCGTCGGCAGATTTTGATGGCGATGGAGACCTTGACCTGTTTGTTGGAATAAGGACAAAGCCATTTTTCTATGGTATGCCTGGTAACGGCTATCTGCTCGAAAATGATGGTGATGGTAATTTTACCAATATTTCTGAAAAAGCGGCTCCCGGGCTATCCAATATTGGCATGATCACTGACGCAGCATGGGCAGACATCGACTCAGATGGTGACCCCGATCTTCTCGTCGTTGGAGAATGGATGGGTATTAACGTGTTCAAAAACGAAGCTGGCAAATTTACTAATGTTTCCAGCGACATGGGGCTTAGTCAATCACAAGGCTGGTGGAATACCATTGAAACTACCGACCTAAATGGCGACGGTCTACCTGATTTTATTGTGGGTAACCATGGTTTGAATTCAAGATTCAAAGCATCAAAAGAAAAACCAATTAGCCTTTATATCAGTGATTTCGACCAAAACGGATCGCTTGAACAAATCCTTACGCAGTACAACGGAGCGTTTAGCTACCCGGTGGCCCTGAAGCACGACCTGGTCATGCAGCTACCTGGCCTGAAGAAAAAATACCTCAAGTACGAGAGTTTCAAAGGACAAAAAATGGAGGATATCTTCACTCCTGAAGAACTTTCCAAAGCGAGTCGTTTGGATGCACACCTTCTTGAGTCTGTGGCACTCATCAACCGGGGCACTTCATTCGAAATCATCAAACTACCCCAGCAGGCACAATTTTCGACAGTTTATGCAATTGTTGCCAACGATTTTGACAAAGATGGCGTTACAGACATTCTGGTAGGTGGCAACCTGTATGATACCAAGCCGGAAGTTGGCCGGTACGACGCCAGCTATGGCCTGCTGCTTAAAGGAGATGGCAACGGTGGCTTTGCCCCTATTGAAGCAAAGAAATCTGGTTTCTCCATCGAAGGACAGGCCAGGGAAATGACATTTCTTACTGTTGGAAAAGAGCAGATGCTCTTTGTGGCCAACAATGACGATGCCCTTCAAATGTTTTTGTATCACCCTGAGTCGGTAATTATCCCTCAAAAATCGATCGATATTAATAAATGATGCCGCTATTGCATCTTTTCATACGAGGCGCCGCCAGGCTGACATTCATTTGTTTGTTGGCAGTCACAACTGGCTGCAAAAACGAAGATTCGTCTGGGACACGCCTGTTTGAGGAACTATCACCTCAAGCAACAGGAGTGAACTTCGCAAATAGCCTGACCGAAGATGAAGAATTCAACCTGATTGACTATTTGTATTTTTACAACGGAGGAGGCGTCGCCTTGGGTGATGTCAACAATGACGGATTATTAGACATCTATCTTTCGGGCAATCAGGAGGACAATCGGCTTTATATCAATAAAGGTAACATGGTTTTCGAAGATGTTACCGACAAGGCTGGTGTGGCAGCACCAGGGCCATGGAAAACGGGAGTTACCATGGTTGACATCAATGGCGACGGCTTCCTGGACATCTACCAATGTCGCCTGGGAAATTATAAAGGCATTGAAGGTGCCAACCAGCTTTTCATCAACAACGGAGATTTAACGTTTTCTGAAAAGGCATCAGTATACGGGCTTGATTTTAAGGGCTTTAGTACTCAGGCTACATTCTTTGACTATGACCTCGATGGAGACCTTGACGCCTACCTTCTCAACCATTCTGTACATACTGAGCGAAGTTACGGAAGGGCTACTCTTCGCAATTACGATGACGGAAAAGCCGGCGATCGATTGTACAAGAACCACAACGGCAAGTTTACCAGTATAACCAAGGAAGTAGGTATCTACTCGAGTAATATAGGGTACGGTCTTGGTGTAGGAGTCGGAGATGTGAACGCAGACGGCTGGCCAGACATTTACGTGTCAAACGATTTCAACGAGAACGACTACTTATACATCAGCAATGGTATGGACACACTGGGGGCGGTTACCTTCACAGAATCCATCGAAAATACCATTAGCCATACCAGTCGTTTTTCTATGGGCAACGACCTAGCTGACTACAATAACGACGGCCTGATCGATATCATTTCGCTGGATATGCTACCTGAAGACGAAGACATCGTTAAAAGGTCCGCGGGAGACGATTCATATGAAATCTACACCTTGAAGCTAAAGTCGGGCTATGGTCGGCAGTTTACAAGAAATGCGCTGCAACTAAACAATGGTGTACAAAGTAATGGACTTCCCTCCTATTCAGAAATTGGTCAATTGGCGGGTGTGCATGCTACCGACTGGAGCTGGGCATCGCTTATGGCCGACTTCGACAACGACGGTTTTAAAGATATTTTTATCTCAAATGGGATTAGGAGAAGGCCCAACGATATGGATTATATCAACTTCATATCTAACAGAGACGTCAAAGACGGTCTGGCCAATAATCCAAATTTGAGCGATCTGCGATTGATAGAGGAAATGCCTGATGGTGCTGTTGCCAACTACCTATTCAAAAACAATGGAGATCTTACCTTTTCGGATGTAAGCGAAAAGTGGGGCATGACGAGGCCTGGTTTGTCAAATGGAGCTGCCTATGCCGACCTGGACAACGATGGCGATCTGGACCTGGTTGTTAATAATATTAACGAACCGGCTTCAATATTCAAAAACAATACCTCGAATGCTCCTGGCAATGTAAAGCCAGCCTTTTTGAAAGTAATGGCCATTGGTAAAGGGAAAAATCCCTTCGGCATTGGAGCAAAGCTGATCGTGTATGTAGGCAAAAACACATATTATCAAGAGAACTACATAACGAGAGGGTTTCAGTCTTCAGTGAGTCCCTGGGTGCATTTTGGTCTGGGCGATGCTAAAAAAATAGACTCCCTAAGGGTGATTTGGTCAGGTGGTAAAACTCAATTGCTGACAGATGTAGAGATCAATACGACTATTCAAGTTGATGAAACTGGAGCAAAACTGTTTTATCGCTATAGAAAACCGCTTGATCGTCCTTTGCTGATAGAGCTGGCGGATAGTTTAGCTTTAAATTTTTCACATAAGGAGAATAATTTCAATGACTTCAATAGAGAATTCCTGATACCGCATTTGCTATCAAAAGAAGGTCCATCTATTTCCATTGCCGACGTCAACGGGGACGGATTTGATGATTTTTATATTGGAAATGCAAGTGGTTCCTTTGGCTCACTGTTTGTTTCTTCCGGCGATACCGTATTTACTAAAAAAAGCCTACCTCGCCAATACGAAAATCGATCGATGGAAGAAACAAATAATCTCTTCTTTGATGCCAACAAAGACGGGTTGCCCGATCTCTACATCGTAACAGGCGGCAATGAGTTTTCTCCCCCCAACAGCAAGCTCAAAGACAGGCTATTGATTAATGATGGCGAAGGAGGCTTCGTAGATAGAAGCAGTTGGCTACCTGACAGCTACCAACACGGTTCTGTGGCTACTGCTGCCGATATCGACCAGGATGGAGACATGGACCTCTTCGTTGGTGGGCGTGTTGTACCAGGGCAATATGGTATCAGTCCACTCAGCTATATACTCGCTAACGACGGAACCGGAAAATTCACCGATATTACCTCAACGGCGGCTCCGGCTCTTAGCGAGGTAGGCATGGTTACCGATGCGCAATGGGCTGACCTCAATGGAGATTCTTTTCCTGAATTGATCTTGATCGGTGAATGGATGCCGATAGCAGTTTATGGCAATAATAGAGGGCTGTTTTCGAGGCTATATTTCGAAGGACTCTCCCACTCCAGCGGTTGGTGGAACTCTCTGAAGCTGGATGACATTGACCAGGATGGAGACCTTGATTTGATTGTTGGAAATTTAGGACAAAATACCCGTCACCAGCCAAGCTTGAAATTCCCAGCGCACCTCTATGTAAGCGACTTTGATGAGAATGGTTCGCTTGATCCTATACTCTGCTACTCCACTGCAGGCGGTACATTTACGGTCAACACCAAAGATGAATTAATCAAGCAAATTCCTTCCTTGAAGAAGAAGTTTGTCAAGCATGCCGATTTTGCTGGACAAACGGTGGAAGAAATATTTGGAGAAACTGCCATAGAAAATGCCGTTCACCTTCAGGTAACTACATCACAGACGGTATGGGTCGAAAACCTCTCCAACCAGGATTTTCGAATGCACGCCTTACCTGCCAACGCACAATTCGCTCCCATTACGGCAATTGAAACTGCCGACGTGAACAAAGACGGTCGAACTGACCTACTCCTTGGAGGCAACAACTTTGGCTATTCGCCTTACTTTGGCACCTACGATGCTACCGAGGGAATGGTGCTACTTGGAGACGGAAAAGGCAACTTCAAGCGTCTTTCGGCGCAACAAAGCGGCTTCAAGGCCGTTGGTGAAGTAAAAGACATTAAATCTCTCCGATTCGGTGGAAAACTGCTATTTGTCATTGTAAGAAACAACGATGAGCCCTTGCTTTACATGTTGAATGAATCAGTCGATAATATTTTCTAGTTTTGTGATTAGGAAAATAAAGGATAAAGTGATGTTGAAAAGATTTTTACTCGGAACATGCGCCGCTGCTATTGTAGGTCTAACGCTTAATGCATGTAACTCCTCAAAAGGAGAATACAAAGAAGTATTGAAAGACCCGCAAATCTACCATGCCTCAGTTAAGAAGTTAACCGACATAATTGTCCATGACATCTTCTCCCCCCCAGTGGCGAGTCGAATCTATGTATACCCCAACATAGCAGCCTATGAAGTACTTGTCAACCAGTATCCCGAATATCAGACGCTGGCTGGGCAACTCAATGGTCTGACGGAGGCGCCAAAGCCCGACCCAAGCAAAGAACTAGACCTCCATTTGTCATCTATTCACGCTTTCCTTACCGTTGGAAAAGCCCTTATCTTCTCTGAAGATAAAATGGAGGTATTCACAACAAAGCTTTATGCCAAAATCCAGGAAACAGATATTCCATCAGATGTTTTCGATAATTCTATCGAATATGGTGAGGTCATGGCCAAGCACATCATGGATTGGGTGGATAAAGACAATTACAAGCAATCCAGGTCCTTTCCTAAATACACCGTGATGGATGACCCAGATTATTGGAAACCGACACCACCCGACTATATGGAAGGTATAGAACCTCATTGGATGAAGATAAGAACCCTTGTTCTTGATTCTTGCGATCAGTTCGTACCGAAGCCTCCAACGCCGTATAACATGGAGAAAACCAGTCAGTTTTATAAGGAATTGATGGAGGTGTACGAAACTGGCAATAACCTTTCTGAAGAGCAGGTGGACATAGCTAAGTTCTGGGATTGCAACCCCTACGTATCTCATCACAAAGGACACGCAATGTTTGCTACTAAAAAAATCACACCTGGTGGGCACTGGGTGGGGATCACAGCCATTGCCACAAAACAGGCTAATTCCGACTTTATGCAAACTACTGAAGCTTATACGATGGTGACCATTGGGCTTTTCGATGGCTTCATTGCTTGCTGGGATGAAAAATGGAGAAGCATCCTTATTAGGCCTGAAACTGTAATCAATCAGTTTATAGACGAAGACTGGACCCCTCTTTTACAAACACCTCCTTTTCCAGAATACACAAGTGGTCACAGTGTCATTTCTAATGCTGCTGCATCGGTACTTACCGACTTGTATGGTGAAAAGTTTAGTTATCAAGACACAACAGAAATGGAATATGGCCTGGAGCCAAGGAGTTTTGAGTCTTTCTTTGGCGCTAGCGAAGAAGCAGCTATCAGTCGCTTATACGGCGGTATCCATTACATGCCGGCAATTGCTGAAGGAATTACGCAAGGCAGGCAGGTAGGCAGTTGGGTGATTGACAATGTGAAGACAAGAAAAAGTGCAGTGTCGGAAGCGAAAAAAGAAAACTAGCGTGTTAACTGGTTAACAAAAAAGCCTATTTGCTTCCTTTGAGCGTATTAAGGACAAGACTAAAAATAATTACACCGCCACAACCTATAAGATTGTACCACAGGTAGGCGATATCCGTCGTTTTAAACAATACGATCACGATAATTTGCGAAATTACAGCTCCCCAAAAGACGGCCGACCCTCTAATGAATTTGATGAAAAAGGCGACTAGAAATATACCAAGGATGCTGCCATAAAAGATGGATCCCAAAATATTCACTGCTTCAATCAGGTTTTCGACCAAATTGGCAAAAAGAGCGAAGCCAATGGCCACTACCCCCCAAAAAGCCGTAAAGAACTTAGACATATGAACAAAGTGCTTTTCAGCACCATCCCTTTTAACCAACCTCATATAGAAGTCAACAGTTGTCGTTGAAGCCAGGGCATTGAGCTCGGAGGCTGTGGACGACATAGCCGCAGAAAAAATAACTGCCAGCAGTAAGCCAATAACGCCCACGGGCAAATAATCGAGTATGAACGACAGAAAGATATAATCTGAGTCCTTGGTTTCGGTGGCCGGATCCACCGAACTAAGCAGTTCCTTCACCTCCTGACGGGTCTGTTCAGTTTCAGCCTGATACTTGCGTACCAAAGACTCATTTTCTTCGACCATGCTTTCATCTCCTGCAACCCGGGCGGCCTGGAGTTCGGCAAGCGCCTCCCTCTTGTCATCAAAGATCTTTCTGTGTTTGGCTTCTAAAGCCAGGTATTCATCAGCCCTGTCGGAGCCCTCAATCATCTCGACATTCGACACCTTAAAGTGAACAGGAGGTAGATTAAACTGGTAAAAAACGAAAACCATTACACCCACAAAGAGAATGAAGAACTGCATCGGTATCTTCAGAATGGCATTGAACATTAACCCCATTCTGCTCTCCGCCACGTTTTTGCCTGATAAGTACCTTGATACCTGCGATTGGTCAGTGCCAAAATAAGACATTTGTAAAAGCAAGCCAGCAAACAATCCATTCCAAATAGTGTACCGCACACTACCATCAGTTGAGAAGTTCACGACCTCCAGTTTGCCTAAATTTCCTGCTAAACTCAGGGCATCACCAAAACTAACCTGCTTAGTGATGAGATAAATAAGGATACCAAAGGCGACAAACATACCAATCATGATCACGCCCATTTGCTGCTTTTGCGTAACGCTAACAGCTTTACTTCCACCACTCACCGTGTAGATGATGACAAGCCCACCTACCAGCATAATCGTGTAGGAAAGGTCCCAGTGCAAGACCGTTGATATGATAATAGCTGGCGCATAGATGGTAATACCTGCTGCTAGTCCCCGCTGTAACAGGAACAAGAAAGCACCAAGCAGCCTCGTTTTAAGGTCAAACCTGCTCTCAAGGTATTCGTACGCCGTGAAAACTTTAAGTTTATAATAGATTGGTATAAAAACTGCGGAAACGATAATAAGCGCAAGGGGCAAGCCAAAGTAGTTTTGCACGAAACCCATGCCGCTTTCGTAGGCTTGTCCGGGCGTGGAAATAAATGTAATGGCAGATGCCTGGGTCGCCATAACAGACAAACCAATTGTGCCCCATTTAAAGCTCTTGTCACCCAGCAGGTAGCCATCTATATTGCTATGGCTCTTGTACTTAAGGGTACCGTATCCCACGATAAATGCCAGGGTACCAAGTAATACAATCAGGTCAATGTTGCTCATGCGGTCAAGTAAAGATTAAGATTGATAGGAAACTGTGAACCAGTAAAACAAGCCTACCAAAACAGCAAAAAATGTCAATACGAACAAGTAGATGGCTTTCCATGAACCAAAAAATGGCGCCTTATCCATCTCATCCTCTCTGAGCTCTTCTTTTTTCGTCACAATAGTTATTATTTGTCTTTACCTAGAGAAATCAAATTTGTAAACAACCTGTAAGCACCAGGTACGCCAGCTGGCAACTCCCGGAACCACGAATAGCCCGTGTATACATAGTATCCTTTACCATACTGTGCCACCAACAAGCCCCCTTCAAGAGGTTTCTCACCTGGGTCATGACTACTCAGTACAGGCTTAAAATGTTCGTCCCACTCGGAAGCAAAATACAAACCTCTTTCCTGCACCCAGCCCTCAAAGTCCTCATCGGTAATTTTATTTGGTGTAGTAAGTACCGGGCTCTTTGCATCTACAAATTCAATCGGCGCTTCCTCCACAGTTACCCTGTCCCGGCCTATTTTTATTGGGTATGGAGCAACTTTGTCGGTCACCATACCTCCAGAAGTAATGTATTGTACGATCACAGTGCCTCCCTGCTCTGCATAGCTAAAGAGCTTCTCATTTTCATACTTGAGTTTCTCCATGGTATTAAATGCCCTCACCCCAAGTATCACGGCGTCGTATCTGCTCAGGTTTACAGTGGCCAGGTCATCTTCCGACAGCTCCTCCACGGTATAGCCAATTTGCCGAAGGCTGGCAGGTATTTCGTCGCCAGCACCCATCAGGTATCCGACAAGTTGCCCCCTCTTCTCCAGGTCAATCCTTACTACTTGCGCTTTGGCCTCAGGGAAGAGCGTTTGCACGGGTATATGTGCATAATTGATCTCCTGAAGGTTCTGACTGTAGGTTTTACCTCCTACTGTAACCATAGCAGTAACACTTCCCTCTGCCTGCTTTTTGGGAGGTGTCACCGTAAATTCAAACACCTGACTTGCTCCTTTCATCGTCATGTTAAATGGCTGCGAGGCAGGTTCAGCCTCCCAGCCTTTAGGCAGACTCAAAGCCACATTACCCTCTACATTTTTCGTCCCCGACTTGACAGTTACCTGAACCGTACGAGGTTGGCTATCGCCAAAAACATACACTTTCTCGTTGATCCCGGCAAATACTGGTGGGGTAATAACGAAGGGTCGGTAGACTTCACCGTCGACCCGATCATTTCGTTTGTAGATCATTGGCATTTCAAAATCCAATTCCAAGCCGCTTACGGCAATCACAAAATTGACAACAACTGATGGAGGGTTTTCAGGAAGTCCTCTTAGCAATTGATTCTCAACATTATACATACCCAGGCTTCCCTCCTTTTCCAGCCAATAAGGCTGCGAGTAGGCCATTGAAGCTGGTATCTTGTAGGTTTTCTCCAATTGAAATTTCTGATTGTTCTCTAGCGGCTGATCCAACCCAAATTGGTCATTGAATGCATTAATCACCACACGTTTGAAGATCAAATTAGACGGAGAACGATTAATTACTTCAAAATTAACCTTCACAGAGTCGCCAGGTGTTACAGCGTATTCGCTGGCCTTTGCCTCGATGAACAAGCCTGTAATGGCTTTGATGATCGTTTTGATCTCCTCCTGTTTTGTCTCTCTCCAATACAAATTGCTGACGCTGGCAAGGGCCTGATAGGCCTGCATCAGATCAGGAAGAATGAGCGTTGGATTCTCCGGGTCATAATTGATGAAGGCATTCTCAGTGTGAAACCCCACCTTTTCTCCTTCTTTTACCCTGCGCCAGGTAGTTTCAATTCCGTCCATCAAATCTTCCTTGGCAGGCTCGCCAGCCAGGAGCGAAAGGTAATCCATTTCCGTTCCCCTTGAACCAGTAGAACCAAAACCCTGGCTCTTGTGCATGCTTCTACTCTCTGAAGACAATTCAGTATACGATTTGCCTGTTACTGTATTATAAGCACCAACATTTACGCCAATCCAACTTTTGGTGTCGTATTCTCCCGGGTTACTATAAAACCACCTCGACGTATTCCAAAAAATCCTTTTGGGCTTCCAGGTATCCACATACTTTAATTGTTCAGGAAAACGCTTCGCATCAGCGGCTGCAATAAAAGCCTCTACCGCTAAAATTGCCGAAGCTGTATGATGTCCGTGGCTTTGTCCATCGGGTGGAAACCTGGTAATCAACACATCGGGTCTGAATTTCCTGATATTCCATACCATGTCCGACAATACCTTCTCTTTGTCCCAAATCTTTAGCGTTTCCTCCGGTCCTTTAGAATAACCAAAATCATTCGCTCGGGAGAAAAACTGCTGCCCTCCATCGGTTCTTCGTGCTGCCAGCAATTCCTGCGTGCGAATCAAGCCGAGTAATTCCCTAATTTCAGGGCCTATCAGGTTTTGTCCGCCATCTCCCCTTGTACAAGCCATGTAGGCTGTTTGGTAAAGGCGTTCATTGGCCATATAGGCTATCATTTGGGTATTCTCATCATCAGGATGCGCAGCTATGTACATCACCGAGCCTAGAACATTGAGCTTTTTAAGCATTTGTTCTATGTCCGCAGCATTGTACCGCGGAGGCTTTTGGGCGAGTGAGGGAAGTGATACTAAACAGGCGAAAAAGAAGGCAAATAACGAGTGGGAAAAAGATCTCCTATTCAATGTCATAGATGGGCGTTTTAACATGCAACATAAACGCCTGCAAGGTAGGAAAGTTTGAAATATTAATCAGGTGGTGATATAGCCGGAGTAGTGGCTCATAGGAAAAATGAAAAGGTCACCGAAAAAATATTCCGGTGACCTTCCAAGATATCAATTCACTATTAGCGCTTACAAATTTGGCTGTGGCGTAAGTCGCAGGTAAGGCTTCACTTTGTTATATCCTTTAGGAAACTTCTTATCAGCATCTTCATCTGAAATGGCCGGCGCAATCACTACTTCCTGACCGTTTTCCCAGTTAGCAGGTGTAGCCACTGAATAATTAGCTGTCAACTGCAGGCTATCAATTACCCTGAGCAGCTCGTGAAAATTCCTTCCTGTAGAAGCAGGGTAGGTAATCATCAACTTGACTTTTTTATCAGGTCCAATCACAAACACGGAACGTACGGTTAACTTTTCGTTGGCATTTGGATGGATCATATCATAAAGCTCTGCCACTTTCTTATCACCATCGGCAATAATCGGGAAATTCACTACCGTATTTTGTGTCTCGTTGATGTCCTTGATCCAGGTATTGTGACTATCAAGTGGATCGACGCTAAGTGCTACCACTTTAACATTCCTCTTCTCAAATTCTCCCTTTAACTTAGCAGTAGCACCCAACTCTGTGGTACACACAGGAGTGAAGTCTGCAGGGTGAGAAAAAAGAACACCCCAGCCATTGCCAAGCCATTCATGAAAATTAATTGTTCCTTCAGTTGTTTCTGCTGTAAAGTCCGGCGCAATATCGCCTAGTCTAAGTGTTGCCATATTTGGTTTAATTAATAAAAATGGATTGAATAAAGGAGAATTACTTCACCTGATAAGAAGAACAATAAAACTAAAAAAAGAGTTTGATGAATTTAGAATCCTGTTCCTGTAGTATCAGCTTCATTCACAGGCAAAGTCTCGTCCTCAAGTTCCGTCTGCTCGTCGAGCTTCGGTTGTTTGTTTCTTCGCTTAAAAAGGCCTTTCTTTTCAGGTGCGGTTTCGTTGCCCAATGAATCTAATTGTACAGCCCCTTCGCCATTATTTTGCAGTGAATCTACTGGAGCAGGCACCTCCTTGGGCGCGACAAACACTTCCCCGAACAACTTATTGTAGAAGATTTGTTCTTCGTTGTAATTATCCTTCGGATCGTAATTTCTGATATATTTTTTACCTTTTGGCTTAGCAGGAGGCGCGGTGGCTGGTTTATCCAAAGCAGACGAATCAGATGGACTGGAAGCCAAGGAGTCAACCGTGACCGGAGCCAAGGAATCCATAGCGGCCATTTCGTCCTGATAAAGCTCATCATCAAACCCAATGGAGTCCGCCTCAATCGGCACAAACTGATTCTCCATTTTAACGGTTTTCAAACTATAGTTCTTGACCAGATAAGGGTCACGGGTAATGATGCCATTCTTATTTTTTTTCACCCAGGAACCATATTTAGGCATTGAATCAGGCCCGAAAGGCGAAAAAGCCAACATCCTCAAAGAATCATTAAGAATAAACGTACTCTGAAAAGCAGGGCAAATCAGATTGCTCTTACAGGAGATAAGTCCGGCAACTAAAAATAATATGATTAAAAAATGAACGCCTGAGCGGTATCTCATTAATTGCCGTTAGGTTGATAGCTGTTAGCTTGAAAATTGTATTATAAAAGGTAAGCCGGCGATATCTAGTTTTCTACTAAACGTCAAATATAAAAATTTTATTGGAGCTGCGAAAAGGTTCTTTATTTCACCAGCGTTTTTACTACCGGCAAAATAGATGACACCCACTGCGTATACATCTTTCCTGAAGGGTGTAAACCATCTCCAGCTACCAGCGCCGGATCATTGGCAGCTTCCCTCGATCCTGGTGTGATATCAACAAAAGTCACACCAAGCCGTTTTGAAATGGCTTCAGCGGCAGCATTGAAGGCATCAATTTCCAAGCTTATTTTTTCTGGATTCCTGTCAGCCGCAAATGGCGTTACACCATAGTCGGGGATCGACACCACAAAAACTCGTTTCGGATTATTGCCTGCAAAATTAATGGCTTGGTTGAGAAGTCCTTCAAACTGAATCTTGTACTCGTCAAGAGATCGACCGCGGTATTGGTTATTCACACCTATCAATAGCGAAACAAGCTCATAAGGGCCTTGAGGAGCAGCTTTTTCTATTCCATCCTGAAGCTCGTCTGTCGTCCAACCGGTAGTGGCAATTATTTCGGGAGCAGCTACCTGAATACCTGACTGATTCAGTTGCTCAGCCAATTGCACTGGCCAGCGTTCACTTTCAGCAACGCTCTCTCCGATTGTATAGGAATCGCCGAGCGCTAAAAATCTCAAAGCCTGAGTTTGTTGTTCCATCGTTTCAGTGGTTGTTTTTCCATCGCCCGAGCAGGATGTGGCCATGATAGTGAACGCAATAACAAAGGTTGCAAAGGAATATTTCATATTAGCGTAGCTTGGCAAGTTCGTCTTTTAATTTCCTGGGAAGGCTATCAACTATCAGCTCGTAAGAATGGTCGATAAGTTCCAATATCAACTTGTCTCCTACCGTTCCGTCCATGGCCACAGTATTCCAATGTTGCTTATTCATGTGATAACCTGGCACTATGGCCGGGTAACTCTCTCTGAGTTGAATGGCTCGTTCTGGATCACATTTGAGGTTCACACTTTGAAATAACTCAACGTCGGCCAGGGCAAACATTTTACCCATCACTTTAAACACAAGCGTATTGTTATCGAAAGGAAAACCTTCGGTCACTCCTGGTTTGCTAATGCAATATTCTCTATACGCTTCGATGTTCATTACATCAGGCGACGAATTGTCCAAACAATAAGTGCCATCAGGAACAAAAGAATAGAAATTTTGTTGATCCCATGCATCATCCTCAAGTTAAAATTGGGCTTATTGTTGGGGTCTTTTTTTCTAAAATAGTATTTGAGAACTTCGCTGAAGTCGAAATAGCCATGCTCAGTTTTTTTCTCGTTTTCTTGTGAATTTGCCATACTGCTTATGCATCAACGTGTTCAGGCTCGGTCCATTTGCCGTCCTCTCTGATAATTTCAATTAATTCATCTACTGCTTTTGCCGAAGCCACCGACCGTTTCACTACCTCTTTTCCTTTGTAGAGTGTGATTTTTCCTTTTCCAGAACCCACGTAGCCATAGTCAGCATCTGCCATTTCTCCCGGGCCATTTACAATACAGCCCATGATTCCGATCTTTACCCCTTTCAGGTGGTCGGTTCGCTTGCGAATCATGGCTGTCGTTTCCTGTAAGTCAAACAGGGTCCTGCCGCAGGAAGGGCACGAGATGTATTCTGTTTTTGACATACGGGTGCGAGCCGCCTGCAAGATGCCAAATGATGTATCATTATAAAGCTTGATTTGTGCCTTCACAAGCTCTTTGTCTTTCAGTTCCTGTTTTTCCCAGCCTAGCATCACGCCGTCGCCATATCCGTCGATCAACAGTCCTCCCACATCAGTCGAAGCAAATAACATGAGCTTATCATCTGATATTGGCTCAAAATCTCTTCTAATGATCACCGGCAACTTAATGGCTAATTCTTCAAGGGAAAAGAACAATCGGCGCAAAGCAGGGTAAGCATGCGCATTGTTGGTCTTTATTACCAAAACTACTTTGGTATGCCCGGCCAGCAGCGTCCAATTGACGTCATTTACTTGTGTGTCTGCAACCTCTACAAAGTTAAGGTCAGGGTGAAGCGCTGCAGATTCCAGCCCATCCATTGAGAGCATTGGATAAGTATTCTTGCGGTCATTATGGCCAATCCAGGCTGAATAGTCGATGATTTCTCTCAAACCATTAGGCAACATGAAAGACACTGGCGTGCTCCCAGAATAGACATAGTCAGTTCCATAATCGTTCATTCGCCACTTATCTGGCTCTGGCAAATAAAAGTGGCCTGCTACCTTCAGGTCCGGGTAGCCAGGGTTCTGCAACTGGCTGATATCGGTTATTACCCTCGGCACGTTGTCTCCACCGATATTCGACACTTCGATCGATCTCCTCTTCGTATATTCAAATGGGGAATAAGGGGGATTGTCGATGGCTGCGATGCTTGCATGACCTGCTCTTTGCTCGTACCTTTTGACCAACGCACTGGCAACAGGCAATTCCAATTCGGGTTCTTCGGTCAACGATACTCTAACTGTATCGCCCAGGCCGTCTTCCAACAGTGTTCCAATACCTACTGCCGATTTGATCCGTCCATCTTCAGCCTCACCTGCTTCTGTTACACCCAGATGAAGTGGATAAGGTTTGAATCCTCCTTCCTCAAGCATTTTTACAAGCAAACGATAGGCCTGTACCATCACCTGTGTATTGCTCGACTTCATAGAAAGCACAATATTGTAGTAGTTGAGCTCCTCGGCAATGCGAAGAAACTCCAGGGCCGACTCTACCATGCCAAGAGGCGTGTCGCCATAGCGGCTCATGATGCGGTCCGACAAAGAGCCATGGTTCGTGCCTATACGCATGGCTGTGCCGTATTCCTTGCAAATCTTTACCAGAGGAATAAACTTCTCCCTGATCCTATCCAGCTCTTGCTGATAAGCAGCATCTGTGTACTCGATTACTTCGAACTTCTTTTTATCGGCATAGTTGCCAGGGTTTACCCTCACCTTTTCAACAATTCGGGCAGCCAGCTCTGCAGCATTAGGGGTAAAGTGGATGTCGGCCACTAATGGTGTATTGTAGCCCCTTTTTTTCAGCTCTTTTCTAATAGCTTCCAGGTTCTGGGCTTCCTTCATGCTAGGCGCGGTAATGCGCACATATTCACAGCCAGCTTCGATCATACGGATCGACTGCTCCACTGAACCTATCGTATCCATGGTGTCGATGGTCGTCATTGACTGGATCCTGATAGGATGATGAGCCCCCATGGGCGTGTCGCCGATTTTTACCTCGATAGTTTCCCTTCTTGAGTAAGAGGTAAGGCTATTACAGAACTTGATTTTTGACAGAATGGCTGCGTCCGCAATATGCATAAATGAGTCGTCTGATTTTTTGCTACAAAGGTAACTAATAAAGTGTTTAAGTGTTTAGGGAAGAGGAATTGAAGAGTTGAGATTTGAGGATTTGAGATTTGAAGGTAACTACTGGCTTAGTACTGTAGCATTGGCTTTAGCTCAGGAATCGTCAGCAGGCGTTGGCACGGTAGCGTTCGACTCTTGCGTTAGAACCCTCAGACGCCGGGGCTGTGAAGCAGGCGTCAGCACAGCAGCGCTAGCCTTAGTGTTGGCCTGTCAGACGCCGAAGCAAAGAGCAGGCGTCGAATGATAAATCGAAAACCAACTGGTATCTGACGGCATTTACTTGATGGCGATTCGCCGTCCCGACACCTACAGCTAATTAGCCTTGGAGCCATCAGATGCCAGAGAGGCGAAGCAGGCGTCGGCATGGCTGCGGGGCCTTAGTGTTGGGCCGTCAGACGCCGTGGATGTGAGCAAGGTGCGTGGAAACAGTAGACCGAAAAACCAACCGGTGTCTGACGGCATTTGCTTGATGGCTATTTGCCGTCCCGACACCTACAGCTAATTAGCCTTGGAGCCATCAGATGCCAGAGAGGCGAAGCAGGCGTCGGCATGGCTGCGGGGCCTTAGTGTTGGGCCGTCAGACGCCGGGGCTGTGAAGCAGGCGTCGGCACAGCAGCGCTGGCCTTAGCGCTGGCCTGTCAGACGCCGAAGGAAAGAGCAGCCATCGATACGGTAGATCAAAAACCAACCGGTGTCTGACGGCATTTGCTTGATGGCTATTTGCCGTCCCGACA
>CAYGOF010000008.1:89173-123749 GCA_964351395.1 uncultured Roseivirgaceae bacterium
AACCAACCGGTGTCTGACGGCATTTGCTTGATGGCTATTTGCCGTCCCGACACCTGCTTAGCGATGGATCTATCAGACGCCGATGAGGTTGAAGTACTCCCCTCCTGCAGGAAGCCAAGGGCTAAATATCTCCAAGCTGAGGCCTGATAATAATATCCTCCACAACAGAACGTGGTGAAAGGCTATACGCCGCCCAGGCCATGGTCGATACATCCTCAACCGAAATAAACCTTTCCTCTGGCAGGTCGACACTCTCCCAGCTGGCAGTAAGTGTGGCCCCTGGCAGCACGGCAGTCACTCTGACGCCATGTGGTTTCATCTCTTCCCTAAGCACTTTGCTCATTCCGTACATGGCAAACTTGCTGATCGCATAGCTTCCTCCATTGGCATACGCAACAATGCTGGCTATTGAACAAATATTGAAGACATGGCCCGACTTGGCTTCCTTCATTTTCGGAATGATTGCCCTGGAAAGATGATATGCGCTATAGAGGTTCGTATTGATCATCGTTTCCAATGCCCCTTCAGCCTCCTCGTGTACTGTGCCTGGAATAAAAATACCCGTATTGTTAACCAGCACATCAACTTGCCTGCCAAGGTCATGAACAAAGCTCGCAAACGCATCGACCTGCTCCCGCTTGCTTAAATCGGCTTTAAAGGTATGGATAGCAGCCTTCGGCGACATCTTTTTGATTTCTTTCTTCAATTGCGCCAGGTCCTCTTCTGATCTTGCGCAGGTAGCCACATCGAAGTTGTGCCGAACAAACTCCTCTATGATGGCTCTACCTATTCCCTTGGTTCCTCCTGAAACTACAATCAGTTTATTCATTGTTGTCTTTTTTCGATACTCATCTTCAAAACAAAGGTTAAATTATGAATTATTGATCCTTCAAGCAGTCGATTGAGAAGAAAGTTCGTTTAATATTCTTTTTTCCACTCCGAAACTTTCTTTAACGGCAGGGATGTTTTTTCTTGGAACAAAATTGAGAAAATGGAAAGCTTAGGCAAGTTCATGATTTTCTTCGGCCAACAATTCACTCGTATGGAGTCTTTCAAGACCTATGCCAGAAGAGTGATAGATGAGTCGATTCTAATAGGCTTCAATTCGCTTCCTTTGTTTGCCATTATTGCCACTTTTATGGGGGCGGTAACTACTTTGCAAACTGCCTATAACCTGGTAAGTCCTTTGGTGCCTCTTTACATTGTATCAATGGTGGTGCGTGACATGACACTCCTGGAATTGGCCCCTACCATCATGGCCATTGTGTTTGCAGGAAAGGTAGGCTCTAATATTGCTGGTGAGCTGGGCACCATGCGCATCACTGAGCAAATTGATGCGCTGGAAGTGATGGGCATCAATGCCACTTCCTATCTAGTGCTACCCAAAATCATTGCGTCGGTACTCACCTACCCTATGCTGGTGATATTCTCCGGCAGCCTAACCATTTTAGGCGGTTACCTGATCTCTGTTACCACGGGTGTACTTACGGGCACCGAATACATATATGGCATCCGTTATGAGTTCGTTCAATTCAATGTGTTTTTTGCTTTGATTAAAGCGATCGCTTTCGGCTTTCTTGTGGCTTCGATTTCAGCCTACAAAGGCTACTATACCACAGGAGGTGCCCTGGAAGTAGGCAAATCAAGCACCAGCGCCGTTAACAATAGCTGTATTGCTATTCTGGTTGCCGACTATGTACTAGCCCAACTCCTTATCTGATCCTATGATAGAGATTGAAAATATCAAGAAATCATTTGACGGCAAGGCCGTACTGCATGGCATTTCGGGGAAATTCGAAAAAGGAAAAACCAATCTGATCATTGGTGCAAGTGGAACAGGCAAAAGCGTACTCCTCAAAAATATTGTGGGCCTGATCAAGCCAGATGAGGGTACCGTGTATTATGATGAGCGTGATTTCACCCACGCCGACAAAAGCCTAAGGACCGACATACGCAGAGAAATAGGTATGCTCTTTCAGGGTGGTGCACTGTTTGACTCCATGAATGTGGAAGCCAATGTGATGTTCCCGCTCAATGTACTGACCAAAATGTCTCCATCAGAAAAGATTGACCGGGTCAACTTTTGTCTTGAACGAGTGGGGCTTGCCGGTGTCAACAAAAAAATGCCATCTGAAGTCAGTGGTGGTATGAAAAAACGGGTAGGTATTGCCCGCGCCATTGTCAATAATTCGAAGTACCTGTTTTGCGACGAACCCAACTCGGGCCTCGATCCTCAAACCTCCATTAAAATTGACAACCTGATTCAGGAAATCACTTATGAATTGGACATTACTACCATTGTAGTTACCCACGACATGAATTCTGTGATGGAAATCGGCGACTACATCATGTTCATGCACCAGGGTCAAAAGAAGTGGGAAGGCTCCAGCGAAAGCATTGCGGAGGCCGATGTTCCGGAATTGCAAGACTTCATTTTTGCCAACAAGCTCATGCGCACCATGGTAAAAAAACAAGCCAACTAATAGCATCTTACCACACAATTGCTTCCATCCTCCTATGAATACCAAGGTCACACTATTTCGGTATACAGCACTTGCAGAAGGAATTTCCTTTCTTATTCTGCTGCTTATTGCAATGCCGCTCAAGTACTGGATGGGCCAGCCATTGGCAGTCAGGTATGTAGGCATGGCCCATGGTGTATTATTTATTGCCTATATTCCTGCATTACTGCTGGCCGCACCGGTGCTCAAATGGGATTTTCTCATGATTTTCAGAGCTTTTTTGGCTTCGCTTCTTCCAGGAGGCACCTTCCTGCTCGACCGGCAAATAGTAAAAGATTATGACGATGCGGATGAAAAATAAGTACCAAGAGATCAGCGAATAGTCGATTAGGCAGGAAGCCAGGAGAGGCTTTTGACAACTTTCGCTGAACTTGCTACCTCCTATTGCTTAAAAAAACCTCTTACGATTGCACCATTGTTTTTTCTGTTATTAAACAGGAATTTTCAATATGCCTGCCTGCTTAACCCGGAGGAGTTGTAAATACAGTCACGATGTCTCCCTCAAAAAAACACCAACCTATGAAAATCTTAACCTTCTTTACCCTATTGCTACTCTCTACCGCCACAATAGCGCAAGAGGCGATACCCTATCAAATCTTTACCGGCAAAGGAAAGCCTACCACCTACGCCAAAATGATCAATGGTGTAGCGAAAGCCGATGTGGTGTTTTTCGGTGAATTACATGATAACTCCATCAACCACTGGTTGGAGCTACAAGTCACAAAAGACCTTTTCAAAGAGCATGGAAGTCAATTGGCTGTGGCGATGGAAATGTTTGAGGCAGATGATCAACTGGTGCTAAACGAATATTTAAGTGGGCTTATTGAAGAAAGGCATTTGCTCAAGGAAGCTAAAATATGGGACAACTATAAAACTGACTACAAGCCTATCGTGGAATTTGCAAAAAGCAATGGATTGAAAGTGACTGCTTCCAATATCCCCAGAAGGTATGCCAATCTGGTATATCGTAGGGGAATCTCAGCACTCAACGACCTGGCTAAGGAAGGAAAAGCATCCATCGCCCCTCTCCCTTTCGAAGTAGATTTGAATTTACCTGGCTATCAGGAAATGATTGCTTCGATGGCGGGCCATGGAGGACCAGGCGGTGCTGAAAACCTTGCCAGTTCGCAAGCAAGTAAAGATGCTACCATGGCCTGGTTTATCAGCCAAACCTTGCCGGCAAAGGTCATCCATTTCAATGGTTCGTTTCACTCGAAGAATGGAGAGGGGATTCTCTGGTACCTAAATAAATATAGCAAGAAGGCCAGCACGGCCACTATACATTGCTTGCTGCAAGAAAACATCGAAGTGTTAGACACAGCCAATCTGGGGTTAGCAGATTTTATCATTGTGATTCCCTCCGACATGACAAAAACGTACTGAGACAGAAATTGACGGGTCACCTAAAAATAATAGCCTCAAATAAATATTATTTTTTCATGAAATAATTAAATTATTTAGAGGCTGGTGTTTTTTGTTTATATTGACCTATCAGCCAAGCTATGGGGAATACCGTTGCCATTTATAACTTCAAAGGTGGAGTGGGTAAAACTACTACTGCACTCAACCTTGGTTATGCGTGGTCTCGCAACTTTAAAGTGCTTCTCATCGATTGCGATCCTCAGTGCAACCTCAGCCACTCATTGGGTGCTGCGGACTCCTCGAAAACCATCTACAGGTACATTAAAGACTTACTGCACGACAATTTACCAGAACGCATTGAAGCGGAAGAAATCACTCCCTATTTGCATTTGATTCCTGGTGATTACCTGATGACAGAAATGGAGGCCAACAGTCGCTTCATTTCCTTCGGGCCAAATATTGTGCAAAAACTTGGTTACATTCTCAGGAAGGACTACGACCTTGTGGTACTTGACATGCCTACTCATTTTGGTGGTTTAGTAAAATCCATGTTAACGGATGTAGACAGTATCCTGATCCCTGCTTTAGCCGACTCGTTTTCGATTGATGGGATCAAGAAACTGCTCACTTTTCTCTACACGGTGGAGCGAAAAAAACCACTGAATATTCTGGGTGTATTTTTTAATATGTACAAGCAGTCATTACTTCACCACCGTCAAAAGTACACGGAAGCTATAGCCGAGTTTGAAGACTTGATTCTGGAGTCAACTGTGTCGAACTCTGTGAAAGTGAGCGAGGCGAATGATATCGGCAAATCGATGAACAGAGTCAACCCAGACAATAAATCCGCCATGGACTTCATCAAACTGAGCGACGAATTGATGGCTAAATTCAATAACACTTTTTTGTCTTCAAAATTCATCTCGCAAGACTTCCTGGAAAATATCAGATCAAAATAAGTCAGGCACTACTTTCATCCAGCGTTTTAACTGGCATTGCGGCTTCTATCAAAAAGCCACTGAACCTTCTCTTCTAAATCCTTATATTCATCGTTGAACACATATCCCTTCAATTATGAACGACAAGGAGAACGAACCTGAAAAAACCAATATTGGACGACGAGAAGTGATCAAAGGCTTAGGGTTGGGTGCCACCGGAACCTTCCTTGGCGGTGCCAATCCGGCAGTGGCCGGGATGTATGCTGCAGCCACCAAAGCCCTGCCTCCTCTCACCATCACCAATGTAAAAGCCATTTCGACCTGCCCACATGGCATAGAGCTGATAGTGGTGAAAGTAGAAACCAGCGAACCCGGCCTCTATGGCCTTGGCTGTGCCACCTTCCGGCAAAGGGCCCGGCCGGTGATCTCAGCCATCAACGACTACCTCAACGACTTCTGTAAAGGCAAGAGTGTCGACAATATTGAAGACATGTGGCAAACAGCGTACGTAAGCTCCTACTGGCGCAATGGCCCGGTGCTGAACAATGCGCTCAGCGGCCTCGACCAGGCGCTTTGGGACATCAAAGGCAAACGGGCCAATATGCCTGTATACCAGCTACTGGGCGGTAAATGTCGCTTTGCTATTCCTTGCTATGCACATGCTTCGGGCAATTCGCCGGATGCAGTAGCCGACGATGCAACGAGGATCATGGAAGACGGCTATAAGTATGTGCGCATCCAAATGGGTGGCTATGGAGCGGCGGGCGTAGCAGCAGTACCCGACTTCAAGGCCAAAGGCTTTGGCATGCCCGACGACAACTACATGGATCCGTATCGTTATATGACCAGCGTGCCCGAGATGTTTGCCAAAGTAAGAGAAGTATGTGGGGACAGGGTGGAACTGCTGCACGACATCCACGAACGCCTGCAACCCAATGACGCCATTAACATGATCAAAAAGCTTGAGGAGTTTCGCCCTTTCTTTATTGAAGACCCCTTCTCGCCGGAGAACATCGGCTACTTCCGCCAACTGCGCCAGCAAAGCAGCGTGCCATTGGCCATGGGCGAGCTTTACAACAACCCGCACGAATGGGTGGGCCCAATGAGCGAGCGCCTGTTTGATTTTATCCGCATCCATATCTCTCAGGTGGGTGGCATCACACCCGCCATGAAAGTGGCAAGATTGGGCGAAGCATTTAATGTAAAAACGGCCTGGCACGGGCCCGGCGATGTATCGCCAGTAGGCCATGCCGCCAACGCGCATATCGACTTTGCCGTATGGAACTTCGGCATCCAGGAGAGCGTGAACTTCTCAGACACCTTGCGGGAGATCTTCCCGGGCAGTCCTTTTATGAAAGATGGCTATATGTACGTGAACGAAGCCCCAGGTCTCGGCGTGGACATCAATGAGAAGCTAGCCGCGAAGTATCCCATTCCTGAAAAGCAGCTGAATGGCTGGACGCAATTGAGGGCCCACGACGGCACGCCGGTGCGGCCGTAGGCTATCACTCGATTGGCAGTTTGATAACCCTCCAAGGGGTTTTTGAACCCTTGGAGGGTTTGGCCAGCGTAATAATCAATGGGCTGAGGTAATGTTGTAAGTACTATCGTAGGATTTGCAATCCGAATAGATAGAGAAGTTTTATCATATATTTTCTAAATGTAACAGTGCAGCAATGAAGCTACCAATGATGGTTTTCCCCAAAAAGCAATAAGGATTTTTTTTCAATTTTCACGCAGCTCGAATCCTTACTCTTAAAAAATCTATTTACTACTCTAAGTAGCTACTTAAGAGGTTGATGTTGGAATTGATTCCAAAACTGTTTTTCTGTCCAATCTGGTATTCCTTCATTCTTCCATTTTAGCGCACTGAACGGAAAGCGGGTGGGGAAATCAACATACACGACATAACCGTCAATGCTAAAACCAAACTTATTTTCAGTATTGGAATAAAAACCTCTATAGTTGTGATAATCTCTACCTAGCAATAATTGATACGTCTTACTTTCGACGTCAATAATTACATTAGTGTTACTTTGGGTGTCGAAAAAACGAGAACCAAGAATATACTTACCATCGAGCGAAATCGCTAATAAATCAGTATTGCTAGCAATTTTTACCGAGTCACCCAAATTGCCCCAGGGGGCACTGTAAATATCCTTATTGGTAAACCCATCATACCCATCCTTCCTCCCCTTCGTGAAAAAAAATGTATTTCCTACCAAATAACTGTCCGAACAATGAACGCACTGAATATATTTTTTTTGAACTTTAGCTCCACTAATTGTTTTTAAGTCGTATAACGCTATCCGATCGTCTTGCTCAGGATTGTAAAAATCTGACAACGTATTTAAAGTGTTAATCAATAGATAGTTACCATCGCTAGAAAAACTTGAATGTATCTTTTTATCAGCATTGTAAATGCTGTCTAGCATGATGTCTTCGTTACCAATCGTAATCATGAGTTTCGAGTAACCGTATTCATCCGGCGCATCGAGATAATATTTTGTATAAACCATTAACGAATCTCTGATATGTTGATTTGCCGTAAAACTTGCCATAGAATTGTCAAATCCCTCAAGCTCCTTCAAACTTGTTTTCGTCCCCTCAATCAGTGAGAATAACGTACGCTTCCTTGCTTTTCGATTTCTGTATAAAAACACAGTCTGCCCATCCTTTTTTCCTATTGGATAAAAAATCTGCGAGAAATCTAGAGTACTGCTAGCTTCAATTTTCCTCAATGACTCTGAACTTTTTGAAATCATCGACTGAACTTGGGCAAGTCCTTGGTTGGACAAAAGGCATGCAAATGCAACAATGCATCCAACAAACTGAAATGAATCTTTCTTTTTTGTCATAATTTATATTCAAACCATTTCAATCTAATCCTTGCTCCATTGTAATCTATATTTCTGCACAATGGAGCATTGCTTTCCCTTGCTCCAGTTCCGCATTCAAGAACTCTAGGCACTTTAGTAATGTCCCTTCCCTCTTTTGAAAATGAGGCACCCCATTTTGAAACAGTTTCATCTATTGTTAAAACTCCCCCTGGTGTCACCATCATCACATGTCCACTTGTTCCCTCCTTGTTCAAATAAGTACCAATAATAATGCCGCCAATATCGGCCTTATCTTGTAGCTTTTTCAAGTAGTCCTCAAGGCCTTCATCGGTGTCTCTTTTAATTTCACTAAATCGCCCATTGAGGTCGCCATTTGTGGTAATTGCATCCAAGTCTACTTTAATTTCCTTTGCCCGACCAGGGTCGGAAATATAACCCTTAATTTCTCTCGATATGTAGTTGTTTTCAGGGTCGTTAAATCCGCTTCCGGTGGTTGGAAAAAGGGCAGAATCAGTTTTTAATAGAAATAAAGCTGCCCTGACGCAAATATTACAAGCTACACTTGTTTCATTCCCAGTATACTTGGTTGCTACAGCAGTAGCTTCTGTGGTTTTTTCGTTAAAAAACCCAATAGGCAATACGTTAGATGGGTTAGACAAAAAATGCTGATAGTCATAGAAGCCATTTTCATAATTTTCATCAATTGAAGCTGTAAGTTTGACAAAATAGGCACCTTCAGATATCATTTCGCCGCTTGCTCCATTTCCCGACCAACCTTCAACATCTTGATCCCACGCTTCCCTAAACGAGATTTCTTCGCCGCTAGCAAGTTCCATAAAACGATTAACTTCCAAGGTATCTTCACCGACAAGCTTAAATATCTCTAATTTGGAATATTCTAGCTCTGTCGTGTCTGCGAGACTATAAACAATCTCCATTCGGCCATCATCTGGTTTAAATGGATTTGTTACAGAATTTATTGCTACTAAGGCACGATTGGTTGTTAAGCCAACTATAGGTGGCAAATCCTCCTCCACCCCCTCTACCGCAAATACACACAGCTCCCGAATTATCCCATCCCTTAATGTTACGCTCAAATTCAGCAAATGGGGAGAAGCCTCCCCCAGCCTAAGGTTTGCTGCTGTTCGAAAAGCAGTGGGTTCAGAAGGCACATCACCGTCTATCCTTGGAATGAGT
The DNA here is from genome assembly GCA_964351395.1 of uncultured Roseivirgaceae bacterium. Classification (GTDB taxonomy): domain Bacteria; phylum Bacteroidota; class Bacteroidia; order Cytophagales; family Cyclobacteriaceae; genus Imperialibacter. The sequence goes on from CAYGOF010000008.1 coordinate 98,033, forward strand.
AAGGCTATTTCCTTGGAGAGTGTCGCAACATTACTTAGCAACTCTTCTACCTTGCCCTTCCGGTTAGCCAGATACTCGTAAAGAACAATTTCGTGGTTACCACTAATTTGAGCGGCCGTCCAATTCTCGATATTACTCCTAATTTCGTTCAGCCCCTCCAGCGCAATCACCTGTATTAACTTCAATCTGTTCGATTTGGCTTCTTCGCTTGCTTCTTGGTCTTTGGAAGTCTGCGACTCCCCCTCCACCTTCTCCAGCGCAGCGATCAACGCACTCATAACTGCTACCTGGGCATCGTTGGGCGTCGAAAAGGTATTATTGCCTAACTGCTCCTGGGTGGTAGCGGCAGCAATCGAGTCGACAGTTGTCTGGCTGATCCTGAGCAGCTCATAAACCTGAGGTATTTTACCTGTCAGCTCAAGGGTAGTGTTGTAGCCACTCGTGGCTTCGTCAGAGACCGGAAAAAAGATGATTTCAGCGGCTATAAGGTTGTCGTTGTCGGTCTTGTCGATTTTGCTAAGGCGCTGCTGACGGAAGATTCTGGGCCAAAACTCCTCGCTGTCTATATAGCCAATGGTAAGCACCTCAATATGCATCCGCTCCATAAATCCGTCGGTGTAGGCGATCAGTCGTTCATCTTTGGCAATACGGCCCAGGGCCAGTGAATGCGCAAGCCGGGGCACGTCGAAAAGCCCCTTTAATATGCCTTTGGCTTCATCCTCCGTAATGGTTTGGTTGTTGAGAGTATCGCCTTGTAAGGTCGGGCTCGTATACTGCTGAGCAAAAGCAACAGAAGCCACCAACAACAAAGCAATAAACAGTATGTATTTCCTATCTAATATCACTCTACTATTAAGTCGATAAAGAATTCAAATAATATATTAATTTAGAATTAAATGTAATATATGCACATATTATTACATTACTAATTATACTAATTTAATTCATTAAATCAGTTTTAAGTACACTATATATAAATATAGGTAGGTATTTAATTACAGATTAGCCCTGGTGACTGCTTGTAAGGGGGGAAACGATTGATGGCAAGTTGTTTGGAGCCGGGCGGTGGTATATCCTATCCTGTTTTTTCCTCACCCTGTGTCCCTCTCCCATGGGGAGAGGGAGAAGTGCAGCTCAACCAGCTGGACATTGCACAGTGAGTCCCATGCCACACCACCAAACGGATATGTCCCATAGGGACAATATGTCAATAACCCCAACAACAACGCAAGCAAAACAACCCGTGCCGTAGGTACGGAATGTTTAATCAGCACAATCTCATGGTTTCCAGATGGGGCTCGATCACGCCCGAGCTTAATTTTACCTCACCCTGTGTCCCTCTCCCGTGGGGAGAGGGAGAAGCGCAGTCTTCATGCAGTCCCCTAGGGACGACACGTTGGTACCACCATCGTCGCTAAGCAAATCAGTGCGAGTGCCGTAGGTACGGCATATAAAATATTCAACGCCTCCCAATCAGCACACGTCGCCTGACTGTAGGCGCTCGACAACCATTAACGAGGTCGCTCGGTGCTTCCGCAAAGAGCGACCTCGTTAATGGGCAAAAAAAAATCCCGCAGCTGCCTGCGGGATTCTAGGTTGGGTTTTTACACCTTAGGATACTTCTCATGCTTCATCAGGTTCGTTCAACAAAAGAGGCGTGGTAGTATCAATATACTTCGTATACTTCACGGCCCCCATATTCTCCCTCATCTCTGCGCTCGGCAAAAAGCTGATCTTGTTGCGCTTGATGCTGTAGTTACCCACTTCCTCCGGTGTATCATAGCCTTTGCTACTGATATTTACCCGAAAGTTCCCAAGCTGACCCAGGTTGACCGAGCGACCATTGCGCAGAAACTTGGGTATCAATTCGAGAAAATTCTCGATAACTGCCATGGCATCGGCGGAAGTCACGGTGCTTCGGGAGGCGATCTCCTTCACCATTTCCCTGAGTGATACTTCACGCTCTCTTTTGATACCAGCGTAGTACTTGATTTGTCCTCCTCCAGCCACTCCCGGCTGGGTACGACCTATTACTTTATATAAGATAGACATGACATTAAATTTTAAATGGTTAAACAAATGATTAAAAATGTGCTTCAGCTATTGAAAGTGGTAGCATACTGTATTCCTCCAACTAAGACTCCAATTAGGCATTTTTGAAAGGATGACTCCGATGACCCGGTCTTCTAAAGCACCCCTATACCCGGTGAGCCCGAAGAAGGAAAGGCGACATGCACTGCATCAATACTAAAGCGGTAAATAAAATGGACAACCGGCCGGATATCCCGGAGTTAAAACTTATTCTTTTGAGGCCTCATTGGAAGTGGATTCTTACTCCTTTTGTATGCCAAATTCTATTTCAATATTGATGCCAAAAAATGAATTTCAACTACTAAATAGATGAATTTATAATAATATTTTTCCATTTTCTTTGATTGCAAAAAAAATACCATAATAATCCCTCCTTCCTCCAACCAAAACAAACAACCCTGCGTATAAAGACGGGTTACTTTATCTATTTCAATTGATTACAATCGATTGAAATTGCTTAGTCGAATATCCAGGAAAAAACTAATAAATAACAATCCCTAAAAACCAAAAAACGACACATGCCTACTTTGTAAATTTGTACTTTTCCATGTTAGATATTTGATGCACTTTGTTTTTCCCTCCACCCCTAACTACTTATTTTAATCGCTCCCAAGGACAAGCGCTTGTGCCGGTAGGTGACAAGCGCTTATGAGGGTACCTGACAAGCGCTTATGAGGGTACATGACAAAGGCTTATGAGGGTACCTGATAAGCGCTTATGACACCCCTTGATAAGCGCTTATCACGAGCCGCATAAAAGCAATACATGAGACAGATAAGCGCTATACCTTAAACTACCTTCAAAAAGGGCGATTACAGCCAACCAGCGTAGTTTTTAAAAACCATCCAGGAAGGGCGGCCATGATTCGGCCCGACTGCCAGCGGCGGTTGCATTTCCTTGGTGTGGACCTTTCGAGGATTGGAACATCGAACTACAGCTCGCTAACAAAATCCGAAGCAGCTGGCCTTAGCGTCTGGCTTAGTAGACGAGGACGTACTCATGACCGTGACAGTACAATAGGTTGACTTTGGGCCTGGAGGAGGTTTAACGAGGCTTCAAACTAACTGAAATTCTCAAGTGCCAGAAATTCAAAAAGATATTTCTCCTTGCTCTTCCTTAAAGTAGTCCGCTAAAATATACCCACAATATTCCTGATAAATTTATATCGTATTAATACAATAAATACTCATTTATAGGTATTAAAAACTATTTATTTAATTCACAATTTTAAATAACTACTACTAATAAAATGAAATTATGAATTATTTAGCCAGCTCTTTCCGCAAACTTCTGCGTGCAAACCGCATTTACTTTATTGTTTTTTTGGCCAGCCTGTTGTTTCAGGGCTTTGTAATAAGGGCTAATGCCCAATCTTCCGACAAAGTGATGTATTACATTCTTTATGACATCTCAGGAAGTATGCCAAAACAGGACTCCAATGAAAACATTCCGTTTCTGGTCGACCGAATGATAAAACATGATTCTGGCTCACAAGGAAAAGTAGAAGCGAGCTTTCCGTTTAGAGTCTTCTTTTTTGGCTCCGAGACTAAAAATCCAGCTAGTGTCAGCTACGATATGTATGCGACGACACCAAACATAAAGAAGCAGGCTGAAAATGTTTCTGATGGTCTTGCTGAAGAGCGCGCAAAAGTAAAAACACAGGCTTTCACACATTTAAACAGTGCGCTGGAGGCAGTGGCCGAAGAAATCTCGAAGCAGCCAGCTCTTTCGGCTGGTGTATTTATTTTTACAGATGGTTTAATGAAACCTGGTGATATCGACGCAAAAGAGTTTAAAAAAGATGATGAAAAACTGGACGATTTAGCCACAATTACAGCGATTTATACAAGATATCTTAAAAGAATCGACAGCACCATGACAAATCTAAATCAGGCCCAAAAACCTGTTTTTATTGTCCAGTCTTCTCCTATTCGAGAAGACGGAAGCAACATCCTCAATGACTACTATTCAATTGACAATATTCAGTTTAAGCCAACTGGTTATAGCCCTGACAGCCTGAAGGTTTCTTCCAGGTTTTTTTGGCTAAACAGTGTTGTATCTATTAAAGACAAACAAAACGCAGGGATGCTGAACTACTTTGATGGGTTCATCAATAGCGCCTCTTCTCAAATAACAAACCCACTACTCGAAAAAATATCAAACGAATCAGGCGACGAAATACCTAAAGATGAGTTTGTTCCGAAAGTTGTGCTCTTCAACTGGTTTCTATTCAATTTTACATACGTAAAAAAATCCCTGTTTGATAAAGGCCCATCCATGGCTGACAAGACTGTTGAAACTCTGCAGGTCGCTCAAAAAATGCAGGTTACCGACAAAAGTGCAACCCTGTTAGAGGCACTGGTGCAATTGGATAATAGGCTTAAATCAAATCACTATGAAAGAGTGGAAATTGAAGAAATTCAAAAAAGCTATGATGAATTGCTTAAGGACCCGCAAATTCAAATCTTACAGGACGAAATAGAAAGCTATGCAAAGGCTAGTAACACCCTGGCCGCAACTTCATCTACGCCAAAAAGCTATAATACCCCTGTAGGTGAAGAACTAGTTAGTCCGGTACAATCCAAACAATATGAAAACCTGGAAGAAGCGATAGTACTCGGGCTGGCCGACTACCTTATTGAACGGACTAAACAGGAAGCATTTTATGTGATGTATGAGACGGTCAATCAAAAGCTTCTAGAACCAATTCCTTTCCTAAAAGACACTCTTTTCCACCATTTCTATCTGCTCATTTCTGACTCCACTTTCAGGCCAGACATTGTGCTCCTCAAGGAGGCACTACAAAAAGACATAGACCTCCTCCCGCAAAACCTCATCATTCATCCAAAAATTCGAGAAAAAGAAGGGTTGCTGGCGTTAGCTTATAGCTATAAGCTTGTTGATCGATTGGTGAAAAAAAATAAGCTGGAAGTAGCATTCGATAGTGTCGCTAGATATCTCCCTCAGCAAGGCCAACTTATTACCTCGTTTGAACGGGGACTTCTATTTACTTCGGAATTTATCGGGTTCTTGAGCCAGCATAATCTTAATACGGCTTATGGTGAGCTTAGCAACGAAGAACTAACAAGGATTTCAAAAATGGCCGCCATCTGGTTCGCTAATAAGCATCCAGAAATTCTGGAAGTAAGAAATCTGAATAGCCTAGCAGATAGAATCAAAGAGCTCTACAGAAACTACGATGTCATCGTTCAGCAGATTGCAAGTATTGAGAAGGAGTTTGCCGCTTTAAACCCATCGGGGGATTTCGAAGCATACGCAAAGTACAAAAGACAACTTATCCTTGATTTACTTAAACATAGCAGCGACCTCCTGCTATCTGGCATCACCTTTATAGAGTTTTTTGCCGATGAGTCAGACTTGAGTAACATTAAAACCAAGGTATCTGCCTACTCCAGGCAGGCCAAAAGCGCCGTAGAAGGTTGGTTCTTCATAGAAGACAAACAGTATGCCAAGGCCATCGCTTTACTATTGCCTTATATCCCTGATATAACGCCTGAAATTAGATTGGAAAGCGACCTCAGCCGTCTTAAGAACGTAAAAGCTAATTTTGACCTCACCAAATTTATAAAAGATTGCGAGATACTGGCAGAGCAAAGTGCTGCCCTCCAGGCAATGGTCGATGACAGATTTCAATATTTTGACAGCAGGAAAGCTGCACAGATTCACCTGACCAAATATGAGGCGGGTTTTCTAGAACAACTGCTCCTCGTTTACGACTTCGAAAATTGTGTATACCGCATTGAACTACCACCTGGAATTACCTTTCAAATGCTTAACAACGCATCGAAGGAAATTGCTACTCTGTTCAAGGAAGGAAAGAAACACAAAGCACAAGAACTTGAGGATCAACAAAAAAAGTTAGCATCAAGAACTGCCAACCGTCTGAAGAACGGTAAAAAGGACAAATTTCAGAAACCCAAAAAGCAGTACAAGGCGGTGTTATCAGACAAAAGGGTCATCCGTTGGCTGTTCCAATACTTTGATTTTAGCGATCTCAATAGTGACCTAAAACAACTTATTGCTGCCGCAGGCGAAGTAAGCACCGCCAAAACAGCAGAAGATGTAAAAAATGCCCTCTCTAAGTATGCGCTGCCAGTGGCCAGCTACCGTATCAAAAGGTACGAGAAAAACACCTGGACCATCAATGCTTATACTGGGATGGGGGGCTCCTATTTTGTCCAACCCGACTCCAACAACCTCGATGCGGTGCTATTTGCCCCAATAGGACTAGAGTATACACCCGGTAGTATAAAAATTGGCAAATATAACCGAACATCAATTTCCTTCTTTGGTTCTTTGCTTGACGTCGGCAATGTGATCAACTACCGCCTAGACAACGAGGACAATAAAGAGGAAAGGGTATTTACTATCGAGAAAATAGTTTCACCGGGCGCATTCATTTCTATCGGACTATTTAGTAAAGTGCCCTTAAGCATAGTTGCTGGCTACCAATGGAATCCGGACCGAGTAACCGCTGCCCTCACCTTCGACCTCCCACTCTTCCGGATTCGGTGATCGAACAACTGATATTAAAAAACGGCTTTTTTTTTTGGATAAAGAGACTGATCTCAAGAGCCTTAAAGTATTTATTAAGGGATAGATCAGCGATAATTAGTTGCTCATTTAAAATGCCTTTAAAACAATAGTCTAATCAACTCTCTAATACCCTGATCAAAATCAGAAAGTATTTCCATCCATTCCAACAGGATATTTATGTCAAAACCTTAAAATATTCCTTATTTTCCCTTTTATTTTAAACAGCCCATTTTTTGGTACCACCTACTAATCAACATCCGGAACAAGTAGCTCGTGACAATATCGACAAGCAATTGCTTGCCTGCGGATGGATTATTCAGGAGAAAAGTGCTATCAATCTGGCCGCGGCTGTTGGCGTTGCCATCAAAGAATACCAAACCGATATTGGCCCTGCCGACTATGTGCTGTTTGTCGACAAAAAGCCAGTAGGAATCATTGAAGCCAAACGGGCTGAAGAAGGCCTCCACCTTACCGTTCACGAAGACCAGGCGGAGGGCTATGCTGCTGCCAAGCTCAAGTACCTCGACAACGACCCGCTGCCATTTGTATATGAGAGCACCGGGGAAGTTACCCGCTTTACTGACTGCCGTGACACCAAGCCAAGATCACGTCCGATATTTGCCTTTCACCGACCGGAGACACTACAGGACTTTACCAAACAGGCCCATTCCCTGCGCACCAGGCTGCACGACTTACCAGCGCTACCAGAAACAGGCTTGAGAGACTGCCAGATCACGGCTATCAATAACCTGGAAAAGTCTTTTAAAGAAGCACGCCCCAAGGCGTTGATTCAGATGGCTACTGGATCGGGCAAGACCTTCACCGCCATTACCGCGATTTACCGTCTGCTGAAATATGCGAAAGCCAAACGCATCCTCTTCCTTGTTGACACAAAAAACCTTGGAGAGCAGGCAGAGCAGGAATTTATGGCTTACCTGCCCAACGACGACAACAGAAAGTTTACCGAGCTCTATGCAGTCACCCGACTGAAAAGCAGCTTTATCCCCGACGACAACCAGGTTTACATCAGCACCATTCAGCGGATGTATGCCATACTAAAAGGCACGGAGCTCGACGAAAGCGCTGAAGAAGCCAACCCCAACGAATACCAGCAAAAAGAGCCTGCGCCTGTAACCTACACAGAAAAAGTACCCGTAGAGTTTTTCGATTTTGTGGTAATTGACGAGTGCCACCGCAGTATCTATAACCTGTGGAAGCAGGTGCTCGACTACTTTGATGTATTTCAGGTAGGGCTCACTGCCACGCCCGACAACCGGACCTTCGGCTACTTCAACCAAAACCTGGTGAGCGACTACGGCTACGAAAAAGCGGTCATCGACGGGGTATTAGTGCCTTACAACGTATTTACCATCGAAACCAAAATCACCAAAGATGGAAGTAAAATCGATATGGGTGAAAGGGTCGACAAGCGGGAACGCCTCACCCGGCGCAAGTTTTGGGAGTCGGTAGATGAAGACATTGAATACAGCGGCAAGCAGCTCGACAGGGACATTGTGAATCCTAGCACCATTCGCACCATTGTAAGGGGTATGAAGGACAATCTCCCGAGCATCTTTCCTGACCGGGTGGATGCTGAAGGCAGGTTTGAAGTGCCTAAGACATTGATTTTTGCCAAGACCGATTCTCATGCCGAAGACATTATTGAGATAGTGCGGGAGGAGTTTGGCGAGGAAAACAAGTTTTGCAAAAAGATCACCTACCGAAGTGAAGAGGATCCCAAAAGTGTGCTTAGTCAGTTTCGCAACGACTACTATCCACGTATAGCCGTCACAGTGGACATGATCGCTACCGGCACCGACATTCGCCCACTGGAGGTGCTGGTGTTTATGCGGGACGTGAAAAGCCGCAGCTACTACGAGCAAATGAAGGGCAGGGGCACCCGTACCTGTTCATTGGAGCAGCTGCGGGCTACAGGCACACCCTCTGCCAAATTCACCAAAGACCATTTTGTGATCATCGATGCCATTGGCGTGGAGCAATCGCAAAAGACCGACAGCCGGCCCCTGGAAAAGAAGCCCGGTATGAGCCTGAAAGATGTGCTGCAAAACGTGGCCATGGGCAATACGGGCGAAGATATACTCAGCACACTGGCCAACAGGCTGCTGCGGCTTGACAAGCAGATCAACGAAAAGGAAAAAACTGCCTTTGCAGAACAGGCCGATGGCCAGTCGATTAGCCAGGTGGTAAAGCACTTGTTGCATGCGCATGATCCCGATGCACTGGCCAATGTAGAGGCAAAGATCGGCTATGAGCTGCGAGGGCAGGCGCCCATTGCTATAGAGGCGGCAATAGAAAAAGAGAAACAACGGATGGTAGAAGAAGCCATTGCCGTATTCCACAACCCTGATTTGCGCAACTTCATTGTCGACATTCGCAAGAAGTACGACCAGGTAATTGACACGATCAACCTAGATGAAATCACCAATATAGGCTGGGTAAAAGACCAGCAGGCAGCGGCAGAGCTTACCATCAGCCACTTTGCCGAATGGATAGAAGCGCATAAAGATGAAATCACTGCCTTGCAAATCTTCTACGGGCAGCCCTACCAGCGCCGGGAGCTTACCTACAAAATGATCAGAGACCTGTGCGAAAAGATAAAAACAGAGCAGCCACTATTGGCACCCTTTACCGTTTGGAAGGCTTACGACGCCCTGAATGGCTCACAGGCCGCTTCACCCAAAAATGAGCTCATCGCCCTGGTAAGCCTCATCCGAAAAGTGAGCGGTATCGACACTACCCTCACTGGCTATGACAAAACAGTGGACAAGAACTTCCAGGATTGGGTATTTAAGAAGCAGGCAGGTGCTACCAAGTTTACCGAAGAGCAAATGCAATGGCTGCGCATGATCAAAGACTATATAACCAATAGCTTCCATGTAGAAAAAGACGACTTTGAGCTCGACCCCTTCAATAAAAACGGCGGGCTGGGAAAGTTCTACCAGCTGTTCAAAGAAGACTACGAAAAGATACTACAGGAGCTGAATGAAGTGCTGGCGGCGTAGAAACTGTCTGGATTAGGATTTGTAGGATTTGAGGATGATAGGATTAAAGGTTGTCTGGAATAGGATTTTTAGGGTTAAGGGATGAAATATGAAGAACTAACTCATCGGATAATAGGCTGTGCCATGAAGGTTCATTCTACGCTGGGGAATGGCTTTCAAGAGGTTATTTATCAGAGAGCATTAGCATTAGAAATGGAGAAGCAGGGCCTTGGCTATCAAAGGGAGATGGAAATGACTATCTACTATGAAGGAGTAGAAATTGGCACAAGGCGTGTAGATTTCTTTGTAGAGGATTTCATCATGGTGGAGCTGAAGGCGGTGATCAAACTGGAAGAAGTACATTTGGCTCAGGCCATGAACTACTGCCAGGCATACAAGTTGCCCATTGGGATACTAATCAATTTCGGCGCTAAAAGCCTTGAATTCAAAAGGGTTTACAACCTCAATCACCCAGACAACAAAGGCTATGCGAAGCAAAATCCTACGATCTCCAAATCCGATGAATCCTAATACTGACAGAAAAAAGGAAGCAGCAACATGACACTCAAAGAACTAAGAGAGGAAATCACAAAAACCGAACATTCGGATTGGTTTAAGGATATCGCTACACTCAGAATAGAAATTCCTCATCTCAACATTTCAGAGGAGATCAAAGGATTTGTGGCAACTTTTAAGTACGTCAATGATCAAGTGACTGGATATGAAAATATTTCAGAGCAACTGCCTGGGGTTCTCGCCACCTCAAAGGATAACTGGATCCACATTAGAAACTATCTAATTAGTTTTTTCAGTGAGAATAAAGACCGCGATATCTCATCAATAAATAATCTATGGGCTCAAACGAAAAGTAGAATACAAAGCATCTTAAGTAATCAAAACCGTCTCATCTTTCCCTACGACAGACCTGAAACTGACTTTCTTATCCAGGTTCAGCAATTTGATTCCGGTGCCGTAGTTGGAGCTACAGATTTTCTACTTGGCAGACAAATTGGTAACATTCAAGATCCACGTTACTTTCAAGGTGTACTCTTGGCCTATGAATTTAAGATGGGCGACGGGTCAAAAATTTTTGGCCGCAGAAAAAAAGAGAGCAGTAGCCTAAATGCATTAAGAAGCGGGTTTAACTCACACATAGAGGAAGCAGAAAATCAACTTCAGGAATTTCTGGTTAGGTCTAAATCAAAAACGGAAGCTGATGCCGCTGAAATCGACGACTTTCTAGCAGAAAAAAAGAAGACATTCGCAGATTGGTTTGATGGCTCATCTCAGTCCTTCCATGAATTTGATGAAGCTTCTAAAAAGCGAATTTTGGAGCTAGAAGACATTTACCAGAAACAACTAAAGTTGTCGAAGCCAGCGGACTATTGGAAGAAAAGAGCGGTAGCACTTAATGTAGAGGGCAAAACTTGGCTCAAATGGCTGGCAGTCTGCGTGACTGTGGCTGCCCTATCCTTGTTCGTCCTCCTTTGGCAAATTCCCGACGGCATGCTACTTAATATATTTTCTGGAGAAGCAAGTGCCATCAAATGGGCTCTCGTCTACATCACCTTCCTTTCATTTATTGCCTTCGGTATTAGAACCTTAGCAAAAATCACCTTCAGCTCATTCCATTTGGCGAGAGATGCGGAAGAAAGAGAGCAATTGACGTATGTATATCTTGCGCTTATGCAGGAAGCCAAAATTGATGAAAAGGAACGAAACTTGATTATGCAGGCTCTGTTTAGCAGAGCCGATACTGGACTATTGAAAGAAGATAGCTCACCTACCATGCCAGGAATTGTTGACAGGTTTATCCAAAGATGAAAAGACTATGCAAAGCGAAATCCTACCATCCTCAAATCCTACACATCCTAATACAGACAAATGACCGAAGCGCAAAACATAAAGGAGCTACCAAAGGACTGGAAGTGGGTGAAGTTAGATGATATTCTAGACTTTGTGATTGGAGGGGATTGGGGGAAAGATGAGAATTTTGATGATATCAATTATTCGCTTGCTTATTGTATAAGGGGATCGGAAATTAAGAATTGGGAATTAGAAAAAGGAACTACGGCATCTTTGCGGAAAATAAAGGTAACCAATATCGAAAAAAGGAAACTACAGGAAGGAGATATTTTAGTAGAAATCTCTGGTGGTGGGCCTGAGCAGCCTGTAGGAAGAACGGTATTAATCGATAAAACGGTTTTGAGCTACAAACCAGAAGTGCCCAAAATCTGCACGAATTTCCTAAGACTAGTCAGACCCAATCAAATGGTCAACTCTACTTTCCTAAATTTTTACTTGAAACTGTTTTACACTTCTGGGGAAATAGTGAAATATCAAGGAGGTAGCAATAACTTAAGAAATTTGAAATTTCCGGATTATGTTAAGATTCTTTGCCCCCTCCCCCACTCCCCATCCAACAAGCCATTGTCTCCAAAATAGAAGAGCTCTTCAGCGAGCTCGACAAAGGCATTGAAAACCTGAAGCTGGCGCAGTAGCAGCTCAAAACCTACCGGAAGGCAGTGCTCAAGTGGGCCTTTGAGGGGAAGCTCACTCATCAGCATCACGGATTAAACGGATTAAAAGATGACACGGATAGGGCCGTTGCTGAAACCGAGGTTCTCCGTGAAATCCATCAATCCGTGACAATCAGTGATTCAGACAAAGATGCGCCGCTCATGGCAGCCGAACCGGAAATGCCCTACCTCCCCGGCAAAAATCAAAGCCCTCACACCCATCAAATAAATCACAGTGCTGACAAAGGAGAGCTGCCGGAGGGGTGGAAGTGGGTACCACTGAAAGATATGATCGCCAAAATACGATGTGGCACGGGAGTGGTACCGACAAACGAAAAGTCAATTCATCCAATATTAAGATCAAGTAGCGTTCGAAATGGCAAAATAGACTTCAGTGACGTTAAATTTATCCAGGATCACCAAAAGTTGAAGGGTGAGGATTTTATCTCTAAGAACGATTTACTATTTACGCGACTTAATGGTTCTGTCGAATACGTTGGAAATTGTGCGAAAGTACCAGATATCTTCCCGGAAAATCTCATTTATCCCGATCGACTATTTCGAATGCGCCTAATCAATAGTGATTATGCGGATTACATTATGCATTTCTTTGCCTCAAGTTTGGCTCGCCGAATAATTGAAGAAAATGCAAAATCTACAGCTGGCCATATGAGAATATCGACTCCTGATATAACTGAAATGCTGGTTCCTATATGCCCAGTGGAAATGCAACATCTGATCGTACAAGCCATCGAAAGCCGGTTCAGCGTAGCCGATAAAATAGAGGAAAGCATCACCCAAAGTTTGCAGCAGACCGAGGCATTAAGGCAGAGTATATTGAAGAAGGCTTTTGAGGGAAAATTGGTTTAATCAACGACTGTTAATAAGAAAACACATCATGAACAATACAACAACAGCCAATTCTTCCTCCATCGTCTCCAAAGTATGGGCCTTCTGCAATACCCTTCGTGACGACGGCGTGGGCTATGGCGATTACCTCGAGCAGCTTACCTATTTGCTGTTTTTAAAAATGGCTGATGAGTACTGCCAGCCACCGCACAACCGCATCATGCCCATCCCGAAAGCGTATAGCTGGGAGTCGCTCACCACCAAGAGCGGGGGAGAGCTGGAGCTCCACTATAACACCCTGCTCAGGGAGCTCGGTCAGGAGAAAGGTATACTCGGCCAGATCTTCACCAAGAGTCAAAACAAAATACAAGACCCTGCCAAGCTCTACAAGCTCATTGCTCTCATCGATGCCGAGCAATGGGTGCAAATGGGGGTAAAAGACAAGGGAGACATCTACGAAGGCCTGCTGGAAAAGAATGCAGAAGACACCAAGAGCGGTGCCGGGCAGTATTTCACACCCAGGCCTTTGATCAAAGCCATGGTGGAGTGCCTGCGCCCTCAGCCCATGAAAACCATCGCTGATCCCGCTTGCGGCACGGGAGGCTTCTTCCTTGCCGCTTATGATTGGATGGTCGACAATAATGACCTGGACAAGGAGCAGAAGCAGTTTTTGAAGTTCAGCACCTTTTATGGCAATGAGATTGTGGCGGGCACCCGTCGCCTGGCCCTTATGAATCTATTTCTGCACAATATTGGAGACATCGATAGCGAGCACATTGCCGTTTCGCCTAACGATTCCCTTATTGCCGCCTCTGAAACCCGCTACGATTACGTGCTGGCCAATCCGCCCTTTGGTAAAAAGAGCAGCATGACCTTTACCAATGAAGCCGGTGAGCAGGAAAAAGAAGACCTGACCTACAACCGCCAGGACTTCTGGGTCACCACCAGCAACAAGCAGCTCAACTTTGTGCAGCACATCAAGTCTATGCTCAAAACCACAGGCCAGGCAGCGGTAGTGTTACCTGATAATGTACTATTTGAGGGAGGTGCCGGAGAAACAGTGCGCAAGAAGCTGCTGGAAACCACCGACCTTCACACGATCCTGCGCTTGCCCACGGGCATCTTCTATGCCAATGGTGTAAAGGCCAATGTACTCTTCTTCAATGGCAAGCCGTCCAGCAAAGACCCGTGGACCAAGGAGATTTGGGTGTACGACTACCGCACCAATATCCACCACACTCTGAAGAAGAACCCATTGAAGCTGGATGACCTCAGTGATTTTATTAATTGCTACAACCCACTGAATCGCCACAAGCGCAAAGAGCTGTGGGACAAAGAGACGAACCCGGAAGGCCGCTGGCGGAAATTCACCTACGAGGAAATCATCACCCGAGACAAAACCTCCCTTGACATCACCTGGCTCAAAGACAGCTCCCTGGCCGATCTGGATAACCTGCCAGACCCAGATGTGCTGGCCAACGACATCGTGGAGAATCTGGAAGCAGGGCTGGAAAGTTTTAGGGCTATTATTGCGTCACTTAACACTAAGGATACATGACAGAGGGCGAAGAGTTTATCAGCTATTTTTTAGAGGACAATGGATTCGATTTCCGTGAACAGGAAATGATTGAAGGCCTTGCTAATGATTCAAAACAGCACAGGGTGGCCGATTTTTACCTTCCCAAATACAAAGTCTATGTTGAGTACTTTGGCCAGTGGAACGTAGAGGCTCAAAGGGAACGCTACCTCGAAAAGAAGCAAGTGTATATTAAGAACAAGATACCCTGTGTGATCCTCTATCCTGAAAATCTAGGAATCCTGGAATTTATTTTTGAGAAACGCCTGGTATATGTGTTGCAGCGTTATAAGATGGAAAAAGAATTAAAGAGGTATAGATTCAGAGAATTCTACCAGCACAGGAAAGATAATTTTCCTCTCGTATTAATTAGTTGGGCCCTCCTTTATTTTGCTTGGCCATGGAGTGATCCGGAGAACAAGACATTGTTCTATATCGGCGCTGCCATTTTTATTTATCAGACTTATCTTATAGTGAGTTCATTGCTGGAGGTTTACAATATCAAACCGTTTCGAATGACGGAGAATGATGATGAATAACAATGAAAGTCTGATCGAAAAATTGAAGGGGCTTCTATGTGGAGTCAGTTTAAAACGAACTGGGTTTGTCACTTTTCAAACCAATTAAACTTGTCAGCTTAAAAATGAAAATGGCTAATTGATCCACCTACGACCCACCAAAAAATACGTGGATTCAATTTCCGATCACTCTACCAAAAATGGCACTAACAGCCTAAGAAATACCCCATGTGAAGCTGGTTTAATGGAAACAAAGGCTTGATGTTCTTGTTTTATTGAGTAGATTTGAAAATATTTTACAAATTAGCTGCATAAAATGGTATTAGAGATCAAGCTCAGTAACTTTTTCTCAATTAAAGAAGAAGTGGGTATTGACTTCCGTGCGGCCAATATCAAGTCGGCCAACGCCCGGGCACTAAGTGACAACGTTTATCAGCACGACAAAAATGACGTTTTAAAAACCCTGGTGATGTACGGAGCCAATGCCTCCGGCAAAAGCAATGTGATTAAAGCGATCCGTTTTTGTCATAGCATGGTTCTTCAGTCACACTTACATAATGAAGATTCCAATTTCAATTTCCATCCCTTCAAGTTTGATGGCTATGCCTCTCAACTAAGCTCCTACTTCATTCGCTTTGTTAGCAACGAAGTGGAATATGAATACGCATTCTCTCTAACCAACAAGGAGATAGTCACCGAAAGCCTTCATTTTTACCCCAAAGGGCGAATCAAAGAGATTTTCACCCGTGATGAGCGTCGGGGCAAAGAGAAACAGAATATTTACACCTTCGGCGATGTAATCAAACGCCCGATGGATGTGGCAGAAAACACCTCGAGGAAAACACTGTACATCAGCCGTGCCAGTCAGCTGGACCGGGAGATCCCCAAGGAGATATTCAACTACTTCCACCAACAGTTTATCCTGCAGTACCTCGGTTTTGGCGTTTCGGCGATTGAAACAATGAGCAAGGTCAATAAAGATCATCTAATTGAGGCGCTTAAGTTTGCCGACAGCGATATTGTTGACGTAAAGATCAAAACGCTCAAACAGCCTGGCAAAAATGTTAATGCCGACATGACTAAAATGACGCTAACGGTAGAAGACGTGATGCAAGAGCGCCTGCAAATCACTACCTACCATCGCCGTGATCCTTCGAAAGGATTTGACTTTTTAACCGAGGAGTCGCAGGGCACGATCAAGCTGTTTTTCATTATGCTTACCATCCTGGACGTGGTAAGGAATAATAAGGTATTGCTCATCGACGAAATAGAGGAAAGCTTACACCCCAAGATCATAGAATACATTTTCAATTTCTTCCGCGCCGGGCAAAGTGCCCAGTTGCTGTGCACCACACACAACACTGCTTTTCTTGATTTGAAGAAGATGCGCAAAGACCAGATCTACTTTGTCAATAAAAAAGAAGATAGCTCTACGGACTTGTATTCACTTTACGACTACAGCGATTTTAGAGATACGATGGACTTGGAAAAGGCCTACCTACAAGGTCGCTTTGATGCAGTACCCTATGTAAACGACACCCGTGAGAGCATTAGTCAGATATTGCATGAGGAGGCGTAACCCACCAAAAGGTAAAAAAATCAATCCACAGTTCTGGGTGTTCTGTGAAGGTAAGACAGAAGAGGCCTATGTGGGGCACTTACGCAGCAAGTACCGTATTCCCATTTCCATTGTATCGAGAGTAGCTGGCTCCAGCATTAGCGAAGCCTTCATCAAGAGAAGTAAACTTGGCAAACCAGCCGACCCTAAAGATCGGGACTTTCTGATGTACGATGCTGATGTTCCTGAGTTGACCAACAGACTCCTGGCGGTTCCAAACACTACCCTGTTTTTATCTAATCCCTGTATTGAGCTGTGGTTTTTACTTCACTATAAAAACCAGCAGGCTGCATTAACAGAAGCTGACTGCATCAGAGAGTTGAGCAATCGGAATCGTAACAACTACCGGAAAGGCATTGTAGACGAAAAGCTAGAAGCCAAACTGGTCGAAAACTGTAAAACGGCCTGTGAACGGGCTAAAAAGTTGCCCGATGCACGAAACCCTTCTTCCAACATCTACTCTTTCATTGAAATTCTGGAAGGACAAAAAAGCGAAAAGTAAGTACTAAAGTGAGCACTTGATGCTTTCTAAACCCGTCGAATTCGACCACTTTAGAATGACACGTGATTGATTGATGCATTTCAAGTGCCTGTCGCAGCCGCGACCCCGTTGCAAAAGGTATGCGATAAGAGTAACTTACCAAATGAAATTTATAATTTGATTAAAAGTGTAATATGTTTATCAAATAAACGTAATAAGCAATTCCATCTGATAATAGAGAAAAATTATACACACATGAAAGCACCCATACTATTTATGATTAGCGTGCTGGTTATAGCTATTGACTGCCTTGCGCAAGGGGTAGTAATGGAGCAGTACTTTACCATTGAAAAAATTACGTCTGAAGTTGGTGGAGGTGATTACGCTATCCCGTTGGTGAAAAGCGACATCAGTCCCGAGGCAGCCTACAAAATCAACCAGGTGATTCAGCTGGTGATTATTAGAAAATCGTACAGTATTGTCGGTGAGGCTATGTTTGACGACATGCTGAATGACAAGGGATATGGTACCGAAATGCTTGATTACACTGTTTTACTGAATAGTCCTGCGATCCTTTCTTTACAATTTAATGACCAAACAATTGCCAGCTACCCCGACTACCACACCTATTATTTGAATTTTAATTCGGCTACAGGCGACATCATTGACTTACCAGAACTATTGAATAAACAAGGATTAGACCACCTGAACGATTTGGCCGGAAGAGAATTAAAGCCAGGTATTCTGAAATACTAGAGGACGCTTCAATGGATATTGACGAACGAAAGGAGTCTGTAGATCATATCTTTGATTTGACGGAGTGCAATTCAACACATGAAATTTGGAAATTCGGTATCACAAGAGAATCTATTGTGGTTGAGAAAGACCATTGCTTCCCGCACGTGATTCAAATGTTTGACATAAGTTGGGCTTGTGGGATTAAAGTCAAAGATTTGTATGCCAAGGATTTCACTAGTTACGGTAAGGCTTTGATTAGAGAAGGCAAACCAGATAACACAATGCACTTTGATACCAAAGAAAGCCTGATGACGCTACATGGTAAAATTGATAACAAATACCCTTTCACCATGTATTTACACATCAATAATGACAATAGTATTGGAGGGGCGTATTGGTACGACAAGTTTGGAAAACTGGTTGATTTTAACGGAAAAAGGGTGTCGGACAGTAAAATTGAGTTGACTGAAGAAGGAGGAAAGTTTGTATTGACAACCGTAGGCACTGGAGAGATTTTAGGGAGCTGGTATAACAAAGAAGGAAAGCCTTTGCCGATTACCTTTTATTAAAATCAGTTGTTTTATTGGTAACCGAATTGACCAATCTAACTTGATACAACCCCGCCACCGACTCATCTTCATTGTCAATTAGCTTCCGCTTAATACTTTCTAAGTCCATTGAATTCGACCATTTCGGAATAAGACATGATCTAAAAATGAATTGAAAGTGCTAGTTCCACTCGCCACACTGCCACCCACAGGCAGATTGCCGCGGCCACGTTCCGGCTTACGCCTCCTTATGGCTCTCGCAATTTCCGGTGAGGCGGGGTTCTGCGTCTACGGGATTGCACTTCGCAATGGACAGGTTGCCACAATTGGTGGTCACGTTACGAGGTCTAAAGCGAAAATATTCCATATCGGAATATGGAATATTGGAGGGGGATCAAATAGTCAGTGTGATGGCTGCTCGAAAAACATTTTTCAAGTGCAATGCCTCCTTTGCGTGAGGGACAGAGCCCCGAAATCTTTCGGGGTTGGAGCCCGCAGTTGGTTTTTGAGCGTTGGCCGGCGACTGGCGAAGGCCCGACCCCTGCCGCTGAAGGGACTCGTCCGGTGGCTGATAACACTCCGGCGGCAAGGGGGCACGCCCAAAGTCATTGGGAGATTTGTTGATGGGGTGATGGAGAGATTGAGGATAGCATCGCTTGTCGTCAAAGTTGAAGACCATCGCCTTCGGTGACGATTAACGAGGTTACTTTCGGCGCAGCGGATTAACGACGTCGTTTGGTGCTACTCTACAAAGCGACGGATTATTAAGGACGTTACTTTGTGCGCTTCCACACAAAATACCGTCGTCAATTACCGTAAAACCGCCAGCTGGTCTTGAAGTCCTTGGGCAGCTCCTGGTTGGTGAGGATGGCCCGAACCATTTCCACAGGCATGGCGTTTTCGTGCAGCACAGCGTCGTGGTATTCCTTGAGGGTCATCTTACCACCATCTACCAGCTCCTTTTTGAGGGCGTAGAATTGCAAGCCACCTGTGAGATAAGCCACCTGGTACAAGGGCCCGTAGCCACCGGTGAAAGAGCGCCTCACCTCCCCTTCTGCATTGGCTCGCTCATGCCCTACCCGGTCGACAAGAAAGTCGATGCACTGCTGCGGGCTCCAGTTGCCCATGTGGTAGTTGAGCGAGAAGATGATGCGGGCACAGCGGTGCATGCGCCAAAAGAGCATGCCGATGCGGTCTTCGGGAGAACGGGGGAAATCCATGTCCCACAACAGCAATTCCCAATAGAGCGCCCAGCCTTCGGTCCAGAAAGGAGTGCGAAAATGCCGGTAGGTTTTGTAACGCCGGTTCATAAAGCCTTGCAGGTGATGCCCAGCAATGAGTTCGTGGTGCACGGTGGACCTGGAGAAATGGGGATTGTTGCCCCGCATACTCATCATGCGGTCGTCGTACTCCATGGTATTGGTGGGGTAAGAAATGATGAAATTCTCACCTCCCAGGAAGAAGGGACTTACCTTTTGTCGCTCGGCAGCCATCATGGTCATGCGCCAGCTTTCTTCGGCGATGGGTGGGATGGTGACCAAATCATGTTGTTTCAGGAATGCCACGGACTGGTTGTACAGCTCCATCATGGCTTCGGGTTGCTTGCCCACTGGCACGTAGGAGTTCTTCACCTTCTCCTGCGCAGCTTTCCAGTCGTCGCCAAAACCCATCTCACGGGAAGCTTTTAGCAACTCTGCATCGCACCAGGCAAATTCTTTGTTGGCCAGGTCAATGAGCTGCTGGGGCGTATACGGAATCATTTCAAACTCCAACTGCTTGATTGTTTCCTCTCTGCCAATGGGACTGCCTACAATGCCACTTCCGTCGTCTTTCTGGGTGGTGATGAGTTTGGCTTTGCTGTCCATAACGGAGGCGTAAACACCAAGTGAACTATCGACCCCCTTGATGGGCATGGTCACCCACCAGGTATACATCGGGTCGTACTCGTTGTAAAAGGAATGAATGCTCTTGATGCCTTCCTGAATGCCTTTAATGGAAGATACTGCCCGTTTGGTGAGGTTCTGATCAAATGCTTCGGCATCCTTCAGCTTTGCGGTGATGGCCTCAATATCGTTTCCTGTGTCGGTCAGCTTTTTGGCTACCTCCTGCCATTCGAGTTGGTTGCCTCGTCTGCGTTTGTTTTCTAACTCATATAAATACGGAGCAAAAGGCAACCACTGCTTGACGGCTGCCAACTCGCTTGCTTCCAGGTTGCGCAAGCGCAAGTCTTCCTGCACATCTCTCTTGAACAGGAGATAGTCTACTCGTGCTCCTGTATTGAGGGAGTTGAAGTCGATTCCTTCAAGTTGCCAGAGGTAGTCTTCGTTGAGTGTCTTGAGTCGGTTGATTCGCTCAGGGGAGCTGTCCATGTAGTAGAAGCGGTGCAGGCTGCCATAGTCGGCGTCGTATTTCACCATGAGGTTGTTCACTTCACTGGTTTGCTCGTAGAGCGGTTGGGCCAGTGCCGGGCGGAGGAAACACACGGCAAAAATGAGCTGAAGGAGGTTTCGTTTCATAGACGTAGTAATTGGATGGCAGGCATAAGATGCATGACAAATGCTAAGAAATCAAATGCTGGTGGACGGAAGGGGAAGAATGGGCGGTGGATGGTTGGGGGCAGGCTTTGGTGTGTGAAGACACACACCAGGACGGACGGATGGGTTCAAAGCATGGAAGAGTCGATGCATCAGGTGTCGGCCCGGCAGGTTGGATTGGCAAGGGCCGTCAGACCGCCAGACTTTTTTCGATAGTTGTGTGTGAAGACACACACGACAACGGACGACGGGGTTCAGAGCATGGACGGGGACGCCTGGTTTAGGTGAAGTGGCTCGCAATGACCGGTTTGGGAAGGGGGCTGTCAGGGGGCCATGGTGATAGGGCCGTCTGACACCGGTGAATCATCGTTTTCAGTGTAAACAAGTTTGGAAATGCAACACTGTCATATGTTAGTTTCAAATCAATTTTTGAGCACTTATGTAAGCCATTTTTTATTTATTTGCATTAAATTTCCCTAACCAAACTTAGGCAATGCGTAATCTACTTCTATCTCTGGGGTTCCTTTTCACCTGTTTGTGTTCAAGTATTTATTGTTCGGCACAGGAATACGAACGTGATTTCGGCATTGTTTCTGCTGAAGACTTCTCCTTCAAAAAAGTAGATTCTGAGCCAAATGCAGAAGCAGTAATTTTGTTCGATAAAGGCAAGTCGTACTTCACAAGAGGGCACGAACGGGCGTTCGACCTGGTATTTGAAAGGCATATCCGAATTAAAATACTTACCGACGCGGGACTTCGGTGGGCCGATCAGTACATCCCCTTGCATCGTAATGGCGTGGATATGGAGGTTGTAGACCAGCTGGATGCCATTACATTTAATATTAACAACGGTCAGTTGGTACGGACTGAACTCGATCCCAAAACGACTTTTGATGAAAAGGTCAATGATTACCTGAACTACAAAAAATTTGCCATGCCTGCCGTACAGGTAGGGTCCATTTTGGATATCTCTTATAGAGTGGTGAGCCCCTTCGTGTTTCGTTTCAACGATTGGCGATTCCAATCCAAACTTCCCACCTTATACAGTTTCTTTGAAGGCCGGCTGATTCCTTTCTACGAATATGTTTACATCATTATTGGCTCTCCAAATCTAACGATTCATAAGTCGTTTGTAGCTTCCGGCAAGTCGCACTTTGAAGGAATCGACTACAGCGAGGTCATCTATCAGTTTGCGTCCAAAAATATCCCTTCCTTTGTTGAAGAAGACTTCTTCGCCTCTGAAGATGATCATGTGCAAAGAATCGACTTCCAGCTTTCGAGAGTTACGCAGGCCAATGGGCAAACGAGAGAGATTATCACAACCTGGCCCAAACTCATCTCCTCGCTGGAGAAACACCAGGATTTTGGCAAATACCTCAGCAAGGCCGGAAAAGCTGCAAATGAGATTACTATTCCGGGTGCCGATCATGCTGACCCTATGGAAAAAGTGAAGGCAATCACCAATTATGTAAAAAGTAATTTCAGCTGGGACGGCTACTATGGTAAGTATGCAAGCAAGCAGGTGAAAGACCTGATGGAGCAAAATACAGGCAGCAACTCGGACATTAATCTCTTCCTAATAGGGCTACTGAAAGCCAACGGATTAGAGGCGTACCCTGTCATCATTAGTACCAGGGGTCATGGAAGGGTTTACCGCGACTACCCATTCGACAGCTTCTTCAATTATGTGATAGCCTTGGTAAAAGTGGGTGAAAAAGAAATCCTGCTCGACGGCACAGAAGTAAATAGTGCCTACAATGAGCTGCCAATCAGGTGCATCAACGACGCAGGACTACTGGTGAAGGAAGGAGAAGAACGATGGATAAATGTAAGATCTGATATAGCATCTGGTATTTTCAGCGAGATATCAATTAGCTTTTCAGATCAGCTCGACTCCATTTACAACACCAGGCAATTCCAGGCAAAGGGTTATGAGGGACTGGTGCTCCGCAACAACTGCGAGGATAAGACACAACGCATCCACGATTTGTATGCAGATGCCGGACAAAAGCTTTTCAATATTGAGACAGAAAACTACAAAGAACCTGCGCTTCCCTACATCCTGGGGTTTAGCAGTTCTCTCCCCACCGAAAACGTAAACGGAAAAGTATATTTTTCACCTTTTCTAAACGCAGCGCCCAGCGAGCCAATGTTCAAGGCTCCTTCACGGAAGTACCCTGTAGATCTTATCTATGAGAGACAGTCTACCTTTGTTTCGGAACTGAAGGTACCAGAGGGATACAAGCTGGAAACAATTCCTGCCAATTATAAACTCGACAATGTGTTGTATTCACTTAGCTTCAGCGCAGAAGAGATTAATGCCAATACGTATAAGTTCACCGGAGTATTTGATTTGAAATATCCCGTCTACCGCCCTGAGCATTATCCCGCCATAAGAATGGCCAATAACAAAGCAGTGGACCTCTTTAATCAGAAAATAGCACTAGTTCCAGTCAACTAGCTGAAATGGCAGCACTTGCAGTAGACAATTGATCATGAGAGCCTTCGCATTGTTCAGCATTTTTTGGATTGTACTGTTGACCTCCACGGTGAGCCTTGGAGCATCGGATGCAGAGTTGGTAGAATACATATCCAGGTGTACGCTGAAGAAAGGAAAGCTTACCTACGACATAAAAGTAGCGATTCAAATCAATACCCGCGAGGGAGAAGATTACACCCTTGTAAGTATTCCATTCAGTAAGGGAAATGCCATCACCAACCTTGATGCGTGGATCTCCGACGAACAACTCAATATCATTAGAACGCTAAAGAAATCGGAAATACGAACCGTCAGCGCCGTATCCGACATGGCACTTTATGAAGACGAATTTGTAAAGACCTTTCAGCTAAAACATCCTACCTATCCCTATCAGGTGCACTATAGCTTTTCGCTTACTTACACCAATTTCATTGGCATAGCTGACTGGCACCCCACCATTGGTCGCCTGCCCTGTAAACGGGCGGAGCTGATCTTTGAAGTTGAAAATGATTTTAAGTTCTCCACTTACCAAAGGGGAGTAGAAAAGCCTCAAGTAAAGGTGCTGGATGAATCAACAGTTTACACCTGGGAGGCACTCAATACCCAAGTCAATAAGGCCGAGCTTTACGGCCCCAGTTACCTGGAAAGTTTGCCAACAGTCAAGATCAATCCATCCACCTTTAAATATGGCCTCGAAGGTAAGCTTCATTCATGGAAGGACTTCGGCAATTGGCAATACAATACCAATAAAGGCCTGCGGGACCTTCCCGATTCTGAGAAGAGAAGCATTGACCTGCTCCTGAAAGGAGTAACGGATGAGAAGGAAAAAATCAGAAAGCTATACCATTACCTGCAGGATCATACAAGGTACATTTTGGTGGTGGAAGGTATTGGTGGATTAAAGCCCTACCCTGCCTCTTACGTAGCCAGCAATAAATATGGCGACTGTAAGGCTTTGACGAATTACATGATGGCCATGTTGGAGTATATCGGCATCCCTTCATTCTACACCAAGGTGCGGGCCGGAGACGAAATTGTGCCACTCATTCATGAATTGCCAGGACAGCAGTTCAACCATGTGCTGGTTACTGTACCCCTGAAGGCAGACACCCTATGGCTGGAATGCACCAGCAAATATGATCCATTCAACTACGTAGGCACCTTCACGCAAAACCGGGAAGCCTTGTTAGTGACTGAGCATAGTAGCCGGGTGATCAGGACTCCGGCCCTGCAACCAGAACAGGTCAGGGAACTGCGAAAAATTGAAGCCCTGGTAATGGAGGATGGGCTAAGCAGCCTTCAGCTCGAATTCGAGCTAAAAGGCTACAATTTCGAACTCTTTAACCAGCTTTTGCACAATTACACCAAAAGCGAGCAGGAAGCGTATATTAGAAAAATTCTTCCTTACGCTGATTTTGAAATTCAAAACTGGGATATTGAACAAAACAATAGAGACAATGATTTTATCAGGCTTTCTATTTCTCTCACTACGCGCAGCTTTGCAAAGAAATACGGAGACCAACTTATTATTCGTGCAATGCCCTTCGATGTGCCAGTTCTAAAGGAAACTAATGAACGAGAACAGCCCCTTGCGCTCCCCTATCCAATCAGCCAGGCTGATAGTGTGATCATTAAACTGGCTGACAACCTTGAGATTGTTGAGCTTCCTAAAGCTGCTCACTTAGAAGAAGGAGGCAGTTTTTTTGAGTCCGAAATAGCTAAGATTGGCGATCATTCTGTGTCTCTCTCAAGGGCTTGGACCCTTGAAGCCCGTCACTATTCCGGCGAGGGCTATACATCAATTCATAACTTCCTTAAAGGTATCAAGACCTACGAAAATAGTTCTGCAATTGTGGTGAAGCGAAAGTAGAACTATGAACTGCAAACGTAGACCTGTTTGTGATGGCACAAATAGGAACAAAATCACCTGACCCACTCCAGGTGCTAACGCCAATTTGACGTCATCGGTATAGAGTGGGTAAGGCTTACAATGCCCTTTGGCTCCCTATAGGGCTGCGATGGCCAGTGAATTGGAAGGGGTAAAACCAAGGGCAGAGAATTCCCTGAGGTGCAAACTATCGGCAAGGAATCCTGCACCTTTCCGACAGATTGCCGCGCCAAAAGGTGATTGGCCACACAATTCGGATCATATACAGTGGCTGGCAATGACCGGTTTGGGAAGGGGTGCTGCCAGGGGCCATGGTGAT
>CAYGOF010000008.1:123849-276518 GCA_964351395.1 uncultured Roseivirgaceae bacterium
AGGGGTGCTGCCAGGGGCCATGGTGATGGGCCCGTCAGACACCGGTGGTAAAGAGCTGATGTTGCTGATTTTATACGGTTGGCCGACGGATTGCCGCGCCAGTGATGATACGTTTCCCGATTCGGTTTATGTGAAGTGGCTCGCAATGACCGGTAGAAAAGAGTGACCTAAAACAACGCCGTGACTTGCACACCACCGAAGTGGATCACAGCCTTTTCGGGTGATTTACGCCCATCATAATTGATCTGTAAACGCAGGCCGCTCTTTAAACGCTGCTGCCACTGCAGCCTCCATGTATAGTTGGTGCCGGGTCGCAAAGCTTCCAGCAATTCATAGCCTAGTGGACTGGTTTCATCCCCACTAAAGTCCATGTTAATCAGCTTCACAAAACCAGAAATAGTTGATTGCAGCGACTTATTCAGCTGCCAGTCGATCTGGTACTCAGTGAGGTCGCTACCCTGCTCTTCGGAAACAGGCAAAGCTCTTTTATGTGCATAACGGATACTGCTTGTCACCCGCAACCACTGCAGAGGCATCCATTGCACCTGGGGGCGCACCTGCCGCTGCCTGATCTGGTAATTTCGGTTGCTAAAGATGTCACTCGCCGACTCAGTTGCCCCAACTTCACTTTGGAGCAGGATGGCCCAATCGGCCGACAGGTTGGTCCGGGTATTGAGCTGCCATACCTTTTTGTTTCTTGCTTCCCAGCCTCCTGTGAGCAGTTGCCGGCCGGCCGTCGATTGATACCCAAGATCCACTCCATACTTTGGATCGGCCCGATTGAAAAACCACCTGGTTCTGATCGCATTTTTATAGGCCAATTCATCCTCAGATGTCCCCGGTGTAGTCCATACGTCGAAGCGATTCAGCCAGTTGCTATCCTGCGTCTTCCTATCCACCAGCACTGCCGATACGTTCGAAAACCGTCCGAGAAATGACTTGAACCCACCGGCCGACTTCCATTCGCTGGGCGCTATCAGCTCCAGGCTATAATTGAGAATGGTTTGATAGGCGGAAATATAATTATCAGTCGGCACAAAGATCTTGGCATAAGTGCGTTCATCCGGGTTGATGGCTTCGTAAAACTCATTCAGGTCTTGCACACCATCGCCATTATCATCCCGCCAGGTATGGGTACCCTGGCCGGGCACTACTTCTATGTACACATACTCCCTCCGAAGCTCCCTGCCATTGAGTAATGCCAAAGAAAGATTAGAACGAACAGCCCGCTGCCACCAGGCACTCTGCCAATTAATTCTTCCCTGTACTGTTTCCTCTTTTTCATCACTGGCATTCAATAAGTCATCAAGCTGCCGGTAAGTGAACGTGCCTGATACACTATGCCTGTCTTTCCATTGCGTGGTGAAAGATGCATTGGAGGTATAGCTGACATCACTTCTCTGAAGTACGCCTTCCACCGGTCGATCGTCCACTCTTCGGTTGGCATCCAGGCGGAAGGAAGTGCCGTTTTGGGCGGTATCGGCCGACTGCAGGAAAACCAGGTGCTCGCTGTAGTTCATGGCAGTGGATACGACCGAGTCGGATGGCAAAAAAGTAATCGCATTTCTGTCTGTTCCGAAGGTGTAACCAGGCATGAGCTTACCTAGCCCGTAAGAAGCCGTAGCCTGAGCCCTCGTCCAGGTTGATTCGTTCAGACCTTGTTCACTTTTTAAATCAAAAAAATCTCCACTAATAGTGAGCTTCCCAACTTGTTGCCTTAGCAAGGCTTTCTGTTGCCAGCCGTCGATAGCGTCACCTTTGTTGCGGTAACTGGTCTGGTAGCTCCAACGGTTGGCAGTATTTTTAGTCATCCCAAATCTTGCCACTGCAATATGGTCTTCAATGGCAGCAGGTTCCTGCGAAGATTGAAAGATAGGCGTATAACTCCAGTCTCTATCGTATTCGATATAGCGGTAACGATCAATGGGTCGGAAATATTGATGGTTCCACTCGTAGCTGCTTTCAAAACTCCATTTATAGTCTTTGATAAAGCCTACCTCCCTTCCCTCCGACCTGATCCCCGATTTTTGCGCCCAGCCCTGGTTGTCCTGCTGATCGAGTGTTGAAAAAAGGTTTTTGTCTTGCTTACTGGCTGCCAGCTCAGTATAAACTGTTTCATACCGACCTATCTTCGTGCTTACACCTCCCACTACGAGCTGTCGGCTATTGGGAGTGACAACAGGAATGCTGGGAGAATAGTCGCCCTGCGGCACTCCATTGACTGGCGCAACCCACTCATACACCTTTCCATTGAGTCCCAGCGGCAGCTGCCGATAGTCGCCTGCCGGCACCTGACTAAAGCTGACCTGATATACCGCCGTGGCCGGGCTGTTGGAGTACCGATATATGCTGTACACCATTCCTTGTGCATCTGTCGTATCTGCTTTTGCATAGAGGATCCTGTTTTCCGAAAACCCCACACTGTCGGCGCCAGGGATGGCCGCCAGCGATAAGTCATCACCAATACCCGCCAAAAGGCTTCTATCCGATTCAGTAAGGTCGTAGCTAAGAGGTCTAAATGGATTGTCTTTCTCCCTATATACCTCAAAGTAGCCCGTCGTCTTTCCATTGCTCTGCCGGTGCGATGCCGATAAGATGGAGCGGCTAAAGTTCTGGGCTGTATATTCAAAATCGACCCTCAACCTGGAAAACTTGGTGATCAAGACCTTGGGTGTAAAGGTAATTTCGGACAAATTATAGTCGATCACATAGTCTTCGTTGAAACCCCGCTTCAGCAGCCTGCCATCAAGAAAGACTTTCTCCGAGTTGGCGATCACTATGATAAACCTTTCGCCGTCTGGTCCTCGCAATCGATAGGGACCACTCAATCCCTCTACGGCCTCAAGCAAGGTCGATGAAAACTTACCCTTGGCAATGGAGGCCGTCACACTGGTGGATGCTTTCCAGTTCCCAAGACTGTATTTGTAGGCAGCCCTACCACCTTGCACGTTCTTATAATATTTAAGGAAGTAGGTAGAGTCGTTGCGCAGCACCACGTCCCCCGCCATGAGTGAAAACTTATCGTTATACAGGTTGACCAACACCCTGTCAAAATCTTGGATTTGCTGTGTATTTCCCTCCGGCTGAAAAGGCACTTGCTGGTCGGTGATCACTGCGTTAATAAACAAGTCATCAGCCAGCTGCCCATCGAGCTGAAGGTTGAGACTGGACGTCACACCCAGGTTATTCGTATTGCCCACGGTAATACCTCTGCTGATACTTCCTGTCTTGTAAAGTGACTCTGAAGCGAATAATTCCTCCTTTTTTAGGGGGTTGTTACGGGTATTGGCTGGCGCTATCGCTGTTTCAGGCAGTCCTTCCGGCGAATACAGCGAGAGGTCATATTTAAACACAGGCTGATGAAGGGCAAATGGAAACACCTGATAGCACACTTGAATATCATTTACCAATGGTGCGTCGAAAGTGATTTCACCAGTGGTTAACTCGTAAGAAAAGACGAGCCCCTGAGGCACAATGATGGTCTCTGGATTGACTGAAAGTGAATCAAGTTGAAATTGTATTCTTCCCGCAGGTATTGATCGGCATTTGGTGTTGCTTAGCTGCGCAAAAGACAGCGAAGGCAAAAGCATCAAAAACACCATGGATAACCGAATCGCACTCAGCCTTCCCGGAAAGTGCCACCTGATCAATTCCGCTTGGTGGTTTGGCCTCATCAACCTAAAGGTAGCGAAACATAAAAAGTAGTTCCATACCCAGGCACGGTTTCAAACCAAATGCTGCCACCTGTTTGCTCCACGCCCCTGCGTGCCAAAGCGAGGCCTATGCCTGAGCCTTCCTCCTTGGTACTAAACGAGGGAACAAAAACTTTGTCTTGAATGTCCTCTGCTATTCCGATGCCATTGTCTTTGAACGAAACCTCGGCCTCTTTTTCCTTTACCTTAATAGCTATTTCCAACCTTGGACTTTCACGACCTTCCATTGCCTGGCAAGCGTTGATGATCAGATTGGTAAAAATGCCAGATAACATCTGCTCATCAGCAACTACAAAAACACCTTGCGAAGGCGATTTATAGACAAAGTCCATATTCGGTCTGCTGTGCAACTGCACCAGCTGACTTACCAAAGCCGATACCTCAAATCGCTTGGGGTCTGGTGCCGGCAACCGGGCGAATGCACTAAAAGATGTGACTATATCGCTGAGATTGTCTATTTGCCTCAGCAAATTATCAATCGATTTTAAGTGAGCCTCGTCTCCTTCTCCCGCTAATCGGCGCATGTGCTGTAAGGTCAGTTTCATGGGC
Organism: uncultured Roseivirgaceae bacterium; assembly: GCA_964351395.1. GTDB lineage: Bacteria > Bacteroidota > Bacteroidia > Cytophagales > Cyclobacteriaceae > Imperialibacter. Next base: position 128,112 of record CAYGOF010000008.1, read on the forward strand.
GTGAGCGGGTTTTTAATTTCATGAGCTACCTGCTGGGCAATCTCCTTCCACGCCGACTCCTTTTCGCTTCGCACCAGCGCAGTGCGGCTCGTTTCCAGCTTCACAAGCATTGAGTTGTACTCGTTTACCAGCATGCCTATTTCATCGGAGGTGTTCCAATGAATAGGTTCGTTGATTTCATTGAATGTGGTTTTGCTCAACCGGGAGGTGATGATCCTCAGTGGATTGGTCAGTACCCTGGAAGCCATAAATGACACCACCAATGAAAAAATGAATATGAAGGTAAAAATGTTGATGATGTTAGTAAACACTTCTATCTGCTGGTTCTGTTGCTGAGCCCTCGACTCGAAGAAAGGCATACTCATAATCCCCAAAAGGCTGGCATCATTAAAAGACTTGATCGCCAGGTAGGTAGACTTGTAGTTCAATGTGCCAAGGCTCTCAGATAGAATAACCCTTTCACCATCATCTTCTCTGATTCTCCTCAGGGCTTCAGGGTTGATATACTCCGATAAGAGCTTGTCGTCATAGATGGTTTGCTGACTTGATGCCATCAGTTTACCGTTCACACTGAATAAGTTAATGTCAGCCTGTGAAAACCGAGCGATATCTGTAAGCTCGTTTGAAAGCACCTCGCGGTTGATCACATTGGAAATATAGTTGTCCATCAGAGACACCAGGTAGCCATTAACACTCTCGGCTTTCTTAAGGTACTGCTTGTCAATGTCCTCTTTGTAGGAAGTATTGATCGCACTCAGCGTCGCTACCGTAACAGCCACCAGCGGCAAAAAGAAGGCAATACTGAGGTAGAGTTGAATTTTGGAAGCCAGGTTCAGTCCGGTATTTGCAAACCGTACTTCCAGTGCATTGAATATCACTGTTAGCGCTATGCCGCCGATAAGCACCAAAAACAAAAAAGAAAAATTAGACACCATCGAGCTCAGCGCATACATTGGCGAAGTGATAATAATTCTCTTTTCCCTGGATCCTTTGATGCCCAGATGGTGATATCCATTTAGCTCCAGGCCTCCCTTGTATAAACTTTCCCTTTCAAAAATTGCCTGATTCAGGTCTGTTATATAGTTGAAAGTACCCGACTTGTACCTTAGATTACTTCCCTCATAAATTCCATAGCTATAATTTTCATCCAAAGGTTCATTCATGAATCGTTCGTCCACCAAAAGCCTCGGGTAGACAGAACTAGGCAGGTATTTCTTCAATCGAAGCTGCAGTATCACATGGCCGATTGTCTTTTCATAGCGTTCCAGCGTAATAAAGCACACATAGCGCTTGGTTGACCCCGGTGAGAAATTACTCTCGAAGAAGATATTGTCATAATCCGTTCGGTAAATGTCCTTATCGTATGTTTCCCTGATGGAAGCGTAGGAAGCACCTGTCTCATTGGAAAATGGCTGCCCTTTCGAATCATACATCGACACCTGAACATCGTATTTATCGAAGTAGCTGTTGAGGTAAAGCCGTTTGATCCTTTGCTTGATCATGTCTTTTGCCAAAAGAGGGCTCATCATACGGGTGAGAATAAATATGTCACTCCGAACCGATCTCATGATTCCATCAAGTTGAAACTCCCCCTGAATATCGTTTTCTATGAGCAAGCTATTTGCGAATTTTTGCTTTTGAACATTCCGTTCAAACTCAGCGTATTTAAAAATGGAGTAACTACCCAGAACGGAGGAGAAAGCAGCAGCCAGAAAGAAATAGAGAAACGCCTGGAACTGTATAGGGCGGATAAACTCAGGAAGTCTGAACCAAAATATCACCGAAAAATAGGTAGCATGAAGTATTGGTACTATGACAAAATCCCGATCAATAAGGAAAGCCGCCACAAACATGATCGCAGCAATGCCGAAATGCACATACCAGGCAACCCGACCAAGATTGCTGCGCATATGTTTGAGAAGGATATAGGATGCATGCGCTATCAGGAAATAGCTGAAGCAAAAAAGAAAATACACCACCAATGTGCCGATGCGGAACATATCAAGATGGATACTTCGATTTACATCCAAATTTATTTGTGAGTTCTTGAACACTTCCTGCAACAGCAAGTAGGTATAAGCCATGAAAACATAGCCCAATACCAACACCATTAGTGTCACCAACCATTTGACTCTCCGACTTGCACCCGAAAAATATGCATAAGCCTCTCCCCGAAACACAGCACTTGAAGTGAAATAGATGAAATAAGCCAGAAAAAAGGAGGTAATAATAAGGTCTCCCAACGACTTGTGGAGCGAAGAGATGACCAGGTACCTAGAGTTAAAAAGATCAAACAGATAGACTGACGAAGGAAAGTTAGTAACAAGAAGCAACCACCTAAGCGCCATAAGGCCCAGCAACAAAAAAATTACCCCAGCAAAAGGTCGGTTAGCATCATTCAGTTGAACAGCAGTTCGCTGGAAGAAGAAAAAACACAACACAAAAGCGACTGACAGCAGACTGAAAATCAGAAACCGATCGAACCTGGAAGACACTGCCGGAGGTGACTGAATCGTGAAGTAACAAACCACTTTGCCCTGATAACTAAAAGCGTAACTTCCTTCTACTTCGGTTTGCGATACAAACACCCTGAGCTCATCAAAAATACTCTTGTCGTAGCCCCCTCGAATGAGTTCATTCTCTATAGGAAAATTTCTGTAGATGGGCAGTACTCCAACAAACTCTCGCTTCACCCCTGCCGCTTCACTGATGATTTTTAAGGTAATGAACTTATTCCCCTCCCATTCACCATACTGTACGTGGTGTTCGCCCTCAATGGCCCGATAGTCAGGCACAAACGTATTTGAACTAAGTGCTGTTAACGAGCGGTTGGTGTAAATCTGTAAAGGATAGTTGGTTTGAAGCGTAGCAGGGATACGTCCGCTGCTTTTGACTCGCTGCAGGTCCTGGTCAATGAGGGTAAGCTGCTCTGTCAGTCGCTCACTTATTTGCTCATAAGCTTCCTTCCCTCTTTCTGAGCTCTTGCCTATAAAATACCAATAGAACAACGCAGAGACCCCAAAGAGGATGGCAATAAAGAGATATTTAATACTTGCTACATGAGCGCCCAAAGGGAAGGGTTTTATTTTACCAATTTGTCTTTTTCCGATACATCTAAAGTTGCATCATATTCTATGCCACCAAATCCATGAAGATAAAGAATTCTGGAATATCGAAACATAGTGGTAAATAAAAGTAGGACGATTGATATAATCGCAGTCATGAAAACCCACATGTCTGGGTTGTCGAAAATAAAATAAATTGAAAAGCCCACAATGATGGTAAGCGCTACAGAAAAAGCATAACTAATGTACATGGCGCCGTCATAAAAGCCAGGTTCCCGTTCAAAGCGTAAGCCACACACCTCACAATGGGTGGGCATTTTATCAAAATTCTTTAGTTTGAAATTCGATTCTATAAACATATTGCCGGACCGGCAACGGGGGCATTTACCATGTACGATGGCCTGAAGGCCGGAGTTTTTTGACATTTCTTCTGCTATTTCTGTACCAAAAAAACGCAATAACTGCTAACAATAGATAAGGAGTGAAAAAAAGGTATAGAATGCCAAAATTAAGCCCAGCAGCAAAATTTGCTGTTTCTCCATTACTCATGTTTGCCTCAAGTGTAGACCTGCACATGGCACATTGCGCCCAGCTGCTGATATTTCCCAGCAACAACACTAAAGTCACAACAGCAGTTTTAACAAATGCCTTCATAGTTACTTTAACACTTTCGACCTTCATCCAGTTCTCATTTAAATATAAAAAGGACGAATCATAAAATAAACAATCACTCCAGTGACAGATACGTACAACCAAATAGGGTAACCATACTTTACTGCCTTCTTGTGCTTGTCAAATTGATTTGTAAGCGCAAAATACAACGCCATCAGTACAAATGGAACTACTACTATCGAAAGTCCTATATGAGACAGTAGCGTGATCAAATATATCGTTCTCCCACTACCCACTGCTTCCGCCTCAGCAGCAGAAAGAATCCCGTCAGCATCAAGATCACCATATTTCACAGATGGCACCGAAGCATGATAAATAATATAAGAAATCAGGAATAATGCACCCAACACAAATGCGCTAAGCATCACTGCCCGGTGGAGTTCCACCCTTTGGTTCTTTATAAAATACAAACCTAAAAGCAGAAGGCCTGCGGTTGCACTGTTGATGACCGCATTAAGATGTGGTAAAAACTTTACCCAGTCTCCTGTATCCAACCTCGCCGGCATAAATATCAACACAGCTACTGCAAGCGGAATCACTACAGATACAACGCTTATCCAGCGCATGTACTTATGACTACTATTTGAAACGGTATTCATTTTTCCTGCATTAAAACATCTAACTCAACCAACAATCTGTCTATCTCACCTTTATCTGCACTTGCGTAAAAACCTCTGACTCGCCCCATCCTGTCTACTAATACAGCTCTGCTATCCGAATCCCCTGCTTTCAAATCCACAAGGCCAAGTAACAGCTGACAATTCATCATCTCATCCGTTTTATCCGCGCAACCGGCACTTGCAACCCAATACCTAGTGTTGGCTTGTGCCGAAGCCAGTCGATCCCAACTCTCCATTTGGGCTTCACTACTAAATGTCACTAACCGATAATCTACACCGATTGTTTCTTCCACAAGACGTCTCATCTCATTCATTTCGCTGGCAATATCTACCTTGACTGGGTCTGGAAAATGAAACAAGTAATTCTGGTTGTCTCCCAATACCATTACTTCCTTCCCGTCACAAGTCAAACTTCTAATACTGTAATCCATGCTTACATGGCCACAATTGCTATAGTCTACCACTTGCTCCGGGTAAACAGGTAACGCATACATATTTTCACCAAAACCTTGTAAAAAAAGGTAAATAGCCACAGGAAGGCCGAGAGTGACTAATAAAATGATAATTTTTAGTGATTTGCTCATTGATGTAAAAAGGGGTACAAACAAAACATGCCGGTAGTTATACCGGCATGCAATTAATATCTATGTGGCGTTATCTATCGAACCAAAAGCACTTCACCACCTTGATAAATCAAAGCTGCAATTAACCAAACAAGGAAAACTAAAGGTATAAGTATAGACCAAATCAACGTCTTTACTTCATGGCCCAGGTGCATAAACTCACTAACTATAAAGAAAGCCTTAACAATAGTGAGAAGGATGAATATAATTGTACGAACAGGGCCGGCATCCATACCAAAAGCGAATGCAAATTCTACCATAGTAACGATAAACAAGATAAGCGTTACTTTTAAGAACATTCTAACCTTCGCCTTGTCTACTGGCTGAACTACAACTGACGATTCTTCGTTATGATCTGCTGACATTTTATTAACTGTTTATCGGACTAAAAATTAAACCAAATAGAAGAAGGTAAACACAAATACCCAAACAAGGTCTACAAAGTGCCAGTATAAACCAACCTTCTCTACCATTTCATAGTGACCTACTTTTTCAAGCTTACCTACAGTAGCCTGATAGAATATCAGGAAGTTAAGGCAAACACCACTGAATACGTGGAAGCCATGAAATCCTGTGATAAAGAAAAACAAGGCTGCAAAATTTGGAGGTCCGTATTGATTTTGGGATAGATTAGCACCGTGTATGAAAGTACCGTCTAATAGTCTTCCACCTTCTTCAGTGCCGGTGATAAAATGTGACCATTCCCAAGCCTGACAACCAAGAAATGCCAAACCGCCAAGAATCGTCCAAAGCATCCACTTCTCTACGCCCTTCCTGTCCATGCGCTGACCTGCTTCTACAGCAAGTACCATAGTCACGCTACTCAAAATAAGGACAAACGTCATGATACCTACGAAAACAAGCGGAGCTGGAATCCCGTGCAAAAACGGAACAGCTTCAAAAACCTTTTCAGGAATTGGCCAGTATTCCTGGGAGAAAACAAATTCGTCTGGGCTACCCTGAAAAGCAGGGTGGCTAAAACGGATCATTCCATAGGCAATCAAAAGGCCTGAAAAAGAGAAGGCATCAGAAAGCAGGAAGAACCACATCATAAGCTTGCCATAGCTAGCTTTTAAGGGCTCATTACCTCCCATCCAGAGGTCCTTGTCAGAATCGGTTGCAACTACTGCAGTGCTAGACATAGACGATTAGTTCAGATTAATTATTTAATAGTAAAAATAAGTACAAATATATCCAAAGTCCACTCAGGAAGTGCCAGAATGTTGTGCACATCTCTATAAGTGTCAAACTTTTTGAATGAACTTTAAATTTCAAGGTCGAAATTAAAACAATAATCAAAAAAACAATACCAGCAACAAGGTGAAAGGCGTGTAAACCTGTCAAAACGTAAATAAAAGATCCGGCAGCGTTCCCTATCCAAAAAACTTGCTGATCTACCAATTGACTCCAACCTATCCACTGCAACACTAAAAACACAATTGACAATACCAGCGTAGCAAAAGTGGCTGTTTTAATTTGTGAGAGGTTATCCTTCTTGGCAGCAAAGTATCCCCACTGCATCGTAACACTGCTTAGGAAAACAGCTAGCGTGGAGTAAACAAATGCTTGTGGAAGATCAAAAATCAACCATACTCCCTGCGACTGCTTCACCACATAAGCACTGGTAAGTGAAGCAAATATCATCACAATAGAAACGATAAACAGCCAAAGCATGAACTTCTTAGGGTGCATGGAAAGCACCTGCACCGGAGTTTCATTTTGCGATTTATGTGCGCTTGTCATACTCATAGTTTGTCTAATAAAAAGGCGATTTGAACCACCGGCAGATAGATAAAGGAAGCAAACATTAACTTTAACGCAGCCTCTCTTGAACAATCCCGTATAAGGATGAATGTTTGACTAAGAAATAACACACCACATATGACTGTTACAACCGCTGAATTGATCCCCGTAATGCCAAAATATGCTGGCAACAAACCTAACGGAAGCAAAAACAAGGTATAGATCATGATATTAACAGCAGTACGAAAGTCCTTTTTACCACCAAAAGGCAATAACTTAAAACCAGCCTTTTTATAATCCTCATCTCCTACCCAGGCAATAGCCCAAAAATGTGGAAACTGCCAAATGAACTGGATCCCAAAGATAATTAGTGCTTCATAAGATATTACTCCAGTCGCTGCTGTCCAACCTAACAAAGGTGGCAAAGCTCCAGGAATGGCACCTACAAATACTGCAATGGGACCTACCCGCTTCAATGGCGTATATACAAAACTGTAGAGGATCATAGATACGACAGAAAGAACGGCAGTAAGAGGATTAGCATAAATAAGAATTAATCCCAGTCCTATAGCCGCGACGAGCGAAGCAAAAACGATGGCCTCAGTCACACTCACCCGATTAGTCGGCAATGGACGCCCCATTGTGCGCTTCATCAATCTATCGTAGTCTCTTTCAATTACTTGATTGATTGTGATGCTTCCACCAGAAATCAAAAAACCTCCAAATGATAGCATACTTAGCGTCATCCAATTTACATCTCCTCTAGATCCCAACAGGTATCCAAATCCACAAGAAAATGCTACTAAAAACGACAGCCTGAATTTGAGCAATTCATAGAAAGCCTTCGCTTTACTTAGCACTACAAAACCGGATGATATGTATGAAGTCTGATCCAAAATAAAATTTTAAGAAAGCTTGGGTACCAGTCTGTTTAAACGTAGGAACAAATATACCTGAAAACCGAAAACAACACTTGCTAAAAGTAAATGAATTGGTTGAATGAAAGCCGGAATTGCAAAATACCCCATAGCTGCTCCGGATACAATTTCTAAAAACACCAAAACAGTCAAAAGCACAGAAAATCTAAACGAAATTGTTTGACGCGACGATGTCCAAATAAAATAAGTAAGGACCAAATGCCCCAAAAGGAGCAACCAGGAAAATGAACGATGAAAATAGAACTTGAACCCAATAGACTCAAGTACATCTCCACGGTCTGCACCGGAAGCTAAACCGGCATCTACCCCCTCACGTACATTAACACCCATCAAAAGCTGAACAACAAACAAACCAGCACATGTAAGTAATAACCACTTCATCTTCGTCGTCCCTTTACCTTCAAATTCAGCTTTTGGCGGTTCAACCAGGAAGTACGCATAGATAAGCAGCAAAACAATTACTAATGCCAGCACCATGTGAAATGAAATCATGCCTGGCAAAAGGTTCGTTGATACAACAATGGAACCTACCCAACCCTGGAAAATAACACCAACCAAAGCAGCAGCGGAAAGAAAAAATACCCTCGGAAGCACCTTACGTAAGCGGATTGAATAAATGCAAGTTGCCAAAATGAGAATGCCGATGACAACTCCAATTAACCGGTTAATATATTCAATCCAAGTTTTCAATGGATTGAAATCAGCTTCTTCTCTAATAGTTGGATCATTTTTTAATCTATCCGCCGTTGTATCCATCCCCAACTTTGTAAAATAGGAAGTGAGCCTCAAATTCTTCTGATGGCGCTTTTCCGAATATATTTCCTTATAATCTGAGGGAAGTTGATCAACAGAAGTAGGTGGCACCCAACTTCCAAAACACTTTGGCCAGTCGGGACACCCCATGCCGGAACCAGAACTTCTAACAATGCCGCCTACCAGAATTAACAGGTAGACGGCAATGATTGTACTTAAACTAAGAAGTTTGTATTTCTTAAGTGAATTAGGCTTTTCCTGCATTAACAGCTTTCGCTTCTATTCCTTCCTCCTTCAACTGTTCTGCTTCGTGCGGTAAATTAGACTCAGGTGTCTCCGTTAAAGGAATGTGCTGTGGAATGAAATCCTCTGGTGCACCAGGCTTGCTGTAATCATATGGCCAACGATACACTTTAGGAATATCACCCTCCCAGTTACCGTGCCCTGGTACGCGTGGTGTAGTCCACTCAAGCGTATTGCTACCCCAAGGGTTAGCAGGAGCTTTTTTGCCTCTAAAGATATTGTAGAAGAAATTGAACAGGAAGATAAACTGCGCTGAGAAAGTAATAATGGCAGCCACACTTACGAAGGTATTCAAATCGGTGAAATCTTTGAACGCATCGAAGTTAGTAAATGAGTAATAACGACGAGGGAAACCTGCTATACCAATGTAGTGAAGCGGGAAAAACACAAGGTATACACCAATAAATGTTAACCAAAAGTGTATGTAACCTAGTTTGTCGTCCATCATTCTACCGAACATCTTCGGGAACCAGTGATAAACACCGGCCATTAATCCAAAGAATGAAGCACTACCCATTACAAGGTGGAAGTGGGCCACTACAAAATAAGTGTCATGTAAGTTGATATCTACTGCAGAGTTGCCAAGGAAAATCCCTGTAAGTCCACCAGAGATGAAGAATGACACCAGACCAATAGAAAACAACATAGCTGGAGTAAATACTAAATTACCTCTCCAAAGAGTTGTGATGTAATTAAAGGCTTTTACCGCACTAGGCACGGCAATAATCAGTGTAAGGAACATAAAGATTGAACCCAGGAATGGACTCAACCCTGAAACAAACATATGGTGAGCCCATACCACGAAAGAAAGAATGGTAATACCCAACATAGATATGATCATGGCCTTGTAACCGAAGATAGGCTTTCTTGAATTGGTTGCGATTACTTCAGAAGTAATACCCAGAGCAGGTAGCAAAACTATGTATACCTCTGGGTGACCAAGGAACCAAAACAAATGCTGATAAAGGATTGGGCTACCACCAACGTTAGGAAGTGCTTCACCTCCAATATAGATGTCAGAAAGATAGAAACTTGTACCGAAAGACCTGTCGAAAACCAGCAACAAAGCTGCTGAGAAAAGAACAGGAAAAGAAAGAATACCGATAATGGCCGTCAGGAAGAATGCCCAAATGGTTAGAGGCAATCTAGAGAACGACATCCCCTCAGTACGAAGGTTAATCACTGTAGTCACATAGTTGATACCTCCAAGGAGTGATGATACAATGAAGAACACCATCGCTACCAACCAAAGTGTCATCCCTAATCCGGAACCTTGCACAGCAGTAGGTAGGGCACTCAGAGGAGGATAAACTGTCCACCCCGCAGAAGCAGGACCGGTTTCTATAAAGAATGAAATAAACATTACTACACTGGATAAGAAGAAGAACCAGTAAGAGAGCATGTTCAGGAAGCCAGACGCCATATCTCTTGCTCCTATCTGAAGTGGAATCAAGAAATTACTGAAAGTACCGCTTAGACCTGCAGTCAACACAAAGAATACCATAATGGTACCATGCATTGTAACAAGCGCCAAATAAAACTCAGAATCAATTTGACCAGTAGAAGTGATCCATTTGCCGAGCAATGGACGCAACCACTCAAGGTTCATGTCAGGGAAACCTAACTGCAATCGGAATATAATGGACAGACCACCACCGATAAAAGCCCATATAATACCTGTTATAAGGAATTGTTTGGCAATCGTCTTATGGTCTGTACTGAAAATATACTTTTCTACAAAATTCAGCTCATGGTGCTCGTGGTCATGAGCATCATGTGATATATGTTCTTCTGTATGTACTGCTGTTGTTGACATAACAAATTATTTTAATACGCTCCTAACAATTCTTCATTCTCTTCTACGCCAGAAACAGACTGTGCTTCAGGATTGTTTTCCATTCCCGAGGAAATAACCGCTACCTCTTTCAAGTGTTGGGGAACTTGTGACAAATAAGATGGATTCTTAGCAAGCCAGGCTTGCTGTTCGTTGTACCATTTGTAATAATCAGCTGGTTCGTCAACTACTATAAGGTACCTCATCGCGAAATGACCCTTACCACATATCTTGTTACAAACCAATTCATAATTGAATTCCGGATTGCCTGTCTCAGCACGCATATCAGCTGTACTTTTTGTCGGCGTAAACCAAAATGTAGTCGGCATACCAGGTACAGCGTTCATCTGCAACCTAAAATATGGCACATACACACTATGTATTACGTCTCTGGCTCTGATATTGAACTTAACTGGCTTTCCTTTCGGAACATGTATTTCTCTTGGAATAAAATCATCGAAAGACGCTTTGTCTTTAAAATCCATTCCCATAGCATTTTCGGCATCAATCAAACGAAAATCGTAATCACCAAGCTGCTTGTCTTTACCAGGGTAACGCACTGACCATGCAAATTGATACCCCATTACCTCTACTACCTCGGCTTCATCAGGAGCAGCGTCTGTAATATCTACCCAGGCTCTCCAACCGGAAAAAACCAAAAAGGTCAATACAATGGCAGGAATGATGGTCCAAATAACTTCCAATTGATTGTTATGAGGAAAGTAATAAGCTTTGTTTTCTTCCTTGTATCTGTACTTCCACCCAAACCAAAAAAGAAGTATTTGCGTCAAAACAAACACAAACCCTGTGATACCCATTGTCCACCAAAAAAGTGAATCAGTAACAACACCATGCTCAGAGGCAATCGGAAGATTGTAACGATCAAATTCAGTGTAGGAATAAACAAAGAAAAGCAACAATCCGCCGATCAGGAACACAACCCCCATGGCAGCATTGAAACTATTACTTTTCGAAACCTTCTTTTTAGAGCTACCTCTAAGTACATCAACGAGTGTGCTTACCCTGAACAAAGTAGTCAGGATAATGGCCACTAGAATTAAACCAATAATTAGTACCGCATTGAACATAGCAGATGATTTTATCTTTCTTTTTAAATATGATGATGTAAGCTTTCTTGCAACATAGGGTGGTTTTTACCAACCAATGGAGCTTTAGAAAGGTTTGAAAGAACTACGTATATGAAGGCAGCGACAAAAACCGTCAGCATTCCTACTTCAATTAAGCCGAAACTTCCATTTTCTTTGAGTGTACCTGGTGTTACCATCAGGTAGAAATCCATCCAGTGGCCAAAAATTACTGCTGGAGCAACAATCTTAATTATCCTTGAATGTCTTTTAGAGTCCCTTGTCATTAAAACTAGGAAGGGAAAGAAAAAGTTTATAGCCAAATTGAAGTAAAAGAAAGGTGCATAGTGACCACTCTTCCATCTCTCTACAAAGTAGATTGTTTCTTCTGGAATATTTGAATAGTAAATAAGGAAGAACTGAGAAAACCAGATGTAAGTCCAGAAAACGCTAAATGCAAACACAAACTTACCCAAGTCGTGAAGATGATTGGCGTTCACCACTTTCAAATAGCCCTGGTCCTTCAACAATACTACTATAAACGCAATCAATGCCAGGCCACTCACCCACCAGCTGGCAAATGCATACCAACCCATCATCGTACTGAACCAATGCGTATCAATTGACATGATCCAATCCCAGGCAGCAATCGAAGATGAAAACGCAAAAAAGACAAGGAAAATGGCAGATAGTTTTCTGAGTTTAAACCAATAAGAGTCACCACCCATTTCGTCTTCCTGAAACATCAGGGAACGAATCTTAGTGAAGATAAAATACCACACACCAAAGAAAAACACCAATCTGAATAGCCAAAATACAGGTACAGATGGATGCTCACTCATCGGCCAGAAAAAGAATCCTTTCTTGCCATTGATGATTTCATCAAAGTCAGCCGACGAAGGATCATAAAGATCGTGATGCGTCCAATGGAAAATATCATGACCACCGAAAAAGAAAACAACCAACATCAAAACAGCAGCGATCGGCAACCAACCACCAAACGCCAATGGAATTCTTTTAATGCCAGCAGACCAACCTGCCTGTGCAGCATACTGAATGGCAACAAAGAACACCCCTATTACCGATAAGCCGGCAAAAAAGACATTGTTGATCCATAGATTAGCCCAAATTCGTTGCATCCAGTGATAAGTGTGATGTCCGCCTTCTGTAGCTTCTGCACCATGTGCGTCATGTCCTCCACCAGAACTTGCCATTACTATGCCAAGTGCAAGTACTGCTAAACCTACAACAAGAGTGATTATTAACCTCTTCTTAGCAGTGGATGTAAAATCGTATCTTTCTTCAGTCATGGATATTGGCTTAAAGAATTAATTATTGTCTTTGGAGTGTTTGTACGTACCTAACTATTTTCCATCTGTCGCTAATGCTTACCTGTGAACCATGAGGTTGCATTCTTCCTTTTCCATAAGTAATAACATGGAAAATATGGCCTGCAGGGGCATTTTTAACAGCAACAGAATTATAAGGAGTCACCCCCTTATACACCTTGCCAACAAGACCATCACCCAAACCAGCATCACCATGACAATGACGACAATATCTCAGGTACAATGCCTTACCATCAGCTATAACAGATGCTGTTGAATCAAGAGGATTTTTCATAATACGTCCGGCAAGAGCAAATGAGTCTTTAGGAATCCTGTATGGCAAATAACCGTTAGCATTCCTCTTCACTGTTCCTTCCACCGGCAACCTCATGGTCATCCCATTCGGGTTAAGAGGGTTAGAGTTATAAAACTCAGCCGGACCTTCATCAAGGGATGTTAACCAACGTCCTGCTTCTTCATCCTGTATTTGAGACAATTGCTCATAAGGAACGGAATGATACATCTGAGGAGCGTACTCGACACCGGGATAGTCCCCCTTCGCAGCACATCCAGCCAATAGAATCAAGCCAGACAGTTGAAATAGTTTATTAAGAATATGAGTATTTCCTATCATCTCCTGTGTCTTATTAAAATACCTTTTCATTTACTTCAGAGGCTCCGCTTTCCTTCAAACTCTTCTTAATATCAGCTTCTGCCATCTTATTCATAGACAAATCAATTGCCATGATATGCTTATCATCAGTGCTTCGAATATCAAATATCTTTGGCTTTCCCCAGGGCTTCAAATTGCTCACTACGAAGAAAGTTCCGACCATACCAAAAGAAGCAAGGAGTACCGTTAATTCAAATGATACTGGAATAAATGATGGTAATGGTAAATAATCCTTACCACCAATAATCATTGGCCAGTCAACAGTCATCATTCCTATCTGCATGGTAAGTGCAAGGCTGGTGCCCAATAATCCGAAAAGAAAAGCAGCGATCGGAAGTCTAGACCTTCTGTATCCAAGGGCATCGTCTAAACCATGCACTGGAAAAGGAGTAAACACTTCGTGAATTTTAATTCCACCTTTCCTAACAGCTTCCACTGCATTCAAAAGGACCACTTCATTATCATAAACCCCTAGTATGTATTTACTATCTGATGACATCGGCTTATTTTTTTACTTTTTCAGAATCAGAAATAACTATGCTCTTCACTTCAGCAATGTTGATCACCGGAAAGTACTTGGCAAACAATAAGAATGCTGTGAAGAAAAATCCAAACGTGAACAAATACATTCCTACATCGTAACGCGTTGGGTAAAACATAGCCCAGCTAGATGGCAGGTAATCGCGGTGAATTGACGTAACGATAATTACAAAACGCTCAAACCACATGCCTATGTTAACCACAATCGACAGTACGAAAGTAGAAGCCAAATTGGTGCGGATCTTCTTGAACCAGAAAAGCTGAGGTGAAATTACATTACACGTCATCATGGATGCATATGCCCACCAATAAGGACCAGAGACCCTATTAATGAAAGCGTACTGCTCATATTCAACACCAGAATACCATGCGATGAAAAGTTCTGTGATATAAGCTACCCCTACAATTGAACCAGTGATAATTATAACGATGTTCATCAATTCAATGTGCTCGATTGTGATATAATCCTCCAGTTTATACACTTTTCTTGTTACTAAGAGGAGCGTCAATACCATGGCAAATCCAGAGAAAATCGCTCCAGCAACGAAATACGGAGGGAAAATCGTGGTGTGCCAACCTGGAATAACTGAAGTGGCAAAGTCAAACGATACGATGGTGTGTACTGAAAGTACCAGAGGTGTTGCTAAACCAGCAAGAATCAATGCTACAGACTCATACCTTGACCAAGTTTTAGCAGCGCCATCCCAGGCAAAGCTCAAAGAACCATAAACCGCTTTGGCAATTGGGCCAGTCGCTCTGTCTCTTATAGTGGCGAAGTCAGGAATCAAACCGATATACCAGAAAACGAGAGAAACGGAAAAGTAAGTACTGATTGCAAAAAAGTCCCACAAAAGTGGGGAGTTGAAGTTCACCCATAGTGAACCAAATGTATTAGGAAGTGGAACAGCCCAGTACATTCCTAACCAAGGACGACCCATGTGCAGAATCGGGAACATCAATGCGCAAATTACCGCGAAGATGGTCATCGCTTCCGCAGCCCTGTTGATCGACATTCTCCACTTTTGACGGAAAAGCAAAAGAATAGCAGAAATCAATGTTCCTGCGTGACCAATACCTACCCACCACACGAAGTTTGTGATGTCCCAAGCCCAACCTACGGTTTTATTTAGACCCCACATGCCAATACCATCCCATACGGTACGGTAAACAGCATAACCACCAACGATGAGGAGGCCCAAAGCAAACGTCATGGCAACCATCCAAGTTTTGGTAGGCGCTTGTTCTACTCTGGAGCAAATGTCTTCAGTAACGTCATGGACAGTCTTGCCATTGGTTACCAGAGGTTTTCTTACTGATGCTACTGCTTGCATAGTATCGATCTTAGGCTTGATTATCAGTTAATTCTTTATTTCTAATCTTAGTGAAATACCAAACATTCGGCTTCACTCCAATTTCCTCGAGCACGTTATAAGCTCTTTCTTCTTTTACTTCCGTATCCCCTTCTTCATTGGCAGAAAGGCGAAGCAATTGAGAAATTCTGCTATTCGAATCCTTCATGTCACCAAAAACAATGGCCTCTGTAGGACAGGCAGTCGCACAAGCGGTTGAAATCTCACCATCAACAGGGCGTCTTCCCTCTTTCTTGGCATTCAACTTACCTGACTGAATTCTTTGAACACAGAACGAGCATTTTTCCATTACACCACGGGCTCTTACTACCACGTCAGGGTTCAAAACCATCTTTCCAAGCTCATTATTCATGGAAGTGTTGTCCGGGAACTGACGGTTGTCATGGTATTTGAACCAGTTGAAACGACGTACTTTAAATGGACAGTTGTTGGCACAATATCTCGTACCTATACATCTGTTATATGTCATCTGGTTAAGGCCTTCCGTGCTATGGGTCGTAGCAGCAACAGGACAAACAGTCTCACACGGAGCGTTGTTACACTGCTGACACATCATTGGTTGGAAAGTAACCTCTGGATTTTCAGCAGCTTTCTCAAGCATGCTCAATCCTTCCATCGACTTATCTTCTTTATTTCCCTGGCTGCTATAGTATCTATCGATTCTCAACCATGACATCTCACGGCGATTCACAACTTCTTCTCTACCAACTACCGGAATATTATTCTCCACCTGACAGGCCACTGTACAAGCCGCGCAACCAGTACATGAATTAAGATCGATAACCATACCCCAATGGTGATTGGTGTACTCGTGACCTTTCCACAACGAAACTGAATCAGGTTTCTTCATTCCTTCAGATGTCGCAATCATAGGCTTGTAACGTCCTGCGGATGCATCTGATTTATATTCACCAAGTGTTGCTTCCTGGATCACAGTCTCACGACCCATGAAAGTCTGGTGAGTTTGTGTTTGAGCAATTTGATAGCTTTCTCCAGTAGGCTCAATAGTTACGCCAGCCACCGAATAGCTAACGCCATCAGCACCAGCACTCAATAAGGCGAATGCATTCACTCCTACCCCATCTGCTACTTTACCGGCTTTTGTTCTTCCGTAACCAAGAGCAAGACCCACCGTTCCGGCTGCCTGACCTGGCTGAACTACTATGGGCAATGTGGCAGAAAAAGAACCAGCTGTTAAAGTGGCCTTTGTCGTAAAGCCCTCCTTCATCTCAATACCAAGCTCATTGGACATAGATTGAGGCATGCTGATATAATTTTCCCAACAAGCTTTAGACAACGGATCAGGCATCTCCTGCAGCCAAGGGTTGTTTGCTTGTTCTCCAGCACCTATAGCGATACTTTCGTAAGCCACAAGCTCTATGCCACTACCTTTTTTGTATTTCGCGGCAACTTTTGATCCAGCAGCCACTACATCACCTGAAAACTCAGTGATCTCAAGTGTTGTTGCTGAATTACCTTCAAAAACACCATTGTAAAGACACTGATCCCAGAAAGTCTGGAAATCCGCGATTTCAGACTGACCAGCAAAAAGAGTTTCTTTCCAATTTGCTTTGATGAAATCAAGGTAGGACGTTGAGTCATTACCCCAAACAAGGAATGACTGTTGCGCCTGGCGTGTATTGAATATATTACTGATAGCAGGCTGCGAAAGGCTATATTGCCCAAGTGCAGGTTCTGCATCATTCCAAGATTCTAAATAATGATTATCGGGAGCTACATAAGTAACCTGAGAAGTTGTTTCGTCTACTCTGTCGCTTGTCGATAACGTGAATTTCGCTTTAGCGAGGCCAGCAGCTATAGCTGCACCTTTTGGGTGGTCATATACAGGGTTACAGTTGTAGAAGATTACTCCGTTTACCGAGCCCTGAGACAATTCAGCGATGAATGAATTCATCTTTGAGTCATCACCCTGCTTAGTCATTACCGGTGAGTCCCAACCCAAAGTACTTCCATAATTACCCAGAAGACTATTGATCGCATTAACGATTAGCTGGACGTTGGTATCATTTTCAGCAGACACTACAATAGATGAGCCTTTGCTGGCCCACAAATCATTAGCAGCCTTGGTCACACTGGCTACATCGTCCACTTTTCCAACCGAAATAGTTGGTGCCCCTGCTTTAGCAGCAATCAGGTTATAAAGATTACCAATATATAGTCCAGTTTCAGACGGACGAATAGGTGTTCTGTAGTCAGCATTAGCACCAGTTAGTGATAGCGCAGACTCAAAGCTATAAAGCCTTGACATCTCTTTCTTCTTAGGCCCTAACTTTCTGGTAGATGCAAATTGCTTAGAAAAAGATACTGGATTCAACCAGGTACCTAAAAAGTCAGCACCGAAAGAAACAATTGTTTTTGCTTTGTCGAAGCTGTAAGAAGGCAAAGCACGAACACCAAAAGAAGAGAAGTTGGCATCCAATGCTCCACTGTAAGAAACAGCGTCATATGTAATAACCTGTGTGCCTGGATTGGCTGCCACAAATTTAGCTATCGCTTGCTTAGTCGAAGGGCTGACAATACTATGTGCCACAATTCTAACCTGTCCACCACTTAGGGCAGCTTTCACTTCAGTATCAAGTGCATCCCAAGTGATTGGTTGTCCTGATTTCATCGGACCTTCAACCCTTTGCTTGTCATACAGCGAAAGAACGCTAGCTTCAACCTGAGCAGTAGTTCCTCCACCTGAATATTTGGAAAGCTTATTTCCTTCAATTTTGATAGGCCTACCCTCTCTGGTTTTCACTACTATACTACAGTAGTCACTTCCATTGATATAAGTAGAGGCATAGTAATTAGCTACACTCGGATCTACATCAACAGGCTTATTAAGGTAAGGGATGGCTTTTCTGATAGGAGACTCACATGCCGCTAAAGAAACGGCTGCAATGCCAAAGCCCATCAATTTTAGGAAGTCACGACGTGAACTTCCATTTTCACTTTCACTAATTGGGAGATACTCTGGAAATTCTTTGTCAGCATTCTTTACGAACTCTGGATCGTTCTTCAGTTGCTCAATTCCCTTCCAATATATTTTTGTATTTTCTTTCATGTTATCCCAGGAGATGAATTTTCAATTAATAATGACACTTAGCACATTCCAACCCACCATTGTCTTCCACAGTCATTGGTTTCTTGCTCTTCTTTTCATGGAGCTCGACTAATTTGTCATAATAAGCGTTATCCTTGGTGTTTATTTGAGTCTCTCTGTGGCAATTGATACACCATCCCATTGTCAACGGAGCAAACTGAGACACAACTTCCATCTCTTGAATCTCACCGTGACAGGTCTGACATTCGAGACCACCCACTTTCACATGCTGAGAGTGGTTGAAGTAGGCCAAATCCGGCAGGTTATGTACCCTTACCCACTCTATTGGTTGGTTATTATCAATCGCATTGTAGATCTTTTGGATTTCAGGCGACATACCAGTTTGTCCACCTACATTTTGTATCACTGTGTGACAGTTCATACAGATATTAGGTGATGGAATATTGGCAGACTTACTTGTTCTCACTCCAGTATGGCAATAGTTACAGTCAATTTCATAGTTGCCAGCATGTAATTTGTGAGAGAATGCGATTGGCTGTGTTGGTTGGTATCCCTGCTGAACACCAACAGTGAACAGACCATCGATCATGGACTTCAAAACGATGGCTGTGAACACAAACACGGCAAAGCCCATGAATGCATTGCCTTTTATAAACTTACCGAAGTCTAAGGACTGACCTACTACATCTTTGTCTGCTTCATCGAGATCATCTTTTGTGGTAAGGTATTTTGTCAATACCGAAACGATCAGCACCAATACCAATAATATCAGGGCTAGCACTACAAGAAGACCTACGAGGATGATATTGATGTACTCAGAAGGAACGCCAGATCCACCGCCTGCAGCCACCTGACCGTCTGCAGCTACAGCCGTAGTGGCAGCTGTTTCAACAGGCTTGGTAGATTCAGCTTTGAGATAGGCAACTATTGATGTGATTTCTTCGTTAGAGAAATCAAAGGAAGTCATCTGAGTCTTGTTGTACTCATTATAAAGCTTGACAGCGTAGTCGTCGCCGCTTTGAATTACCTTTTGTGAATTCCTCACGAAGCTGATAATCCAAGGCAAAGGCCTGCGTGAATGAATGTCGCGCAAAGCTGGGCCCACAACCCGCTCATTGACTGCGTGACACACAGTACAGTTTGCTTTGAATAATGCTTCACCGGCTGAGATAACCGCCGGGTCAGAAGGAATGCCATCGTCCGCTCCGCCTGCTGCACTATCTCCACCATCCTGAGCGAATGCTACAGAAAAGGAGAACGCTAGTGCAATGAGGGATAGACAAAAGGTGCGGGTTAGGTTTCTGCTTTTTTCCTTATTAGGAGAGAATTTTACAGGTTTTAGCATCTTTTGTGTTGTACCTTTTAGAGTCCTTGCAAATCTAATATGGGAGTCAATCTTTTCAAAAACTTATTTAGAGGTAAATTTTTGTCCGGTTTTGAACTACTCCACAATATTATCCAAAACCTTTGAATACCAATTAATTAAAATGCCTTATCATGGAAAAAATGATCTATTTAGAATTATTTTAAATTAACACCCGATTGAACATTTTGAAGAGGGGTAAAAATAAGAAAAGAGAGGTAGTAGCCTCTCTTTTTTATTTGAGGTCGAGAGCGGATTCGAACCGCTGTAGGAGCTTTTGCAGAGCTCTGCCTAGCCACTCGGCCACTCGACCATTTTTTGGGACTGCAAATCTAGAAATTATCTATATCAGTCCAAATGTTTCCTAACTAAAACAAAATAAAAAAAGGTGCCGAAGCACCTTTTCTCAATTTATCCTATTCTTCAGATTTTTCTTCATCTGCTTCAGCCTCCTCAGCCTTGGCTTTTTTAGCCTTAGGCTTAGCTGCCTCTTTTGGAGCTGCCTCTTCGGTGGCTTCCGCCTTTGGCTTAGCTTCCGCTTTTGGCTTAGCTGCTGCTTCTTTCTTAGGAGCAGGTGCTGACTTGCTTTCCATTTGCTCTTTCAACGCTGAAAGTGCCTCAAGGTCACCAAGGGTAGTTTTCTCAGCATCTTTATTGATTCTGTCTACAGCCTTCGACTTACCTTTAACATCTTTCTTCACCACCTTAGGTTTTTCCTGAGGCACTGGCTCGCTGAATACAGCAGTATGTGAAAGTGCTATACGCTTGTCATCTTTAGAAAACTCCATTACCATGAAGTCTAGTGTTTCACCTGCGTCGGCTACTGAACCATCCTCTTTAGTAAGGTTCTTTGTTGTTGAGAAACCTTCCAAACCATAAGGCAATTCAAGGATCGCTCCTTTTTCGCTCTTGTTGATAATAGTACACTTATGAACAGAACCTCTTGTGAATACAGTTTCGAATGTATCCCATGGGTTTTCTTCCAAATGCTTATGGCTAAGTGCAAGCCTTCTGTTGTCAACGTCAAGCTCAAGAACAACTACTTCAAGCTCGTCGCTCACTTTAACAAATTCTGATGGATGCTTGATCTTCTTCGTCCATGACAAGTCAGATACGTGAACCAAACCATCGATACCTTCTTCAAGCTCGATGAATAAACCGAAGTTTGTCAGGTTACGCACCACACCTTTGTGCTTAGTGCCAACAGCATAGCTAACAATAAGGTCTTGCTTAGTCCAAGGATCTTCAGAAAGCTGCTTGATACCAAGTGACATTTTGCGCTCGTCTCTGTCGATTGTCAATACAACCGCTTCGATTTCATCGCCAATGCTAATGAAGTCTTGTGGGTTTCGAAGGTGCTGAGACCATGACATTTCAGAGACGTGGATCAAACCTTCAACGCCAGGAAGCAATTCAAGGAATGCACCGTAATCTGCTACATTCACAATCTTACCTTTTACTTTTGAGCCTATTTCAATATCCGCAGGAAGTGAATCCCATGGATGTGACGTAAGCTGCTTCATGCCCAGGGAAATACGCTTCTTCTCATCATCAAAGTCAAGCACTACTACGTTGACTTTCGCGTCAAGCTGAAGTACTTCTTCCGGATGATTGATACGTCCCCAAGAGATATCAGTAATGTGCAATAAGCCATCTACACCACCAAGGTCGATGAACACACCAAAGTTGGTCATGTTCTTGATTACACCTTCTAGTACCTGACCTTTTTCAAGGTTGTTCAGGATTTCAGCTTTTTGCTTCTCAAGATCTTTCTCGATCAATACTTTGTGAGATACTACTACGTTATCATTCGTGTAGTTGATCTTCACAACTTTCACTTCCATTTTCTTGCCTACGAATACATCGAAGTCACGAATTGGCTTCACATCAATTTGTGAACCTGGAAGGAATGCTTCAACACCGTAGATGTCAACAATAAGACCACCTTTAGTACGGCGCTTCACCATACCTTCGATCACCTCATCATGCTCATACGCATGCTGGATGGTTTCCCATGCCTTAACGATTTTGGCCTTTCTCCTTGATAGAACAAGCTGCCCGTTGGCATTTTCCTGCTCTTCAATGTACACCTGTACTTCATCACCAACCTTTAGTTCAGGTCTGTCACGAAATTCAGACAGGGCCACAAGTCCGTCGGATTTGAAACCGATGTTAACGATCACATCACGGTCAGTGATGCCTACGACCGTTCCTGGGATCACTTCTTTTTCAGTGATCGAGTTAAGCGTACCTTCATAGAGTTTCTCCATTTCGGCACGCTTTGATTTAGAATAGCCCTCGCCAAATCCTTTGGCCGATAAACCTTCCCAATCAAATTCTACTGCTTGTTCTTCCATAAAATAAATGGTCCAAATTACATTGCAACGCCAGGACCAGCATCGCTGCAATATTAGTTCAAATTCATCCGGAATGATCCAGAAGCCCATTCACCCGAACGGGAGCGCAAAATTAGACATTTTTTCCTTAGATTAAAAAATCACGTCATTAATAGTAGTCCTACCAAATGCCAGTTTGCAAAATTGTTCTTTGAAATGCGGAACATATATATGTATTTCAAGCCTTTTCCAAACAAACCATTTGAATCAAGCCTATGAGACCTATTCTTCTCGCCTTTTTAGCCACCGTTTTATTAGCAGCCTGCCGGGAAACACCAAAAGCAGATATGGTGATTTGGGGTGGCCCCATTTATACTGCCGTGAATAACGAAAAAGTAGAAGCAGTTGCCGTCAACGGTGACTCCATTGTTTATGTGGGATCAAAAGCAGGGGCTGAAGATATGGTAGGGCCAGAAACCCAGGTCATTGATTTGCAGGGCAAAACCATGACTCCCGGCTTTATTGAATCACACGCACACTTGATGGGCGTGGGCTATAACCTGCTAAATGTAGATTTGATGGCTGTATCCAGCTATGAAGAACTAGTTGAACAAGTGAAAAAGGCTGCAGACGAAACGCCGGAAGGAGAATGGATATTAGGCCGGGGTTGGCATCAGGACAAATGGATCAAGCCGGCAGAAAGAATGGTCAGTGGATTTCAGACCCATCAACTATTGAGTGAAGCAGTACCTAATCACCCTGTTTTTTTGTCACATGCCAGCGGGCATGCAGGCTTCGCCAATGCCAAAGCGATGGAACTAGCCGGTATTACGAAGGACACGAAAGCGCCCGAAGGTGGCGACATCTTTCGCGATATCAATGGCGAACCAACGGGCCTGTTTAATGAAACTGCGCAGGGCTTGATCAGGGCTGCCATTCCTGAGACCACCATCGAAAAACAAAGAAAGGCTTTAGAATTAGCTATTCAGTCATGTCTCGAGCTTGGAATTACCAGTTTTCAAAATGCTGGTGCCGGCAAGAATGACCTAGAACTCTTCAAGCAGTTTGTTGAAGAAGGGAAAATGAAAATAAGGCTTTACACGATGCTCAGCGGCCATGACCAAGAGCTATTGGAAGAGTATTATGACAGAGGCCCTGAAATTGGGCTTGGAGACAATCGGCTTACTGTTCGCTCCATTAAACTTTACTCAGATGGTGCGCTGGGCTCCAGGGGCGCCTGGCTGCTGGAAGAGTATTCTGATATGCCTGGTGTTTTTGGGCATAATGTAACGCCCATGGAGGAAATAGAAAAAGTTACGAACGAAGGGCTAGCGGCTGGCTTCCAAATCTGTACGCACGCCATTGGTGACAGGGGTAACCAGGAGGTGCTTGATATTTACGAAGCGGCACTTAAAAACAACCCAGAAAACGCTAAGGATTCACGTTTCAGAATCGAGCATGCTCAGCACCTGGACCTTGAAGACATTCCAAGATTTGCCGAACTAGGTGTAATTGCTGCGATGCAAGCCATTCACATGTCGAGCGACAGACCCTGGGCGATCAATCGTTTAGGAGAAAAAAGGATTGTAGATGGTGCTTATGTTTGGCAGAAGCTATTACAAAGTGGGGCTAAAGTAATTAACGGGACTGATGCGCCGGTGGAGCCGCTCGCTCCACTCCCCTCTTTCTATGCGTCTGTGACTCGCAAAACGCTGAAAGGCACACCAGATACTGGCTATGAAGCAGATCAAAAAATGACGAGGGATCAAGCACTGGTTTCTTACACGCTAGACGCTGCTTATGGTGCTTTTGAAGAGGATATCAAAGGATCAATTGAAATAGGCAAACTGGCTGACTTCACTGTTTTTGATAAGGATATCATGACTGTAGACGAAATGAACATACTCAATACACAAGTGATGATGACCATCGTGGGAGGAGAAGTGCTTTTTGAAAGGTAAAACTAAAAGCAGTCTCGAAGGGTTTTTCGAGGCTGCTTTTACATTTATTTAACTAATCGCTGACCATCCTTCAATAGCTGCGCTTGTAACTGTTCATACGGCACATCCTGTATACTTTGGTTATTGTCTATGGAGATAGCCGCAGCTGTTGCCGCAGACTGTCCAAGAATCATGAAAACCGGCTCCATCCGAATAGAGCCAAAGGCAATATGGCTGCTTGAAACACAAACGGGCACAATCAAATTAGCACATTCTGCTTTCTTTGGCACCAGAGATTCATAAGCAATACTATAAGGTTCGTGTGGGTGCACACCAATATCGCCTTCATTTTGAACAAAGCCAGTTTCAGTAACATAACGCTGGGCATTGTGAGCGTCCATGGTATATGACCCCATTCCAACAGGCTTTGGTACTTCCTTGTGACCAAGAACGTCGTGTTCGGTCATCACATAACTCCCTAGCATTTTTCGCGACTCACGCACATAAATTTGGTGAGGCCAGTTGCCATTGTCGACAAATTCATCTTTAGCGAGGCCCCATTGACTCATCTCATTCCTTACATTTTCCGGAACACCAGGATCATTTGTGAGGTAATACATGAGGCCTTTTTGATAAGCCTCATGTTCATTTATAATGTCCTGTCTTCTTGCATAGCTCGCTTCGGGATAGTCGTAGTTCATGCCAATGAAGTCGGTGCTAAAAGGGCCATGATTATTGGTGTCTGTTTTACGATTGGGAATTGGATCATATTTGTCGAATGTTTCACCCCAGCCTGCTGCATAAACCCTGGCTAGCAATTCATACTTCGACGGGTCATAACCAGCAGGCTTTTCGAATGGCACCCTATTGTCTGGGTGGTTGCTTAGGCACATTCTAAAACAGTACGCCTGAATCTTAGCATCACCGCTCCCTTTTTCTCCTGGAGGTTCGCTGGAAATATAGGGCAATAAACCACTATTGGGATCGCCAGGGATTTTGTACGGATCGATATCGGATTTAAAATAATGCCCGTGGTGGAAAACACCTGTTTGAACACCATTCCATTCTTCACCGTAGACACTATTAGCCTCACGCCCAACGTGGTAGCTTATGCCAGCAGCCGCCATTAGGTCGCCTTCGTAACTGGCATCGATAAATACCCTGGCACTATATGTATTACCGCTTAGGGTTCGGAAAGATTTTATCTTCCCATTTTCCACTACTACCCCATTTTCGCGATCCAGCCATTCGTTCCTACGAACAACAATCTCAAATTCTTTTACGAAATCTTCGAATACTTGCTCAGCCGCATGTGGCTCAAAAATCCACATCGTTCGGGAATCACCATCAATAGCTGGCGTTCCCTGACCCTTGTTGCCGTATTCGGATTGTTTTTGCCATTTCCATGATGCTGCGTTTTGGTAATGCAGGTAAAGGCGGTGATAAAACTCGCGTGAAAGCCCCCCAATGACTTCTTTGTTTCCGGTGTCTGTGAAACCCAGTCCACCAGATGATAGTCCTCCAAGGTGAATATCTGGGGATACGACTATAACAGACTTCCCCATTTTTTTGGCCTGTACCGCGGCAGTTACCGCAGCAGAAGTACCGCCATAAATAATGATATCAGCTTTCAACGAACTATCATTGGGAGCGCATGCAAATAACACAAGAATAGACAGAAGAAGCAGTTTGAATGATTGGATAGGTTTTCGCATTGTGTAAGTTTAAAATTTGGCAGTGGGTAAATCGAAAAAGGTTTCTGCCTTTAATTTACTTGATATTATTCATGATCCAGCGTTCATTCATTGTTTGGCGTGGCCAATTCCAGCACTTACCTAAAAAACTTATGCCTTTCTCACATCAATATCTTCCATCCTTTTATAATTTTAGGCCCTCTCATGAACATAGAAGAAAACAAGAGCCTCCGCCCCTACCACACTTTTCACCTGGATGTAAAAGCGAAGTATTTCGTTGAAATTCATTCAGAACTAGCATTAACTGAACTGCTAGACACTGAAGTCTTTCTAAAAAACACGCACCTGATACTCGGAGGTGGCAGCAACCTGCTTTTCACACGTGATTTCGATGGGCTGGTCGTGAGGCTTGCTTTACCAGGCATCAAGATCATTGATGAAAATGAGGAAAAAGTATTGGTTCAGGTTGGAGCAGGGGTAGTTTGGCACGAACTGGTGATGCATTGCGTGTCTAAGGGATGGGGTGGCATCGAAAATCTATCGCTCATTCCTGGTACAGTTGGTGCTAGCCCCATGCAGAATATAGGCGCTTACGGAGTTGAAGTCAAGGATGTGTTTCGGAGCCTGGAGGCTGTAGAGATTGAAACACGCAAAAGGAGAACGTTTAGCAAGGAGGAATGTGAGTTTGGCTACAGAGAGAGTATTTTCAAAAAGAGATTAAAGGGTAGGTTCATAATTACGTCAGTCACTTTCGTGCTAGAAAAGAAGGCCAAGGTCAATACAAGCTACGGAGCCATCAACGAAACGTTGTCAAACTGGGGTATTAAAAAACCTACCATTACCGATGTAAGTAAAGCGGTTGTTCACATCCGCCAGTCAAAACTCCCCAACCCCGATGAAATTGGAAATGCAGGAAGTTTTTTCAAAAACCCAAGTTTTTCGAAGCTAAGCTATACCCGACTACAAAATGAATACCCTGAGCTACCTGGGTATCCGCAAGAAGACGGATCGGTGAAAGTACCGGCTGGGTGGCTTATTGAAAAAGATGGCTGGAAAGGCAAAACGATTGATAAAATTGGCGTCCATAAGCACCAGGCACTAGTGTTAGTCAACTATGGAGGTGGTAATGGCAAGGACATTTGGGAGTTGGCTCAGGCCATTCAAGCTTCTGTCAAGCAGCGCTTCGGCATCGAACTTTCAGCCGAAGTGAATGTTGTTTAGTGCTTATTTACCCCAGCGTTTCAAAATATCGCCATAAGCGTCAATTCTTCTGTCCCTGAAGAAAGGCCATATCCTACGAACATCTTCCGCTCTTCCGAGGTCAACGTCAAGCACCACGTTCTCTGCCAGGTCTGATGGGCTTACGTACAAAAACTCACCCTGTGGACCTGCCACGAAGCTGTGTCCCCAAAAACGGCTTCCTCCTCCTACCCCACTGAAGTCGGGTTCGAATCCTATCCTATTAACACTCACCACTGGCAACCCGTTGGCCACTGCATGGCCTCGTTGCGAGATGATCCAGGCATCCTGCTGGCGTTTCTGTTCCTCCTTCGTGTCATGAGGATCCCATCCAATTGCTGTGGGGTAAATGAGCAAATCTGCCCCTGCCATCGCCATCAGTCTGGCGGCCTCTGGATACCATTGGTCCCAGCAAACCAAAACACCTAGCTTACCCACAGATGTTTCCACCGGTTGGAAACCAAGGTCACCTGGCGTGAAGTAAAACTTTTCGTAGTAACCAGGATCATCGGGAATATGCATTTTGCGATAGGTGCCAGCAATGTTTCCATCCTTTTCCAATACTACAGCGGTGTTGTGATAGACACCTGGAGCTCTTTTTTCGAAAAGGGAAGTCACAAGCACAATACCCAGCTCTTTAGCGATCGCACCAAACTCATCTGTCGATGGGCCTGGAATACTCTCTGCCATATCGAAACGATTAACATCTTCGGCCTGGCAAAAGTAGACGCCAGTATGTAGCTCCTGAAGGACAACCAGCTGTGCGCCACGGCGGGCGCACTCCTTAATGCCTGCAATGCTTTTTGCGATGTTGTCTTTTCTGACTTCAGAACAGGATTGCTGAACGTAGCCTACTTTTAATATTTTCTCTGCCATGGTTTCTTCTGGTTTTGAAATTTATACAACGACCCCCTTTGGATATTGCATGGTTACACAATGTAAGGAGCCGTGCTGGAGGATCAAAGCCCTACAGTCGATCCCAACTATTTCATGTTCTGGGAACGCCGTTTGAATGATAGCTGCTGCTAAGTCATCTTTTGGCGAGTTGTAAAATGGCACAAGAACAGCTCCATTTATAATCAAATAGTTGGCATAGGTAGCGGGCAATCGGTTGCCTTCTTCATCAAATGCTTTATCGGCCATTGGCAAGGGAATAAGTTCAAAGGATTCTCCTACGGCATTCGTCAGTTTTTGAAGCTCCTCCTCCATCTTTTGCAATGCGTCAAAGTGCTCATCAGCGCTATCCTCGCACCTTACATACAAGATTTTATTGTTGGGCACAAGTCTGGCCAGAGTATCGATATGCGAATCGGTATCGTCTCCGGCAAGGTACCCGTTGTTTAGCCAAAGCACTTTTTTAACACCAAACAACTCTTGTAATTTCTCTTCTACATCCGCCTGCGACAGGTGCGGGTTTCTGTTGGGAGACAATAAGCATTCTGTTGTCGTTAGTAATGTTCCCTGCCCATCCGATTCAAATGAGCCGCCTTCAAATGCAAGCCCAGCATGTTTCATTGGAACATGGCCAAATACGCCCTTTTTATGAAGTCGACCTGAGATCAGATTGTCTTTGTCGGCAGCAAACTTGAGCCCCCAGCCATTGAAAACGAAATCTAACAGAACAGGCTTCCCTTCCTCTTCAATGCTAATGGCGCCATGGTCTCTTGCCCAAGTGTCGTTGGTAGGTAGTTCGACAACAATCAAGTGTTTGGAATTGCTCCCGATTTGTTTTTTAACCTGCTCAGCATCCTTACAAACTACCAGAAGCTTTTGTCTTTTGAGTATTTCCCTTGCTATAGAAACGAAACATGGCACGACCAAATCCAAATCGTTGGCCCAATCACTGTCCTCATGTGGCCAGGTAAGTTGCACTGCACTCTGCGGTTCCCATTCAGCAGGAAGGCGTCTTTTTATCATGGGGCAAATATATGTTTCAGAAGATTAATTTAAGAAGAAACGAGGAGTGGGAAATAACAAAAAGCAAGTTCCAAAAAAACAAAGAACCGGAAAATAACCCGTAGCTCAGGATACAAAACAAGAGGCTCACTTTGGGATTTTGAGCTTTGCCATCGATTTGAGTTTTGTGTTTTTGGTAATTGTTATTTGGAGCTTGGTATTTGTGCTGTTGATCAAATCATATGGGTCACGTTGGTCAGCGTGCCACTGTATTTAATCGCCTCCACGCCAAATTTTAGAAGGAAGTCAACCCCCTCGTCATTTGGAATGCCTTTGTGTTCCGCATATGATTTGAGATATACTACTTTAGAAATGCCCATAGTATAAATGATTCGCGCACAGGAAAGACACGGTGACAGCGTTACGTAAATAGTGGCTCCTTCTACGCTTGCCTTATTTTTAACGGCATACAGTATTGCATTCTGCTCCGCATGAATCGCCAGCGAACAGCCACCTTTTGAATCACGTGGACAACCCTGATCAGGCCATTCAAGATCACAATTGTGCGTGCCAGCTGGCGGGCCATTGTAGCCAATGGATATGATACGGGTTTCTTTGGTAAGTACTGCTCCTACATGGCGCTTAATACAGTGTGAGCGTTTGGCAAGATTTACAGCCAATTCCATGTAGATATCATCAAATGCCGGCTTTTCCATCAACTTTGTGAGATTTTGGGTTAATTGAACTTTTACGGGATGGCATTCGTTTAAATAACACTGACAGAACACCTTACATCTCTGTAAGGTTGAATCTTTTGGTTTAGGTTAGGTGGTGAAAGGAGGCATTTATGCCTCCTTTTCATTCTACAACCGTCTGTCTTAAGCTTTGTAGGTAATTCTGTAAAGAACACCGGCTTTGTCGTCAGAAATCAACAAGGATCCGTCAGGCATTACAAGTACATCCACTGGTCTTCCCCATGCTTCCTGCTCAGCTTCGTCTAGCCAACCATCAGCAAAAATGGAATAATCAACTGCCTTGCCATTTTCAACTTTTACCAACCCAATTCTGTAGCCCGATTTTTTGGTTCTGTTCCACGAACCGTGCTGAGCAATAAAGATACTTCCTTTGTATTCTGCGGGAAACATGTCTCCATCGTAAAACTTCAATCCAAGTGGCGCCACGTGGGCACCGAGTTTCTGTGCTGGCGCAACAAAATCTGAACATGGAAACTTAGAGCCAAATTCCGGATCAGCAATATCTCCGGCATGGCAATACGGGTATCCAAAGTGCATGCCTGCCTCTGTTGCTTTATTAAGTTCGCAGTCAGGCATATCGTCACCTAACATATCCCTACCGTTGTCGGTAAACCACATGTTTCCATCAGCATCCCAGGTCATACCAACGGTATTTCGTACACCTCTGGCAAAAATTTCGCGACCAGTTCCGTCAGGATTCATCCTGGTGATGGTGGCATAAATTTCGTTCTCGCTCTCACAGATGTTGCAAGGGGCGCCAACTGGTACATATAATTTACCGTCGGGACCGAAAGCAATATATTTCCAGCCATGATGCTCGTCAGTCGGGTAATCGTCATATACCACAACAGGCTCGGCAATCGACTCAAGGTTCGCCTCAATATTTGGGAATTTAAGAAGTCTGCTAACTTGAGCAACATATAAATCGCCGTCTTTAAAAGCTACGCCATTGGGGCTCTTTAAACCGGACGCAACAATGATCGTTTTGTCAACTTTTCCGTCATTATCAGTATCCTGAAGGGCATAAACCTTGTCTTCACTTCTATTACTCACATATACCGTACCGCTTGGACTAATCGCCAAGGACCTAGCGTTTTTGATTCCGGAGGCAAAAACTGAAATCTCAAAGCCTTCAGGGAGGTTGATCCTGCTCAATGAATCACCATCGACAGGCATTGTGTCCTGGGTTGGCTCTTCCTCTACTTTGGCAGTCTCCTTATTTGATTCCCCACAGGAAGCAATAGTAAATGCCAGCACACTTAAAGAAAGGTAAAAAGCTAGTCGTATAGGTTTCAGTATCATATAATGTTTCTTTTTTGAATCTAACTACATAGTTAGCCATTTTGATTCGAAATAACTTCAAATTTGGGAAAAGGTCCGGCTTAAAACTTTCATTATTGATTTTAAGGGCTCTAAATTTGCCGAATGATCTCAATCAATAATTTGAATTACAATATTGGCTCCAGAGTGCTTTATGACGGAGCTAATTTGCATATAAAACCGAAAGATAAAATAGGCCTTATCGGATTGAACGGAACCGGTAAGTCAACACTCCTCAAAATGATTGTCGGTGATCTTACGATCGACGGCGGAGACATCAGTCAAAGTAAAGATTGTACTATTGGCTTCCTCAACCAGGACCTCCTCTCCTATCAATCTGACGAACCAATTTTGGACGTAGCCATGAAGGCTTTTGCTGAGGCTGTCGATATACACCATAAGATAGACAAAGTGTTGGCCGAAATGGAGGCCAACTACAGCGATGAGCTGGTGACAAAACTCACCAAACTACAAGAAAGATTTGAAGCACTCGACGGTTATGCCATCCAATCAAAAGCGGAAGAAATATTGGAAGGTATCGGCTTTAGCACAAGTGATCTGACAAGACCATTGAAAGAATTCTCCGGTGGTTGGAGAATGCGGGTAATGCTTGCCAAGTTGCTACTTGAGAAGCCCTCGCTACTTATGCTCGATGAACCTACCAACCACCTGGACCTTCCTTCTATCCAATGGGTGGAAAACTATCTCAAAACATACGAGGGTGCGGTGATTGTTGTTTCTCACGATCGACATTTCATCAATAACACCGTCAATACCATTGTAGAGGTGAGCAATGGCAAACTGAACCTGTACAGCGGGAACTACGATTTTTATCTGGAAGAAAAAGACCTTCGGAACGAAATTCAAAAGAATGCTTTTGAAAATCAGCAGCAAAAGATCAAGCAAACCGAGCGATTCATTGAGCGATTCAAAGCAAAAGCCACAAAAGCCCGTCAAGTTCAAAGTAGGGTGAAATCGCTGGACAGAATGGACAAGATTGATGACGTGCTTGATGAAAATGCGAAGGTCAACTTCAGGTTCAATTTCAATAAACCAAGCGGCCGCCATGTGATTCAATTATCGGAAGTTTCAAAGAGCTACGGCGACTTAACCATTCTAAAAAACACAGATGCCCATATTGAGCGGGGGGATAAAATTGCGCTTATTGGAGCGAACGGTAAAGGAAAATCTACATTACTGCGCATCATTGCTGGCACAGAACAAATTGCAGGTAAGAGACAAGAAGGCTACAATGTCATCAAGTCCTTTTACGCGCAGCATCAGCTCGAAGCATTGAATATCAACTACGAGATTCTTGAAGAGATGAAGGCTTCAGGAACTGATAAGACAGAAATGCAACTAAGAAGTGTGCTTGGCTGCTTTCTTTTCAGCGACGAAGACGTTTTTAAGAAGATAAAGGTGTTGTCAGGAGGCGAGAAGTCGAGAGTAGCACTGGCTAAAACGTTGATTTCTGAAGCGAATTTTCTACTGCTGGATGAGCCTACCAACCACCTCGATATTCAGTCAGTAAATATCCTTATTCAGGCCCTACAGCAATATGAAGGAACCTTTATTGTTGTTTCTCACGACCGTTACTTCGTGACTGAAGTGGCCAATAAAATATGGTACATCGAGGACAGTGAAATCAAAGCATACCCTGGTACCTACGATGAGTTTCTTTGGTGGAGAGAGCGACAAGCTGCTGGCGCTGCCACTGGCGAACAGGCATTAGCCAAAGAGGCGCCAAAACCGAAACCGTCTCCTGTAAAAGCTCCTGAGCCAAATTTGTCGCAGGAAGCGCAAAAAGAGCTCAAAACACTCCGTAAAAAACTAGAAGGTATCGAATCCGAAATCCTGGATACTGAAATAAAAGTTGAAGAAGCTGAAAAAGAACTGACGCTGCCAGAAATCTATGAATCACCTGAAGCACTGGCTAAAAGCAATGATAGATACCAATCCGTTAAGGCAACATTGGAAAAACTAAACGATCAATGGGAGGAAGTTGGTACTAAAATTGAAGAACTGGAAAGCCAAATAGTTTAGGTCAGGGCTTCATCTTTTTTTCGATTTTGGCCACTTGAGCCTTTAATTCCTCCAAAAGGTGCTGAAGTTCTACATTCTCTTCATGCACAAACTCTTTTAGTTTCTTTTCCTCTTCATCGAGTGCATGCTGATGAAGCTCATTCATTGTATTCACTACAATTGCAATAAAGATATTGAGTGTAGTATATGTAGCCAAAAGAATAAACGGAATGAAGAATGCCCATGCGTTAGGCATCACTTCCATAATTGGCCTTGCGATTCCAGAAGACCAGCTTTCCAGGGTCATCACCTGGAAAAGCGTAAACATAGACTCTCCGATACTTCCGAACCATTGGGGAAACTGCTCACTGTATAGGCTGGTGCCAATAACTGAAAATATATAAAATATGATCATCACGAGCACACCAATCCACCCAATGCTTGGAATCGATTTCAAAAGTGCCTCAATAATAATCCTTAGCTTGGGAACATTTTTTAAGAGTCTGAGTGTACGAAGCACCCTTAAAGTCCTAAGTATGGACAGATTGCCCGCCAAAGGAAAAAGTGCAATTAATACAATCGTCAGGTCGAATATATTCCAGGACTCACGGAAAAACCCAGATCGATAGACCACAAGCTTCACTGCCAATTCGACTACAAAAATGACCAAAATAACATCATCTACCAGGTAGAGCCAATCACCTGCGGCAGACATAATGGCCGGTGATGTTTCGAACCCAATCGTGATCGAGTTAATAACAATGAGAAAAATAATGAAGTACTGAAATCGGTCACTTTCAAGGATTACTTTTAATCTGTCCACTTTCGAAAACGATTTTACTTTATAAAATGCCTATCAGGAGGTAAAAGTAGTCCCAAAAACCGAATCTCAAATGCTTTTCTCGTAAAATAGCTCTTTTGTAAAAGTGAACTTATCCTTATTTTTCGATTCGAAAATAACTTTGGCAAAATGAAGACAAACATCATTATTTCCTTAGTGGCGGTTGGCTTTTTTATGGGATGTTCCCAACCCCAAAGCGTCCCCGAAGGCGTTGCCTTTGCCGATCTGCCGTCTCGCGCTGTCAAAACCCCCTATCCCGGTAACGAAGCACTGGTCAAAGTACACGTGCTTGATATCAATGACAAAATAGCGGCCGAAGGAGACTATCTAAATGGGCAAAAAGAAGGCAGTTGGACGGAGTATTATCCAACGGGCGTGGTAAAGACTATCACCAGTTACGTAGCTGGCAAAAAACAGGGGCCACAGATAATTGTCGACGAAAATGGACAGCTTGTTGAAAAGGTGTATTTCCACAATGACCAGCTACACGGCGTTTATATCAAGTTTAACAGGCGGAATATCAAAGAGGAGCGAACTTATCAATATGGTCAACTAAATGGCATGGTAAAGATCTATCACGATAATGGAAAGATCATGGAGGAAAGCCCTTACGAAAATGGTATTAGAGAGGGCATTGCAAAATGGTATAATACAGAAGGAGAAGTCACTATTGAATATCTGTATAGAAATGGAGAATGGATCAAAGATGAATAGAAAATCAGAACGCCAATGACACACCAAAATAAACTCGTCGTATCGTGTGTGAAACATTCTCAAATCCTGAAGAGCCCAACCAGCTGAACGTAGTAGCTTCGGTATAGGCTTTTTGAATCCTATAACCAGATTTCAAATAAACGGAGTTGAGCCTCCCAGCAATTTTCAGTCCGCCTCCAATATGGAAAAGAAGGCCACCCTGTACTTTGTCGTATTGACGCCAATCCTGAGCCCGTGCCCAAGCAACTCCATAGCCTACATTAGTAAAATAGAACGGCGTTACACGGCTTTTATATAAGTCTCCAGTAAGGCTGAAAAAAAGTGGCATAATATGGAAGTTATCGGCCAGTTGGTAGCCAGCTCCAATGCCGGGCTGAATGAATTTGTTGATTACGTAAGCATGATTCGTTTCTATATATATGTGCGGAGAAACAGCATCCCATTGATTCGCCTTGCCCCAATCGAGTCCAAATTCCGCAGAATGCCATATGGTTCCGGGCATTGCTACAGTGAGGGACTTTGTGATTTTAGTGTTGAGTACCTTATCGGAGGCAATCACCAGTGTGTCTCCTGTCTTTTTCAGGAAGACAAAGTCTCCTTCTGCATCGTAGCTTAACACCCTTCCCCTTACGACGCCTATCTTTTCGATTTTCGCTTTGTCTTTTAACACCGTTTGCCCCTCCGCTAAGCCACATGCCAAAAAATAAAAGAGACAGCCCCATAAGAGCCATCTCTTTCGGTCGAAAATGATATTCTTAAATGATTGGATGATCACACAGTTATGTTAAAGCGCTAAAACGGGTATTGTGCTCAACATTTCAAGCTTGCCTTCGCAATCGTATTCATATTGATATAGCCCGTCCTCCCCTATCATCATCAACACACCATTCAGAGGAATTACATCAAACGCATGCATGCTTGTGTAGTTAGCCACCAAATGCTGGTCAATGGCCGTGAGATCCGTTTTATCATACAACTTAAGTCCAAACTCTCCCTCGCAAATAAAAAGACACTTGCCATCAACACCGAGTCCATGAGGGTTTTGCATCGGGTAAGTTTTAAAGGATTTTGGATTTCGCAGATCAGAGATGTCCACAATTTCCAATTGATTTGTAAACCCCTGGCAAGCATTGCCAGACCTTAAAGTAACATAGGCATAGTCGCCTTCAACCACTACCGGATCACAGCTTTGTATATGAGCATAAGTAGAAAGGTGCTGCGGTGCCTCTGGGTTGGCATTGTCATAAATATGCATGCCATTATTCGCTCCTATAAATAGTTTATCCTCATAAGGGAAAAGGGTTTCTATGCCCCACCCGACATCCACCCTTGCACCAACCTGAGGATCATCGAGCTGTTTAATATCAAACAGATACAGCGAACTAGCATCTATCGTGTATAAAAAGTCCTGATAGATCGCAAACCTCGCCATTGACCCGCCTACACCTGCACTTGTTGGCGGTGGAGAACTGCTAGAGTTAGCCACAAGGAACCCAGCTCCAGAGGTAGCATTGGTTCTGAGAAATGAATCTTCTGAGGCGGCAAAAAATAGCACTTCCCCGCCCGATTCACAGTCTATGGCGGCTACCTCCGCTACAGTGGCCTCTTCATAGGAAGTAAGCACTCCATTCCCGAAATCGTAATTGAAGGGCAGGTTGCTAAAAGTCTCGAATGCACCTTCCACTCTTTTTACCATCTTGATATCATTCACATCTGATATATCAAATACCAGGAGGTCGATGTAGCTGTCGGCATATAGGTGATTTCCTTTGGCTGCCATATCGAAATTACCAGGTATGCTTACAAACGAGAGCTGCGTTGGGGAAGCTGGGTTGGTGTTATCAATTAAATGAATACCCTTGCCAACCTCATTGATGAAAAGAATGCCTTCTTTGAAATAAATTTTACCTGGTTGGTTTACGGATTGAGGGGCACCAAAAGAAACAGCATTTCGTATTTCTTCTGTTGTGGTATACACTGGTTTGAAGTAAGTATACTGTCTGTCAACCTCGCATTTATCTGTGCAGCTGGTAGAAAAAAAACCAACCAAAAGCAGGATAATAACAGACACCAGCGTAATGCTAAAAATGTCATTCACTTCATTTGGGTGGAATTCAGTTTTCATAGCTTTAAAAAAATAAGTACATAAAAAAGACACCCTAAAACGTCGATTGGTTGTAGTTTACCTCAACTCGTACCTCACGCCAGCTTGTACCCCCCATAGCCTTGGAGCACTTGAATACCCATCTGTGTTCTTGGTGAGGCTAGTTAGCGCCTGGCGAAAATAAGGTTCAACTACAATTTTATAGCGGTTATTGATGGCATAATTCACCTCAACACCAAGTGTCCCGTTCACATAGACGCTACGGTAGGGTGAGCTGTCTCCTACCTTAGTTTTTACCTGTTCAATGTCTTCGCTTTTAGCTTTAATGAGGTTGCCCACAAGAAACTCATTGGAAATTCCCGTGTTCAACACGACACCCGCACGTCTATCGAGTAAAACAACACCTAGTTTGACTGGAATTGATATAAATTCATAGGTATTGGTGAGCTTGGTGTTTTCGCCCTCATAAGAAAACTGAGAGGTAGAAAAAACGTCTTGAACATTATCACTAACCAAACTTGCCTGGATAAGCGCATACCTTTTGTCATTCGACTCGTCTTTCAAAACAACATTTGTGCTTCCATTGCTATTATAACGCCCATATTGCAAGCCTGTTTGTAGAAGCAATTTTCGAAATATCCTCTTCCCAATACTAGCTCCAAAGGCAAAGGATCCTCCCTGGTCGTTAGATTCATTATACCCCCTCGCTGAGGAACTGGACATGCCATTTGCCTCATTGAAATCGGAGCTATTTTTAGAAGCAAGACTGGCGCTTTCATCTACGCTTACTGCATTAAAAAGCCCACCACCAGATCGAAAACCATAATTAGGGTTGAAGGTGCCACTTCCAATACCTAACCCTGCTACAAGTGGTTGATCGCTGATCATTTTTTTTCTGCCTGTTATTGGCCTAGCAACACCGTACAAGTGATCTACTTCTAAAACAGACAAGGCACTGACTAGCTTCTTTGATTCATAAATACCTGACACAGGTGGAATAGCGACATCAAAAGCGTCTTCCACAAGAGCAGCTGAGGCGCCATTGACTAACAAGGCAGCAGCTTCCGAATTCTGTTCTGAACGATGGCCATCCATCGCTATCGGAATGGCTGCCTTCTCCTCACGCCCATTATCGTTAGAATCCTCTTTCATCAATAAAGTAGAGGTTGAAGCGAGCGCATTTTCCAGCTTCATTTCCCTGGCTTGCATCTTGTCGGTAGCATTGGTCGGCACAGGCATTTGACCGGTATTTTCGGCAATTTCTGCCTCCATCACAGTCGAGGGGCTACGAAGCATAAGCACAGCTCCCAATCCAACGGCGACGGTTGTCATAGCAGCAGCAGTCCATCTATAGAAAAAGATGGCCTTTCTATATTTCCCTTCTTTTTGTGAGGCTAGCCGTGACTCAACCCGCTCCCATACCATGGGAGGAGGCGTTACGCTTGCTCCATCAAAAGCCTGTCGCCATTGGCTTTCGAAAAATTCGTTATTATCTGCGGCTTCCATAATTTGTTCGTTCTAATTTCTCTAACTTTTCCTGTAAAAGCTGTTTTGCCCTGGCGTATTGCGATTTGGATGTTCCCTCGGTTACCTCAAGCATTTCGGCTATTTCATGATGTTTATACCCTTCGATAGCATACAGGTTGAATATCGTTTGGCACCCGTTTGGGAGCGTTTGAATCATCTCCATAAGGTCTTCCAGTTGCAAGCCTGCCAAAAGGTCGTGCGAATTGGAGGAATGCCTCAATTCCTCTACATCCACCATAGGGTACATATAAAGTTTGTTACGCTGGTGATTAAGCGCAGTATTGATCACAATTCTTTTGATCCAGTAAAACAGTGATGATTCCTTTCTGAAGGTCTTGATGTGGTTGAATACTTTCACAAATCCTTCCTGGAGAACGTCTTCCGCCTCCTGCTGCATCTTGCAATACCTCAAACAAACGGCATACATTTGCCCACTATACTTTTGGTATAGCTGATACTGCATGTGTCTGTCCTCCCGGGCACATCCTTCTATCAACTCCTCATCAGTAGGCATTTGGCAGGTTTTCGGTTTAGGTTTCGACTTTTATGACACCAGCTCTTAAAAAATGGTTGGAATTATGCAGATTTGTATAATTCAATTTAGTTGTCGTTCGTTTAGCTATCGATGAAACATCTCAACTACTGCTTACTACTATCTCTGTTTGGAATTATTGCTACAGCCTGTGTGCCGATGGAGCAATTGTCCGGTACAAGTACCGCAGCGTCTATCTTGGAGCTTAACAATCGATCATACGATGATAACATTCGTTTGGTTCGACTATTTCCAAATTCAGGCAAGCCTGAGGACACCATGCAACCCCCCATTGTTCACATAAGCCAAATAGCGCCCATCACTCTCAAATTTGATGAAATCCTAACTGACTTCCAGCAATACAACGCCTACATCGTTCATTGCAATTTTAATTGGGAGAAGTCGGCACTCACTGACATGGAGTTTCTAAGTGAATACAATTCATTTCCAATCAATGCTTATCAATACTCTCAAAGCACCATCGTTCCTTACACCCAGTACACTCTTGAGCTTCCTAAGGTTAAAACCTCGGGCAATTATGTGGTAGTCGTATACCGGGGCACTAACCGATCGGACGTGGTACTCAGTCGAAGGTTTATGGTGTTTGAAGGGGCTACCGACATTCAAATGGAGGTTCGCATCTCATCTAACGTAGCAGAGCGGGAACAAAATCATCAAGTAGAGTTTTCAGTAAATTACAATGGCATAACTTCCACTAATCCGTACACCGATTTTAAAGTATTAGTAAGACAAAATCGCCGTTGGGACAATGCGATCGTTGATTTAAAACCTACCTTGGTTCGAGAAGATCAAAACTACCTTGAATACAGAAACTTCACGATGCAGAATAATTTCAAATCCACCAGGGAGTTTAGGTTCTTCGATATCCGCTCTTTGAGCTATAATGGGCGAAATGTCGGCAAAATTGAAAAGAACGAGCGAGAAATCAGGGCCTTGCTTCAGAAGGACGTTTCCAGGTTCAACGAACCCTACAGTCGCATGCAGGACCTTGATGGCAATTTTTTCATTGGGTCTACTGAACCTAATACCAGCGACATGCAAACCGACTATGTGAAGGTGGTGTTCTTCCTGGAAGCGGAAAAGGCGGAAAAAGGCGACGTATATGTATTAGGGAGCTTTAATGACTGGCAAAAAAATGACCAAAACAAGCTTACTTACGATGAGCTCTCGGGCATGTACAACGTCTCTGTTTTGCTAAAACAAGGATTTTACAATTATATCTACGTCGTAAAAGGTGACGGAGTGGACCCCTACCTTTACGAAGGATATAATTTTCAAGCTGAAAATGAATATGAGGTATTGGTCTACTATAAATCCCCTGGCTCATTTGTAGACCGACTGGTGGGCTACAAAAACATTATTCACAACGGGCCTAAAAACTAGACCGATTCGGCGTATTCGTAAGCAATTGCTCTTTTACTAGGATCCGCATTGGCAATATCGAGCATCCCAAAGCCTTTATGACAGAACTGCCCGAGCCCACATGTGAATAAAAACTCTTGAACGACTTTTGGTGCGTACAATATAAATGGAAAGGTATAACCTCGAATCTCGTATTTTAAATCCTGGTCATACAATGGATAAATACGAGCAAATTTCTTTTGACTCTCTCTGATTTTGTTTAGGTAGTCTTCATCTGGAACAAGCTGAAACTTTCCGATCCCTTCAATTTTTTGAGGGTCTTCGCCCGCTTGTTCCATTCGCTGTATAGTCGATTCAAACAGCAGGTCCGAAAAGGCGTCTGTCTCGGGGGCAATAAATTTCTTGGCTTCAGCGTCGTAAAGCGACGGTTGTAAAACGACTATTGGGGAAATACAAATGTACCTCGATTCGTTGGTGATTTCTGGATACTCTTCCATCTCAACTGCTTCAGGAGCGAGCATCAAATTGCCTATATCTACTTTCGGAAACGTGAAAAGAACCCTTAAAAAGTAGTCGATGAAATTTTTATTGTTACTGGCAAGTACGAGCGTTACCCTACGACTATAAAAATGCAGTCCCTGCCTACTTATCTTCGTTTGGCCTTTAAGCCCACTAAAATTATAGAAAGGATAGTCAATAAATTCCTGTTGGCCTCCCTTCACAAGCATTCCCTTGATGAGTTGAGCCAAAAGATACTGATGGTGAAAAGGAACAAATCCTCCTTTATTTTTTACCTGGAAAACAATACGTACCCTCAATAGCGTGAAAATTATGAAGAAAACAGATCCAAAGACTCAAATCGTATTTTCCTTGTATAGTGTGAAATGTTCAAGTGAAAAACAATAAATTTAAAAATTTGTTCACCTTTTTGACAAAAGTAATTAAACATTGAAACGGAAATGCATAATATCTCCGTCTTGAACTTCGTATTCCTTGCCCTCAATATAAACCTTACCAGCTTCTTTACAAGCATTTTCAGACCCATATTTCTCGTAGTCGGCCAACTTGATAACTTCGGCTCTAATAAACCCACGTTCAAAATCTGTGTGAATAACACCGGCAGCCTTTGGTGCTTTCCAGCCTTTTTCTATCGTCCAGGCCCGGACTTCCTTAACCCCTGCGGTAAAATACGTAATCAAGTCAAGTATATTGTAAGACGCTTTGATTAATCTATTGAGCCCGGAATCTTTCAATCCGTACTCTTCCAAAAACAACGCTCTCTCCTCAAGGTCTTCCAGTTCAGCAATTTGAGACTCAATGGCAGCACAAAGGATAACTACTTCGGCTTGTTCTTCAGCCACGGATGCTTTCAACTTTTCCACCCATTCATTGCCAAGGGGTAATGAACCTTCATCTACATTAGCAACATAGATTACCGGCTTTATTGTAAGCAATTGCAAATCTTCTACCGCCTCTTTGCCTGCGTCTTCTATTTCAAGCAGGCGCGCATTTTTTCCTGATTCCAAATGCTTCTTAAAAGCCTGAAGGTGCCCTAACTCTGCTCTTGCTTTGGCATCGCCTGACTTGGCTATTTTCTCTAATCGAAGAATTTTCTTGTCCACCGACTCAAGGTCTTTCAACTGTAGCTCGGTATCGATTACTTCTTTGTCTTCAACTGGGTTTACTCCACCCGCTACATGCACAATATTATCGTCTTCAAAGCACCTAACTACGTGGATTACAGCGTCCACTTCCCTGATATTTCCAAGAAACTTATTCCCTAATCCTTCGCCTT
The DNA here is from genome assembly GCA_964351395.1 of uncultured Roseivirgaceae bacterium. Classification (GTDB taxonomy): domain Bacteria; phylum Bacteroidota; class Bacteroidia; order Cytophagales; family Cyclobacteriaceae; genus Imperialibacter. The sequence goes on from CAYGOF010000008.1 coordinate 170,190, forward strand.
TACTTGCTCCTTTCACTAAGCCAGCTATGTCCACAAACTCGATGAACGTCGGAATGATTTTTTCGGGGTGAACCAGTTTTTCCAGTACCTGAAGCCGCTCGTCTGGCACGGTAATCACGCCTACGTTTGGTTCTATGGTACAAAAAGGATAATTAGCTGCTTCTGCCTTGGCATTTGAAAGCGCATTAAATAGTGTCGACTTTCCTACGTTAGGCAGTCCTACAATCCCACATTGCAATCCCATGAAATATAAATCAATTATTACTTTTTGAATATTTGATACCCCTTAAAGCCTGCATAAACCTCAATTGTAGACACTCTTAAAATTGTATACGTGGGGATGGCAGCTATCATTCCAGGGATACCCGCAATTGTTGCGCCGGCAAAGATAATAACAAATATTTCTAAAGGATGAGCTTTTACACTTTTTGAAAAAATGAGTGGTTGCAATATTACATTGTCAGTTGCCTGAACGATGCCAAACACCGCGAGGATTTCTAAAACGAGAAAAAGAAGATCTTGCGAGAAACTAATGTCGCCAGAGGTGGAGATTCCGACCACAATTCCGAAACTAGCGCCTAATAGGGGCCCGAGATAAGGAATCAGGTTGGCAAATGCGGCAAACACCGCTATCGTAAGGGCGTATTTGACACCAAAGATGGCCAAACCAAGCGAAGCAATTGTGAAAATAGAAGCCATTTGGAGAAGCAAACCAATCAGGTAATTGCTCAGGAGCTTTTCTACCTTGAACATGGCTGCAATAAATACCTCGAAATACTGATTGGGGATTAAAGAAATGACTTGCCGTCTTAATATTCCATTTTCAAGTAGCAGGAAAAAGGTGATGAATGAAATTGCCAGAAAACCCACCAACAATCCTCCGGTTACAGAAATCAAGTTATTTAAAAGAACTGAAAAGTCTATTTCACGAAGAAGGCCAAATATGCTCTCGCTTATAGAATTGAAAAGAAAACCTTCGTCTTGCGAGGTCAACTTGTTTTCAATAAGAAAGTGCTCCACTGCATCAAATGGTTGACTGACTGATGAAAGCACTGAATCATAGCTAATCTGAGATAGCACTTTCACTTGCTCAGTGAAAAGTGGTATGAACAACATGACAAAAAGCGTCACTACCAACAGCACAATACAAAAGGAAAAGATGATCGCTACCGACCTTGGTATCCTGGTATTCAGGATATGTATTTGATGGATGACATTAGTAAGCGGCCTAAGTAGAGTAGCCAATACCAGGGAGAAAACTAAATAGATGAAAATATTGGAGAAATACCAGCTGACAAACACCAGTAGAAGCAGTGTTAGCAGCAGGAATAGTAGCATTCTTCTTACCATATGCCGAAAATAAAAAAAGAAAGCCCTTGAATGGCAAGGGCTCATCAAATAATAACTGGTAAGCTAGGTCAGTCCCATTTAAGGTCCGTATCGTCGTCAGACTGCCCACCTTCAGTACCGGCTTCCATTTTAACCTCAAACTGAGAGAAGTCTACTCCTGGAAGCAATTCAGTTTTAACATGGTTGACCGAATCGTTCAACGCTTCTATAAATTTATCAAAGTCTTCTTTATAGAGAAATATCTTGTGTTTTTCGTAGAAGAACCCATCCTCTTTAAACTTCCTCTTGCTCTCTGTAATAGTGAGATAATAGTCGTTGGATTTGGTGGCTTTGATGTCAAAGAAATAGGTCCGTTTACCTGCCCTTACTTTCTCAGAATACACTTCAGCTCTGCTTTTATCCTTACTCTCTTCCACTTGATTCCGGTTTAGGTTTGGTCAAAAATAAAAATTTATCGGATATACCGACTGGTAAAAGAATACAATCGTACAATATAGTAGATATTATTAACTCAGCCCAGGATCATCTAGCCACCCAAAACATCCGGGGATTTATAAATCACTAACATTTTTTTTATTGGTTATCCGAAAAATAACAAGTTAATTGATGACAGTCAATAAATGGAAGCATTGACTTCTAACGTTAGTAATGAAATCGTATGAAGGTTGATTTTGGAAAAGTAAAGGAATATGGGGGATTGGAGTTTTTAGCCAGGCAAATGGTTGAAGGCTTTATTACAGGAATGCACAAGTCACCTTATCATGGGTTTTCGGTAGAATTTGCCGAGCACAGACTGTACAATACAGGCGAAAGCACCAGGCATATTGATTGGAAGGTATTTGCCCGAACCGACAGGATTTACACTAAAAGGTTCGAAGAAGAAACCAACCTTCGCTGCTATATCGTGCTAGACCATTCGTCGTCAATGTACTATCCGGAAAAAACACATGAAAAAATAAAATTTTCGGCATTAGCCGCAGCGGCCCTGGCTTATCTATTACACAAACAACGTGATGCGGTCGGGTTATTCACTTTCGCCGAGGAGATCGAACTTCAAACGCAGGTAAAATCGACGTCCAGCCATATTCAAAAATTGTTCATCCTCCTAAATGAACTACTGGAAAGCACGCCTACATTGAAAAAGACAAATGTAGCCGAAGTGTTGCATCAAGTCGCTGACAAAATTCACAAGCGCTCACTGGTGATTATATTCAGCGATATGTTTCAAAATTACGCTGACCACGAGCAAATATTTTCAGCTTTACAGCACCTAAAGCACAACAGGCATGAAGTACTGATGTTTCATGTCACTGACAAGTCCACAGAAATTGACTTCTCTTTCGATGACCGTCCTTACGAGTTCATGGACCTGGAAGGTGGTGAAAAAATCAAGCTTACCCCGTCTCAGGTGAAGGAATCGTATCACAAGGCGGTGGCAGAATTTGCTAGTTTGCTCAAATTAAGATGTGGGCAATTGAAAATTGATCTGGTGGAGGCCGATGTGCAGGATGACATCAATAAAATCCTTACCAGCTACCTGATCAAACGGACAAAACTTAATTGAGAAGAAGTTGCCTGGGCACAAAAAAAGCGGCACCTGCCGCTTTGATCTTTTTATCGCTAAATACTATTCATCGTGCAACCACGATTTCTTAGCAGTCAATTCATCGACTGTTTCCTTATAATCAGGATCATCTATACAACAATCAACCGGACACACAGCAGCGCATTGAGGCTCCTCATGAAAGCCGGTGCACTCGGTACATTTTTGTGAGACTATATAATAGAACTCATCTGAAAACGGCTTCTGAGCTTCATTCCCATCAATAACGCTACCATCCTCCAGTTCGACCTTTGTCAGCTTTGTACCTCCTGACCAAGTCCACTCCACACCGCCTTCATAGATGGCTGTGTTGGGGCACTCCGGCTCACAAGCGCCACAGTTGATACACTCATCGGTGATCATTATTGCCATATTGATATTTTCTTTTTAATTCTACAATTACCTTTACCAAACAAAAGTAGAAATGGAATGTTTGAGTTCCAATTTATTTTTGTTTTGACGAAGAAACTAAAAATGACTTTAACAGAAAGAATAAATGCACTTGCTGCTCTCGGAGATTACCTCAAAAAGCTCGAAGCATCTGCGAAAAGTGATCTTTTTTGGCGTGCCAGCAATGAGAATCCGTGGTTTACTGAAGCCAGCCTGGAGCTTTCGTGGAATGGCATTCTCAACTTTCTGGACAAAGAAAAGCTAACGAATTGGACCTCGAGGTATGAGATACCCGACCATCGTTCCAAGGCAGTAGGGCTTGTAATGGCGGGAAATATCCCTATGGTTGGCTTTCACGACCTAATCACGGTGCTTATTGCTGGCCATAAGGCTTTAGTGAAAACCAGTTCTCAGGATAGTGTACTGATCAAGTATATGGTAGCGGCTCTCAACGAAATACAGCCACTTCTCGGTGAAAAAATCGTGTTGGCAGAGAGGCTCAATGCCATGGAGGCAGTGATTGCTACCGGGAGCGACAACTCGTCGCGCTACTTTGACTACTATTTTTCCAAAGTACCCAATGTAATAAGAAAGAACAGAACGAGTTGCGCGATCATTTCGGGCGAAGAATCTGTTGAAGACTTTGAAGCACTTGGGAAAGACATGTTCAGCTATTTTGGCCTGGGGTGCAGAAATGTATCGAAACTATACTTGCCTGCGGGGTTTAAGCTCCCTACCCTTATTGACGGCATACAATCGTTCAACTATTTGCTGGACCACCACAAATACCGGAACAACTACGATTACCATAAGTCAATAATGCTGGTGAACGGTGAGCCTCATCTTGATTCGGGCTTTACCTTGTTCAAAGAAAGCGCCGAACTGGTATCGCCTGTATCTGTAATTTTTTACGAGTATTACAAAAATGAAGCGGCACTTTCTGAAACGCTTTTGGCCAATCTGGAAAAAACGCAAGCTATCAGCTCTCGCAGGGGTCATTATCCTAAGTCGCTGCCTTTTGGACAGCTGCAGTTGCCTGAACTATGGGATTATGCCGATGGTGTAGATACACTGTCGTTCCTTACTTCTCTTTGACCGCAATGACTGCCTCAAAATTGCCTTTGAGGCCTTTATAAAAAGATAAATTTTTAGAAAAAGTACCGTTGCCCCCAGTTCCGTTTCATTTAGATACTAATTCAATTAAATTTGAGCATTGAGAAAATAAACCACAGAAAAATGAATAAAGATTTCTTTGGAATAGAGAAAGAGCTGAAGACGCCTCTAGGTACACACAAATATTACAATTTGAGGGACCTGAGCAAGAAAGACGCAAGAGTAGCTAAGCTACCTTACTCTATCCGCATCTTGCTGGAGAATGCCATTCGAAATTACGACGCATTCGCTGTCACTGACCAACACCTTGAAACACTTTTGAACTGGAAACAAACTCAGGGCAAAAAGGAAATCCCTTACACACCTGCCAGGGTTTTGATGCAGGATTTTACGGGTGTACCTGCTGTGGTTGATATCGCTTCGATAAGGGCGGAAGTGGCCAGAAAGGGTAAAGACATTGGGAAAACCAATCCACTTGTACCCGCAGCCATGGTCATTGACCATTCAGTAATGGTCGAGTATTTCGGCACGCAAATGTCGTACGGCAAAAATGTCGACCTTGAATACGAAAGAAACTCAGAACGTTATAAGCTCCTGAAGTGGAGCCAAAAAGCCTTTAATAATTTCACGGTAGTTCCTCCTGGAATGGGAATTTGCCATCAGGTAAACCTTGAGTATCTGGCAAGTGGCGTGATAGAAAGGGACGGCTACCTTTTCCCCGACACGCTCGTTGGCACCGACTCCCACACACCAATGGTGAATGGCATTGGTGTGCTAGGCTGGGGTGTTGGTGGTATTGAAGCTGAAGCAGCTATGCTGGGTCAGCCTATCTACATGACTCTACCAGAAGTAATCGGTCTAAAAATTAGCGGTAAAATGAAGGAAGGCATCACTGCCACCGACCTTGTATTGACCGTTACCCGTTTGCTGCGTGACTATGGGGTAGTGGAAAAAATCGTAGAAGTATTCGGACCTGGCTTGGCTAACCTGACAGTGCCTGATAGAGCCACTATCTCGAATATGTCGCCTGAGTTCGGTTGTACTGACACCCACTGGCCGGTGGATGACCAGACCATTGCTTACCTGACCAGAACCAACAGGCCAGCCAACCATGTAAGCATGGTAGAGGCTTATTGCAAAGAAAATATGCTTTGGAGAGATAATTCTGAGCAAATTGAATATACCGATGTCATCGAATTAGACCTTGGAAGCATCGAACCTACTATTTCCGGACCAAAGCGTCCTCAGGACAAAATCCTCCTTAAAGAAGCCAAGGAAAAGGTAATTGGCGTTCTTAAAGACTCTCATAAGCGGGATTATGTGACTCCAGAAACCAGAACAGGTAGTTCCTGGGCAAACGAGGGCGGATCAGTGGCCACTGAAACCAAAACGGGCACTGCTTTGCGTTCAGTCACAATGAAATCTGGGTCGATGACCTATGAGCTAAGTGATGCTTCTGTAGTAGTGGCTGCCATCACCTCGTGTACCAATACATCCAACCCAAGTGTAATGATTGGTGCCGGCCTTGTGGCTCAAAAGGCTGTAGAGAAAGGACTTGACGTTAAACCATGGGTTAAAACATCGTTGGCACCTGGCTCAAGGGTAGTGACAGAGTACCTTAAGAAAGCAGAGCTTCTCCCCTACCTGGAAGCACTTAAATTTCATGTGGTTGGATACGGCTGTACTACTTGTATCGGAAATTCGGGTGATATGCCCCCAGCTATTCAAAAGGCTGTGATCGAAAACGACCTTGTGGTAGCTTCTGTACTTTCTGGTAACAGAAACTTTGAAGCGCGGATTCACCCTAACATTAAAATGAACTTCCTGGCGTCGCCGATGCTGGTTGTGGCTTTTGCCATTGCTGGTAGAGTTGACTTCGACATGAACAACGAACCATTGGGACTTGATCCAAATGGCGAGCCAGTCTTCCTTAAAGACATTTGGCCTTCACAAGAAGAGATCAATGTAATGATGGAAAAAGTAGTGACGCCTGAAGACTACAAGAAGACCTACGATACGGTATTCGACGGAGACGAGGCATGGCAAAAACTAGATGCGCCAACGGGTAATCTTTATAAGTGGGACGAAAAATCTACCTATATTCAGGAGGCTCCCTTCTTTAAAGATATTTCTGCCGATGTGCCAGAGCCTACTAATATCAAAGGTGCCAAAGTACTACTTCAATTGGGCGACATGGTTACCACAGACCATATTTCACCTGCTGGTAAATTCCAGCCTGAGCACCCTGCCGGTCAATACCTTGTGAAAAACGGCGTTGAGAAACCAGACTTCAACTCATACGGATCTCGTAGAGGTAACCATGAAGTGATGATGAGAGGTACGTTTGCCAACGTAAGGATTAAAAATAAGCTTGCCAGCAAAGAAGGTGGGTGGACGAAATATCATCCAACCGGTGAAGAAATGTATGTATTTGACGCTTCGATGAAATACCAGGAAACCGGAACTCCGCTCGTGGTAATTGGCGGAAAAGAATACGGATCGGGTTCATCGAGAGACTGGGCAGCAAAAGGCACTACGCTTCTTGGCGTGAAAGCTGTAATCGTGGAAAGCTTTGAACGTATCCACCGTTCCAACCTTGTGGGAATGGGTGTGTTGCCGTTGGTTTTCGCCGATGGGCAAACCCAGGATACTCTTGGGCTTAAGGGTGATGAAACTTACGACATCAATGGTTTGGACACGGATCTGACTCCAAACAAGATTGTCGATGTTACCGCTACTAAACCTGACGGTTCTAAAACTACCTTCAAGGCAGAACTAAGACTAGATTCGAATGTGGATATAGCCTACTGGAAAAATGGAGGCATATTGAATTATGTGTTGAGAAATTTCCTTAAGGACTAAGAATTTCGACATTATTATTAGCATCAAGCCGGGCCAATGGTCCGGCTTTTTTGTTTTTCTACTGCAATTTTCGTTGCTTCTCCATAGCCAATGCCAGGTCATGGTCGGCTGAATATTCACTTTTTTTCAACTCATTTACAATGTTCTTATGGTCTGTGTCATTTCTATTTTGGCTCAGTTTGTACGATGCCTCCACATTCTCTACTTTGATGCGAAAACCCCTGATCCCTTTCAGCTCCTTGTCACGATAGTCTTTGCTCATATCTTCATACTTTCTACCTCCTGAAATATTTGCTTCGTAACTGTTCATTAGCTCAGCAACGTGAGCTTCCAATTGCTCCGCAGTCAAAAAGCTGACAGATCCATAAATATGAATTGCCTGATAATTCCATGTCGGCACATTTTGCTTCTCATACCAAGAAGGGGAAATGTACCCATGGCTCCCTTGAAAAATCGCCAAAGCCTGGTGAGCGCCTTCCAATACTTTAATCAACTCATTTGCCACCGACAAGTGTCCAAGTAAATAAAAGCTACCGCCCTCTTCGGTTAGCCAAAATGGTATGTGACTTGCTTGTGGTATATTTGACTGACTGGCTACCAATATTCCAAAAGGGTTAGATTTGATAAACCCGAGAACTTCCTCAGGGTCTGTCATCTGAAAATGGGGGGCTACATACATTGGATGTGATTCGTTGGTTAAATACTAATTCATACGAATGTTACAATTTCTTGACTATTTCTTAACATTATTTCACTCACTTTTTGTGCTGTTTGTGGTGCTTGGATGGATCCCAAAAACTACCAGGACCGCTCATTTGATTGCTCTTGGCCTTACATTGGCCGCATGGCTACTACTCGGCATTTGGTATGGATTGGGGTATTGCCCTCTCACTGACTGGCATTGGGACATCAAGAGAGCACTTGGAGAACGCCACTTACCCAACTCATTTACCAAATATATTTTCGATCAGATTACTGGATTTAATGCAAATAAAGCGGTTGTTGATGCCATTACAGCATTAGGACTGGTTTTCGGAATGGTGATGGCAGGGATAAAATATTGGCAGAAACGAAGTCCCCAGGAGTGAAATAAAAAAGGGAAGGCTTAAGCCTTCCCTAAAAAAATTCTTTACCCAGCTAAAAAAGTATAAGGTAAATTTAATTATTTCTTTCCTAAATGCAAAAAGCTTTACTTCTTTAACTTGTCACCCATCTTAACAGTTAAGCCTATACCAAACAATTGCTTGAATTGAACCCTCGGTCCAGCGCCCGTTTGGATACCCGCCTCATCAAACTGCGCAATGTCTATATCGTTGTCATAGATAAGTTGAGTAATAAAACTTGTGACAAGCCATTCATTGATCTTTAAGAGAATTATATTCTCCCAGTTGATGTCAATATTCTGGGGCTTGTTAAGATAATTCGAGAACATTTCGAGTCTTGTTTCGACATTGACATTCGACACGACTTCTTTCTTAAAATTAATTTTCAAGAAACTACCAAGCTCCGCACGGAACTTCCTGCCTTCCGTTAAAATAGTTACGCCGTCAGCCGCATACTCGGCTGGAGTGACCCCAAATGCACCAGCGTTAGCAAGCCTTTCGTCGTTAACAATTGTGAATTTTCCCGTTGCAGGAGCATAGTTAATGGAAAAATTTGGGCTCACTTTGTAATCGATACCAGTAGCAGCAAGAACGTAACCAGGTGCCATGAATTTTGAGATATACTCGGTTTCTCCCGGTGCGGAAAATCCTGGCGCGAATTGTGTCCTAAAATCTATCAATGACGAAAAGAAAAGATGGCCATCGTCAGTTTTGGAAATTTTCCTGCCGTATTTACTAACAATATTTATTTTATCGTTGGTTTTTTGAAATTCAACATCGCCCTGCTTAATAAGGCCATAGCCCATTTCCAAATAATTTTCCCAGGAGTCCTTTCCTTTCGCAAAGTTGGCAAATGTGGTCATATAACCACCAAGAGATATAGAGTTCTGACCACCCGCTGCCCAATTGGACAGACTTACCTGGGTAAATGAGGCGGTCCCAATAAATCCCTTTTGCCAATAGGATGTATCGGCCGGCTCAGTGGCTTGTGCAAAACCAAGGCCATAAGTCGAAACAAAAAATACGATTACCAGTAAAATTCTTCTCATTGATACTTTCTTAAAGTTGATGACTTTTTTTCATGATATAGTTTAACAATAATTCAGCTTCATTTATTTAGACATACGAGTTCACCTTAGCGTCATTTTCTTTTAGAATTCGACGCAAAATTTTTCCCACGTTTGATTTAGGCAACTCTTTAACAAACTCCACGTGCTTGGGCACCTTATAGCCTGTTAAATTTTCTCTGCAGAAAGCAATCACCTCTTCTTCAGTAAGGCTCTGGTCTTTCTTCACCACAAACACCTTCACAGCTTCGTTAGACTTCGGATCCGGCACGCCAATCGCTCCCACTTCCATTACTTTAGGATGGCTGGCCACAGTGTCCTCGATTTCATTTGGATAGACGTTGAATCCCGAGACAAGAATCATTTCCTTTTTGCGGTCAACAATTTTTACAAATCCATCTTTGTCGATGATGCCAATATCACCAGTCTTAAACCAACCATCAACAAATACTTGATCGGTCTCTTCAGGTTTATTCCAGTACCCACTCATGACCTGAGGACCTTTAGCACAAATTTCGCCAGGTTCCCCAACCGGCACTTCCTTTCCGTCGTCATCCAAAATAACTATCTCCGTGCTTGGAACAGGCAATCCAATAAATCCATTGCGATGATTTCCGTCGAGTGGATTGCAGGCGAGTACCGGAGAAGTTTCGCTCAGCCCATATCCTTCCACTAATGGGCTTCCTGTAACTTGTTTCCATTTTTCTGCCACAGCCTTTTGAACGGCCATTCCACCTCCGATTGCTCCTTTTAGTCGGCTAAAGTCAACTTCAGCGATATTAGGCTGATTGAGAAGGCCGTTGAATAACGTATTGACACCCGTAATGATCGAAAAAGGATACTTTTTGAGGTCTGCAATAAATGCCTTCATATCCCTTGGGTTGGTAATCAAAACATTCTTAGCTCCCACATGAAACATCAACAAACCATTGACAGCGAGGGCAAAAATATGATATAAAGGAAGCGCAGTGATAATGACTACTTCTTCTCCCTTCACAAACAAAGGCTGAAACCACTGAGTTGTTTGCAGCGTATGCGCCACTAAATTTCTATGGGAAAGAGTAGCACCCTTCGACACACCAGTAGTACCTCCCGTATATTGCAAAAACGCTACATCACTTCCTTTCAATTCAGGCTTAACGAAGTTAAGCTTTGATGCTTCCTTCATTGCACTCTTTAGACTGATAGCACCTGGTATATTGTAAGAAGGCACCATTTTTTTAATCCTTTTGACAACAAAATTGACAATAGGTCCTTTCAGCCCTTTTAGAAAATCTCCCAGCTCAGTTATTATCACATGCTCAATAGCGGTGTTAGCGAGAATACGTTCTAGGTTAAAAGCAAAGTTTGCAATAATCACAATTGCCTTCGCCCCTGAATCGCGGAACTGGTGCTCCATCTCCCTGTGCGTATACAACGGATTCGTGTTTACCACGACCAGCCCTGCCCTCAAAGCACCAAACATCACGATTGGGTATTGAAGACAGTTTGGCATTTGTATAGCAATTCTATCACCCTTCTTCAGTCCCAAGCTCTGCAAATAAGCGGCAAATTGGGCAGACAATTGATTCACCTCTTTGTATGTAAGGCTACTATCCATGTTAAGAAACGCGACTGATTCTGCGTGCTTATGCATAGAACCTTCGAGAATTTCAACTAAAGTGGAGTATTCATCGGCGTCTATTTCTTTAGCCACACTTTTGGGATAGTGTTTAAACCAGGGAAAATCTTTCATAATGGTCGTTGAGTTTAAATAGATATAACATAAGACTTTTCAGTCGCAGTATTGTTTGCTCATTCGATATAAGCTATTCAAATGAAAAAATCAAATCAATGAAAGTGCTAAGATAAGTCGCGGTTATCAGCTATTGATAAATAAAAAACCGGTAGAACGAAATTCATACCGGTTTCCAAATAAACAACATTAACCCAAAAATGATGGCTGTAGGGGAAGGATTCGAACCTCCACGGAGCAGTTAGGTCCACACGAGCTCTATGTGGACTTTATTCCTTATCCCCACCCCCGAGACAGGAGGGCATGGCTGCCAATTTCATCACCCTACATTGTGATATGTAAGTCAATTCATCTAATTGACTGCAACAAAATTAACAAGAGTTTGATTTTATTAAAATATTTTTAATAAATTTGGTAAAAAAATGTACAACACATAATTTGAATCCTCTCTTTATAGTAGATTACTAAATCAGGGTAGTTAAAATGAGTAAAAATTACGAAATTGATAATGTAGACTTGAAGATTCTGAACCTTTTAATGGAAGATGCTAAGATTCCATACACAGAAATCGCTAAAAAGGTGTTTGTGTCGGGAGGTACTGTTCATGTGAGAATGAAAAAACTTGAGGAAATGGGTGTGGTTCAAGGCACTACTCTGAAGTTGGATTATTCTAAATTAGGGTACGATATCACCTGCTTCATAGGAATATACCTGCAGAAAAGCTCTCTGTATGATGAAGTAGTCGAAAGCCTGACAGAGATACCAGAAATCGTCACCGTCAACTACACTACAGGTAACTATAGTATTTTTGTGAAACTTCATTGCAGAGATACCAAACACCTCAGGGAAGTGCTTCACGACAAAATTCAAAAAGTAGAAGGCATTGAGCGAACAGAAACGCTTATTAGCCTTGAAGAAAGCCTTAGCCGCCACATTAGTTTTTAAGGCCTTCGCCGAAACTATTTAGCCCGTTTAAGGTTTTACTACTCAGATTGATGTAGTAAAACTTTAAGCGGGTTTAACTTTCCTATCCCTTGATGAAAAAAATAACTCCTCAAGTCTTTGAGAAGTGATTAATGTTGTACATTTGCTTTAATTATAATCAGTCTAAATAATAAGAAGAGGATGAGTAAAGACAACCAAATACTGGAAGAACTCACCACATCAGATTATAAATACGGATTTCATTCCGATATTGAAACTGAGTCGGCGCCCAAAGGCCTTAATGAAGGCATAGTTAAATTTATCTCGGATAAAAAGGGAGAACCAGCGTGGATGCTGGAGTGGAGACTTTCAGCTTATCGCCACTGGTTGACTTTAGAAGAACCTGATTGGCAGAACGTAACGTTCCCAAAAATCAATTACCAGGACATTATTTACTATGCTGCTCCCAAGCAGAAAATAGCACCCAAGAGTCTTGATGAGGTAGATCCGGAATTACGGGCCACCTTTGAAAAATTGGGTATTTCATTTGACGAGCAAAAAAGACTAACTGGTGTAGCTGTAGATGCAGTACTTGATAGTGTTTCTGTTGCGACTACCTTTAAAAGTAAGCTTGGAGAACTAGGCATTATTTTCTGTTCCTTTTCAGAAGCAGTAAAAGAGCACCCGGAGCTCGTAAAAAAATATATTGGGTCCGTAGTGCCCGTCAATGACAACTATTTCTCTGCGCTGAATTCTGCTGTTTTCTCCGACGGTTCTTTCTGCTACATACCCAAGGGTGTGCGCTGTCCGATGGAGCTTTCTACGTATTTCAGAATCAATGCAATGAATACGGGTCAGTTTGAAAGGACCCTGATTGTAGCTGAAGAAGGCTCGTATGTAAGCTATTTGGAAGGCTGCACAGCTCCAATGAGAGATGAGAATCAACTTCATGCTGCTGTGGTGGAAATTTATGCCGCCAAAAACGCTGAGGTTAAATATTCGACTGTTCAGAACTGGTACCCCGGAAGTAAAGAGGGTAAAGGTGGAATTTACAATTTCGTTACTAAACGTGGTCTTTGTTCCGGCGACGGTTCAAAAATCTCGTGGACGCAAGTAGAAACAGGATCAGCAGTTACCTGGAAATACCCTAGTTGCATATTAAAAGGGGATAATTCAATTGGTGAATTCTATTCTGTTGCGGTTACTAACAACTACCAACAGGCCGATACCGGGACAAAAATGATCCATATTGGTAAGAACACTCGCTCAAGAATCGTTTCTAAAGGAATTTCGGCAGGTAAAAGCCAAAACAGTTACCGTGGACAGGTAAAAGTTATGAAGCGTGCAGAAGGGGCAAGAAATTACTCACAATGCGACTCCCTCCTACTTGGCGATAAATGTGGTGCCCACACCTTCCCATATATAGATGTTGAAAACCCACTGGCAATTGTAGAACATGAGGCAACGACGTCAAAAATAGGCGAAGACCAGATTTTCTATTGCAACCAAAGAGGCATAAGTACAGAAGATGCTGTTGCCCTTATTGTGAATGGATTTGCAAAAGAAGTAATGAACCAGCTCCCTATGGAGTTTGCAGTTGAGGCACAAAAGCTTTTGGCCATTTCGCTAGAAGGCAGTGTTGGCTAATTATCAATCGATTAAAAATAGTTGTACCAATACACCTCGCTGAGAAGCGAAGGAAATTGAAATTGAAAAGTAATCCGAGATGTTAAAAATAAAGAACCTAAAAGCCTCAATAGAGGGAAAGTTGATACTGAATGGAATTAACCTGGAAGTAAAACCAGGTGAAGTTCATGCTATCATGGGTCCCAACGGTTCGGGAAAAAGCACGTTAGCGTCTGTGCTCGCTGGTAGAGAAGAGTATCAGGTAGAAGGTGGAGAGGTAGAATATGTAGGTAAAGACCTACTGGAACTTTCTCCGGAAGAAAGAGCGAGAGAAGGTGTATTCCTGGCTTTCCAATACCCGGTAGAAATTCCAGGTGTTAGTACCACCAATTTTCTGAAGGCAGCTCTGAACCAGGTGAGAGAGCATAACGGCAAGCCCGCCCTCGACGCAGTTTCTTTCTTGAAATTGATGAAAGAAAAAATGGCTTTAGTAGAAATTGATCAAGCGCTGCTTAGCAGGTCATTGAACGAAGGTTTCTCTGGTGGAGAAAAGAAGCGTAATGAAATTTTTCAAATGGCGATGCTTGAGCCAAAATTAGCCATCCTGGACGAGACAGACAGTGGTCTTGATATTGATGCGTTAAGGATTGTTGCGAACGGAGTGAACAAGTTAAAGTCGAGAGACAATGCAACCATTGTGATTACCCACTACCAACGCCTTTTGGACTACATCGTACCTGATTTTGTGCACGTTCTGTATAAAGGTCGTATCATTAAGTCTGGCGACAAGAACCTCGCTTTGGAGCTAGAAGAAAAGGGATATGACTGGGTCAAAGAAGAGGCAGATTCTATATCTGCTTAATTCTTATTAACCAAAAAATCAGACCCTAATGACAACCCAAACCGGATACATAGAAACGCTGGCCAAAACGTTTGAGAAATTTGAAAGCAAACTTAATGGTGGCCAATCAGCTTTTTTGCAGGAACTAAGAAAACAATCGCTTGCAGAATTAACTAAAGCTGGCCTTCCTGGTCCAAAACACGAGGAATACAAGTACACCAATTTCAGCAAGGCTTTAGAAAAAAATGTAGCGTACGAGAGAGTTTTGATACCTTCTATGGCAGCAAGCTCCTCTACCCCATTGGATGATTTTGATGGGTATAAATTATATTTCTCCAATGGCAGATTTGACAGTGCAAAATCAGCACTAGGTACACTTGGTGATAAAATAACGATTGAATCGCTTGACACTGCTTTAGAAACGCAATCAGATATCAAAGATTACCTTGGCACTATTGTAAAATCATGGCCTGATAGTTTTTCACATTTAAATACCGCCTTTGCAACGGAAGGTGTATTTATTAGAATCAAGAAAAACACCGTGCTCGAAAAGCCTTTGCTGATCATTCACTCGAATGATACGTCGCAAACAGAGGTGTTGGCACATTACAGAAACCTGGCGATCATAGAAGAAGGAGCGCAGCTTAAAGTAGTAGAAGCTAATTTTTCTACCGGAGGCAATACGTCCTACACCAATACCGCAACTGAGATTTTCTGTCGAAAAAATGCCTCAGTTGAGTGGAGTAAACTGCAGCTTGAAAATGAACATGCCCTTCGAATAGACAATTCGCTGGTGCATCAGAAAAGAGACTCGAAGTGTACGATCAATACCGTCACTCTTGGCGGTAAAATGATTAGAAATAACCTCTATATAGCCCTGGATGATGAAAACACAGAGGCTCATATGTATGGCTTGTATCTCATCGACGGCAAAACACATGTTGATAATCATACATCAGTAGACCACCTTAAGCCCAACTCATTTTCTAATGAGCTTTATAAAGGGATCATGGGCGATCAGTCACACGGTGTTTTCAACGGGAAAATATTTGTCCGCAAGGATGCGCAAAAAACCAATGCTTTCCAGCAGAACAACAATATCCTTCTGAGCCCAGACGCTGTGATCAACACAAAGCCCCAATTGGAAATATGGGCCGACGATGTTAAGTGTTCGCATGGATGCACAACAGGGCAGCTAGACAACGAACAGTTGTTTTACCTCAGAGCGAGAGGAATTTCTGAAGACAAAGCAAGAGCCATGCTTCTACATGCTTTTGCAGGGGATGTAATTTCTAACATTAGCATCGAGCCTATCAAAGAATTTCTGGAGCAACTTATAACGGATAAAATAGAGAACTAGTCATGAGTACCTTAGCTTCTGCGATCGACGTATCATTAGACATACAAGCCATTAGGAAGCAGTTTCCTGTTTTGCATCAGGAAGTCAATGGGAAACCGTTGATTTACTTTGACAACGCAGCTACTAATCAAAAGCCACAATCGGTCATCAATGCTCTTCAGCATTATTATGCGGCTGACAATGCCAATATACATCGTGGTGTACACACGCTTGCTGAAAGGGCTACTGCTGACTTTGAGCTTACTCGTAAGAAAGCAGCTGCTTTTATAAATGCCCGCGAAGTTGAAGAAGTTATATTCACAAAAGGGACCACCGAAGGCATCAACCTGGTGGCAGCTACCTGGGGAAGGCGTTTTCTTTCTCCAGGTGATGAAATCATCATAAGCACCTTAGAGCATCATTCCAATATTGTTCCCTGGCAAATGCTTTGTGAGGAGAAAGGAGCGGTGTTAAAAGTAATTCCCATCAACCAAGCAGGAGAAATTATTTTTGATGAATTCAAAGCGCTTCTCTCAGATCGTACAAAACTTATTTCAATTGTTTATGCATCAAATGCGCTGGGCACTGTTAATCCTGTCGCTGATATAATCAAGCTCGCACATGAGAAAGGTGCAGTTGTAATGGTCGATGGTGCGCAAGCCTCTGCTCACCTGGAAGTTGACGTGCAAAAACTTGATGTAGATTTCTTCGCCCTTTCTGCGCACAAGATGTACGGCCCGACTGGTGTAGGTATACTTTATGGAAAAAGAAGCTTACTGGAGGCCATGCCACCCTACCAGGGAGGTGGAGAAATGATTAGCGAGGTCACTTTTGAGAAGACCACCTACAATGACATACCCTATAAGTTTGAAGCTGGCACACCAAATATCGCTGACGTAATTGCCTTCGGCGCAGCAATTGATTTCATTAACCTGCATGGTAAAGAACAAATAGCTGAACACGAGGACGTGCTCTTGCAGTATGCAACCGAAAAGCTGAGTACCATCAACGGTGTCACGATTATTGGACAAGCCAGCACAAAAGTGAGCGTTGTTTCCTTTCTCGTTAATGGGTACCACCCTTTGGATGTAGGAATGTATCTTGATGCCAGAGGAATTGCTGTTCGTACTGGACATCATTGCACACAGCCCCTAATGAAACATTTGAAGATCGAAGGAACGGTAAGGGCATCTTTTTCTGTTTACAATACTACAGAAGAAATCGACCAGTTGGTCGAGGCAGTAGCACTTCTGTCGGGTAGAAAAAATTGATATGGCAGAATCAGTGCAAGACATCCAGGATGAAATAGTTTCAGAATTTGACATTCTTGGAGATGATAGGGAAAGTAAGATATTCTATATCATGGAACTTGGTGCTACGCTGCCGGCCATGGATGATAGTCAGAAAATAGAAGATAACATCATCAAGGGATGTCAGTCGAAAGTTTGGTTGACCGCCGAGCTGGATAACGAAAGAATCAGGTTCAATGCAGATAGCAACACTGAAGTAACAAAAGGTTTGATTAGCTTATTGGTAAGGGTTCTCTCAGGGCAGAAACCGCAGGATGTTGTCGAGGCCGAACTTTCTTTCATAGAAAAAATTGGTATGGGACAGCTGATAGGCTCACAAAGGTCGAACGGATTGTCGGCTATGATCAAACAAATGAAGCTATATGCCATAGCCTTCCAAACTAAATTGGCTTCGGCAAATACATAAAATTAATAGCTGAGAGATATGGAAAACCAAAATCAGCAAGAGTCAGATTTGAAGGAAAAGGTAATTGCTGCTATTAAGACAGTATACGACCCGGAAATTCCCGTGGACGTGTATGAGTTGGGCTTGATTTACGAAATCAGTATATTCCCTGTGAATAATGTCTATATTTCTATGACACTTACATCTCCAAGTTGTCCATCTGCTGAGGCAATTCCGAGCGAGGTAAAAGCCAAAGTAGAAGAAGTTGAAGGAGTAAATGACGTGGAAGTTGAACTTACATTTGACCCTCCATTTACACAAGACATGATGAGTGAAGCTGCAAAACTGGAACTAGGCTTCATGTAATTTAGTTAAATCGTTTATATGGCTACGTTAGTGGCTTTTCAATAGTACACACAACTTTAAAAAGATAAGTAAATGTATCCCGAACCATTAGTTGCTCCCATGAGAACTGACCTAACCAGTGCAGGGTTCACTGAGTTAAGGACTTCTGAAGATGTAGAGAATCATCTTGAAGATCACAAAGGCACATCGCTGATAGTTATCAACTCTGTTTGTGGCTGTGCGGCTGGTGCTGCTCGCCCTGGTGTAAAAATGGCACTTGCCAATAGCGCTAAAAAGCCTGGCTTTTTAGGGACTGTTTTTGCTGGTGTTGATAAAGAAGCCACGCAAAGAGCAAGGGAATATACGTTACCCTACCCTCCTTCTTCTCCTTCTATTGCCTTATTCAAAGACGGTGAGCTTGTTCACTTTGTCGAAAGACATCACATAGAAGGGCGGAACGCACAAATGATCGCTGCTCACCTGGTCGACGTATTTGAAGAGTATTGCTAAAGCTAATTCACATAAAAGCATCAAGGAAGCTAGTCTGAAAAGACTGGCTTTTTTTTTTTGCCATCATTTTTTAATCGACACGGTTGTAGCAGTCATCAGTTGCCTTAGCCTACCCTGCCATTGAAAAGTTACAAGTGCTCTTAGCTCATAGTCTTTGGGCAAAATAAATGTGTGCGACGTTTCATTTCCACAAGAGAAGTATCCATCGCCAAAATCCCAATAGTACTCAGCATTGGCAGGATAAGCCCCCGCCAAATGTGATGAAAATTTCATCTCTTTATTGATGATCCCGGCGTTAGGCCCTTCAACTTTCAACTCCAGGAACTCATTTAGCTCGTACACGTGGTCAATAGCTGAGATCTCTTGGTTGGTAGTGGCATCAAGAATGGACAATTTAATGTCGTAGTTACCATGTACATCATAACAATGTGAAACTTTCTGTCCCTCTCCAAAGAAGGTGTCGCCATACGTCCATTTGTACTTTACATTACTTCTGGGAGAATCCGGCAAATATTCCAAATCAACACAAAGATTAACAGGGAGCTTGTGAGAAAATGAATTTTCCGATGTAAACACCTTTTCTGCCAAACAAATAGGTTCGCCAGTAAGCTCTGAGTAAAGCTCTTCAGATGTAGTTACAAATGAATTGATATCCGTGTTACCTTGCTCGTTCTCTGTAACAAAAAAGATCTTCTCACCAGCAGGAGGTAAACTAAAGTGATTATTATCGAAAGCATCGTTGAATTGTGGCCCAAGATTAGTCGGTTTGGACCAATTGTGCCAACCTTCATCTTCTCTCCTGGAATAAAAAATATCAAGCCCCCCGTACCCTTCCAGGCCCTCAGAAGAATAAAACAGAAAACGTTCATCAGGTGAAAACGAAGGGGCTGTTTCGTCCTTAGGTGTATTCAAAATTGCCAGGTTCATTGGCTTGTCCCAGCTAGTTTTGTCAATACGGTGGCTTAAGTAGATATCTCTACCACCTTTAGAATCGTCCATTTCAGCTGAAATCAACAGATACTGACCATCCTCAGAAACGAAAAAGTCTGTGTACTCCGATTTGTTTACAAATCCTTTTATGGTAAAATTAGTTGGGTTAGTCCATTTGTTGTTGATAAACTCTGAGTACGAGAGTCCCTCCCCAGAAATTTCTCCGTCTTTGTAGGTATTCCCTAGAATCAATGTGATTATACCATCTTCCACCGAAATTGACGTAATGAAATTTGGCCCCATAGTATTCAGAGGTTCACCCAGCCTTTCTACTTTTGTCCAACTGTGTAACGATTTGTCCCAGGTTGCTACCCAAATATCTTCATCGTCTTTAACTCCTCCCGTATTTCCGGGGTGATTGCTTCTGCTAAAAAATAGACGGTCGCCTCCAGGTTCCACCAATGGCCCAAGTTCATTGAAAATACTATTCAGACCATATTCATTGATCTTTTCGACAGCGGTAGTTTTACTCCGATCAATTTTCCCGAGCATTGATTCGGCAGGATTTCCGTGACTGGACGCTACTTCAGAGTCGGTAAAAACAATCTTATTCTGAGCAAATGCTGGGGGAATTTGAAAGCAAAATAAAATGAAAATTATAAAGAATGCGACGCTTAGCTTTGAAAAGTAAAAATCACGAACGTTAATTTGGCTCTTTCTTGAATGCTCTTTTATGAAGGAGTTTTCCAACATTTTTCGGCCTTTATGAAGTAATTGATCACTAGCACTGCGCAAGTGGCTTAAAGGTACGAGTTAAAAGAAAAAGATATGTCGTTCCGGGCAAGAAAATATCATTATACTCATTTTATTTTGAACTTTAAACAAAGAGCTGCCTCGTGAAATTGAGCAGCTCAACCGCATTCTTCGTTCAAGCAATGCAAAAAAAGCCTGTGAAAAATATCCACAGGCCTTTTTTAAATCTATTGAAAATATTCATCCTATTTTAGAATGGTGACGAACCAAAAACCGATCACTAGTCTTTTAGGTTTGCAGTAACAATTGGATCAGTACCGTTCAATCTAACAGATAATTGCTTTTCAGTTTCCAGGTACCTCACTCTTCCTTGCCATTCAAATGTTGTGAGTGCCCTGACAATATAATCACCAGGTAAAATATAGGTGTGATTTACATTTTCACCACAGGAGAAATAACCATCACCAAAGTCCCAGAAAAATTCTGCATTTGCAGGATAACCGCCAGCCAAATGTGACTTAAAGCCAAGTTCCTGATTGATCACTCCCGCGGTTGGAGTTTCCATCTTCAATTCCAAAGATTCGTTCAGGTCATAGAAATGGTCAACTTCTGATATTACTTTATCCGTTGCAGCATCCAAAATCGATAATTTTATATCATAATTACCGTGGACATTGTAGCAGTGGCTTACCCGAATACCTTCGTCACTCATTGAGTCACCAAAATCCCAACGATACTTTACATCACCCATGGCTTTTTCTGATCTGTACTCAAGATCGACGCAAATATTGCATTCCAACTTATGTGAGAAAAAACTTTCGTTGAGGAAAACTCTCTCTGCAAGACAGATGGGCTCTCCAGTCAATTCCGAATAAAGCTGCTCTGTTGAGGTAGCAAAAGAAAAAATATCCATGTTGTCATCTTTTCCGGCTGAGATAAAGAATATTTTCTCCCCTGCAGGTGGCAAGCTAAAGTGGGTGTTATCTTCGGCATCATTGAATTGAGCCCCCATGTTTTTGGGTTTTTTGACCTGCGTCCAGGAGTCGCCCACTTTAGTTGTGTAGAAAATATCTTGTCTTCCAAAGCCATCGAAACCTGCAGTAGAAAAGAAAAGAAATCTTCCATCTGGAGAAAAAGAAGGTGATGTTTCATCTTTTTCCGTGTTCAATTCAGATAGATTGGTTGGTGTATCCCATGTGCGCTTATTAATCCTTTTACTTAGATATATATCCCGACCTCCTTTCGAGTCGTCCATTTCTGCTGAAATAAGCATCAGCTTACCATCTTCGGAAACAAAAAAATCGACATTCTTGGACTTATTTTTAAAGTCCTTAATTGTGAAATTGATCGGCCGACTCCATTTTCCGTTTTTCAATTCAGAAAAAGATAAGCCTTCTCCCGAAATCTCCCCATCAGTATATTCGTTTCCGAGTATCAAGGTAATTACCCCATCTTCAACTGAAATAGAAGTAACAAAATTGGGTCCATAGGTATTTAGTGGCGCAGGCAATCTCTTAATATTAGTCCACGTATGGTTTACCTTGTCCCAGGAGGCCACCCAAATATCTTCGGCATCTTTCAAACCACCAACGTTATCAGGGTGGTTGCTTCGGCTAAAATAAAGTCGCTCTCCCCCGGGCTCAACCAACGGCCCATGCTCATTATACACACTATTAAGACTGTATTCATCCGACTTTTCAACTTTCCCCTGATAGGAATGGTCCACTTTTCCCAACGGCGAATCGGCAGGCACATAATGGTGGTGGCTTACATCGTCATCGGTGAAAACAATTTTATTTTGTGCAGTGGCCAAATAAGTCGCCAATACACCTGCGATTACCATAAGCAGTATCCTGTACTTAAGGACAAAACTTCCTCGAAACAATCTAGCTTGACCTAACATAGTATAGCTCATTTTAATTTGTGAAACGGTTCATATGTCAACTTCACCAAGTGTGCAAATACACACATTGTAACAGCTCCATATCTTGTCATGGCGAACTGTTGCTGATTGACCTTACAAATCACAAGCTAATTTTTCAGACTTTTCTTCAGCAAAAACACGGTTTTACACTCCGTTAAAAGTCGTATTTTGGAGATATTTATGATGAATTGACGAATTGAAGACACTAAATCATCGAAAGATTGGTGGCTAATCGTCTTAGAGGTACCGGCGCAAAGTGCCAGAACTTGTCTTTGCAAAACACACCAAATCAAACGGTGTTTCGAATCAGGGAATCATTCACGATGAAATCCAAATGCACGATTTGGTATCTGGCTGGAAGAAAGTGACGCCTATTAGATCAAAAAGAGAATTTTTCTTTGAACTCAAGCAATTCAGTCCTTAAACTTTCAGGATGAGGCATATTGATATAGTCAGCGAGTAACGTCTCGGGACTAACTTTGAGTTCCATCAAATTCATATGTTGATTGATGAATGTATACTCAAGTTCAGGAAACATCTCCTTCATGGTATCTACCAGGTCGAGAATGGGCAAATTTTTGTCCACCACGTTGTAAGTACCAGAGGGCACTTGTTTCAATAAAGTTTCTTTGATGATTTCAGCCACATGGGTTACATGAATAAACGCTCTTGCCTGTTTACCGTTGCCGAATATCTGGATCCGGTTCCCAAAATTGGCGTCAAACATAAAACGATTGATGACCGCATCGAAACGCATACTTTTGTTATATCCATATACGTTGCCACACCTAAGTATGATGCTTTCTTTTTTACTCCCCAGGCGTACAATATGCTCTTCGCCTCTAAGCTTTGAAATCCCATAAAAAGTTGATGGTGCAGTTTCGGCTCTCTCGGTTGCCAATCCTTCGCTGGCTCCATACACGGCAGTGCTACTCGTATATATGATTTTTTTAATGTTTTCGAGTTCTTCAACCGCATACACTAATTCAGCAGTTCCCCAGTGGTTAATTTGTTCGTAGAAATGCGAGTCCGTATTTGCAAAGGGAGTTGTTACTCTTGCGGCCAAGTGGATGACTGCATCCACTTCCTTTAGATGTTTCCTCAAGGTTCGGCTGTCCAAAAGCTCTGCAGAAACCAGTTTTATTCTTTCGTGCCCAGGGTATTTATGCCCAAAAAAGAAGTTGAAATTACTTTTGCTCAAATTATCATATACGATAATTTTTTCAACTTCAGGCTGCTGACATAGGTTACCAACTACCTGGGTCCCAATATACCCCGCTCCTCCTGTTACTAATACTCGCATCTATTTATTGATTAGGTCGGTATGTAAACCACATTCCGTTTTTTTCATGCCAAACCACCTGGCTTCTCGCTCCTGCATTTCAGGATCCAGTTTGCGGGTACAGGGCTCACAACCTATGCTCGTATAGCCCTTGGCATCCATTGGGTGTCTTGGTAAATTATGTTCTCGTATGTACTGAAAAATCATTTTCCCGTTCCAATCCAGCATCGGATGAAACCGCATGGTGTTATGAGGTGCAGCCTGCTCTACCTTCATAGCGGCTCTTACAGCACTTTGGTCTGCCCTTACTCCATTGATCCATATGTCATGTTCCTGCAATAAAGCATCAGTAGGCTGAGTTTTATTCAAATAGCAGCAGTAATCGGGGTCGCTTGTGAACAGAAGCTTCCCGTCAGTTCCTACTTGCATATTTCTCGGCATGCTTGATTTAATGTCAATTACATTGACATTAAACTCTTTTGCTATTTGGTCTTTGAATGCGATGGTGTCCGGAAATAAATACCCAGTGTTAATGAAGTAAACAGGAATGGAGTTATCAATCCGGCTCAGCATATGAAGCATTACAAGGCTGTGGGTCTGAAAAGAAGACGTCGTAAAAAGCTTCTTGCCGTGTGCCCTATACTCCTTTATTTTTTTTTCTAGCTCTTGAAAAGTCACTTCTTCGTAGTTTAAAAAGTGAAACCTTTTTAAATCGTTAATAATTCCAAAAGGCTACTCAGGAGCAAGATTAACACAAAAATTATTCGGATAGAAGTAAATTTAGAGCCAATCTCCTGAAAGTTTTTCTGCAGCCATAATACCACTCAGACAAACACCAGGAATACCCTGTCCTGGATATGCTGTATCACCGCAATGATAAGCACCCTTCATTGGGAGTCTTGCATTCAGCATCTGCCATGGTTTAACCTTCATGAACTGAGGATAACCACCGACGAATCCCCATTTCCGACCTGTCCATTTTTCCCAAGCCTTCGGGCCGGAGTTATGCTTATAAACAACATCATCTTTCCATATCAACTCCCTTGCCTCCAGCAAATCCAAAATTTCAGCCTCCAGTAAGTCGCCATTGACAACAAATGCATTTGGATCCGGAATGTGTGTAGTAATAGAAGCGACCATATAGCCTTCTTCATCAGAGCGGGAGCTGTCATTTGGGTGGCTTAGACTTAAAAAAATGCTTTTTGAAGGTATGTTACTGTTTTCGTCGTTAACGTGAATCTGATGATGAATAACCGGAAACTTTCTACGAGGTCGGAATCCAATGCTCAGTTGAAAAGCGCTATTTAGCTGTTCTGACTCCATTTCAGTCTGCCTGCCTTTCATTGGAATCAGTTCTTTCAAGTTATTTATCGGTATCGCACTCACCATATATGTTGAGGTATACGTTTCTTTAGGCGTAGTAAATGTGTAGCCTTTTGACGATTGCCTTATTTTTTCTACCCTGGATCTCATTACCACTCGACCACAATTTCCTTCGATGTATTTCACAAAAGGATTGACCAAATTGATTAAACCCCCATCAACATAATGATTGCCATAATTAGTGTAACATAAAGCCGTGGCACCAAACAAAACATTGACCTCGTCTGAGATATTTTGGGCCGTAATCATGAGTTGTTCGTTGACAAATTCGACAAACAGGTGGTTAGTATGCAGATCGAATTTTTTCAGCAATTGCTTCATGGAGGTAAACGACCATCTTGCATATCCAAAATCTGAAAGTCTTGCGCTTCCAGCCAAACTAACAAGTTCGCTAAACTTAGATGGAGGGAAAGACTTGAATCTGAGAGAGCTATCCCAAACAAATTGGCTCACCTCAAAACAAAACTCCCAAAACTCCCTTTGCCCGGTTTTTCCAAAAACTGACTCAGCTTCTGCAATCCATTCTTCAATAGACTCGTACCTGGTCACAATTTGCCCGTTCTTCAACACTACCTGCATCGGAAGAGACAGTTTCCTTGTGCTTAAGCTTATTCCGGTCTTGTCCAGTACATACTTTAGCGGCATTCCTTCATCTAAGCCAACAAGCGTCGTGGCTCCCGCTTCAAACACAAAGCCTTTTCGCCAGTAGGAACTAGTACACCCTCCCGGTTGGTAATTTTGTTCTAAAACACAGACACTCAATCCCTTCTCAGCCAAAAGCGCTGCAGCTGACAAACCTCCCATACCGCTTCCAACGACACAAACATCAAAGCTGCACTGATCCATTTTAAATTTTGTTTAATTTTTTGACCCAAAAGTTAAACAACTTGACCGATCATAATGTTTGACGACTAAATGATTCTATAAACACAAAATATTGCACTTATTTACTTAAATATCGTTTATAGATTTTTGAAGCACAGCAAATGAAGGTAGCCGTTTACAGAAAAGAACATTTTAATGCAGCTCACAGGCTCCACAATCCTGATTGGTCAGACGAAATGAATAGTGAAGTATTTGGTAAGTGTAACAATGGCAATTACCATGGTCATAACTATGAGTTGATCGTCAAGCTCTCTGGCGAACCTGACCCTAACACTGGATATGTATATGACATGAAAGTGTTGAGCGATCTGGTAAAGGAGCATGTAACAAGCAAATTTGATCATAAGAATTTAAACCTCGACGTAGTAGAGTTTGAAAAATTGAATCCTACCGCCGAAAATATAGCCATCGTCATCTACGATTTGCTGAGAAGCAGAATAGACAGCGGGCTTGATTTAAAAATTATCCTTTATGAAACAGAAAGAAACTATGTCGAATACCCAGCCTAGCCAGGTAGTTGCCCTGGAAGAGTTGGATGATGACCACGTGGGCACATCTTACGAAACACCACTAAGGCCGGATGCCTTTGAAATGGATGACGATCTGAAAATGGAATTAATCGCCAAACATTTTAAGGAAATCATGCATGTATTGGGGATGGATTTGACAGACGATAGTCTGAAAGGCACCCCTAATAGAGTCGCAAAAATGTACGTCAAAGAAGTTTTCAGTGGGCTTAATCCCAAAAATAAGCCAACCGCTAAGCTTTTTGAAAACAAGTACAACTACAATGAAATGCTGGTGGAACGTGATATTACGTTTTACTCTTATTGTGAACATCACTTTGTTCCCATTTATGGCAAAGTACATGTGGCATATATATCAAGCGGAAAGGTAATTGGTTTGTCGAAGATCAATCGTATTGTTCAGTACTACGCCAAAAGACCACAGGTGCAGGAAAGAATGACCGTTCAAATTGCCAATGAGCTCAAAAAGATTTTGAATACTGAGAATGTTGGAGTGGTTGTCGATGCAGTACACATGTGTGTATCCTCTCGTGGAGTAGGCGACACCAACAGTAGAACTGGCACAGCGCACTTCAGCGGAAAATTCTCTGAAGAAAACACCAAAAGGGAGTTTTTGAATTACATCAACACGCCTAACGACATAAAAGGATAGTAGATATCAATTGAATGAGCATAAGTCAACTACCAAAACAATCCTGATGACTCACCTTCAAAACAAAAACTTTCTTGTAGTTGGGGCATCGAAAGGCATCGGCAAATCCACTACGGAATTACTATTGAGCGGTGGAGCGAATGTGTATAGCGTGTCGAGGTCTGCATTGGATTTTTCGCACCCCAACCTAACTCATACCGAGTTGGACGTTTCGAATGACGATTGGAGCAGTTTAACATTGCCTGATAGATTAGATGGCTTGGTTTATTGTCCGGGAACAATCAATTTGAAGCCATTTCATCGGCTCAAATCAGGTGATTTCAAAAGTGACTTCGACACCAATGTATTAGGGGCAGTGCATGCGCTTCAGAAGTCCTACCCTCTTCTCAAGGCATCCGGAAATTCAAGCGTGGTTTTATATAGCACCGTTGCTGTCAGTCAGGGCTTAGGTTTTCATGCTTCCGTTGCCTCGGCAAAAGGTGCCGTAGAAGGCCTAACCAGGTCACTTGCAGCTGAATGGGCGATGCAGGGAATCAGGGTCAATGCCATTGCACCTTCGCTAGTCGATACGCCACTTGCTGCTGGACTTCTTTCTTCAGACGAAAAAAGAGTAGCGGCTGAAAAACGAAACCCTATGGGTCGCGTAGGCACCGCTGAAGAACTCGCTGAAATGACTGTAGTTCTTCTGACGGCGGCAACCTGGATGACCGGTCAGGTTATTCACCTCGATGGGGGAATGTCCAGTGTACGTCCAATTTAGGTATACTTCCGAAACAATTTTCTTTGATTTTTAGATATAGATAGAAAAACGTTATTACACAATTATTTATGCCCAACCCTCCGGAAGCCTTTCTTATTTTTAAAGCAGAGCTCAAAAGACTTGAAATTGAAAAAGAAAGGCTTCGTTTGACTTATGAAGAAAAAATCGGCTCTTTGAACAAAGAATTGGAATACTTGAAGGAGCAAATAAGTTCTCAGGAAACAATGTTGAGATCAGCTTTTGAGTATGCCTCTGAGCTTGAAAAAAACATGAAGGCATTCAAGGATGAGATTGCAACCGATAGGGTACGTCTAAAACAAAGTCATCATTAAGGCATCGCTTATGGAAACTTCTAGGAACCAAAACGTGGTTGATTTGGAGTCAATTGGTTTTCAACTACAGTTCGAAGACCGCTGGTCAAGGGTAAGTTATGATATTGAAAAAAAAATAATCATTTGTGAGTTACTTGTTGATTATGTGCCAATAGAACACTTCAAAAGTACCTTTCAGCAAGTTTCTGATACTGTAAAGAATGGAGACTTCACCAAGTTCATATTCGACAAAAGATCATTGCGCACCTTCCATCAGCCAACAATGGAGTGGTACTTTATAACCTGGAAGCAGGAAATGATAGACTACGGACTAACAAAACATCGAAAAATACTTCCTGAGCTCGACTGGTTCAAAACAGCTGTCCAAATCGAGAGAAATAAGTTGATGGGTAAGCTCAAAGCAGCAACGTTAGAAAGACTTGACATCAAATATTGCCAAGACATAAGTCAGGCAATTGATATGTAAAAAACGAAATCGGGTCAGTCTTTTCTTCAGAAGACATCCGGAAATTGAATTTGAAGTAACTGGCCAAAGCGCTGAGCTTCACAAAATTTTTCACACTCCTTATGTCGAAGAATCAGTCGTTCAAATTGGACTCCGACTTGTTGAGGTTCAGAAAATGAACGCCCACCAATCGGAATTGGCGATTGGAAAGGTCTAAGAAACAATCGGTTCAAAAAAAATATATCAGCCCTGATGGGTTTGTCGATCTTAAATCAGCAGGAGTTGTTACTTGTAGCGGGCTTGACTCCTATCACACAACTCAAAAAATTGTTCGATTGAATTTTGCCAAGCCAAACAAAAAAGCCGAACCAATTAGTTGACTTCAATTTCAGTTCCCATCACCGTTCGGATTGCCCCATTTTTGCCTGATAGTTGAAAGGCATTCAAAAATCATCTGATTAAATTGAAATTTTTCAATTTACTCCACTATTTTTGCGCCCCTGAAATGGACCTTATCAAAGACAAAGGGCCAATAACTTTTCATAGAACATAAAAACTGACCATGAACAGTATCGTGTATTTGATCCCAGCACTGGGGATTTTAGGCTTGATCGTAATGATCATGAAATCGTCGTGGGTGTCTAAACAAGACGCTGGCGATGACAAAATGAAAGAATTAGCTGGATACATTGCCGACGGTGCTATGGCATTTTTGAAGGCAGAGTGGAAGGTACTAGGTTATTTTGTTGTCATTGCATCGATTGTGCTCGCCTACTCAGGTACTTTGGTTCCCGATTCTCATCCTGCTATTGCCATCGCCTTTATCATCGGTGCAGTTCTTTCTGCATTTGCTGGCTGGGTAGGAATGAATATTGCCACAAAAGCCAACGTGAGAACTACACAGGCTGCCAGAACATCGTTAGCCCAGGCATTGAAAGTGTCGTTCAATGGTGGTGCAGTAATGGGGCTCGGTGTAGCCGGTTTAGCCGTATTAGGACTTGGCTCTTTGTTTATTGTTTTAGTTCAAATTTTTGTACCTGAAGGTGCTGCTGCAACGGGAATTGAAATGAAAACTGCTATTGAAGTACTAGCAGGTTTTTCTTTAGGCGCTGAATCTATAGCATTATTTGCCCGTGTTGGTGGTGGTATATATACAAAGGCAGCCGACGTAGGTGCTGACCTTGTTGGAAAAGTAGAAGCAGGCATCCCTGAAGATGATGTTCGTAATCCGGCCACTATCGCAGATAACGTTGGCGACAACGTGGGTGATGTAGCTGGAATGGGTGCAGACCTTTTCGGTTCTTATGTTGCTACCATTTTAGCCACCATGGTACTTGGACAGGAAATAAATGCTTCTGCAGATAACTTCGGAGGCTTCTCTCCTATTTTACTTCCAATGATCATTGCTGGTCTAGGTCTGGTATTCTCCATCATCGGTACGTTTTTCGTCCGCATTAAAAGCGAAACATCAAGCGTACAAGCTGCTTTGAACCTGGGTAACTGGTCTTCAATCATCATGACTGGCGTTGCCTCTTTTTTCCTTGTCAATTACATGTTACCTGAAAAACTTGCCATCCGCGGTTATGAATTTAGTAATATGGATGTTTTCTACGCAATACTTCTAGGTCTGGTAGTGGGCGCTTTGATGAGTGTCGTTACTGAGTACTACACAGCCATGGGCAAGAAGCCTGTAAATTCAATCGTTCAGCAATCATCGACAGGTCATGCAACCAATATCATCGGCGGTCTTTCGGTGGGGATGGAATCAACAGTGCTTCCAATACTTATCCTGGCTGCTGGAATTTATGGTTCTTATTCATTTGCTGGTCTTTACGGTGTAGCCATCGCTGCTGCAGGAATGATGGCAACCACTGCTATGCAACTTGCCATTGACGCTTTCGGACCCATTGCGGATAATGCCGGAGGTATTGCTGAAATGAGCGGATTGCCAAAAGAAGTTCGTGAGCGTACAGACAATCTGGACGCGGTAGGTAACACTACAGCTGCTGCTGGTAAAGGATTCGCGATTGCTTCAGCAGCCTTAACTGCATTGGCACTTTTCGCTGCTTTTGTAGGAGTTGCTGGTATTGACTCAATAGACATCTACAAAGCAGACGTACTTGCCGGGCTTTTTGTTGGCGGCATGATTCCTTATATCTTCTCTTCTCTGGCAATAGCTGCTGTGGGACGTGCAGCCATGGACATGGTCAACGAAGTACGCCGTCAGTTCAAAGAAATTCCGGGCATCATGGAGTATACGGGCAAGCCCGAATACGACAAATGTGTGGCCATCTCTACCAAGGCATCTATTCGTGAGATGATGCTACCGGGTGCAATAGCTCTTCTTACTCCTATCATTATCGGCTTTAGTTTCGGTCCGGAAGTATTAGGAGGTACGCTTGCAGGTATTACAGTATCCGGCGTATTGATGGGAATCTTCCAGAACAACGCAGGTGGTGCCTGGGACAATGCTAAGAAGTCTTTCGAAAAAGGAGTAGAAATCAACGGTAAGATGGAATACAAGGGCTCTGAGCCTCACAAAGCATCTGTAACTGGCGACACAGTAGGTGATCCATTCAAAGACACTTCTGGCCCCTCGATGAACATCCTTATTAAGCTTACTTCTATCGTGGCACTGATCATCGCTCCACACATTTCAGAGAAGCCACACACAGCCTCGATCGATCAGCAGTTGCAGGAGCAGACAGCAAAAGAAATAAGTGTTAAAGTAGAAAAGGTGCTTAAAAAGGTTGGCGAAAACGATTAAAATCATTTGAATTGACCAATTGGTCAACGACATTAAGCCCGATGTGCATTGCACGCCGGGCTTTTTTTTGAACTTGGCTCGTCAAAACGATACCCCTTGCAGTTCATTTGTTGCAGGTAGACGTCTTGCGATTTTCTCCACCAAGAGAAGGCAAACGCCTCGTTACTGCATCAACTACCGGAGAAAATTAAAAATACATTTTGCCTGATTCCGTGAATATCATAAACTTATGGACATATTAGGCTTGATCAAACGTGGCCTGGGCAACAACTTGCTCAACTCCCGATAAGTGAATAGCTAATTATGGCTGTTAACTATGTGTAACCTTAACTTATGAAAAGAATCTTTTACCTCTGTTTGGCAATCACGACGGTGTTTACTTCTTGTAAAGATGAAGAAGACCAGAAAAGTTATGAAACATTTGATCTGATCAGTCCTGAACTCGAGCTCACAAAGACTATATGGCTTTATCTTCCTTCCGACTACCATACGTCTGGCAAAGAATATCCTGTCATCTATTTTCAGGATGCTCAGTGGATTTTTGAGAAGCCAGAGGGCTATACGCAAGAAATGCATGTCGATGAAAACTTGAGAGCCTTAGAAAAAGAAGGCTTTGGTGGAGTAATAGTCGTTGGAATTCAAAGCGAACCCGACACAAGGGCAGATGAGTTTAGTCTTTATAGAAATGAAAAGCTCCGCGCAGGTGGCAAAGGGCAATTGTACCTTGACTTCATGGTACAAACGCTTAAGCCGCATATCGACAGCCTTTATCGCACCAAGCCGGACAAAGTTAATACGGCTATTATGGGAGCAAGCCTTGGAGGACTGGCCACTTTTTATGGGCTTACACAATACCCTGAAGTCTTCGGGAAAGCTGCCTTATTTTCCGCAGCCATTCATTTCAATATCGACTCTGTTATTACAAAGGTGAATCATCGCCAGATCATGGAAGATGCCCGGATTTTTGGCGTTGTAGGTAAAAATGAATTCAATAGTGAAGTAAATTTCCCGGAAGACAATGAGGTGCTTTTTAAAGCGATAAGCAAACGCCTTCCTGTTGAAAACCTTAATTTCACTATTCACGAAGATGGAGAACACAAAATATGGTTTTGGGAAAGAGAGTTTCCAAGTGCTGTTTTGTTTCTGTTTAGCGGTGTGAATTGATTACTCAGTTTCCTCAAAGTAAATAGGAAGCTGATTGTTTGCCAGCCTGAAAAGCCGAAGTTCATCGCAAATAAATGCTAGATTTACTTCTGCTAAACTGTCATTGAACGATAAGTGAAACTATCAGAATACCTCTTAACTGCTCCCTACTACGTCACCTGGAAAATCAAGAAGCTTTTCGATTCAGATCAGCCAATCATTGATTTTTACATTGGAGAAATGATGGACTATTTCATCATGAAGCCAATCATCCGGCGATTTCCTTCGTCGCGAATTGTCGCCAAAAACAAGACCATAAGAAAGGAACTGGAGTTACTCGGTGTAAAGACCCTGTCCTGGCCTTCTTTTCCGGACGTGGTAGTAATGGCCCGACATGCGATGCATGAATTCCCTATCAAAAATGTAGTCAAAGTAGGCATGAATCATGGGCCCTATATATTCAAGGATTTCATTGGGGCCAAAAAATACAATGCCTTTCATCGTTTTTTGATGACTTCCCCGGAGCACGTAGCCCTGGGAGAAAAGGTAGGTATTAAATCGGGAGTGGCCATTGGCTATCCTAAACTAGATCAGGCTTTCAATGGCGAAATCACTGAAGCCACACAAGATGTGTTACGGAAATCCTTGCATTTTGATCCCGAAAAGCCCGCAATTCTATTTTCATCAACCTGGGACAAGTCAAGCATGTCTGCTATTGATATTTGGCATAGCCGCGTGGAAGAGCTTAGCAGTAGCTACAATGTGATGGTCACCGTACACCCGTTCATGAGCGACCACTATAAAGAAAGCCTGAAGGCCAAGCACAACATCTCCTATATTGAAAGCAGCAACATCATTCCTTACCTGATGCTAGCCGACGTTTTGATCTCCGACACTAGTAGCATCATTGCCGAATACTGTTCCCTGGATAAACCAATTGTTACCTTTAGAGTAGACACCGGCAAAAGACTGAAGACTGAAATAAAAGACCTGATCGCTACCATCAGCACCTCCGTTACTTCTTTTGAGGAAATGGAAACCGCCATAACATTGTCATTAAAAAATGATATGCTTACCCATGCCCGACAGGCTGCCAACAAGAGATTCTTTCTCGCATTGGATGGAAAAGCAGCGGAAAGAGCAGCTGCTGAGATACTCGATGTTTTAAAAGCACAACGCCTTAAAGTGCCAGATATTATGGAGCAACAGTAGTTACAGTTTGGGGATTGAACTCCAATGGCTAGGCGGCGACAACTTTTTGAAATCAAAGGCAAACAGATCGATTTTTTCATAGTTTCGTAATAGTTAGTCGATTGATCCACCGACAAAACATCAATCTCACAGCACTTTGGAAGAGTATATTGAGCATGGCAAGCAAAGGTTTATCAGCAAAGGTTGGACACCCTTCCAATTTCAGGTGGATACCTGGGAAGCATTTCTTCAAGGAAAGTCAGGGCTCCTCAATGCCCCGACTGGCAGTGGAAAAACCTACGCTCTTTGGGTGCCCTGTCTCCTTGAGTTTATAAGGGAACACCCGGAAGACTACAATAAGAAACGAAAAAACGGACTTAGAATACTATGGATCACGCCTTTGCGGGCACTTGCCAAAGATATTCAGTTGGCGATGACCAACATGTGCGCCGATTTTGACATCCCCTGGGATGTAGCCGTAAGAACCGGAGATACCTCTAGCTCGGACAGAGCCAGGCAGAAACGATCAGCGCCTGAGTGCCTTGTAACTACACCTGAAAGCCTCCACTTACTCCTCAGCCAGAAAGATGCCGTTCACTATTTTAAGTCCTTGAAAGCCATTATCGTCGATGAGTGGCACGAACTGCTGGGTACTAAACGAGGTGTTCAAATTGAGCTGGCGTTTTCAAGGCTACGTGCCACAAATGCTGAAAAACTCAAAATATGGGGGGTATCCGCCACTATTGGCAACCTCGACCAGGCAAGAGAGGTACTGGTGGGTCCTTCTTTTTTTGAGGAAAGTGTGGCAATCAAAGCAGAAATACATAAAAAAATTGAAGTGATCTCAGTGCTGCCTGACGAAGCAGAGAAGTTTCCCTGGGGTGGGCATCTGGGCGTAAAAATGATAGACAAGGTGCTCCCTATCATTGAGAAGAGTAAAACCACACTTTTGTTTACCAATACACGATCACAAACTGAAATATGGTACCAGCAAATTCTTCATGCGGCCCCCCACCTTTCTGGTGCCATGGCCATGCACCATGGTAGTATGGACAACCATGTGCGAAACTGGGTCGAGGAAGCGCTTCATGCAGGTAAACTTCAGCTGGTTGTTTGCACGAGCAGCCTCGACCTTGGCGTCGATTTCAGGCCAGTGGATACTGTGATACAGGTAGGTGGCCCAAAAGGGGTAGCACGCTTTATGCAGCGGGCCGGCAGAAGTGGGCATCAGCCTGGTGCAACAAGTCGGATCTACTTTGTTCCCACTCACTCGCTAGAACTCATTGAAGGCGCTGCGCTGCGTTCAGCTATCGACAAGGACTATTACGAGAGCAGGAAGCCATTAGAAAGATGCATGGACGTGCTTGTTCAATACCTTGTGACGCTGGCTGTTGGTGAAGGGTTTCTACCACAAGTGATCCTCAAAGAAGTCAGGCAAACACACTGCTTCAGCCAGTTGACCGACGAGGAATGGGAATGGGCGTTGCAGTTTATCACTACAGGAGGCGGCAGTCTTGGCGAATACGACGAATTTTCAAAGGTTGAGGTGGTCGACGGTGTTTATCGTGTAACAGATAGACGCAAGTCGACCATTCACAGACTCTCAATGGGAACCATTGTAGGTGATCCTTCATTGCGGGTAAAGTACATGACTGGAGGCAATATTGGCACAGTTGAGGAAAGCTTTGCCTCCAAACTGAGCAAAGGCGACGCCTTTTGGTTTGCAGGTCGCAACCTTGAGTTCATCATGATCAAGGACATGACCGTGCTGGTTAAAAAGTCTAAAAAGAAGAATGGAATAATACCTCGATGGGGAGGTGGCCGAATGCCCTTGTCGTCGCAGCTTTCTATCCTGATTCGCAAAAAGCTGGAAGAGGCTTCTTTGGGTCATTTTGATGATATTGAGCTCGAAACGATACGTCCCATTATAGCGCTTCAGCAGCGATGGTCTATTGTCCCGCAGGCTGGAGAGCTATTGATCGAGAAGGTAGAAAGCAGACTAGGCCATCATTTGTTCGTTTACCCATTTGAAGGAAGGTTCGTTCACGAAGTGCTGGGAAGCTTGGTGGCTTACCGCATAGGAAAGTTGGCGCCTATCTCTTTCTCTATTGCGATGAATGACTACGGCTTTGAGTTATTATCGGATGAGCCCATTCCCATTGAAGAAGCACTGGAATTAGATCTCTTTTCAAAAACAAACCTGATTGAAGATATTCATCATAGTATCAATGAATCGGAAATGGCCCGCCGGCGATTTAGAGACATTGCAACAATTGCTGGTCTAGTGTTTCATGGTTTTCCTGGTAAAAACATCTCCAACAAGCACCTGCAAGCTAATTCTCAAATCATCTATCAGGTGTTTGAAGAATATGACAAAGAGAACCTGCTACTTAAGCAAGCGATGGATGAAGTAATCACCCTGCAAATGGAACAAAGCAGGCTATTGGAGGCCGTACATAGGATCAACACCCAGCACATCGTACTTAGGCATCCACCAAGACCAACACCATTTGCCTTCCCTATCATGGTCGAATCACTCCGTGAACGCCTTACCACGGAGAGCATCGAAGATCGGGTGATTAAAATGCAGCAACAACTTGAAAAATTTGCCAACACAAATTAATGGCTTCTTGGGTTAAACTACCTACGTCTTTATATTTGACACCAACAAACCCAGCACGATGAAATTACTTGTTTTCTTTCTGCTTCTTATTTGCCCACTGATTTCAATGTCGCAATCAATATTGGGTGAATGGGTTACTATCGACGACAACACTGGCAAAAAAAGGTCGGTTGTTGAAATCTATGAATCGAAGGGCAAATATTTTGGTAAGATTGTGAAATTATTCAGAGAACCTGGAGAGGAGACTGATCCCATCTGCGTGGAATGTGAGGACTACCGAAAGGGCCAAAAAGTGATCGGAATGAATATAATCACCGATATGAAAAAAGTGGGCGAAGAACTCGATGGTGGTGAAATCATGGACCCAGAAAACGGCAATATCTATAAGTGTAAGATTTGGCTGGAAGGCAGTGAGTTAAAAGTAAGGGGCTACCTCTATTTCCTTTATCGAACCCAAACCTGGGTTCCTACCGATTGATTCAACGGTGAAAGAATCTTGCGAGTTTTCTTTGCTCGGCCAGACGCTCCAGCTATCTGTTCACAAAGCGCTTTTTTGGGAGGAACAAAGCTGCCTGATCATTGCAGATGCTCATCTCGGCAAGGCTGGCCATTTCCGAAAAGCCGGCATCCCAATTTCCTCCAAAATTCACTACGATGACCTCCAGCGATTGAGCCATTTAGTAGCGTTCTATCAACCGAGGCAACTAATTTTCCTGGGTGATCTTTTCCACAGTGACAAAAACAATGAATGGGACAGTTTTTGTCAATGGCGATTGCAACACAAGGACCTTCAAATGCGACTCACGCTTGGAAATCATGACATCTTTCCTCAAGATCACTATCGAGACATTCAGGTAGAGGTGGTCGGACAACTGGAGTACGGACCATTTACATTTACGCATCACCCAACGGAAAGCGAAAAAAGCTACAATTTATGTGGACACCTACACCCCGGAATCATGCTGAAAGGAAAATCACGTCAGGGAGTAAAAGTACCCTGCTTCTTTTTCGGAAAAAAAGGTGCCCTATTGCCAGCATTTGGCAATTTTACTGGCTGTGTAGCTGTCCCTAAGAGGAAAGGAGACAAAGTTTTTGCTGTTACACCCACTGCCATAATTGCCATTCAATAAAAAGCTTTAATTTACATTTTATAACTTTGCCATTTGATATTCTAAACCTGGGGGGTTACTTGATCAGCTATTTCAGTATTAAAGCAAAAGCCGCCAATGAAAGATGACGAGATTCTTGCTAAGATAAGCAAGGGTGACGAGACGGCTCTGGACTACTTGTATACGAAGTATTACAGGATGATGACTAAAATCGTTCTGTCGAACAATGGTACAGAGGATGAGGCGAAAGACGTTTTTCAGGAGGCTTTGATTGTGTTTTGGCAAAAAGCTGTAAGTGGAAATCTTGTGATGACCTCCAAAATCAGCACCTTTTTGTATAGTATCTGCCTGAATCAATGGAGGAAAGAGCTAGACAGGAAAGGGAGACTTTCTCATGAAGAGAAAGACGGAGAGGAGTATCAAGAGCATGATGCAGATGAAAAAGCACGTATTATTCAGGAATGTATAGGAGACCTGGGAGATATTTGCAAAAAACTGCTCACTTATTACTATTTTGATGGAATGTCGATGAATGATATAGCAGAAAAGCTTGAATTCGCGAATACAGATACCGCCAAAACCAAAAAGTACAAGTGTATGAAACGGTTAGACCTTTTAATAAAAAGTAGGTATAAAGAAGAAGATTTTCTCGACTAGGGATGAG
Organism: uncultured Roseivirgaceae bacterium; assembly: GCA_964351395.1. GTDB lineage: Bacteria > Bacteroidota > Bacteroidia > Cytophagales > Cyclobacteriaceae > Imperialibacter. Next base: position 208,063 of record CAYGOF010000008.1, read on the forward strand.
CAATTTAAATTATAACGAGCTTATAGAGCAGTACCTTACCGGAACCATTTCCGATGTAGACAGAAGTGTTCTGGAATCGAAACTTGCCGCCGACGTTTCACTTCGAACTGAAATGAAAACCCAAAGTGATATTGTATCTGGGTTGAAAGAGTTTCGTAAAGCTGAATTGAAAGGCCGTTTAGATAACTTACCGTTGGAAGTTGGAGTTTTAGGCACACTAGGCGAATCGGTTTTGGTCAAAGTTGGCGCCACACTTGCTACAACAGCACTTTTAGTAGGTGGAATGTACTACTTCAACGAAAATCCACTGAACAGTGCACCGATAATCAAAGAAGTCGCTCCCCGGATTTCCTACCAGGAGCTGGAACGAACACCAGGAACAGAACTTAAGTCGCTTCCTGGCGTGCAAAGCCCATCGCAGCCCTTAGTTAAATCAAAAGAGTCAGTACAATTCAATGTGCCTGCCACAACTGAGACCGAGCCTGAGTTAGCAGAGGAAGTATCGCTTGCTTTTGAAAAACCAAGCGTAGTTGAATTTGAAGAGGAAGAATTTGAAGCAGCGTCTGTTGGCAAAGAAAATGCGCTAGCCGGCGATGATCCTGTAGCAATCAACAAGCCTATTGATATCGAAGTTAATTCAGAAAAGTCTTCCAATAACAAACTGCAATATCAATTTTACGAGGAGAGGCTTTATCTCTATGGCAGTTTTGGGGAAGTTCCTTATGAGATTCTGGAAATAAACAGCAAGGATGGAAAGCGCATCTACCTGTATCACCAGGATGATTACTACAAATTAAGCTATCCGACTAATAAGGTCACTGACCTTATAAAAGTAACAAATGAAGACCTCATCGAAGAGTTGAAAATCTTCAGAGATAAAAAGGCGCATAATTAGCGCCTTTTTATTTTAGTTCCTTCCCATAAGTAGCTGCAAATTACTATTTTTGGCTTTTGCCTAGTAAACCTCTCATGGCTACATACGAGAAGAAAGTAAGAAAGAAGAAAAAACTGGGTAGCTACCCTTTCCTAAGCGTAGTATTCAGTATTTCTCTGGCCCTTTTTGTTTTGGGACTGTTCGGCATTTTCTTTCTGCTAACCAACAACCTCACCCGATTTATCCAGGACAATATTGAAGTCCAGGTATACCTCAATAAAAATGTAACCGAATCAGAAAAAATACAGCTACAGAAAACATTGGCTGACAAAGATTACGTAGCAAAAAAAGAAGGCAGCCAGGTAGTCTTCATTTCAAAAGAACAAGCAGCAAAGGAATTTATTCAGGAAACGGGAGAAGATTTCACTGCATTTATTGGCGACAACCCACTTAGGGATGTCATTCTCCTCAAAATCATACCTGAGTACCAAGCCTCAGAAAAGCTCACTCAGATAAAAAGTGAACTCGAAAGTATTCGAGGTGTTTTTGAGGTGGTTTATCTTGACAACCTGGTAGAGAGCATCAACAAAAACCTGACTAAAATAGGCCTGCTGCTGATTGGGTTTTCTGGTATCCTGCTAATTGCAGTAGTTGTACTGATTAACAATACGATCAAGTTGGCGCTTTTCTCTCAAAGGTTCCTGATAAGAAGTATGCAATTGGTGGGTGCTACGGCAGGCTTTATCCAAAAACCGTTTCTCTTAAGGGCTACTTTCTACGGCTTTTTATCGGCACTAATTGCTGGAACTTGTCTATTTGGCCTTCTACAGTACGCCAATGCAAAAATTGAGAACCTATCTGAGCTTCAAAGACCCAATGAAGTCATTATGCTTATTGGCGGACTTGTGATTGTGGGCATGCTGGTTGGCTTCGGCAGCACCTACAGAGCCATCAAAAAGTACCTAAAAATGTCGTTAGACGAACTTTATTAAAAGAAATGAGCAACAAAGAAAAGTTTCCATTCCAAAAAACGAACTACATGATCATGATTGCCGGCGTGGTGGTTTTGTGCCTGGGCTTCATCATAATGACGTTGGATACAGAACCCTATGGCTTCGGGTTTGCAGGTCTGACACTGGGCCCCCTCGTTGTACTAGCTGGTTTTATCATCGAATTCTTCGCCATATTCTATCAGTCTAAAGAGAGTAAATGAGTATTTGGGAAGCCATTGTCCTTGGCATCGTTCAGGGCCTTACAGAATTTTTGCCAGTCAGTAGCAGTGGGCATATAGAAATCGGTACCGCCCTATTTGGCATCCAATCATCTGACAACCTCCTATTCTCCGTTGTAGTTCATGCAGCAACGGCATTGAGCACAATTGTCATTTTTCGGAAAGATATTCTTGAGCTTATTACTGGCGTATTCAAATTTCAGTGGAACGAGTCTACCAGGTTTGCCTTTCAAATAGCCCTATCTATTATCCCTGTGGGCATTGTTGGTGTCTTTTTTGAAGACCATGTAGCTTCATTCTTTGGCGGTAAAATTATATTGGTTGGCTCGATGCTAATAGTTACATCCGCCCTATTGGCAATCGCTCATTTCAAGAAAAATAATGAAGGAGAATTAAGCTTTCCTAAAGCACTCATCATTGGCATCGCTCAAGCGGTGGCAATTCTACCTGGCATTTCACGGTCAGGCGCTACTATATCTACCGGACTTCTTCTAGGCATCAAAAAAGACGTAGTTACCAGGTTTAGCTTTCTGATGGTACTGATCCCAATTCTTGGTGCGGCATTCTTAAAGCTGCTCGACTTCCTGAAGGAACCAGAAATGGCGAGCCAGATAAACCCAACTGCACTATCGCTTGGTTTTCTTGCGGCCTTTCTTTCTGGCATGGTAGCCTGCCAATGGATGATTAGCATTGTGCGAAAAGGAAAACTCACCTATTTCGCCATTTATTGCCTTGTTGTAGGCTTGATAGCTATATTCGTCAGTCTGTGAAAGGAAAAGACACATACGATTTCGAAGGCGGTGAGGTTATTTGTATCGACAAGCCAAGAGAATGGACTTCTTTTGATATCGTAAAAAAAATCAGAAATACCATACGAATTAAAAAGGTAGGCCATGCAGGCACATTGGACCCTTTGGCAACAGGACTGCTCATTGTTTGCACAGGAAAGGCCACAAAAACAATCAACCTGATCCAGGAGCAGAAGAAGAAATATACATGCACGCTGGTGCTCGGCAAAACTACTCCCAGCGTGGACCTGGAAACAGCGTTTGATAGTGAAACAGACCCCAGCCATCTAACGGCTGAAGCAGTTCAGGAGGTTATGGGAGGATTTAAAGGACTGATTCAACAAGTGCCACCTATTTATTCTGCCATCAAAGTAGATGGGAAACGTGCTTATGAAAGTGCCAGAAAAAACGAAACCCTGGAACTAAAATCCCGGGAAGTTACTATCTATTCACTAGAGATTACCGACATCCAGCTCCCTGAAGTAGAATTTGTTGTGGAATGTTCAAAGGGCACCTATATCAGAAGCCTCGTAAGAGACATTGGAATCAAATTGGGTGTAGGGGCTTATATGGCGGCTTTGAGGAGAGACTCCATTGGTGACTATCAAGTGGAGCAAGCATTTACTATTGAAGAATTTACCAACACTTTTACTTCGAAGAGGGAAAATGAAAGTAGTTGAAGGAATAAGTAGTTTGGCTGATGATGCCTACATGGTTGTAACATCCGGTACATTTGACGGGGTGCATGTGGGGCATCAGACTATTCTCCGGCAGGTATGTGAACAGGCAGCGCTACATCGGGGTAAATCTGTTGTGATTACTTTCTGGCCTCATCCCAAGTACATACTAGGCGACCATAGTTCTTCCCTTAAGCTACTTTCGACCTGGAATGAGAAAGTAGAATTGCTTCGAAAATCGGGCATCGACTATCTTGTAAAAATCCCCTTTACGAAGGAGTTCTCAGAGTTGAGTGGCGATGCTTTCATCAGAAAAGTGCTGGTAGAAGCCATCGGAACAAAAAAGCTAATCATTGGCTACGACCATAAGTTTGGTAAAAATCGGGAAGGTAGTTTCGAATACCTCCATCAAAATGCTGCTCAATATGGATTTGAAGTGGAAGAAATACCGCGCCAGGACATAGATCATATCGGCATTAGTTCTACGAAAGTCCGAAAAGCATTGATCGAGGGCAATATCGAACACGCCAACGAATTCCTTGGCTATAGGTATACACTGGAAGGAAAAGTGGTAGAAGGTGATCGAATTGGCACTGGCCTGGGATTTCCGACTGCGAATTTGCAAATAGAAGAAGGCTTTAAACTGGTGCCTGCTGACGGCATTTACGCCGTAACTGTCGGCTTCAAGGGGCGAACAATGAAAGGCATGTTATACATTGGAAATCGCCCAACATTGGAATCTTCACCTAAAACGATTGAAGTAAATATTTTTAACTTTGAAGAGACCATTTACGGCGAGAGACTCCAGGTACATTTTGTCAGTCTCTTGAGAAAAGACCAACGTTTTGACACCTTAGATGAATTAAAACAGCAGTTACACCTGGATCGTCAGCAAGCTTTGGCCGTATTGAACGGAACTAAATAAAACAAGTATGATCAGCAAAGTTGTTAACAACGCAAAGGAAGCAGTTGCCGACGTGCACGACGGGGCGGTACTCATGCTTGGAGGATTTGGCTTGTGCGGAATACCTGAAAATTGCATTTCAGCCTTACTGGAAAGTGGCGCATCCAACCTAACCTGCATTTCCAACAATGCAGGGGTTGACGATTTTGGTATTGGCTTGTTACTTAAAACAAGGCAAGTAAAAAAAATGATTTCGTCCTATGTGGGCGAAAACGCTGAGTTTGAACGTCAGCTACTAAGTGGTGAGTTGGAGGTAGACCTCGTGCCTCAGGGAACGCTGGCTGAAAGAATCAGAGCAGGCGGTGCTGGCATACCTGCGTTCTTCACTCCTGCTGGCTACGGTACGGAAGTAGCTGAAGGCAAAGAAGTACGAGAATTTGACGGCAAAAAATACTTACTTGAAGCGTGGTTGAGAGCAGATTTTTCGCTGGTCAAAGCCTGGAAAGGTGACACAACAGGCAATCTTGTCTTTAAAGGAACCGCCAGGAACTTCAATCCTATGATGGCGACCGCCGGTAAGATCACGATTGCCGAAGTAGAAGAATTAGTTCCAGCCGGTACGCTCGATCCCAATGAAATTCATACGCCTGGAGTCTATATTCAAAGAATCTTCCAGGGAAAAGGTTACGAAAAGCGAATCGAACAAAGGACCGTGCGTTCTTAAGATCATCACCAGTAAATTGAAAACCATGGGACTCGATAAAATTGCCATTGCAAAACGAATAGCTCAGGAAGTAAAAGACGGGATGTATATCAATCTTGGCATTGGTATCCCGACCCTTGTAGCGAACTATATCCCCGAGGGTATCGATGTGGTGTTACAATCTGAAAATGGTTTGCTTGGTATCGGCCCATTTCCAACAGAAGAAGAAGTAGACGCCGACCTTATCAATGCAGGTAAACAAACGGTTTCGATGATTGCAGGCTCTGCCCTTTTTAACTCAGCTGAGAGTTTTGCCATGATCCGTGGTGGGCATATTCATTTGACGATTCTGGGCGCCATGGAGGTGTCTGAAAATGGAGATATAGCCAACTGGAAAATCCCGGGTAAAATGGTGAAAGGAATGGGTGGAGCCATGGACCTGGTTGCCTCTGCGGAAAATATCATCGTAGCGATGCAGCACAAAAGTAAAGATGGACAATCAAAATTATTAAAGAAGTGTACACTACCTTTGACGGGAATTGGCTGCGTTAAAAAAATCGTTAGCGATTTGGCCGTACTGGAAGTAATGCCTGAGGGCGGCTTCAAGTTATTGGAAAGGGCCCCAGGTGTGAGTGTCGAAGAAATCATAGCTGCTACAGCTGGCAAGCTTATTGTAGAAGGTCAGATTCCTGAAATGAAAATAAATTAATCAAATGAAAATGAGAACTTTTAAAATCCTTTGGTTGGCAAGCCTTGTGCTTGTAGTTTTTTCCTGTAAAGACAAAGACGACGATAGTGAGGGTGGTGGACTACCTGTGCTTTTGCCTTTACAAAATGACATTGATCTTGGATTGCAGGTAAGTCAAGAAATTGCTGCCAATCCAGCAGAGTATCCAATACTTGATCCTACTGAATATCCTGAAGCCTATGCTTATTTGCAGGGTATCACCGACGAGATCCTGAATAGTGGCAAGTTAAAGTACAAAGACCAATTTGCCTGGGACATCCATATCATCCATGATGACGAGGTACTGAACGCTTTTGCAACGCCAGGTGGCTATATCTATGTGTATACCGGCCTGATCAAGTACCTCGACCAGGAAGATGACCTTGCTGGCGTGATGGGACATGAACTAGCTCATGCTGACCAAAGACACAGCATGCAACAAATGCAAAAGGCCTATGGCACACAGTTAATCCTAAATATTCTTCTAGGTTCAAATCCTTCGAAATTGACAGAATTAGCTGGGGCGCTGGCGGGTAACCTTTCCACGCTTGCTTTCAGTAGAGACAATGAAACTGATGCAGATGAGAATTCGGTTATTTACCTGGCTGAAACAAAATATGCCTGTAATGGTGCTGCTAGCTTTTTTCAAAAGCTGCTGGACAGCGGTCAGGCAGGAGGTACACCCAAGTTTCTAAGTACCCATCCAAGCCCTGATTCAAGAGTAGCAGACATCAATGCCAAGTCTACATCCCTTGGCTGTAGTACTACTGCACTAAATCCTGCTACTTACCAAGACTTTAAGAATAGTTTACCTGAATAAAAAGCATTGATGAATAAGTCAGAAATACGCTTCACAGTTGAAATGGGTGACGACAGGATCCCAGAAAAAATCATTTGGGATGCCGACGAAAAGGCCGGGGAAGAATTGAGTGAAACCAAAGCCATAGCCCTGGCGCTATGGGATGCCGATCAAAAAAACACCCTTCGCATCGACCTTTGGACAAAGGAAATGGAAGTGGCCGATATGAAAAGGTTCTATATCGACTGCATTGGCGGCATGGCCCAGAGTGTGCTTAACGCCACTGGCGACGAATTTATGGCGCAGGAAATGAATGCGGTTTGCGACAAGTTGGTTGCCTACCTGCAAAAAGAAGGGGAGCAATAAGCTCCCCTTCTTTTTGTCTTTTTTGATCTCCCGCCATGGCTGATCAATATTATATTACCCCTCCTTTTTTTTCCATCGTCGACAATCACACAGTTGACAATCTGAATCTTTACATTCAGAAAAACGACGGCATATTTGCTTAAAACCCGTGGCAATATCAGGCGGCAACTTCTGAATGATCAATTATTCCTTCAATAATTAACTTTTTTCGTGACAATTTTTAACAACTGCTTACCACTCAGCAAGTCAATTTACTATTCAAAAAAATGGATCAACGCAGTTGATGTCGTCGAAGTATTTTTAGCACTTAAACAAGTTAAAGCTGGATTGAATGGATTTCAACAAGGCGTGCATGGCAATTCTTCTTTCACAAATAAAAAGGGCAGCATCAAGTTGAAAGTTCTATGCATTTCTCCTCCCAAAATAAAGTCATATTCATACATGTACCGACTAACAGTCATTGTCTTCTTCCTTGTTCTAACGCTTGGAGCCCAAGCTCAAACTTTTACCATCTCAGGCACTGTAAAAGGAGCCAATGATTACTCGGGACTGCCCGGCGCCACTGTAATTGCCGAAAAACTAAACGCACCTCCTCTGTCTCTTGGGGTAGTAACCGACCTTGAAGGGAAGTTCAAACTGGACAAAGTTGAGCCCGGCAGCTATGAAATTAAGATTCAGTTTATCGGGTATGAAGTCATGGTAAAAAAAGTGTCTGTGGGCACAAGTGATATTGCCTTTGGCGATTTGCTCCTGGAAGAGGAAACCAAAACGCTGGAAGAAATCCAGATCAGGGCACAAACGCTGATGAGTGAGCAAAAAGGAGATACTGCCGTTTTTAATGCTGAAGCTTTTAAGACCCTGCCCGATGCCAGTGCTGAAGACCTCGTGCAAAAATTGCCGGGCGTCTCCATGATTGACGGCAAAATACAAGCACAGGGTGAAGACGTGCAGCGGATTCTTATTGACGGTAAGCCCTTTTTCGGGGATGACGTTCAGGCAGCTTTGCAGAGCTTGCCATCCAATGTGATAGCAAGTATTGAAATATTTGATAAGAAAAGTGATCAGGCTGAACTTAGCGGCTTCGATGACGGGGAAAGGATCAAAACGATCAATATTATCACTAAACCGGAGCGAAGAAAAGGGCAGTTTGGTAAAACCTCAATCGGCACGGGAACCGATCAACGGTACATGGCCGGTGCTAATATCAATTTATTCAATGGGGATCGTAGGATCACCATTGCCGGACTTAGCAACAACATCAATATCCTTAATTATTCAGCCAGCCCCAATGCCAGTGCCGACAGCCGTACGCAGGACGGCATCATCAATAACAATGCACTTGCTATAAGCTTTGCTGACACCTGGGCCAAAGCGCTGGAGGTCAGTGGAAGCTATTTGTACAACAATCGGAATGATGAAACCAGTCAGGAGCGCTTCAGAGATTATATCCTGCCATCGGATTCTGGTCAGGTGTACAAGGAAAGTAGCTTCCGGAACAACAAAAATTCTGAACACAGGATTTTCATGAAAGTTGATTACAAGATCAATGATAACAATAGAATCATTTGGCGGCCTTCAGTGAAATTTGCCAACAATATCAGGAACTCAAACTTCCTTGGCCAAACCTCATCTGACTTTGGACCCATCAATCAAACTACCAACAACTCCTCCTTTGACCTGCTCGACTACGATTATTTTAACCGGTTGATGTACAACCACCAATTTGAAAAAGAAGGACGATCATTCACGTTTAACTTAAGCAACGGCTACCATACAAATAATGAAGATAGGTTCAGAAATGCAGAAAATCTTTTTTACCGGTCAGCAGATAGTAGCGAGCTGCTTGATCAAAACATTGCCTTGAACCGGGCAGGAAACGATTGGCGAATTAATTTATCATATACCGAACCAATAGGCAAAAATGGTAGAATAGAACTGGAACATGCCGTTGGCGACAGGAAAAACGATTCAGATAGGCGGCTATACGATTTTTCTGAAACATTTAATGACTACAGCGCACTTGACACAGCCTTAAGTAATTCGTTCAACAACAGCTACCTGACGCAGGAAACAGAACTAGGCTACCAGTATACGGTGGAGAAGTTTTCGGGCCAGATAGAACTGGAGTACCAGGATGCCAGGCTTAAAAATGACCAGTTTTTCCCTTATGAATATGTCCTAAACAGGCGCTTCAACAGCGTACTTCCTTCGTCTCGTCTGCGTTATAAATTCTCCGAAAACACCAATGTCGAACTTGACTACCGTGCCTGGACCAGAGAACCTGCTATTGAGCAGCTACAAGATGTTGTCGATAACTCCAATCCCTTGCAATTAAGAACAGGTAATGTTGACCTGAACCAGACATATACCAACAGAATCAGAACCAGGATCAGATCGAACAACCCTGAGACTAACAGATCCTTTTTTGTATATGCGCATACGGAGCTCACTGCCAACTATATCGGCACCAGCACATTTATTGCTGAAGAACAAACGACAGTGGGCCAGGGAGTTGTTTTGGAAAAAGGATCTCAGCTTATTAGTCCTGTGAACCTTTCGGGGTATAAGGAGTTTAGGTCCTATTTTAGCTATGGGCAGCCTTTCTCACTATTGAAATCCAATATCAACTTTAATGGAGGGGTAAACTACACAAGCAGGCCTGGCCTGATCAATGATAAACTTAACCTGGCCAATTCTTTGAACTACCGACTTGGGTTATCACTAAGCAGCAATATCAGCGAAAAAATTGATTTCAGAATTTCCACCTGGTCGAGGTACAATATCGTAGAAAACAGCCTCAGACCCGCACTTAACAACAACTTCTTTAATCAAACTACACGTATCAACTACAATATGATTTTTGGCAAGGATTTCACCTTTCGAACTGATGTAAGGTATCAGGTAAATGCGGGACTTTCTGCCGGCTTCGACAACAGTTTCACGCTTTGGAACATGAGTATTGGCAAGAAAGTATTTAAGAACAAACTCGGCGAAATCAGCATGAATGTGTATGATATACTGAAGCAGAATAACAACGTAAGAAGGAACATCTCTGAGATTTTTGTTGAGGACGTTCAGTCAAACGTATTGAACAGGTACCTGATGCTCTCATTCACCTACAACTTCAGGCACTTTTCGCAGGGTGCAAGTAGAGAGGATTTTGAGGAGATAAAAACTAACTGACAGCTGGAAAAAAAGACAGATGCTGATGGTTTTCATTGCTGAAGACGAGTAAGAGCATCTTCCTTGTAGCTTCTACTTATAGGCACTTCTTTTCCTTCAATGTCTACGTATTCATTGGTAAAAGACTTTATCCTGGCACTATTGACCACAAATGAGCGATGCGTTCTAATGAATGTCGGTGGAAGACTTTGCTCAATGTGACTGATTCGTTCTTTGGTAATTACAGTTTCTTGAGAAGTGAAAATCTTGATGTAGTCGCTGTAGCTTTCAATGTACAGGATATCATCAAGTGAAATTTTAACAGTTTTTCGGTCCGATTTTACCAGTATTGAAGCAGGCGGCTCTTGAACGACCTGCTTTACCTCAGCAACGATAGATTGCTGATAGAATTTATCCACGGCCTTCATAAACCGTTCCAGCGACACTGGTTTGAGCAAATAATCAACAACGTCTAGATCAAACCCATCAATAGCATACTCCCGGTAGGCGGTAACCAGAATCACTTTGGGCCTGTTTTGGAGTGTCTTTAGAAAATCCAAACCTGTGAGCTTTGGCATTTGGATATCCAGAAAAATAAGATCTACCGAATGGCTCCGAAGCACTTGAAATGCCTCGGTGGCAGTCCGGCATTCAGCCATTATTTCAAAGCCACCAATTTGCTGCAGGTATCCTCTTATCACCCTTATTGCGACCGGCTCATCGTCTACAATTATACAGCGTTTAAGTGAGTCCGTTAACATGCTTCGTTGTTAGGTCCAACTTTAGGTTCACCACAAAGTATTCCTTGTCAGTTTCAATATCAAGCTCGTGCCTTTTGGGATATAGTAGCAGCAGTCGCTTTTTTACATTTGAAAGGCCAACGCCGCCAGCGAGTCCAGAGCCTTTCTCTTCTCTTGAATATGAATTTTTCACCTTCAAGTTCAGCCAGCCCTCTTTCGTTTTCAATTCAATAGAAAGGAATAGCTGCTGGTCTTGTTGCATAAATCCATGTTTGAAAGCATTCTCCACAAATGGAAAGAGTAGAAATGGAGCAATTTCATAGTCGCTTTCATCGGCTTGTATGTCCAATTCCAACAGCAGCCTTTCCTCAAATCGTAGCTTCTCCAGCTCGATATAGTCGCTTATTAATTTGATCTCGTCTGCCATGGGCACCAAAGGCTTGTTGCTTCGATAGAGTAGAAAATCCAGCAATGCAGAAAGTCGCAAAATACTTCCAGGTACAGCCTCCGATTTTTCGAGTGCCAGCCCATAGAGGTTATTCAATGTATTGAATAAAAAATGGGGGTGAATTTGCCCTTTGAGCAACTGTAGCTCCGCTTCTTTCAATTTTAGGTCAGCTTCAAGACTTGCAGTTTTCAGCGCTGCCCGTTCCCGCTCTGCCTTCATCCAAAGCCTCAGCAGCTTTAAAGCTGCACCAAGTACCACGATTGAATAGAGCCCGACCGGCTGAAAGATAAAATCACCAGCAACGGGCCCCAGTTTTTCATAATTATATTCTGCAATTGATATGAATGTCAGTGCCAATACCCACATTTGAAAGTACATGGAAAGTATCAGCGTGTATATAAAGTACAACAAAAACTTACCTATCTTCCTGCTGAGCAGGTATTTTGGCACCAGGCTGTAATTGATAAAGTAGGTAGTGCCTATTGCTACAGGCAGCATCAAACAAGCAAAGCGAAAAGAAAAGGCATAATCGCTGGTTATCCTTCCAAAAAAGACAGATAGGAATCCGAGTGAAAGCAACCAAAACAGCATATGAGCTAACACTCTGCCAGTTATGGAATACACCCATTTATTGAGATAATCACTTATCATAGTCGCAAAATGCCGATTAATTTAATATCAAGCATCGAAAGTCGACGAAATGCAACTTTCAGAATGGATTCTACATAAAATGTCAAATCCTTCTCAAAAACGGTTGTTTGCCGACATGGCTGGCGAATCTGTCTACTTTGGTCATGTGGTTCAAATTAAAGCCGTAAGATTGCTTTTGTTGTTTTACTAACCCCTCAAATATTTACTACTATGGTTGAATTATTTTGGATGGGCGGAATTGAATTTATGTCAGTTCTTACCCTTATGTTTCTTACTGCCTTGCTTTTCGCTATACGGGCTGGAATAGCCGTATTTTCTAAGGGTCAAAAAGGGGCTGAAGTACAGTCAAAGCTTGATTATGTGAAGTCTTTCGGGCTGCTGGCCCTGGTAACAGGTATCTTAGGGCAGCTGATAGGCCTCTATGGAGCTTTTAGCGCTATTGAAGCAGTGGGCGAGGTGTCACAGGCCATGCTTGCTGGAGGTTTAAAGGTCTCTAGTATTACTACCATGTATGGCGCCCTTATTTTCGTTCTCACAAGACTTATATGGTTCACTATTCACTACAATGCCAACAAGTAAAAAACATTCCATGTGATTGAGTAAACAGCAGGCTTCGTGCTGTTACTCACTCAATTCACTGCCCAATGCTGAGTAAAATTACATTGATCCTTTAATAGTTGTTTGCGAAAACGGGACTTCCAATCGGATTCTCGTTTTTGCAATTCACCCATTCATATCCGTATTTTATTGATTATTCAAAGAATTCATTGAACTATTTCAATGAATGTAAAAAATCAATAAAATAGGAGTATACCTCTGCGATGCCGGGCATCTTAACGGGACTCATTCCAATTCCTGCTCACTGGAGGCCATGATTGAGGGGCAAGAGGCATTGGAAATATTAGGCATTGGCGATTCTCCTGAGCAGGCAGTTGATAAAACGATGACTGAATTAAAACGAACTTTAAACGTTGTACTTGGTAACTGGAGCAACAATTAGCATCCTTATGCCCAACTATCGACCACAATAGAAAAGGCTTAGGCAACAATTAAAAACACCAAAACAACATCAATATGGACTTCACAAATCTAACGCCAGCAGAACATCAATCGCTTCTTGAGTTTCCCGCCTATGTTTCGTTGCTTGCTGCCAATGGAGATGGAAAATTGGATGATGACGAGAAAAGTGCAGCATTAGACATTGAACATATCAAATCCTATACCAGCCATCCTCAATTGACTAATTTCTACAAGGAAGTGAATGCAAGCTTCAAGCAAACCCTTACAGCACTTGACAAAGAACTTCCAACAGGAAGAGAAGCCAGAAATATGGTCATCAGGAGAAAACTCCATGAACTTGAAGAAATCATTGCCAAATTAGGTCCGGAATCTTCGCTCATCATGCACAAAAGCATGAAATCGTTCAAAGAACATGTGTCGCATGCACACAACAATGTGTTGGTTGATTTCCTTTTTCCTTTTTCGCTTAAGTGAGTAGGTTAAATTCATGGATTCTGCATCGAACTAGACAGATTGCTCCATTATTTAATCATTCATCACACAATTCAATTATTGATTAGTGGCTCCAGCGGAGAAGCGGACAAGCGCAATAACCCGTTGGCATGAAAACAGCTACGCCAATACCTGTGATACATGTAACTCTTTCTTACAACTCTGTAACACTGCAACTGCCAGTTTCTCTCACTTTTGTACCGTTGTTTCGAACGAGCCATAGCAGCCACCATTAAAGGAGCTAGGCTCACAACAAGCAGAAAAACAGCCGGTAAAAGCCCTTTAGCCCATCTACGAAATTTAATAACTCCAATTACCATGAAAGTAAACATCAAAGTATACGCCGTGATCGCCGTGCTCTTTTTAGCCCAATCATGCGGTACAAAAACAGAAAAAAGTAATGAGGATAGCAGTGTAGCATCCTCGCCATCCGAAGCGATGACCTTGTCGTCTATCGAGCAACGAAGGGCTTTTATCAAAAAAGATTCCGCCATGATCGCAGATAAAAGAATGGCTGCCTGGATGGAAATGACCTCAAAGACACCCACCTATACCAACCTGAATGGAAATGTTATCTATCATAAGGCTGAAGTGAACCCAACTTATGTTGGAGGCGAAAAAGCCATGAGAAAATACCTGAGAGATAATATTGAGTATCCTGAACAAGCAAAAAAGGATGAATTGGAAGGTGCACTATTTGTCGACTTTGTCGTGAGTGCAGATGGCACAATAAGTGAAATCAATGTGACCGACGCTACCAGTGAAGAGGTAGACCAGGCATTTAGAATTGAAGCAGCTCGGGTTGTAGCCAGCATGCCTAATTGGGTACCGGGCCGTCAAAACGATAAGCCAGTGAATGTGAAGTACAGTATTCCTATCACGTTTCAAATCATTTAAGATTAGTTTATAGGTTGTTCTGGAAAAAAGAGCGGTGATTATCGCTCTTTTTTTGTGCCTTTTTCTCCCTGGGTTTCTAAGCATTTAGCTCAAAGGAATCGTTTTTTCTGAGGGGCGTATTCATTTGAAATATACTAAAAAAGGAAGGCTGCTAATGCCTTAAAGCTGGCAGTTGGCCCTATTTATTACTTCAAATTCCTTTCCCTTAAAAGCCTTTCCAGGGCTTTGTCTCTTTTAGCGTTTTGAATCATCTTATAAACGAAGTACAAAGGAATGAGCGTAAAAAAACCAATACTGTTTTTCACTGCACTGTAAATCACAATTCCAATCAAAAATCCAATAAATAGTGCATTGGTGATGGGGGCTAATTTCGTTTTTTTTGCCTCCTCTAGCAGCTCTTGATCGCTTAATCCTGATAGTTCTTCTTCTGTCATTTTTCTTCCTTTATCGTTTAATGTTGTGGTGCCAGTAGATATTTAATACGGTTCATTTCCCCTTGGCAATTTGCCCCAGGAACGATAAAATTATACTATGTCATGGAGAATACAAGCCATGAAATAATTGTCAACCTACGAAGCAGCGGGGGTTTAGTACCTATTACTGTTCTAATTGAAGGTTAATCACGTAGTCACCTGCTGATAATGAAAACTCCCCGCTTTGCAAGCCATCAATCTCAGAAGATAGGTTTTGTCCCTGTTCATCGGCAACTGCAAGTGTTTGTGATGGGGATGCTGGCAACACGACATTGGCCGTACTGCCTTTCGGAACGCTTATCGTATAAATATAACTCCCCGATGACGCCTTTTTCCAATTGGCTACGATGGCTCCATAAGGCGAGTGATAGGTGCAGTTCACCCATTCAAGTCCTTCAGGTATTGTTGGTGCTATATAGAATTCCTCAAAGCCCGGATGATCAGGATCAGGCCGGATTCCTGCCAGCCACCTATAATACCATTCCGACACTGTGCCGAACATGGGGTGATTGTTTGAATAGGTATTGTCACTTTCCTTCCAAGTTTCCCATATGGTGGTGGCTCCCCGGTCTATCATATGGCCCCAGCCCGGATAGGTGGTACTGTTGACGATATCAAATACAGCATTGGGTGCGCCATATTTAGCCAGCATTTCCAGCACATATTTTGTCCCAAATATGCCCGTATTAAAATGTGACGATGGGCCATTTTGAACAGCCTTTAGCAGTGAATCGCTTGCTGCAGGAATCTCCTCTTTGGGTATGATGTTGTGATAGAGTAAGGTAGAAAATAGGGTTTGCCGATTGATTTCTCCCAACACTGGCTTCTCCCAAAACTCAGCCCGGATCTGGCTTTCCAGTTTTTCTGCTAAGGCTTCATACTTTTTCACATCTGCCGCTATCCCCATCACACCAGCAAAAGTTTTCATGATGCGGGCACACTGCAAATAATGACTTGTGCCAGTAAGTTGCACCGGCACAGGTTCCAGCGACTCATGGTCACTTAAGCCCTCGTCAACAATGCCTTCAGGATGGATCATGGCGACTTTCTCCATCCACCGGGTATTTCGATCATACAACTCTTTGATGATGTCGGTATCGTTGTAGTAGAGGTATAAGTAATACTGCGTGGTCAGGTAGGCCGACTCCCAGCTAATACCGCAATACTCAATGCCAACGAAGGGGGCGGTATCCACAAAACTGGAATCTTTCATCGCGTCTACCCAATCGTATACAGTTTTGCGATAGAAGGATTGCATGTCGAAATTGTAGATGAAGGATTCACTGGTGGCATTGATATCTCCGCCGTAGCCAAACTTTTCTCTCGCAGGGCAATCTGACTGCACACTCACTAAATTTGCAAGGAATGTCCTTTCAGACGCCTCCTGGATCGAATTCAGCAGGGCTGATGAGCTGATGAAGGTGTTTTTGTTAGTCACATTTGTGTGCATAAAAAGCCCACGGACATCCTCCATTTCAGGCTTTTCTCTCAATCCCCTGATTTCCATGTACCGGTAGGTGTGATAAGTGAAGTCAGGACTGAACCATTGGTCCTTGTTAGGGCCAATGATATAACTATCAGTCTGCCAGGCAATGTCTGGTGCACCGGGCCCTCCCACTCCTTTTCTTTTGATTTGACCAGCTACTGTCGTCATGGGGTTAACACTTCCATCTTCATACACACGCTCCCCAAACCTGAATACAATGGTATCCCCTAGCTCGCCGGATAATTTAATTTTGTACGTACCTGTGAAATTCACCCCCATGTCTACGACCCAAACTCCGGCCTCTGGAGATGAAATACCCACGGGAGTAATCTCCTGGGTGATTTCGACAGAAGGAAAAAATGCCTTTTCGAGTTTCCCACCCGGCGGAGTGCCAATGGTAGCTGCCTGCCACTGAAGTTCATCATATCCAGGTTGGTCCCATTCACCTAATTCCTTGTTGGCATCGTAAGCCACCCCGATGTACACACTGTTTTTGATCATGGGTCCTAAGGCATACTTCCAGGAATTGTCAGTTACAATATCTTCAGAGTCGCCATTGTCGTAATCGATATGGAGTTTGGCAATAAAAACCGGTTTTCCTACCCGGGTATCCGCCCTCAGGTTGCGGCTTCCCCATTTCTTCATAGGCAAAGGGTTGTAAAAGCCGTTGCCTAGAGAAACACCTACACAATTGTCACCGGCTTGAATGAAGGAAGTGACATCATACTCTGTAAAATAAATCCTTTTGCTAAAGTCGGTCCAGGCCGGATCGAGCAAATTTGCTTCGATTCCCCGTCCGTTGACGCTTGCCTTATAATAACCAGCCGCTGTAATACTCAAAGTAGCTGACTTGACGGCTTTATTGGCTTTGAATTCCTTTCTGAATAGTGGCGCCGGATGCGCTAAAAAGAACAATGAATCGCTTTCCGGTAATGGAATACCATCTTCGATCCAAATAGCGCCATCATCTACTCCCAACGGGGTAGCTTTTTTTTCGGAAGGACGGTCACAGGCACATAGCGCCAAAAGCCAAATTCCAATAAGTAGTTTTGATGTTTTCATACACTTTATTAATCGGCAAAACATCCAAGAATGCATTCACAAGTAACTAACAAGAAACAATAGCTGAAAGCCATTATTGGTAATTGTAGTTTGGCTATTCGATTTTCAAAACATATTTCAGTCCATCATAAATCCCCGGATAAGGAACATGTCGGTATTGATCATAGGTAAGCTACTTAAAGTCGACCTTCTCTGCCAATTCTATTTCGCCTTTTATAGCGAATTCAAGCATGGCACGGTGAACTTCTTGATTCGGGTCGAAAGAGTCAGCCAATGAATGGATAAGGCAGTTTGCTACCCCTTCGTTTTCCTCAGCCCACAATCTGTAATTAAAAGAACAGGATACCAAAAAGACCGGCCGTGGCCAGTCGAAACTTCATTATGCATCGAAAAACTTATCAACGATGAAAAGAATAATTAAAGAAAACCTTAAATAACTAATTCTACAAATATTAAAGATATTGAAACTTTTATTCTAGATTTGAGTTTAGTTCTACAAGTATTAAATAAATAAACGTAAGACATGATTAGCTTGGGATACTTAGAGGAAACGGTACTACTACTGATTCTTACAATGAAAGAAGAGGCTTATGGGCTGGCAGTTGTTGAGGCTTATAAGGAACATACTGGTAAATCAATTTCTATTAGCGCCATTCATACTGTACTGTCCCGTTTGGAGAAAAAAGGGCTTATACAGTCGGAAATGGGTGGTGCTACCGAGGATCGCGGCGGCAGAAGAAAGCGCATTTTTGTTGCAACAGAACCAGGACGAACAACCATCGAAGAAATTCGCACATCGAGACAACAACTGTGGAACAGGCTACCAAAAATGATCTAAAATGCTTACACCAGAGCCTCCACTACTACCCCGCCGATTCCTGAAGTGGTTTTGTGATGAAGCACTATTAGAAGAAATAGACGGAGACCTTCACGAATCTTTTCTCAAAAACCGGATACGAAACGGAAATACGAAAGCACAGCTACAATACTGGCTTGATGTGTTGCAGTTTTTTAAACCATACAGTTTCGAAAAATACTCCCCAACCAAACAATACCTACCCATGGTTAAAAATTACCTTTTGATTTCCTCGAGAAACATCATCAAAAGAAAAGGTTTCGCCGCGATCAACATATTGGGACTAGGCCTCGGCCTCACGGCTGTGATGCTGGTGGGGCTATATATTCATCATGAGCTTACCTATGATCAACAAGTACCGAATGCTAAAAACATTTACAGATTGGTCAATGACTATCGAGATCAGACATACACCTGCATGTCATTTGAAAACTTCAATAGTTCTGACTACGAAACGCAGGTCCGCTTAGTCAATCATTTAAGAAACTACGAGGGAGTGGCAGAAGCTTGTCATTTTGTTCCCAACAAGAGTGCTATTGGCCCAAATGTGAAATGGTATGTAAGGGCTAATGCGAAGCAATTTGTATTGGATGATTTTTTGTTTACCAACACTGGGGTTGCTTTTCAGCGCATTTTTCCCCAGTCATTTATTCTTGGAAATAGCGAAACGGCTTTTAGCAATTTCCAAACCGCTATACTAACGGAATCGACCGCTGAATTCATTTTTGGTGACCGATGGAAGGAAAAAAATTTACTTGAACAAGAACTAGAGATCGGTGATGAAAGGTACCTTATAACAGGCGTCGTGAGTAACGTGCCAGGCAACACCCATTTTGACTTTGGAATCATATTGAACCAAAAACAGATTCCTTCCTGGGCTGGATATACCTATTTCAAAACTAACGGTACTGCTGACGCCCCTTCGATTGTTGCTACCCTTAATAGGGAAATAGACCAAGTATATCCTGGTTACAAGGAGGATATACTCAACAAAGGAATCAGGGAAATCCCTCTGGGAGACATTCACTTCACAGAGGGAATGCTTTATGAGATAAAAACTGTGGCAAACCGGGAATATCTCAAAATTTTTGCCATGGTAGGCTTGGTCATCCTCGTCATCATTTGGACCAACTATGCCAATTTATCAATAGCCACTTATGCCAACCGGCAAATGGAGTTAGGCATTAGAAAAGTGATGGGCGCACAAGTTGCCGATGTTGCTTTGCAAATACTCACAGAGGCACTCATGCTTACGTTCATTTGCGCTCCATTTATTTGGTGTCTGCTTTACTTGTTATTGCCGTACCTCAACGTGTTGCTCGAAGTAGCGATCAGTCTGTCCCTCCTATCAGCGCCCTTGAGTCTGATGGTGTTTTTTGGGCTACTGCTACTTACTGGAGCTATCAGTGGGCTTTATCCTGCGTTTATTTTTAGTAAAAAACCATTGCTAACGCTCTTCAAAGGAAGGCTCAATAACTCGAAAAATGGGAGGTTTTTTCACCTGAGAAGGGTCTTGCTTACCATGCAGTTTTTTATTCTAATTGGTCTGATGAGTCTTGCAATTATTATTCATCAACAGATGACATATATCCAGCAAAAGTCGCTGGGTTTCAATACTGAAGGAGTAGTATATTTTGATGTGGATGGAGCTGAAAAGTATAACGAGCTACAAAATATACTGAGCACCTTGCCAGAAATCGAGGCAATAGGCGCGGGAATGGTGCCGGGGCAAGACATGTACAATCAGCTGACCTATAAAATGCAGGAGGGTGATGAAGTATTTTCGGATGGAACTTTTATCTATACGTCTGTCGGTAGTATGGAAGTCTACAACATCCATTCGATCGTATGGCAGCAACTGAAATCTGGCATCGAGCGAGTTTTTGTGATCAATGAAACTGCCGCACAAAAATTAGCGAACAGCCTTGGCGCGGAACCGTCTGATCTGATAGGGCGTACCTTGATTATGGAGCCTGAAGATGAACATGAGAACGGCGCTGGATATCCGTATGTGATCGCTGACATAATTGCTGATTTTGACTACTTCAATCTGAAATATGAAGCTCAACCCATGATGATTCAAGTGCACAATCAAAAAGAAACCTGGATCAACAATATGATCATTCGTGCTACCACAAATGAATGGGTAGCGACCATTGATAAAATAGAGGCTGCCTACATGTCTGTCGAAAAGGAGCAGCCTTTCAATCTCACTTTCCTAGACCACCACCTCGAACAGCTCTATGAAAAAGAACGCAATGCTGGTAAATTAGCGTCTATTCTGACTGGAATCTGTTTCATATTGTCGCTGATGGGGCTTGTGGGTATTGTGGGCTACATTACACTAGGCAGGCAAAAGGAGATAGGTGTCCGTCGGGTATTTGGCGCTTCGGTCAGCGATATTCTCGGACATATGAGCAAGGAATATGTGGTTATGATGGTGGCTGCGACACTGGCTGCGTTGCCAGCAGCCATCTATTTGGCCAACCAATGGCTTTCCAATTTCGCTTACAGAATAACACCGAGTGTATTGGTGGTCGTGGTATCGGGGCTGGTAACATTATTAATAGTGGTGGGAGTGGTAGTCACTCAGTCGCTCAAGAGTGCCCGCAAAAATCCCGCGGATGCGTTGCGTTATGAATGAGACGAAAAACAACAAAAGGGAGTAGGCGCTAAAAGAATTAGTTGGATAATTGATTTGATGCTTCTAGGTACCTAAATCCTATATTAGTCTCATAATAACCAGTGCAGCATTTCACATGAGCGAGTATGTGTTTTAAAAAAACCATTTAGTACAGAAAGCACATCATCCTGCTTGCTTGCGATAATTGGAAACACGGTACCAATAATTTCCTATTTCCTAAATGCTTTCTTTGTTCCTATGAACTGTACCCATTGTATGAAATTGAATTCGAGATGGTTAAACATCACTTTCTCAGCTTCCACCTCCATGTGCAAATTCGGATAGTATCGAAGGTTCGCTCTTAGAAGGCTTGTGCCTGTTTTTGTTACACGAATGTCCCAACCGAAGGTAAGGCCGAGCGCTAGCTTAACATCATAATAGTCGATTCCATTTACTGATGTACGAAGATTTTCATAGGAAAGAATTGGCCCTGCAAATGGAACAAACCCAAGATAGTTAAAAAGGAATTTAACTGACTCAATCCCGATCGAAAGCCTGCGAGTTTTAATGTTGGTGGCGAAGCCTTCATATCGATCACCATAGGTTCTGTAGGATAGATTGACGTTGGCATCTACTTTATTAAAATATCTACCAAAAGACAGATCTGGTAATATGGCGGCAGAGTAATAGTCATAGAAAAAAGGAAAACTCTCTTCTAAATAAGGTGATTTTGATGTTTGTAACGCTGATGAAGCACCAATATTTAGGTTCCATTCTACCAAGTGGCTTCGGATTTCGTTTGAAATACACTACAATACCGCGGCAAGATGAGTGTAGGAGTTTTGTGCAACTCAGCTTTCACTTCCACTTAGCCACGCCTTGCCAACCCTAACTTTAGCGATGGCTGGCCTACCGATGGTTATCGATAATTTAAATTAACTTTTGTGGCGGAATTTCCAATTCAAACAAAAATAGTCTGGCAGATGAAGCCCTTTCATGGCACTTGCCAAGCATTTCATGTGCTTATGCGGTAATTCAATCTTGGCCGGAAATATTGAGCACTAAATCAGCCTTCAAATCAGCAGCTAAACGCTGAGCCTTTTTGACTGCCTTACGCTTACTAGAGTACTCAAATGAAAATATCGGTTGAGGAGAATTAGCATAAAGGAAAATTTTGAAATCAGTTACTTTTCCTGAAAGCGTTGGGCTAATTCCATTAGATGTATTGGTGCTTCGGTAGCTGCTTGAGGTCACTTTAATTGTTACTATGTCTGGCATTGTCATCCATTCACCATACTTGTAACCGACAATTGAAGTATAGTCTTTGAATCTCTTTTGAGAAAAATCAATAAGGGTTCCACCGTAAGAAGATACAATTAGAAGACCTATGATCAGGGCTCCTATGCCTACCGCTAAAACCCGTTCTATTGAAACTCCACTTTTTAAAAACATTGGGCTGACTAAAGCAAATACACCTGCCAATATTAGTAGTATTCCCAGCAAGTGTGGGCCTGACGCGAAATCTCTCTTTTTAAAATTGAAATTTTTCATGGGAACTCACCTTTTGGTGCACAGCTTGATTATGAGCAATAGCTGCTATCAATGCTGGACTTTTTAATTACTAAGATACTTTATTACACACGAAAAACGGTTCGAGTTGCCACCCGAAACACTATTATTTTCATGCTTCACCAGGCGATCGTTTTTTGTCATTCGGTGATTACAGCGTACCCAAAACCAATGTTCCTGATTGTAACATTGAAATACGGTGTAAACTTCCCTGAAAGTGCCTCTGAACTCATTTAATCTCTGACATGAGCCGCTTTACAGATCCGTTTCAAGTAACTACCTGGAGTCATATACAAAATTGTTTGTTATCGACTTTAGCATTCTTTTTAAATGAGAATCAAAGCTATAGTTAGCAACACACCTGCTGTAGCGAAGTACATTCCCTTTTTGAATACTGGCATTTTAGGTGTGTACATCCAAAATGCAGAGACGACAAAAAACAGCAAGGATAACCCAAAAAAGATGTTTAGAAAATATAAAGGACTGTTGGTAGTCGCCTTGTGCAGCCTTTCCATTTTTTCCAATAAGAAAGGGAGTTCCATTTTCTTTACAGTTGCCATTCCTGTTTTTTGGTTGTAGTTGCCATCTTTAAAGAAAAGAACATCGCCTTCTGTTTTCTGGATAACAACGCCCATCTTCAATTGTGGGCTTAATTCGCCAGCCCTTAGGTTTGGCGAAAGTTGACGTTCAATGACTTTTTCCGATTTAAGAAAGTTAGTTTCTCTAAAAATCATCACAATTCCACTGAGCGCATAAACTGACATGATACCGGCTAGAAAATATCCCAGGTACCTGTGAATGACTCTCATAAGCGTTCTTGGATTGTTGTTGTTCTTCATAACAATAAATTGATTTAGCTATTTTATCTATTACTTTCTTCGGTGCCTAAAAATCCCAACCAACAAAAACTCCATAATTATCCCTGAACACTTTTTCCGGGCCATATTGATCAAGATTTGCCCCTAGTCCAAAACTGACTTTGCTCTTTTTTAAGCCAGCCCGCAGATACATGAAGCTTCTATTGTGATGATGCTCACTAAAACTCTGTTCAAAGAAAAACTGAAGCCTTGTGTACACGGACAGCTTATCATTGATCGGAGGTTTAAATTCGTAGAGACCGAAGAAACTAAGGTTGTGATCGCCATCCAGAGAATATGAAAGTATCGAAACTGCAAGCATCTTTCGTGAAGCATAAACGTGCTCAAATCCTGCGACAGGAGAAAGACCTGCTTTGGCATTCATGTTGATACCGCCTATGATACCAAAACCTTTACCCAAACTGAAATTAACCTGATTGATGATTACCAGGTCATTTTCGCTTTGTTCATTGTCATATACTGTAGAATACGAGGAGAGGCTAAAAACTGAAAACTTACTATTTGGAGCAAAATCCCTATTCAAAATCATTTGTGATGACATTCCTTTCCCCCCGAATAGCAATTCTAGAGGAATTGGTGGTTGTTGATTCTGACAGAAGGCAAAGCTACTTGCCAGAAACACAGAAATAATTGTTACGATAACTCTCCAACGTGGCATGACTAAGTTCCTCATTTAGCATCTTTTTCAGTTGTAAATGAATGAAACCCATTGGCGAAAAGTATTGCTCTATGGCAACGTTTTGAAATAAATGACTAAAGTTCAGTCTTTAGCCTGCTGAGGGTAAATGGAGTTACACCCAAATAGGAAGCAATAACCTTATTGGAGAGTTTACTGAGTATTTTAGGCTGCTGAGTCATCAGCCATTCAAGTCGCTCCAGGGCTGAGTGACCTTGAAATCCATAGATACGTTCTTGAGACATTATATATGCTTGCTCAAGCATGTTTTGATAAACTGAACTAACCTCAGGCATTGTTTGAACCAGGTGATAGAAATCCTTCCTTGTTATCATCAGTACTTCAGAGTCCATTATACTCTGCATGAACTCTATCGAAGGTTGCTGTTGAATTAAACTGGTCAGAGCTGTCCCGAATTTTTCTTCAAAAGCGAAGTAACGGGTCATTTCATTTCCTTCTTTGTTGGTTGTGTAAAATCGAATACAGCCGCTATTAACAAAGTAATTGTATTTGCAAGTTTCACCTGCACGGAGAAGGAACTCATTCCTTTTTAATGTCCGAATTTTGAAATGTCCTTTAATAAGATCAAACCGGTCATTGGAAATGTCTACCCCATTTTTAAAATATGTGTATAGCTTATCAAACATGCCGATTTTGCTTTGTCAATTCCAATTGGATTCAAATCAATGGCGAGACCGGCCTTGATTATTCACACTATCCCGCTACGTTTACAATATAGTCGTGGTTGAAATGCTTCTCTTCGTCAGATAGTAACTAATCATTCCATTACATGGTTCAAGTGCTAAAAAAACACTAACGCTGGTGCATTTGACGTTTTGCGGCCTAGGAGCTAAAGCCTAATGACGAAGGAATGGCTTTAGCGACCTGCTGCGTTCTATCCCACGAGACCGAACGAAATTAAGAAACTAAAACTACAATGCTACACTGAACCAGCAATATGGCATATGCACGTTGTTGTGTGTAGTACCCGCCATTGGAAACTCTGAGCACGGATGCGAAGGCTTTGGTTTCTGTGTCGGCATGTATGGCCTTTGCATTGGTACGATATAGAATAGTTGCTTTTCTCAATGCTATAGAATTTTTGTTTTGCTCGCTGCATTATGTGTCCGAAAGATTGATTTAGCTAGCCTACTTGGATTAGAAGTCACGCGCGCCAAAACTGTAATTTGTTCCCTTGCGCGGCCATGCAAATGTGCTTGACAGCGCGGAACAAGGCTGTAAACTGTCTGTCGGGTATAACAGACCAATTGAATGCTTCATTACCTAAATTTGATGCCTGAAGGGTCAAATTGACGGCTTTGTGAATCGATTCGTTTTAATTAAATCGATTTGTTCGTATGCTTGTTGAGACATGAATAGAATTGAAAGACTATTACCCATCATCCTATCCTTGCTGCTGCCGGGGCTCAGTATAATAAGCAACAGAGGTGATCTTGATCTGATACAAGCCTTTCCAAAATACCTGGTTAGTGTCTGCATTTTGTACTCTGTTTGGCGGTTAAACGACTACCTGCTTGATCATCCCGGCAGATTTACTTTCAGAGTTGGGGAGACCACACTGGTTAAACCAGTAATTGTGTTGATCAATCTCGTTTATATTACCCTTTTTGTCGTTTTAGATTATTTCCTTTTGCCAGCAGGGATAAGCCTCTCTTCATCCGTACCCGTATGGGTTGTGGCCACCAGGCTAACTATGGCCTCATTGATCTTTGCAGTATTCCAACAAGCACTTAGAGCAACCAAACAGCAAGAATCCCTCTACGCACAAAACCTCTTGCTCCAGACTGAGAAGCTAAAGTCTGAATTGGAAACTATGAAGCAGCAGATCAACCCACATTTCCTATTCAACAGCCTTAACACATTAATTGATTTGATTGAGGAAGATCAAACAAAAGCGGTTGGGTTTGTCAGGGTATTCTCTAATCTGTATAGGGTGGTTTTGCAGAGTAGCAGACGAGATTTTGTCTTTCTGGAGGATGAGCTAACGTTTTTAAATGATTATTGGGAGTTACTGAAAATACGGTTTGATGGGGCTGTTCATCTCAATGTGAACATCCCGGACGAAATTCGTAAGGTACTGATACCCCCACTTTCTTTACAACTTCTGATCGAAAATGCTGTGAAGCACAACAAAGCTACCAGCGAGAGCCCCCTCCGAATAGAGGTGTACGAGGCCAATGATACTTTAGTCATTCAAAATAATATCAATCCCAAGCCATTTGTTTCCCACAGTGAGGGGCTAGGCCTTGTAAATTTGCAGAAGCGGTTTTCATTGTTAGTGGCCCCTATTGAGTACGGGGTCGATAAAGATGTGTTTAAGGTGATTCTGCCACTAAAAAAGAACCAGATATGAGCCTCATGATAAAGATTCTTATCGTGGAAGATGAAGATATTGCCGTAAAGCGCCTTTTGAAAGAGTTGGAAAAGCTGCCGTTCAGATTTGATGTAATAGGTGTTGCAGATAGCGTGCAAGGTGTACTGGAGTGGATTCGGTCAGGGCATGAAGCAGACTTGATATTCATGGATATACAGCTTGCAGATGGTCTTAGCTTCGAGATTTTCAAACATGTAGAGGTTACCATGCCAGTGATCTTCACTACCGCTTATGATGAATATGCATTGCAAGCGTTTAAAGTGAAAGGATTGGATTATCTGCTTAAACCGATCGATCCGGCCGAATTGGAAAAAGCCATCAACCATTATCTTGCGTCCTATAAGGATTACAACCGTCAAAATTATATGCATCAATTGCTGTCCCTGGCAAGGGAATTTAAGCCGGACACTTACCGCTCGAGCTTCCTCGTCGATTTCAAACAGAAAATGCACATGGTGGACGTGTCTGATGTAGCTTATATTTATGTAAAGGAAAGGGGGCTTTTCTTGCGGAAGAAAGACCAGAAAGAATATGTCATTGAGTTTTTTCTTGATGAGCTGGAGAAACAATTGGATCCGGCTTTGTTTTACAGGGCCAATCGGCAATACATGGTTGCAAGATCGGCGATAGAAGAAATAGAACCCTACTTCACCGGGCGTTTATTGCTCAAGGTTCACCCTGAGCCACCTTCACCGATCATCATTAGCAAAGAGAAAGCAAATGACTTCAAACGTTGGGCAGATTACTAATTTTGGCCTGAGAAGTCGGGCATGAGTTTTTTGGCAGTCGAAGCCCTGGTTACTTTGCACATGCTCATGGTGGGCAAGGTCAATCAAGCCTTTTGCCAGTACCCATGCATCCGGACCGACTTTAGCATAAGAAAGCAGCAGTATCATCGATGCCCTTTTCCCAAGGTTTCCAGAACCAGGCTCTCCCAATGAGCCGGATCTTGCAGATGAGGAAATAGGCTTTAAGTTAGTTGACTTTCCGATTGAGTCCATCAAAGAACGTTTCAGTATTAAAATTTCCTGCTTCAGCAACCTTAGCGTTCCAGAGAGGGAGTATACACCGTTACTTTGTTCAAGCAAAAAATCAAGTAAAAAATGAATAAAGTGATAGCGACAATCTTTCTGGCGATGGCTGCATTTCAGGTTGAGGCACAAGAACCAGTCGAGGGGATTTGGCTCACAGCGGAAGGCAACAGTAAAATCGAAATCTACCAAAGAGGTGATAGATATTTTGGTAAAATAGTATGGCTGAACCCATCCACCGATAGAAAAGGGAACCCGGTCGTTGATCGAAATAACCCAGACAAAAACCTACGAAATCGGCAGCTTATGGGAATAGATATGTTGGAGTATCTCCAATATCGAAACGGTAAGTGGTACGGTAAAATCTATGCGCCAAAGCGGGGATTGACAATGGACGCTGTAATCGTGGCTAAAGAACAAGACAAACTAGAATTAAATATCTCTTATCAAGGCTTTACCCGCCAGCAAGTTTGGACACGAGCGACCCTATAGGCAGACAAGTTTAACCTAAATGAGAAGGATAATATCATTGTTTGCCTTGCTGATGACTGTGGGTAGATTGTTGGCCCAAACCACAGTATATGTACCGTTTGCTGAAGCAAAGAAAGCGATGGAAGCAATCGAGAATGCACCCAAAATTTATGACTCCCTAAATCGTGTTTATAAAAAGCGATGGAATGTCGGTCTTGCATATGGTCAGCGGTTTATAACGAAAGCTAATTTTGCAGGTACTCCAGACACGATCACCTTCACAGATTTTACCAGCAAAAGATCATTTTTTGGTTTGGAGGGTGGATACTTTCTCACTTCACGACTTCAGGTTTCTCTTGCGCTTGACATTCTTTTGTTACCAAAAGAGAAGGAGGTCAAGAGTGTTTCTTTCGGAAGCGGCGGCATTCAGGTAGAAGGAAGCGGCAGCGGTGGTGCAATGCTTAATGTTGGCATTGGTAGCAGGTATTTTCTTAATGTTGCACCTCTTTCAAGGCTGTATGCTGGCCTTAAGCTGGGGCGACTAAAAGCCGTGGCTGAGGGAGGGGACGGCGGATTTACCCTTGCACAAGGTCAGTTTAAGGAAACCACTCGACTTACCAGCAGTTACAACTATGGCAATGTATTGCTCGGTCTTACCCATAGGCTCTCCCCTGGCTTTATCGTTGACTTTAACATGGGCTATCTACATGCGTCAAAATCGAAGCCCGTAGGTGGCATACTTTCTCCAGCAGGAATTACTTCGACTCTTACATTACAGTTCATCATTGGCAAAGGAAATCGAGTGAGATGAAAAAAGAATTAAACAGAGCTTTTAGTAAATACATAACGATTGCGTTCCTACTGATCGCCGCTTGCATGAGTGCAGGTGCGCAGAACGGAACTAGTTTCGTGGAGGTGGCTTCCATCGACGAGCTGCTCAAGCTGGCGAGAACGCAAAACCCTGATCTGAAGAGCTACGAGCTTAACGTAACAAAAAGTAGCTACGATGTAAAGGTATCTAAAGCTGCACTTTTGCCTTCTGTTACCGGTAGCTTCTCCGGACAAAGAAACCTTGAGCTGCCCACCACACCCGTACCAGGCGAATTCTTTGGACAGCCCGGCACCACAGTGAATGCGCAATTCGGGCAGGACTATGCCTATAATGCAGGTTTTACTATAACCAAGAGCCTGCTAGACTGGCAATCCTCTCTGAAAGTTAAGATGGCCAAGCTGGCCTATGAAGCCTCACAAGTGCAACAAGATGCTTACCTTGAAATACTTGACCAGCAGGTACACCTCAACTATTATTCGATACTGATTGCCAAACGGGCTATAGCCTTGGCTGAAAAAGATGTGAAAATTGCCGACAGTATTGTACTGTTCAGTGACCAAAAATTCGGGGAAGGCCTACTGGATGCGCTATCTGTCAACCAGGCAAGGATCAATGCCAATGTTACCAAACAAAACCTTAATAACAGCAAGCAACTGTACAACAAGAGCATTGATGACCTTAAACTGTTGCTGGGCATGGGTGCCGACGATTCTCTGCAGGTAGTGGCTAATATCCAATATGAAGTACCTCCAAAATACGACGCTGAAGGGCTCAAACCTCATGAAAGTATCAGGCTGGCAAGCCTTAATCAACAGCAAGCCCAGTACAAGGTAGCCGTTCAAAAATCTATGTTTGTGCCGAAGCTTTCTCTCTATAGCTATTATGGTAAACAACAATTCGGAGAGGAATTTGGGATTGATTTTGGCAATAACTCGTGGAGCAACTACAGGTATATTGGACTCAACCTCTCTGTTCCCATATTCACTGGTCTTTCCAACAACAATAAACTTAAGACAAGTCGTGTGGATTTGGAATTGGCTGAAAACGACCTGAATAAAACAAATCTTGATAGCCATATGCGCGATGCACGGCTGATGGAGGACTATCATACGAGCCTTAGAAATACGCAGCTTGCCCTTGAGGCATTCCAACTCAACGAACAAAACGAAAGGCTTACCCTACAAAAGTATTCGGAGGGTTTGATCAGCCTGGATCGTTATCTCTATGCCTTTGAAGATTACCTGAAAGCCGAGAATGCATTTTTGAATGCTCTGTTCAACACTTATTCCTACTACAGTCAAATTATTCCAAGAATACAATAACGATGAAAAACATCCGGTACATGTCACTTTGTTACGGCCTTTTGGCTATGCTCAGCTCCTGCAATACTCAAGAAACCACCAGTGCCCGTCAGACAGCGATGATAGACGCTGTGTTTGCCAGCGGACACATTGTGATGGAAAATGAATATCAGGTGACAGCCAACAGTGAAGGCTACCTGGTAGCTGCAAATATTCAAGAGGGTGATTCCGTAACTGCCGGAATGCCGTTGTTTCAGCTCTCCAACGAGGTGCAAAACGAGCAGTTGTCGAGCGCACAGGCCACCTATCAGGACGCTCTGCAGAATATGAGTGAAAACTCACCTCAGCAGAGTCAACTTCGTTTGCAAATCGAACAGGCCAAAGCACAACTGGTAATAGATAGTGCCAATTACAGGCGTTACCAGACCTTGTCTAAAACGGGGGCTGTGTCGCAACAGGAGTTTGAGCGTGCCAGGGTGCAATATGAAAACTCCAGCCGCCAGGTTGATATCCTTCAAAAATCGCTCACTGATCTGGTGGAAAAGCTAAGGCTTAACCTGAAAAATGCAGAAGCACAACTTAATATTCAGAAAGAGAACAACGGCGATTACTATCTCAGCTCTTTCATCAACGGTATGGTGTTACAGGTTTATAAGAATCAGGGCGATCTGGTAAGACGAGGAGAAACCATTGCCACGATCGGCGGCGGAAAGCCGTTAGTAAAATTGTTTATTGCCGAGGAAGACATAGACAAGATCAAAGAGGGGCAGCTGACTGCAATCTCGCTGAATACCCGAGGTGACGAGTTACTGGATGCCAGAATTTCAAAGATCTACCCTGCTTTTGATGAGCAGCAACAGTCATTTATTTGTGAGGCAACATTTTTGGAAGCGCCAAAGCTTTATGTTCATACACAGTTGCAGGCCAATATCATCATTGATGAAAAAGAGAATGCCCTGGTCATTCCAAGCGACTATCTCTTACCTGGTGATAGTATTATGTATGCCAATGGAGAAAAAGCAGCTGTAAAAGTAGGTATCCGCAATAGTGACTGGGTGGAAATCATTTCCGGGCTTGATGAATCAAGGCTTATCAAACAGATGAAAACACCATGAGCCGTGTGACAAACCTTAAAATATCCCGTGCCCATCTTACCTCAAGGGTAAAGCAAACATTGGTGGCCATTCTGAGTGTAACCTTCGGCATATCCATGTACATTTTCATGAATGGGTTCATGACCGGGGTCAATGATACGCAGACAGACCTCGCTTTTAGCACGCTGGCGCATATTCACATCTACAATGACCTGCCAGAAGACAATACCAATCTTTTACAAAAAAAATACGGAGGTGATAGACTGGTAAATCTTAGAAATGCCAAGGTGATCCAATATACTGAGGGAATTAAAAACTCCGCCAAGGTTATCAATGCCATTGAAGATAATCCTGCTATTACTGGCATTACCCGCCAGGTCAATGTCAATGTTTTTTTCAGAAATGGAGCTACAAAACTCAACGGCATTTTGTCAGGCATTGATGTGAAACAGGAAAATGCCCTGTTTGGCACTGAAGAATATATTACGCAGGGTAATTGGACCAATTTGGAAGATCGGGGCGACGGCGTAGTATTGGGCTCAGGTCTGGCGCAGAAATTAAGCCTGAAGGTAGACGACAACGTCACAGTGATCACCGCCGATGGGACAAGCCGTAATTTTAAGGTAATTGGAATCATCAAAACCACCATTGCTGGTGTTGACAACACCAAAGGTTACGTCCGCATTAGCTCGGCCAGGCAGTTGATTTCCAAAAATCAGGGGTATGTAACCGATATCCAGGTCAATATAAAAAACTTTAATGAGGCAAGCGAGGTAGCCGCCGAACTTACCCCAAAGGTGGATTATAAAGTGGAGACCTGGAACGAGTCGAACGGACAACTTCAAGCCGGCAATGACCTAAGGAATATCATTGCTGTTGCTGTTTCACTCACCATACTTCTGGTGGCTGGGTTTGGCATTTTTAACATTATGAATATGACAGTAAACGAAAAAATAAAGGAAATCGCCATTCTCAAGGCCATGGGTTTTGATGGGTCCGATATTGTACAAATATTCCTGGTTCAGTCTATCATTATTGGAGTAGTTGGTGGAATAGTTGGGATCATTCTTGGCTATCTGGTTTCGGTACTGGTCAGCTATGTGCCCTTTCGTGTGGCCACACTAGATACACTGCCGATGGTATACAATGCACAAGACTACATCTTAGCCTTTATTTTTGGACTCATCACAACATTTGTAGCAGGGTACCTCCCTGCCAAAAAAGCTTCTCAAGTAGACCCTGTAGAAATCATAAGAGGATGAAAGGAGACATTGCACTATCGGCCAGATCAATTAGCAAATATTTTCACGAACCGGAGACCTTCCAGGTGTTGAAGGACATATCCTTTGACGTGAAAAAGGGAGAGTTTTTATCCATGATTGGCAAGTCGGGCTCGGGCAAATCAACCTTGCTCTATCTTTTATCCACCATGGATACGGATTACACAGGTGAGATCACCATCAACGGTGAATATCTCACGGGGCGAACCCAAAATCAGCTAGCAGCCTTTCGAAATGCCCACATTGGATTTGTCTTCCAATTTCATTACCTCCTTCCGGAGTTTACAGCCCTGGATAACGTAATGCTTCCTGCTCTTAAATTGGGAAAAAAATCCCATGAAGAGATCAGGGAGGATGCCTTTTCAAATTTAAAAATGCTCGGGCTTGAAGCCCAGGCGATGAAGGCGAGCAATAAGCTGTCCGGAGGACAACAACAGCGGGTAGCCATCGCACGTGCTTTGATCAACCAGCCGGCCGTCATCATGGGCGATGAACCTACAGGTAATCTGGACTCAAAAAATACTGATATTGTGTTTGATATCTTTCGCCAGCTGGCGGCCGAAAGAGGCCAAACCATTATCGCAGTTACACATGACGATGAGTTTGCCCAAAAAAGCGACCGAATACTAGAGCTAGGCGATGGACGTCTGTTGAATTGATATTAACAGTGATGGCATTATTCTATCATCCCCCAAAGTCTCTCGAAGAGTACTCTGAGTATCAACAGTCCGTGCGATGTTAGTAAGAAAAACCTTATGCCCGGTTCTCCTAATCATGGCAATAAGTTCGTGTACTCCATCGATCCTAAGAGATCAGTCTGTTGATAATTCTAACAATCGTCAAGATTGGCTCAAAGTAGAGAAAGAAGGTGAATCATTGGAATATTCAATTTATGAGGACCTAAACCGCTATTCGATCAAACTTAAAACCATTAGCAAAATATTCAAACCAGGATACTTGCTTTTGGCCTAACGTTAAAGATCGGGGTTAAGAAAAATAACCTCTCCATTGTTAACTATCCTATTGGCTTTTTTGAAAAGAAATATTTTGCTACATCTAATCAATTTTTCACTTTTTGGAAGGCGACTTACACAGCAAAAATCTGTAAGGCGAGAGTAAACAGGATCAAGAATATTGCTTACGTAAAGAGATTAAATGGGCAAGAAGGGTATATCATGAAAGACTCCATTTCACAGGTTGGTCTATCATATTTCTTACACGATAACGAATTTATCTATGAACTCAATATTCCTAAAAAGAAAATTAGCCAACAGGTGTTTGCAAGCATTGTAGGGATAGAAATAGGACAAGTAAAGGTGGGACGACATTATTCCAATGTCACATCTGTCGAGAGGGGAAATCATATCAATGATTCCGATCATCTCTCCAAGTTAAGTTTTAAATGGGAAATATGGATTACCGGATATCAAGGTGCACTTGGTCCTTAACAGGATTCATAAATTCATGGAAGAACATATCCAAATGAATAAAGTGGATTTTAGTTTTTTGATTCGTAGTCACTGCATTTGTTTGAGGCAGCTAAATATCATACCGCTCAAAAACACCCACGGAAAGGTTTTTGATATACGTTAATGAGTGTCCTACCTCAATTGACCGAAAGGTAGTCGTCGCAAATAAAATTCAGCTCTAAATAAGTTGCTTCGGCTGCTATATTTTACGCCTCAGCGACCTTTCTGTACTCAATTGATAACAACCCAAGTTTCTTTGAGAAATTAAAAAAAATAACAAAATGAGAATGTTAAATAATAAAATCATGCTTGTAGTTCTCGCTCTTGCCGGACTCATAGTTCTCGATTCGTGTGATTCTGAAAATGCCCCCTCCTCTAACGAAGTTACTGAAGAAGATTTTGCAAACATCATTGGAACGGCTCTCAGTGAAGAGGATGGTGGTTTTGCGTATGACATAGATGTTCTTTTGGATGAAGTTCAGGAAGATTGTGGATATACCTGGAACGAATCTTTCACAGATCAGGAAACCATAGGCGTGCGCAATTTCGAAATCGATTATTCGATTGCCGCGGAGGTACAATGCAGTAGTTCTGAGGAATTCATTAGCCTAACCTACGACTATACCATTGAGAGAAGTGCTGAACTGGTTCGGATTGATGTAGAAAGCTCTGCAATCAGTACCTGGTTATTTTTTAATGATGGGGATAACTACATTCTCGACGGAAGTTATGATTACAGTGGTACTGAAACTTCTAAAGTCGATGATAAGAATATCTTCACCAGTACCATAGAAATTTTATCGGAAGATCTAAAGATCAATCCTGATGGTGATTTTCTGAGTGGCTCTCTTAGCGTAATTCACGACATTGTTTCAACTGCTGGCGATCAAAGGGCGGCAACAGGTACGATCACCATTACTAGTGCCAACATTGGATTACTCGACTTGTCTGAATTCGATTACTTATATGAAATTGACCTCAAAACCGGCGAGGTAACACAAATAAAGCGGTAATTTTCTATTGACAGCTCGGAAACAGTCGTGACGTTAACTATCAATTTGAGATGATACTTAAGCATCCATGGAGATCAGTGATGCTTTTCGCATTGATCCTCCTATCTTCTTGTTCAGATGATTCGAATCTGGAAATTAAAATTTATAGAATTCCCGTTGTGGTGCACGTAGTTCATAATGGACAAGAAGTAGGAATCGGGCCTAACATTGCTGAGGCACAAGTTCAGTCACAGATTGAGGTTCTCAATGAGGATTTTCGAAAAAAAGCCGGAACGAATGGCTATAATACAATCGGTATTGACACGCAAATAGAGTTCTATCTGGCAGATCGTGACCCAGATGGCAATCTCCTTCCGGAGCCGGGTATTCATCGATTCGATGGTAAAACGCCGGTATGGCCAACGGGTTTTGCCTCCACTGTTGATAAGATACTTAAACCAGCGACTATTTGGGATCCCAATCGTTATTTCAATATCTGGACGGTGAACTTTGGGGGGTTTATTGGCAGAAATCTTTTGGGTTATGCTCAGTTCCCATCCAATTCAGGTCTTCCTGGCCTTCAGGAAGATGAAGGTAATGCAGAAACAGATGGAGTCGTGATTGGGTTTCAATACTTTGGAAGTTCAGAAAAAGGAAATTTTCCTGATTTAAACACAACCTATCATCTTGGTAGAACGCTAACTCATGAAGTGGGGCACTGGCTCGGGTTGCGGCACATTTGGGGAGATGGTGATTGCTCAGTTGACGACTTTTGTAACGACACTCCTCTGTCTAATGATGCAAATTATACTTGTGATGAACACTCTTCTTGTGGCTCAAGAGATATGATTGAAAATTATATGGATTACACCGAGGATCAATGTATGAATCTATTTACGCAAGATCAGAAAGAGAGGATGATCCAGGTTTTGCGTAATAGTCCTCGTCGGAAAACCCTGTATGAATGAATCAACTACTTAGGACAGTTCTCTTACTAGCAGTATTTAGTAATTGCATGGGTCAGGAATTTGAGTTACTGGAAGTGGAATATGCAAGGTATCCTAATGCTGCCTTGAACATGCGGGATAGTATTGAAGCTAATATTTCAGAATATCAAGTTTCACTTTTGATGCCTGCTCTTCAGAAAGAAAAATGGTCTTTCCTGGCCGGAGCAACCTATCGGCTGGTAGTTCCGGAAAGCACAGATCGACAATCTAGTGATGATCTTTTTTTTCTTGGCCTGCGCCTTGCAGGTATTTTTAGTTTATCGAATAATGAACAATTGATTGTTAGTACTTTTCCCGCTATTTCTACTACAGACGAGCCCGAGAGTTTTTCCGGAGATAATTTTTTGATGCAAGGTGGGATTCTGTTTAAAAACCAAATGAGTGAACAGTTTTCCTAAAGTTTAGGTGTTATCAGCACGTCAAGGTTCGGCAAACCTTTGATTTTACCATCCTTGGGTATGACACGGGCTGGTGCTAAAATGAAGTTGGAAGTGAACTTACCCTTTTTTGTTTAGACGATGTGGAATTACGCAAAACCCTTCTCTTATGGTTTTAAAATAGATGTAAATGGGAGCCAATACAATCTGAACAATGAATCATTTAATGGAGCTGAAGTGGACTTACTTCGATTCTCACGTGTACGATTGGGACCTGAATTTCAGTATCGAATTGCTGGCCCTCTGGTATTCGAACTTTTTGCAGGGATTGTAGCAAGGCGAACATATAACTTTGAGCTGATTGGAAGTGATGATATTGATTTACGCTTAGAAAATGGTCCTTTTATTTCTGCGAGGCTTTGTATTAAACCAGGTAAACAATAATCAAATTATTATAAGTATGAAAAAAGTAATTCTAATACCAATGATCTCAGCCGCTTACTGATCCATAACTGGTCGGTACTGTGAATCGCCACCTTTTTAATCAGTCATTAATTCTTGATCTGGATGGTACGTGGAAAAGGCAGGCTATTTTGCATTGCTTTAGTTTGAGTGCCGCATGCGCGGCAATGCAAATGTGCCTGACTGTGCGAAATGAAACTGTAAACTGTCAGGCGGGTATTACACCAACATCCGGGTATGGACTGGTCCATATCCCCGTTATGCATAACACGTAAATAGTAGAAATTTAATTTCTTTTACCATGTGGCCATCAGACAGCCACTCACTCTTCAGCATATCTAATGCTAAGCGAAAAGCATGAAGTGCTATTGCCGGACTAGCGACCCCAACTATCCTCCCCTCCTACTTGCGCCTGTCCACCAAACAGGCGATGAAGTCAACTGCAATATTGACTGGCTTTTCCAATAGCGACCGCGGCTTTGCATTTTAAGCAAGTCCAAATCCTGCTTCTCCTTACCGGATCACAGTTCCTACGGTAAGGCTTCGGCTTTCTCGCAAAGCGAGGGCAGATGCCGAACGGCTGGAATGTTAAGAAATTGAAACAAATTATCCTTAGCGCTCTTCGATGATCTCCTTAGTAGAAAAGCGATACCGCATATTTCTGTAGACAGCTATATCCGTGATGTCCTTAGGAGTCCCATTTGGGATAGCTCTGGCATTGGCAGACACACGGTATTCCCCCTTGACGGGCAACACCCGATGCCAACAGTGCCCATGCAAGATCACAAGCGTTCCCTTTTTTGGCGACAGCACTATTTGATTCTCCAAGTCCTCATGCGGTTTGCCTGCCGGTATCTCACCTATTTTGTGAGAGCCCGGGTAAACAATCGTTTGGCCGCCCGTTTTCTCATCAATGTCATGGGTATAAAAAAGGCGATTTAGGTTAAATCTACTTGAATCTTCCGGCGGACTGTCCTGATGCCAGGCCTGGCCCTGGGTACCTTGTTTTGAAAACATCACCATCAGATAAAGCGATTCCCAGCCTTTCCCCAAAATACTGTGGGTGAGGTTTTTAAGCTGTTCGTCCTCTTCAATGGCCTGGAAGTTGGCATCGCCTTCCTGTAAAGGAAACCAAGGAATAACTTCTGTCGCTGATTTTTGAATGAAGTCATCCGAATGTTCCCACCCTGGATTTTTTCCAAAATGTGCGAGAGTCACCTTATTCAAATGATCCATCAACCCATCCTTGAAAAAGTTTTCTATCACAACATATCCCTGCTCCCAGAAGTCCTGGACGTATTGTTGATCATTCATTGGTTTAACGTTCTTAGGTTCCATTGAAGAAATATATTTCAATTTCCAAGTTCAAACAAAAGTCTATTATGTGGGAGATCTGTACCCTAATTAAGCTAACAACTCGCTTAGATG
This sequence comes from uncultured Roseivirgaceae bacterium, assembly GCA_964351395.1. Classification (GTDB taxonomy): domain Bacteria; phylum Bacteroidota; class Bacteroidia; order Cytophagales; family Cyclobacteriaceae; genus Imperialibacter. The sequence continues at coordinate 246,304 of CAYGOF010000008.1, forward strand.
GGTTTGGGAGTTTTATCCAACTCCATTTAAACTAGCACTCAGTCATGCCTTTCCAACCAAACATTGAGCAAAAGCATGTAGATGATAAAACTAAAGGTTGTGGAGGAAATTCCAAACGATCACATTCAAGACAACAAAGGAAGGGTACTTTAGTGCAGGTTCATCATCCCCGTTACTATTTTAAGGCTGTTACTCTTCGTCATCAGCCAGTGGAAAAACGATGCAATCGCCCGTCTCGCTCATCCTCGTTTCTGCTGTCTCAAACGAAGACGATTGAGGCTTAGCTTCTGGAGCTTATTCATACCAATTCTTCTTACAATAAGAAAAATTAGTTGTGCGCTATCAGCTTAAAAAAGTGAGTGCTTACTCGAAAACCAATAAATCTTATGGTCTGATATAAGAGCAGTAGCGGAATTCAATGTCATTTATTCGCTTCCGCCGCAAAAGTTAGTCTAATGCAAGGTCCCGAATTTTACTGCTTCTTCCGCTATTGCTTTTATCAATGCTGCGTGCAGCCCTATTTCTTTTCCTGCATCTTACAAGTACTTAATCCGAAAGGTGCATAAAGCGGACAAAAACTAATCAAACTTGTTAACACAAACACACCTGAAAGGACTAATAGCACCAATCCTAATGTTCCTGTTACCATTCCTGTGAAATAAAGAACTGCTACAATTGCCGCGATCAATACTCTAATAATTCTATCGGCAGTACCCATGTTACTTTTCATTGTCGTATGATTTAATTTGTTTTAGCATTATTGCTTCACAAAAAACCAAAATGAATTCACCCTATGCAGTGACCGCGGTCACCACTGACTAATAATTTTTATTTCACCGTCATTTTGTTCAACTTTTCCATCAGTTTCAAGTTTTTTCATCACTCTTGAAACTACCTCTCTCGCAGTTCCTAATTCATTGGCTAATTGACCGTGGCTTATTTTAATGCATCTACTATTTATCAGTTCTGTTTTCCTTTTCAAATGGTCATATAATCTCTTGTCCATTCTATCTAAAAGCAAATGGCTTATGGTATCCAAAAGCTCCGAATACCTTAGGTTAAATTGATTGTAAAATAATTCATTGAACTCGGGGTATTCTTTTAGCCAGGCAGGTAGATATTCAACAGGTATCAAGACTATTTTGGAATCCTCTTCAGTTTGTGCGAACACTCTACTCGGCGTGTTTTTTAGCGCTGCATAAAATGACATCACGCAGCTTTGAGATGGCTCGATATAGTAGAGTAGCAATTCTTTTTCGTCAAACTTCGAATAAACTTTGACCAGCCCTTCAAGGACAATAGGTAAAACTTTAACGTACTGTTGTTCTCTTAATATTTCAGTCCCTTTTGGAATTTCCTTGATACTTGATTCGCTAAGTATCAAGTCAACCAATTCAGGCTTTAAAAAAGACAATATGTTTTTGTTAAATTCCATCTATTTTGGGTGTGTAAAACTTCGAGGCAAAATGAGTAAAAGAGGTTTTCTAAACTTGGTTTCCACTTGTATCTGATCACGCTTTGCCAAACATAGCTAAAGCGAAGGCCGACCTACCGATAGCTATCGGTAGTTAAATTTATACTTTGCGGCTGATAATCCAAGCGATGAAACTCAAGTCATCTGGCGACACCTGCTTTAATCTTGGTTTATAATATCCACGATTCTATTTGCGTCTAAGTTGGACCTTAAAAATCTACAGGGCTATGCAATTGCCAGACTTCTCTATCCTCGCTTCCTCAATCACTCAAACTAGGACGACTGGGGAGGCCGCAGCTTTGCATTTTAAGCTAGCACACACGTTGTCTATACCGGATCACAGATCCTACGATAAGGGTTCAGGGTTCTCGCTCAGCGATGGGAAATGCCGAACAGTTGAAATAGGGTGAATCATTCCCTGTTGCTCTATCAACTCATCATTGGATGAAAAAATAGTGGTAGTTTAGGCCATGCCAAATAAGCCTTCCCTCGCAGAAGGCTTTTCTCTAATCATCAATGACATGGATACAATTCTGATATATGGGGCCTATGGGTATACCGGAAGACTTATAGTAGACCAGCTCCTGGCTATGGGTCTGAAGCCGATCGTGGCAGGCAGAGATGCGGCCAGGACCAAATCTCATGCTGACGAAAAGGGCCTGGAATACATGGTATTCGATATCAATGATGCCAATGCCCTCGTTGAGTTTCTATCGAAAGGTAAAGTAGTCATTCACTGTGCCGGCCCATTCATACACACGGCCAGGCAAATGATCGAGGCATGTCTCGTCACAGGGACGCACTATATGGATATTGCTGGTGAATATCAGGTTTTTGATTTGGCGCAAATGTATAACGAGCAAGCAAAGGAGAAGGGCATTATGCTTTTGCCCGGTGCAGGTTTTGACGTTGTACCGTCCGACTGCTTAGCGGCACATTTGGCAGCACAGCTGCCTGACGCTACCGATTTGATCTTGTCTTTTGTGAACAAAGGAGGCAGTCTGTCTCGTGGCACCACTAAAACCATGATTGAGAACCTTGGAGAGCCGACCATGTACCGAAAGAATGGGGAGTATGTGCCAAGTAAAATGGGTGCATTGACGCGCCTCGTAAATTATGGTGACTTTGAGCAGATGGCCATGGCTATTTCGTGGGGAGATATTTCATCTGCCCACTTCAGCACAGGCATTCCGAATATTAAAGTTTTTGCCGGCACGCATCCCAAGCAGATCAAACAGGTAAGAATGATGAATAGCCTTGGCTTTCTGTTCCGATGGGGGTTTGTTCGTAGTTTTCTGAAGAAACAGCTGGACAAGAAACCCGCTGGACCAACTGATGAAAAGCGAGAAAAATCAAAGACTTACCTATGGGGGCAAGTAAGCAATGGAACAGCTACTAAAGAAGCACGGCTTGTCACCACGAATGGTTACACATTGACGGCTGAAACGGTTTCAAAGATCGCTACACGGATTTTGGCTGACAATTATAAAGTAGGTTATCAAACACCTTCCTCAGTGTATGGAAAGGAACTGATCCTGGAGATGAAGGATTGCGCATGGCTGAATTAAGTGTTTGTTTTAGCCCTTTTTGCGTAAGTGATTTCACTGGAGCCTTTGTTGATTGTTAGCTTTTTTTCGATAGCAAATAGATAGCTGATAAATAGCAAATTCGTGGTACTTGAAGATGAAAAAGAAGTGCAGAGGTTTTATTAACGGACAAGTATAATAGCAGTAGCGGATTTTAGAACTACTACCTGTCCGACACCACCAAAGTTTATTATATGCTCAGAACCTAATGTTCAAACTTCACCCGCTATTGCTGGTGTACAATATTTTTGCCAGTTTTTCTCTGTATTTTTTTTCTATTTCATTCGCAAAAGTTGTTTTATCCTTCCTTAGGAATTCCATTGTTTCTCCATTCACAATGGTCGGATGTATGTCTCTAAGATTCCCATCGCTCCAAGTGGCAAGTTCTACAAGGACTGGTGTCAAAGACAGTCCTTTTTCAGTCAAGAGGTAAAGGTTAGTCTTTTTATTGTCTGGTCTTTGGGTTTTTATGATTAGTCCCACTTCTTCCAAGAATTTGAGCTTGGCAGAAAGAATATTGGTCGCAATAGCTTCATCACTTTCTGTGAAGTCTTTGAAAGTCTCTTTTCCTTCAATTAGCATTTGCTTTATGATAACCAATATCCACTTGTCACCTACAATGTCCAAGGCTGAAGTAAAGGGGCAATCACATCTAAAATCTTGTCGCATCTGTTAAGCTACCATTAATTATTACTTGCAAAGTGCAATTTATTTTCATTTTTTACTTGCATATCGAAAGTTATTTGTAATATTGCTTGCATATCAAAAGTAATAACCATTTATCAAAGGACAAAATCAATGAGAAAAGCATTAACAGTATTGGCACTATCAGGTCTTCTCGCTTCCTGTGGCAATGCGCAGACAAAATCAACAAGCGAGCTTAATTCTAAAGAATCAAAAAAAATGAACAACAAAGAAATCGTAGGTGCCTTTTTAGGTGCAGTTGCCAAACAAGACGCTGAAACAATGCGCAAATTTGCAAATGCGAATTACATCCAGCACAATCCATTTGTGCCAACTGGTTTAGAACCTTTTATTGGTTTATTACCCGTTTTAAAAGAACACGGAACTTATGCCGAAAACGTGCGAATGTTTCAAGATGGCAACTACGTGTTTATGCACAACATCTGGAAAAACGCCAAACCTTTTGGCGCAGATGAAATGGTCGCTTTTGACATTATCCGTGTGAATGAAAACGGAAAAGTAGCCGAGCATTGGGATGCGATGACAGATTTAGTTAATGAAACTGCAAGCGGAAGAACACAAACCGATGGACCAACGACTGTTGAAGACTTAGACAAAACCGAAGCGAACAAAGCCTTGGCAGTTTCCCTTATTGAAGACGTTTTAATGGGAAAAAATCCAGGTAAGATTGGTGACCACATCAGTTCCGAAGAGTACCACCAACACAACCCACAAATTAAAGACGGATTAACTGGCATAGTGGAAGCAGTGGAGTATCTCACATCTCAAAATAATATGTTCAAATACACCAAAATCCATAAAGTCTTGGGTGAAGGAAACTTCGTGCTTACAGTAAGCGAAGGTGAATGGAATGGTGGTAAAAAACACGTTTTCTACGACTTGTTTAGAATGAAAGAAGGAAAAATCGTAGAACACTGGGATGTGATCCAAGAAATACCTACCGAAGGTTTGGCTCACAATAATGGAATGTTTGGGTTTTAGTGGCTAGTCGGCGGTTTAAATCTCTACATGAAAATCTAGAATTGTTTTTGTTAACAGTTCTGGATTTTTATTTTTCTTGATTGGCTAAAACATCCGTGTATCGAGCTGTCCATATCCCCATGATACATTTTAGCTAGATATCGGAAAATAAATCCTTTTCTATTCCGGATATTTCTTTGGGTTAGCTAGCCACAATAGTGCTTTTCAATACCGGATCACCTATCCTTTGAAAAAGGCGGGTTTCTCGCTCAGCAATGGGAAATACTGATCCGCCTACAATTGTGGGAATCAAAGACCTAAAGACAGTTTTAGTTGAAGTTTATTTCTTGTCGTTAAATACTTTCCTCAGTCTATCATGGGGCAAGGCAAATATCTTATTGCCATTAATTCCTTCCATGTCCTCGGCTGCAATTAATGTGTTTATGATTGCCTCCTCCGTTGCCTGAACGGTTGCTTCAAAAATCTTGTCTAGTTTCCATTTTGGAATCACCGACCAGCTTTCTTTCATCCCCTCGTTATCATACACTGGCACTGAAGTGCTCAATGCCAAAAAGATCTCTCCTGACGTATTATGTGAAAATGTGCCAGTTCGTGCGATGCCGTGCGTGACCCGTTTTGCAACAAGTTTCAATTGACCTGGCAGCAAAGGTGCGTCTGTGGCTACAATAACAATGATTGAACCATCCTTTCTTTTAGGTTCACTTACAATGGCTTCCAAATCGGCTATTTCTTTTCCAACAGGAATGCCCCGAATCATCAAGTCACTTCTTCTACCGAAATTGGCTTGCACAAAAACGCCTAAGGTATATTGAACCGAGTCTATCATAAAGACTCGGGAAGAAGTGCCGCTTCCTCCTTTGAACTCGTAGCAAACCATGCCTGTTCCGCCGCCAACATTCCCTTCCAATACCTTGCCGCCTGAAGAACTATCCAAAGCTTCCCAAACGTGTTCTTCTTTGACGTGGAAGCCATTGATGTCGTTTAAGGTGCCATCCCATGTTTCTCCCACAATGGGTAACCCAAATGCAAAATCTATATAATCTGAGTTAGCAAATTTGTCAAAACTCCACTCACCGATGGCGTCTCTGACGATGCCAACACTATTTGTATTTGTGATACCAATAGGTCCATAGCCAATACCGTAATCTTCGATATATGGCAATCCCGTCATTTCTCCATCGCCGTTCAATGAAAACCACGATGCAGCATAACTTTTGTCCGTTTTCCCTTTCGGGAGAATCACAGTCACGCCTGTCCTTACCGGCCCCTTTCCCCTAACTAATTCACCTGAACCTTCAACCAATGTTTTATATCCAACTTCTAAGCCCGGAACATCAGTTATGGCATTGTTTATTCCAGTCACTCCTTCAAAGGAAATACCCAGGTCTCTGGCTCTTTCATTTGTCCCAGGTTGCGCATAGGCAACACCAGATGACAAGCAAAACAGTGCAATCAAAAGCACTTTATTGATTTGACGATTTTCCATAAATCTTCTCTTTCAAAAGGGTGTGGACCATTCCTAATACCCCTCATATGTTCTCCTAATATCGGAAATTTGATGTCATTTACCTTCCCCCACTCTTTTTTGATCTGCTAGCCGTTTAGGTGCGACTCAGCAGCAGTGGCTCCGAAAGTTGAAACAGGATACTGCTTGAAAGATCTCAGGAAAAGACTATGGGTTTCCCTTTAGCGATTTCAAATGCCGAAAAGCTGGTGAGTGGGGATTAGTCATGATCGCTCAGGGGCCCAAACGAGAAAGATTGAGTGCACTGTCCCGAAGCAATTGCTTATAAGTAATGTTTTAGGTAGGCCTTATTTACTTGAACTATTTAAATAGCTCTTGTTTTCTTCCAGGAAACTAGCGTAAGCTTCCAAAAGCGTCTGCTCCCCATCAATTACATTCGCTAACAAATAGGCGAATTTTATTTTTACGTCATCATTACTTTCGTTGACATGCTCATAGGCGAAATCCGCCATTAATTTTATTTTATCCGTGAGCATATCGGTCGCTAGTTCAATATCCAATAATTGTGATATCAGTTGAAATTCTAAAAGCTCAGCCTTGTTAGAAACAAAAAATCTGAGGCTCACATTTTTGATGGAGGCAACTTGGAAGCCACCTGAACTAGACACCAGTTCACCAAGTGTCTGTTCATTGTTAGCTATTTCATTTTCAAGTATCTCATAAAGTTTAATATGTCTGTTTAGCACCGTATCTATCTCAATTTGACTTAACTCGATTTCATTCTCGATAGCCAACAGGGTCTTTTCGACATACTCCTCGTTGTCAACTTTTTCTTTGTAGCTGCCTATTGAAACTGCAATTAATACCCCAACCACAACGATGGCAACTTCCTGTAAAAAATATAAAATTCGACTTCTCTTCTTCATTTCTTCTTGATTGTGTCACGTGCAACGTTTAGTATAAGAGCATTAGCGAATTAAAATGCTCCTTCTTTTCTATTGTTAATATACTTAAATAAACACAAAAACGGTTCGAGTTTGCACCCGAACCGCTATTACTTTTATACATTGTTGGCGGTAGTTTCTATTCCCTTTCCCCAATTAGAACTCTTTTCAAATCACCTTTTTCTTTCGTTATCAGAAATAATAGATAAGGTCCGAAAACAATTATTCCTAGAATCATTGCAACAACTGCTATCAGAATCGATTTAATGGAAAACTTATTTCGCCAAGCAATCCACAGAGCAGAAAGCATTAAATAGCATTGGAAGTCTAGAGCAAATTGCCCCATCCATGTCATTGAAGTAGCAAACTCTATAGCTCTTGCTAAAAAATTTCCTCCATCATTCTGAGCTGCAATAAATGTATAGACTAATAATCCAATAGTCTGAACTACCAATAGCCCTTTCAGGAAGATCAACTTGTTGTTTTTTGCCATAATGCTCTACTTTTTGACCAAAATAAAGCGAAGGAATGTCAAAATTTAGACGCTACCGTCTATCGATGTTTTTTCTTTAGTTTGCTTAAAATGCGTAACCATTTGACGAATACTCGCAAAGTATGTTACAAGCCAAGATTCGTTCAGCGTTTCGTCAGTAATTTGAAGGTAAAAATTTTCCAAACTAAGACTTAATACCAACTGGGCTAATGCAGTATTTTCTGAAAGACCAATTATTTTTTTCCATAACGGAAGTATTGCGGGAATAGAAATCTGATTGATTTGATTGAAGCAATTTTCAAATTCTTTGCTTTCTCTATGAATTCTAAGTTGTCGGTTGAATAAAAGGTCAATCTTGTGTTCAAGAATAACCTCAATTAATTCATTTTCATCATTAGAATTTGACTCCTTCTCAGCAATAATTTTGGCTTGAGTTAGGTGATAAGTTAGAAGTCTATCCGTAAATCCTTCTAAGTCCGCAAATAAATGGTAAAAGGAAGACTTATTCTTACCCACTTCTTTTGAAAGTCGTTCTATTTTAAGTCCACTTGGTCCTTCGAAAGCGAAAAATCGATAGCCTTTTTCAATCCAAGATTTTTCTATTTCCTTCATCTTTTTAAACTAGCGCCAACGCCTCAATAAAATGAATGTGGGAGTTTTATGCAGCTCCGCTTCCACTGGCACTTAGCCATGGCTACCCATAGATATCGTTAGTTAAAATTATAAATTGTGGCGGGCAATCCAAGCCAACTGACCTATGATCACCGGTGAAGCCCACATTCACTTTACTGTTGTGTTAGCGAGATTTCTCTTCATAAATACCTTTGAATTCAAACTTTGGATTTTCTCCGCTGAAGTACGGAAAAGAAAAATAGCCAAAAACCGAATCTCCCTGTGACAGTCCAGGTAGTTTGTAACTAGCACTACCTTCTGGGAAATCTTTCTCTATTAAATTCCCGTTATCATAATCTTCTCTATTAGTTGCATACCAAACCGATTTTCTCAAAGCTGAGCTTTCAAAGTTTACACGGACAATGCCCTCTGAACTGAATTTCACCGAGCAAACATCAAGAATAAATCTGTAGTCATTTATGTTGGCCGTAAAAGAGTTAAGAAGAGCAACTCTAATTATATTTGGATCAGGGTGTAGGTTAATTAGCTGTTTCAACGCAGATTTTTGAGCATCTTTAAGTAGATCGGAATTCATCAAATGATTCAAAAGGTCTGGTGTTCCCGAAAGAGCAGCTAACTTGTCATATTCCTCGACGATACCGGAGTCTCTAGCAGTCCATCCAGCAGTATATCCCATTTCTGTCAATTGTTCTCGTGAATGACTGATAAAATCAGAGATGTCTGATGTTTGGTTGTTGTCGCAGGACAATCCAAAAACACTAATTAAAAGGACGACATAGAATTTCATACGCTTATACCATATTCTCGCTAACGGTTTGTGTATGGCTCGTTGCGGAAAATCAGCTATGATTTTCCGCTTTAACCAAAAGATAGCAAATTGCAATGAATTCCGATTAGGAATTCAGCCGCAATGAGCTATACACGTTGTTACCTGCTGGCTTTTCTTATTGTAATTGCGCATAGTACTATCCACAAGATGAATGTTAATTCCACAATTCTTTGAAGCAGTCCAACGTAATCAGAATTGGTATTCATAAATAAAACAATTACAAATAATAACCCAATTCCACCAAGGGCAAATGACTGTAAAGAGAAAGAGTTAAAGTCAGACCTTTTTATTCCAAATCCAATTAGAACTATAGATAAAGGAACGATAATATAGGTTAACAGCCCAGTCAAATTATGAATCAGTTGAGAATTACTTGGGTGAACCAATTCTCTGTTACAACCGCTATCACAAGGAAAAATTGATACTACAATAGTCGCCAATCCATAAAATATTCCTACTCCATAAAAGCCAATTTTGGTCAGTTTTGAAGTTTTGAAATGATGTACTGAAAGAAAACAGAATATGGTAAATAGGATACCACTAGGAATATACCCGAAAATTCTTAAAGTCAATCCATATTCAGTATCAATAGCGTAAGTTTCGCTAATAAACTGTTTAAAAATATCAAAACCGTCAATTAGAAATCCTCCAATAAGGGAAGTAGAAACAAATAATAATACTCCTAGTATTCCAATATAGAAAATAAGTTTATTTTTCACTAATACGGTTTATTTTAGCTTGCAGGTAACGTCCAACTATCATCCGTAAGCTGGACTTTTCAAATTTCTACTAAAGTATCGGATAGCACCAGCCTTTGCAAATAGCTAAGTTAGCTTATGGATGATAGTGTTTGTTAGCCACATTATCATCATAGCAGTTTTGTTATGTCAAACTCCGTTGCTTCCATTTCATTCATTACGAACAATCTAAAATCCCTTTGATTAGCTTGTTTCCGAAAATCTTCAATTGCAGTTAAAAAGCGTTCAACTTGATTCACTTCTGCTCCTTGAGCCTTATAAACTACGATGAGTACCAGTCGTGCATGACGCCTTGTCTTGGAATAATATTGGCCATACATTTTCTTTAACTGTTCAAACGCATTACGCACAATTGTCATACTGAGACCTTTCTGAAGGTATTTTATCTCAATTAATACATCATGATTTTTTTTCAGATCAAATGATCTCAATAAGATATCCGCTTGGTAATGGTTATCTATTTTGACATTAGACACAGGCTCATAATCGAAAGTGTTGTACTGAAGGATTTTATTATAGAATTGTCCTTCCAGTTCCATTAAACTGCGGCTTAAAGCTTCGAAATTGACTGTGAATTTCTTTTCTGTTTCAACATCGCTTTTGTCTCCCGTCTGTTCAACTTCATCAACCTCTTCTTTAACCTCTTCTTGGGCTTTTTCCTCGACCTCTTCTTTATTAAGTTTTTGAAGTCTCAGGTTTTCTAGGTTAATCTTGTCTGTTTCGTCAATTGCGTCCTGTTTAACCTTCCATTTCCAGATTCCAATTACAGAAAACACTATTCCTATTAGGAGAAAAATTGAGCTTGCAATGGGTATGGAATTTATTATTTGGGTGTTGAGTCCAAGCTGTTTGTCCACGAGTTGTTGGGCTGTTTCCGTTAATTTTTGATACTCCTCAGTTGAAATTAAAAAACCGCTATTTCTTGAATACAGCCAAGGGATGAAAAAAGCGAATGCAATACTTAATAAGCCAATTGATGTCAGAAATCGATATAAATCAGAAAAGTCTACTTTGTTGAACATTCGGTATGTCTATTGTGTCTAACGTTTGTTAGCCACTTTTTTAGAAAATTATTGTTTCGAGTTCTTTAAAAACAGCAGTGTCATCTGTGAGTTGTTCTGTGAGGTTAAGTTGAAACTTTTTTTCATTCTTTTCACCACAGAGATTCATCAAATCTTTTGTTTTAGCCTTTACATCATCATTTATAATATCTCCACAAATCTTTATGTAATCGGCATTTTGGACAGTTGGGTAGGTTTTGTTAATTAATTCCCAATCGTATAAATAATTCTCAAATTCTCTTCTAGTCAATTTTCTGATTTCGACTTGGCTACTCTTTGGAACATCTACGTCATCATCACGATCCAGCAATACTCTGATACTTACGGATGAAAATGCTTTGTTTAAGACAGTTAGTGCTATACCAGCAAACCTCTGACTTTCACTTTTGCTGGTACTTGATATAAATAGAGCATCAGTATATTTCTTTGAAAATATGTCGTTGAACATTTTTTCATCTAGCGACATGTTTAATTTGCCCTCACAAAATATAATTTCGCTTGGTGAAAGCAGGTTAGTAAGATCATCTAACGCAGTTGAAAATGTTTCTTGCCAATTCTTCCGAGTAGGGCTCATTGGAGTCAATTGAGCCGCCTGTGAAGCAAGATTTGATTGACTGAATTTGATGATTTGGCATTCATCTTTAAGCTCATCTTGCAAAGCTCTAAGAAAACCAATACTATGGGTAGCTACCCATATTTGACAATTGGCTCCAACAAGTTTATTCATTTCTACCAATAGTTTTCTCTGAATAGATGTGTTAATATGAAGTTCAGGTTCGTCAATTAAGAAAACAGAGTCATCGTATTCATCTTTCCTTAAATATAGATCCAATAGAATATCTACAACTTCCTTCTCTCCAGATGAAAGTACATTAAACTCAAACTCACTGGGATGGTCTTTCTTTGTAAAAAAAAGAGTTCCTTGGTTAGCCTCAATATCTCCAATACTAGACACTTCCAAATCCAGGCATTTTTTAAAAGACTGGTTCAATTCTCCAATGATTTTTTCTCTTGTTGAATCATATGTAGCCGTTGAAGAATTTTCTTTTAGATGTTTATTGAACTTTATATTAAGCCGTCTGTAACTCTCGGTCATTTTATCATCTAAATCCACCGAAGTAGTAGCTCCGTAACTATTCAAGTTTATGTCCTGAGTTGCCTTTGATTCTGAGACTTTTAAGTTGCTGTTGTATCTGTATGAGCTCCGAAATGAGAATAGAGTGTTTTGCTTGCCTGACCCTTCCTTGCTCTGTCTAACAACGTCATAGTTTCCGTCAGTGAATTCTATATCAATATTATCATGCTCATAGTTGGATTGCTTGTTCAATGAGTGGAATTCAAAGTTTTTTCTATCCTTATCTCCAATTCGTTGATATGCATTGGTTTTGAATAGCATTCCATCTAGAACACTGCTCTTACCGCATCCATTTGGACCAACTAAAGCTACAATCCTTGCTGGTGTGTCACCTAAATCTATCGTTAAATCAAAAAATCGTTTGTACCCATTTCTTAATTGGAGGCGTTTTACTTTCATAGTTGTTCAAGTGGTGAGTATTGTGGCTAACGCCTCGGTAAAATGAGTGTGGGAGTTTTATGCAGCTCCGCTTCCACTACATCTTAGCCACGCCGATGATAAATTTAACTTTTGTGGCGGACAATCCAAGCCAAACGACCTATCTTAACCGCTGAAGCCCACATTCATTTTTACCGCTGTGTTATGTTCATTTCTCTTGTCCTTCCGCAGTTCCTATGTCCAGCCGGCCAAAGTAGGCCTGTTTTAGCTGATCGAGTCGTTCCCTCGTCAAAAGAATGTGTTTAATTGAAAGATCAGTTTTTAGCATCTCTAAGAATAGAAGTTCCTCCGAACTCATATCCTCATCAGCGTTAGAATGATAGTCGATTGCATAGTCTAGATCGTAGACTATTTGTTCAAGTGCAAACCATCCTACGTGATAACCAAGCGAAAGAAATTCTTGAAAGTCCTCGGCAATAATAACGTTGTTAACGTCTGACATCGGCACTGTCATGACTATTGGGCCTGGCGTCCCTCTGTTGTTGAGTCCGTCTACGAACCCGAAATGTACCCCGTCACCGCCAGTGGCCGCAAATGTCTTGGAGTTCTTGGGAGTACAGAAGTAGCCAAAGTGCTCCATCGGTCGGATAGGATCAAGGCCGCAGTAGTCAACATGCTTGTATGCGTTCTTCCCCCATTTGTGCCGTATTAGGTCGTCGACCCTCCAGAAGTCCTCTATTTCCACCATGCAGTCTCTTGAATATAACAATAGTGTAAACCAAGAGTTTGGTTTGTACACCTTATGTTTCCCTTGAATATCGGGTATTTATTTCGATAAATATTACAAAAGAGTTGCTTTTGGAGTCAAAAAATGGACTCAGTCATAAAAGCCGGCCGCGAGTAGTATTCATGAAAGTGTTGGTCGCGCAGACATTGCGTGAGGTAGAGCGTCGAAAAGCCAGTGCATTCTTTAGGTTAATCGCTGTAAGGTTCACTGGATCGGCTGTAGGACAGATTGGCCAGCTCCGCTCACAGCCAGCCAAACTCATGCCGATTCCTATAGCTATCTTGAGCGGGAGGCGTCCCTTCGGTGATGGCATTATGCCAGACAAAGAACACTGCCAGGTCTGGGCGGGGATGCCGGACGGCGGATCGAAATTACGACCGTCGTGGAGGCCTCAGTAGACCAGAATAAGCTGTAAGCTTTGCAAGAACAACAGACAGGGCTGCACGGCACGAGTAGCTTCTGTGAAACTTGCAGGAGGGCGTCTAATGAAGTGGCGTGTTTGCTGGTCACTATTTGCCAAACCGGGGAGCGTGGGCTTTAGCGATTATTTGTTCGTTCCAAATTCAAGTTGTCGCTGATATTCTTCGTTATCAAATTGACCTTTGGATTCCTGGATCAACCCGTCTTCATTGAAAGTCCATTCTTCAAATCCACTTATTTTAACCTTATTACCTGTTCCATTTGGTACATCATTCGTTCCTGTCAATGTCCAATAGAAGCGTGTTTTACCCGACTGACTACTGAGACTATCCATAAAAACCATCATATCAGGAAAAGTCTCCATAAAGCCTCTGGCAACATTGGCAATTGCGTTGGTTCCTTTTGCCGGCTCTCCATTATTAACCATTAATGAGCCATCTTCAGCGAAAAAAGAAGATACAAACTCCGGTCGTTTGCTGCACCAAGCCTGGGCGTAACCCCGGGCAAAAATGCTTAAGTCAAATTTTCTTTTTTCTTCTGGTTGTTCATGCGCCGTCCAGCCGATGCTTAGTAGCTTCCATTGACTATCTTCCTTGATGAGAATCATGTGGTTAACTTCTCTTAAGCCGGGAATACCGAAGCGATTCACCACCGCATCTGCTCTTACCAGAGCCATATGTTCTTCAGTAACTATGATATCATAGTCGCTGACTATTTCAATATAGGGAATCGGCTCTCTCGACTTGATGCTTTCGATGTATTCATTCATAGTCACTTCCGTGTTTTTCCAGACACCATCTTTCATCATTGTATATCCGATCACAGCCTTGTCGGAGCTTAGATTGTCCAGTTCCTCTATGTCATAATTACCAGCTGCCCTCAATATGTTTTCGACCGTCGTTTTTATTTCATCTTCTGCAAATGATGCGGAATCTATCGTGCTGGAGGTTATATCTTCACTTATCGCCGCTTTATCCTGATTGAATTGACAACTCGCCATCAGTAGGAAAATTAGCAAAGTTGGTAAGACTTGATTGCTTGAATATCTGTTCATTGTTGGTTGTATTTATCGGTGTTAACGGTAAGCATATGAAAAGCAGGCGATTTTGAAACACTAGTCTTTCGGATTATCACAACTTTTCATACGAGCGAAAAGTCGTCATTTTACTGATTTTTTGCTTATTTTCTATCTACTTTGTTAGCCAATGGCTTTATCTATTTGGTTGTAAAATAATGTCAACCAGACGAAACTACCTAAGTACATTATTCTTTGTACAACTCCTACGTTAACATCCATAATTCCAAACAACGCTGAAAGTCCAACTACAAAAGCGAAAGTCGAAAAGTGAATGATTTTCAGATGCTGATTTGTTTCTGAAAAGCCGTGAATCAGCAGTCCAATTGAGAATGCAATTCCAGCAACTTGAGCGGCAAATGAATGAATATTCGATTCCGTTACAGAATACTCTATACCCTCTTCAAATGGTTTTGTTGAATAAAGCCCGGAAACCAAAATGGATAATCCGTAAATCAGGATAGGTAGTTCAGAAAGAAAATTGCCGTTTCCATTCAATAGCTTTTTCACTATTCCGATTGCCAAAATTCCACCGAACAGAACAAAGCCGACCTTCATTATCCAACGAAATTGGTAATGCTGTGAAGCAAGTTCACTTATGGTATTGGTTCGCCATTCGTATGTACTTGTCGCGAAGAAGTGAGCAACTGCTATAAGTCCAACAAAAAGCCCTACACTGGTCCAATTATATTTTGTTAGCAGGCCTTTCATTTTAGATGTCCGATAATTGGGTTCATTTTGACCTGTTCGCCATTTTCGTGATGATGAATACAGCCCCAAATGCCTCCAGGATGCTTAACGGAATGGCAAATGGTAGTATTCCAAATGGCAATACGTTCATATTGCCCGTTACAAGCCACATGAGCACGAAACCAACGAACCAAGACAAGAATGTGGTTTGAATCAATGAAAATTTTTGAGAGATAATATAAATGCCAATGGCAAAGCACAAAGACCAAATTCCCCAAACGGCTCCATTGACGGGTTCTGACGGAAAAATCAAGCCCATACCTTCATAATGATCTGTCCAATACGATTTAAGGAGAAATTCGTTTCTAACAAATTCTGAAACGCTTATCCAAACGGTAGCCAAAAAAATGGGTAGAATTGTTTCTTTCAGAGCTTTCATAGTTTGAGAATACAATTTTTAAGGTAAGTATTTTGCTAAAAATAATGTGCGTTCAAAAGTTTTTACATTCTGAAAGCACATTATTTTGTTTATGAAAGAGGCAAGCATTTTGAGATCACAATGTTCACGCAAAAAAGTTACTTCCCAAATGTATAGCCCAAATGTAACGTAACAAATGGCGTAATCGGAGCAATGTCGTAGCTTACATTACCAATGGTGTTATTTCCAGAAATTTTGGACGTATACCCCAACCCAAACCATGGTTTGAAATAAACCGGAATGCTAAATGGTTGCCAGTTGTAACCTATGGATGGCATTATCAACAGATTGCTGTATGTGCTATTTTTGCTGGCAATCGAGCTGTTTGAGTTTTTATAGTTCTGCACCCCTGCTTGCAGACCTCCAAACCAGCCTTTATTGGCTTCCTTAAAATAGTACTCGCCAAACAGAGAATAAGCGCTATTGATTCGCACATTCCAACCTAGATCTTTGTTTTCGGCATTCATGTCGATGAGAAAGTTTGGCATATTCATACCGTAGGTTCCTGCTCCAATCAACAGGTGCTGACTGTTCTTTGGTTTAATTCTAATATGAAAAGCATAGCCGCCAAATGCAAAGGTGGAAGGGTCAGTCTCAACGGAGATTGTTGTCTTTTTCTCAGCAGTATTGGTTTGCTCCTGGGCATGAATTGTTGAAATTGAAAGAGAAGTAAAAGCCAGAATTGACAGTGTAATTGATTTCATTTTTGTTTTCATGATAATTGTTTTTAATAGTCTATAAAGTGTATCCTAAATGCTGATAGACGATGGGTGTATAAATAATTAAACATAATATAACGATTAGTTAGTTTTGGAAAAAAAAATTTAGTTTGCGTCCAAAATGTCTTTCAAGGTAGTTTTAGTCAAGGTCTTTTTCAGGTCATTCTCCGCATCGTTCAATGCATTGGTCAGTGCCTTTTTGAGATCATCTGGTCTCTTGCTCTTCACATTTAATTCAAAACTGGTCTGAAAAAGAGGCTTTTTGTTTTCGATAGCAGAAAGAATATCAAGCAAAGTGATTTGATCTGGATTTTTTGCGAAACGCACGCCTCCGTTTATTCCTTCTTTAGACTCTAATATACCCGCTCGTATTAAGTTGTTGAAGATGACCGAAAGGGTAGGCTTTGGAATGTCCAGCAGTTCCGAAATTACCTTGGTAGAAATGTACTGCATTTCTCCTCTTCTGATTTTGTCAGAAATAAAAGCTAGCACCAGAATGGATTTCGAATAGGAGAGCGAGTAAGCCATAACTACATATACGTTATATTTAGTATGCAAATATAGAGCAGTTTTGTATACTTCAAAATTTTATTCAAAACTATTTTAGAAAAGCCGCGCTAAGAGATCAACACTGGAAGATCAACTACAAAAAAACCTTTCCAACAGGTTTATGCTCCAGGTCTTGTGTTGATGATCGTGCCATCCATTTACCGACTTTCTGATTAAACCTGGGTTTGGGTTAGCTGGGTTTATTCATCAGGTAAAGCGAACCTATGATGACTAAGTCTTGTAAAAAATGAATCAACCATGCCCAAAAGAAACCCTGCGTTTCAAAAATGGATTTGGCCAATATAAAGCCAAGTAATCCTGCAAGCACTATCCCAACTATTCCACTTGGCATTCCGCTTATGTGGGCAAGTCCAAAAATCAATGCAGATATTAGGAAAATAGTTGTTGGTGAAATGAGTCCCTGCAGAGGAGAAACAAGCCCTATTCGATAAATCATTTCTTCACCAAAGGAATTTGTAAATGAAAAAAGCAGTATCCAAAAAATTCCATTTTGCAAAATGGACCAATCAACGTCAGCCTTCTTTAGCTGGAAATACATGAATATGGCAGTCACCCCTGTTATTACTACGCAAAGCGATAGTCCTGTTTTGAGCCAGCTATCCCCTTGCTTGATTCCAAATAATTTAAGCTCGTCTCCTGGAATGGAAAGTTGCCCAAAAGTGAAGTAAGACAGAAAGTTTTCCTTGTTTAAAATGTAGGTCGTCAACAAAGAAACTCCTGTGATTAGGAGCAGGATAATCTGATAATTGACTTGTCCATTCACAAATGAGTTTCCCGATACTTGCAGCCCAATTTTTTTGGAGAGGGCTCCTGCAAACAGCAGGGCTGCGGTGTAAACTACGGTCAACAAAATAGGTGTGGCGATTTTCATTGTTTTCGTTCGGTGTTGGTTAAGCAATATGGTTTACAGAAGTAATAGATGAGGGGTGGCAAAATTGACATGGGTCAGTGTCGGGAAATGTAACTCTAATTTTTCGCCAAGTTAAATTGGTTTTGTTTCTTTTGCTTATGTCTAACACCTGGCTATGAACCGTGGTCGGGCCCTCGCGTTGGGTTGCTCAACCATGTTTCATAAACTTTGCTATTTGAATTTATTAAAATTTAAGAACCTATTTTGTAGATGGGAAATTTCAATGGAGTCTTTACCATCAGTAATTAGGCCAGCAAAGGAGTCTATTCCTTCGAGTTCTACATATCTAAAGGTTTTTAGAGTTCGTAATGAGAATCTGCCTAGGTCAATGATGTGAAAGTTGTTATCGACTTCCTTATATCTTCTTTCCTCACCAAGTTCGAAGAAATCTGGTTCGACCAACATCATCCCAAATGTTAAAGCTATCAGAATCGCAGCAAGGGGAATTAAAAGGTTCGTTCGTTTTGGTTCTCGCATAGAAGATTCTTGCTGATAACGCCTCGGTAAAATGAGTGTGGAAGCTTTATGCAGCTCCTTTTCCACTACATCTTAGCCACGCTGATTATAAAATTATACTTTGTGGCGGACATTCCAAGCCAACTGCACTCAACTAACCTGAACAGCCCCCATTCGCTATAGTCTTGTGTTATCAGCTTTTTTTCTGACTAGTTTACGATTGAAGTCAATTAATGAACGTGATGGTCTGAGTGAATCGATTATAACAACATACATTCCATCTTTATCAGTAGGCTTGCTAAAGCTATTGTTAAAAAAATATTCCGTCGACCCGGAAGATTCGTAAGGCGTCCCCAGATATTCATAGGTGTAAAGTATCTTGTATTTCTTACCGTTCCATTCCCGACCCTTGGTTGTTCCAACGACTTCTTTGTAGTTCGATTTCATTCGATAAAAGGGGACGGTGTCTGTGAAAGCTATGGAAACGCCAAAACATAGGAAGACAGCAATTCCGATGTTGCTTCCAGAAATAGCTTTAGCGTTTCCATTTTTTTTCCAATGCTGACCTCTAAAATACAAGAAGACAGCGACTAAAATGGTAACAATGATTCCAACATAGGATTCGTTAATTTCTGATATAATTAGATATTCAGATTTCATTGCTTTGGAAACATGCTAAAACACCAAATTAAAATGAAGGTATGCTACCATGAACAGATTAAGATTTGCTAAAACGTACTTCGCACCGCGGAATCCAAGTCGGCTGCTCAGCTCAAAAGGATATGGAATTATGAATTCATTTCTATCGTCTGCTCCGTTTGCTTTCTTGTCTGTATGCAGAAACTTTTTCGTCATCCAAGTAATAGCTGATAACGTCTAGCAAAGCAACGTGGGGATTGTTAAGAGATTCCGCCGCCGTCCGTGCTTAGCCACGCCGATGAATAAAAATACACAAAGTGGCGGGGACTGCAATCCCCATTGCGATTTCCTTGCAGCTGAGGCCCCATGGTGTCTTAGGTTTGTGTTGTGTGCCTTTTTTAGACTAAGGTTATTTTGATGATAAATTCAGGCATCAATGAAAGGCTTTGACTTTATTCAATTTTACCGAGGGCCTTCAATTCGCTCGCCTCAATGTCGTTATATTCCGATGTTCGAGTACAATGATTGGTCCAATAAGTGTTTTCTTTTTGAAATCCGTCATTTAGTTTGACTTTTTCCTTGAACATGAAGTCTAAGTAGCTTGTTGCTGTAGCGTAGATTATATATGATTTCCCTATCTCAAATTTATAGCCACAAGAGGCACTGTACATTGCTGTGTAAATTGAAACGGTATCTTTAAGATTTGTCCCTTTGTATTTTTCCGTGACCTCAATTTCAATTTTCACAATGGAGCTCATCTCGAAAAGTTGAAGTTTTTGTTGATCGTCTTTAAGCAGGTTTTTAATCACTGAAACGCTGTCCTGATGAACAGTCTGCGAGTAGGGAACTATCTCTTTCATTAAAACTCGACCGCTTATTACTGCACTGCTACCTTCAAATGAGGTCTCTACTGTCCCAGTGCCTCCACACTTGCAGGCATAAGTCCTTCCAAAGAGTCCAAAGAGCAATATTGTTGTTAGTATTCCGGCTCTCATATTTCAGTGTCTACTTTACGTTAAGTTGGCTTGAGGTATTAGGCGGTGATTGGTCAACATGGTTGATAAGGACAACCTTGTTGAGTTCATGTAGCCCCAGAGAGCTAATCTTGCAAAACAGACGGCCAGAGTCCTCAAAAAAATGAAAGGTAAGCTTCTCAATAGTCGGATCAAGTCGGTAGTAGGCAAGTTCCTGGAAAGTCATGTCATCTCCATAATTGATGAACAAAGTATAAATACCAGCCTTTTGGGGGAAGTTCTTCAGTTCGGGTCGGCCGCTGTCATATATCTGGTAAATTGTCGTATGAAAACCAAGTTCTGAGAAATCGATACTCAGTTTGGTAGTGTCAATCGGTTGATCGGCCGTTACCACTAGCTCAATTTTTTGATGATGTGCTGACAAATTCAGTAGTTCAGAATAAGTAAGAAAGTCAGTGTCGTGGCACATGGCACACAACGACCAGCTATGATGAGTGGGGATTAGAAAGCACTAACCTCTCGTCTCGCACATAGCCACGCCTTGATTTAAATTTAAAACTTGTGGCGGACTTTCCAAGTGCCACCAAACTTTCCTGACCGATGAAACCCCATTCATTCATAGCATATGTTAGCCTTCGTTAACTTAAATTATAACTTCAACTTAGGACTACCAAAAGTTTTCTATTCACCCTGAGTAGTATCCTGCCAAGAGCTAAGATCTAATGGTTATGTCCATGGCTGCCAGAAGTATATTGATCAATTGATTTTTTTCTACTAGCATCATTAGCCTTTTTGACAGCATCCAACATTTGATCCAGTCTGGTTCTATCCAATACTTTTCCATTCAAGAATACCGTGTTTATTTTCCGTGTATTTGAAATATTATCCAAGGGGTTTGCCTCTAGCAACACAAGATTTGCCTTAAATCCTTCTTCAATTTTTCCGGAATTGTGACCCATTCGATTAGCTGGAATTGAGGTGGCTGATTGCAATACTTGGGAGGGTGTCATTCCAGCATTATTCATTGAAATAAGCTCATCATGAAGCGAAAAACCAGGAACAGTAGGGGGCAAATTAGTATCAGTTCCTGCGAGAATCTTTACTCCTGTCTCGGCTAATTTAGTAAGGATTACTTGGCAAGCATCTCCGTATGTAGTCCAAAATATCTTTATCCACGCACGATCTTCATCACTTAAGCCATCATTCAATTTGTATCGGTTAACTTCGGGAAGCCAGCCAAGTCCTTGGGGGATCATTTTATCCCATTCGCTAATGCCTGGATTCTCATGTACCAATTCTACTTCTTCCAGAATTTTATCTAATTCGAATTTTTGGCGAACGAAGCTTTTGGTCAACCAAAGAGTAGTGGTAACACTAATGTCATTTTTGATCAAAAGAGGAGCAATCTCTTCCGTGCGCTTAGCAGCATACTCAATGAATTTATCAGCTCCTTCTTGATTTTCTAAATCTCCATATTCTCTTCTAAATGCATTCATCAACTCCTCCAGATGAGCAATGTCGGATTGATTGGAATTTAATACATCCATAATGGTCAAGTCAAAAGGAACATGACCCACTACATCTAATCCTTCTTCAATCGCTACTCTGTTGACAGCTTCAAAGGCTTCCCTATTTAGATAGCTGTAAATCTTCACAGCATCATATCCTTGCTGTGCATACTCCTTTACTTTTGATTTAGCTTCCTCAGTATCTCTTATGTTATTGAATCCTTGAGACCAACTCATAAAAAAACCCTCTAGTGCTCCGAAACTTCCCAATCTTGGCGAGGCAATGTACATGTCAGGGCCAATTCTTCCATTTCTAATTTCCTCTCTCCATTCCAAGTGAGCTTCTTCTCCGATCAACTCTCGAATTCCTGTTACTCCATTGGCAACATAGAGGAGTAAGTCATTCTGACTTTTGAATAAGTGCACATGAGAATCAATTAGTCCGGGTATTAGGAATTTACCATTCCCATTTATTTTTTCAACTTCTTTTGATCGAATGGACAGCGTATCGATTGACATGATAATGCCATTTTCAATAAGCACATTTTGGTTTGGGATGAATGCATTTCCGTCCTGTGAAAGAATGTTGACATTGTAAATCCAAACATCATTGGATTTCACCTTAAATTGGTTATGATCAACTACCTCGGTAAGTCCACCATAAATCTGTGTCATGTTTCTGTTTGCAAGTATGACAAGTACCACCGTACCAATGATCATCACCAGTAAGGTGTACTTGAGTATTTTTTTCCAGTTCATTTTTTTATTGTTTGAATGAATAATGAACCAAAAGTGTATGGAGGATTTAGCATTAACAATCGCTATGTGACCAATTACAAGAACTGGTACGAAATGCAAAGAGAATGTGACCAGTTACTTTAGGCAGGGACGAGTAACAAGGTGATCGTGTCTCTATTTGCTCCTAAACAAATCAACATAACTCCTAGAAACTGGGATGGACCGGTCACAATCTGATAGTTCTAATAGCAAGCCCTGTGCATTGCCGGATATGTTAATGATATCATTCACATTTACCAAAAATGAACGATGAGATTTAACTACCGGACTACCTGAAGTTGCTTCCTCTATATTTTTAATTGTAGCTCGCTCTGTTATTTTCTTGAATTGACCGTCATTGTCCAAATGCCCGATGTATACATAATTTTGAAGGGATTCTATGTATTTTATTCTATTTAGCGGTATTTCGAAAAGGGTTCGGTCTTCATTGGTGTTGCTTTCTTGTAGGGGCGTCTTTTGTTGATTAATACCCTTGGCAATGCTCTGATATTTCCTCTCTTGAATTAGAATTGAGATTCCTCCAAGTACGGTGATAGGGATGATGCCAACCATAAAGGTGCCATAGACCATTTGTGGCAACAACGACCAATCGATAAAGCCAATGATCAAAATGCGAGCAAATAGAAAATTGGCGAGGCTTATGACAAGTACAGCGCCAAGGTTATAGATAATCCATTTTCCGAAGGTCCACTGGTCCAGCTCACCTTTGAGCTTAAATACTTTCCCAATAATTATGTCAAAAAAAAATGCAGCTAAAAACGTCATTAGGCCAAAACCCGCACAAATAAGGAATGTATTTGATTCAAGCAGAGCAATACCGAAGGGACGAAAAATGTACAAGAAGAAAACAACGAATGCACTAATGATTAGATTGATTTTAAGCAATCCAAAACTACTTTCTTGTTCGGGAAAAGGTTTCTTGAGTATCGAAATGACAGTATTAAAAAATCTCACTTCTTAAAGATATTGTTTTTTGCGAATTAGCAAGATTACTACTTATTTCATTTTTCGTTTTCACTCAGAAGTTTCTTGAGTATCTGCACAGCAAACATTTTAATATTGCTATCGGGTGTTTCAGAAGTATTGGATAGTACCATAATAGTCGATTTGATTTTAGGAATAATAATGAGCTGGGTGTTTGCTCCATATTGACCACCTTCATGCCCGAATATCATATGCTCTTGTCCTTTTGAACCGTACAGAAACCAACCTAAACCGTAGGGATTACCTTTCTCTAGAGGAAATCCAATTTTAAGCATATCATTGTGAGAAGATTCTGTGATGAATTTATAGTCAACCACCGCATTTCCAAATTTCAATAAGTCTTCCACTGTGGAGTATAATCCTCCTGCTGGTATTCTATTGCTCAGGTTATTTGGTTCAGGGGTGATCACTTCACCTTTCTCCATATGATAGAGAACAGACTTATTAGCATACTTTTCTCCATATTTTTCGATCCCAGTATCTTTCATATTAGCGATATCAAAAATGTTTTCTTGCAAATATGCTTCATAAGACTGTCCTGATGCTTTCTCTATAATTAATCCTAAAACAACATATCCATACGTTGTGTAGAGAAAATCCGTACCTGGGTCAAACTTCAGTTTTCTGTCCCGAAATAATTTCGTCACATCTTCTAATGTGGGGTATTCGACTTTGTTAATGGCTTCCTTCGAATTTTTGTACCCATCAATTCCTGAGGTGTGCGTTAACAACTGACGAATAGTGATAACAGTTTTTCCCTTTTTAGGATAATCAGGTATGTACTTAATTATTTCATCGTCAAGATTCAAAGCTCCTTTTTCCTTGAGTTGCATAATGCAGATGGCAGTAAATGGTTTGGTGATGGAGGCAATTCTAGTCAATGTTTTATCCGTGAATTCAATTTTCAGGTTTGCATTAGCATATCCTTTGGAAGCCGTCCATTGAGTTTTTCCATCCACGGAATAGGCAGCACTCACACCCACATTTCTATATTGAGTTACTAGGTTTTGAAAGGAAGAATCAATATTTACAGTCTGTTGTCCATAAGATTCAAAACAGATGAGTTGCAATGAAATGATGAGGTATTTTTTCATAGTTATGTATTCATTATTGATGGTGCTTTTAAAATTCACTGATTACAAGTTGTCATTTTTTACATTATCGTTGAGTAATTCTTTTACATATTATTTCTTTCAGCCAGGATGAAGTTTAAACTTCTTCAAGTGTTGAGAATCCCTCAGAAAAATCTCCAGAAGTCCATTTCCAGCTTTCGTTAATCCTAATTTTTCCGCTAGATAGTATTTCAGGCTTAGAGTGACAGATTCCAGTTTTTAGTTCATTGGCAACATTGATTTGATGGTATGAAATATCAATGCTACTATCGTTATTCACTACTCCTAAAATGTGCCCTAAAAGGATATTATTGTTGCTGTAATTACATGTAAGTACGTTTCCTTTTTGCTGGTAGACGAATATCTGATTTTCTGATAATTCTCCATTTTCTGAATTGGAAACGACTTTAAATTTTCGATTGTGGTAATTGATGCGCATGTTTAGATGTTTAGTTGTCCTTCCAAAACTGAAATGGCTTTGCCTCGAATAAAAACAGTGTTGTGATCACTCAACTCAACCTCCATAAAACCACTCCGTTCGGAGCACTGAAAGGATTGAAGTATTCTCTTACTAAGTTTATCGGACCAGTATTTGGCTAAAAAGGTGTGTGTGCCACCGGTCACAGGGTCTTCATTGGTGCCACTCCACGGCCAAAAATAGCGAGAGTAAAAATCATATTTTTGGTCTTCACTTTTTGCTGTAACCAATACACCATTGATGGTGTCAGGCGAAGCAAGCAGCTTTTGAAAATCAGGGATGAGATTTTTGAGTGTATCTGTACTCGAGATTTCAAGCAGTAGAATTTTTGTTTCCGAATTATATTCTGAATTGATACACTGTGAAATACCTAATGCATTCATAAGGGCATTTGAGGCATTAATTTTCACTAAATTATACACAGGAAATTCCATTTCAATCAAATCGCCTTTGAGATGAATTGGTAAAGTTTTAGTCTCGATGGTTTCGAAGGTCAAGCTAGAATTCCTGTCTAAATCAAAAAGGACTTTTGAAGCTGCCATGGTTGCGTGACCACAGAGTGGAATTTCCATTTTCGGAGAAAAGTATCGAATCTTATAACGATCAGCAGACTCATTCAGGAGGACAAATGCCGTCTCGGAAAAACCAAGTTCTTTTGCTATCGAGAGCATTGTTCGCTCATCGAGTTCAGACTCTAGCAAGCAAACTCCGGCCGGATTTCCTTTAAATGCTTCATTTGTGAATGAATCTACAATATATGTTTTGATAGTTTTCTTCATCGATTTCTCTTATTAACAATGTAAACCCCTAAGATCGCAATCAGTCCACCAGTAATAAGCAATAGAGATGGTATCTCCTTTACAAGCAGAAAACTAAGAACCACAGAGACTACTGGCACAAAATACAAAAAGGAAGTGGCCTTAGAAGCTGAAAGTTGTGAAAGCACATATGCCCAGATCACATGCCCCAAGGCACCAACGACTATTCCTAGATAAAGTAATGCCAGCATAGATTCGCGTGAAGCATTTGTAACCTCAAAAAGGTCTTTTGAAAACGGCAATAGAAATAGGGTACCTAACCAAACACTATAAGAAATGACAGTTAGTGGAGAATATCTAGTTAAGAGTGGTTTTTGAATTATAAAAAACAATGCCTGACTGAATGATGCTATGAGTAAGAGAATGATGCCTTGATTCAAATTGAACTCCTGGCTCTCTGAAAGTGTAATTAGTCCAACTCCGACCATGCTAATTGCAATTCCAATGACAGTTCTTAGAATTAGTTTTTCCTTAAGGATTAGAAATGAAAGGATAGTCGTGAAGATCGGAACCGTATTTATTAGGAAGCTGGCAGATCCTGCAGAGATGGTTTGTTGTCCGTAGTTCAAAGCTATGTTGTAAAGCGCGACACCAAAGACAGCTGCAAGTACAAAACGGAATTGATCTTTTTTAAGGATTCTTTTTGGCCTCTGGATCAAAGCGATAAATCCTAAG
Organism: uncultured Roseivirgaceae bacterium; assembly: GCA_964351395.1. Taxonomy (GTDB): domain Bacteria; phylum Bacteroidota; class Bacteroidia; order Cytophagales; family Cyclobacteriaceae; genus Imperialibacter. The sequence continues at coordinate 272,837 of CAYGOF010000008.1, forward strand.
CCAATGGAACTAATTATGAACCGAACGAGCGTGAGATTGATCGGGGTGATATCCTGAAGACCTACTTTGATGGCCACAAAGGAGCTTGCCCAAAAAAAGACTATCAAAGCGATAGAGAAAGATACTTTGCTGCTCATAGCGCCCAAATGAATCTTGATTTACTCAGTTCATTCACTGCCAGTTTAGCGTAAAAAGCAATTGCGGCATGATTGGAAGAAGGCGTTTGCCATTGGATTTCAGAGATACCTTCATTACGTGCATGATCAGCGATATGCTTCATCAATACCGACCCAATCCCCAATCCTCGGGCCTCTTGTTTCAGAAAGAGACAGTCCAAATAGAGGTAGGTAGATGCTGTCCATGTAGCATACTGCGCTGTGCATGTGGCGTATCCAATAATTCCAGTTTCATTCTCAGCTACCCAGCACGTCAGTTTGTTTTCAGTAAAAATAAATGAAGCCAAATTGTCTTTAGTTTGATTTGAGAATGACAATTCAGCTCCTTCATATTCAGCATGCTGTTTGCACATGAGCAAGATTTCATCCATGTCAGCAGGTATTGCATCACGAATTTTCAACATGCGCACTTGATTTGTTCGCCATCTTTTGCATGACTCCCAACAGTAGCGTATCCATCAAATTTCCACCACTCCAATCCTCCCATCAGTTCCTTTACTTTGAAGCCCAGTCTAGTCATATTTAAGGCGCCTTTGGTGGAGGCATTGCAGCCAATTCCGTCACAATAAACCACGTATGTTTTTGATCTATCTAAGTGACTTGTTGTTTTTTCACTCATTTCTCTGTGCGGTAGATTGATAGCAGTTGGGATATGCTCCTTTTCATAGCCAAAGGCTTGCCGGGCATCTATGGCGATTACTTTTTCATTGTTTTCAAATGCAGCAAATAGATCAGAAGGATCCATTTCATAGGCTAATTTTTGCTCGTAAAATTTAATTTTTTCCGTCATGATTAACTTTTTCGCTAAGGTGATTGATTCTTCTTGAGTTTGATAAGGGAAGAGACTGAAGATAATTTGAGGACAGTTGAAAAATTCTCAGCTAGGAAGAATGGGTCTCATGAAACTCCTTTCATAGCTTAGGATACATTTGGTTTTCTCCGCATAGGCATAAGCTTCCTGGCATGAGGAGTCTTGCATGCTTTCTAATCGGTATTGCTCGTATAAGGCCAAGTATGGAAAATTGAAAAGTGCTATAGCAACATTGTTGTCGCCTTCATATGGAAGAAAATATCCCAAATGTCTGCCTCCGAATTGATTGACCAAGGGAATCCACATCTTAGCATAATTCTCGAATTCACTCAATTTATAAGGGGCTATGATGTATTTGATGTAGCATGTGATCATAAGAAATCGTTTTTGTAAAGATTTCTTCAATTAACCCGACTAGCTATTTACTAATATGAAAGATTCTAATCTCAAGCTGAAAAGGTTTCATAATGAGATTTCCTAAAAAGGTAGTATCTATGTAAGGAGATGGAAGTAAAGTATTTCAGACTAGTAAAGACAATTGCTGAAGAGGGAAATATTGCCAATTCTTCTGAAAAGCTATTCCTCACTCAATCGGCATTGAGTCACCAGTTAAGGGAATTAGAAGAACAGCTAGGATTCAAAGTATTCCTTCGAAATCGAGGAAAATGGGTATTGACGGAAGAGGGAAAAGAACTTCATGAACTAGCAAATCAGGTGCTCAGTTCAATGGAAATCGGTTTCAGTAAAATCAAGAACCTTAGGGAAAACTCTGCTGGCACCATACGAATGAGTATGGAGTGCTATTCATTTTATCAAGGCATTTCCTCATTCATGCAAAAGATGTGGATGCTCTACCCTGAAATAAAGATCGATCTTTTGTGGGAGGGCACGCATCATCCAGTTTCCAAACTAATATCTGCCGAAATTGATGCTGCTGTCGTAACGGAAAAGCCCAAAAATCCCGAATTGACCAGTATTAAAATTTTCGAAGATGAAATTCTAGCTCTCGTACATAGCGAAAACTCACTGGCTAGCAAGGAATACCTTACTGCTGAAGATTTTCAGATGGAGCATCTAATCATTCACTCCTACCCGATGGAGACAGTTTCTGTTAATGAGTATTTCCTAAAGATTCAGAATGTAGTTCCCAGAAAGATAACAGCTATACCCTTAACGGAGGTATCTCTGGAGATGGTAGGCGCAAATCAAGGCATCATGTGTTTGCCTAAATGGAATTTAAAATCATTCAAAATTTCAGATGCCATCCGATTCAAGAAGTTGGGAACTCACGGCTTGAAGCGTGAGCACTATCTAATACTTCGTTCTTCAGATTTATCTAAGAAATACATGGCTGATTTCATTTCAAATTTTGCTGAAAGTTTTGAGGATAGGTCTGAGATATGAAGGCTAACGGTTTGGCTATGCGCAGTGTCCCGAAGGGCATTGCGTATAGGTGTTGTTACCTGCTGTTTTCTTATTCATTTTTCTCCAAAGCTTGGAATACTTTACCTAAGATTTTGTAAGCTCTTTTATGAGGATACCAATTTCCATATGCCCCCGCAGTCATTGCAATTACCATATTATTTTCGGGAACTATAACTAGATGATTTCCACCATTTCCTGATGCCCATATGTATTCTACTTCTTTTTTCCCGAACTGCCGTTTAGATTTATACCACAGCAGACCATATCCATCTGCTAATGGATTGTACTCTCCAATGGCGTTCGAATTTTCATTAACTAATTCCTTTATGTAAGCAGAATTTACAATTTGTTCATTGCCCCACTTTCCTTCATTTAAAGCTAAGTATCCTAGTTTAGCAAAGTCAAGCGATGAGATGTACAGATTACCTGCCCCACCTGTCTGATTTGAAGCATTCGTATACCAATAAAACTCTTTAATTTCTAAGGGGTCAAAAACATATCGTTTAGCAAAATCTTTTAAACTCATTCCTGTTTTTTCTTCAATAATCGCTCCGATTAAAACCGCATTGATGTCCGCATAAACCCATTTCGTTTCTGGTTCTCTTGTCAATGATATGCTCAACAAATAATTTACCCATTCGTCTTTAGCTATCCATTTTCCTGCATTTCCAGGTGTATCGGAATTATCTGAATCTGCATCTAAACCTGAAACCATATTTAATAAGTGAATTAGTTTTACTCTTCTGTAGTCTTCATTAATCAAAGGATATTTCAGTTTTGAAAAAAAGGAATAAACATCTTGATTTAAGTCATTTTCAATAAAACCTTCTTGAATAGCTACACCTAAAAGTAACGAGGTAATACTTTTTCCTGCGGAACGGATATCGTGAATGTGGTTTCTCCAAAACGAGTTATAGTAATATTCAATCGCTAGTTTATTGTCTTTGATTACTATTAAAGCCCGATAGTCTCTTTGTTCAAAATTATCGATTAAGTCATCAAGAGCATTTAGCGAATCTTGACTAAAACCAACTTGTTCAGGGCTAATAGAAGGAAGATTTATAATTGGCCTTCTTTGGGCAATTACAGTTGTCGACAAAAGTGTTAAAAACAAAATAATTGTAAGGCGCATTTGTAATTGGTTGTTTTAATTGCAGGTAACGTCTTGATAAAAAACGTAGGGAGTGAATAGCACCTTGCTTTCCTAACCTACGAGCCAAGACCGATTTCTAAATTTAAAATATGTTGGCGGACTTTCCAGAATCCAATG
>CAYGOF010000009.1:0-274906 GCA_964351395.1 uncultured Roseivirgaceae bacterium
TATTAGGACAAGAATTCAAATCAACAGATTGCCACGGCTTTTGGTGAAACACCCTTTGCTTCATCGCACAATGTCGCCTATTGGTCGAATGTTCGAGATAAGTACTCAGGTATGTTGGTGTGTAGACTGTTATATGATTAATTTTAGGTTGAATAAGCAAAGGGATGCGGATAGGGCTTTTAACGATTCTTTTTTTTGCCTGCACACAACTGGTATTGGCACAAAGTAATGCGCCGAAATACAGTAATGAATTCCTGGCTATTGGTGTAGGAGCAAGGGGCCTTGGGATGGGCAATGTGCAAGTGGGAGCGGTTAACGATGTTACTGCTGGATACTGGAACCCCGCCGCACTTACTCAGGTGAGTGAACAATACCAGGTTGGCCTTATGCATGCAGCTTATTTTGCTGGCATCGCCAATTACGACTATGCTGGTTTCGCAACGCCTATCGACAGCAACACCTTTATGGGCATATCTGTTATCCGCTTCGGCGTTGATAATATTCCCGACACTCGTTTTCTATACGATGCCAGCGGTGCCATCAACTATGATAATATTCGTTTTTTCTCTGCCGCAGATTATGCTTTTATGTTTTCCCTGGCAAAAAAACTAGGCGCCTTATCAATCGGAGGTAATCTTAAAGTCATTCATAGAACAGTCGGCAGTTTTGCCAATGCCTGGGGCTTTGGGCTGGATGCCGCCATTCGTTACACCAAGGGTGGATGGAAGATAGGAGCTGTTTTGCGTGACGCTACAGGTACCTTTAATGCCTGGACACATAATTCGGACTTAGTGATTGATGTGTATACCCAAACCGGCAATGTTATTCCCGAAAGTAGTCTGGAGATCACACTGCCTCGATTGTCTTTGGGTGTTGCCAATACCGTTGTTTCTAAAGGAAAGTGGGCTGCGATGCTAGGGGCAGACGTTGACCTGACTTTCGATGGTCAGCGAAATACCATAGTGAAGAGCAAACTAGCGAGTATCGATCCGAAGGCTGGAATGGAAGTGAGTTATGCGAAAAAGGCTTTTTTAAGGGGAGGCATCAGCCAATTGCAGCAGGTAAAAGACTTTGATGGCAGCAAGTCATGGACTTATCTTCCTTCATTTGGTGTTGGATTCAATATACAAGGCGTACAAATTGATTATGCACTTACGGATATTGGCAATAGGGCGCAATCACCTTATAGTCACATCTTTTCATTGAGGTATGGGTGGAATGGAAAATAGGGCACTTAAACATAGCATTTACGTATTGCTTGGCTTACTCTTTTTTGCAAGCAAGCTCAGCGCTCAACCATTTGGTAACGAATGGATCAAGCCAGGTCAGTCTTATTTTCAGATCAAGGTAGCACGTGAGGGGATTTTCCGCCTTAATTATCAGAAATTGGTTGATAGTGGTGTGCCCTTAAGTTCGATTGATGCCAGAAGAATTCAATTGTTTCACCGGGGTGTTGAACAAGCTATTTACCTGCCAGGCCAGGAAGACGGTAGGCTTGATGTGGCAGATTATATTGAGTTTTACGGCCGACCCGCAGACGGAACCTCCGATGTTGAGCTGTATGTAGCACCAGAAGCTCAGCCGCATACTTACTATAATTTATTCTCTGACTCTTCCAGCTACTTCCTTACCTGGCCATTGACAGCGACCAGTGGAAAACGAATGATTGCCCCGGTAGCTGAGAATAACGTAGGAAACCTTCCTGCCCAGGCCTATTTCTTGCGTGAGGTGATGTTGTTGCAAAAGAACTCCTATTCACAGGGACGCACCTATTTTGGCGGTGATATCATCCTCAGTCAGTTTGATTACGGGGAAGGATGGACTGGGACAGACATTGCCAAAGGGGGGAATCAGTTGCTTACCCTCACTGGGTTAACAAATAGGGTGATCACGGCACCCAATCCACAATTAGAAGTGCTGCTGGTTGGCCGAAATAACCTCAACCACAATGTAGAAGTATATATTGGCCCAACATCGGGCAACTTAAGACTGCTGCACACGGCTGAGTTTTCAGAACACGATCCCTATAAAGTGTCAGAGACAATCAATTGGTCTGATATTTCCGCCACGGGGGAGCTATTTGTGAGGGTGAATGTAGTAGGCTTTGCTGATGCAGCCGACAGAGCGGCTGTTTCTTTTGTGAAAGTAACATATCCTGCTACTACCGATATGATTGGGCAATCACAGAAGACAATGATGCTGGCGGAAAACCCTGGCGACAAGTCATTTATAAGAGTCACTAATCCTCCAGGTCCTACAGCCCTTTTTGACGTTACCCAGCCGGATAATCCCAATAAAGTGGGAGTGATTACCAACGCCACAGACTTTACTGCCGTTGTGAATGGCACTGCCACTCCAAAGAAGCTGATCGCTGTCAATATACCTTATACACCAGTTGCTATTCGGAGGGTTAGTTTGCCAACAGTTGACGCAACGGCCTACAACTATTTCATTATTACCCATCCCACGGTGCGACTGCCGACCACATCTGGCGTAGCAGATCCGGTACTGGCCTACAAGAGCTTCCGTGAAAGCCCAGCAGGTGGAAGCCATAAGGTGCTGATTCTTGAAATGGATGAAGTTTTTAATCTTTTCAATTACGGTGAAATTTCTCCCCTGGCCATTAGACGCCTTGGTGGTTATTTGCTGGCAAATGGAAACCCATCCTACTTTTTCCTTGTAGGAAAAGGCACCGCCGTGAACCGCGGCTTCTACCGCCAGGACCCTGCTACTACTTCTCTTGTTCATTTTGTCCCTACCAATGGCGTGCCTGGTAGCGACATTGCCATGCTCGCAGGTCTGGCAGGCACCACGCACGAATCACCTATTGCGATTGGACGATTGAATGCCAGGAACCCGGACGATGTGGAGGCATACCTTAATAAAGTAGTGGAAATGGAAAGTCAGCCGTTTGATCAGTTGTGGAGAAAGAATTTTATCCACTTGAGTGGAGGAGCGACTCAGGGTGAGCTGGCCATTTTCAGGTCTTATGTTGATGCGTTTAAAGTGAAAGCTGAAGGCAATTATATCGGTGCGAACGTAATCACGACAAGTAAGTCAACAAGTAATGCTGTTGAACTAATTAATATCGCAGAAGAAGTAAATAATGGAGTGTCGATGATTACCTTCTTTGGGCATTCTGGAAGCTTTTCTACAGACATAGATATAGGGAATGTCTCAAACCCAGGTTTTGGCTACACCAACAAGGCAAAATACCCGGTTATTTTAGTAAACGGCTGTAATGCTGGCGCCATTTTCGAAACGGCGTTTACCTTTGGCGAAGACTGGACGCTCACGCCCAACCTCGGCGCGATAGGCTTTATGGCCCATACGTATAAAGGCTTTTCCAGTGACCTGAGAAATTTCACGAATATTTTTTATGAGACTGCTTTCGCTGACACTGTTTTCGTGAATGAATCGCTCGGAAATGTAAAAAACGAAGCTTCCAGGAGATATTTGGAGCAATATGGATCCGCGGAAAGAAACATCACCCAGGTACAGGAAATGCTTCTCCAGGGTGATCCTGCGATACGAATATTTGGAGCTGGTAAACCCGACTACCAAATAAGCAGTGAAGGACTGGAAGCAATTGATGTGGATGGACGGCCTCTACTTGTGGCTAAAGATACCTTTGCGCTAAGGTTGGCTGTTACCAACTTTGGTATTGGGCGCGAGGAGGACCTGAAAATACTGATCAGGAGGACCTTTGATGATGGCACAGTCAAGGAGGATTCCCTTTCACATTCATATATTCTTCGCTCAGATACCCTGATTATAGGCTTGTCGAACCCTGATTTAGGAGGGCTCGGCAGAAATTCATTTGAAGTCGTAATTGATCCGGACAACACGGTGGATGAGCTGGATGAGACCAATAACGTTGCTAATTTAGAGCTGTTTCTTGCAAAAGGGACGACAATACCAGTTTTTCCTGTTAAAAGAGGGATTACAGGGCCAAATGTCGACTTTGTGATACAGGCGACAGATTTGTTTTCGCCCCCAAGAGGGTTTGAACTGGAGATAGATACTTCACCCAGGTTTGATGGTGCGTTTAGAAAACGTATAACAGGAGAAATGCGGGTGGTAACTGTTCAAAACGTCGACCTTGCAGCGTCTTTTTCAGCAGCAGATTCAACAGTGATTTATTGGAGAAGCAGGTTTCTTAATCCTGAGCCTGAGGAAGATACCTCCTGGGTCGAGAGCCACTTTACTATGATCGACAATAGCCCGGCTGGATTTGCCATGGTGTCGGCCAATCAATTTACTGATACGGAGATCAAAGGTATGGTATTGTCGACAACAGGTTTTGATTGGACATTCCCCGAAAACAACCTTCCGATAAGCGTGACTACCTTTGGGCCTGGCAACCCTGATGCAGCCGCTAGGCAATACAGTGTGTTGGCAGGTACCCAGGAGCTATTTGTTGAAAGGGAGAGCTTTAATGTTTGCCGTTCAAACACCCTAAATGCGGTCGTATTTGATAAACAATCAACAGTTCCCTATGCACCCTTTCCTGATTGGCAGAAGTTTGACGTGAGACTGACCTGCGGTGTGAGCGCCAAACGGATTCACAATTTTACAGACGCTGAAATGTATGATCCATTGGCCGTCAATGGTGGGTCAAGAAGGCTAAGTCAGTTGTTGAATGCTGTACCTGAAGGCGACTTCGTCGCATTTTTCAATATAGGTACTGTTCAATATGATAGATGGGATACCGAAGTGAAACAGCAACTTGCAGCATTTGGTATACAGACGGCAACACTCAACGGATTGAGCAATGGGCAGCCTGTGATCTTTTTTGGGAGAAAGGGGCAGCCGGAGGGCTCGGCTGTAGAGTTGATCTCTGACGGCAGTTCAGCACCTTTGACCGAACAGAAATTAGTGCTTAACGATGTTGTGGAAGGTAAATTTTTTAGCGGCAGTGTTACATCTGCCAGAATAGGCCCGGCAAAATCTTGGGGCACACTTCACCAGGAAGTAAAACTTTCTCCATCCCAAACGGCAGGTAATTTTAACATCGATGTATTTGGCCTCAGGAATGATGGAGGCAAAGACCTTATTTTCAACAATATAAATTCACTTACACTGGATTTAACTACCGTTGATGCAGCTACCTACCCCTACCTTCAGCTAGTCTTTAATACTTCCGACGAAGCTAACCTTGTGCCGGCTCAGCTAAAAAAATGGGTAATCACTTTCTCGCAGCTCCCTGAAGGCATTTTACTGACTAGTGATCCGATGGCCAGAAAAGGAATGACTAATTCAGTGAACGAAGGAGTAGAAGTGTCAGTACCATTTTCGTTTTTCAATATGTCACCGATTGATTTCACCGATTCATTGTCGGTCAGGTACCAACTGATATCTGAAGAAAGTAATGCTCGGCAGGAATTTAACCTGACCATCGCCCCACCATCTACCGGCGACTCTATCCAATTCAGTATTCCGTTGGCGACCCTGGGAACTGACGGAGTGAAAAGCCTGAGGACACTGGTAAAGGCCAATGAAGCCGAAATGATAGTCAATAACAACCAACTTAATTTCATTGATTACCTGGAAGTGAAGTCAGACAATGTTAATCCGCTGCTTGATGTGACATTTGATGGGACTTATATCCTCAATGGGGACATTGTGTCGCCCAATCCGATGGTAAAGATGAGGCTGTATGATGACTACGAATACCTTCAAAAGCAAGACACTATTGGAATTGAAGTGTACCTGAAAGCACCTTGTGAGGAGTGTATTTTTGAACGTGAAGCGTTTTCCGGAGGCAAAATGACATGGTCTGCTAACGTTGAAAAAAAGGAATTCAATATCGAATACAGACCAGGGCCACTTGAAGATGGCGTTTACGCTATGCGAGTAATTGCTGCAGATGTGAGTGGCAACCAGGCTGGTACCGAGCCATACGAGATCAGCTTTGAGGTAGTGAATGAATCAACAGTTACGAATTTTTATCCATACCCTAACCCCTTCAGCAGCAATACCAGGTTTGTTTTTACTCTGACCGGCGCCGAAGTTCCTGATCAGCTGAAAATACAAATTATGTCTGTTTCGGGTCGAGTGGTGAGAGAGATTACCCAGGATGAAGTGGGGCCGATAAGAATAGGGAACAACATTACAGCGTATGCCTGGGACGGAACAGATGAGTTTGGCGACCAGCTGGCCAATGGGGTGTACCTCTACCGGGTCATGCTTCGAATGAACGGAGAGTCGTTGAACCATCGGGCTACCTCTGCCGATAAAGCTTTCAAAAATGGTTTTGGCAAACTGTATATTCTCAGGTAAGCAAAGAAACAAAGAGCATTGAGCCAGTAGCTTAATGCTCTTCACAATCATGAGACTTAGTTAAGTTTATTCGTAGCGCTGAAGGCAGGTGATTTCTATGCTGTAGTGATTTCCTGGATAAGCTTGACAAATCGCTATATCCGGGTTGGGTTCATAGTCGTCGATGATCGTTGCGCCTATGTAATACTTGTCACCCTCTTCTACTTTTTCAGGTAATTCAACGCCTGCGGAGGTTCTGATGGGCTGTAGCAGAAACGATCTCACACCACCTGCCTGCTCATTTCTTAGTGTTTGGAGCCAAAGGTTGCTCCACAGGCCATCGCCACATAGAACCGGGGTAAACTCCACAGCCCATCCATAATTTATTGATGCAGGAATCGCCGGTATCGACTCGTTGGTTGAGGCGTTTACAAGCCACGCATTGAATCCTTCAATGGGTCTGTTTCCTTTCATTACTTCAAAGAGATCAAATACTAACTCTTCAGTTGGGAGGGCGTCACACCCATCATTATTCCCATCGTGGATGAGGGCAAAAGTTACCTGGGCTGGCATCGTGGAATAATCTATTTGACCATCCCAAACCAATTTAAAATCATGCTTTTCGCAGCCCCCAGCATATTGGACTGTTATTTTGAGCAGTGAATCAGCTAGCACCACTTTTCTTATTAGAAATGGATCCCCTGTTGATTGAGTGGTGGCAGTAACATATTGATCCGCATTGATCTCCCATCCTTGCCCGTCATTGATAGAAGGGATTACTTGTTCCTGATCGCAGGACCATGTTGACAAGCAGGCGAGTATCCCAATTGTTAAATAGCAGTATTTCATAGCTTTTCATTTTTTTTAAGAGGCAGGAAATGTGCTGTTGGTTGGAAAAGAAGGAAAAAAGAAAAGACTCCCTGATAGAGGAGTCTTTAAATTTTCGGGTGATGTGGTTCGGATCAATTCATCATAACAAAAGCACCCCAGTAATAGGGTTGGGCATACTTGGTGCGAAGGGTGTTTTGCGCTTTGGCGAAAGCCATTTGCTTGTCTCCAGACTTGAGGAACTCCTTGTAGAAGGTAACCATTAGCTCCTGGGTGGCTTCATCATTCACTTTCCAAAGGCTCATGATAATTGAACTGGCTCCAGCTACCTGGAAGGCTCGCTGCAGTCCATATACTCCTTCGCCACCTTTTACCTCTCCGAGCCCGGTTTCGCAGGCACTTAGTATGACCATATCGGTTTGTCCCAGGTTCAGGTTCAGTACCTCGTAGGCAGTGAGTATGCCATTGTCGGCACTATTAACTTCCGTCCCTTCAAGATTTCCGGTTTCATTGGCACCAGCCAAAAATAGCCCGGAACGCAGAAGGGGATTTTCTTTGGCTTTGCTGATTTCTACCCCCAGCACTTTATCACCTTCACTGCCGGTCACATCCTGAAGAAAGAAACCGTGGGTAGCGATGTGAAGGATTCTTGGATCTTTGATCTTATTTTTCAGCGCTTCTTCCGTCGCTTGTGCCTGCATGTAAACATCAGTAGTTGAACCAGCCGTCTTCGCCAGAGCGCTGATCGCTTGTACTTCCTTTTGAGTGCCGGGTAGCGGGGACAGTTGACTCTTTGCTCCATAGTCCGGAAAACCTACCAATACAGTAGTTTTGGAGCTGCTTTTGGCTGCAGCATTTTGAGCCAGCTGTCTTGTGCTGTTCAGTAGTATAATTTCGTGCTTGTCTTTCACATATGTGCCATCGGCCGCTTTCAGCGTGATCACATTGATTTGGTTATAGACGCCGTCCAACGACATATATAGTTTCTTGCTACCAGCCACTTTGGCGGCTAATGGCTTCCAAAATTGCTCATACGTGATTTCATCTTCCACCTTCAAAGTCACCATGTTTCGATAGGCTTTAGCATACCTTGTTTCAAGGTCTTTGCCGTTCGATAGCGTGATCAGCTCAGGCGAAGTAGCTCCATTTTTGATTAGAGCAAAACTATATTTATTGTTATCTGTAAAGGACTTTTCAAAGCTGGGATATGTGATAATCTCCACAGCCATTTCTCCTGGTTTTAGTTTTGTAGCTACTTCTTTAAGCGTTACGGCAGGTAGTTTGTTGGCATCTGAAAAATCAGCGCTCAATTGATTGAGTTCTCTCTCCAGTCCATTGGCAGAAGATTCCAGGGAATCCAGGTTGATTTTTTGTTCTTTCAGCTCGTCTTTGGAAAGTGAATAGTAGCTGGCAAGCGACTCCTTCACGCCTGTCCAGCTAAGGTAGGTGTCAATGAGTGTCTGATCGCCACTGTTGAGTATGTTTTGACGAAGCTTGACTGAGCTGCTCAGAAGAATGCCTTTGGTGGCCAGGTGTGCTTCATACATTCTTGTAGCAAGTGCTGGTCTTTTTGAGCTATTCTCCGCTGCGAAATTATAGAAAGCCAGAAAGGATGGCCTCACCTTGTCCCAGTACTTTCCTTTTTCGTTCTCACTCATTGCCCCAAAGTATCGCTCAAGCAATTCCAGGTGTTTAGCAAGCAATGCTTCAAAGGTAGAGTCTGCCCGATCGATCTCCCCTTTTTTCCATTGTGTAATAGCTATGTTTTCGAGTGTGCCGAGATATTCGGGGTGATTGTCGCCAAAGTTTCGCTCGTAAATGCCAATGACATCGGCAAATGTACTGGTCGCTTTGTCGTACTGGTCGCTGAAGTAATAGTATTTGCCCAGGTTGCGTAGCGTGGCTGCATACGCCGGGTGGTCCTCTTCGAGTTTTTGTTTGTAAATGTCTACTGCGCTTAGCAACAAAGTTTCTACCTCATCCGTACGGCCCAATTCCATATACAGACTGGCTAGCTGGTTTTGTATCTCTGCATAGTCAGGGCTGCTTTTACCAAAACGTTTTTCCTTGAGTGTGAGCAATTCTTTGTAGATCGTTTCGGCTTCCGTATACTTCTTTTGATTTTGGTAGATAACAGCCAGGTTGATTTTGAGCTTAGTGAAATCGGTTCCCTTTTCGTTGATATGATCAGCTGCCAATGCAATGCTCCGGTTAAGACTGCTAACTGCCTGTTCGTTTCTTCCCAATTCAAACCTAAGAATCCCTTCATTATTCAGAGCTACTGCGTACTCCATTTGGTCGTCGAACCCGTTAAGCTTCATAAGCCTTAGACAGTCGGCCATGGCTTTTTCTGCTTCAGTATAGAGGCCAAGATCTTTGTAAAGCACGGCAAGGTTGTTTTGCACGGCTGCCATACTCTGGCTATTTGGACTAATTTCTTCAGTGATCAGTTTTTTAGTCTGTTCATAGTAAGTTCTCGCCACGGTAAACTGCCCTTGCGAGTGGTGGAGTATGGCCATGTTCATGACTGTTTTGGCCAGACCATATTTTTCTAGCAGGTCAAGTGAGTTGGTGGAAGTGATCACCTCCACGATATCAAAAAGATTGTTTTCGCCATAAGCTTCAAGAATTTGATCACTCAGGTAGCTCGTGGCCAGGCTGCCGCCATAGTTCTCGTCAAGCAGGTAGTTTAACGCCCCGAGGAAGTTCATTCGGGCGCTCCATTTGCTCACATTCAATGCCACGCTGCCTTTCCTATTGGAGTCAAAAACTTTTTCGGCACGTGTAAGGTCGACCATTTTATCACCCTGATCGTTCTCATAGTTTTTGTAGAGCGCAAAAACTACGTTCTGATTGTCTTCTCTATTGTCGAAAAAGGATACTTTGGACCCTTGTGAAATGGCCAGGTTGTAAAAAGTAGTGTCTTTGGTAGTCTGTTTGTTTCGTGCCTTTTCTTCGGGCCCTGCAGTCAGTGACTCAGTGAGATTTTTCTTCAACTTGTTCATCAACTGGGCCTCGGCTTTTCTGCCGCTAAGCAGGATGAAGGATAAAAAGATAAGTGAAAAAATCGCTTTAGATAAAGAGGTTCTCATAGGATCGATAATGAATTTAGATCAAAATGATTGAGGGAACAGAATTGGTTTATTCTGTTCTCAAATATGGCAATTTTTAGAGAGGATTAATAATGTTGAGGTGATAACGCACTCAAATTCAGCAACAGGCAAAACAAAAAAAATAGAGGATGTTGGATACACACCAAGTTTAGATCTTATTTACGTAACTCTTTCACCATATCATCATCTCCCCCATTTGCATCGAAGGAACCGACTTTAATGAAACCCATTTTTTCGTAAAATTTTACAGCTCGCGGATTACCCTGCTGGACGCCTCCCCATAGGATGATGTGGGTAGCGTTGAATGAAATGGCCTTCTTTTCGAGCTGCAGAAACATCGCAGGAGCTAGTCCTGTGCCATGGTATGATTCATCAACGGAAGGAGCATAGGTCATATAGTCGAACTTGCTAATTTCTAGGCCATAGTTCTGCAAGCGAATGGCATCGTGTTCTAGAATGCCAGGTTGTAACAGGCAATAGGCGACACACCGCTCGCCAGTAAATGCGCCAAGTCTAATACAGGTGTCCGAAGCCAGGTTCTGGCAAATTGTATTGATCGTATTTTCGTCGAAAGGGTGTGGGCCAAACCTCTTCCTGGTCAAGTCCGAGAACCTGCTGAAGTAATTAATAAGCGCAGCTGCATCGCTTTTTTCAATCGTTCGTACGATGATGTGTTCTCCGCTGCTGAGCTGTATTTTTTCGATCATGACAAACTTGTTCTCCTCGTCAATATAGCCAAAAATATACGCCGGGGTGCTCTCAGATCTGGTAATATTACGGTGTCTCGTTGGCTGTAATCAACTTTTTCCCAATGCTGCTTACTGCCGACACATTGAAACAGCCTACCACTTTTACTCCTGCCTGGGAGGCAATGATATTGGTAGGCACATTATCGATGGGAGTTGCGAACAGCTCACCAAAGCCACCCGGCCGGTCAATTTCCGTTTTCATCAGGTTTAGGAAATCAAATGTATCTCCGGAAATAGAATGAATCTCTACATAAAGGGAATCTCCTTCTACAAAGATAGGAAGTGCCTTATTGGTGTTTTCATCAATTTCAAAGGCAGGGTTGATGCCTGTCCCACTTCTGATGGGCGTGATGAAAACCAGTCCATCCACTTCCGATCCTCGGCTGAAACCGGCATCGTAAGCGGTCAGAATTTCTGTTGGTTTATTAAGGTAAGATCCGTTTTTCCAGCCTCTGATCCAGTAAGTGTTTCCAGGTCCCAGTACATCACGTGCCCACACTTCTGCGAACCAGGTGTCTTCGGCAAATGCGTTCCCTTCCTGAAAATTGTATACTAAACTATCTATTTCAGGAACCGGTCCAGTGTACGATGTCGATGAATAGGTGACGTCTCCAGTCACTACTTTAAGCGAATACGTAACACCAGGAATACCGAGTGAATCATCGCTTTGGGCAGGATCCCATTCGTACCACCCGTCAATTCCGGTTTCTGATTCAGTGAATGTAAATACCTTGCCCTGGTCATTGGTAATGGTCACGTCCGCCCCAGAAACTCCTAAAGGCCTGTTTTGGTCGAAGTAGGGCTGTGTTCTTGTTATTTTGATGATTTGGGTCTTTTCTTGACCGGTAACAAAAGCATCTATTGAAACCACTGGTTCACTCAAGGCCAGTTCAGGGTAAATGTCGTCTTCACAGGCGAAAAGTGTGACTGTCAGCAGCAATAAAATGATATATATGTTAGCTAATCTCATTGCGTTAAAACTTGAAGTTGTAAGTAACAGAAGGGAAAATGGATCCGATGATCGACACCTGCACGGCTTTGGTAGGTATTGGCTCTCCAATCACGGGACGCTCGCCACCCTGGGTGAAATAAATCGAAAATGGATTTCTTCGGCTATAAACGTTGTAGACTGAAAACACAAACTGGTCAGTAATCTTCCTTGGTTTACCGTTCTTCTTTACTGTTTTTCCATTCAGCGTTGCGCCTATGTCCAGCCTGTGATAGTCGGGTATCCTTACATTGTTTCTACCGTCTCCATAGTTATAGGGCACCACAAAGTCTTGCCATTCGAATCTGTCGGTAGGGAAGGTGGTGGGCGTTCCGGTGATGTAACTGAAATTGGCCGACAAAGAGAATCTTTTTGTTAGGTCATAAAAGGCCGCCACTTTCACATTATGGGTTTGATCGTAGCGAGTGGCGTACCAATTCCCATTGTTGATGCCATCTACCTTTAACTCTGTTCTTCCCAATGTATAGCTTACCCAGCCATTAAGCTTACCCTTCTTCTTTTGTACATAAAGTTCAAGCCCATAGGCTCGACCAATTCCGCTCAATAGATCACCTTCAAGAAACTGATTAATGAGCAAGTCGGCCCCATCTATGTAGTCAATCTGGTTTTTCGTAGCACGGTAGTAAACTTCCGCAGATGCTTCGATGGCATTGTTGCGGAGGTTTCTGAAATAGCCTAGTGAAACCTGCTGCCCGGTTTGAGGCTCAATATTATTGGTGCTTGGGGTCCAAACGTCGAGCGGATTGCTGGCGACTGTATTGGAAATCAGGTGGACGTATTGAGCCGTTCTGTTATAGCTTCCTTTGATAGAGCTTGCGGGGTTCATTACGTAAGTAAAAGAGGCCCTTGGCTCGAGATTGTAATAGGTTTTGATGGTCTCGAAATCGTCAGCTTCACTGACTGAGGTCACATTCTTTCGAACGCCTGGCTCAGGTGAGTCGAAGCTGAAATAATTACCTGGCCCCATATAACTGAAAGAAGAAAGTCTTAGTCCGTAATTGACCGATAGTGCCCTGGAAACTTTTTGTTCGTTACCTACATATAGTGCGCTTTCCATTCCAAACTTCCTATCGAGGCTGATATTGCTGACTTCGCCGTTGCTTATGCCAACTGCATTGGCAGGGTCGAATTGATACACGGTAAGATCTCCACCAAAGCTTAGCTCATTGTTGGTGTTGATGAAATAGGAAAACTCAGGTTTGAAATTGTAAGTAGAAATTTCCGAGGTCCATTTGAAACTGTCCAGGTTGTCTTCTCCAAAAGCCAGGGAGTAGTCGTAGTTGCTGAAGAACGTTGTGAAATTAGAAAACAAACGATCGTTGAAAAGGTGGTTCCACCGGATGGTAGCCGTTTTATTGCCCCAATCGAAGCCCTGATTGGCATCAAATAAGAATTTGTCTCTGCCGAAATAGCCTGATGCGAACACTCTATTCTTTTCGTTGATGTTGAAATTGGTCTTTACCGTTAGGTCGTAGAAATAGAGCTGAGCGCCATTGTCGAGCACATCTGTAAATGGCTTGGCCAGTACGTCAGCGTATGACCGCCGTCCAGCAATAATAAAGGATGACTTTTCCTTTTGTATGGGGCCTTCAACAGCCAACCTGCTGAACACCGTACCCACGCCACCTGCTACATCATACGATTTGTTATTGCCTTCTTTCATTCTAATGTCTAGGATAGAGGCAATTCGTCCACCGTACCTGGCTGGCATAGCTCCTTTATACAGCTTGATGTCTTTGACAGCATCAGGGTTAAAAACAGAGAAGAACCCTAAAAGGTGGGAAGAGTTATACACCGGCGCTTCGTCGAGCAACACCAGGTTTTGGCCGACAGAGCCACCCCGCACATTGAATCCGGAAGCTCCTTCACCAACTGTGCTTACACCGGGCAGGAGTTGAAGTGTTTTCAGCACATCAACCTCCCCTGCAAAGGCCGGAACTTTGGTGATGGTTTGCATGTCCAGCTTGGCGACGCTCATTTCTGTGCTGGTGACGTTCTCGTCCTCACGTTCGGCGTTTACCACTACTTCCTGCAGTTGCTGCTGTTCCGAACCAATCTCAACATCCATGCGAATGTTTTGAGTTAATTCTATGGTCTTTACGATCGTTTCATAACCCACATATCGATACTCCAGGGTATAAGTGCCTGGAGGAAGGGTGATCGAGTAAAATCCATAAAAATTCGTCACGGCTCCGTCTCCGATTTCTTTTACCAATACGCTGGCTCCAAAAAGATCTTCGCCATTGGCCATGTCCTTTACGTAGCCGTTAACGGTCACTTTTTCCTGAGCAAATGAGAAAGAGGTGCTAATGATCAGGCAAAGTCCTATGAGTAAAGTTTGTTTCATTAATTGTGTCATACGATGTAGGAAAACCACTTATCCTGTTACGAAATAAATAAAAATCAGTTGGGTGCTGAGAAAAAGTTATTGATTTGATAATACCTGATGTCAGTTATCAGGTTTGTCCAAATGGGGTGCTTCATGCGCTGTTAAACAGTTTAGTTTCTTATTAGTAAACATAAACCATTAGTACCCCCATGTGTTTTTGAATTACAGAAGAAAAAAAATCTTAGTTGAAATAGAAACGTAGTAGCAGGCTCTAAGTTTCGTTTATTCTTCAACCACTACCGCGAGCTTATCTCCCTTTGGGCTTATGGCCAATCTTGTGATGCCGTGGAGCTTGAAAGAGGCGGATAGGTCACTTATTTCGGTCCATATCTTTTGATCTGGTGACCAAACGAAAAGTTTACTTCCTTGCCCCATGAAAATCCTTCCATCGGCTGTCCATGCCATATCCTGTGAGTCAGTTAATGCCTCCGCAATGGTTTCGATAGCGCCAGATTGTGTGTCTAAAGACTGAATGAGTGCTGGCTGGCCTTCCCTGTTTTGCATGAAGCTAATAAGCTTAGTGCCGGGTATATTGTGAATCGACCGACCAACGTTAGTTGCCACTATCGTATTTGTTTTTGTTATAAGATCAGAAACTTGCAACGTTTGTGGGTCGCCAAGCACAAATGAAACCAAGGTGTTGTCATCTCGCCAGGCATGGTAGCCTATCACAAGCTCAGGCACAACTATTTGGGGGTCACTTTTCTTGTTCAGGGGGAACTTCCATAGCAATTGGGTGCCATCTACTTCCCGTATGCAGGAGAAATACTTACCATCAGGGGTAAGGGTAGGAGAATATTCGTTGGAAGCGTTGTTCGAAAAATTGGTTTTGGTGCCCTTGCCAGGGTTGTAAACGAAGATGTCGATTTGAGGGGTAGCATCTTGCGAGACAAACATAAGCTCCCCTGTTTTTTTTGAAAAAGAAGGCTGGTTGTCATAACGACCGGGGTTGGCTGAAACATTGATCGGATTAGAGACGCTAAACGAGCCACCCTTGGCATTCAGGTCGAACAAGTACACCTCGGTGTTGGGCTGGGCAATAGTTGATAAGGTAACGAGGGTTGCAAAGATAAAGGTAAGCACGGCTGGTTTCATGAGATATTGGTTTTTCCCAAGTAATATACTATTTGGAGAAATAGCAACAAGGTAGAAGAGGTAGACGAATGTCTTTCATGTTAGCAAGAACCAATTTGATTACATAACAAAGCAGCTCTAGCCAGCTTTAGCTGCTTTGTTAGTAATGCGCACATTTATGTGATTGGGCTGAGTAATTTATGCTAGATCAACAACATCAAAAGTACAAGTGCCACACCGCCAAGGCTGAAATACAAGCCTTTTTTGAACGTCTTTGTGCCTGGTAAAAACATCCAGAAGGCGGACACTACAAAGAACATCAGCGACGCTCCAAAGAAGATATTGAGATAGAACAGAGGATCTTTGTTGGTGGCTTTGTGCATGTGGGTCATTTTCTCCAACACTGTTGGCAATTCTTTCACAGTGATAGTCGCCTGACCAGTGGTGCCGTTGTACACTCCTCCTTTGAAAGTGACTACATCGCCATCCACTTTTTCAGGTTTGAAATTCTTAATCCGCAGTGCTGTCCCTAAAGCCTCACCCGCCAAATTAGGTGCCAGCTCTCTCACCACTTGCTTTTCCTGCTTCAAAAAATCAGTGTCGCGAAAAATCATGACCACGCCGCTTATAGCGTAAACTGCCATGATACCTGCCAGAAAAAAACCGAGATAGCGATGATACATTCTCATGTAGTATCCTTTTGGCTTGTTGCTCTCCATTGTATTTGTTATAATTTATAGGTTAGAATAAATAATAGTAGATCAATATTTTTTACTGTCTACCTGCCGACGGGCTAATTTATTTGACACAATGATAGGCAATGGAAACCCAAATTCCGGTGTAGAAGGACACGAAATAATCAATTACTTTATGTTCTGATTAGCAAAGGAATGTTGGCTCCAATATAAAAAGTGAAATTCCTTCTTTTGGGGGTATGCTGGCGCCAGAATAAGTTTCCGATAATTGTCATTAGCAAATTTCGGTATAAAAGGGATAGGCCACCTCGGTTTTTGTTCACGCACCTATTCAAAGAACCGAACTGGCATTTGCCAACTGATTTCTTCAAAATCTACCTCTTAACTAAGCACTCCTGCCTTCTGTAGTTCCTCTCGCAACTGAGCTGGACTCTTGAATTGAATTCCATGTATGCCCAAATTACTTGCTGCTTCTACATTATGAGGAACGTCATCGATGAAAATGGCTTTTTCAGGAACTACCTGGTATCGATCGAATACAATCTGGTAAATATCAGGATAGGGCTTTCTGGTTTTTTCAACGCCACTCACTACTATTCCTTCAAACCAGTGTAAGAATGGAAAGGTGCTCAAAGCGTATGGCCAGCTTTCTGCCGACCAGTTG
This sequence comes from uncultured Roseivirgaceae bacterium, assembly GCA_964351395.1. Classification (GTDB taxonomy): domain Bacteria; phylum Bacteroidota; class Bacteroidia; order Cytophagales; family Cyclobacteriaceae; genus Imperialibacter. The sequence goes on from CAYGOF010000009.1 coordinate 16,783, forward strand.
GTAAGCGCATAAAGTCGATAGTCCGTTTTATTTTTCAAGTGATCCAGAACTTCCACCGTTCCTTCGATGGCGCCATTAAAGCTTTCGGTAAACCTGCCATAGTATGCCCTGATGGGCTCTTCCCATTCAGGGTGTTTGGCTACCAGCCATTCTGTAGCCTCCGCAAAAGACCTGCCACCATCCTGTTCCATGTTCCAGGCATTGGTGCAGATATTGTCGAGAAACCAGGTAATTTCTTCTTCAGTCTTGAATAGCTTTCTGTAAAGGTACCGGGGGTTCCAGTCTATAAGAACCCCACCTAAGTCAAAAATGATAGTATCGAATTGAGACATTGAAAAAACGGTTTGAAATAGTTTGAAGGCCTTAAGTTAAGATCATTTTTTTATTGCTGCAGGTGTCGCCGCAACAGCCAACAAGCAGGAGCGGTCCGACATCGGTTCAAGACAAGGCTCGTATCCGGCGTCTTACGCCCCTGGCGCCAAGCCCTCTGCGCAACCTGCCGACGCCTGGCTGCTTCGCCATTTTGGTTGGCAATGCGACCATTTGAATAGAAATTGACTTTTAATGTACCAACTTTTGTTTCAAATAGTCAATTTGCGATGATAAGCGTTATTTAGTTAAAACCGTAAACGTCAGATGGAATTATCCCTTGATATTTCAAGAAGCAAAATGCTTCAATACCTGCAGGATAAAAACTGGATGGAGCCGTATGAAGAGGTGCTGCGACTTGAAAAGCCAGGAGAAGGCAATATGAATGTGGTAGTGAGGGTAGTGGGCGATACCAAAAACCTGATTCTAAAGCAGTCACGAAATTTTGTAAATAAATATCCTCAAATTCCAGCACCCATCGAAAGAATTGGTGTGGAACGGGAGTTTTACAAGCTGACTTTGCCAGTATCCGAGCTGAGGAAACACATGCCAAAAGTGATAGGTTACGATGCCAATGAACATATACTGGTGCTGGAAGATTTGGGCAAAGGAGCTGATTACACATTTCTCTACAAGAAGGAAACAACAATGGCCGCTGATGAACTGGAAGCCGCTGTAGCGTTTCTCAAAGCGCTTCACACCAGTTCTTTCGACCGGGCAACGGTAGCAGGGTTTCCAGACAACTTAGCGCTAAGAAAACTGAACCATGAGCACTTGTTTGTGTATCCGTACATGGAGAACAATGGTTTTGACCTCGACACCATACAACCAGGATTGCAGGAGCTGGCGATGACGTATAAAACAGACACGCAACTAAAACGTGGAATAGCGCAGTTGGGAAACACTTACCTGGCTAGTGGCCCAAGCCTCCTGCACGGCGACTACTATCCGGGAAGCTGGCTGAGAGTAGCTTCAGGGTTTAGGGTGATTGATCCTGAGTTTTGCTTTTTTGGGCCTGCAGAGTACGATTTAGGCGTTATGTTGGCCCATTTGCTTATGGCACAACAACCTGCCAAAGATATCGAACAAGTGCTGGTGCAATATGGTGGATCTGCCAACCGTCAACTCACTGAGCAAATCGAAGGCATGGAAATTGTCAGGCGCTTGATTGGCCTTGCTCAACTACCTTTGGATTTGTCGTTAGAAGAGAAAGGAGAATTATTGGTATCAGCGTCAAGAAAAATACGATCAAATGCATAGCATTAAACGCTTATTGACTATCGTCGGAGTAGCCATTTTAGGAGGCTTCTTGGCTTGCCAGCCACAACAGGAAAATCAGGTCGTCACTTTTCCAGGCCCCAATGCCCCTTCTCAGTTAGTCTCCGATGATTGGCCCACCTTACTAAGCAAAGATGCCTATTACAACAAGGTGCTGGGTATGTTGGTAGGCTCGGCCATTGGCGATGCCATGGGCGCTCCCACTGAAATGTGGCATCGCAGTGCCATCCAAACACAAATTGGCTACGTCGATAGTTTGGATGCCTTGACCCGGGAAGGTTCTCCCGAGGGCCCCTGGGAAGATAACCTGGCGGCCGGTGGCACCACTGATGATACCCGTTGGAAGCTATTAACAGGTAATTTTCTGGTCACCCAGGCCGGGGCCGATTCGCTTGATGATAAGGCTTTTGCCAATACCATTATTGGCCTTTACCAGGCAGAAATGCAAAAAGTTAAAAATGTGGAGGCCTTCGGACCAGAGTCCCTTGAACGGCAGCTCATGCACATGACCTGGCTGCAGGAATGGGCGAAAGTGGCCAAGCCTTATGCAGAAGATGACTTGAATGGCTATAGTTATGCACTCAACCGCTTTTACGGAGGCGAAATGGCCTGTGCAGGCATGCTTTACGCTCCTTCAATTGGCGGCTTTTATCCCGGACAGGCCGGTAAAGCGTATTCGGAAGCCTATCGATTAGGAATTTTTGACCATGGATACGCCCGAGACATTACCGGGCTCACAGCAGCGTATGTTGCCAAGGCGATGGAACCAGGGGTAAAGCCCGATCAAATCGCTCTGATTACCAGGGAAGTAGACCCACTGAGGTATTTCAATAGCCGACTGATAGGTCGTTTGGCCTACACAAGCTACACAGCTTCGAAAGAAATTGTTTACAAAGCAAGGCAGCTAAAAGAGGAGGATGTTGAGGCTGGCCTAAAGCTGCCCAGAAACTTCAAAGGCACGAAACTAGATTTTGCTCAACTTACCAGGGCCTATGAGCTCATGGATGATAGGTTACAGACTATTCCTTTTCATGCAGGTGAAATTCATTTCATTAACCTGATGGCTCTGGAGTATTCCGGTGGAGATTTTCAAAAAGCGATGGAGTTTGTGGTGAATTATGGGAGAGACAACGACACGGTGGCGGCCATCACAGGGGCAATACTTGGCGCCTACTGTGGCTATGATGGTTTGCCTAAGGGCCTGGCTGAAAAATCTTTGAAGGCAACGAAAGAAATAGTGGGAATTGATTTGGAGGATTTGGCGAGAAGAACGACAGATGCGGCTTACAGAGGGAATTAGTTCAACTAATTTTACCTGTATATAAATCCCAAATCGGGAAAATCAGATCATAGTCCATCCAGTTGAGGTTACCGCCAATGATCTCAAACTTCTTGAATAAATCCCTTCGAAGATACTTTTGAACAGCAGGATGGTTGCTATTGGATAGGAATTCTTTGAAATCAACCATCTGAGTGGTTCCGTCACTAAAATGAATGTGAATGATATAATCGTTCACATATTCCGCCTTAGAAACGCTAATAATTGCCTGGCTGCTTTCTTTCGTGTCGTCAGTGATAATCATGACAGCTTGGTTGTAATCTTTTCAAAACTAACATTTTTATGATACACAAAAAAGTCGACCCATTTTTCGACTATTTTCTCTGAGTACTTGGATAGGAACATTTTGAAGTCTTTTAAATCACCACTTTTGAGGTTTTTTCTGCCTTTGACAGCGGATAATTTTATCTCGATGATTTCTCCATTCAAAAGAAAGAACTCTGCCTTAGTTTCATATTCACCTTTTTGAGCATGAACGTGTATGGGGTCATGTTCGTTTGAATAGAAAAAAATTAATTATCCCGAAATATTCAAATATTTTTGGCACCTAGTGTCCGTTAGCTGGTTTCAAACTATGAGGAAAGTTTAGTAACTCTTTATGAAGTTATCGATTAAGAGTTAATAGTAAAAACTTTAGAAGTGAATGTAAGTACTTAAAAACTCGCTGACATCACGCTGTCAGTACCAATCCTCAGGCTGCTGAGTCCAAAAGAATGGATGGTCATGCCATCGTCTTCACTTTCTTTGAAGGTCAGCCATTTCGAAGATCCAACTAACTGAGGCTGCTCAGAAGGAATGTAGATATCGAGTGTTACACTTTCCCACCGGCTAAAAAGGAAGTTTTTCCAATGCTTAGCTTCCGGGTCATCGAGTTTGATGTAGAGCACACCTTCTTCTGACGATAAATTGAGTTTGTCAAGCAGTGTATTGTCGCCAATAATTTTGCCCTGCCCCACTCGTTGTGTATGCACACGCACCTGGCAGGGGATGTCCACAATCAGTTCAGTGAATGCTGGCAATGGACGCTCAAGAATTTTTCCAGTATCGCTCACGAGTAGATGGTTGCGCTCGATCACTATGCAATACAGGATCGCAAGTGTGAATAATAGATAGGCCGCTAATTCTCTTCGTTTCAATTTGAATTGATTTTGCTTATAAGATGTCTAATTTGGTCGGAGGGTTGCACGATTCGAAATAAAAAAAATGGGAACCGCTCCAATTCGCCTTCATGACACTTATTACCTGGACAATTTCTTGTACGTGCTTGCCCACGTTGAAAAATTGTATGCCTCATTTTTAACTCCATTCGAAACTAATTTTTTATCTGAATTCCGGACTCTCAGTGTCAGTGGCCAGTGCCTTTATATTAGAATGGCCAACCGAAAGGGCCGTTTCTTTCGCCCCTCCAAACTTATATACGCCGAGATAAAGGATACCGCCACTGCCTGGCAGGAGTTACACAAAAAAGGATTTATTTCTTCTCCCACCATCAACGATGAATGGGATGCACTCGATTTTGTCAGGTTGTTTTCGGTTGGCGAGTTAAAGCAAGTACTTGGTAGCGTTGGGGTAGACGCAAAAAAAGCAAAAAGGGATGAGCTGCTGCTATTGCTTTTCGAAAGTTTTACGCTCCCTAAAATGCGCGATAAGCTGCTTGACGTAGAAGAAGTAGTTGAAATGGGGAAGCTCGATCAACTCGAAATGGTCAGGCTATTTTTCTTTGGCCATCCCTGGGGCGATATGTCTCAGTTTGTGATCAGGGACATAGGAAATGCAAAATTTGAGACCTACGATGACGCACTGTTCAAACCGCAGTTCAGCCACTACCAGGAAGTGAGTCAGCTTTTCGATCTGCATCAGCAATACAGGGCATTAAAAAAAGCACTTCTCATGGAAGAAGAAGGGCTGATTCACGACGCCATCGATCAGCTTGATTTTGTGGCTGAGGATCTCTCGCCGGTAGCGGAGTCGATCGTTAAGAAGTTCGTTATGAGGACTGGCAAGTGGTACGAACAGAATAAAATGCTGGAACGGGCGGCTATTACCTACTCCCGTTATTCGTTGCCCGAATCGAGAGAGCGGCTTGTGCGGGTGTTGACAGCCCTAAAGAAAAAAGAAGAGACAATAGCATTGTTGCAGAGAATCGCTGATGAGCCCGAAACGCACTCTGAGTGGCTTTTTGCCAGCGATCAGCTGGTGAAACTTTCGGGGCAAAAACAGGTGCTAACAACTACCCGGGTGATGAAGGAAGCACCCGAGTTGGTAGTCCCAAAACCAGACGGTTCGATCAATATAGAAGCACATGTACTGATCACACTGAGAGAGCAGGGCTTTGAAGGAGCACACACTGAAAACTATATCTGGCGAAGTTTATTTGGTCTGGTTTTCTGGGAAGAACTTTATAGCCAGGAGCGGGCGCTTATCCATCAGCCTTTACAGCGGGTGCCAGCCGACTTGCAGGACAGGCGCTACCTGAAAAGCCGCTATCAGGCGTTTGATCAGTTTATCAGCCATTTTCAGACCAAACAGGAGTTGAAGGAAAAGGTGTTGCGAACAATGGCTGAAAAGGAAGGGATTGTAAACCCCTGGGTGGGCTGGCATCCTGATTTGCCGACGCACCTGGAGCAGCTTTTTCAATATTTATCGATTGAGCAGCTGAAGGAAATAGCCCTTGAAATAGCCAGAAATCCGCTGGAAAATGGCACAGGTCTGCCCGATCTTTTTGTTTGGAGAGCAGAAGACTATCATTTCTGGGAAGTAAAGTCGCCCACCGATCACCTTTCTGCCCATCAGGTTTTTTGGATGAATTTCATGAGGGAAAGAGGTGTGAAAGTAGAAGTGCTAAGAATAGTCTATAATTAATTCGTTTTTTGCTCAGTTAACTACCACACTCATCCTTTCTTTTTTATATTGAGACATAAATCAAATTGAATGAAAGTACTCATGTTAGGGTGGGAGTATCCGCCAGAAATTTCGGGTGGATTAGGCGTTGCATGTCATGGGCTGGCCCTTGGACTGAGTGAGCAAAATGTGTCAATTGATTTTGTGTTACCAAAAGTAACAGCCAAGAAAACCTGGAAGAGAGTATCGCTACGTGAGGCTGAGGAGGTGGAATGGAAGAAAGTTCTTACTGAGGAAAGGGAGTGGTGGGAAGATGTGAAGGTGTTGGAAATTGGCTCCTTTCTGATGCCGTATTTGTCCGAAGCTCAGTTTGTAAAGCAGCAGGTAGTGCAAAAGGAAACAAAAGAGAAGAAGGTTGTAGTGGAAAAGCTGGAGCCCTTGCGTAAGAAGCTCAAAGGTGGCTACGGTCCAGATCTTTTCAATGAAGTTGCCAAATATGCCATCATTATTGGGGAAGAGGCAGCCAAATCTGATGCAGATGTGATTCACGCTCATGACTGGATGACTTTTCAGGCAGGTATCATGGCCAAATCATCCAGTGGGAAACCATTGGTCGTGCATTGCCATAGCACCGAGTTCGATCGGATGGGTGTGCATGTCAATCAGCACATATACGACATCGAACGAAAGGGATTCGAAGCAGCCGACGTGGTTGTTGCAGTGAGTCATCAAACCAAGGAACTGATTCATCAGCATTACGGCATCAAGCTTTCTAAAATCCATGTAGTGCACAACGGCTTTTTCGAGGTTGCTTCAGCTAAACCAGTAAAACGAAATACTTTTAACGTCTCCTTCCTGGGCAGAATGGTTGGGCAAAAAGGCCCCGAGCATTTTGTAGATGTAGCCAGAGAGCTTCTGAGATTAGACGACTCTTATCGTTTTACCATGGCAGGCAGTGGCCACATGCTTGATGAGCTAAAGGAAAAAGTATACAAAATGAACCTGGCACCTTATTTTAGCTTCCCCGGTTTCTTAAATGCTAAAAAACTGCCAAACTTTTTTGCCAATACCGATGTCTTCTTGCTTACCTCGAATTCCGATCCCTTTGGTATCGTGGCACTTGAGTCGGTGAGTGCTGGGGTGCCAACGGTTTTGTCCACTAAAGCGGGTGTGTCTGAGGTGCTGACTCACGCCAAAACATTTGACCCCTGGGATACCTTTTCTATCAAGAACTTTATCAGCGAGTTAAAAGGAGATCCCGCCTACCTTAAGGCTTATACCAAAGCGCAAAGTCAGGACTTAAAGAAAGCATCCTGGGAGAGGATGGGCAGCGAGGTGGCAGGTATTTATCAAAAGATTGTGCCAACTAATTAGCCATCTCCTTATCCTAATAGGGAATCCCCAATTTCTTGTAGATAAAGTGCATCAGCCAGGCTGGTCCAATGAGCAAAAACTGAAGATCTTTAAAAAAGGAGGGTTTTTTACCCTCTACTTTGTGTCCGTAAAACTGCCCAATCCAGGCTGCCACAAATATCCCAAGCGATATCGCCCATAGTGGGGTTGAGAAATTTTGTGTCAGGTAATTGGCAATGAAACAACATGCCGCCGCTACGGCAAGCATGCCAAAAGTAAGAGGGATCGAGAGGGTGATGTAATAGATCAGCGTTAGTGCCAATGCAAGTGTGGCCCAGTTCACAAAAGGGCTGTCGCTGATGAAGGACTGAAGCAGCCCGTTAGGGATAGACCAGATGAGGCCTACAATACTAAAGAATATAAGAGGCACACAAATCCAGTGAATGGCCTTATTGGTGCTATTTTGGTGGCTTTCGCCGTATTCCGAAAGAAGAGCATCTATTTTTCTCATAATGATCATTAGGGTTATGCACTTCCAAAATAAGTATTCCTTTTGAATTTTCTTTCCATTTGTCAAGAAGTGGTATGCCTCCAGCTTTTGATTGTGTAGTTTTCAGTAAAATTTAGCACCCTATGTCATTAAGTTTTTGGGAAAGTGAGTCGTTTCAGAAATGGGACCATATTGTAGTGGGTGGTGGTATTGTAGGCCTTAGCACAGCTTTGAGTTTGCGTGAAAAGGCGCCTGATGCCGATATTCTTGTGCTGGAAAGAGGCTTGTTGCCTTCAGGTGCAAGCACCAAAAATGCAGGGTTTGCCTGTTTTGGTAGCCTTACCGAGTTGGTTGAAGACATCAAAGTGCTTGGCGAGGAAGGATGCCTTGCCCTTGTTAAAAGGAGGTGGGAAGGCTTGCAAAAACTTCGCCTGAGGGTGGGGGATGCTGGCCTTGGATTTGAGCAAAAAGGTGGTTATGAGGTCATTTCGGATAACGAGCTTTCCTACCTTCCAGAGCTGCCAAAGGTAAATAAGCTCCTGGCAAGACTTTTTGGCATTGATGTATTTACGGTAGCACCTGAACTAGGCAAGCAATTTGGCTTCAATGGTGAATACGTGAAGTCGGTGGTTGCAAATCCGCTGGAAGGACAACTGCATACGGGACAAATGATGCGGAAACTTCTTCAAATAGCTGCGTCAAGAAAAATTCATGTGATCACGGGATGCGAGGTAAAGCAACATGAAGAAGCAGGTGGTCGGGTATTGGTTTCAGCCGTCTCGGCAGCAACCCAATCAGAAATTACCTTCCAGGCAAAAAAGGTGGCCTTTTGCACCAATGCCTTTGCTGCAAATTATTTCCCGGAGCTGGAGATTAGCCCCGGTAGAGGGCTTGTGCTCGTTACTGAGCCATTGGCAAGTGTGCCGTTTGAAGGCGTGTTTCACATGCAGCAAGGCTATTACTATTTCCGAAACATAGGTGATAGGATCTTGCTCGGTGGAGGAAGAAATATAGATTTTAAGGGGGAAACGACCACCCAATTTGGCACCAATGAAAAGATTCTTGCCGAACTAAAACGGTTGTTGCAGGAAGTAATTGCGCCTGGTGTGCCTACGAAGCTAGAACAACACTGGTCAGGTATCATGGCATTCGGAAAAACGAAAGAGCCGATTGTCAAAAGGGTGTCGGACCATGTAGTGATAGGTGCCCGGCTTGGTGGGATGGGTGTGGCTATTGGCACACTGGTTGGAGAAGAATTGGCGACCCTTTTAGAAGAATAAGGTTTCCTTCTATTGACAATATGATCAAAACATTCTAATCAAAACATTTAATACACGGTGAAAAGCAAGTCACCTTTTTGAATTTTTGCTATCTTCAAAGCTCATTTAAATCGCTATAATCCGTTTTTATGCAAAAAACGAAAGAGCCAACGCTTTGGCACGCATTCATCCCCATCATTTTTCTTATTGTTCTTCTTTCTGTCAATGTGGTCATTTTTGGCGACGCATCCCTCGACGGCTCAAATCAGATCGTACTTATCCTGGCTGGTGCAGTAGCAGCCCTGGTGGCGGCCAATCTTGGTGTGTCATGGGATGATATGCTCGATGGAGTAGTCAAAAGCATTAGCTCCGCCATGTCGTCGATGTTGATCCTGCTGCTCATCGGGGCGCTTGCCGGAACCTGGCTATTGAGTGGCATAGTACCCGCGATGATCTATTATGGACTTCAAATACTTAATCCAACCATTTTCTTATTTGCCGCTTGTATTGTAAGTGCGATTGTCTCACTAGCAACTGGAAGCTCCTGGTCTACCATTGCTACCCTGGGGGTTGCTTTGCTAGGGATTGGGCAAGCGCTTGGGATCTATGAAGGCCTGGTAGCGGGTGCAATTATTTCAGGAGCTTATTTTGGCGATAAGATGTCTCCATTATCGGATACGACCAATCTTGCCCCAGCCATGGCAGGCACCGATTTGTTTACGCACATAAGGTACATGGTGTATACTACAGTGCCTTCGCTGGTCATAACCTTGATTATTTATCTGGCTATTGGCTTTTTTTCTTCGTCAGATGGTAGCGTGAACGATATTGAGCCGATCTTACTCGCAATCACAAGTAAGTTCAATATCAATGGCTGGTTATTTATAGTGCCAGCGGCGGTCATATTTATGATCGTGAGAAAAGTATCTGCGATCCCAGCCTTGCTGGCAGGCACCTTGTTAGGTGCTGTGTTTGCTTTTGCTTTCCAGCCAAATATTATACTTGAGGTGGCAGCGACTGAAGGCCCGGTATGGAGGCAGATGTATGTCGGGGTAATGAAGGCGCTCTATACAGATATCAGTGTGGTAACCGACAATGCCATGGTCAACGATTTGCTTTCAACTGGTGGAATGTCTGGTATGTTGAACACCATTTGGCTGATCATATGTGCCATGGTTTTTGGCGGCATTATGGAAGCAGCAGGGCTTTTGAAGAAAATTGCTGAAGAAATCATCAAGAGAGTACATTCCACCTGGTCACTCATTACTTCTACGGCAGCTACCTGTATATTCTTTAACGTTACCGCCTCAGATCAGTACCTGGCGATTGTAGTCCCCGGCCGTATGTACGCCGATATCTACAGGAAACGAGGGCTTATGCCCGAAAACCTTAGCAGAACGCTGGAGGATAGCGGAACGGTGACCTCGGTGCTAGTACCTTGGAACACTTGTGGTGCTACCCAGGCCTCAGTGTTGGGCGTTAGTACTTTTATTTATGCGCCCTTTTGCTTTTTTAATATCATTAGTCCACTCATGACAGTGGCATTTGCCATATTCAATATAAAGATCAGACGATTTAAGGAGCAGAAGGAGGCGGTAGCTTGATGACTTTTCAAAAAAAAATTGCTAAAGACGAAATATTACAGCTTCCAGAATTTCGGTTTGAAGGAAAGATACATGTGATTTCCACAGAAGCGGATATTAAAGACGCTACATCAGTCCTGGCCAGAGAAAAAGTGCTGGGCTTTGACACAGAAACGAAGCCGGCTTTTAAAAAAGGTCAGTATTTTCCCACGGCTCTGGTGCAATTTGCCACTCAGGAAGAAGCTTTTCTTTTCCGGATCAACCTGGTAGGGCCCCACTATCGAATATATGACCTGATGGAAGATGCTTCGATCCAAAAAATTGGAGTGGCCCTCAGAGATGATTTGGTAGATCTCAACAAAATCAGAAAGTTTGAACCAGATGCTTTTATCGACCTTAACGAGGTAGTTAAAGACCTGGAGTTTGAAAACATGGGGGCCCGAAACCTTACTGCTATGATTTTGGGCAAAAGAATCAACAAAGCGCAACAAACTTCTAATTGGGAAAATGTAGAATTAACCAAAGCCCAACTGAACTATGCTGCCACCGATGCATGGGTTTGCAGAGAGATTTATCAAGTGCTTACTGAAAAGGGCTATATCTATCCATAGCATTCTTTAGGCAGATGTAATTACCTGAATCTTAGGTATACCAACCAACGACAACTTCTCGGCCAATGATTCACCAAGTCCTGGTTGGATTGCACCTTTTACCGTACACGCTTCGTTGAACGATTGATCAGTAATGGCTACATCAAACTCCTTTAAAAGCCTCATAACATCACTTGTTTTGTCGTAGGGGAATTCGATAATGACCTGATCGGTGATGGCTATCTCAATAGATTGAGCCACCTCAAGCGCTTCACGTGCTGCTGTTTTATAGGCATTGATCAACCCAGGAACACCCAACTTGGTCCCACCAAAATACCTGACCACCACTACCAGCGTATTGGTAAGGTTTTTCGATCGGATCTGTCCCAAAATGGGGTCTCCAGCACTATGGTTCGGTTCACCATCATCATTGGCTCGGTATTTCTCACTTTGCGCGCCGATGATATAGGCGTAACAAAAATGCCTGGCATCGTAGTATTGTTTCCTCAGCTCTTCGAGTCTGTTTTTTACTTCCTCCTCGTCATCTACAGGGTAGGCGAAAGCAAGGAATTTGCTTCCTTTTTCTTTGAAAAAACCCTCAGAGGGAGCCGCAAGCGAAAAATAGGAAGGCACGGACTAATTTTTTAAATAGCGTTTAGCTTCTTTCTCTACATCTTCTGTAGTGGACCATTTAATGGCGAGATTGAAATGTTCGTCGGCGATTCCCTTCTGCCCTTCATTCAGGAATATTTTACCCAAACCAAGGTGAGCCAGACTTTTATAGTATTCTCCTTTGTACTCGAAAGGGGCCGATTCTTTTAATGCCTTTTGATATTCTTGTTTTGCTTGCAGTGGATCACCATTCTTTTTTTCTTCGACTATACCTTGAAACAAGTGACCAGACATTGAGTAGTAATCGTCATTGCTCGAAATGAGCTCAACAATCAATGGGCTTGCTTCCTTATAGCGGCTATTCATCACTAGCGCTTCAGCAAGCTTTGTTTGAAAAAACTGGTTTTTCGGGTAGTCTTTATTGAGCCTTCGAAGGTATTTTAGTGCATTTTCCGGGTCGTTTTCATACCTCAAATAAATATAGGAAGTGTACAAGTTCGCTTCAACTTTGGTGAGCACGCCCTGCCTGCAAGCCTGGTCCAGTTGTTTCAATCCTAACTCCCGGTCGCCGCTTTTGAAGAACCACAAAAATGGTTTGTAAACCGGATGCCGTTCGGGATAGGTTTCCCTGAAGTAGTTGTAGAGGCCAACTGTAAAAAGAAACTCTGGGTTTTCTTCAGTCAGGTCAAAACCTTTTTTGATCAAATCGTAGGTTTGTTTGGCCTCGCTCATGGCTTTCATGTAGCTTCCTTCATCTGCAAAGTACTCAGCTAAAAGGCCTCTTGCCGACATGTTGAAAAATATCCCTTCCTGGTTTGATGGATCCTTTTCCAGGATGGATTCGGACTTTTCAATCACCGCTCTCAGTTTCTCTATATGCCTGCTATAGCCATCGGAATAAATATTGAAGGGCATTTCCTGCCAGGAAATGAAAAAAGCATCAATCATATCTATGGCTGGGTGCCCTGGCAGTGCAATTTTCACCTCCTCATAGAGTACCCTGGCCTCATCGAATTCCATGTTGTAAATTCGATCTACACATTGTTGAACCAGCTTAGTTTTACTCTTGCTATCAAAAAGAGGCAGCCTTTCCTGTGATATTGCCCCATGTGGCAACAAGAAAAACGACAGGATAAAATAGAGCCCAATGGTTGGTTTCATAAATAAAGCAAAGCCTCATTAAGGTGCAAAACTAAACACTAAACGTTGAACTCTAAATGTATTGTGACCTGAACCTTATTTTTGTTTAGTATTGCCCTCAGCAGGATAGGAAAAGAAAGGCAGGTACTAGCCATTGCATATGGAAGTTGTTGTTTATAAAGACGGGAAAGGACTGGAAGAACGGCAATGGAGTTTTACTCCTTTGCTCTTTCACTCATTGGCCTTTGTAGAAAATCAGTTTCCTGAGGGAGGGTTTGTAACGTTTACTTTAGAAGCGAACGGCCAAATTCATGCTATCATCCATTTCTATGTCACGAAGGAGTTGTGGAGTAATTTGCCCCGAAGTCCATTTGGTGGTGTGTCGGTTGGTGATGCTGTCGGTAAAAATGAGCTTCAATTGCTAGTCTCTGCCATTTTTTTGGAGTCAAACGGAGTAGCTCTTGAATTTACATTGCCTTTCGTCAACTATCCGCAAACACTTAGCGCTTGTTTCAGGGATTTACTTCAGGAACAAGGGCTTGTCGCTCGTTACAACGATATTCAACACTTCGTAGCACTGGACGCCAGTTCGCTAGGATCAAAAATGCATAAGAGCCAGGTTCGACGACTTGAGAAGTGCGAAAAAGCTAGCTATGTATTTGCAGAGGAACCGATTCAGGAAATGCCAGCTATCTTCGCTTTTATTGAGTTGTGCAGGCTCGAACAAGGTATTCCGCTGAATATCACACTGGCACATATCAACAAGTCAGTTGAGAACTTGCCTGGGGTGTACCGGCTGTTTAGCGTCAGAGACAAAGGAGAATTGATTGCAGCTTGTATCACTACTCACGTTTCAGACGAGGTGCTCTATTATTTTCTGCCTGCAACTGCAAAAGCCTATAGCAGCAGCAGTCCAATGGTGATGCTGCTGGCAGGGCTTTATCAATGGGCCTATGCAAAAAACTACAAGTTGTTGGATTTAGGAAGAACATCGATCGCTGGAGTGCCACAAAAAGGGCTTTGCACCTTCAAGGAAAGAATGGGAGGGCAGCAAGGTTCATTAGCTTACTATGTTCGACCTTAATTTTCCGCTGGCAGCTGCCATGTAAACGCTTTCTAATTGTTGAATGATTACTTTTCTTGAGAAGTGATCAAGAAAGTGCTGTCGAATTGCATCGGAAGAGTACTGTTTGCTCCCTTCAATCATCGCTTTCATAGCTTCTGCCAACATAGCAGCATTGCCAGGCTCTACAATCACCCCTGCCTGCGTGGCCACTATTTCTTCTGAACCACCGCAGCGAGTAGCAATAATCGGCTTTCCCATGGCCATCGCTTCCAAAAGAACGAGCGGGTGATTTTCGTGAAGGCTGGGTAGAACAAAAGCATCGCATGTTTGAAGTGTTGCTTTTACTTCCTCCCGGCTCAGCCTACCCAGCCAACTTACCTCAGCTTTAATGTCCAGCTTTTCGGCCAATTGCTGAAGGTTTTCCATTAGAGGTCCGTCGCCTCCCATCGTTAGCCGGAAGAGCTGACCCGATTTTTTAAGCCCGGCAGCGGCTTCGAGTAGGTACTTAACGCCTTTTTGGTCTTCCATTCTGCCAATAAAGGCAAAATGCCTGATCGTTGAATGGGGTTTGTGTAGCTGAGAAGGGGAGAAGAAAAGTTCATCGGTCAGGTTGTTAATCACCACCAAATTTGGAACTCCTTTTTGCTCCATCGTCTTTCTTAGCGTTTGCGAAACAGCAATGTTTTTGCATGAATGGTGGTAAGCCTCCTTAATGACCGGGTGTAGCTTCCCATGATCGTCAAATGTCTTGAACGGGAAAGGGCTCATGTGTTCCGTTATGACAAAGGGAATGCCATGCTTTTGCGACAGGGCCATTGCTACATAGCCGCCCGGATAGGCGGTGTGAGCATGCAGGACATCTGGTGCCCCAAATTTTGCAGTGAAACGCTTCAGGTTTTGTTCGTTGGCCTGGATAATGCCTTTTATATTGCCTTTCAGGATGGATCGGGACCAGGTGAATGCCGGGCTAAAATACTGTACACAGTTCTCAAAAAATTGGGCATCATTTGCTTGTAGTTTCCTGCCATGATAGACCCTTGCCATCAGCTGATGGATCTCTCTTTTTTCCAGTAATAGACTATTCAAATGAGATCCCCAGGTTGAAATGCCAATGTTGTTTGTTGAATGTAAGCTAGCAAGTGCCAAGGCTTGCTCTTTCACAAATATACCGGTATATGGGGCATCTTTGCTTGGGTACCAGGAAGGGACAACAAAGATATTCATTGCTTGGTGTTGTTATATTTTCTTCTTTCAAGGTAGTTGGTAATTCTGTTGACCACCCTATTTCTGTAATCCTTATGGTGTGGAAATTCCACACCAGGCTTTCCTGTTTGGAGAAAATCACACAGCTTTTCCCATGGATTCAACTCTTCCTCCAGATTGAAGGTGAGAATATCCTTACGGTCTTTAAAATAATCCTTTACGTCGCGGTGGAAACGGTCGTACGTGTCGGTAAATAGTTTTTCATCGAAATCATTCGTGCCAAAAAGTGCTTGATTGAAGGTTTTTGCAGGCGCCTGGTGGAAAGCCCATGCTTTACTTTTATGCCTGAACATCCATTCGCAGCTTCGTAGCCAGGCTGCCCGCTCACGGGTAGAAAGTATAAAGAGAGAGCCAGGAAATTCTTTATCGATTTTTGGATACAGCAGAGACAATGGTGTGTCAGAAAATGCTTGGTATTTTGTAGTTATCGGGTGATGTAAATCCTGCCATAACTCTTTTGGGAAATGAAGGCTTTTAATCCCCAAATACTGAAAGGCAAGATGGATGGACGTGGTGCCAGTTCTTGGAAGCCCAATACAAAAAATTTTACGTTCCTTATTCATCTGATATTTTTTGTCGTGCTACTTACCTTTTTCCGAGTGAAGACTGTTTCCAAAATCGATCATTGTTGGCTGAAGAACGGGCCGATATACTTGGTTGAAGTAACGCAATGGGGTAATATACAGACATCAAAAGCTTTTGTAAAGTGGCAGGCATCTATTGTAAGTCATTCCTGATAGCTACATAAGCTTTCAAATCTTCCAGCTCTTTTGTGTAGCCAAAGGCTTCGATATCGGCTGCATAAACCTTGGCAGCCTTTTCCAATGAGCCCTGATCATAGAAATCCCGGTAATCGTAGGCAGGGCTGGTATTTAATTGCTTGAACGAAGTTTTATCAAGCCCTAAAAATTCTCCTATTTGATCGTTTCCATCCTCCAACTTAAAAATTTTCAAACCTTCGATCTTTAAGTAGTTCAGCACTGCTGTCTGCGGTTTGATATGATCCAACAGAAACGGGGCTGGGATAAGAGACACACATTCAACGAACTGTGAAAAGGTGAAGCTTTTTCTGAAAATACCAAATAGATAACAGCCGTAGACATAGTGAAATGAATCTCCTTCAAAGTAGCTATTGAGGTAGGCAGATACAAGCCTGGCAAAAGGGTTGCGCACCACTGTGAAATAGCTGAAATTTTCTTTATCAAGGCCAGGCTTTTGCTGGTAGTAGTGGTAAGCGGCCCACTCTACAGCGTCTAACGACTGCTTGTAGCTGGCCGTCTCAGAAAACAACGCCGACACAAGTGAGGAGCTGCCGGATTTATGTATGCGCACATAGGCAACCCCTTTGTGCTCGTTGGGGATAATGGTGGGCTTGCAGAAAATGCAGGATTTAAGCACAGAAATGTTTTGAGCTATCGAGAAAAGGAAGGGTATTTTGTTGATCAACCGTTTCTTTGTCTTGATAGGGTAGCGTTTTTGAAGCTGCTTAACTTCTTCTGCTGACAAACCAGGCACATCACCCTCCCACCTTTTGTCAAAGTCGATGGTGGTCAGGGTAAATGGAATCTTAAAGAGAAAACGAAAAAACCTCATGCTTATCTAATGCCGGAAAGAACAATCGATCAAAATTATCAAACATTGTCTTCTAAAGGTGCTAATTTCGATAGTATAATGTATTGTCAAAAAAAGGTTTGAGCACCGTTTCCATCATTATTCTTTGTTACAATCAGGAAAAATTCATCGCTGAGACGCTGCAGTCGGTGTTTGGTCAAAGCTATGGAAACATCCAGGTCATTGTTGTCGACGACTGTAGCACAGACGATAGCAGGAGCATTATACATACCCAACTTGCAGAGCGACCAGAGGTGCTGTTCATTGCCAATGATCGAAACCTGGGCAATTGCGCAGCCTTTAACCGAGGTTTATCGATGGCAACAGGAGATTTCGTAGTCGATTTGGCAGGTGACGATGTTTTATTTCCTGACAGCATCGCCAATAGGGTGGCTTTTTTTCAATCTTTGCCCGATCAAGTAGGTGTCACCTATTCGAATGCTAGCTATATAGACGAAAATGGCAGTTTTATTAAGAGCCATTTTTCTTCCGACACAAAGCCTCCCCAGGGAGATATCTACAGGGATTTGATTTTAACTTATTTCATTGCCCCACCCACCATGATGTTCAGAAGAAGCGTGATGCTAGCGCTTGGGGGATATGATGAAAGTTTGGCCTATGAAGATTTTGACTTCTGGGTAAGGTCTTCAAGGGAATATCAGTACGCCTACCAGCCTGAAGTTCAGATCAAGATCAGAAAACACAAAGCTTCATTGTCGACAAGGCAATACGCTGTCGGAGATACTCAATTACGAAGCACTTATTTGGTTTGTCTCAAAATTGAGGCAATGAATCGATCGAAAGCGGAGGAAGATGCGTTGGTAAAAAGGCTAAGGTATGAGGCAAGACAGGCATTTTTTAGTGCTAAGCATAAGGAGGCTAAGCTATTCCTTAAGCTTCTGAAGGACTATGGAGAGCCGGGTTTTCTATACTGGTTGCTCGAAATATTGAACGATCAAAAAATAGACCTGAGGTGGCTAAGAACCACGTATCACTGGCTATTTTTTAGCGTTTTTGCGCCAAAATCTCATTTCAAGTGAAATTCTGGTTGTGTTTTTGTTTTGATTGGCAGACCCTCCGTGGATCAAATAAGGAGAAAAGACCAATACGTGGTTCATGCCCGGATTCGGTCTTTGAAGTGTCAAGGGCAATTCAGATTCAATAAGTCCGGGCAGATCAAACTTTATACCGTTCATTTCAGCTCCGTTTTTAGTCCTTGTGAGTCGATGTTCGGGCCAAAAGTGTGAGCCGGGCGCTATAACCAGCGACGATTTTTTATTGCTACCTGCAATCGGAACATAGATATTGAGCGTATCATTATTATTTTCCTGCCAGGCATCTCGATGCAAGGGCTGATGGTCTGGTTGTCCGGGCCTGACCACACTTATTTGAAACGTCCTTTCCCCGGTGAGTGGGTTCAACGTCTTTACAGGGATCGATACTATCTCCGAAATTGCCTCCTCGATGATGGAAATATGGATGGGTAGATGGTACCACTGCAATAGCTTAGTTTGCTCGACGACTCTTTCATGCAGCTCAGGATTGTTTTTGACCAGCTTGTGGTAGTTAGCTATGTTAAATTTTGCGTCGACATCAATACCTGCTTTTTGCATGCATTTTCTGAAAAGCTCCTCAACCCCCTGGTGAAACTGTAAAAAAGTGCCAATTGGAAGGAATTTTTTAAGGGTAAAACCTTCTTTACCCCAAACTCTTTTTGAGGTTAGGTCATCGTGCTTTCTAACAAGTACTTCGTTTCTGCCAACGAAGGTTTCGCCACTCACTTCATGTTCAATCGACCGCATTCCTACCCGTACCTTCATCTGTCTTTTGATTTTTATTCAACTATCTTCTGTTATCCTCGTCGTCAAACATCGACAAGTAGCTATGATAGCGACTAGCTGGCACCTTACCCTCGTTTAGCGCTTCGACTATAGCACATCCTGGTTCATGGGTATGAGAACAATTATGAAATTTGCACCGCCCAATGAGCGCACGCATTTCCGGAAAATAGTGACTCAGTTCTTCCTCCTCTACTTCAGCCAGTGCCAATTCCTTGATTCCTGGTGTATCAATCACAAAAGTGTTTTCTGCGATTTCAAACATTTCCGCAAAGGTGGTAGTATGCACTCCCTTGTTCGCAAAATCAGATACTTCTCCGGTCTTTTGCGAAGCATTTCCCGTCAGCTGATTCAGAAGCGTCGACTTACCCACTCCAGAATGTCCCGAAAAGAGCGTCGTCTTTCCGCTGATAAGTTTTTTGAGTTTGTCGATATCGGAAAGGTCAAAGGAAGATAATATCAACGTTTGATACCCTATCGATTCATACATATTGGCCAATTCATTCACCACCATCAAACTCTCGTCGTCCCAAAGATCCTTTTTATTAAATAGTATGAGCGCTGGAATCCTGTATGCTTCGGCTGTTACCAAAAATCGATCAATAAAACCGCTGGAAGTTTTCGGATACACAACAGATGCCACCAGTACCGCCAGGTCGATATTTGATGCCAGTAGGTGACCATACGCCATTTTTTTCGGCGATTTTCTGATGATATAGTTCTCTCTCTGATAGATGCTTTCAATAATGAATTCTACGTCAGAGCTGGGTTCTTTAATAACCTCCACCCAATCACCAACGGTGATGGGGTTGGTGACTTTTTTATCATCAAGCTTTAGCTTGCCCCGCAACCGGCAGTTGACCGTCTCTCTGTTAGTTAGCAGCACCGTATACCATGACCCGGTCGATTTGATGACTCTACCTTTCATTGCTTGAAAGTTCCCTGGTTATGTAATCTACAATCATTGTTGTGGCGCCGATGTTGTTTTGCACGTAAGTGCCTGCAGCTTTCCCCTTTTGTTCGCGAATCGCCTGGTCGGACACCAGGCTGCTAATGATTTCACTAGCTTGTACTGTGGAAGTGATTGGTATGCCGCCACCAGCATCAACAAGTCCTTGCAACTCCTGGAAACGATTATTTTCCTTATGGTCTCCCCAAAGAACGGGAATGCCAAAAGCAGCTGGTTCCAGCGTGTTGTGCAATCCCCCTCTGAATCCTCCTCCTACGAAGGCAATTTCACCATATCCGTACAAAGAAGATAGCATACCAATATTGTCAATTAGGAGCATTCGACACCCAGCAGCATTTTCAATAGTGGCATTTGAAAACCTGATGGCTTGGTGTCGGAATGAAGTTTCTAGTTTCTTAAGAAAACTCTCTTCAATTTGGTGCGGAGCAACGATCAATTTTATTTTTTCTCCTAGCTTGTTGAGAATAGGGAACAAAACTTTCATGTCGCTTTCCCACACACTTCCCAAAACGATGGTAAGTTCGTTGTCTTTGAAAGCAGCGGCAATTTCAATTTTTCTAGCCTGGTTTTTTACGGCTGCTACGCGATCAAATCGTGTGTCGCCAGCTACAGTTGCACTACTGATTTCGATTTTTTTAAGCAGGTCTTTACTTGCCCCGTTTTGAACAAAAAAGTGTTGTATGTGCCGTAATGATTCCACCATAAATTGCCCATAGTTCTTAAAATAAAACATAGGCTCGAGAAAAATACATGATATAGACAGCATGGGTATGCCACGCTGATGAGCCACATCTATGTATTGCTTCCAGAATTCATATTTAATAAAGATGGCCAGGGATGGTTTTGTTAAATCATAGAACTTTTTAACGTTTGTGGCGGACTCAATGGGCAAATAACAGATATAGTCAACCATGGGATACCCTTTTCTTACTTCAAAACCAGAAGGTGAGAAGAAGGTGAGCAGTATTCTTACATTTGGCAGTCTGTTTTTCAGCTCTTCGATCACCGGGCGACCTTGTTCGAACTCTCCAAGTGATGCTGCATGAAACCAAACGAGAGGTTGATCACTCATTGGTAAATTCGATTCCATATTTTCGAACAAACGCTTCCTCCCTTTATAAAAAAGTGCTGCTTTGGGGTTCACAAGAGCCGCCACCCTTATGAGCAAAAAGTACAATTGAATCCCTGATCGATAAAGGAAATGAATCATGCCGCAAATTAAGTAAAAAAGCCTCCATCACCAGTTGCGATGTCATAATCATTCCCGGTCAAACAAGTTTTCGAATTTGCCCAAAATCTGGCAAATACCCCATACAAGGGATTGAAAGGGAAGCTACGTAAATCAATTTTGCATATATATTGCAGAATCATTCAATGAATTGATTAAAATTGCACTCAAGAGTGAAAGAATATTATAGAACCAATCTAAATCATAAAGAGTATGAAGTCAGTTTTTACAAAAGTTTTTAGTTGTCTGGCACTCGCTATGTCGATGGCCATTCTTGTCCCGACAAGGTCCAATGCCCAGGATTTTTCAAGCCTGTTGCAGGCAGATCCCCAGGATGCTGAGGTTGTTATCGGAAATTATCTAGATCCAGCATTTAGCGCTTTCGGACACGGTATCGCAAATGGATGGTACAATACTGCTGCACCTCATAAGTTTCCTGGATTTGACTTAACAGTAACTGCTAATTTGGTGACAATTCCAGATGAGTCGAAGTTTTTTGAGCTGGTAGGCACAAGCACCATTACGGCAGACGGCGATGTGCCAACTATCTTTGGACCTTCAAATAATACGCAGTTATCTGTAAACGCTAGCAGAGACTTTCAAGGAACGACTTATACTACCTCTGCCACGTTTGATGCGCCTCCAAGTATCGATTTGCCAGCTGTTCCAGTTCCGGTGGCGCAACTAGGTATTGGATTACCAAAAGGAACTGATTTGAAGGTTCGGTTATTGCCAAGAATTGAGACAGATGATTTTAGTATGTCTTTGTGGGGCGTTGGTGTGATGCATGATTTCAAGCAGTGGATTCCAGGCTTAAAGGTGGCGCCATTCGATATGTCGGTACTTCTTGGTTATACTAAATTTGAAGCAAGTGTTGACTTAACAAACCCTGATTTTTCTGATGATGGAACAGGTGTCATTGGTACTTCGGCGTTCACAACTCAGGTACTGATATCTAAAAAATTGTCTGTGTTGACAGTGTATGGCGGCGTGGGCTTTAATAGCATCAAATCCATTTTGAAAATGGAAGGTGAGTACCGCATCGAAGGCCAAGACTCATTTGGAAACAGCCAGGAGATTTCACTTGGCACCAACCCAGTGGATATTAATCTCACAACCGGTGGTCCAAGAGCAACAATTGGAATGCGGTTGAAGCTAGCAGTTATTACGTTACATGCTGACTATACAGTGCAGAAGTTTAATACACTTTCTGCTGGCTTTGGTATAAGCGTGAGGTAATCTAGTACCTATGAACTATAAAAAAGGCCAGTCGGAAGAAATTCCGACTGGCCTTTTTTTGTTATCCTTTTGCAATGTCTATTCGAACCTATTCAATTTTTTGAGCTTATCTGAAGTCGATCACTTCTACGCCTGCGTGAGCCGCCATGTCAAAAACAAATTCCTGGTCAGTAAGTGAAGGTCTCTCAGTGAACTTGTTGATTGAGTAGGTGTAACGGTTACCTGATTTATCAAAAATTTTAAAACTATTAAGGGCATTGTTGGCGCTTATCGACATTCTGATTTTAAAATAATTAAGGTTTTTGTCGTCAGGCACCAGGTCTACTGTTTTAACAGCCGCTGTTGTCATATCGTCAACAACAAGGTACTTATATCCTGTTTTATATAAATCGAATATGTTGTTCAGGTTGATTTCAGCGTCGTCGGGGCTGTAGGTGTTAATAGTTACTTCGTTCACTTCTTTTAGGTAAGTCCACACATCAGTACCGTCATTGATAATCTCCTGTTCTTCCAGGCCAAGTTTGAATTTTGTTCCTTTTACAGTAATATTTCCTTTAAAGGCCTCATTTAGGTTCTCTTGAGGATTTTCCAATGTATAGGTAAAGTCGGCGGTAAATGCTGCTACGTTACGGTATTTGTTGCTCATGGCGTCAAGAATCTCTCTTGCAGCCGGGTCTTGCTGTGCGTATACAAAAGTGACAAACACCATCGCCAACAAACTCAATGCTCCTTTTAATTTCATTTTTTGTTATTTAAACTATCATTTTCAACTTGTAAAACTACATCTTTTATCTGACCATTGTTTTGATTCACAAAGTGAATGGTCTGATTTACAGAGGTGCTACCTAATTTCAACCAAGATTGGTGCCAGTTTTAATTATCGAGACCTTTTAAGATAAATTCAAGCTCCATTTCATCCTTTACAAGTACTTCCCTGGCCTTGCTACCTTCGAATGAACCAACAATCCCAGCCGCTTCCAACTGATCGATGAGTCTTCCTGCCCGGTTATATCCTAATTTCATTTTTCTTTGAATGAGCGACGTACTGCCTTGTTGGTGCATCACAATAAGCTTAGCCGCTTCATCGAACAAAGCATCTCTGTCAGAAAGGTCAACTTCTCCGACGCCACTTTCACCACCTTCGTCGCCATCAAACTCAGGGAGAATGTAGGCAGTGTCATAGCCTCTTTGTTCGGCAATAAATTCGCACACTCTTTCAACTTCTGGCGTGTCAACAAAGGCACACTGAAGCCTTATTATATCACTTCCTGTCGATAGCAGCATGTCACCCATGCCTACCAACTGGTCTGCGCCACCAGCATCTAGAATCGTGCGCGAGTCAATTTTAGAAGCTACCCTGAACGAAAGTCTTGCGGGAAAGTTAGCTTTGATTACGCCTGTAATTACGTTAACAGAAGGGCGCTGTGTAGCTACCACCAAGTGAATGCCAATGGCCCTGGCCAGCTGAGCAAGTCGCGCAATTGGTGTTTCTATCTCCTTTCCTGCTGTCATCATCAAATCAGCTAATTCGTCTATTACTACCACGATATAAGGCAAGAACCTGTGGCCTTTGGTGGGGAGCAATTTCCTATTGACGAACTTGCCGTTGTATTCTTTGATGTTACGGCATGCAGCATCTTTCAATAGGTCGTAACGCTGGTCCATTTCAATACAAAGAGAGTTCAGCGTGAAGATCACTTTCTTTGTGTCGGTGATGATGGCCTCTTCACTGTTGGGTAACTTTGCCAAGAAGTGTCTTTCAATGGTGTTGAATAGTGTTAATTCCACCTTCTTCGGATCTACCAGCACAAATTTAAGTTGCGACGGGTGCTTTTTGTAAATCAATGAAGTAAGTAGCACGTTGATGCCTACCGACTTACCCTGACCAGTGGCTCCTGCCATCAGCATGTGGGGCATTTTGGCAAGGTCGAGCACAAACACTTCGTTGGAAATGGTTTTACCCAAAACGACTGGCAGCTCTTTGTCGCTTTTCATGAACTTTTCAGTCATGATTACCGACTTCATGTCCACCATTTCCCTGTTTTTATTGGGGACTTCAATTCCAATAGTACCACGGCCAGGGATAGGGGCGATTATTCTAATTCCAAGCGCGGCAAGGCTTAATGCAATATCATCCTCAAGGTTCTTGATTTTCGAAATTTTCACACCAGCATCAGGGACAATTTCATACAGTGTTACTGTAGGGCCGATCGTGGCTTTGATGCTGGAAATGCCAATTTTGAAATTGGTAAGCGTCTCGACAATTTTGTCTTTGTTGGCTTCCAGCTCTTCTTTGGTAACCTTTACTTTATTGTCAGGATAATCGTTAAGCAAATCAGGGGTGGGATACTTGTATTTGGGCAGGTCCAATGTAGGATCGTAATTGGCCAGTTTGCCATCTACCACTTCTTCTTCTACTTCTTCTACTTCCAGTGATACTTCGTCGGCCACAGACGGCTTTTGAGCATCACCAAGTATTTTTTTCAGTGCTTTGTCTACTTCGTTTTCTGCTTCCAGGTCTTCCTCGTTTAATAACTCGAGGGGCACGTCTGTTTTGGACTCTGGTTGTTTTTTGTCCGTTTTTATTGACAATTCCACAGGTTCATCTTCTTTTTTGTCAGAAACTGTCCAGGAATTCAGTTCTTCTTCCTCATCTACTTGTGCTATACTTTCCACTTCTTCGCCAGGTTGATCTGCCGATGCTACCTCTTCGGAAGCTTGAAGGGGAGTTTCAGTAAACAGTTTAGTGATGTTGAAATAGTAGATATTGAATGCAAGGAAGGAAAAGACCAAAAACAGGAAGGTGCCCCAGCCCATAAATTCGTTGAATATCAATGCCAGCTCGTAGCCTATTCCACCACTGAGGAATCCAAATTCAGAAATTTCGTTGCTGGAAAGTAAAAAGAAGCCTAGCAGGAGACTGATCCAAAAGATAAAAAACAATGAAAATGAAAGAACACGCAATGGTGGCAAAAGTGTTTTTCCGAAAACCACTTTGAAACCAATAATGAAAAGGAATGGAGGCACCAGAAGGCAGGATATGCCAAACCACTTGAAAATAAAGTAATGGGAAGTGACTGCTCCAAGCAAGCCTAATAAGTTCCTGATTTCAGATCCCGAAGCACGGATGCCTGTATCCATAAATGACTCGACCACACTTTGGTCGGCCTTTCCTGAAAAAAGGTAGGAAATAAATGAAATGAAAAGGAAAATAGATAAAATGAGCAAAAAGAAACCGAAGACAAGATGGGTCCTTTTGTCTTTGAAAATATTTGGAAGGGAAGTCTTTTCCTTCGCAGGTTCTTCTTTTTTAAAGTTATTGGTCTTAAAAGTATTTTTTGCCATGTAGGAGGGTCTCCCGGAATGAGTAAATTAGTCCCAAAAATAGTGATACCTCCGCAGCATTTCAACGAAAGACTCAGGAGATTCTCAGCTCAAAGCCAAGTGCCTAACCATGTGGGCTTTTTTGACGTGTGTGTTTATAAGCCTTTCAGGATATTTTTAACGATGGCTGGGCCTTGATAGATGAAGCCACTATATACCTGCACCAAAGAAGCACCTGCTTCCAGTTTTTCTCTGGCATCGAATGCCGTTGAGATACCGCCAACACCGACGATGGGAACGGCCCCTTTCGTTTTATCATGTAGGTAGCGGATGACTTCGGTAGAACGGGTCCGAAGTATTTTGCCACTAAGTCCGCCGGCTCCAATTTCCTTCACTTGACTTTCTGGGGTCTCAAGGCCTTCCCGGCTGATGGTGGTGTTGGTAGCAATAATGCCTGCTATTCCAGTCTCTGTGACAATTTCTACCACATCATCGAGCTGGCTGTTAGTAAGATCAGGGGCAATTTTAAGCAAAATCGGTTTTGGAGAGCGCTTCGCCATGTTCACTTTTTGGAGAGTAGAAAGTAGTTGTTTAAGGGGCTCTTTCTCTTGCAGGTCTCTAAGGTTGGGTGTGTTGGGGGAACTCACATTGACAACAAAGTAATCGACCACATCAAACAGCTGCTCGAAGCTGATGAGGTAATCATCTGTTGCTTGTTCATTAGGTGTTACTTTGTTTTTGCCAATATTTCCTCCAATGATCACTTTAGTTTTACGCTTTCTAAGCCTGGCAACAGCAGCGCCCACTCCCTGATTGTTGAACCCCATTCGGTTAATCAGTGCCTCGTCTTTCGGAAGTCTGAATAGCCGGGGCATTGGATTGCCATCCTGGGCTTTTGGCGTCAGGGTACCAATTTCGATGAACCCAAAGCCTAGCGCATCAAGGCTGTCGACCCAGCGGGCATCCTTATCGAACCCAGCCGCCAGCCCCACCGGATTGGGGAACTTGATTCCAAATACTTCTTTTTCCAGGCCCGGTGTCTGATAGCCGAATAGAAGGGATACAATTTTTTTTCCTCCGGGAATTTGGCAGGTAAAAGAAAGTAGCCCCATGGCAAAGTAGTGCGCTTTTTCGGGCGCCATAAGAAAGAAAAGGGGCTTCAGAAGAGTCTTGTACATGTAGCGTGATTTTGTCGCAAATAAAGTAACAAAGGACCAGTGAACAAATTTTAACTCCTCGGATGATATTGCGTGATCACCTGTCTTAGATAGTCCCTGTCGAGGTGGGTGTAAATCTCCGTCGTCGTAATAGATTCGTGTCCCAGCATTTCCTGCACTGCCCTCAAGTCGGCTCCGCCTTCGATAAGGTGTGTAGCAAAGGAATGACGAAAGGTGTGTGGGCTGATCTGCTTCTTAAGTCCGATTTTGACTGCCAGGTCTTTGATGAACATAAACACCATGACTCTGCTCAATTTTGTACCGCGTCGGTTCAGGAATACAAAAGACTCATTTCCGGGTTTGATAGGAATATGCACCCGCACCTCATTCATGTACATTGTCAGGTATTTTTTCGCATCCGAGCCAAGCGGCACAAGTCGTTCTTTGCTTCCCTTGCCCAGCACCCTGAGAAAGTCTACGTCAAGAAAAACATTCTCTCTTTTGAGCCCAACTAATTCTGATACCCTCAACCCGGACCCATACAGTGTTTCCAGGATGGTCCTGTTCCGCATGCCTTCTGGTGTAGAGAGGTCAATGGCTGATAGAAGTAGTTCTATTTCGTTGTAATCAAGTGTGTCTGGAAGTTTCCGGCCCAGTTTTGGTGATTCTATCAAAACCATTGGATCCTTGTCAATATCACCCTCATTCAGTAGAAATTTGAAAAACGATTTTAGTCCGGAAATGATACGGGCCTGAGAATGTGCTGCAAGTCCCAATTCATTCACATATTCCAAAAAATCGTGGATGTGTATTGCCTTAGTAGTTTCCGGACTCAGGGAAAGTTCTTTGATCTCCGTAAATTGAGCAAATAGTCGAACGTCGTGCAAGTACGCATCAATAGAGTTTTGTGCCAGCGATCGCTCAAGTTTCAGGTAATTCTTAAATTGCTTGATGTGAAGTTCCCATGCCATTAGCTGTAAATTTAGAAGAATTGTACTTGCCAATAGTAAAGGAACATTTACTTTAGGAAATAATTAGATAACAAAGGGAATAAGGTATGCAAATCAGCGTAGTTAACGGCCCCAATCTCAATTTGCTAGGGGTGAGGGAAAAGAGTATTTACG
This sequence comes from uncultured Roseivirgaceae bacterium, assembly GCA_964351395.1. Taxonomy (GTDB): domain Bacteria; phylum Bacteroidota; class Bacteroidia; order Cytophagales; family Cyclobacteriaceae; genus Imperialibacter. The sequence continues at coordinate 44,457 of CAYGOF010000009.1, forward strand.
GATCGCAGTCTTTTGAAATCTATTTTGAGGAGCTTAAGAAGGCCTTTCCTGCCGTTGACTTGCACTACTTTCAGTCAAATCACGAAGGCGAACTCATCGACTACTTGCATAAGGTAGGCTTTTCTCACAAGGGAATAGCGTTAAATGCAGGTGCCTATACCCATACATCTGTCGCTTTGGCGGACGCCATCGCAGCAATAGAGTCCCCTGTCGTAGAAATTCATATTTCCAACATCTATGCCCGGGAAGCCTTCCGCCATCATAGTTACCTAACAAGCAATTGTGCTGGTATTATTAGTGGTTTAGGCCTTACAGGATATCAACTGGGCATTCAATATCTGCTTGAGAGAAAATGAGTCGTATTTCATTTTACCCGGGCCCGTCGAGGGTCAATGCGAAGGTGCCAGAATATTTTTACGATGCCTATATGGAGGGCATTCTCTCCGAAAATCATCGGAGCGAGGCTTTTATGAAGCTGTTCAAAAAGACCAAAAAAGCACTTAAGGCGAACCTTAACATCCCTTCGGATTACGAAATTGTTTTTACCTCTTCGGCTACCGAATGCTGGGAAATAGTAGCGCAAAGCCTTACGAAACATGCCAGTCTTCATGTCTTCAATGGCGCTTTCGGGAAAAAGTGGTGCGAATATGCGGGAAAACTAGGCATTGAGACGCACGCACTGTCGTTCGATGCTGAAGACACGCTGCCTGTCAAGCTACTCTCACCGCCCGAACTTACTGACACTATTTGCGTCACCCAAAATGAAACCTCGAATGGTACCCAGGTGAGCGATGTAGAGCTGACAATATTACGGAGGCAATTCCCCAATCATCTGATTGCAGTTGACGCTACCTCAAGCATGGCAGCGATGGATTTGCCTTTTCAAATGGCTGATGTTTGGTTCGCATCTGTCCAGAAGGGCTTTGGTTTACCTTCGGGTATGGGTATCATGGTATTGTCGCCTGCCGCTGTCGAAAAAGCCAGTGCAATTGGAGAGAATGCACATTACAATAGTCTGCATTTTACTGTTTCAAATAGCCAGAAAAATCAAACGCCCTATACGCCCAATATTCTCTCGATTTATCTGCTTTGGAGGTTAATGGAAGACCGTAAACCAATTGTTGAGGTAGGCAAGAAGGTTAAAAACCGATTTCTTGATTGGATGGATTTTTTGCCGAAGTTTAAATCATGGACGCCTTTGGTTGAAAATGAAACTGTGAGATCAATCACGGTATTAACCATGCAGGCTCAGCCGGAGATTGTGGCTGAGGTGCTTGAAAAGGCCTATGAGGCTGGGTTTACTATTGGGAGCGGGTATGGGGCTTTAAAGGAAACAACCTTCAGGATTGCTAACTTTCCATCGATCAAGAAAAAAGAAATTCAATCGCTCCGTTCTTTCCTTAAGAAAAACTTTGATTAGCTGATTCAGCGTGCAAAATTCGCACTTTCAAATTTTTCAGCATTGAACATGTTCAGCTTCAAGGAAATACTGTCCGTTACCCTTATTCTTTTTTCCGTTATTGATATTCTAGGTAGTATTCCTATCATTATTTCACTGAGGCAGAAAGTTGGTCATATTCAGTCAGAGAAAGCTACTTTGGCTTCCGCTGTACTTATGATCAGTTTCCTTTTTTTGGGTGAGTCTATCTTAGGACTTTTTGGCGTAGACATCAGCTCTTTTGCTATCGCCGGAGCACTGGTGATGTTTATTATAGGTCTCGAAATGATCCTTGGAGTCGAATTTTTCAAACATGAGCAAATTGAAGGAGGTGCCACTTCGAGTTCGATTGTTCCGATTGCATTTCCTCTGATTGCCGGAGCTGGTACGATGACGACACTGCTTTCATTGCGGGCTGAGTACCTTTTGTCAAACATCCTTGTTGGGGTGGTTGTCAACTTATTATTTGTATATCTGGTGCTTAAAACTACGAACTGGCTAGAGCGTAAATTGGGAAAAGCGGGTCTCAATATCCTACGAAAGGTGTTCGGGATTATTTTGCTTTCGATCGCTATCAAACTATTTAAAACCAATCTGTTGGCATGAAAGTGATCATGTACACAGATGGTGCTGCAAAAGGCAACCCTGGGCGAGGAGGCTACGGCACAGTGCTTTTGTACAAGGACCTAAGAAAGGAACTAAGCGAAGGGTTTCGAATGACGACCAACAACCGGATGGAGCTTTTAGCAGTGATCCGCGGCTTGCAAGCTTTGAAAAGGCCTGGCCTGGAGGTAAATATTTATTCAGATTCTCAATATGTGGTCAATGCTGTTGAGAAGGGATGGTTAGATGGCTGGGTCAAGAAGGGCTTTAAAGGGAAGAAGAATCAAGACTTATGGGAGGAATACCTTAAGGCGGCTTCACCTTTTAAAGTGAAGTTTCACTGGGTAAAGGGGCACGCTGGGAATATTGAGAACGAACGCTGCGATGAGCTGGCAGTGCAGAGTGCTGAAGCTCCGCAACTGCAAGTCGATCAAGGGTTCGAAGACAAGATTACCTAGACTGGTAAATCAAAGGGCTGTAACCCTCAAGTGGTCAAGTACTTCGTCGAAGCTTGCTTTATTTAACCTACTAGATATGTTCTGTTTGTGTATCGCAATGGCTGACAACGATAGATCCATTTTACTCGACAGCTTTTTGTCATCATGCCCAACTGCTTTAAGTTTTAAAATGGCAGATTCTACTTCATTTAGGTGCATGCAGGCTATTCTTAAATTAGTTTCTAACTTAAGATGATCGACAATTAATTCCTTTATCATCGCAGCCATCTCTTTCTGTGAGAATAGGTCAGCAAGAATGTTATTTTTTTCCAGGTCGATAATGAATTCTTCGTCGGTGATTCTCATATAAATTTGTTTTTGCACTTCAGCTTCTGCGTTTGTCAAATCACCACTGAAATAGGTTTTTCTTTTGAAGTTGGTGATAAGGCCAACTAACGATGAAGGTTTGATTTCAGGAAGGGATTTTTGCTTTGATAGAGCCTTTTTGGTTTTTCTTTGCGGCACAATCATTGTATACAGGTTAGCGGTTGAAAAGTATTATGTAGACCAGCCGTTTTGGAGCTCAATAACCCAGGGCTTTTTTTGTCTAAATGTTGAGCGTAATTACCTTATATTTGGTGAAAAAAATATACCTATTTATTGGTATTTTTTGCATTCGTATTGCTTAAAGAAGCATATATATGCATTCATATTTTTTTAATTATATTAAATATCAATATAGTTCTAATTATTTTTGCGACTCATGAGAAATAACTATTTTCAGTTTAAGCAATTCAGGATAGAACAAGACGGGGCAGCTATGAAGGTAAGCACCGAGGGTTGCCTTTTGGGTGCTATTGCAGTGGGAGAACAAGGAGTATCAATTTTGGATATAGGGACAGGCACCGGCTTACTTGCCTTGATGCTCGCACAAAAACTAACTGGTAAAGTCACTTCCATTGAAGCGGATCAGGAAGCTGCGGAACAGGCAAAGGTGAATGTTGCGGCTAGTCCGTGGAGTGGCAGGGTAGAGGTAGTGCACAACACCATTCAATCATATGCTGCCAATGCGGATGTTTTATATGGATTGATTGTGTCTAACCCTCCTTTTTACACCAATTACCTACCATCGGATGATGTTCGCAGGAGACTTGCTATGCATACTTATACTATGTCGATGGGGGACCTCTTGATGGCTGTGATTAGCCTGCTGGATACAAACGGGAAGTTTTATGTTTTGTACCCAGCCTACGAAGCCGGTGTTTTCGCTCAGTTAGCCAGGCAAAAGGGGTTGTATCCAGATGAAAATCACATTATCCGAAACAAGCCGGGCAGCTCTATATTTAGAATGATTACCTGCTACACCAAACAGGAAACCCAGACCATCCAAAGAGAACTAGTTATTCGCGATCATCAAGGTAATTACTCTGAAGACTTTGAACGTTTACTCAGACCCTACTATCTTCATCTGTGAGAGTTAGTTTTTTTCCAGCTCCATCAGGTCGATTTCTCTCTCACTGAATTCAAAACCCATTGTTTCCAACTCTTTTAAAACCGGCCTGTAAATCTCTCGTCTGGTAGGAATTTGAACGCCAGTCAGTTTGAATTCACCATTTAGAATCAATTTGGCTGCAACTCCCAGGGGCAAGCCGACGGTTTTGGCCATGGCAGTATTATTGGAATCGTCACCAGCCACCACCATGAATGCCTGGATTTCTCTGGCGTTGTCCCCTTCTTTAAAGTTAAACTTGTGCCACATCACAATCATGTCTTTTTCATCCTTGCGAGGTGTCCACTTTTTCTTCAGTATATGTTCCAGAATCTGGGCTGGTGTACCTTCCTTTAATCCTACGAGTTCATTTTCGAAAAGGCCCAGCCATTTCAGTTTGTACATTTCTTCCGACTCCATATCGATAGATAGATAGTGCGCAAGCTTTAGCTCTACGGAGTCGTGTGGATTGAAATAAAGAAACGAGTTAATGAACTGCCGGTGAGTCATTTCCTCCACTTTTTCCATTTTGAAGGTATCGTCGGTGGCACCGAGTTGGATAAACACATCCCAGCCTTTGCAAAAACCTGGTCTTCTCAGCGTGCCACGGTACAAAGTTTGGATATTCTGTAGCTCGTAGGAATCTATGTATTTAAGAGAGTCTCTGTTGGCATAGCCTTCGAAGTAACCGTGGCCTGGGATGTGGATGATTTCCGTTCGGCGAAATACTTTGTGATAGGGGATGTATTTTAGTCTTCCTTCCTGAACAAATTTCACAATACCCTGACCTGCCAATACAACATTTCTTGGATTCCAGGTAAATTTATACTGCCAGGGGTTATCTTCATTAGACGGCGCTAAAAGCCCTCCGGTAAAGGTTTCGAACGCATGTAGGTCATAGCCCTTGTCTTTGATCCGGTCCAGTACTTTCATGGCCGACATGTGATCAAGGCCCGGGTCGAGGCCTGTCTCCATTAAGCAAATGGCTCCCTTTGCTTGGAATGTTTTATCCAGCTTTTTGATTTCATCGGTCACATAGGAAGCAGTGAGCATGTTAATACCATGCTCGGCACAAACTTCCGCCACATGCACGTGAAATTTGGCAGGCAACATAGAAATAACCAGGTCAGCATGTGTGATTTCAGCTACTTTTTGCTCCTGGTTGAACACATCAAAAGATATGATTTGCACGTCTGTCATTGACCCAAACTTTTCTGTCAAAAAGGTCACGTCGATATCGCCAATGTATATCTCCCAATTATTACCGGTTCTGTGTTCAATAAGGTAGTTGATTAGAGAAAGGGACGACCTTCCAGCTCCAAGCAATAGTATACGCTTCTTCATTGGTCATTTGGGTTAAATCGGGCGAAAATTAGCCGATTTGCAGGAGGCTTTAAAACTTTTTCACTAATAAATCAGTATAATGCTACCCACTGAACACCGCTACATGAAAAGGAAAAGAAAAGTAGAAATTGAATATACCATAGTGCCCTTGTCGGAGCTTTCGTCTGAAGATCGAGCGCTTGTGGAACAAGCGAAGGAAGCGAGGTTCACAGCCCACGCACCTTACTCAAAATTTCAAGTGGGAGCTGCAGCATTACTAGCCAACGGACTTACTGTGATGGGATCAAACCAGGAGAATCGTGCTTTTCCTTCAGGGCTTTGCGCAGAAAGGGTATGCCTCTTTTATGCCTCCTCACAATATCCTCAAGTGGCGGTTCAGAAACTTGCTGTGGTTGCTTTCCCAGGCAATTCCGAAAGTGCTGAGCCTGCACATCCATGTGGCAGTTGCAGGCAGGTAATGCTGGAGGTTGAGCACAAGCATGCACAGTCATTTCAATTGTTATTGCTGTACCCAAAAGACGAGGTGCTGATGCTGGAAAAGGCAAATTTCCTCATGCCTTTTCCATTTGAGTCTGACATTTAGCTGGTTCGCTGCACCATTGTGGCGCTAGCCTGTGCAGTAGGAAGTAGTACGATATCGCTAAGTACGACATGAGCCGGACGGGTGACCACATATTTAATGACATCTGCCACGTCGTCTCCTGTGAGTGGCTTCATTCCTTTGTAGACCTGCTTGGCCTTTTCTTCATCTCCTTTGAAACGAACCATTGAAAATTCTGTTTCCACCAGTCCAGGGTGTATACCTGTTACACGAATACCAAATGGATTAAGATCGAGCCTCATGCCACCAGTGATCGCGTCAACTGCCGATTTGCTGGCGCAATAAACACTACCTTTTGGGTAAACTTCTTTGCCTGCAATGGAACCAATATTCACAATAAAGCCCGATTTTCGCTCTACCATACCGGGAATAATTGCCTTGCTCACATAAAGCAAGCCTTTCACGTTGATGTCAATCATATCATCCCAGTCTTTTGTGCTACCTTCCTGAATGAAATCCATGCCGTGAGCGTTCCCTGCATTATTGATCAATACGTCAATGTCCTTCCAGTTTTTTGGGAGTGATTCAATGGCTTTGTTGACGTCAGCTTCGTTCCTGACATCAAAATTTAGGGTATGTACGTCGGTCTGGCTGCGGAGATCTTGAGCAAGCTCCTTCAGCTTGTCGAGTCGCCGACCACAAATGATCAGATAAAATTCGTCGGCAAGGTAGTGAGCTGTTGATTTGCCAATGCCGGACGTGGCACCTGTGATAAGGGCTATCTTTTTCATGAGTTTATTTCCTGTTTTAGTTAATTCGGGCAAGTAAAAACAACAACTGGAAAACGCCAAGAAATAAGTGGATACTCGGTAACATACCGACAAGGAAGAAATGTCGGGAGGAGGATCAGTTTACGAAGGGCCACCTTCGAATGTGATGTATAATGTAAGGTTGTGGGGAGAAATCCTTTTTAGGCCGGCGCTGTATTTATTTAAATCGTCAGTAAGAACATTGCTGATTCCCCATGAATAACGAATTTCGGGAGCAAATTTGAACAATGGGTAATACAGGTCAAACCCCACTCCAGCCTCTATTGCCAGGTAGGAGCTCTTTGTCAGTAGTCTTTCCCTCGAATTTGCCTTATCATCTTTGCCTCGGGCTTCGATGGTCGGAGTGATGCCACCGATGAGGTACATCCCGATATTGTCTCTACGAACAGATCGGTATTTAAACAGCAGCGGTAACTCCACTGTCGTGGCATCTACGAGCTCCTCCAGCGTGTTTCCGGTGATCGACCGGTAAATAAGTTTGTTTTCATAAAAACCCACCGTGATCAGTACACGGAAATCAAGGTACTGGGCTAACCTCATATTGGATATAAAACCAATTTTAAAGCCACCGAGACCGTGGGGCACAATAGAATGGAGGGTGTCTAGTTGTTTGTCGCTATAAAGATCTGAATACTGGATAGAATAGCGGGAGGTATGTAGTCCCATTCCAAAGCCATAATGAAGAAATCGCTCTGTGTAGTTGGGAAGGTTAATGACCGTGCTATTCTGCCCTACCAGGGGGGAAGAAAGACTGAGCAACAGTCCCAGTAGGATTACTTGATGCCTGTGTAAATGGAACAGATTCCGAATGTTTGTGGCTTGCATAAAGTTTTTTTGAACCCAACCCGATCCAAGATGTTTGTAAAAAGTGATCCATCCGGAAACGCCTTTACCGACTCCGGCAGATACGTGTAAGCCGCCTGGTCCTTTGAAATCAACCTGCCTATAATAGGCAATATGTATTTAAAATAAAAGCTGTAGAGCTGCTTCATAGGAAACCCGGTGGGCGTTGAAAACTCAAGTATCACCACTTTTCCTCCTGGTTTTAGGACCCTGCACATATCTGCCAGCCCCTTTTCCAGGTTTTCGAAGTTCCTCACACCAAAAGCAACGATCACTGCATCAAATGTATTGTCGTCGAAGAGTAACTTTTCTGAATCACCCATCTGAAGCTCTATTTTATCCTCCAGCTTCATTTTGATGATTTTCTTTTTCCCCATAGCCAGCATGCCTTCCGATATATCAACACCTGTGACCTTATCGGGCTTCAGGGAGAGTGCCTCAATAGCAAAGTCTCCGGTACCTGTTGCAATGTCCAGTATCTGCTTAGGCTGGATGTCTTTTAATTCCTTAACCGCTTTTTTTCTCCAAATGATATCAATCCCAAGGCTCAGAAAGTGATTGAGGAAATCGTACCTACGGCTAATGTTGTTGAACATTTCCGCAACCTGAGCTTTTTTGCTGCCTTCCTTTTCTTTGTAGGGTACTACTGTCATTTGGTGTAATAATCTTCAGTAAGCTTTTTATAACCAGTAATAGAATGCCGAAATGGGCGTCTGGTGCGCGAAACTTTTCGCAAGTATAGTGCAAACCTTGCGTTTTTAAAATTTGTTCTCGCAAGGGTTCGTATCTTTGCAAAAAATTTAAAAAATGCGGATCGATACAGCTACTTTCCTGGCAAGCTATGCCACCGTCAATACTTGCCCGGAATCGGAATTGCCAGAGTATGCATTTATCGGTCGAAGCAACGTGGGGAAGTCGTCGTTGATCAATATGCTGACTAACCACAGTAAATTGGCAAAAACATCCTCAAAACCCGGTAAAACACAGCTTTTGAACCAGTTTTTGATCAATGACTCCTGGCTTTTGATGGACATGCCCGGGTATGGTTGGGCAAAGGTGAGTAAGACAGAAAAAGCCAAGTGGGAAATCATGAACCAACAGTACTTACTTGAGAGGAAAAACCTTTGCAATTTGTTTGTGCTCATTGACTCAAGGCTTCCACCTCAAAAGATTGACCTTGAATTCCTGAACTGGGCAGGCGAACAGGAAATACCGCTCTCAATTGTATTTACAAAAGCCGATAAACAGTCAAAAAACCATACTCAGTCTTCTGTGGCGGCCTTTATCCGGGAGTTAAAAAAGTATTGGATCTTTTTGCCACCAACTTTCGTCACCTCTTCGGAAGACAAAAGAGGCAAAGAGGAGATATTGACCTATATCGAGGAGGCTAATGGCCTTTTTCTTGAAAAAAATGATTAGACATTGAATGGTGACATTAAAATATCTAAAATTGCGCCTACAAACTGATAAATATGGAGTTTAAAGAGATTGCAACTGTATCTGGCAAAGGCGGACTATTCAAAATCCTCAATCCCACCCGCTCTGGGGTAATCCTGGAGTCATTGGATGAGAAAAAGACAAAATTGATTGTTAACGCCAACTCCAAAGTATCAATCCTTCACGAAATCTCTATCTACACAACAGATAGCGAAGGAACAGTGGCACTTGAAGAAGTGATGCGTAAAGTGCACAAAGAATTTGCCGGTGATACTGGGTTGACTAAAACTTCCGATAATGAAGAATTGAAAGCTTTTTTGAAGCATATTCTTCCAAACTATGATGCTGAGAGAGTATATGTGTCGGATATCAAAAAGCTGGTAAATTGGTACGGTATCCTTGTGCAGGAAGCACCAGAAGTTTTTGAGGAGCCCAAAGCCGAGGTTGTCGAAAAGGCAGCAGAAGAAAAACCAGTAAAGGAAAAGCCAGCCAAAGCCGTTGCTAAAAGTACTGAAAAGCAGCCTAAGGAAGAGAAAGCAAAAGCTAAACCAGCCGCAAAAAAGAAAGCGGCGGGAAAATAATGGCTGAAGCTGATCTTACTCATCAGGCGCTTCAATTACTTAACAAGCATTTCGAAGTAGAGATTAGTGAAGCTAGCGTTGATGGCAGCAATGCAAGTCAAGAAGAAGTGAGGCAGCGCCTGATCGACCTGTTGAAGCCCGAAATTCGGCATATGTTGGATCATTCCTTCGAGCAATTGCTTCATATCCTCTACCGCATCGACCTTTCAGAACCTAAGGTGATTGAATTGCTGGAGAAAAGTGCTCCTGGAGAGGTGGCCGCCAATCTTACGGCTGCAATTGTTGACAGACAGATGGAAAAGATTAAGCTACGGGAGCAGTATCGAAACTTTTAGTGAGAAAAGACTCAGCGACGTCCATCATCAGTTTGGAGCCTATGAAAAATGGTGTCCTTTGATGTAGGTCCTTTGGTAAGATATCTAATATCCTATTTCCTTGCCCATCGGTCGCTTTACCACCCGCTTGTTCTATTAGATATGAAAGCGCATTGCATTCATACAATAGTCTCAATTTGCCTTTCGGTGATTTTGCAGTGGCCGGGTAGAGATAAATCCCTCCTTTCAGCAGGTTACGATGGAAGTCACCCACCAAAGAGCCAATATACCTGGCTGTAAAATTGTTCTCTTTGCAGTACTGAATATAGTCGCGAACCTCCGACGAAAAATGGAAACTGCCTCCTTCGTTAACAGAATAAATACTGCCATCGGCTGGTGTTTTCATATCGGGATGCGACAGAAAAAATTCTCCCAACGACGGATCGTAGGTAAAGCCGTTAACGCCATGCCCCGTACTGTACACCAGCATGGTACTGGAGCCATATAAAAGATAGCCTGCCGCCACTTGCTTGCTGCCTTTTTGTAAAACGTCCTCCTTTAAAACTGGCCCACCAGCCGAAGAAAGCCTCCGGTAGACAGAAAAGATCGTTCCGATCGACACGTTTACGTCAATATTAGACGAGCCGTCCAACGGATCTATCGCTACAATGTATTTGCCGTGCGGATTGTTAAGATCAATGATGCCGTCGTCCTCTTCAGATACAATGGCGCAAACCTCACCTCCGTTTCTGAGGGCTCGCTTAAAACGGATATTGGCGATCACATCAAGTTTTTGCTGTGTCTCTCCCTGAATGTTTTGTTCACCAACAGAGCCTCCAAGATCCACCAGGCCGGCGCGGCTAATTTCTCTGTTGATAATTTTGCCTGCCAGCCCGATGTCTCTTAGGATTTGGGACAATTCCCCGGTAGCAAAAGAAAATTCGTCTTGTTTGTTTTTGATGAAACGGTCAAGCGTGATGCCAACGGGTTGGCCTAATTTGCTTTTGTCTACCATTCACTTAAACTTTGGGTTAATGCTTAAAATAGGCCTAAAATTACATCTAAATCGATTGCGGAAGCAAGAAAAGATATTGATTTTTTACAGATAGCGTGAAATGGTGCGTTCCACTGCAGACAAATAAGAGAGACCAAAAAGGTTTACGTGCACCATCAACGGGTAAACATTGCAGATGTCTATTCGTTCCTGCCAGCCGGGTTGCATAGGATTTGCTTCACGATAAGCCTGATAGAAGAGGGGGTCGAAACCACCGAAAAGTTTCGTGAAGGCCAGGTCCATTTCACGATTGCCATAATAGACCGCAGGGTCGATCAACCATGCTTGGCCATCTGGGCCAGTATGGATATTACCACTCCAAAGGTCGCCGTGCAATAGAGAGGGTGAGGCTTCTGGGATCAGATTTGGAAGTTTCTCAAAAAACAACTCGAATTGTTTTCCTGTTTGCGTAGGTAGTAAGTGATTGTTTTTGGCTAATTCTACCTGCGGGCGAAGTCGGTTATTGATAAAGAAATCGATCCAACTGCTGCTTTGTGCATTGTTTTGGTGGAGACGACCGATATAATTGTCGTAGGATAGTCCGTGCCGCGGGTCCTTGCATCCGTGCAATTCAGCCAATCTAAAGCCAAGTGTTTCCCAATAGGTTTTGTCTCTGGGGGCCGGCTCCAATAACTCCAATAATAGGTAGTATTTACCATCAGCTTTACCCTGGTTGATAACTATCGGCGTGGCTACTATGCCGTTGTTCGCCAGGAGCTTTAACCCTTTGGCTTCAGTCTCGAACATATCTGACGGGGCATTTTCATTCCATTTAAGGAAAAAATTGCCCGCGGCGCACTTTAGTTTCACTGCGTTGTTGATGCAGCCACCCGATACAAACCTGAAGTTGATGTCTTCTGTTTCAATACCTGTACTTTCGAAGATCACTTGTATGAAGAAGGATTGAAAATGATCTTCTATCATCAGAGCCCTTTCACTTTGACGATGTGGTCAATAAGCTTTGCTATTGATCTCCAAAGCATATCGTATACTTCCTGAAAGCCATCCATACCTCCAAAATACGGGTCGGGCACATCGAGGCTGCCTTGCTGTTGGTCAAACTCCCTCATTAAGTGAAGCTGAGGATGCTCCTTTTTAAACAATGCCTGAATATTGCTGAGATTACTTCTATCCATGGCCAATATGAAATCAAAAGCTTCATAATCACTCGCTTTTACCTGGCGTGCTTTATGGTGGATCGGGGTTTTGTTCTCTAGGGAACATTCAATAGTGCGGGGATCGGGGTTGCCTCCAATATGGAAGTTGGATGTACCAGCGGAGTCGGAATTGATCTTGTGCGAAAGACCTCTTTCCTCTAATTGCCGATTAAAAATTGCTTCTGCCATGGGTGACCGGCAAATATTTCCCAGACATACAAAAAGAACTTTCGTCATGTCTTAAAGGTAAAAAATATGGGGCAAATCAAAATCATCGTAAAAATTACAGGTGTGAGACGAAGTTCAAACACAGGCAATAGTGCCTATTTGAGTGGTTAAATGCACTGATTTAAAAAGTGATTAAAATAAAATGAAAATATTCGGCGGTGGGTGGTTACCTATCTGCCACTTCCCGTATATATCCTTACATAACACAAATTTATTCATACACCTGTTTAACAGTAAAGAAAGCCTCTTGATCTTCAGGAGGCTTTTCTTTTTTCCATCACTTGCACGTAGCGGTGTAAGATCATTTCGATCAAGCATGCTGCTTCGGCTATCAAGTAGAGAAGGGAGTTGGACAGGGCGTTTCGCAGCTATTAAGGAAAAAGCTTTGCAGCTTTCTGAAAATGATTGAACGCTGCACAGCCCGGTTATTTTAATCAATTTTATCGCTGGTTCATGAATGCAAAGCCCCATGTGAAGTTGAGATAGAAACCTGTATAGGGTCTCGATCCGATCTCTGCGGTGAATATGCTGTTCATTAAACGCTTGTATTCACCGTCGTGCGGGTCGAGGTACCACTGAAAACCTCCACGCCAGCCAACAAACTTGTCTTTCTTTAGCTCCGGTGCTATACTCTCGTCGCTCAAGCTCCTTACCGGGAACAGCATCACATCGATGAAATAGCGGCCAAAACCAGCGCCAATTCTGTCTATATCGTCGTTAATTTTTGTTTTCACATAAGCCTGCGAGGTTTTTTGAACGCCTATGTAAGGCCCAGCCAGCGATAAGTTTCCTACTGCCGCAGCAGCACTTACTCCATCGCTCTCAACGCCGATACCACGGCTATAGATACCACCTCTTACCCCATACTGGTCTTTGTAGTCCATGTCGGGGATAGTGAGATACTTGGTTTCTTCTATGGTGTAGCGCTGTCCGTTTTCGTATTTACTATCAGCGAAGGGATCGTAACTCAAAATCACCGGAACTTCCTTGATTTTAGTTTTAGTTTTTAAAGGAAGAAAAACGCCCCCCTCGAGGTGATAACCAAGCCCTTTTCCATTGAATTGCCAAATGTCAATTTGGGCAACGCCTTCGAAGGCTATTTTGTCGGAAATCCCCAAGCGGGCATTGGCTCCTACCAGGAAGCTAATATTTGCAGCTGAATACTCTGAGCCAAACTCTGGGGCTATGAATTTTGTGTAAGCCTTATCGGGGTCGTTTTCTAGAACGGTGTAGGAATAACTTTGTGCTTTAATCTGACTGAGAGTGACGACAACTGCGAACAGCGTCAGTGCTAATTTGCGCATAGGTTGGTTTGAGAAAGTGTCCAATTTTAGGCAAATATTCAATCTTGTCCTTTCTGGTGGTATCCCTCAAACGGGGTATCTTGTGACAGAATCACCAGGTTTTTTTTAGGGGAAGAATTCCTACTGAAAGAGCACTCTTCTGGCTTAGCTGTTTCGCCAGATCTGTCGAACCTGATTGAGGTGGGTGGAGGCAGCGCCGAGAATGTGTTTTTACTGCATCTTAGTTCGCTACTCGTGAACCACAGCTATACGGTAATTGCAAGGCTGCTACCGTGCATTCATTTTGCGTGTAATCAAATTGCAGCCGTGGCAATCTGTTGGTGAGAATCAGGTGCTCTGTCCAACAGATTGCCGCGGACAAATTTCGCTATGCTTCATTTTTCCTCGCAATTACCGGCAGGGAGGGGTTTAGTGCTCCCAACGGTCTTAAATCTTCTCTTCTACTTTTCCATCCGCATGTATGGCAAAGCGCCCCTTTTCCCTTGTATGCACATGCTCGTGGTTGGGCCAGGGCCAGCCTCCAAACTGTGTACGCTGGTATTCCATCATGGCCTGCTGGATCTCCGCCTGGTTGTTCATCACAAATGGTCCGTATTGAGCCACTGGTTCACCGATTGGTTTGCCTTGCAACATCAGGATGAAACCAGGCTCATTGCCATTCACCAGGACGGCCTCCTGATCGGCTTGGAGCTCCACAGCTTTGTAGGCATTGATGGTCTGGTCTTCCACCTGGAGCAGTTCTCCTTTGTAGAAGTAGATGGACCGTTTCGCTTCCTTCGAAGCTTTAGGCAATGTGAAGGTAGCACCCGCTTCCATTTTGATCGTCCAGATTGCTACGTCGTGATCAGCGTGATTGGCCCAGGAATTTGGTGGGGGAGTGGGGGCTGTTTTGTCGCCCAGCTTGCCCGCAATAATGGTGACCTCGGTGGCTTTACCGTTGGCGTCTTTTACCACTTCCCTAGGCATTGTCTCATTCCAAAGCATAGCAAAATGAGGAGGCACCAGCTTGTGCTTTTGAGGCAGATTAAGCCAGATCTGGAACAGCTCCAATGGATTGTCGTTCTCCTTGCTCAGCAATGGAAACATTTCAGAATGTTGCACGCCTTTGCCTGCTGTCATCCACTGTACATCACCGTTTCCAAAACGGGCCGCAGCACCTAGTGAGTCGGAATGATCGATCAGGCCTTTTGTGGCAATTGTCACCGTTTCAAAACCACGATGCGGGTGGGCTGGAAAACCTGGTACTTTTGAACCGTGGTACATTCTCCAGCCATCTTTGATGGTGAAGTCGTTACCTATCGCTCTACCGGCGAGGGAGGCATTAGGGCCCATGCTATCGTTGCCTTTAGGGTAGGCATCAGCATGATGAACGCAAAAGAGGAAGGGGTCCTGAGTTTCCCATGGAAAGCCCAATGGTTTTACTTTAATAATAGCTGACATATCGTAATCCTTTCAGTTAATTGTATGTATATACATGTAACTAACGAGTGGTCTTAAAATTAGTTCTATTGACATTGTAAAAAAATCAGTTTTGGTTTAGCGTAAAGGATCTTTTAGCAACCTGTATCCATTCATAGGACTTAGAATGTGATATTTTCATCGCTGTGGGGCTTAAAGTGCCCATATTATCAATTAAATTCATCTCTGAACACTATTTTTTTAGTTATGCTATAATTCCTGTGTGATAACTGTGCCTGTGGACTATGAATATAAAAGTATACAAAATGTCATTTGCTGGGGTATACCCCTATTACATTGCCAAAGCAGAGAAGAAAAGCCGTACCAAAGAGGAAGTCGATACTATTATCTGTTGGCTAACCGGTTACGATCAACAGTCGTTGCAGCGGCAGATTGACAATAAGACCAATTTCGAAGATTTTTTTGCTCAGGCACCTCAGATTCATCCCAATGTTTCGAACATCACAGGAGTTATTTGTGGCTATCGGGTAGAGGACATCGAAGACCCACTCATGCAGCAGATTCGGTATTTGGACAAGCTGATTGACGAACTGGAAAAAGGAAGGAAAATGGATGAGATTTTGCTAGAATGATACTTAAGTTTTCTTATCGATTCATCAGTCGTTAGCATCTACACATTGTATCTTCTTCTCCCGCCATATAAATATTGGAATTGTTTGTCTCCTCTCTCCTTTCCCGCGAAGCGCTATCGTTCGGCACGTTGCGAAGGGGGTTAGTATCTTGCTTTTCTACCAGGGTTCTTTTTTTGTGTTAATTCAAATTACTCGTATCCACCCTGGTCGGCGTATCTTCTCCGGAAATCATGCGGGTGGCTGCCGCCGCGATGGCCTTGATGCTATTGGTCATGTGCTCCATGTCCAGCGTGCTTACTTCGTCAGATGCCTGGTGGTAGTCTTTGTCGACATCGATCGGCGTGGTACTAATAGAGTGGGCTGGTACACCAAGTCGGGCCAAAGTTGCATTATCCGACCTGTAAAATAGGTTTTGGTCTGGATAAGGGTCGGCATAGAACTCATACTCCGTACCTTCCACGGCTTTTTGCAAAAGCTCTCCGAAGCTTGATTTGTCGAAACCGGTTACCCAGGCAGTGTTGGGGCCGCTTACCGCTGGCTTGCCAATCATTTCGATGTTGAACATGGCCACAATCTCATCGGGGTTCAACTGCTGCGAAAAGTAAGTAGATCCGTACCCACCACCTTCTTCTGCTGTAAAGCAAGCAAACATAATAGTGCGCTCAGGCTGGGTGCCCATGTCTTTGAAGTATTTAGCCAAAGTTATCACGGCTGTCGTTCCAGATGCGTCATCATTGGCACCATTGTAGATCGTGTCGCCTTCGGTTCCTCTGATCCCCAGGTGATCATAATGTCCGCTGAATAGCACAATTTCATTGGCTCTTTTACCGCTGATTTTGCCTACTACATTCGAGAGGCTTTCGGTTTTGATATTGTTCTCTACATTGACACTCAGCGTATTTACTTCAATGATATTAGTCAACACGAGCACATAGGCGTTATTATTTAATTCCATCACATGATTGCCACCTGATAAATAGCCCTGGTACCTTTTGAAAATGTCCTGATGAGATTCGTCGGCCAAAATCAGCGTTTTTCCCTCCATGCCTCTGGCCTGAGAGATGGCCGACCTTAAATTGCCACCTTCACCTACGATGATCAGTTCTATGCCGTCGGCGCTGGCAATTTCAAGTTTTTCATTATTGACAGAGGCTGCCACCTTGTCTTGCGCTATCTCCTGTCCGTTAATAGTCACAGACACAGTTTTGGGCGTGATGGTATACATGTCGAACTTTTGCTCATAGCTGTTTAGCCCGTCCACATATTCTAACCCAATGGATTCAAATTCTCCCTGGATGAACCTGGAAGCCTTTTCAATACCTGGACTGAACATCCTCCTGCCTTCCATGTCATCTGCAGCCAGGGTGCTGATGATCCTTGTTACATTGGCCTGGTCAATTTGCGCCTGAGGCTCACAGCTTATCATGAACGTGGCGAAAAATAGAAATAATGATGGAAGGAAGAACGTCTTTTTCATAACTATTTAATGATAGAAATTTGAATAGACCAGAAAGTTACAATTAATTATATCAACTGATCAACCTGCAGGTACCCGGGGTAAAAAAAACCAACTGCATTTCTTGTTTTATATTTCAGGTCTGCCATACTAAATGTGCTTATTACCCTTTAATTTTACCCAAGAACTTTGGCGAGAGCATAGTGCCATTGCTGCCTGATCTTAATTCCAATTTTATGATCCGACGTTTTAAAAGTGGGTTTCTGGTCGTCGTGTTACTCCTCTTTGCCTTCATTATGCCTGCAAAACATCAATCGGATGTAGTATTGATGGAGGACCTATTTGTCGAAGCAACTAATGTGTTGTGTCAGGATTCTGAAAAGACTGATTCGCTGGCAAGCCGACTACTGGTGCTTGCGCAGCAAAAAGAAGATATAGGATACCAGGCCAAGGCCTATAAACTTTTGGGCGATAATGTTTATTGTCTACAACAATTCCAGACGGCTATTAATTGGCATGGCAAAGCGGCTGACCTTTTTGAAAAGGCCGGCGATGACGAAACTTCAGCACGCTGCCTGCTCAATCAGGCAAACTGTTACCTCAGAATCAGTCAGCTTGATTCTTCACAACTTGCCATTGGTAGGGCTTTGATGGTCAATGAGCGATTACAATCCGATTTTATAGAGGCGCAGATTTATCTTATGCAGGCTGGAGTTTTTACCAACCTATCGCAGAACGATTCAGTTACCTATTACGCATTGAAGGCATTATCTCTCGGAGAAAAAATAGGTGATGAATCAATTATTAATAGATCAACGATCTCTATCGGCAACGCTTACTATCAAAATGAAGACTTTGAACTGGCGAAAAAATATTTTATCAAGTCCAGGAGTCAACTTCAGACACAAAGCAATCAAGGTAATTTAGGCTTGATCAACTTTAACCTTGCCAACTGCTATGCACGTACAAATGCTTTTGACTCGGCATCTTATTTTTTCAACGAAGCACTTGAAAGCCCCGGAGTAGACAACAACAAGTATTTGCAAGCTTACTTCTATCAGGGGTTGGCTGAGCTTCAAGGAAGGATGGGTGATTACAGCCAGTCAATTGACAATAACCTCAAGGCGATAGCCCTGAGCAAGGAACTTGGAGAAAAGAGAAACCTTTCGTCGGTATATGTAAATGTTTCAGAGGTATACCTGAAAAGTGGTCAGCCTGATGAAGCCATCAGATATGCTTTACTAGGTGCCGAACTTTCGCAAGAAATTGAGCTGATTGAAAAAGAATCGGATGCCTACTGGATGCTAAGCAATGCTTACCGGAAGTCGGGCCGATACAAAGAAGGACTGGAAGCATTACATAGGTTTTACAAGCTGGATAGTACCATGCTGAATCAAACCAAAGCTTTGCAGATTTCGGATTTGAATATCAAGTACCAAACGGTGAAGAAGGAAAATGAAATTGAACGACTGGCTCAAATGAGCGAGATACAGCTGTTGCAGCTTCGTCAGCAACGTTACTTTATCATTGGCGGTGTCGTATTGTTGCTGCTCATGATCATTATTTCAGTGCTTTACTTCCGGCAAAAGACTGAAAGGCAAACGCAAGCCATGACACAAATGGAGCAAAAGGCTCTTCGGAGCCAATTGAACCCTCATTTTATCTTTAATGCGTTGGGAGCGATTCAGAACTACATGCTGCAAAACAAGCCCCACGATGCTGCTTCCTTTATGAGCCGCTTCGCAAGGCTGATGCGTCAAATTCTCGAAAACTCCAGAGAGGATTTCATTACCCTGGATGAAGAAGTGGCCACGCTGGAAAATTACCTGGAGCTGCAGCTTTTGCGGTTCGACAATTCCTTTGAGTACGAGCTGACCGTCGACGAATCGATTGATGCAGAGCAGGTATCCATACCGCCGATGTTTGCTCAGCCTTTGATAGAGAATGCACTGGAGCATGGACTCAAAGGGAAAATTGATGGAGCTAAAGTGAGAATTAATTTTCGCCAGGAAGGGGAGTATGTATTGTTGACAGTGGAGGACAATGGCAAGGGAATTGCCAGTGAAGTAAAGACAAAGGAGAACCATAAATCACTAGCAGGAGTCATTACCAACGAACGTATTGACCTTTTTAATACCGGACTTAAAACCAAAATAAGACTGCTGGTAGAAGACCTTGCCGGGGTGGGTAGCTCTGGCACCCGGGTGCAGTTAATGTTGCCCTTCAGAGAAGGGTGATTACTTATGACCAGGAGGATCAAATAAGGTCGCATGATTTTGAAAGCTCAAAAGCTGGAGCAGCTTATTGATCACGTGAATCTTCCGCCTAATGAAATTGAAAAGGATGTTTCATTTCAATGGGCTAACTTATGATCCAATTGATAATCAAACACATTCCATAAACTTTTCGATGATGAAAAAATTAAAGCTGTTTGCATTCGCGATAATCATGCTTTCTCAGCTCAGCTGTTTAGCAAAAGGGAATGGTAACGTTAGAGAAACAATATTTGCCGGAGCTGATTACAAGTTGGTGGTAACTGGCTTCGACTGGGGTCCCGCTGTGAACAAAGTGATCCTTTCGATGGGGGAAACAGTGAATGAGGCCAATGCCAGCGACTTCTATGTGTCAGCTACGAGAAAGGCGGGCGAAGCCGCCGTTGCGCCAGCCTCTGGTACCCGCAAGGTGATGTATGCCTATGTATCGAATGCTGATGGTAAAAAAACAGAAAGTGGTAGCTATGTAACGCTCGTGCTGGAAGTGAGCCCATTGATGCCTATTGGTTCACCGATTCAATACCGCCGTATTGATGGTCAGGGGCGGAATAATTGGATTGACTATAAGTTAACCGTGCTGAATACGACTACGAATCGTGTATGGGACACAGAAAACGGTAGGATCATGCCGTTGGTTGATAAGTTCGATTTATCGGGGAAATACAAGCACAATGATAAGTTAACAATGTCGTATGCGGCCTATGAGCCAGCCAGCAGCTCGGCAAAATCGCCACTGATCATATGGCTGCATGGCGGAGGTGAGGGAGGCACCGATCCTACAATTCCGCTGCTGGGAAATAGGGCTGCGAACTATGCGTCTGAGGAAATTCAGACTTTATTTGGTGGCGCTTATGTGTTGTCACCCCAATGCCCGGGTGCCTGGATGCACAATGCCGAGGGAGTAACCCAACATGGAGAGGGAGAGGATGCTTACAATCAGGGCTTGATGGCGCTTATCAAAGATTATGTAAAAAACCATCCTAAGGTTGATCCAAAGCGCATCTATGTAGGTGGCTGCTCCAACGGCGGCTATATGGCCTTGAAGCTGATTTTGCTGTATCCTGATTACTTTGCTGCTGGGTATATCAGTGCCTTGGCTTATCAGTCGCAATACATCACCGACACGCAAATTCAAAGCATCAAAAATGTACCTATTTGGTTTGTCCATTCTAAAGATGATAATACCACTAAACCTGATCTTACCGTGGTGCCGGTTTATAACAGACTCAAGACAGCAGGGGCTAAAAACCTGCATTTCACGTACTATGACCATGTAACGGATATCACCGGGTTCTTTGGAGGTGAAAACTACTATTATAATGGCCACTGGTCGTGGGTGTATATGCATGCGAACCTTAGCCGAAATGATTTAGATGGGTCTCCAGTGATGGTGAATGGAAGGCCGGTCAGCATCATGGAGTGGATGGCTGCTCAGAGTAAGTAATTGGCTTAGAAGCCTGTGTGGCAGAGCATAAAATCGGTTCAATCGTCCCAACTGGACCTTTTCTAGTGTGGTGAACAGCATTGGCAATTCAGAAAAGGCAGATTTTCCTATTGGTTATCTTTGATCTTATCTGGGCTCATTTTGGTGGGAAAGAAGTCGGTGATATATACGGTTGATTCTTCCTCTCTGACATAGTAAATAATCTTTATTTCAAAGGATCTGGTTTCCTTGTAAAGGATAAATCTTAAATCTTCATTGGCCTCGTTAAGGTATTTTTCTCTTCTTCCTCTGCCTGGCTTGTTGGATAGTGTGCCGGCTTTTTTAATTATTCTTTCATCTATCTCAGTCGCCCGTTCAAAACTGAAGTTATCGTAAAGGTACGTGAGAACATTCTCTTGGTAGCGGACAACAGCGGGTCTGGCAATGACTATTTTGTATAGTTTTCCTTCGCCCATTTTCTGTTTTCGTGACTAAACTGATCTAGCGATAGCACCTCTCCCTTGCTTATGGAGTCGATAGAGTCTTGTGCTCTTGCTTCCATTTCTGCCTGGGTGATCAATTCGTCCATTCGCTGCAGGGTGGATGTTTTTTGCACTCGCATCAAACGCCCGATAAGACCCAGCTTAAGTGTTTCTGCTTTCATAATGTTTCTTTATGCAAAGACCTTCTGTAAAGTTAACGATTTCATTTTGTATTCGGTTTATCATTTACGTGAATGCAACTAAGAAAAAAAGAGTGCCTTTTATGGGATATTGTAAAATCCTTATTGCCCCTTAGTAAAAGCCAGTTGGGTCTGGTGCAAATCGTACTGACCGCACTTGTGTTGATTAGACCCAAACGAATAATATTACAACCCAAAGGAAAGTCGTAATTATCAGTAATGTTAACACTTTCCTTTTGTAACTTTTATCTTTCACTAAGGCCATACCCCTGACAGCCCTTGCTTACGTGCTGGCGGCAATATCCTGATTGGCAAATCCGGACAGACGAAGCTGAAAGCAAAAGGAAGAATAACAAGCGTGAAGCCGGAGACGGGTTGTAAACCCTACGATAGAACGACTAGATTATAAATCTCGCCGAGCGGACTCGGAGGGACCCCACAGCTTAATTCAAATGCTCATTCACAACATCCAGCAAATACACTTTATGCTCACCCTAAATCTTATTCGGTTATAACAAGTCTTTGGCTCTTCTTAGTCCCAAACTGTTCTACGGAGATCAAGTAAATCCCAGCCGGGATAGACTTGTTTGGTGTTATTTTGATGACTTCGTACAGGCTAGAGGATTGAACTGTTTTGATTGCGATCAGTCGCCCATACAAATCCTGAAGTGTCACATTGACGTCTCCTTTTGGATCAGCTTTAATTCTAATATTAATATCAGAAGTCTTTGTTGGGTTGGGAAAAACGCTGAAATCTAATTCCTCAAAATTTAACTGGTAGTCGACCAACACTATTTTGTCCAGCACTTCAAACTGGCCATCAAAATCGTATTGAATCAAACGATAATAGTTTTTGCCAATTAGCGGATTGTTGTCTGTATACTCATAATTTATTCGCTCTATTGACTTGCCATTGCCAGCTATTTGAGCGATAGTGAAATAGTCGATCCCGTTGGCTGACCGCTGCAGATCAAAATAGTCATTATCGCTTTCAGAAACTGTAGACCAAGTCAATACTATCGAGTTTTCTTCCTTTTGGCCAACAAAGGAAGCCAAGGTAATAGGGAGTGCGTTTTCGATAGAGTTTGTCGATCCAAAAGTTATTGGTCTCGAACTGTAGCTGATGGTGCCAGTTGAGAACAATGTTCCTTCATTTGCAAAAACCGGACCAGAAGCGATGGCAGTGTTCGTTCCTACTGTTTCATTCCATTGGCTACCATTCCATGACATGATTCGCAATTTATTAATAGCTGTCTGGGTATTTGTGCCCTCGGAATCAACATCAGAAACTGTCGACCATCTGAGCCTAATTCTCGATGTAGTACCCGACCCTGTTGCGGTTTCTACCAACCAGTATTCACCTTTACTCACCGTTGGGCTAGTAGTAGTTGAAGTGAAATTAAAATTGGAAACGTCGAAACCGTCACCTGTGGGACTAGTTTTCTTGTAGGCCGCTGTCCAATCTTTAAAACCACCTCCGGAGAAGGTAGGTGCCACTACATCGATGCGGCCGTAAAAACTGCCGTTCCCGACTGGGAATTTGTAGTCTCCGGCTGCATCAGAGTCAAGTTCTCTTACTAAAGGACCGTTGATGTACGCAGTGGCACTTCCGCCCAGAATGGTAGCATCAAAAAGGACTTTTAAAGTATTACTTGTATTGGTCTGAACGATGCCGCTGGTAAGTGCAAGTTGATTAGATACATGCACATCTCCATTTATGTCGGCACTAATGCCATTGACAGCATCAGAAGACGCATTGACGATTGAGACGCCGGCTGAATTGTTAATTTCTAAGTTGTAAAATGATTCAACGCCAGTAAAGTCACCTGCGATTATTTGCGCTGCCGTCCCAGCCAGAGTCACTTTGCCGGAACCCATATTGAGGATGGCATTATCGGCCTTTATTACATCTCCAGAAATGGTGATATCTCTGTCATTTGAGTTGACGAACTCAACATTACCTCTTAAAATAAAGTCTTCACAAACCGTAAGATCTGCATTGGACATTTCTCTTTGACCAGTACCGCTAAATACAACTTCTCTGATTACAGGAACACCTGCAAGAACTTCGTAATTCGCCGAACCTGTATATTCCAATCCTCCGCCGGAACAATCACTTGCAAAGAAATCAGCATAATAACCAGCAGGTAAGTTAGGAGTTACCCCGGGAGTGGAGCTGGACAACTTGATATTTCCATTACCGCTAACAATTCCCAGTCGAGTATTATCGGCATTTTCATCAAACGACAAAGTGCCTCCACTTTCGATTACGGTACGATAGATCCTTGCATTGGGGGAGGAAATCAACAATTCGTCACCGGATTTTATGGTTATAATGGCACCGGTAGGTACCTGCCCTACACCTAATGTGGGGGAACCACCTACCGGCAGCCAATTGGTATTGTCATCAAATGATCCCACAGAATTAATTGTCTCATATTCTGGCACTGTGTTGGGGATGGCGCCAATGTCCAACGGGTTATCGGAATCATCTCGGAGCAGACCAGCAGTATAATCTCCTGTGATGAAATCATCATTTACACCGGAAAAAGCATCTGTTTCAGAAAATGTGATAATGTTGTTGACATCATCAACGGTAGACTCATCAAAACCTTTGTCCCAATCCGAGTCATTAAAAAGAAGTCGTGCACCAGCATAATTTGCTTCCGTAAAACTAACTGTGGCACTTGCATCGCCAGGGTCTTGCACTGAGACGTCGGATTGGTCATATTGAAAGCTAAGGTTGCCATTAAAATTTGTGACGCCGCTTGAAGTTACAATCCAATGGTATTGCAGCACATTGTTTTGGTCGTTCAAAGTGCCCGGAAAATTACTTCCTGAGTTGTCGTGATCATTGATTGTTGGATGTGCTTCATTGGACGGCCTTACGGTAATTTCCGGGTTGGTGCCTGACAGGCCAGCTGTCATATCCAGAGCAACAGGTGTATATAATAACTGCCCAATCGGAAATACGAAGTCTGTTTGAACGCCTGTGTTGAATTTCTTTCGTAAACCAAAATCGGTAAAAGAACTATTGGTTTGAACCATGTTATTGGCAGAAAAATCTGCGATGCCTGAATTCCCACTTGCATTTTCAATGACAGCATCCTCACCAATTACCAGAAGATTGGAACTTATGTCTAGCACACCCTGCTGTAGTATCAATTTGTTAGTAATGTTGAAGGTGTAATAGGTCTCATCTTCAATAAGGACACCTTCCGGATTGTTGATGGCCAGTGCTCCAAATGTGCTTATGCCGGTGGCATCACGTTGTATTTTCTGTGTTTCACTACCAGTTAAAACAATGCCATACAGTGTTCCTGCAGCCTCCGTCGTGGAGGTGTGTATACTATTGTTGACTACATCACCAAAGACATTGATCGCCTGAGAGCCGGTGGCAAAGGTTCCTGACTGAATGTATAAAACATTTTCTACATCCATATCTACGGAGGTAGTTAGCGTACCACCAATGCCTGACTTTGTTAGGTTATATAGTGTTGAGGTTCCATTCCCAGAAAATGATTGAGCGGAGGTGCTGCTAAATGTCGTCGTTTGCGGGTCAACCGAACTGGCACTGGAGAGGTAGGATCCATTGTTGATTAGGTTACCAGCTGTGAACGTGACATCGTACCCGTTGGCATCAAAGATGTCATCACTTCCATCGTCTGAATCAATTGTCAGGTTGCCAGCAAGGGTGAGTGGGCGGTCGTAAAGTTTAACTGTTGGATTGGCGACAGTGGATCCATTCAATTCAATATTATTGAGCGTAATATTTGATTTAAGGCCCATATTATCATTTCCGCTTGTATTGGCAAAAATGATAGTGCTAACAGAACTGACATCAGAAGTCTCTGGTTCAATAAGTACGGAGGGAACTGACATCGAATTATTACTGTTAATTATAGATAACGAACCTCCAGTATGTGTGAAGTCGCTGCCAGTATTTGTGATTTCAAACACTCCCCTCGAGGGTGTTGCTGTACCATTTCGTTCAGCAATTGTTACAGTACCGCCTGATTGACTATATTTTAATACACCCGAGGTGGTGGAAGTTGATCTTCGCAGACCTGCTCCCAGGTTAAGATTGCCACTGCTAATGTCAATTTCGGCATTACCAGAAGTCGAGTATTGAATAAAGTTATTGCCATTGCCAACACCGGTAGACATATTCAATGTACCGCCATTTACGGTTAATATGCCGTCTAATATTAGGCCGGTATTGTCGCCTTCAATTCTGACTGTTCCATCTTGAATTTGCAAGCCACCAGAGCCGGAGGATGCCTCCAGGTTGTCGGTGTTCGGGAGGTTGAAGTTTCCAGTGGAAGCGTTGGTTAGAGTAATGTCGATGGCGGGGTCATTGATGATAAGCGTCCCATTGAGGATTTCAATGGGTTGAATGCCAGTTGACGCAATTGCCGGCAGGTTGAAATTGTCATCAAGCGAAAAGGTATTGGATACTCCTTTGTTTACAATAAGTCGATATAAAGTCACGGAACCACTGTTTGTCAAGGTATTGTTGGAGCTTCCTCCTACCTCCAATTCTATGACTGAATTGGTGCCATTGCCAAGGTTCATTGTGCCGGAGCCTGGCACCACAATATTACCATTGACGGTCAGGCTATGGACGTTTGAACCGGAATTACTCACCAGTCTTAACTGCCCCCCATTGGTGCCGTTAAAGCTTAAACTACCTTCAATAACTACATTTTGATTTCCTGTAGAATTTCCAATAAATTCAAAGAAACCAGAGCCGCAGCAACCCGAACCTATTACTACATCGTTTTTAAATGTCAGTGTTCTGGAAGCACCGTTATTGACCCTTATCAGCATGTTCCCATTGAGGAAAGTTTTTCCATTTACAGTGACGTCAGTATCAGGAAACTTGACAATTCTATTTGTTGAATTACCACCCTCAAACCATAATAGTGGGTATTCACTAGCGGCGGAAGAAAGAGTGGCCGTGCCAGTGCCTCCATCCCATCTATAAATGACCAGAGCGTTTTCGTCTTTGTTAAAATCTCCGAAATCTCCACCAGGGAAAATGCCCGAATAACTTCCATTGATATTGTACTGAATAACTGCGCCATGAGTTGTTTGGGGAACAGAACCGTCGATATGCCTGTCGGTTACTTCAACTGTTCCAAAATTTGAGTTGTATGCTGAGTAAGAACCACCAGCATCAAAAATCACTCTTGGGCAGCCACTTATCCAGTTGTTATTAGTCGGATCATAGTCATCAAACACCAGCTTAGCAATGGTAATTGGTCCCGTGCCATTATTGATGTTAAAAACACCAGCGCCATAGCTAGTAGGGTCACCTCCACCGCCATTGTCGCGGGTTAGTACGGCAATATCTCCGGCCTGTGGGTAGTCCCCGGCCGCTCCTCCATCACGACTTAACGACCATGCGTTGGTGTTCGTCCAATTTGTAGGAGATGCATTCCTGGAATAGAATACCTGGGGAGTTCCAAGAAACCTATCTGCTTCTCCAGCGGTGTAGTCTGCATTTTCTAGTGGAAAACCTACTCCTGGCCATACGGCAGACCAATTATCGTCGACGGTATTTGAGTGATAAGTATATAGGGCGTCACCGGTTCCCGTATCTAGTTCATCACCAGCCACGTCTGTAATTGTAATGGTTGTTGCATCATCTAGATTCACGCCATTGAACATGATGACATTGGTTGGGTTGGTGCCGAGTAAGTTTCCATTGTTCCCGGTAGCCCCACCCTCTTTGACAGCCTGATCTGTTCCGTCATAAGAACGCTGGTAAGTGCCGTCGTTCAATACTTTGCCGGGCACGTAATTGGCTTCGGTGCCAACCACATCGGAATCATCATACTGAAAAATCCAGGATATGGATGGTGCACCACCATCAAAACCTTCGGTAGTCACACTCCAGTAATAAGACAGCGCATCCCCACCGCTCAAATCAGTGGTTTGCAATTCACTATCCACCACCCTAACTGTCACGTACTCATCTCCGCTGTAAGTAACCCCGGATTCATCCACAATATGCATTAATGCGGGTGTATAGCGCTCTGTATTTTTTGATGTGCCAATGGGAAACCAAATGCGATCTGTGTAGTTATAGGCTACTCCATCGAGATAGTACTCACTTCGATCAACAATATTGTAAGCTTGGGTATATGCCGCATCTGAGAAAGATGGGGGATCATTGGTATAAGGGGTCAGAGAACGAGGCATTTTGATAGATAACCCTCCATCGGAGGCATTACCTGCCATGCGGATATAATCAGTTACATTGTAGACACCCTGCCCTGCAACGTTGTCGATAAAACTACTGGATGAAAGCTCCAGAAATTCAAATTCATCGATTTTTAAGTTGTATGTGCCAATGTCCATGATGCCAGAAGCATATTGAAATCGCCCCAGTGTCAGGTCACTGGTCAATGTTACCTCATAGCCCTCTAAATTCATTTCGAGGTTGCCGAACGAAGCACCTTCATTGGAATTGATGGTTACATCGTTGGTTGTGCGAATATTTACAGTGCCTTCCTTTCGGGTTCCGTCAGCATAGGTAAAACACGTGCCATAGTTGGTAATGCTGCCTTGCAAGTACATTCCGTAGGCCACTACATCTCCTACCGTACCAAAGCTGGCACCTCCAGACTCGGTTTGCTGCAATGTGGTATTAGGATCAATCTGACTCAGTGTGCCATTCAATAACTGGAAGTCGTTGGTAACTTGGATCAATCGAACTGCATACCTACTCAGGTTTTTTCCACCGTTCGATGTTTTGTAAAGGCTCGCATTGGATCCAGGGCCTCCATCTCCTTTGCTGGGAAGTTTGGCCGCCAATGAAAGTGTGGCTCCTGGTTTATCAATAACCCATGTATAAAAAGGAAGGGTATAAATACCATAGGTTTCATCTCCACTTCCAAACCCCGAAGGCCAGGGGCCGGCATCGGGACTCTGGTACTGTACCAGTGCATTTTTGTAAGTGGTAATGTCTCCAACGTATAACGTAGCATCAGCGGAGCCATTAAATGTAACCGTTGAGCTACCATCGTTGTCACTTCCATTCCATGCCCATATGTCTAATACACCACTGTCATTGATAGTAAGATTTCCACCTATTTCCACATTGGCACAATCAGTATTGTTAGGGCAGAGATCCAGGTACGCTCCGAAGGTGTTTCCGCTACTTGTTCTTGTTGTACCGGTCTCAATCGTTAAATCATTGAGAACAATTAGATCTTGCGCAGTTAGTGTTTGGGTATCGTCATCAGGCTGGGCCACGTCACTTCCGGATGTTGCTCCCGCAATGCCAATTTTATCGTTGGTGTCTGCGCTTGTATTTCTAATGATCAAATTATAAAAGGGTGCCCGGGATGTGATGATGTGCACGTTCGCCTCACTTACTCCTGCTATATCGTCATTGGAAGATTCAGCAATGACAGTGCCGCCGGTTACCTGCTGGTTTCCCGGATCGCTATTGATGAATATCAATCCACCGTGAGCAAGGCCTGAATTGCTACCTGTTTCGAGTGCTTGCTGGCTCTTGACGTGAAGGGTTCCCCCCGACATGATGAAGACATTGTCCGGATAGGTTAGGCTAAAAGTTGCATAGTCTCTCTGTGCGTTACCAGAAGCATCCGGATCTGTAGATATGTCAACTGTAACAATCCCTCCGGTTTGGACATAGCCTCCGATATTCCCCGAGCCAAGTGCTGAAGTCCTGAATTGCATGATATCAACCGTGCCTCCCTCTACTCGAAGCGTGCCTGTTCCTCGCATGGTTATACCGTTGTAGTCGCACGAAAAGGCGCCCTCAGTGACCTGCAGTTCGCCATATATTAAAACAGTGCCACCTGCTCCGTCGCTGGCATCGTTAGAAACACTTCCGCCATTGATTTGTATTTTGCTGGTTGAAAATATCGCAGCTGTCGCTGGCCCTGCACCATCTGGCTTCACGGATCCTGTGGATAACGGCGCCACATTAACATCGGTGCCGAGAACCACCGTTCCATTCTTCAATCCCAGTGCATTCGGGTTTTTGGTATCCCGGCCGTTAGTTAATGTAAAATTGATAGTACCGATGTCGTCATTAATTGCATAGTTCGCAGGCCCCGTCAATACAAAGTTTGAGGCGTCGGTTGTATTTAAGAATAAGCTATAGGTGTCGTCCACCCCTTTATCAATCTCGACTCTGTAAAAGTAGGTTAGACCATTGCAATTAACTGTCTGGTCGGCATTGCTAGCAAGAAAATTCGCATCTACAATTCCGTTGGTTGCCTCGGAGCTAATCGTCTGTGTGGTCCTTTGAGAGAATTTGGCAGTACCGTTATTGGTGAAGTCGCCATAAAAGTTGAACTGATGCCTGGCATTGCCTGTGCCGACGGTTAACTGTCCTGCTGAAGCGATGACCATATCGCCATATAAGTTGATTGTTCTACTGGTTGCAGCCGTATTATTCACTTTGAGCCGCCCTGTTGTCACCGTTAAATCACCGTTGATGGTGTAATTGGCCAAAAGAACTGCCTCGTTTATTGTAGCGTCTAATTTTATCTTTACATTATTAAACGTCCTAGTCTGATCAAGATTGATTCCGGTTCCAGTTAGTTCTAATGTTCCACCATTATTGACATTGGCAAAGCCGTTGGCTCCTGTTGTGGTACCTGAAGGAAAGTTATCATTACCACTTCCGTCACCGCTCATTCTGATTACTCCGTTGCCTTTGATCTCCGTAAAGTTGTGGCCGGTGAAGGTGGATAAAACTAAACGGCCTTCTACCTCTATAGAGGCAATGGAGATTGAATTCACATCAATGGTAACCGTTCTTCCATTTGTGACTACCACATGATCGCCAACACCTGGAACCTCATTGGAGGGATTTACGAGTAATGGAGCCACAGAGCCATCCAGCGTCCAGGTAGATGAACTGTTCCAGTTCCCTGTCTTGTAGCTGTACCATGTATCCTGGGCAAAGAGCGAAAAATTGACGCAAAACGCCACCAAAAAGAGAAGCTGTTTTTTATTCACAATTATGAAGATTAAATATTTGGGACTCTCCCAAACTGTTTTTTGTTAACTTAAATGGAGTTATTTCTTGTGAGCTCCGTCGAATGGCCCGTATTATTATGAAAAATTAGACTTCGCAGTAAAATTGTTGGTAAATACCCTAAAACCTTTCACAAAGATATTTAGCGAATCAATCTGATTCATGTCTTTTAACGACTTTTCTTACATTCCAGGAATTTTTTATTTGTTTGGCTAAGGGTAGCCCATTTTTTCTTATCCAGGCAGGCCATACTTGTTCGTGTACATAGACAGCCAGTTCATCAAACTTTATTTGAGCTGCTCATTCACAACATCCAGCAAATACTCCTTCGGGTCGCTGGCGTATTGCCAGAACATAATGCCTGCAAGGTCATTGTCGTTGACATATTGACATTTGAGTTTCACCGAACTTTCGTCGTCGTAGACCACCAACTGATTGTTCTTTGCGTTGAACAAGTAAGGTGCTTTAGCCGCATCGTCCCAGTATCGAACAAAACCTGGTTGGGCCATGAGACTGTCTTTGATGTAAGTGAAGCCATTGCCGCGCATCACTTCCTCTCGTGATCTTAGAATACCGAGGTTATCGCTGCTCTTCATGGTCCAGCTGCGCCCGTAGAAAGGTATTCCGAGCACCAGCTTTTCTGCTGGGACGCCTTGTTCAATATAGGTCTTTACCGCTTTGTCTGCCGAGTTTTCCTTCTCATAGTGTTCAGACGGATAGAGGTTGCTGTGGTGCCCAACGGTATCACCAGCTACATAAAAGTCGTAGGCCATGATATTGACAAAGTCAATATGTTTTGCCACTTCAGCCATATTGGTGACTTCAAAAAGCCTCGGAAAACAAGGTAGAGCGGTGGAAACAATGTACTTTTTGCCAGTTGTCGTACCCAGGGCATCCAGTTCTTTTCTGATGGCTTCAAACATCAGTGTGAAGTTTTCCTTGTCTTCATCGCGAAATACATTGTCTTCTCCCTTCAAGCCGGGATACTCCCAATCAATATCGATGCCGTCAAGGTTGAAGTCAGCCACAATTTGCGCACCACTCTTAGCAAATTTTTCTCTTGAGCTAGCTGTAAGAACAGCGTCAGAGAAGTTTTCACTCCAGGTCCAGCCACCAATGGAGATCACTATTTTCAGGTCTGGATTGTCTTTTTTAAGGTAATTGAGCCGGCGGAAGTTGACACTATCTGTTTCGAGGTTGGTCAACCAGGCCAGGCTATCTTTGACATTAACAAAGGCATAGTTAATAATGGTGAGCTTGTTGGCATCAAACATGGTTTCATTTAGCTCACCTCTAAAACCGGGCACATATCCAATGATTTTCTTTCTAGAATCAACAGGTTCAATTGTTTCTTTTGGAGTTTCCTTTTTACAGCTCAGGAAAAAAAGGCATGCAGCCACAACGGATAAACCAAATGATTTCATGAGGGCTTTTTTTCTTAAAAGTCAGTTGAAGCTTTTTTCAGATCTAATTCTTCAATCCAGATATTTCGGTAAAATACCTCATGTCCTTCGGCTTGCAGCTTGAGGCCACCCGGCACATCCGTAATACCCTTTCCGCCGTCATTTCCACCATCTATGCCTGAGTTTGGGCCACCCCACACCTGATTGATGATCTGGTTGGTATGCACTTTTTTCCCGTTGAAGTATACTGTCACCAAAGGTTTTTCCGTCAACTTGCCTTCTCTGAAGCGGGCTGCCCGGAAAACAATGTCGTAGGAGTTCCACTTGCCGAGTCCATTGTAGGCGAAATAAGGAGATGGCGTTTCATTAATAACTGCTCCAAGCCCATGGCTGGTGGAGTCGCCATCCAGCACCTGTATCTCATACCTGTTTTGAAGGTAAACGCCGCTATTTCCACCGGGATTAACTATTAGAAATTCAACATGGGCCCGGAAATCGCGGAATTTCTTCTTGGTAACAATGTCGGCTGCTCCATATTTTCCTCCAGCTCCAGCAGGGTCGTTGCTGCTCATGGCAGTGCCGCCGTCTATCGGATCCTTAACTATATGCCATTTAATGGGCAGCTCCGCCGCAAGTCTGGGGCCCTCCCAGTAAGTCCAGTTTTTGTCCAGCATGTCGCGGGAACCATCGAAATAAACGACGGCCTTCTTTGTCGGTTTTGCCCCAACCTTAATGTTGGACTGAGCAAAGCCCCAGGCGGAAGCTAAGGCAAGGAAAAATAAGGTTAAAAGGGTGTTTTTTAGCATTGTCTTTTTTTTTTGGGGATCAATTACTCAATTCCAGCAACGTTCATTTTTACTCTGTACACGGCATCCATGGCAGTGATAAAAAGTGTTTTTCTGTCTTTACCACCAAAACAAACATTGGCTGTCCATCCTTTGCCGGTAGGAATGTTGCCAATTTCAGTCCCATTTTTATCATAGATCATGACTCCACTTCTGCCTGTGAGATACAGATTGCCTTGACTATCGATAGTCATACCGTCTGATCCCATTTCAGTAAAAAGTCTTCTGTTAGCCAGCGAGCCATCTTTCTGTATATCGTATACATAGGTTTTGCGATCACCAATGTCAGCTACATATAGGGTTTTTCCATCTGCTGTGCCTACGATGCCATTGGGTTGCTTCAGGGTATCGTCAACCCTCGTTAGGCTTTTGCCATCAGGACTCCGGTAATAGACATGCTGGCCATCCTGCTGCATGGCTGGATCACGGTTCCAGTAATCTCTTTTGTAAAGTGGGTCAGTAAAATAGATGCCGCCTTTTTTATCTACCCAAAGGTCGTTGGGCCCATTGAGTAGCTTATTGTCATAGTTTTCAACCAGTGGAGTTGGTTTGCCGCTCATGTCCCATGCCCACAGCTGATTGTCCATATCGGCGCAGGCGAGCAGGTTGCCTTTTTTGTCAAAATAGAGCCCGTTGGAGCGGCCTGCATCATCAGAAAAAGTGGTGATGGTGCCTGTAGAAGCGTCCCAGCGAAGGATCGTGTTGTTAGGTTGATCGGTGAAGTAAACGTTACCAGCTTTATCAGGCGTTGGGCCTTCGGTAAACTTGTAACCGTCGCCAAGCAATTCGACGGTGGCACCCGGGCTAACAAGTCCGTTTTTATCAACGATTTGTGCCAAAGAGATGAATGGAAGTAGGGCTATTGGAATTAGTGATTGTAGGTATTTCATGCCAATGTGTTTTAGGTGCTGAGCATGAATATCCTGTATTAATTTGAATGTCGAAAGTATTCTTCGTAAAGATACATGGGAGGTGTAAAAACAATAAAAAAAGGCCTTCCGTGGAAAGCCTTTTGATTCTATTTTAACAGGAGGCAAAAACTATCTATAAACCAACCTGATTCTTCCGTCAGAAGTAGACAGGTTTACATCCACACCACCGCCATTCGTTTTGCCGTCGATTACTTCTCTGGTTGACCTGCCTGAGAAATTCACCAGGGGCACGTCCACTGATTCACCTTTCACATACAGGTTCATTCCAAGATTATCAGGCACCGAGATTTCAATATTGCCATCTGAAGTTTTAGCTCTCAGTGAGCCCTTAAGATCGATGATAGTTCCTTTGATGCTGCCGTCAGAAGCAATAGCATCCATGCCGCCAGCCAGGTCTTCAAAATAGATGTCTCCATCCGAGGTTTGGGCGGTATGGCTGTTGCCTTTGATGTTATACATCTCAATGTCGCCATCGCTCGTGTGCGCCATGGCCGTTCCGTTGACGTTGGTCAGTCTGATGTCTCCATCGCTGGTCGTTGATTCCAGGTCACCAATCACATTGTCAAAATCAATATTTCCATCACTGGTACGGCTGTAGACGGTTCCTTTGATTTTTTCGCCCCTTATATTTCCATCGGAAGTAATACCCGACACATCGCCAATGATTTCAGCCAGCAAAATATTGCCATCGCTGGTCTTTAATTTTTGGTTGGCGGTCATGCCCTTTACCGTGATGTTTCCATCGGATGATCTCAGATCACCTGAAGTTTGGCTAGGTGCATAAATTTTAAAATCGACATTGATACGATCTCTCCAATCGATATTCCAGTTGGAGTTTGGATATTTTACAACGATATCGACACTGTTTCCCGTTTTTATAATTGTCAGTGTCAACTCTTCTTCTAGCTGATTCCTGCTTATTTCAAGCAAGCGTCCGTTTTGCTTTGCAATAAAAAACACCTCTATTTCGCTGCCGTTTCCTGGTAGCACTTCAATGTTTCCGTCAGACGAGGAGACCCTCAGTTGTGCCGGGGTGGATACTTTGTAGCTTTCTTTGAATGAGTAGTCGAAGTTTTGAGCATTGGCCCAGGCGCTTGTCAACATTAGGCCGGCAAGTAGTAATTTCTTCATTTTATTTGAGTTTTAGTGTAGCAGAACCAAGGCGTTTGTTTCCCATAGGAAACCATTCCAAGGGAAATCAAACGTATGGTACTTAACTATAGATGCGTAAGAGCCGCAAAGGTTGCGTTCCTAAAAAAAAAGTTTCTCACTCATATCTCAGGCAATCTGCAGGGTTAACTCTGGCAGCCCGGAAGGTTTGAATGCCTACCGTCACCCAGGCTATAATGAGGGCAACGAGACCGGCTCCCAGGAAATACCATACCGTTAAGTCGATGGCATAGGCAAAGTCCTGCAGCCAGTTGCTGGTGAGGTAAAAGCTGATTGGTAAGGCAATAAGGATAGCAGCGCCCACCATTTTGGTAAAATCCGATGTGAGCATTAACACGATATTCCACACTGAAGAACCCAAAATCTTTCGAACACCAATTTCTTTGAGTCTTCGCTCTGCTGTGAAGGAGGCTAGCCCAAACAAGCCAAGGCAAGAGATAAGTACGGCAAAGCCAGCAAAGTATTTCGACAGTGTGCTCACTCTTTGCTCAGCTACATACTGTGCCTGGTAGTCCTGATCAAGAAAGGCATATTCAAGCGAGTAGCCGGGATTGAATTCGTTGTAGAGGTCTTCCAGTCTTGCGAGCGTTTCCTTTTCCTTTCCTGCTTCAATTTTCACCATCACCTTCATTGTCTGCGATGGGTCGAACCTCATGATGAGTGGATTTACTTTTTGGTGTAATGACTCAAAATGGAAGTCTTTGACAACGCCAGCAATCTTCATGTCTTTGCCCCAAAACTTTACCGATTTTCCAACCGGATCGTCGAGGCCCATAACCTTGATGGCAGTTTCGTTGAATAAGAGGTTTTCGCTATTCGTGCCGAAGTCTCTTGAGAAGGAACGCCCCGCCAGCAATTCCATGCCTAGCGTTTCAACCAGGTCGTAGTTAACGGTCACAACTTCAAACCTGACATTATCGTCCGGGTTTTTCCCCTCCCATTGCACCCCTTGGGTGGAGTTTTGAGTGCCTACCATAATGGCCTGAGTGCTCGAAGCATTCACCACGCCAGGGGTATTCTTTACCTCCGAAAGGAAGGCGTCCTGATTCTCCATCACCCTGCCTTCCATGTCAAAATGTATCACATTGTCTTTGCTATATCCCAGGTTTTTCGACTGTACATAATTCACTTGTTGATACACTACCACCACCGAAACGATCAAAATGACTGACATAGCAAACTGAAAAACTACAAGCCCTTTCCTTGCCCAAAGCTGGCCGACTGATGTACTTATCCTTCCCCCTTTTAGTACGAAAGCGGCATTAAATTTCGACAGATAAAGAGCAGGGTAACTGCCAGCCAGGAGCCCTGTGGCAAACGTGATGCCAGTGATTGTAAGTAAGAGATTCAGGTTAAAACTGAGAGAAAGTTGCTTACCCGTTATGTTATTGAACTGTGGAAGAAAAAGAAGAACAAGTATAATGGCTGCTACCAGGGAGACCAGCGTCAGCAGCATTGACTCACTCAGGTATTGGAAAACGAGCGATTTCCGGTCGGCGCCAATGGCTTTTTTAACGCCTACTTCTTTCACTCGTCGGGAGGCCTTGGCAGTGGAAAGGTTCATGAAGTTGATGCATGCAATAATTAGGATGAAAACAGCAATAATCGAAAAAAGCTTCACGTACTCTATTCTACCACCAGACTGGACCCCATTTTCGTAGGCGCCAAATAGGTACCGATCGGAGTATCTGGCAGCAAATAGTGTAACGTTGGATGTTTCCAGCTTCGACCTGATGTAACCCTTGATTTTTTTGTTGAACTCATCAATATCAGTGCCTTCATTAAGGGTGAGGTAGGTGTCGGGGCCATGATTTCCCCAGTGTACATTTCTCCCAATTGCGTCGCTCATATCCTGCCACATTTTCCATGAAAGCACCATATCAAAGCTTTCGGTTGAGTTGGACGGAAGATTCTCAAACACACCAGAAACGACCACCGGATATTTAAAATTAAGGAGTTGCACTTCCATCGGTTTGCCAATGACGTTTTCAGTCGTTTGAAAGATTTTTCTTGCCAGGTCTTCAGAGATGGCAATGGAGCCGATGTCGGCAATGGCCGTGGCAGCATCGCCTTCAATCAACGGAAAAGAAAACATGCGGAAGTAGTCCTTTTCCGCATACTGGCCAGTGGCTTTGAAATAATTACTGCCCTCCACTAACGTGAAATTGCCAAACCAATCGGAAGGGGTGACACCGACTGCCATTTCTATCTCGGGAAATTCCTTGATCATGTTTTCAGCCAGGAAGTCGGGGGTGCTGCCCTGGGTGATGACGCCGTTAGCGAGCGCTGTATTTTCCATCACCTGATACAGCCTGTTGTCGTTGGCGTGAAACTTGTTGATATGCAGCTCGTCATTCACCCAAAGGTAAATGAGAAGGGCACAGGCGAGGCCGGTGGAAAGGCCAACCAGGTTGATAAAGAAGGAGCTTTTATACTTCTTAAAGTTCCTAAAGGAAAGTAATAAGTTGTGCTTGAACATGGTTGTTGTATTTGAGTTTTTGAGTTTTGACTTACGTAGAGCAAATGGCCTTAAGTATTGAAATGTCTGGTA
Source organism: uncultured Roseivirgaceae bacterium (assembly GCA_964351395.1). Lineage (GTDB taxonomy): Bacteria > Bacteroidota > Bacteroidia > Cytophagales > Cyclobacteriaceae > Imperialibacter. The sequence continues at coordinate 81,868 of CAYGOF010000009.1, forward strand.
CCAGTAATTGCGCCGGGCTTTGCTTAATGACTTCTTTTCTGCTGTCGCATAAAACTTCTCCTCCAGGTCGCCGAGGACTTCTTCGACGAGGCTGTCTCGGAGAACCCTGCTGAGTAGCCTTTCGGCTAGTTTTGGAGGTGCAAGTGGCTTTCTCATTCTTCGTTATTCGTCTCGTAGTGCATTGACGGGATTTGCGTTGGAAGCTCGCAGCGCTTTGAAAAACACAGTGGTGAATGAAATCGCCAGTACTAAAACTGCTGGAACTGCGAAGTACCACACATTTAAGTCAATTCGGAAGGCATATTGCTGCAGCCAGCTGCTGACGAGGTAATAGGTGGGCGGCAGCGCTACAATCACCGAAAGCAGTATGATGCCCATGAAGTCGGTGGACACAAGCGTGATGATTTGCGTTGCCGAAGCTCCCAGTACTTTCCTGATGCCGATCTCTTTGGTGCGCTGCGCAATGGTGTAGGAGGTAAGTCCAAAGAGGCCAAGACAGGCAATGAGGATGGCGAAACCGGAAAGCAGGCCAAATACCTCCTGAAATTGCTCATCTGACTTGTACTGCTGATTGAACTGCTGATCGAGAAAGAAGAAGTCGAGGCGGCTGTTGGGAAAATTGGCAGCATAAATATGGTCTATTGTCTCCATTTGAGCCCTCATGTCGTCATTGTTCAGCCGAATACTCAGAAAATTGTTATTCCCCGGCGGATCGTACAGAAATATCATCGGGATATAAGGCGACTTGGCCGTTGTTTGATGGAAGTTTTTGATCACACCGGAGATGGTGGCTGTGCGCCCCCAGAACTGTAGCGTTCTGCCAATTGCTGCCTGTGGTGAAGGAATTCCCCACATCCTGACAGCCTCTTCATTCACAACCACCCTATTGTTGTTTTCGCTGTTGGCAAGGAAGTTTTCCCCCGCCACCATGTCCATTTTCATCGTGGCTACAAAGTCCTCGTCGATCCAATTTATATAGAAATTGATGCCCTTCTTGGAGTCGTCACCAACCAAATCGATATAATTGGTCGACCCCATAGCCGAAGTGGAAAGACCGGGCACTATACTGGAGACAGACACCGCCGAAAACTGTGTGTAACCAAGCAGCTCATTTTTGAAAGAGATTCTCTTAGGATTGGACTCAGCGCCTCTAGGCATACGTACCACCACAGTGTTGTCTACATTCATGCCCAGCGCTCGCCCACGCATGTAGTGAATTTGGCGGTTGACGATGAGGGTCTGTACCAGCAGAAATCCCGTAATGCCAAATTGAAATACAACCAGTGCTTTTCGAAGTTTACTTCCCATCGAAGATCGGCTGAACTTCCCCTTCAATACCGAAATTGGCTGGAAGCGTGAAAGCAAAATGGCGGGCACTATGCCCGATAACATACCGCCGACAACGACAAAGAGCACCAACACCATCCAGAAGAGCTCACTGGATAACAATGAGAAAGAATCGGGGAGACCGGTGACGTATTTGAACCAATCAAGACAAAGAAGTGAAAAAATAAAGCCTGCCAGCCCTGCTGTTAAGTGTATCAGGAGCGACTCAGTGAGAAACTGACTGCGCAGTTGGCCAGCCGATGATCCGACTACTTTTCTAATGCCCACCTCTTTGGCCCGGTCAAGTGCCCGTGAGGTCGACAGGTTGATATAGTTCGATATGGCGATGAGCACAATGAGCACGGCTACACCCAACAGGATGTAAACGGATGCGGCGTCTCCACCTGTCTCCAGCTCATATGATTTGTGCGAATAAAGGTGAATGTCGCTAATGGGTTGGGCAATCACTACCTCGTTTTCCAAGAAGCCTTCTGCATTAACTTGTTTAGTAAATCGCTCCAAATCAGCATCCAGCGTAGCCAGTCTTTCTGAGTCTGTTAGCAGCAGATAAGTGTAGAGATTATTGTTTTGCCAATTGTCCTCATTCTGCTCTCCGGTGGCCAGTAAGGTGGCAAAGGAAACGAGGATGTTTACCCTTAAATGTGTGTTGGGAGGAGCATCGTGTGTGACGCCAACTATTTTCACGTCTGGAGCCAGTTTTGTGGAGTTGAATCGGAACGTTTTCCCTACAACGTCAGTCGTGCCAAAATAGCGCATGGCAATTGATTCGGTAAGCACAGCCTCATTTGGGTTTTTGAAAATGCCTTCAGTGCTACCATGAATGAGCGAGTAGCCGAACAGTTGGAGGAAGGAGGGATCAACACCATATATATGTTCTTCTTTAAAAATGTCCTCGCCAATTTTAACATTCGTTTGGTTGAGCAGTTGCACCCTGGCGAAGTCAGCTACTTCCGGTAGTTCGGCTTTAAGGCGGGGCCCAATAGGAGGGTAGGTTTCTGCGTCTTGATCGGTTACAGTTTCACCATTCAGGTAATCTATCGTTAGCCGCACCATGCGATCCGATAGTGGATAGCTTCGGTCGTAGTTCAACTCAAAGCTTACATACGAGATGATGAGCAGTGCCAGCGCAAGACTGGTGGAAAGCCCTGTGAGGTTGATCAAAAAGGAGCTTTTGTGCCTCATGAAGCTCCTCAATGAGATGATTAAATTGTGCCTGAACATGGTAGTTATATTTGAGTTGATGAACCTTTTCGATTTCTTGACGGCAAATGGCCTCAGGTAATTCACCACCTGGTACCAGTAATTCAGCTTAGCCCGTAGCGCTGATTTATTTTCAGCTACAGCATAAAACTTCTCCTCCAGGTCACCCAGGACTTCCTCTGCGATGTCGTCCCGGAGGATTCGTTGGAGCAGCTTTTCAGCCAGAGGGGGTGGGTACGATTTTGGTGAACGTGGCATTATTCTGAGCGTAATTTCTCAATAGGATTTACCAACGCTGCCTTTAAGGTTTCAAAGCTGATGGTCGCAAGGGCAATAACAACAGCCGATAATCCTGCGATAGCAAATAACAACCAGGAAAGCTCTACCCGGTTGTTGATGTCGCCAAGGAAGGCATCCATTAATAGCCATCCGATGGGTATGGCAAGAAAAACAGCGATCAACACCAGCTTCATAAAGTCGAATGCTAGCAAAGCAGCAATCCCCGACACGCTAGCCCCCAGAATCTTACGGATGCCCACTTCTTTACCGCGCCGCTCCACCATGTAGGCTGAAAGTGCAAACAGGCCGAGGCAGGCAATCACAACTGATAGCGTCGCAAAGGTCATAAAGAGTGTCCTGGCCCTGGTGAGAGCGCCGTACATCTGCTCGAAGCGTTGATCCAAAAATGCGTATCTGAAAGACTGATTAGGCATGAAGCCCTCCCAAACAGCACCCAGTGTGGTCAGTGTGTTTCCCATATTGGCTGACTTCACACTTACAGAAAGCACTTCGTCTCCAGTGCCGTAAACCATGGCAAGTGGCTCCACCGTCCCAAGCACAGACTCGAAATAGAAGTCTTTCACCACACCAATTACCTTGTATTTTTCGTCGAACATGTCAATAACCTCGGCTCCCACAGGCTCCTGAAGCGCCAATTGTTTTGCCATCGATTCATTGATGATCACATTGAACTGGTCGGAGGTGATGCCGGAAAAGTTTTTACCTTCCACCAGTGTCATCCCAAAAGCGTCAAGGTAATCTTCATCGACCGTCCACCTGGCTGCTTCGAACCCATTATTCAGCAGCCTTTCTTCAGCCAGCCAGTAGTTTCTATTGTGCGTTGCACCCCCCTCCACAGGGAGGAAGTCACTTATTGTCGCAAATTTCACTTCCGGAACATTGAGTATTTCGTTCTTGAGCGCTACTTTTTTCGCTGAATCCAACGTATTAAGGCCCAAAATATTGATGACCTGGTCTTTGTCGTAGCCCAGTGATTTGTTCATTATCAAGCGAAACTGCTCCTGAGTGACGATCGCACTGATGATAAGGATGACAGTCACCGCAAACTGAAAAACCACCATTCCGCTTCGCATAAAGGAGGTGTTTTTTCCTGCGCTTTTAGAACCCCGTAATACTTCTGATGGACTAAATTTTGATAGGTAAATCGCAGGATAAAGCCCTGACAGGATGCCAATCGTCAGAGCAAGAACCATAAGCGAGGGTGCCAACCACCACTCTAACCAGGGCATATCCAGGGATTTTCCAGCCAGGGAGTTAAAAAATGGCAGGGCGAGCGTAGCCATGATCAGTGCTAAAAAAATGGAGATGGTACAAAAGACAACAGACTCCGATAGATATTGAATAATCAGGTCGGACCTCACCGACCCTACTACTTTCCTTAGCCCTACTTCTTTGGCTCTCTGGATAGACCTGGCAGTAGACAGGTTAACAAAATTTACACAAGCCAAAAGGAGAATAATGCCAGCAATTGCTCCAAATATCCATACCAAATCGAATGAGCCATGCTGGATCACATCATTGACCTCGGCGGTATTCAGATATACATCAGCAATGGGCTGCAGGTAGTAACTGTGGTGCTCTTGCATTTCATCGAGCCCTGCTTGTCCTGTTGTGCGGAGTTGATCCATCACGTAGGTGTTCCTCACTTGCAAAAGTTTTTGTTCTGCAGCAATAGGATCGGCTCCGGGGTTCAATTTCGTGTAGAACACATAATTGGTACAACACCAGCCACTTGTTCCTGGGCCCGATTTTCTTCCAAAAAGGGTAAGTATGAAATCTCCTTGAAGATGCGAATTGAGAGGAAAGTCTTCCATTACTCCACCAATTGTGTAAGTATCTTCCGAATTGTCATTAAGCACCATTTGTCTGCCGACAGGGTTTTCCCCTGGGAAATATTTGTCTGCAATGGTCTGGGAAATCACCATTCTGTTTGGCTCCGCAAGTGCATGCTCTCTTGTGCCATATGCCATTTTGATTTCCAGAATGCTGAGCAATTCCGGATCGGCATAAAAAAAGCCGTCTTCATCAATATTGAATTTCGACTCCGATTTCCTAACAAGGTTCGAACCAGCGTTGCCCCAGCTCCAGGAAACAGTCCTGGCCACGAGTTCGACTTCAGGCACATTTTCCTCAATCACAGTCTTTAGCGGACCTTGCAAGTTTGTCCACCGCCCAACATCTCCACCTTCGGTCCATTGATTAGCGATGCGATAAATGGCGCTCTGGTCCTGGTAAAATGAATCGTAACTCAATTCATGCGTGATAAACAAGGAAATAAGCAGACAAGCAGCGATACCCATGGCAAAGCCACCGATTTTAATAGAAGAGAACACCTTCTGGCGGGCAATCGACCGCCAGGAAATTTTGATATAATGTTGTAGCATGGCCTTTTTATTTGAGTTTTTGAGTCTTGACCTTTTTATAGCAAATGGCCTAAGGTAATTGATCGTCTGGTACCAATAATTCAGCTTAGCCCTCCACACCGACTTTCTTTCCACCGTCGCATAGAATTTCTCTTCCAGGTCTCCAAGGACTTCTTCTGCGAGATCGTTGCAAAGAAGCCAGGAGAGAAAACGCTGGGCAAAAAGGGGCGGTATGGGCCGTTTCTTAGTCACTAGTGGTACTATTTGGGAGTAATTGTGAAATTCTTAAACCAGCCTTCCGACCCGTTTCCGACCCAAAGGCCAATTTGGCCATCGTTGCTGCTACTTATCTTTTCAACTTCCAGCGAAGCATGGCTTGCCCCATTGACGTAGACCTTTATTGACATGTCATTGATGATAATTTTTGCATGAAACCAATCATCAGGGTCTGGAACCGGACTCACTTCATTCTCGAACTTGCCTGGGAAGGTTTGCCGAAGTAAAGACCAGTCATTTTCCGGCATTGAAATGTACTGGACGGAATGGGATTTCCTTTCCGGGCTTTTGAAATTGAAAGGGCGGAAGTATACACCATCAAAGGTTTCGTTGCCCTTCCCATGAAAAGCTATGCCAACAAAGCTACGGCCCTGTAAATCTTTCCCTTTGATGTCCACTTCAATAGTTCCACTTCGAAAACTGACATCATTTAGCCATAAGATCCCGTCTTTGCTGGCAGCGTTCAAATGGATCACATCATTTTTGAAATCAACCTCACGATTAAACCCCGTCCATGAGCCTTGGTCAGCTTTAGCCTTGATTATGTCTTGGGCAAATAGATGCGATTGACTAAGGGTGAATAAGCCCATCGCGATAAGTGTGCATTTTTGGTACAACATGATATTTTGAGTTTTTGATGAATGCGTTGTTCTCAAGCAAAATTCAATTTGCCTGTAGCAAAGGCCGGAAATTGGCTCCACAGCGAAACCCTGAAGTCCCGTGAGGTTTCAAGCGCCCTTTGTCCGCTGGCGGTGATGGTGTAGATGCGTTTTCTGCGGCCGCCTCTTTCTGCAGTGGCCTGCCCCATTTCTGATTCCAGGAAGCCTTTTTCTTCCAGCCGGTTAAGGGTAGAATGCACGGCACCAATAGAGACATCTCTTTTTGTCTGACTTTCAAACTCTTCTGCTACTTTAAATGAATAAGCTTCTTCACCCAGAATGCCTACTAGTAGCAAAAGAACCTCCTCAAATTCGCCCAATTTTGTTTCCTTCATGATATATGATACTAGATTGTAGAGCTAATATACGGAACCAATCTTTATTTGTTCTACTTTTTAGTAGGAAATACATTTTCGTAGCATTCAACAAACTCTTATCCTCATATGCCAATCATTCGAAGACGGTCAAAAGCTATTGGTCGAATGGCATGGTTAAGTCTCTCTTAATTGTCTAATTTTGAAACACAATACCATTATGATGATCAGGTTCCCCCGGCTATTTCTATTGTTGATTATTTTTTTACTATCAGTAAAGGTCAATGCGCAGCAGGCCAGAATTGATAGTTTGGAGCGAGTATTGCAGTCAGTCTCTGCTGATACCACAAGGCTAAGAATATACCAGGAGTTATTAGAGCAGTACGAGGCGAATGCACCCTCTGAAAAAGCGCTGGCGAAAGCCATGGAAGGAATGAACCTGGCAAGGACTTTAGGTGATGATTTTGCTCTGGGTAAATTCCTGCTTCTCAGAGCGCAGATTTATGCTGACGTTTTCAGTGCTGAACACGAGACAGCATTGAAGTTGTTAGACCAGTCACTTCTAGTTTTGAGGAAGATAGCACCGAAATATTCGAATGACTTTGAATATGGAAAGGAAGTAGTAAGTGTGCTCAATGCCAAATCCTATCTCTATTGGCGATCCGGCGATTTGAATTTGAGTCTTTCCTTTTATGATTCTACCATCAACCTTGCGCACAAGGTTTGGAAGCTGGACTCAACCAATGACAAAATCAACAGAATATTAGGGTTAGCCTATAATAGCAAAGGGGCTGTTCAATGGGGTTTGGGGGATTTTACTGACGCCATTGCCAACTATTTTTCTGCTATCAGGTATTTTGAGAAGACAGACATGGTGAGCAATTTGAGTCTAACCATGTCAAATATTGGACTTATTTATAACTCATGGGGTCAGAAAGATGATGCCCAGTTTTATTTCAGGCGGTCAGTAGCGCTGGCGAATGAAGCAAAAAATGACAATGCCCTTGGGTATGCCTACAATAATATGGGGCAGTTTATGAGGTCGGTTGAGGCGTATGATTCTGCTCTGTATTACTTCGGACTTTCGACACAAAGATATGCTGCAACCCAAAATTTAGGTGGAATTTACCTTAATTTGAATGGTTTGGGTGAAACGTATTCCGAAATTAAGGACTATGAAAAAAGTCTCAACTATTTTTCCGAAGCACTGGCCCTTGCAGATTCTACTAACTCCAGCTACCGTAAGGCCCTAACATTACAAAATATAGCCAGGGTGTTGGCTTTGAAGGGTGAGGGCAATGAAGCATTGAAATTTGCCAATGAATGTAATGATCTGGCAGTAAAGCGGGGATACAAAGAAATTGCAAAGGATAACTACTTAATCATATCTGACATATACGCAAAGCTTCAACGGTTCGATAAAGCGTATGCTAATTATCAACTCTATTCAAGTTATAAGGATTCCTTGTTTTCTGAGGAGAAATTTCAGCAAGTAGCTTCCTTGCGAGAACAGTTTGAATTGGAGAAAAAGGAAAGTGAAAATGAGCTGCTTCGCAGAGATGCTTTAATCCAGAACCAAAAACTCAGGCAAGAGAGGCTTGAAAAATATGGGTTGCTGGCGATTATGATACTTGTGCTCTTATTTGCTCTCTATTTTGTTATCACCAACCTTAAAATTAGACGAATAAATAATAGCCTGACATCAAAAAATGAAGAGGTAACCTTTCAGAAAGAGGAGCTGAGCTTGAAAGCTGAAGAGTTAAAAAAATCGAATGAAATTAAGAACCTGATGTTTTCTATAGTGTCTCACGATCTACGGGGGCCGATATCGAATTTGAGCGGGTTGGTTGAATTACTCGGCATGAAGTCAATATCTAAAGATGAACTTGACCGATTGTTGCCTTCTATTGCCACCAATATTGGGAACGTTGCTGACCTTACGGACAATGTTCTTTATTGGGCACGAAGCCAAATGGAGGGGGTTAAGGCGCAACCTCAGTCATTTGACCTGGGTGAGCATCTGGCTGCAAAACTACAACTTTACGAAAAGTCAGCTGACGAAAAGGGAATCCATTTTACTAATGAGGTGATGGAAGGGCTTTCTGTGTTTGCGGATCCCTATATGATCGAACTTATTGCAAGAAACCTTGTAAGCAATGCAGTTAAGTTCAGTAATAGAGGTGATAAGATCAAAGTATCTGCGAAATTGGACAGAGACTTCGCAGTAGTTACTATCGAGGATACAGGTCAGGGAATTCCACCTGAGCACATAGACAAAATATTTGCTGATATGCAGTTTACCACAGTTGGAACCAGGGACGAAAGAGGCATAGGTCTGGGATTGACGATGAGTAAATATTTTGTAGAAGTAATTGGGGGTAAAATCTGGGTAGAAAGCGCCTTTAGAATGGGCAGTAGCTTTCATTTTACAATACCAACATCTGACAAAGCGAAGGATTTGGCTTAATGCCTATCTGTAAAGTGATAAACCGTGAAGCGGCAGTATTATTTGAAGACTCGCTGAATAGACCCAGGCAATTTTGCGCGTCTCGATTTCAATTCAATCGAGAGAAATAGATCAACACGATTTTTTACGCCAATATTTACGACGGCATGGTGATTCCATCTGAGGCGGGCTAACACCCGATCAATGGCAATAAGTTCGATAGTTCAAAACGTCCCCACAATAAGTTGCTTGGTGATGATCAGGCAATGATATTAATTCATTATTCTTCCGTGTTTAATAAAGTTTTGAAGCTTAAAAGGGGTGGGTAGTGTTCCTGAATCAAAGAATAGTTTCAATCCCAATGTCAACATTGAGATGACCGGTGAGAAAATCACTGCTATCCTGATGGGTTGACAAGAAATGTTGGTGGGTTTAGTGTGATCTTTCAGGCTTTCTCAAATTTTTGTCGACCAGGTCTATATTGTCTGTCCACTTTAAAAGCATTTTCCAATTCTATTCCTTAATTTTGCACCCTCTTTTGAATAAGTAATTCGGCTTTTTCAAAATATTTATTGCAAGACAACACTTAAAGACAGAATAAAAGATGGGAAGCACGCTGTTTGATAAAATTTGGGATGCCCATGTGGTAAAGGAGATCAAAGACGGGCCAAGCGCACTGTATATTGATCAGCACCTGATTCATGAGGTAACAAGTCCTCAGGCGTTTGGTGGCATTGAAAAAAGAGGAGTTTCTGTATTTCGCCCGGAAAGAACAGTAGCTACTCCTGACCACAATATCCCTACGATCGACCAGCACCTGACCATCAAAGATCAGTTGTCCAAGTTTCAGGTGGATAAGCTTACTGAAAACTGCGAAAAGCACGGTATTACGCTTTATGGCATCAATCACCCCTATCAGGGGATTGTTCATGTAGTTGGTCCACAAATGGGGATTACCCAGCCGGGTATGACAATTGTGTGTGGAGACAGTCACACCTCTACCCACGGAGCATTCGGGAGTATCGCTTTTGGTATTGGCACCAGTGAAGTGGAGATGGTATTAGCCACTCAGTGTATCATGCAACCCAAGCCAAAGAAAATGCGGATCACCGTTAATGGTGAGCTCGATAAATCAGTGACTGCGAAAGACTTGATCCTTTACATCATATCAAAAATCTCTGCTTCTGGCGGAACAGGTTATTTTGTTGAGTACGCAGGATCGGCCTTCACTAGCCTATCAATGGAAGGGCGTATGACAGTTTGCAATATGAGTATCGAAATGGGTGCTCGCGGTGGATTGATTGCACCGGATGAAAAGACATTCGAGTATGTGAAAGGAAGAGAGTTCGCTCCAAAAGGCGCTGAATGGGACAAGGCACTAGCTAAATGGAAGGAGCTTTACTCTGATCCAGACGCCAAGTTTGACAAGGAGTTGACCTACGACGCCTCGGATATTGAACCCATGATCACTTACGGCACCAACCCAGGCATGGGAGCTAAGATCAAGGCCAATATCCCTACACTGGAGTCTTTACCTGCCAATGAAAGGGTAAGTTTTGAAAAGTCGATGAAATACATGGGTTTCAATGCGGGTGATCAACTGCAAGGTAAGCCTATCGACTATGTGTTTGTGGGCAGCTGTACCAATGGTCGTATCGAGGACCTTCGTGCTGTAGCTGAGTTTGTGAAAGGCAAAAAGAAAGCAGACAATATTACTGCCTGGATTGTACCTGGGTCGAAAATGGTGGAGAAAATGGCCATTGAAGAAGGTATTGTTGAAACACTGGAGGCGGCAGGTTTTAAAATGAGGCAGCCTGGTTGTTCGGCTTGTTTGGCAATGAACGACGACAAGATACCGTCTGGTAAGTATGCGGTTTCTACCTCCAACAGAAACTTCGAAGGAAGGCAGGGCCCTGGTTCCAGAACCTTACTCGCTAGTCCAATAACGGCGGCGGCAGTAGCAGTAACTGGTCATTTAGTTGATCCCAGAGAAGTAAAGTAATTCACCCTCATTAAGAACATCATCATGGCAAAAGATAAATTCAATACCCTTGTAAGCTCCGCAGTACCAGTAGATATCGAGAATGTAGATACGGATCAGATCATCCCAGCCAGGTTTTTGAAGGCAACGACCAGAGAAGGCTTTGGCGATAACCTGTTTCGCGACTGGCGCTACGACAAAGACAACCAGCCGATTCCTGAGTTTCCGTTGAACAACCCAGCATACAGTGGTAAAGTGATTGTTGGTGGCAAAAACTTTGGTTCTGGTTCAAGTCGTGAGCATGCTGCATGGGCAATTTACGATGCTGGGTTTAGGGTCGTCGTTTCTAGCTTTTTCGCAGATATCTTTAAAGGCAATGCACTTAATACCGGTTTGCTTCCTGTGACATTAAGTGAAGGATTCCTGAGAAAGATCTTTGATGCAATAGAAAAAAATCCCAGGGCTGAATTCGAAACCAACCTTGTCGATCAAACTTTCACGATTCTTGCCACTGGTGAGAAAGAGAGTTTTGAGATTAATGCTTACAAAAAGGAATGCATGATCAATGGTTTCGATGATATCGATTACTTATTGAACATCAAAACTGATATCGAAGCTTTTGAGGCTTCAAGGGCTTAAGCCAAACTCCATGAGAGTAGAAATAATGGATACGACCCTCAGAGATGGGGAGCAGACATCAGGTGTGTCGTTTACCGACAGCGAAAAGCTGACGATTGCGCAGTTGTTGCTGGAGGAACTCAAGATCGATAGAATTGAGGTAGCGTCGGCACGTGTATCCGAAGGAGAATTGAAGGGGGCTACAAAGATTCTTGACTGGGCTGGCCAAAATGGATTTCTTGACAGAGTGGAGATTCTAGGTTTTGTCGACAATAATATCTCTGTCGATTGGATCAAGGGTTCAGGTGGTAAAGTACTCAACCTTTTGTGCAAAGGGTCTCGCAAACACTGCGAAAGTCAGCTGAAAAAGACAGTGGATCAGCATTTGGAAGATATTGCTCAAACTGTTGACTATGCGCATAGTCAGGGGCTCATCATCAACGTATACCTTGAGGACTGGTCTAATGGGATGCGTACCTCGCCGGACTATGTAGATACGATGATCGAAGGCTTACTGGAAATGCCGATCAAGCGGATCATGCTCCCCGATACTTTGGGGATATTGAACCACAAGGAATCTTATGCGTTTTGCAAAGCAATGACCACCAAGTTCCCAGGCGCTCATTTCGATTATCATGCCCATAACGATTATGACCTAAGTACTGCTAATGTCTATTCAGCTTTGGAAGCAGGCATTTATGGCGTGCATACAACTTTGAATGGATTAGGCGAAAGGGCCGGCAATGTGGCATTGTCCAGTGTGATTGGCATTGTGAAAGATCATTTACACCTGGATATGCAGGTGGACGAGACCAAGCTATATAAAGTATGTAAAATCGTTGAGTCTTTTTCTGGTGTTCGGATTCCAGGGAATAAGCCGTTGATAGGTGAATTTGTATTTACACAAACCAGTGGCATCCATGCTGATGGTGATAGTAAGGACAACCTGTACCACAACAGTCTGAGCCCGGATCGATTTGGGAGAAGTTACTCCTATGCCTTGGGCAAAATGTCGGGCAAAGCGAATATCAAAAAGAACCTTGAAGAACTAGGCATTGAGCTAAGTAAGGAAGACACCAAAAAGATTACCGAAAGGATCATCGAGCTGGGCGATAAAAAGGAAACCATCACTAAAGAAGATCTTCCTTTTATCATTAACGACGTGCTTCGCAGCGAAAAGATCGAGCAGCACGTCATCATTAAAAATTACTCATTGTCGGTAGCTCAAGGGCTAAAGTCGATGGCCACCCTGTCTATTCAAATTGGTGGGAAGACTTATGAAAAGACAGCCGCGGGAGATGGTCAGTATGATGCATTCATGAATTCATTGACCGCCATTTACGACGACTTTGGGCGTAAGCTACCCAAGCTGATCGATTACGAAGTGCAGATTCCTCCTGGAGGCGAAACTGACGCACTTGTAATCACTTCCATTACCTGGGAGAACGGCAAGAAATTTAAGACCAGGGGACTAGACCCTGATCAGACCGTGGCTGCCATTAAAGCCACCATCAAAATGTTGAACATTATTGAAAATCATAAATAAGGAGCATGCAGTATAAAATAGCCACCCTTCCTGGAGACGGAATAGGCCCGGAGATCGTAGATCAGGCCATCAAAGTATTGAAAGCCATAGGTGAAAAATACGGACATAGTTTTGACTTTCAGTTTGCGCTGACCGGTGCAGCTGCCATCGACAAGGTGGGTGAACCTTACCCTGATGCTACACATGAAATTTGTATGGCAGCAGACGCTGTCCTTTTCGGAGCTATCGGTGACCCAAAGTACGACAACGACCCTAAGGCAAAAGTAAGACCTGAGCAAGGTTTGCTTGGCATGAGAAAGAAGCTAGGCTTATATGCTAATATTCGTCCGGTAGCGACTTTTCCTTCACTGATTGATAAAAGCCCGTTGAAGAACGATAGGGTAGAAGGCGCGGACTTTGTAGTAGTGCGTGAATTGACTGGTGGTATCTACTTTGGTCAGCCAAGAGGCAGAACAGAGGACCAGAAGACTGCATTTGATACTTGTGTTTATTCAGTAGACGAAATAGAAAGAATCTTAAAGCTGGCATTCGAATACGCTGGGAAAAGAAATAAGCGATTGACGGTTGTAGACAAAGCCAATGTGCTGGCCAGTTCCCGTTTGTGGAGAGAAGTGTCGCAACGCATGGAAAAGGACTACCCAGAAATTGAAGTTGACTACATGTTCGTCGACAATGCCGCCATGCAGTTGATTCAGTGGCCAAAGAAATTTGACGTGATGGTAACGGAGAACATGTTTGGCGATATTCTTTCTGATGAGGCCAGTGTGATTACAGGCTCTTTGGGCCTTTTGCCTTCGGCATCAGTGGGTCTGCATACTTCAGTGTTTGAGCCGATTCACGGTTCTTATCCTCAGGCGGCTGGCAAAAACATAGCTAACCCAATAGCTACTATTCTATCTGCTGCCATGTTGCTTGAGTCATTTAATTTGCTTGATGAAGCGCAGAAAGTGAAAGATGCTGTGAATGCTTCGCTCGACGCTAATTTCGTGACTGAAGACATCAGCAAGGAAGCTTCGAAGTCTACTTCTGAAGTAGGCGATTGGGTAGCTGATTGGGTGAAGAAAAATTGAATTAATTTCTCGCAAATTCCATGATAGGGAATAGCAAAGGCGCAATGAGGCTCTTGTCCTCGTTGCGCCTTTTATATTAGTGAGAACTTTTTGTTATTCTCCGCCACATCCACTCTGAAAGCACTACAAAGACCCACACCCCCAGCACATCACTAAGCATATCCGCCAACTCAAAAGTTCTGTTGGCAAACGCCAATTGGGTAAACTCTTCAGCTATCGCAAAGCACAAGACCAGTATTCCGGCCATATTGATGTCGAGTGACCAAATTTTCAGTCTGCGGAACCTAAGTGCAACATTGATCAAGCCGGACAGAAAGCCGAATAGCATAAAGTGCCCAACTTTGTCACCAAGGGGAACGCCTTCAATAATTTTCATTAAGCCGAGCTTGTGGTTGGTATCTGCCATCACAATAATGAAGCAGATGAAGGCGAAGAAGAGGAGGGAGGGGATATATCTCATGATATGTGATTTTTTGATTTGGTAGATATTTTAGAGTTTCAGAGTTTTTAAAGCGTGTCACACTGAGCCTGTCGAAGTGCAACACTCTATAAAAACCTTGCACGATTATTCAGTGGCAATATTCAGCCTGTACCAATTGATATTGCGGGTGAAATACATGGTCATGGCCAAAATAATGGAGAGTCCAATACTGCCCATCAGCAATGCATAATCTGCCAGCTGAAGTGTGACGAACAAGAAGCCGTAGATGCCAATCAGAATGGCTACAAGCAGCATCGAAAGCTTCGGCATCTTAAACACGCTCATGGAATACAACGATATCATTCCCACGATGGCACAGGTGGAGATGGCATAGGCAAGGTTGAAGTTCGTATGCTCCGAAATGGAGATGAGTAGAATATAAAATAGCGATAGGGCTAAACCAACAAGTGTGTATTGGAAAGGGTGAATCTTGCGACCATTCAGAATTTCAACCAAAAAGAAAATGAGGAACGTAAGCACGATCGTCATGATGGCATACTTAGCCGACCTCATTGATTTCTGATAGTCATCAATCGGCAGAATAAGATCAACGCCAAAAGCAGCATTTTGAAGCTTTTCCCCTTCTTCGGAGCCAATCCATGTTTGAGGGAAGTTGCGGTTGAGCTGAAGTACTTTCCAGTTTGCAGAGAAACCTGCATCGCTTATTTCCCGATCGTCCGGAATGAAATTGCCATTGAAGCTCGGGCTTGCCCATGTCGACGTTAGCTTGATGTTCGTGTTAGCTCCCAGAGGTGTAAAGGATAGGTTCTGGCTGCCTTGCAACTTAAGGTCAAAGCCAAAGGTCAGGTCTTTTCCAATGGCATCAGTCAACTCAGGTACAGCGACGGTAAAGCCAGAATAGGCAATGTCCGAGATGCGCGAGCCTGGCTCTACTTTCAGGTCACGGTTATTCCATTTCACTACCACATCATCTTCAATACCTCTCAGGTCTGATATACCAATGGTAAGAAATGCCTGCCCCCACCTGATGGTCTTCAGGTTATTTTCATCCGGCATTTTGTCAATAACGAAGTTGCCATTGACTTGCAGTGCCGACCTGTAAACGACAATTTCGTAAATACCCCTCCGGAGTTTTTCCGGGTCAACCGTTCCATTGATGTCGAGTAACTTGGGCAGGACATGCCAATACTTTACCGTTTCCACCATCTTATCGTCTTTGTGGTATTCATACACTAGAGGTACGGTAAGTATGGGGCCGTTTATTAACTGACTATCTGCCCACTTCGTACTGACTTCTGATACGGCTTCTTCTTTTAGGTATTCCCGTTCAGTAATCATCGTGGTGATCATCGATGTAGGAATCAACAAAAGCAACACCAAAACGGTGATTGTGGCAAGTTTTAACATCACTGAATTCTTAATCCAGTTGTTTACTTTTTCGAGTGGCGAGTTTTCATTTTCCATGTTTACTTATTTTAAAAGTACTTTGTATTTCAAAGTGATAAGACAAATTTTTTTACTTTAATAGTTGCTCAATGGCCTTGATGTGTTTGACAAAAGCTTCTTTTCCTTCTGAGGTGGCCATATATTTTGTATTGGGTTTTCGTTCAATGAACTCCTTTTGCACAGAAATGTAGGCGCTTGTTTCCAACGACTTCAGGTGAGTGGCTAAATTGCCGTCGGTTACATCCAACAGACTTTTCAGCGAGTTGAAATCCATAGCGTCATTGACCATCAGGGCCGACATGACGCCCAATCGTATTTTATTTTCAAAAGCCTTGTTCAGATCTTTCAGCAGTTCTTTCACGATCCGTATTTGATATACATGGCAACGCCATAGATAATGTGAAGCAAACCGAAGCCAACAGCCCAGAACAGTAAACCGTAGCCGATAAACTGACAGGCAAACAGACCAAGTACTATCTGTATCAAACCTAAACTTCTCACCTCTGAAAGTGTGTACTTACTGGCATTGACAAGTGCTAGGCCATAAAAGAGCAATGTAAGAGGTGCAAGCAATCCAATTAAGCCTTTAAAGAGTAAAATGACGCATAATACTCCCCCAGCCGCCAAAGGAATAAATAGATTGATGAGCAAGCGCCTGGCCTGACTGTCCCATAATTTTTGATTGTTTCTGGAAGCTTTGCGCTGTGTAAAGAACAAGCCGGCACCTACAGCAGAAAACAGAAGTGCCACTGCGAGGATGAGCAATTCCGTGATATTTTCATTGCTAAGTAGTGCCTGTCGGTAGCCAAGATAGTCCTGCCCACTATAGACCATTTCATAAGCAATATACGCACCTAATAGCCCGAGGCATCCGGCTACAATGCCCGACATCCCACTCAACGAGATAAACCTGGAAGAGCGATCCATGATCGACTTTATTTCATGCAGGTCATCAAGGTATTTTTGTTTTTCCATTTAAAAGTACTTTGAAATTCAAAGTAAATAAATCGTTTGATATTTTACAATACCGATGCTTGGTACGAGCCAATTATTTATTCAGCCACAACTTAAGTTGTTCGACCACATGTGCCCAATCTGGTGCTTTCTCTGGTTTTTTAGGAGTACCAGTAAAGTACTCGATGCTGTCGGTAAATTGTCCATTTTCAAGTCTAGTTACTTTCTTCCGATGAAAGCTGAAAACTTTGTATATGTGTTGGAGGTGGACCCAGCCAGTTTTTTTTGTCAGTTGGATTTCTTTTTCCAATCCAGCCTTGATGAGGAGGTCCATGATATCTTTATGCTCTGATGGGAGGAGCCGCATTGATGAAAGGTACGGAAAATTGCCGTGAACCCCATGTGTGAAATTGCTATTCCGAAACAGGAGAGAACCACTTAAGGGAGATTTCAAGCTACCTCCTGTCAATCTTAACACATCGTTAACCTCCGTTCTTTTTAACAATTGAACAACAAATCACTATTTTAGGAAAATGGGAAAGACCAAACCAAAAAGCATCATAGTCGAAACAAAACTTAAGCCGACGCTTGGGCCATTGATGTTATGGGGGCTTGGTGTAGGCTATGTCATTTCAGGCATGTATTTCGGTTGGAACCTGGGTTTGGCTGAAGGAGGGACCTTAGGTCTGGCAATTGCCACCTTTTTTATCATTATCATGTATGTCACTTTTACTTTTAGTTATACTGAGCTGGCGTGTGCCATTCCAAAGGCCGGCGGGGCATTTGATTATGCAAATAGGGCTTTAGGAAAAAACCTGGGTTTTCTGACTGGTATGGCCCAGAACATAGAATTCATTTTTGCACCTCCAGCTATTGCAGCCGCCATAGGGGCCTATTTCCATATTTTCTTTCCTGCTATTGATACACTACTAATTGCTTTGGTTGCTTACCTGATTTTTACCACTCTCAATATTGTGGGGGTTAAAGCTGCCGCCACTTTCGAACTTGTCATCACGATTTTAGCAGTGTTGGAGCTGTTGATCTTTGCAGGCGTATGTCTGCCAGCCTTTGAATTCAAAAACCTACAGGCCAATGCGCTTCCCAACGGTTTTCAGGGGATTTTTGCGGCCCTGCCTTTTGCTATCTGGTTTTTTCTTGCCATCGAAGGGGTTGCCAATGTTGCGGAGGAGGCCCGAAACCCGCAACGCAGCATCCTGATTGGTTTTGGCTCTGCTATTTTCACCCTGGTGGTGCTATGTATCCTCACATTTGTTTCGTCAGTGGGAGTGGCAGGATGGGAAGCGGTGGTATTTCCGGAGGGAAGCGCTGCAGCTTCAGATTCACCTCTGCCTCTTGCCCTTGGTAAAATAGTGGGTAATGATCACCTACTTTATCATCTGTTGATCACCGTCGGTTTGTTTGGCCTGGTAGCGTCTTTTCATGGCATCATACTGGCAGCAGGTCGTTCTACGTTTGAGTTTGGGCGTGTTGGCTACGTACCCAAGGCATTGGGTAGGGTGCATCCCAAAACAGGAACGCCCGCCAATGCTCTCGTAGTAAATATGGGCATAGGGATATTGGCGCTGCTTACAGGAAAAACTGGCGAAATAATTACCATTGCCTGTTTTGGTGCATTGACTTTATATATTTTGTCCATGATAGCCTTTTTTGTACTCCGTAAAAATGAGCCAGAACTGGATCGTCCTTTCAAAGTGCCTTTATTTCCGCTGTTTCCAGCGACAGCTCTGCTGATAGCAAGTATCGCATTTGTCGCTATCACTTGGTATAACCCTTTGTTGGCACTAGTCTATTTCGGACTGCTGATTATCGCTTATATTTGGTTTAAGCTAAGCTATAAAGAATCATAACCATGCAAGTGAAAGGAATGCTTACCCTGGATGAACTGAAAAAGAAAGTCGCCTCTGAGGAGATTGAGACGGTGATCACCGCCTTTACCGATCACTATGGCCGAATGATGGGGAAGCGTTATGATGCGGAGTTCTTTTTAGAGAGTGTGGCCAAAGGTGGGACTCACGCCTGCAATTATCTGCTCACCACTGATATGGAGATGGAGCCTGTTCCGGGCTATGACTTTGCCAATTGGGAGCTTGGCTATGGTGATTTTCATTTGGTTCCGGACATGAAGACGCTTCGGGTTGCCAGTTGGTTGGAGACCACGGCGCTTGTTATATGCGAAGTATACTCCGATAAAACACATGATTTGGTAGCAGAAGCACCCAGGTCGCTTCTTTCTAATCAGGTGAAACAGTTAAAGAGCATGGGTCTTGAATCGATGGCGGCAACAGAGTTGGAGTACTACCTGTTTGAAAACGACTACCGTTCGGCCAACGAGTCGGGGTATGCCCAGATGACACCTGCTGGTTGGTACCTGGAAGACTATCATATCATGCAGGGCAGTAGAACAGAAGAGTTTACTGCCGCTGCCCGAAAGCACTTGAAACACTCTGGTGTGCCTGTTGAAAATTCAAAGGGCGAATGGGGGCTGGGCCAGCACGAACTTAACGTGCAATATGCGGAGACACTGGAAATGGCAGATCGTCATATCGTGTATAAACAGTGCCTGAAAGAGTTGGCTGATTCAATGGGTATTTCGGTCACCTTTATGGCCAAATTCCACGAAGACAGGGCTGGTAGTAGTTCACATGTGCATATCAGCTTGTGGAAGGATGGTAAGAACCTGTTTGTGGGCGACGAGGACTTTGGACCCGTCAAAGCATCGAAGGAATTCGGTTGGTTTCTGGCGGGGTGGGTCAAGTATGTGCCCGATGTGATGGTGTTTTATGCACCTACCATTAATTCCTATAAACGATTTGTAGATGGAAGCTGGGCACCAACACGAATGGCTTGGAGCAAAGACAATCGCACAGCAGGTTTTCGGGTAGTGGGAGAAGGCAATAGCCTTCGCATTGAGTGCAGAATACCAGGGGCAGATTGCAATCCTTATCTTACTTTGGCAGCGTCGCTAGCCAGTGGGCTAAAAGGAATGAAGGACAAACTTTCTCCTGATAAATGTTTTGAAGGAGACATCTACGCTGCTGCTCATTTGCCGCAAGTACCGCGAACTTTGAAGGAAGCTGTGGGATTATTTAAAGAGAGTGTTTTTGCCAGGGAAGCCTTTGGCGACAAAGTAGTGAAACATTATGCCCATTTCTATGAAACTGAGGTAGCTGACCACGAAAAAGCGGTGTCGGACTGGGAAAGAAAAAGGTATTTCGAGAGAATATAAATGGATAATGGTGTGGTTGATACACTGGCAGAAAATTGAAACAGGGGATTAATTGGGGTTTAATATCTTATAACAGGACACAAATGAGACTTAAAGAAAAAGTAGCCCTGATCACTGGGGGTAGCAGTGGTATCGGGAAGGCTAGTGCTTTGCTATTTGCAAGGGAGGGCGCTAATGTAGTTGTTGCTGATGTGAACGAAGCGGGTGCCAAAGAGACGGTTGATGAAATTATCAGAGCGGGTTTTCAAGCTGCTTTTATTAAAGCAGATGTGTCGAAAGCAGCAGATTGCGAAGCGATGGTGAATTTTGCTGAGAACACCTATGGCAAACTGAACATTCTGTTCAATAATGCAGGGATTATGGACTCTAACGACGACAATGCCGAAAGTACATCGGAAGAGACCTGGGATTTGACCATGAACATCAATGCCAAGGGTGTTTTCCTGGGTTGCAAATATGGTATACCTGCGCTGAAAAGAGCGGGCGGGGGCAGCATCATCAACACCGCCTCATTTGTGGCGATTTTAGGAGCAGCGACTCCACAGGTGGCTTATACGGCCAGTAAAGGAGCAGTTCTTTCTCTAACACGAGAATTGGCAGTCATCCATGCGAGAGAAAACATCAGAGTGAATGCCTTGTGTCCGGGGCCATTGAAAACGGATTTATTGATGAAGTTTTTGAATACGGAAGAGAAAAAGCAACGTCGTCTGGTGCATATTCCTATGGGCCGCTTTGGAGAGTCCGAGGAAATGGCAAAATCAGCTTTGTTCCTTGCTTCTGACGACTCATCCTATGTTACTGGCACCGAATTTATGGTGGATGGTGGTATTACGGCAGCTTACGTAACTCCTCAATAAGTCTATGCAAAAAGGTTTTCAAATCATTAGTCCTGTCGATGGGAGTGTGTATGCCGAACGAAGCTACGCCACAGATTCGGCGGTAGATGCGGTAGCTGCCAAATCCTGTTTTTCGTTTCCTTCGTGGAGGAAGACAAGCATATCGAAAAGGGCTGAAATTTGCCGCAAGGCAGTGCAGTATTTTGTAGACCATGCTGACGACTGGGGCATGGAAATTACGATGCAGATGGGGCGACCAGTTCGCTATACCCCCAACGAAATTAAAGGAGGCTTCAAAGAAAGGGCTGAGTTTATGATTTCCTCGGCCTTTGAGGCCATGAAAGATAAAGAAGTTTCGGGGAAAGAGGGCTTCAAGCGATTTATCAGAAAAGAGCCACTCGGTACTGTGCTGGTATTAGCGCCATGGAATTACCCGTATCTCACTTCCGTCAATGTGGTTATGCCGGCCATCATGGCTGGCAATACGGTGATACTCAAGCATGCCGAGCAAACGGCTCTTTGTGCTGAAAGGTACGCCGAGGCATTCAAGGCAGCTGGTCTGCCTGATGGTGTTTTTCAGTTTTTGCACATCAGCCATAAGCAGGTCGGTGAGCTGATCCACGACCCCAGGATTGCCTATGTGGCCTTTACCGGATCTGTGGAGGGCGGGCATGCCATTCAGGGAGCTGCTGGTAGCCGCTTTATCACTGCCGGTTTAGAGCTTGGAGGTAAAGACCCGGCCTATGTGCGTGAGGATGCCGATTTAGCGTTTGCTGTCGAAAACTTAGTGGATGGAGCTTATTTCAACTCTGGTCAATCCTGTTGTGGTATTGAGCGTATTTACGTGCACCAATCCAAATACGATGAATTTGTGAAGGCTTTCACAGCGCTGACCAAAACCTACAAAGTGGATGATCCCAGAAAGCGTGACACCACCCTTGGGCCGCTGGTAAGGGTCGCGAATATGGCCAAAGTTCAGGCACAGATAAAGGATGCCGTCTCAAAAGGGGCCAAAATGTTGATCAGCTCCTCCGATTTTCCAGAGATGTCGTCACCCTATATGGCGCCTCAGGTGCTGGTGGATGTGAACCATAAGATGGAGGTGATGACAGAGGAGAGTTTTGCTCCAGTTGTTGGTATTATGGCAGTCAAGGACGACGATGAAGCCATCAGGCTAATGAATGATAGCCAATATGGGCTCACAGCCTCCATCTGGACAAAAGACGTAGAAAGGGCCTTAGCCATTGGCGACGAAATTCAAACGGGTACCTGGTTCATGAACCGTTGCGATTATCTTGACCCTGAGTTGGCATGGACTGGTGTGAAGAATTCAGGTAAGGGCTACACGCTATCTGCGCTTGGCTACGATGCGTTGACCAGACCAAAGTCATTTCACCTGCGAACTTCTTAAGCATGAAGGTGGCTCTACTGGTATGCGATCATGTGGCAGAGCAGTTTGTTGGCAAGCATGGCGATTACCCGTTCATGTTTAATCAGCTGCTACCCGAATTGAAGCTGGAGCCATGGTTTGTGTGCGATGGCAGTTTTCCGTCCATCGCGGACTATGATGCTTTCGTTTGCACCGGCTCCAAAGCATCGGTGTACGACAACATCGAATGGATTCATCGACTGAAAGCGTTCACGAAAGAGATTTACGACAGCGGAAAGAGATTTGTCGGTGTATGCTATGGGCACCAAATGATGGCAGAAGCATTGGGAGGCAAGGTCGAAAGGGCGGAAGTAGGTTATCTGATCGGCGTGCATAAGTTCTCGATCAAAGAGAAGCCATTTTGGATGAAGGAAGTACCCGATAGCTACAATATTCTTATGCTTTGTCAGGATCAGGTCGTGAAGCTTCCTCCAGCTTCCAAAGTCCTGGCTTCATCTCCCGATTGCCAGGTAGGGATGTTCACTGTTGGTGATACTTTCCTTGGCATGCAGGGACATCCCGAATTTAGTCCTGAATATGATCGGGATGTTTTTATATCGAGGGTAGAAAGGATAGGGAAGGAGAAGGTGCAAGAGGCTTTGCTAAGTTTGAATTCTAATCCAGACAGAATACTTTTAAAGACGTTGATTTTGGAATTTTTGAAATAGTAAAAGCCATTCGCTTTGATGGAATAAGCCCCAGTTTTTTTTGAGACATTCTATAAGCGGGACGCAAGCTTAATCATAATGAAACCTGCATTTCACGATCCAAATATTTTCTTCAACTACCCGGTAAATGAGCCGGTGCTCGTCATTAATTCTTCTGGACCAAAATCCACGGTACTTGTGCTTGAGAGGTTCTGGTTTACCTAAACCCTCATATGGCGTTCTTGAAATCTCTTTGATCAGCATGTTGATGCGACCAAGCATCTTTTTATCCGTCTTCTGCCAATACAGATAATCTTCCCACGACTCATCTACAAAGCAAAGCTTCATTCTTCAACTAGCTCTTTGTTGAAGGATTCACCTTTGCTAAACTTAGCAATGGCGCTATCCAATCGTTTTTCATTGGCCTTTGAGGATAATTCGTGCTGAGTCGCTTGTAGCGAATTGTATTCTTCCAATGAAATGACCACAACACCCGATTCTTCGCCTCTGTTGATGATCAGCGTTTCAAAGTTCTGCGTTACCTTATTAAGGTACGCTTTCATGTCTTTTCGAAAAGCGGAAATAGTTGCCGTAATCATAGTGTACTTTTATATGTACAAAATTACGTACAAAAAATAACATGAAAAAGTATTTGATTGCCAAATGAGGTGCTATTTCACCACTTACTTCGATTCATCTACCTTCCTGCCACTTTCTTTAAATCAGTCACCTCCAATACATTTTTATCATAGCCTTTCAAAGTAACACCCAACATAGACTGCCCCAGATCTGCGAGTGTACTCACACTGCCAGGGAACAATGTTTTCAGTAAAGGATACATCCAGGTGATATACTTGTAGTACTTGAGGGTATTGTTAAGGTTTGGTGTCGGGTGCATATATCCTGGTCGAAACATATACGCCGCTTTGAAGGGCAGCTTTAGTAAGTCGTTTTCAGTTTTGCCTTTTACACGGGCCCACATACTTTTCCCTTTTTCTGTGCTATCGGTTGCCGCGCCGGAGACATAACAAAATGTCATTTCGGGGTTGAGAGTGGACATCAGCTCAGCAGCATGGAGGGTGAGATCGTGCGTAAGTTTGGTATATTCAGGCTCCTTCATACCCACTGAGGATACGCCCAGGCAAAAATAACAGGCATCATAGCCCTTGAGCTGGTCAGAGATTGGGCTAAGGTTAAAGAAGTCTTTGTGTATGATTTCTTTGAGTTTTGGGTGTTCTGTCCCACAAGGCTTCCTGCCAATCACTAGTACCGCTTCCACATTGGGATGATTAAGGCATTCGTGCATCACGCCTTCGCCTACCATACCACTGGCACCTGTGATAATGACTTTAATTTTCTTATCCATGACTTTGCTGACGTTTCGAAATTGATTTTACGCTACCAATTGTAATATACACAAATAAAAAGAGGGCTACTGAAAAACAGTGCCCTCCTCGTGCGTTCTTACAATTAGTAATCGTCTATTTCTCTACCCAGAAGTCGACAACAGTTACGCCATCGAGGTGTGGACCAACAATACCTCCGAAGGCTTTGTGATCAGGATG
Source organism: uncultured Roseivirgaceae bacterium (assembly GCA_964351395.1). Taxonomy (GTDB): domain Bacteria; phylum Bacteroidota; class Bacteroidia; order Cytophagales; family Cyclobacteriaceae; genus Imperialibacter. The sequence goes on from CAYGOF010000009.1 coordinate 106,554, forward strand.
CACAAGGTAGTCGTCGCGGTCTTTTTCGCTATTGAAGGTGAGAATGAAGGCATGAGTAAGCCCTTGATTCAATCCTTCAGGGCTGTTATTCGTGCCCCATTCGAAAGCCTTGATCTGTTTGATGGTTTTAGGAAGTGCCTCAAATGCTGCCACTACGTTTTTTACATCGTCAGCTGAAGAAGTATCCTTGAATTTAAATAGAACTACGTGGCGAAGTGAATTGCCTTTGCCTTGTGCCTGCGCACTGCTAGAATTGAATGCCATGGCCATAAAAACTAGTGTAAAACAAATAAGTAGGTTTTTCATGATGCGATTTTTTAGTTCTCAATAATAAGGCAAGTTCCTGAAACATGAGCGCTTTTAGGAGATTTTATCAACATCTTATTGTGGAGACACGGTAGAGCTCATTCCCGACCTGCCTCGTATGTCGAAACACTTCAATATCACAGTGCCGGTTACACTCACAGGACCACTATATTCAGGCGAGTCAGCAGTTGGCGCTGAGCCGTCGGTGGTATAACGAATGATTAGCCCGGGATACTCACTGTTGGCTGTAAGTATTCCAGCTTCAAGCCGGGCGCCCGGTCTGGGTATTCTGTAATTTACGCCGCCCTCCAGGTAACTAAGTCGGGGCATTTCTCTTTGCCCCATCGTATTGGCGAATGAATTCCACGCAGTTTCCCTCGCTTTTATCCGTTTTTGCAGGTTGTCGATTGTTGCCCACTCTGGCTTGGCTGCCCATGCCCTTTCAGCCAAACCCACTAATTTTGGAAAAACCACATAGTCCAGTAATTCGGGTGTTTTGACCACCTCTGTCCACAGCTGTCCCTGAATACCGAGGATGTTTTTTTCTCCTTCAGGTGTAATCTTTACCATGTTTTTCATCTTTTCGGCCACGTTAATTGGGTTCCCCCAACTGTCTTTCTCCGATGAATAGAAAATGTTCTGAGGCACTATTTCCCAGGCCGATTGCGTATTCACAAGCCCTGCCCAGGTTTGTCCAGGTTCTTCAGGGTCATTGTTGTAGGCCAGGTCAAAATATGTCTTTGTGGCATCGGCTATGATAGGAGTATAACCTGCATTGGCTAACATTCCCACCAGGTCAGGGTTTGGTATCCATACATACGGGCGCATGCCTGAGTTGGCGAACGTTGGGTTGACTTCTTCGCCACCTCCTTCAGCTTCTCTCATGGCCACTTCCTGCCAACCAGATGTTGGTAGACCTTTCTTTTCAAGCACCTTGATTAATTCACCAATGAAATAAGGCATCAGGTCGTGTGGTTTTTTGATTTCAGGATGTGTTTTTCTGAACTCATTACAAATGGGTGATTTTTCCCATACGCCTCCAGGTACCTCGTCTCCACCAATATGAATGGATTCTAGCGGAACACCAGCCTCATCATACATAATGATAATTTCATCAAAGACTTTCTCCATAAAAGTAACCGCTGAAGGTCGACAAACGCAGATCACGTTGTCCGGGAAGTTCTGCACCGACATGTATTCTGACGCATCTTCAGGGTCGTGTAATGCATATTGGTTAGCCTCTTCAGTTTTCCCTTCAACCATCAGTCTTTTGTAACGGGCTTTCATAGAAACAATGGCCGCTCGGGAATGACCTGGTATGTCCACTTCTGGTATCACCCTGATGTGCATTTTGTTTGCATGCTGAAGTATTTCGATAAAGTCTTTTTTGCTATAGAAGCCGTTTCCGGGTGATTTAGGGTCATTTGGATCTGGGCCCGAACCATATTCAGGATGAAGAAATTCTTCTTCAGTTGTGGTGTGTCCTCTCCGGCTTCCGATGGCTGTTAACTCAGGTAGTCCCTCTATTTCCAATCTCCAGGCCTCGTCTTCAGTGAGGTGCATATGGAAATAATTGAGCTTATAGTAGGCCATCAGGTTGAGTAATTTGAATATCGTTTCCTTCGATTCGAAGTTTCTGGCCACGTCTAAATGTATACCACGGTAGGCATACCTTGGGGAGTCGTCAATAGTCAATTGTTCCAATGAAACACCTGAGGTTGGATGCTCGTAGCTAGCAATAGGTAGTAATGCCCTAAGACTTTGAATGCCATAAAAAACACCTGCTGCATCCGCTCCGGCGATTTGCACACCAGCTGTATTGATTGACAGTGTGTAAGACTCAGGGTCTCCCGAATTTCTTAACTTTAGCTGCATCGATTGCCCTTTGCCTTCCTGTGTTTTGACTTCGCCATCAAGTACGTCGGCAAGCGCTACTTGCAAAAGTTGTGCTTCGTTAGCCAGCCCAGCTTCGTAATAAATGGTTAGCGGCGTTTGGAGAATAAAAGTACCCTTGCCCGGCTTCACACTCATTGGTGTAGGTATTACTTTGCTTAGCTCAGAAGCCGGAAGCATGCTAAGAGATTGATTTTTTTCAAAGAGGTTTTTTGAGGTGGGGAGCAAAGTCTTCACTACTTTCAACACCTCCGGATTTTCCATTGTGAGTGTCTGCGCCTGATAGTTTGCTATCGTTTTCCCAGGACCATCTCCTTCAACAAAGTAGGGTCCAAGTGGTTGCTGAGAGTTTTTTACTATTGTTCTATTTGATTGATAATCAAATGTTAGCGTTTCTCCAGTACCCAGCATAAAGCCTTCCTTAGGCACCAACTTGAATAAAGTACCAAGCTCAAATACGATTTCTAACTTGGCGTCATCCGGAACAACAATTTCCTGTCCCGCAATTTGATTGTAGTAAATCGCCCAATTGGTGCCGCTAAGTGCGGATCCATTATTGGTAAGGGTAAATCTGGCTTGGTGCGATCCACCACCTTCGCTCTTATTTTCCAGTAACTCCCAGGTCAATTGGAGGTTATCGGCATCAAACGGTATGCTCTCCTGTGTATTGCAGGAGAGGGTGAAAAGGGTGAATGAAACAATGATACTATAAATAGTGACTTTCATGCTAAAGGGCTTGTTTGAGGTAAAGATCGAAAAATAGGCTTAAAATTAAAATGTGTGCGCAAACATTTTGTTTCCAACTCTATTCAATCATTAAATTACGAAAAAAGGACGGTAAAAATTTCCAGTTATGTTTTTGAAACTATATTTTTGACTGACCGTTTAGTCAATATAAAAACATCGATGCATGAGCCCAAGAACGAAAGCGCAAGTTGAAGAGATAAGAGAACAGAGTAAAGATAAGATCATTGCAGCTGCTTTGGATTTGTTCGCGCACAATGGGTTTCATAGTACCTCCATCGCACAGGTAGCAGCGAAGGCCGGTATTTCGAAGGGCCTCGTCTATAATTATTTTGAAAGTAAAGAAGATTTGTTGCAGGCCATTTTTACTGAGGCTATGAAAAACAGCGAAGGCATTCTTACGCTTGACCCTGAGGCGACAGCTAAAAAGAGACTAATGGCAATGGCTGAAGCTTCTGCCGACTTTATGTTTAAAAACCAGGAGTACATGCGCTTATTTCTTACGCTGATGATGCAACCGGACGTGGTAAAGAGTATGAAGCCATGGTTTGATACAGTGGGAGCGGCAAAAAAGGACATGTTGATGCCGTTGTTTGAGGAGATATTCCCTGGCAGGGCCGAGGTAGAATATTTTTTCTTTGGGGCCATTATGGACGGGATAGGGTTTGGCTATTTGGTGCTTGGTAAGGAGTATCCATTTAAAGATGTAAAGAGAAAGTTTATTGAACACATAGAGCAACAATAATCGAAGCTTATGAAACATTTTTTGACTACAGGATTTATTTTTTGCCTGATGATGAATCAGGCTAGTGCGCAAACCGCCCTTGAAATCATAAGGAAGGCGGACGAAAAAATGCAAGGTGAAAATGGCTATGCAGAAATGGTGATGAAGATTGTTCGGCCTGACTGGAGCCGCGAAATCACCATGAAGAGTTGGACTAAAAACCAGGACTTCTCACTTATCCTGATTACAGGTCCAGCAAGAGACAAAGGGACAGCGTTTCTTAAAAGAGGCAAGGAGATGTGGAACTGGCAACCCTCTATTGATCGGGTAATCAAGATGCCGCCTTCGATGATGATGCAATCCTGGATGGGCTCCGATTTTACCAATGATGATTTGGTCAGACAGTCTTCTATTGTGACAGACTATACCCATGAGTTGCTTGCCGATACTACAGTTGTTGGTAGAAAGTGTTGGAAAATGACACTGACTCCAAAGGAAGATGCCCCTGTAGTGTGGGGTAAGATCGAGGCCTATATTGATCAGAAGGATTATTTACAGCTGTTGATCAAATACTTTGATGAAGATGAATACCTGGTCAACACCATGGCTCTGTCTGATATAAAGGAAATCGGTGGCAGAACACTGCCCACCCATATGGAAATGATTCCGGCGGAGAATCCTGATCAAATGACTGTCATCGACTATGTAGCCAGGTCATTTGACACCAATCAGTCAGACGATTTCTTCTCTATTCAAAATTTGAAACGCATCAGATAAATGCTTTTGCTATGCTGCTATTAATTGCCTGGCGTAATATCTGGCGTAACAAGCGCCGAACGCTGATAACACTCGCTTCCATCGGATTCGCTGTATTTTTTGCCTGCATCATGCAAAGCATGCAGCTGGGTTCGTATGAGCGGATGATTGAGAATGCCGTTCGTTTTTATACAGGCCATATCCAAGTGCACGAAAAGGGTTATTGGGATGACAAAACCCTTGATAATAGCCTCGAGATTACCGAGCAACTGGCATCAAAGTTGGCAGGTGAAAGGGAATTGAGTGCCTATGTTCCCAGGATAGAGTCGTTTTCACTTGCTTCTCATGGTACGCTCACAAAAGGAGTGCTGGTCAATGGAATTGACCCAATGAGGGAAACTGGCCTGACGGATTTGGAAGGGAAGATTGTTGAAGGTGAGTATTTGTCAACTTCTGGCGATATATTGATAGGAGAGGGGCTTTCTACCTATTTGAAGGCTGTGCCTGGTGATACCCTGGTGCTGATAAGTCAGGGGTATCATGGAGCGAACGCTGCAGGCAAATACAGAATTGTTGGGACCTTGAAATTTCCGACTCAGGAAATGAGTTCACAGGCAGCCTATTTAATGCTAAGCGATGCTCAGTACTTTTTCAATGCCCCAGACAGAGCCACGTCGCTGGCTCTCCTTTTGGAAAATTCAGAAGCTGTGCCTTTCGTTAAAGCCGATCTGATGTCGAAACTTGACACCTCAGTTTATGAAGTAATGGACTGGAAAGAGCTCATGCCTGAGCTCGTCCAAGGTATAGAAATTGATTATGCCAGCGGACGAATCATGCTGTACGTGCTGTATGCAATCATTGGCTTCGGAATATTCGGCACCTTCCTTATGATGACCAATGAGCGTCAGTATGAATTTGGTGTGATGCTGTCCATTGGTATGAAGCGTAGACTCATGCAAGGGATGCTGTTTATTGAAATTATCATGCTGGCAGTACTTGGCGTAGTAATGGGGATGATAGCTGCAAGCCCGATTTTAGCCTATTTCTATTTCAACCCCATTCATGTGGGAGGGGAGATGGCCCAGGCCTATGAAAAAATGGGAATGGAACCCATTCTTCCGTTTTCTCTGGCTCCGGAAATATTTATTGACCAGGCACAGGTAGTACTTATTATGACACTACTCATGGCTATTTATCCGCTATGGACGGTGGGTAAACTGAAAGTAATAGAAGCACTAAGGGCTTAACAAAGAAACCAAAGAGATATGATTTTTAATATATCGTGGAAAAATATCTGGCGTAATAAGCTCCGTAGCGGAGTGGTGATAGGCGCCATGATTTTGGGCGTGTGGGCACTACTTTTTCTGTTTGCCTTTTCGGATAGCATCACTAATAATATGGTTGGTAATTCTATCAAGTACGACTATAGCCATATTCAACTACACAATCCCGCTTATAAAAATGACCCAACCTTTAGTAATAGTCTCGATGATTCTGAAGCAACTGACAAAGTGCTTGCTGGTGTAGCGGAAGTATCAGCATTTTCCGAAAGACTGATTGTTTCAGGTATGCTGGGTTCAGCAAATGCTACTCAAGGTGCGATGATATATGGCATTGAACCAGAGAACGAAGCGAAGGTGACCTATCTGAAAGATCAGTTAATTGAAGGAACCTATTTTACCGAAATAAAAAGGAATCCAATTGTCATAAGTGTAGTAATGGCAAAAAAACTTAAGGTAAAACTTGGCTCGAAAGTAGTGCTCACTTTTCAGGATAGCCGCAATAACATAACGGCCGCCTCTTTCAGAATTGAAGGACTAATTAAAGCGAAGTCACCTCGCATCAACGAAGGTGTAGTGTTCGTCAGAAAAGGAGACCTCGCCCAGCTGACTAATTGGGAAAAACCGCAGGAAGTGGGACTGGTCATTCAAAATATTCAAGAAGTAGATGCAGTTAAAAGAGCATTGCGGGACGCATTACCTAAGCTGGAGGTGTCATCATATAAAGATCTTGCCCCTGATTTGGAAGTAATGACTCAACAAACGAAAGTCTCTAAGACTGTTTTGATGGTCATCATCATGATGGCCCTGGTTTTTGGGATTATAAATACCATGCTCATGGCAGTACTGGAGCGGACCAAAGAAATTGGTATGCTGATGGCCATTGGGATGCAGCGGTTTAGGGTATTTACGATGATCATGATAGAGACGATCCTGATCTCGATGGCCGGTGCACCTTTGGGAATGCTGATGGGCTATTTAACCATCCTTTATTTCAGCTCCCACGGTTTCGATTTTTCTGCCTATGCCGCTTCACTGGAACAATATGGCATCGATTCCATCATTTACCTTTCACTAGACACAAGTAACTATTTCATGCTTGCTTTTACTGTGGTGATTACGGCTGTTTTGGGAGCCATTTATCCGGCACGAAAAGCCATTAAGTTGAAGCCAGTGGAAGCATTAAGAAAACTTTAACATTTAATTTTTTTAAAGATGATAGTTATAAACGCTAAAGACATCAGCAAAACATATAATCCTGACAAGGTGGCCGTTCATGCGTTGAACCATGTCAACCTTGAAATCAAAAAAGGAGAATTTACAGCCATTGTTGGCCCTTCCGGATCTGGAAAATCAACCTTACTTAATATCATCGGTGGCCTTGATGTGCCCACTGAAGGGACCATCGAACTTGGAGGCGAAGATATTTCCAAATTCAGTGACAATGAGCTGATCGATTTTAGGTTGAAGCATATAGGGTTTGTATTCCAGGCCTATAACCTTATTCCTGTCCTAACGGCAGAGGAAAATGTCGAGTTTATTATGTTACTCCAAAAGCAAAGTGTAAAAGACAGAAAAGAAAGAACCGTCGAATTGCTTAGCAAGGTGGGGTTAAAAGACCAGATGACGAGGAGGCCCTCGGAGCTTTCCGGTGGTCAGCAGCAACGGGTGGCAGTAGCAAGGGCCTTGGCTTCAAAACCAGAGTTTATACTGGCAGACGAGCCTACTGCCAACCTTGATTCACATTCGACAGCTACATTGTTGGATATGATGGCGGAGATGAACGAAAAGGAGGGAGCAACCTTTGTTTTTTCCACCCATGATCAGCGAGTGATTGACAAGGCAAGGAGGGTGATTACACTGGAAGACGGAAAAATTATTTCGGATGAGGTTCGTTAGGTTAATAGCGATTCCACTTCTATTAATGGCTTTTCTAGATGTAGCCGCACAAGAGGAAGTCCCAAAACTGACACTCAGGGGCTACGTGAAAGATTTGTTTACAGCCAATTTTTCGACACCGGATAACGCCCAGTTTGATAACCTGATTCACAACAGACTGAATCTCAAATGGTACCCAAACGAACACCTTACTGGTGCCCTGGAGATTAGAAACCGTCTTTTTATCGGCAATAGTCTGGGGCTTATTCCCAATTATGGCTCCTATGTAGACGTAAACAATGACTACATCGACATGTCCGTTTTGCCTATCAACAACGATCAAGCTGTATTGCACATGATGATAGACCGGGCTTACCTTCAATGGAATAAGAACAATCTGGAAGTGACAGTTGGCCGGCAGCGGATTAATTGGGGTCAAAACCTTGTATGGAACCCTAACGATATTTTTAATGCCTACTCGTTTTTTGACTTCGACTATGAGGAAAGACCAGGCAGCGATGCGCTCAGGATTCAGTATTATACCGGAGTTGCTTCGAGTGTTGAAGCCACTATTAAGGCAGCTGCTTCCTGGGATGAAGTAGTTGCGGCAGGTATTTGGAGAACCAATAAATGGAATTATGATTTTCAGGGATTTGCTGGGAAGATGAAAGAACACGCAGTGCTTGGAGCTGGCTGGGCAGGGAGTTTGAAAAATGCTGGCTTTAAAGGCGAAATGACCTTCTTCAGTGAGGCTGCCGGCCGTAAAGCGCAATTTATCACCTCCAGTTCAGTGGACTATTCCTTTGCTAATTCATTCTATCTTAATGGCTCCTTTTTATTTAATTCTTCGGGTGTTAGCAAACCAAATCAAAGTGCACTCGGGGCATTTTCATTAAACAAACTTGACGTTAGAAACCTGTCTCCTTACAGATGGTCGGTCTTTGGACAGGCAAGCTATCCATTCCATCCACTGCTTAGTGGAGGTCTCTCAGTGATGCTCTTTCCGTCTGATATGGGCTGCTTTACCAGTCCGTTCGTTACTTATTCTATTGTACCTAATTTGGATCTCGATCTTTTGGGACAATTCTTTCTCGGAGACATTGGGGATGGGTATACCTTGCTCGCCAAAGTTGCCTACACTCGGGTGAAGTGGAGCTTTTAATAAAGGAATAGGGGGAGCATTCTACCCAGATGTTATACAAGGGTAAAGAGTAAAAATCGACGTAAAAAAGTCAAATCTTGATTGCCCAGGTAAAGGTTCTTATTTGGGTTCAGGTACTAAGGAGCTTCGGCTCCTTTTTTTATTTCCTTTATTGAGTATTTTTATCTTTGCGGAAAATAGCCGAACCTCTAATGTTTTCTTATGGCGTCATTAAAAGAAAGAATTGCAAATATTACCCAATTCATTGATACTGATATATGGCGAATTAAGCTTGATTCAATTCCACCAGCCAGAAGATTTTTTTACAGACAAATCAGGGTAATGGTACTGGCGGGCAAAGGATTTGTAAGAGACGAAGTAGGTGTTAAATCATCAGCGTTGACTTATTTCACTTTGCTTTCCATTGTGCCTGTAATTGCATTGGCGTTTGGGATTAGTAAGGGCTTTGGTTTCGATATTCAAAATTCAATTAGCACCCTGCTTGCCGGCCAGGAACAAGCCACCGAATTTGCTTTTGAAGCAGCGGAAAACATGCTTGCAAATGCCAAAGGAGGAGTTGTGGCAGGTGTTGGTTTAATAGTGCTTTTGTACACTGTTCTGCGATTACTCAACAGTGTGGAAGAGACCTTCAACGACATTTGGGAGATCAAAAAGCAACGTTCATTGCAACGAAAAGTGTCGGAATACACTGCGATTTTGCTCATATCACCCATACTGGTGTTTTTTTCTAGCTCACTCACAGTTTTAGCGAGCGCTGAAGTTAAAACACTAACTGAACAGATTGAACTATTGGATCTTTTTGCACCCCTGATCTTATTTTTACTGAAGTTTTTACCCTACACCCTTATTTGGCTACTATTGATTTTGTTGTATCTCATTATGCCCAACACGGGTGTCAAAGTAAAATCGGCAGTGATTGCTGGTGTGGTTGCCGGTACAGCTTTTCAACTATTGCAGTGGGGTTATATCGAATTTCAGGTGGGGGTTTCCAAGTACAACGATATTTACGGTGGACTGGCTGCGCTTCCTTTGTTTCTTATTTGGGCACAAGCTAGCTGGATGATCGTTTTATTTGGCGCTGAGCTCTCGTTTGCTCACCAGAACGCAGCCAGATATGAGTTTTCCAATGAGCACCTGCAGCCAAGTACCCGGCATAAAGAATTCATTGCCTTATTAGTAGTTAGGCTACTCATTTTGAGGTTCAAAAATGGCGAACCTGGCCTTACCGTTGGCGAGATTACCGACAGGCTCTTGGTGCCTTTTAGGTTTGTTAATGTGATTATCAGGGAGCTGGTAGAAGTGAAGGTGTTGTCGGAGATTAATATGGGAGAAAGAGAAGACAGTACCTATCAACCTGCAATGGACATTAACTTGATTACTGCTTACCTGGTGATTGACCGTCTGGAAAATAGAGGTTTGGATAACATCTGCATTCTAAATGATGAAGAAGCACAACTGATGTTGCAGACCATTGACACAATGGAAGCCGATATGGATAAATCAATGGTCAATCGCCCGCTTGGTGAACTTCATTTGTAATATTCGTACTCAATAAAAGTGCAAATGTAGTTGGGAGTTTGGCTTTGGGTAAACTCTATTGCTTCTAGCAATTGAATATCATCATAGGAATATTCTCCACTTTGAGTGATGTTGTCAGACGCTCCTTTCACATAGTAGGAAAGCATTTTGCCATAGCGATTGAAATTCTCCTCATACGTCTGTATGGTGTCGCCAGCAATAGGATCAAGTGATATTTCCCAGATATGCCTTGGTATTCCGTCATCGTAGAACGTATTGGCTTTTTCCCTGATCAATAGGCCATCTTTGTTAAGTAGTCTTGCATTGGCGATTTTATCAAACTCGTTGTATACATATTCCATAGAGACCTCATCTTCAATAATGCTGGCTGTAGAGGTAGCCATGTAAATCCGATCTCCATGTTCGTTATATTGGGTTACCTGTGTCGCTGCTTCGTCACCAGACACAGCGTTGATTCTGGTGAAAGTCTCTTCCAATAGTGTTTCACCATCATAAGCAAAAGTTATTATCGAATGAGGCCTTCCCAGATTGTCCCTTTCTTCTATTTTTACCGGAAACCCTTCGCTGTTGAGAGAAATTAACTTTCGCATCTCATTTCTTACCTGGCCATTTTCAATAAAATTTCTGGTGAGCGTATCGTACCCTAATTGGTCATAGTATTTTGTTTGAATGACCACATTTCTACCATTGTATAAGTTCTGGTAGGCTTTGTGGCCTTCTGGACCGTATACGTAGACAGCTCTACTCTTCAGCTCACCTGAGTATTGATAGGAGGTTTTTTCGGTCATTCTTCCTTCAATATCAAATACACGGTCTTCCAATAAGTTTCTGGCGGTTTTTGAGTCAGTAGATTCACAATCATAGATGTAGGTGGATGATCTTTTGATTCCCATGGAAGCGATCTCCTTTTGGTATTCAAGCATTTCTTTTTTCTCGGACGATAACCTGGGGTCAAGAGCATCCTCATTTTTGGTCGAGTCGCTGCATGAAACGATACCAAAAACAGCATTCAGAAGAAAAATGAAAAATAGTGATCGGGGAAATCTTGTATTCATCACTTGGAGCGTTGCTTAAATGACCATGTAAAGTAGAACACAGAAACAATTGTGCCATCTGCTAGTGTGCCTGTTGTTTTTGCGGTAATAGTTTGCGGTTCGCCTGTTTCGATTGCTTTTTCTACAGCCTGAAATATCTTCTCTCCGTCTTCGCAAAGAAAAGTAGTTCTTCCTATCGCTCTTTTTGGGAACTCAGCTTTAAGGTCAACAATAATGGTGGCTACACTTGGGCTTCTATCATTTATAGCAAGGAGCGCAATGGAGGCAGTAGATAATTCGGCAGCCATGCTTTGAACGGCGAAGTAAATGGACTTAAACGGATTTTTATTAAGCCACTTGAATGGTACTGTGGTCACTCCTTTTTCAGGTGTCAACTCTTTGAGTCGCATGCCTGCGATCCAGCCTGCAGGTACATTGCCAAAAGTATAAAGCCAGAAGAGGAATGGGTTAAGCATCTTCTGCCTGAATTCCTCTTGTTTTTTAGTAAGTGTAATACTTCCACCCATAATTCGAATTTGAATCAAAGTAACAAAAAAGGCCCGGAAATTTCCGGGCCTCGATAATTTATTAGCTTGATTTTACCACCAAACAGCATAGATAAATAATACCATCGCAACGATGATCATCGCCATGATATTGAACTGTCTTGTAGACTGATAGATTTTTTTCGATACATCGATCGCTTTTCTGTCAAAGTCGATGCCTTGCGATAGTAATAATGCTACTGCAATGAACATCAAACTCATCAGGTGGGTAAGTGCTTTTCCTATATGAGTGTCCATACTAAGGATAGTGCCATCAAACATCTCGTGGTTTCCACCTTCCATAATGATAAACAAGAAAAGGCTACCTACAATAATTAGGAAATTTTTCTCAGTGAACTTAAAGTCCTCTTTATCAATCCAGGAGATGATGATCATGGCGAAGCAAAGTAGAATAAATACAAAGCCCATGCGGTCTATGAAAGGAACTTCAGGAACGAAGAAGTAGAAGAAGGCATTAATAGGGATAGATAAAACAGCGACCCAAAGCGCTGCATTAGAAGTTGATTTACTCCAGAACATGCCAAAAAGGAAGATCACGGTCACTGCTGGTGTAACAAACCCTGAAAATTCTTGTATGTAAAGGAACATTTGATCAAAGCCTTCAAGGGCCGGCGTTACTACGCAAGCAATCGCTAATGCGACAAAACTGGTGATTCGACCTATTTTCACGAGGTTCTTCTCACTTGACTCTTTGTTGATGAATTTATGATAGATGTCCATGGTGAAAATAGTCGCAGTAGAATTCATCATAGAGGCCAGTGACGATATGATCGCTCCAATAAGCGCGGCAAATGTGACTCCTTTAAGTCCTGCTGGCACCAGTGAGAGCATAGCTGGATAAGACTTATCTGGTTTCATAAGCCCGTCACTCATCATCGCATTGATAATATTGGAATCACCTGTTTTCTCTACCAGATAGAAAGCCGCTACTCCGGGGATCACCACAAATATTGGCATGATCACCTTAAGGAATGCGGCAAAGGCAACGCCTTTTCGAGCCTCCGTCAGGTCTTTTGCTGCAAGTGCTCTTTGGGTAATGTATTGATTGCAACCCCAATACGCCAGATTGGCTATCCACATCCCACCTATTAGCACAGACACACCCGGTAGATCCATATAGGAAGACTTGGTCTCCCCATTCACAACATAAGTAGAGTCTACGTCAAATATCATATCGAATTTCGAAGGTACTTCCCTCATGAGGGTAAGAAAACCACTAAATGCACCTTCACCGCCACTCACCAGATTGAGTGCCACGCCAGATACCAACACACCTCCTATTACCAGAAAGACTACCTGAACAATATCTGTGTAAGCCACAGCTTTTAGTCCACCGTAAATGGAGTAGAGAAGTGCAAATGTTCCGAGGCCAAGAATACCGTAAATGAAAGGGATGCCAATCACCGTATTGAGTGCCAGTGCACCCAGGAACATCACTGTAGTGAGGTTAACAAATACATAAAGAAGCAGCCAGAATACAGCCAAACTGGTACGCACCCTTCCGTCATACCTCATAAGGAGGAACTGAGGCATGGTGAAAATCTTTTTGTTCAAATAGATGGGCAATAGGAATTTAGCAACCAATAGAAGCGTAACAGCAGCCATCAATTCATATGCTGCAATCGCCATCCCTACGGCAAACCCCGACCCCGACATGCCGATGATCTGCTCAGCTGAGATGTTGGAGGCGATTAATGACGCACCAATGGCATACCATGGCAGGGACTTCCCTGCAAGGAAATAGTCGGTTGAAGTTTCTTCGACACCTTCTTTTTTCCTGGATACCCACCAGGCAATGCCAATTATTATAAGGGCATAGATACAAAATACAACAATGTCTACTGACGAGAAATTCATAACGAACATGTGGTTAAGTGGGTACAAATTCACTAAATGATTAGCATAATACGCATTTACAGGTTTATGACAAAGCAGGATGTTTTTAATAAGGTGCTTTCACTTCAAAATGGCGGGTTTTGTCAACTTAGAATTATACAAATTACCAACAAGCTCGGTGGTTGCTCCGCCAGAAATACCATAATGATGACATATGATTAGACAGGAACATCTATTTAGCCATTGATAGATGCCCAATTAGGTAGTTGATAATTTTAAAAAAAAATAAAGAGTGTTCACATGTGAACGTTTTTGTGTGCGATTATAGTGGAAATGATAATTTGACATGAATGGAATATTTCTTTTTTGAGTGGCGTGATTTTTTTTGTTGAAAATTAGTGAAACCTTTTTGATACCTATTCTTCACGGATTCATCCATATGAATCGACATTCTGTTGAAATTTTCCCAAATATCTGACGCATTAACTGCCATTCTATTCAATTATTTCTTTTTTGATGATACTTAAAATGACCTTCAAATAAAGTTTTTTGGCACACCTTTAAAAAACTTGGCAGCAAGCTTGCCATACCAAGTGAAAGGTTTAAAACTCAAATTATTATGAAAAGAATGATCGCAACAGCAGCCATGCTGGCAATAGTTACCGGTATGGCAATGGCTTCAGATAACACGAATGAAGCCAGCAAATCTTCACAATTTAAAATTTCGCAAAATGTTCAAATGGGTGTTTACCATTTGCGTTATGATGCAGCCGAACCAGGTCAGGCCATCATCAAGATTGCCAACGAAAAGGGCAATGTTTTGATGAGGGAGAAGATAGTATATGAGGCCTCTTTTGTGAGACCATACAATTTGAAACAATTGCCTGATGGTATATACCGTATTTCTGTAGAAAATGAAGGCAATATTGTAGAGGAGATTATTCAGCACGTAAAAAACACACCTGTTTCTACGGTCACCTATGATGTCAACATAAATGAGGTGTCGGATAACAAATATCAGTTGGTCGTGAAAAAGATAGGAGATGAAGCTGTGGGTGTAAAAATTGCAGATAAAAATGGGGTGATTTTTTTCGATGGAACCATCGACCAAATGGGAAGCTTTAGCAAAGTGTTTGATCTAAGCAATATTGTATCAGACAATATCAAAGTTGAGGTTACCATGGGTAACAAAACCATAGTAAGAAACTTGTAATATTTTTTAGGCCGGCAATACCCCGGCTTACTTTGCATCCGAGAGGAAGTAAGGACTTTTTAAACTGAAAATATTCCCGACAGCATCGCTGTCGGGATTTTTCATTTAAGCCGTATTTGTCAAAACACTCAAGAAGTAAGGTGCCTGCTGGGGTGGCCTAAAACATGAGTAGAACCTGATATTGCTGTCACATCAATACTCAATAACTTCTTGTTCAAGTTCTGGGTCGTAGAGCAAGGTTCTCGTCTCGAAGTCAAATAGCGTTAAACGACGTAGATCGTAGTATGCGCGCCAATAGACTTGCAAGGCATCTGTATAACTTCTTCTAGCATTGTCTTTCTCAGTAAGTGCAATATTGAGGTTAGTGATATCTATTTTTCCGATTAAGTATCGATTTTGAGCTACATCATAGCGTTTTTGAGCTACTTCTGCTGCGGTTTGCGTGATTTCCAGCTGTAATTGAAGCATATCAAACTGCCGAACCAGCGTGATAATTTCCTGATCAAAATTCAGTTCATCCTGGGCAATCGTGTACTGCGTTAATTGTTCGTTGGCGAGTGCGGTTTGTAACCGCGATTTATTTCGTCCCCAACTAATGATTGGAACGTTGAATTGGATGCTGGCAATGCCTTGATTATTGGGGTTAGCACTGATTTCACCTAATGTTGATGCTGTACCATTCACACCATAGGAGGCCGCCATATTGATCTGGTACCTCGCGCCTTTAGCACGGGCTACTGCTTGTTCTGCAATGAGTCGTTGTCGTTCAAATGAAATATACTCGGACCTATTTTGCTTGGCATACCTAAGTGCTTCCTCTTCATTGATGCTAAAAATCGGGATGTCTTCAGGTAGGATAAGTTCGATATCCTGTGAGCTGCTCAGTTCATTCAATCCAATATAGTTTCTTAGTCTGAGTACATTATTACGGAAGTCTAATTTGGCTTGAGCCACATCCTGACGGGAGCGGAGCAGCTGAAGTTGGACCTGAAGTAATTTGTCTTCTGAAGTAGTGCCTATATTGTACCTGCCCTGTTCGATTTGGTAAATGGTGTCGTTGTTGGCCTGGTTGAACTGAGCTATTTGAAGGTTGATTTGGGCTGTTAGCACACCAAAATACCTGTCGACCGCTGTCCTGGAGACGAATTCCATTTCTTCTACATAGCTCCTTCTACTTTCTTCATACACAATCGGCTGCACCTTTCTTTCCCATTTCAATGGGTTATAAGCAAAAAGAGGCTGTCGTAATTGAAGATTAAACAAAGTGCTCTGCCAGGTGGTGGCCGGACTACCGACAGTGGGAATGAAATTATGAAATTGAAAGAGGTTAGTATTGAGCGAGACATTGCCACCGGTGAGTGCAATCGGCTGCTCTAGCCCTAAAGCAACATTGGAATAGGTTTGGTTCAGTGTTCGGTAAGAGTAAGTGCCATCTGGCTGCTGCACTCCGGTAATTTGGTTGGAGTAGCCAGGTACATTTCCACCTACAGTAACCTGTGGATTGTAATTCGATTTGAAAGTTCTATACTGCCAATAGCTGTTGTTTCGTTGAGTTTCTGCTCGTTTTGCTGAAGGAGATTGATTTTTTGCACGCTGAATAATCTCCTGAAGCGTGAAAAAATAGTCCTGAGCATTGACCTGAAAGGAGGCAATTACCAGGATAGCTAAAAGAAAGCTTCGTTTTCTATTCATGTCTTAAGGATGTTATCGGGTCTTGGTTGGCTGCTCTTCTTGCTGGGGCAATTCCGAATACAAGCCCGACAGCTGCGGCTACTCCAAATGAAAGTATCACAGACGAAATGGTAATTATGGTGGGGAAGTCGCCGAAATTGGAAATAGTCAATGCCATGATTACTCCCAAAATAACTCCGACCAGCCCGCCGCTAATGCTGATCAGCATAGCTTCAAATACAAATTGAGACACGATATCAGTTTTGCGGGCTCCAATGGCTAAGCGGAGGCCAATTTCTTTGATCCGTTCCATGACGGAGGCAAGCATGATATTCATGATACCAATACCACCTACTAAAAGTGAAATTCCAGCTATGGCGCCCAATACAATATTAAATATGTTTTGGGTGCGTTGTTGTTGTTTTAATAAAAGCTCCGGAATCGTGATTTCGCTATCAATTACTTGAAAATGACGTCTTTCAAGCATTCGGGCCATGACTTCCGCCATCGGAGAAAGCAATGCAGCATCTTTTACCTGAACAACCAACCTGTCCAATTGGTGGTAATTCTTTATTTTCTGATTTTCGCTGGAGTTGTTGTTGTTTCGGCCGGCGGCTCTAATTGAAGCAGCCGTGATAAGCTCCCTGTTTCTGTAGCGGAGCAGGAAAGTTTCGATTGGCACGCAAACGTCCATATTGTAGTCTCGTATGCCAAGTTTACTCATGCTTTTCTCTGAAATAAGGCGTTCTTCCAATACGCCGACTACTTCAAGCCATTGGTTGCCTACTTTAATTCTTTTTCCAAGTGGATTTTCTGTACTAAAGAACCTGGCCTTGATACCAGAACCGATAATACAAACTGGCATGCCGTTGTCCCTTTGGGACTGGGTGAACATCTCCCCTTCGAACAAATTGAAACCTGCTATACTAAAATAGGATGGATATACGCCTACGAGCTTGGCCGATCTCCTAAAACCATCTTTGATGATCGTGGTTTCCATGATGGTTTCAGGGCTGATGCTGGCAATTCCAGGAATCAATTCCTTAATGCTCTCAGCATCTGATAGTCGTAGACCCGGAGAGAATTTCTGTTTTTCCGCTTCGCCACTTGCTGACGCTTCTACCTGCGCTTCTTGCTGTTCTACTACAGGTTCAATGATGATGTTGTTGACCCCGACCAGCTTTATCTGCTCAAGAATGTCCTGTTCAGCGCCGTTCCCAATAGCCATCATGGCAATTACCGCTGCTACTCCAAAGATGATGCCCAGCGCTGTGAGGAGCGACCGGACTTGGTTTGCCACCACTGCCTCCAACGCAATCTGAAAGTTGGCTAGTAAGCGTTCTTTCATTGCTGACTAGCTGGTTTTGTTGTTGCTGATACTTCTTTGACTCCTCGGTCAGATTTTCTCCGAGGCATTTCCTGCGAATCTGCGAGTGCGGGTTCTTCTTCCTTTTTGTCCAAATTTCGTTTTCCGTTCATCGAGTCCAAAAGGTCTATAGAAACTTCATTGATCCCGTCCGGCGAAGAGAGGTAAACACGGTCTGTAGCAGAAATTCCCTGCTTGATGATCACTTCATTTGCATTGGCTACACCGAGCTCTACTTCTTTCTTACTTCCATTACCAAGAATGACATATTGAATTGAATCCTGGTGAGAGTGAACAGCTTCTAACGGCACGAACAACACAGAGTCGAATTTTTGAACAATAATATTATTGCTCGTTGTCATGGCAGGCCGTAGCGTGGGATCTTTCTCGTTGATCTGAATGGTGACCTCAAATACTTTGGCATCTGAGTTTGGGTTTTGTTGACCTACATTAGCCACCCTGATTATCTTGCCACTTAGTTTTTTTTCAGGGTAGGCGTCCAGTCCAATATTGACATTTTGACCAACTTTTACTTTTCGAATGTCTACCTCATTCACATAGGTGACAGAGATCATGCTTGACAGATCGGGCAACGTAGCCACCACGGGGTTCCAGGCGTTGATTTGGGATCCTTCAGTAATACGGCTTCCGTCCCAGCTTTTCTCATAAATGACCATGCCATCCTGTGGTGCTAAAATGGTGAATTCATTAAGCACGTCGCTCATTTCGTTGTAGTCGCCTTGTTCATCGCGCAAATCAGCGGCCACTTCCTGCATTTTTGCAGCAGCTTGCTGCTTTTTTAGTTGATAGTTTTCCAGGGATTGTTTCAACTCTCGCTTGGCTTTTTCCACTGCAATTTCATTTTGCTTGATGGTGGCGGGTGGTTCAAATTGCGATTGCTCGAGAATTAGCTGTTTTTCTTCCAGTACATACTGAAGGTTGATGATATTGTCACGTTCAGTCCTCAGGTTGATGGCAGTGTCCAGTCTGGTTTGCTCATACACTGATTTTGCAGCGTCCAGGCTACTTTCCGCGTCGGCAAGCCTGCCAAAAAGTTCTGATCGGTCGAGGGAGGCTACTTTTTCACCCTTTTTAACGACGGTTCCTTCGTCTACCATGCTTTCAATTTTGATTTGGGAGATTCGAAAACGACGAGCACCTGCTGGTCCCATAATACGGACCGATTTTAAAGCATTCAGCTCACCAGTTGTGGTAACATCAACAACAAATTTGCCTTGCTTCACATCAACAATGATATCTGTTATTTCGCTGGAGCCTTGTTGGCTGAATAACACCGTTGCCAATACCAATACAACGATGGCTACCGGAAAAATATATCTCTTTTTCATGTAAATTACTTTTCAATTTCAGAGTGCTATTAAAATAACTTCAGAATACAGCAAAAATTGTGCTGAAATCCATCTGTATTGGATGGGTAATATTTTCACCAATTATACAGACTAGCGACTTTTTATGAGGTAGTTAACCCATAATCAAATATACCTAGTAATTTAGTTGAAGTGGGTACCTAAAGACACGCTATTTACCCGGCAATCAAGTAATCACACACCCATAGTACGTGTTTTGGCTTTTAATGTATTGATTATTGGCAGTTATTGGGCACATCTTACTATCTTTATGGCACGCAAATAGCTTTTTATGTCTTCTCATATTCTTATCTCCAGTTTAGAGTTTAATCAAAAGACGCTTGAAACTTTACTGGGCGACTTAACAACTGACGAAACGCTGGCGTTTACCCACGATCGTATTAATAATATCCATTGGATAGTAGGACATATTGCTTCCCAAAGGGATACCTTATTAGAAGATCTTACTGGAGAAATGACTTTTCCGCAAGAGCTCAAGCAATACTATGGGAAGGCTGGCAATCCTCGAAACATGACACAAAAAATAGACTGGGAAAAGTGTCAGGCAATTCTGAAAGAGCAGTTTAACGATATTTCGGCCTGGGTATTGGAGTGGGATAGCCAGGGCAGGCTGGATAGAGAAAAGGGAGATGTCATTGTAAAATACCTCAGCCACGAAGCCTACCATATTGGGCAAGTAAGCCTAATTAAGAAGATGTTGGGTAAGTAAGCTGTTCAATTAAGCTCAAAGCTCCTCGTCTCTTTTCAGTTGCTCGTTTAGTTTTAGTTTTTCAGCAACGTCAATTGTCATTGGTTTTCGAATGAATTCAATGACTGGTTGATAATTTTTCGATCTGTCTACGTCTGATGGGTTCACACTTGACGAGAGAATGGCAACCCTTGTTTTGCTTGTACTTCCAGCGCTTAAAAGCATAAATTCATTCAGAAAGGACCATCCATCCATCACGGGCATATTGAGGTCTAATAGAATGAGGTCGGTATTTTCTCTGTTGGATTCGTCTTCAAGGAATGAAAGAGCCTCAGGAGCATTGTCAAACTTGTGTATTTTTTTGGCAAAATTCGCCCTTAACAGGACCATTTCGCAAATCATCAGGGTTACTGGGTCATCATCGACGCAAATGATGGTGTTAAGCATCATGACTTACAGTTTTAAAGTGTACGATAAAGGTCGTTCCCTGATCAACAGCGCTCTCTATTTCTATTTTTCCACCAAGAGCCGTGATTTGAGAATGTATGATGTACAGTCCAATTCCTTTACTGTCAGTATTGGTGTGAAACCGCTGATAAAGACCAAATACTTTTTCCGAATACTTATCCATATTTATCCCGAGTCCATTATCGGAAAAACGTACGACAACGTACTCTTTTTTGAAAGTTGATGTGATATTTATTTTTAGTTGTCGCTTGGGTGATCTGTATTTTAACGAGTTAGAAAGTAAATTCAGCAAGATGCTTTGGAGGTAGGCCGGGTGGAAATTTAGTTTATCCGCCTCATGGAAATCTGTTTCTATGACGGGGTCAACTTCTTCAATAAGCCCTTTGACAATATTTTTTGCTTTTTCCCACTCTTCACTGAGCACAAGTTTTTTTCGCTCTGGCCTAATGTTTTGTTTGATAATAAGGATTTCAACGAGGTCGTTGATGGTCTCTTCAAGCTGCAGTGTTGATCTTCTTATTCCATCAATTAAAACCAGCGTTTCTTCATCTTTGATCATGGACTTGTCAAGCAACTGAAGAATCCCTACCAGGTTGGATAATGGCGCTCTTAAATTATGGGATGTGATAAAAGAAAACTGTTTCAGGTCCCAGTTGCTGTCAGTTAATTCCTTGATCAGCAATTCTTTTTCTTGTTCTTCCTGAAGCTTTTCGGTGATGTCTCTTGAGTTGATGACTATGCCCTGAACCGATGGTTCGTTGAGCAAATTAGTTACCTTACTTTCCAGCCATCTCCAATTGCCTTTCGAGTTTTGATGCCGGAAGGGCTCCATTTCAATAAATCCTTTTTTATTGCTTTTTTTAATCTCACTGATTGTTTTTCGCTTGTCATCCGGGTGGATCAAATCGAAGATATTTTTACCCAACAAAAATTCCTCGGAAAACCCAAGTGCCTTTTTCACCGATGGACTAATGTAAGTGTAATGGCCCTTTTCATCTAAAATTGAAATGATATCTGTACCGCTTAAGACCAGGTGTCTAAACCTGCTTTCTTTAAAGGCTAACTCAATTTCAAATGTTTTTCGCTTGGTGATGTCCTGCAGCGCACCGATTAAGCGAGCTGGTTTTCCTTTAGCATCACGTACTAGAAATCCCCTGTCAATCACATATGCATATCGACCATCGTCCCTACGCATTCTGAATTCATGTTCGAATTTGATTGAGTCAGGGTCCTTGAAAAAAGTCTTGAGAAATTGTTTTGTTTTAGCAACATCATCAGGATGTACCCGATTTTCGAAGGCATTTGGGTTGTTGTATTCGTCGGAATTTACAGAACCAAATATTTTTTCCCAGCCATCTTTGCTTCTAAAAGTGATATTGGTGGTCAGGTCCCAATCCCAGACCATGTCATTGGTCGCCTTACTCACCAATTGATACCTTCGGTTGCTCTCAATCAGCTCTGTCCTAGACTTCACTCGCTCAATACTATATTGGATACTCTTCAGTAGTATAGCAGTATTGACTTCGTCCTTTGCCAGGTAGTCTTGCACGCCCATTGTGAGACTCTGCAATCCCAAACTTTTGTCGGCATACCCAGTAAGAATTATAATGGGTGTGGATTGCGCTTCCTTCAATATTGATTGGATCACCTGTATTCCCGTGGCATCTGGCAATGTGAGGTCTAACAGAATCACATCAAAATGATTGTCGTTTAGGAGCTCAATGGCCGATGAAAGGCTATTTGCCTGAAAGATTTTTTTAACAAAACCACCAGCTGTCAGGTAACCGCTGGTTATGTCAAAATCCCCTTGATTATCCTCAACAATTAGAATGTTCAGCTTGGATTCAGTCACAGGTGGGTGCCTTTTTTTGTTTTTTAGGGGCAATTGCTCCCAGGCAGTGCAAAATTCCTCAATAGATACATCTAAATCAAAATTTCCGCGGTATTTCACGGTGCCGTTCGTGTATTAGGATCAAATAAGACACGATTTATTTCTTTGAACCAGTAGCTGCTGGTCTAGAACTGTCCAAAAGGTATGCATTCGCCAAGTGTCATTTTTATTCAAAATCCTTATTCTATCGAGTCATTCTACTCGTTGACATGCGGCGTAAATAGCGAATGCTTTTGGTCTTGTTTATCGCCATTCAAATACCAACCCTACCCATCACTTTTTTTAAGAAAAATTAACAATTGCCAAACCATTGCAACTTGACAAAAACTATGTCCTTTTTTAAAATTGCGACTTAAAGCAGAACCAGTCTGTATATAAAATGTCTCTTTTTGATGTTTTGGGCAGATTAAATTTCTTTTTGCAAATACATATAAACGATGGCGATAGTTGTTGAAAATCTTACCAAGAAATATGGCGAGCAAAAGGCCGTAAATGACATCTCCTTTAAGATTAACACAGGTGAGGTTGTGGGATTTTTAGGGCCTAATGGTGCAGGAAAGAGTACAACGATGAAAATGATCACCTGCTATATGGCACCTACTAGCGGAGATGTGCGACTCGATGAATTAAGTATCTTAAATCAGCAGGAGGACATCAAGAAAAAGATCGGTTACCTGCCTGAAAACAATCCGCTGTATACTGATATGGCCATTGTTGAGTACCTGAAGTTTTGTGCTGAAATCCAGGGAGTGCCCAAGTCTCAAATTGCGGGAAGAATTGGGGAAATGATAGATATGTGCGGCCTCGAACGAGAACGCCACAAGAAAATAAGTGAACTTTCGAAAGGTTATAGGCAAAGAGTGGGCTTAGCACAAGCCATGATCCACGATCCTGAGATCTTGATTCTTGATGAACCCACAACTGGCCTTGATCCCAATCAGATCATTGAAATCAGGAAACTCATCAAGAAGTTGGGAAAAGAAAAGACAGTTATCTTAAGCTCCCATATCCTTTCCGAAGTGGAAGCTACTTGCGATCGAATTCTGATTATTAATAAGGGCAGAATAGTAGCCGATGGCACCTCAGCCACACTGCGAAGTCAGGCGGAAGGAAAAGAGTTGCTGACCGTGAAAATAGAAGCTGAAAGTGTAGAGGTGAAAAAAGCACTTCTAGGCCTCGCCTCTGTTGAAACAGTGGATGCAATAGATGGAAAAGAAGGATTTTTTTCAGTGCAAAGTAAGCCAGATGTTTCTTCCCGTAAGGCTGTTTTTGATCTCTGTGTGGACAAAAAATGGTACCTGTTTGAAATGACAGGGCATGAGACGAAACTCGAAGATGTCTTCAGAGAGTTGACAAACTGATATCTTTTGGTCTTTACAGTTTTTAAACAATTAGAAAACTAATCGTAACATATTGATATGAATAAGATTTGGATCATTGCGAAAAGGGAGCTTGCCTCTTATTTTGATTCACTGATCGCCTATGTGATGATCATTATTTTTCTCGGAATGAGTGGTTTTTTTACCTGGCTTTTCGGGAGCAACGTGTTTATGATCAATCAGGCTAGTCTGCAGGTCTTCTTTGGGATATCTTTCTGGACCCTGTTTTTCTTTATTCCAGCGATTACCATGCGAACGCTGGCAGAAGAAAACAAAAGTGGCACTATTGAATTGCTCTCCACCAAAGCTGTTTCTGACTTCCAGATAGTAATGGGTAAATTTCTTGGTTGTTTACTGTTGGTAGCTATTGCTCTCCTATG
This sequence comes from uncultured Roseivirgaceae bacterium, assembly GCA_964351395.1. GTDB lineage: Bacteria > Bacteroidota > Bacteroidia > Cytophagales > Cyclobacteriaceae > Imperialibacter. The sequence goes on from CAYGOF010000009.1 coordinate 130,716, forward strand.
CACACTGCCCTATTATGTTACGGTTTCTCAGCTTGGGAATGTGGACCATGGCGGAATTGTTGGGGGCTACCTGGGGCTACTTCTTTTGTCAGCAGCCTACATTGGAGTAGGTCTATTTGCCAGTAGCATGACTAACAACCAGATAGTGGCTTTTCTAACGGCACTTTTTATAGGGGTTTTCTTCCAAATCCTTTTCGATGTGCTTGGCTCCAGCTTTAGAGGGGTAACCGGAAATGTTTTTAATTATCTAAGCATGCAAACCCATTTCGATTCGATGAGCCGCGGGGTCATTGACTCTCGTGATTTGATTTATTTTGGCTCTATTGTAGCGATGTCGATACTGTTGTCGCAGGCAATGCTTTCACGTCGCAATTGGCAATCTTAAACTATCACTGACATGAAGGGAAGAAACATAATTATTCAGTTGGTTGTATTGGCAGCGATTATAGTTGTAATCAACCTTTTGTCAAGTCAGCTTTATTTTAGGGGGGATTTTACGGAAGATCAAAGGTATACTTTAAGCAACGCTACAAAGGATATTCTAAGTGATTTACCTGAAGTAGTAACGGTAAAGGCTTATTTCTCAGAAGACCTGCCAACTCAGTTGCTGAGCACCAGGCAAGACTTCGAGGACCTGCTGATCGAATATGAGAATAGATCAAATGGCTACCTGGTATACGAGTTCTTCGACCCGAACGAAAACGAGCAAAAAGAGCAGGAGTCGCAGACGGCTGGTATCAATCCGGTAATGGTTAATGTAAGGGAAAGAGACCAGGTGAAGCAGATGAGAGCCTACCTGGGTGCCATTGTTCAAATGGGTGAACGTAAGGAAATTATTCCGCTCATTCAGCCAGGAGCTGCTATGGAATATGCGCTTACTACTGCCATTAAAAAGATTGCCATTGTCGACAAACCCAAAGTTGGTTTGATACAAGGCCACGGGGAGGCTCCGCTGGAAGAAATGATAGAACTCTATCAGCAGCTGTCTGTCTTATATGATATTGAGCCTGTAAGCATCAGTGATTCTTTAGCTATTCCTGGCTACTATCGTTCATTGGCATGGATCAACCCTAAAGACACTATTCCAGCGGGCGATTTTGCTAAATTGGACCAATACCTAAAAAATGGCGGTACCATGTTTGTCGCCTTCAGTAACCTGAACGGTGACTTGAGCCAGGCTTATTTGTCGGCAGGAAACGAGATTGGCGTTGCCAGCTGGTTGTCGCGGCTGGGGATTCAACTTGGAAAGGAGTTTGTAATCGACGCTGAAAATGCACCAGTGTCAGTGCGTCAGCAAATGGGGCAGTTTACGATGAACCGACAGATAGCGTTTCCTTATTTTCCTGTAATTAAGAATTTTTCGGAACATCCATCCTCTAAAGGACTGGAATCTATCTTTTTACCTTTTGCCAGCATGGTTACATTCACCAAAGCTGACTCAGCATTTCATGCCACCAATCTTTTGTTGACCTCGGAGCTTTCAGGTCTCGTTACTCCGCCCACTACCGTAGATATCCAGCGTCAGTGGACCGAAAATGATTTCACTCAGGGGGCTTTGCCAGTAGCATTGGCAGTTGAAGGACCTTTAGTAGGGTCGGGGCAATCGAAGATGGTAGTAGTATCGAACGGACAATTTATCATCAATGGCCCTCAAGGTCAGCAGCAGCAGCTTAATGCTGATAATGTGAGTTTTGCATCAAATGCTATCGACTGGTTATCGGACGATACGGGGTTGATTGAGCTACGGACAAAAGGAGTTACCGCAAGGCCGCTGGTGCAACTGGAAGATGGCACAAAGGAAATTCTTAAGTATGGTAATGTATTGTTGCCAATTCTATTTTTGTTGATTTATGCGTTTATCCGCAAGCAACGTAACAACAGAAAAAAACAGCAGTGGGCTGCTGGCAATTACTAGTAGCATATACACATTTTACATTCATTATTCACCGCGAAAAAAACGTAGAGTCATGAAGGGTATATTGAAGCTTTTAGGTGTTTTAGCCATACTAATCGCTCTTTATTTTGTTGTTCAATTAACCAGAGATAGAGGCAAAAGTAAATCGCTGCGATCTGAGCTGGTAACTATCGATACTGCTGCTGTGAGTAAGATACAAATAAGCTCTGGCAATGCGCAGTTGCTATTGGAAAAGGACGCTGGCAAATGGGCAGTGACTACACAGTCAGGGAGGAAGGTGGCAGCACTCACGTCAAGTGTAAAAGGAGTTATATCGAGTCTGACTTCGGTAAGGCCTGGCAGACTCGTTGCAAAGGATGAAAACAAGTGGAAGGATTATCAGGTGGATAGCACTGCCACACGGGTCGAAGTGTTTGAAGGAGAAGAAAAAACACTGGATTTGATGGTAGGTCGGTTTAACATGGAGAGTCAGCGGCAGTACAGTACTTATGTTAGACTGTTTGATGAAGCTGAAGTTTACTCAGCGGCTAATTTCATGGGAGCAAGCTTGTCCACTAATTCAGCCTTGTTTAGAAATCAGCAGCTGGCTCGATTCAATAAAGACAGTGTTTACCAGGTCAAGTTTGATTACCCCGATTCATCGTTTACCCTGAACAAAACTGATGAAAAATGGCTAATTGGAACCGATCCTGTTGATTCAGCCAATACTGCTAAATATTTGCAGGCCGTTGCCTATTTATCGAACAGGAATTTTGCCGATGGATTTACTCCCGTTGGGGATCCATTGTTCAAAGTAACCTTTTTAATTAATGGAGCAAACCCTGTTAGGCTTGAAGGCTATCTTCCAGAAAGTGAGTTGATCGTTCATTCAGATATGAACCCCGATGAGTATTTCAATGACCAAGGATTGAATGAAAAGATTTTTAAGGGTTCATCAACATTCAGGGCAAAATAGGCCTGATATTGTGTCTCTACTTTGTGTTTGATCCGGGAACGGCATCTCGTTGATGAATACCTTTGTATTTTACTGTCTGTCTTTGGGTGTTGGTGGTGTCTTTAGACACTTCATCAATATAGTAGTATTCGTAGGTCAGGTCTACCTCTAATTCGTACTTGCTGCTACTGATTTTAGTTCCTTTGATAGAACCATCAATTAATTGAGACTCGTTGGTGTATGCACAAAAGCAATAGTAAAGAAAAAGGGTCTTCAAACCTTTAAGTTCTTCACCTGAGAAACTGAAATTCTCTCCGGGATCTTCCAGCTCAAGAAAAAAGTCTTCTGAATACTCATCATCAGCAATGGCTTCCTCTTCTTCTTTTTGATAGTGTCGATGGAAAACAACGTTGTTGCCAGAAAAGGCAAAAGGGTACTCGCCAGATAGCCTGGCGTCGGTGAAAAAATCCAGTGATTCACTTCCAGGGTTGATACCTTCTTCATTGCCACATCCGAGTGCCGCTAGTAAGATAGCTAAGAAAATGAGTTGGCGCATAACAGTGTTTTTTTTCTTGCTAGGACGTAGCAGTTCAAAAAATAGTTGGAAGCGACTCTTTGGTATAATAAAAAAAACTAGCCAACATGCCGTTTATCTGGCTAAGGTGTTGATTGTATTTCTCTTGCCTGGCTAAAGGAAAGTCAACTGTAAACACTCAAATGTGGGTTAGCTGGGTAAATATAGGCGCAGGTTTATTTTGAGGATTTTCAAAGGAAGGGCGTTTATTTAATAGATTTTTAGCCTCTCACCATTTCAATTCCTTTTTGATAAAGTCTGTTAAGCTTGCGGCCATTGCTTTATTATCAGCCACCCTAGGGTGACCGTCTTTATCGATATAGGGAAAGAAGTGAGTATAGATAAGGGAGTCTCCTAATCCATCTACGGCTTCCTGCACATATCGAGGCCACGGCGATCCTTCTTTTGTCGCATCCATGCTTCCCAGGGCGCAGATAATTGGAGTTTCCGGGTAAACATTTCTAATCAGGCTAATGAACTCCTGGTAGGAGGCAACGATCTTTTCTTCAGATGGTGCCATTTCACCCAAACGAATGGGGAAAGCAGCCTCATCAGGCCTGTTAACTAACCAGGAATCGTTTTGTAAAAGGTTAACAACTACAAGGTCTGGGATATTGGAAGTAAAGTCCCATTTGCTGGTTGTGTCTTTTGGGTTGAGGCGCGGAAATACTTCAGGCATAATAATGGAAGGATCCCAGCTAATCATTATCCCAATACCACTTCGACATGTGCACAAATAGTCGGCGTTGAAGTTGCGGGCTGTAATTGCGCCATAAGTCGGATAATTGTTCGTGAAAGTGCTGTCCGGAGAGTCACCACCTGTAAGGTCTTCAATGGCGTAACCTGCAGTAATGGAATTACCAATAAATTCAATTGTTCTTGAATTTTTTGGCGTGGAAAGTAACTCACCGATGACTTCAAACTGGCGGATCGTGGTGCTGCCTTTATCCCATTCATTTCTCTTGATAAGGGAGATCGTGTGTTCTCCTTCATCGAGGTCTTTAGCCAGCGTATACCATTTGCTGGAACTGTCCAGCTTGATGTAGCGAAGGCTGTCTTCGTCAATGACAATGTTGAAATAGTTGTCTCCATGGTCATCGTCCAGCTCTACTCTCAGACCAGTGCCGTTGATGGTAAGCTTAGCTTCTGTGCCGGACCAATACACTACAGGCAGCTTTGGGTCTGCAAAATTTATGCGTCCGGTATAGTTGATGCCTTCATTATCAGGCTCAATAAGAACTTTTTGCGGTTTGCTACAAGCAAAGACCAATAGAAACAATATTGGCAGGTGGAAGTGACGGATATGTCTCATGGCAGCAAGTTAATTATTACCTTTTAAAAGGCATATCGATTATCCAATCATAAACATGATTGACCGGAAGAAAAAGAGTTTTAGTGCTGCTTCTTGTAAATTTAAAGTCGAATTTCTTACCTGGCGTCAATTCCGATAAGTGTAAATAATCTTCGCGGATACTTATTCTAGTGGAGAGAGAGTTGTTCAAATCAAATGAACGGCCTAATTCAGTATGACGATAGCGGTATTCAAAATTGAGGCAAAGGTGACCCAAAGAAGGTAAGGAACCAATAGCCAGGCGGCTGTTGAGTTAATCGGTCTGAATTTCTTGATCGTAAAGGCAATGGCTGCCCATAGTAAGATGATTTCGACCAGGGCAAGTGTTGGGTTTCGAAGCCCGAAAAACAAAATCGACCATAGACTATTAAGCAAAAGCTGCACGCCAAACACGACAAGTGCCGTGTTGCGACTTTTTGATGCATCTGTAGATGCCCAAACCAGCCCTGCAGCCAAGCCCATCATGGCATAGAGCAGTGTCCATACAGGAGCAAATAACCAATTTGGTGGGTTAAAAAAGGGTTTGTTAAGAGTTGTGTACCACGTGGTGACCGATGAGGCCGTAGCAAGCCCAGAAAGTGCGCCCACTCCCAGCGAAACAATTGTGGCAATAGATACCTTGACGAGAGTGGTTTTATTAAATGTCATACGCTTATAACAGATGTGATGATATTAAGTTTGTTCTTAGTTGTCTTAAACACGATTTATTGTGAGTAAACCAGCTACAACTATATCTTTGTCGTTTTCTTGAGCATGCATTCGATCTGAACGTTTTACTTCAGCACAAAGCAATGATCTTCTCGTCCTGAATACTGCTTCCTTTACAGATTACTTAACTTCTACTCCGCCAATCCAAACACTGGATATACTTCTGGTGTTTTTGATGTCTTCCAGCGGACTGGCATCCAGCACTACAAAATCAGCCCAGTAGCCTGGAGCTAGCTGACCGATATTTTTTAGTTCCAGGCAGGCTGCCGCATCTTTTGTAGCTGATACGATGATCTGCATGGGCGTCATGCCGGCATCTGCCATCATCTCCATTTCCAGGTGCTCAAAATAGCCCATGAAACGAGTAGGGATGCCGCTGTCTGTGCCAAAAGCGATTGTTACTCCATTGTCGGAAAGAGTTTTTAAGTTGGCCATAGCAGTAGGTAAATGCTCTTTGTAAATTTGTGCACTTCGACTGTTTTTTACCTGCTGTTGTCTGTCTGGGTCAAGTAGGGGCGCTATCGTGGACTTATCAAACTCATTCAGAAAAAAAGGGTCAGAAAAAAAGGAAGCCGTGTCTTCATACACGAAAGTGGAAAGTTCTCTGGTCAGCGTAGGGCAGTAGCAAACCTCGTTTTCTTTGAGCAAATCAACCAATTCCTGGTCAACTGGCAGGTCACGAATACTGTGGGCCAGAAAGTCGGAGCCAGCATTCAGTAGTTTTTTGGCATCGTCGAGGTAGTACATATGCGTCGCAATCTTGTAGCCTAGCTCATGCGACTGGTTGATCACGGCCTGGTAAATTTCCTCTGACATTTTTGGTGTGCTACCAAGGTTGTTGTCGACTCTTATTTTCATAAAATCGACGGTCATTGAATCATTTCTGCCCACCACCGATATGGCCTCTTCCGGACTACTGCCACTTATGACCTCGCCAGCTATGTATAGCCGAGCTCTTTGAGTTGCTGTTGTGTCGTTGACGGCGCGAAGCGGCACTGCAGCTTCTTGGTCGGCTCCAAGACTAACAACAGTGGTGACCCCGTATCGGGCAAAAATACCCAGGTTGTCAATCACGTTTTGGCGGGAATAGTGCCCGCTCTGTATGCCTTTTACATCACCAACATGCCCATGAGCATTGATAAGACCGGGGATGATGGTTTTTCCCTGCATATCGACGATTTCGGCTTGCTCGGGTATTTTGATGTCAGTTTTTGGTCCCACGGCGGCAACCCTTCCATTGGCGATCAAGAGCACGCCGTTCTCTATCGGCTGGCCACCTGACCCATCTATAATAATGGCACCTGTAAATGCTAGAAAAGATCTATTGTCTGATGACTTGGGAGTAGAACAGGCTACAAGCAGTAAGGCGAAAATGAAGGAGTAGACAATTGCTTTCATTGGTTAAAGGTAATCAAAAAGAATGGTCAGTTTCCAGGGCGAAATCAAAGTGCCTCCAGCTTCTTCTCATTAAATATTTATCACAGCATCTTCGAAAGCCTCAGGGTCAATCGCTTTGCTTTTGAGCCTGGTTTTGTAAGTGTAGATAGTATTGATGGAGTAGTTAAGAAACCGGGCTATCTCATTGTTGTCGCTTATCCCAAGCCGTAATAGGGCGTAAATTCGGATATCAGGAGTTAAAAGCTTTAGCTGTGGATCCAATTGCTCATCTTTTTTTAATAGTTGATTCAATTTGGGTATGAAATCAGGGAAAAGGCTCAGGAACTTGTCATCAAAGTCTTTGTATAGTAAATCTCTTTCTTTAAAAGAATTGATACTGTCGGTGATTTCTGAAAGATCTTCAAATTTTCGTTGGCTCAGTTTCCGGTTGATGGCCGTTACAAGCTTTTCAGTTTTGAACAAGTGTTCAGAGATCATGTTAAAAAACTGCCCAATATAGGCCTCTTTGATTTTGTTTGACTCTTCCAGCTTATTGTTGGTGATAAAGAGTGTTTCATTTGCATTATCGAGGTTATGCTGCGATACCCGAAGTTTTTTCAATTGCCTGAAGATGATGAAAAGGAAGAGTGTCAAAATGATCACAAGTAGCGTGATAATATAGGAATATGCTGTCACCCTTTGGTTTCTTCCTTGCAGTTCCTGATACTGCTTACCTTCAATGATGGGGAGCATATCCGAAACCTCTACTTTCCTCAATCTTGACGAATAGAAATTTGCGTCTTCCAACGCTTGTTTAATGAGCATAGACGCCCGAAGAAGATCTCCCTGCCTGAAAAGGCTTTCTGCCAGTTCCCTCATAGCCACGTTCTCTTTAACAGCTCCTCTGATGTCATAAATAGCAGAAAGTGCTCGGTAATAATTCGACTTATTAAGATCTACGTCTACAAATACGCCGGCTATGTCGTTGGTTCGCATGGCCAGCTGGTGGTTTGTAAGTTCAAAATTTTCCACCATTTCGAGGTATATGCGTTCCGTTTCGGTGAAATCCTTTGTCGCCTGATTGATCTGTATTTTAATAAAATAAGAGGTTAGTGAGGAGGGCGAATGCGTATCAAGTGTTTCCTTTAAAAGGTCCTTGCTTTTCTGTTGGTAAATTTTGGCATAATAGGAGTCGTGCACAAAGTTGGCCATAAAATCATAGTACCTGATGGTTACCAGATTGTATTCACTTTTGATGCTATCCGGCATGCCAGTAAGATCAACCACCTCAAGTGTGTCTGCTGCTTCTTTCAGAAGCCCTCCTGATTCCAGTACAAAGGCTGTTTTTATACGGGCAGTCTCAATGAATTCCGATTGATTAATTTGATAAGCGAGTTCAGATAATTTCTGTGAATAATGAAAGGCAGAATCGTACTGGAATGATTTATACTCGTCCACCAGGTGCCAGCAGGCATTGTATTTATCATACAAATTGTTGGAGCGATTGAAAACTTGCTTATAGAATTGAAGCATCTCCAATTTTTGCTGGGCATAGCTGTCTTTCCTTGCTATCTCTTGTTCAAGTACAATTAGTATACTGTCTGTATTTAGTTGCTTAATGCCTTGAGAAAAAGCAAAAAAGGGTATGAAAATAAGAAATAGGAAGCTTCTTTTCATTGAGTTGACCTATCGTATTAGGGAGAGGCCGACAGTCGTCAAACGGTTGACTTGCAGTGCTATCTTTGTAAGAGACGGCAACTGTCTTTGAGTAGGCACTCTTCTTTCTAAACTTACTCTATTTTAAGATTTTTTCAGCAAAAAAAAGACCGGAGAAAAAATTACTCCGGTCTACCTACAAACTATCTAGCTAGTGGCCTGAAATAGCTGTTTAATAGTCGTTGTTCATTATTTGAAACCGTTATCTCACCCGTTGAACATCAACTTGCCATTTTTGGCATTCTTTCGATCATTGATTTGTCTGCTGTGGAAGAGTTTATTACGATGGTTTTGTTTGAGCACTGAAGCACGGCATCGTCCCTCAATATCGCTTCGCTTATGATTCTTGGTGAACCCAGGATCACTTGTGAGTCACCTTTCACCGAAATGAATTTGACCTCTTTACATGTAAGCTGGCTAAAGTCAAGTCGACAATTACCTGAGGCATTTTTTACCGTGAGTTTTTTGCAGATTCCATTAAAAGAAACAGCTCCTGTTCCGTCCACATCAAATTCGACCGACCCCTTTGGGTTGTAGATCATGCCGGCTAATTCAAATTGCCCATTTGCAATAAAGGCAACATCACCGAAATTACCGATCAGGAGATCGCTGTTTTTGGTGTCTCCCTCGAATTTCATCGTTTTGTGGACGGCGTAGGATTTTATCATTTTTTTCAGTTTGCAGTAGGTATAAATAACTAGCTCTGCTGATTTGCTAAAAGCACCATCTGGTTTTTGATGACACTAAGCAAAGCATTCGGAGATACATGAAGCTACTTAGACATGCCCGGAATAGAAAAAAGTGATAAATGAATATAGAAATATTTCACCTGTGAATTTTTTAAGTAACTGAAAATCAGTTGCTAAAAAGGTTTTTGAGGCTAGTTGTATATAGATTTAGTATAGCAATCTTAGACAGTTTTAAGGGGGGCATTTAAGCGTGATTTCAGTAGAAACACGCACTTTTGGCGCTGTACCTATGTTAATCTTGAAGTGAAGATCAGCAAGGCTGTGAGACTTCGCTTTGGCAAATAACTTTGCTAAATTGACTTAGTATTGGTAAGCACTAACTAGTGCATCGAATGTGAGAAGCTTTCAGGTAGCCCTTTAATGTAGTCGTCCAGGTTCATGTGATCCAGTTTTCTAAAAGGTTGATCGGTGCCTACCAATTTTTTTATTCTCACTACCCTAAAATCTCTATAGTCATTTCTTTTCCAGCACCAGGCAATCATGTGCCAGTCGAACAGATAAAACAGCAAACCTACCGGTTCCACCTCTCGGGTGCTAGTTTCAAGCCCTTTGTTTTCATAGGTCATTTTGAGCGTTTGCTTTGCGCTTATGGCATTTTGGATGACCGTAAGGTATTGCGTGTCGAGCATACCATGATGCCACTTGATCACCTTGGTTTGCGAATGAAGAAGGTCTACACCCTCTTTCTGACTTCCTTTAAGCACTGCTTTTATCTTTTCAACAGCTTTTTGGCTATGGTTGATGATCGACTTGTCAGTAAACTGATCAGCAAGAGAGGACATAAGGACTAGTGCATTGGCCTCTTCGTTGGTAAAAGACACAGGAGGAAGGAAGTAACCATCACTAATGAAGTAACCCTTGTTGGGCTCGAAACCCAGCGGCAGGCCCATATCAGAAATGGCTCGCAAATCACGAAACACCGTCCGCTCGCTTTTATTATACTTCTCAGCTAATTGCTGCAGCGATGTGTATTTCCTGGATTGGATATAAGTAACTACCCCAAAAAGTCGATCGATCCTGTTCATAGCTGAAAAAGTGAAGGACAATGTAAGGATTTATCCTTGCTGTCGCAATGAACTCAATACCAGTAGCAAAGAGCCAAATCTTTTATTCCTTCAGCCCTTTATACGCATTGATCAGCCCATTGGTAGACGAATCGTGACTGGTTACCGTATTGTTGTTGAGTAGCTCAGGCAGGATCTGGTTGGCCAGCTGCTTGCCTAGCTCCACACCCCACTGATCGAAACTATAAACATTCCAAATAATCCCCTGAACGAAGATTTTGTGCTCGTAAAGCGCAATCAACGACCCAAGTGCTCTGGGAGTAAGCTTTTTCATCAGGAAGCTATTGGTAGGCCGATTCCCACGGAATATTTTGTAAGGTGTCAGTGCCTCAATTTCTTCGTCTGATTTGCCCGCTTTTTTGAGTTCGGCTATTACTTCTTCCCGGGTCTTGCCGATCATCAATGCTTCAGTTTGGGCAAAGAAGTTAGAAAGCAGCTTTTCCTGATGATCCCCTAAAGGATTTTGACTGTTGGCTGACGCAATGAAATCGCAGGGAATCAATTTTGTGCCCTGGTGGTAAAGCTGGTAAAATGCATGCTGCCCATTGGTGCCAGGCTCTCCCCACACAATGGTGCCTGTTTCGTAATTAACATCTTTTTCGTCCCTCCCAACAGACTTACCGTTACTTTCCATTTCTCCCTGTTGCAGGAACTGGGCAAAACGGTGCATGTACTGGTCATAACACAGAATGGCCTGGCTTTCTGCTTCAAAGAAGTTGTTGTACCACACACCTACCAGCGCAAGAATGGTAGGCAGGTTTTCTCCATGCGGTGCATGGAGGAAGTGGTTGTCCATCGCATGGGCGCCATCGTGGAGTTCCATGAAATGATCAAAACCAATGGCACAGGCTATCGACATGCCGATGGCAGACCAAAGCGAATAACGACCACCCACCCAGTCCCAGAATTCGAACATGTTTTCTTCTGCAATTCCAAAATTCAATACTTTTTCTCTGTTTGTAGAAAGAGCAATGAAGTGGTTGCGTACATATTTTTCGTCTTTACACGCTGCCAGCAACCAGTCTTTTGCCGATTCGGCATTGGTCATCGTCTCTTGCGTAGTAAAGGTCTTGGAAGCAATAATGAACAAGGTAGTTTCCGGGTTTACCTTTTTGAGCGTTTGAAGCAAATGAGTGCCATCAACATTCGAGACGTAATAGCTTTCGATTCCCTCCACCTGGTAGGGCTTAAGGCACTCTGTTACCATAAAAGGGCCAAGGTCCGAGCCACCTATGCCAATGTTAACTACTTGTTTGATCGCCTTACCTGAAAAGCCTTTCAGCTGACCCGTATGAAGTTTTTCCGTGAAGGCCTTCATTTTTGCCAGCTCTTTATTTACATCCTCCATCACATTATGACCATCGAGCATGATGGGTGTATTGCTTCGGTTACGTAAGGCAACATGAAGCACCGCACGACTTTCAGTAACATTGATGCATTCCCCGTTATACATCTGCTTTTTTGCTTCCTGTAACTTTACCTGATCAGCTAGCTCTAGTAGCAACTCGAGGGTTTCGTTGGTGATGATATTTTTGGAGAAATCAAATAGAAGGTCTTCAAATTTTAGATGGAATTTATCGAAGCGAGACGGATCCTTTGCGAAAAGGTCCTTCATGTGCACTTTCTCCATTTGACGGAAATGTGACTGAAGCTTCTTCCATGCGTCAGTACTGGTGGGGTTTATTTTAGGGAGCATGTTCTATTAGAAATCGAAAAAAATACAGGCAAACATTGCGAAAATTCCAGTGATTTTCAACTCAAGCCAAACATGTCAATAGCCCAAAGTGCCTAAATGGGCAATCGAAATCGTTTGAAATGAGATAAAAAAAAGTGAAAAATAATTACTGCGTGATAGGCAAATGCACCTATTACGCAGTTATATGCAATAGTTTACTATACTACCTGAGCCAATGCTTTGTTGAATGCTTCCATCTCGTCTTTTCTGCCAATGCTCACCCTGCACCAATCCTGGTTTTGGAAATTCCATGACCTGACCAAAACACCTTTTTCTTTCATGCGACTCAGAAATGTGCTTCCAGTCATCGCTATAGGGAACATAGCAAAATTGGTAAACGAAGGAATCACTTTGGCTCCAACATCTTTCAATCCTTTATATAAGATTTGTTTTGACTCTTCAGTTTGCTGCACACTCATTTTTAAAAACTCCATGTCGTCGACCGATGCACTTGCGGCCATGATCGCTGGCCTGGAGATATCGAATCCGCCTGTTGAAAAGGCCTTCATTTTAGCCAGCAAATCCGGCTTTGCTACACAGTAGCCAACACGAATACCCGCAAAGCCATGCACTTTGGAAAATGTCTTACATACTATCACGTTTTTGCCGGCTTTGACACAAGACATAACACTCGCTTTTAAGCCTTCGGGATGATAGTCGATGTAGGCTTCGTCTACAAAAACCGGTGCTTTATTGCTCACTGAGTTGCAGAAGTCGCGCATTTCCTGCCCCGAAACCTGCGTGCCTGTAGGATTCATGGGATTCACGCAATAAACCAGGGAAGTGTTTCCGTTAGCCGCATCCGACATTTTTCCCAGCTGCTGCTTTAACCCGCTATCCACGTCAATTTTTACCAATTTGCCTCCAACACCTTCTGCATATTTGGGCAGACTGTCAAAAGTAGGGTGTGATATAACGATTTCACCGCCTTTCATGCCAAACGCCACACCTGCTGCCATAAGTAATTGAGTAGATCCTGCACCAAGAAGGATATAGTCCTCAGAAACACCCTCGTAAGCAGCAATCTTTTTCACTAATTCTCCCCGCTCGTCGAAGGGATACATATAACTGTCTTTGAGCGAATTGTTTATCGCGGCAATTGCTTTCTCCGAAGGGCCAAATGGATTTTCATTGGCAAACAGCCTTGCCTTCACACCGGTCTGCCCCTCAAAATAATAGAATGCCTTTTCCTCATCGGTCATTGAGATAAACTCAGCACTATAAGAAGGTGATTTGGCAAATAGCGAAGGTAGATTAATGAAGGCTGCAGATGCTGCAAGAGTGCCTGATTTAAGAGCTTGTCGGCGACTAATAGAAGTTTTCATAGGTGGAGTTGTTTGTTACAATTTAGGAAATTGCATGGAAATAGGCATTATTATTTTCCATGCGGTAACGGAAAGGGTGATTTAAGTGCTTCTATCATTGTGTCGTAAAAAAGGAAAGAGCCACCCAAATTATTGGAATGGCTCTTTTTGACAATTGATTATTTGAAAATCTGGGAGGCACTACTCTTTGCCAATTGGCGGAGGCCCTTCAATCATAGGGGTGTATACATGGTCACCTTTTCTTTCTTTGAACTCTTTTTTCATTGCCTCAACTTTTTTGGGGTCTTCGAATAGGTCTATGGCAGTCATAGAAAGTGTCTTTGCTGCATGGATCATGCCTTTGTGGCCGATTGACATGCCTCCGCAGGCTACTACTGCCCATGAATGCCATGGTGTGCCGTTGGGGGCAGTAGCGACGCTCAAACGGGCGACCGGCACAACCCAACTTACATCACCAACGTCGGTTGAACCGCCACCTGGATGCTCCAGGGTTTCCTTCATGGGCTCTATTTTGCTATTCAGCCCAATTTGTGGTTTTCCGGTTGCCTCCTGTATTTTTTTGGCGAAATCCGTTTCTTCAGCTGTATAGGTGATGGGCCCCAATAACTCAAGATTTTTTTGGATCACCGCCCCACCTGAGCGATTCACGAGGACCTCGTAAATACCAGATACAAGATTGATTTTGTAATCTACATTGGCCATAATGGCCGCACCTTCGGCCATGGCTTTTACCCTTTCATACACTTCATTCATACCAGCTCTGGTGTCGTCTCGCACCCTCACCCAAATGCGGGAATAGTCAGGTACCACGTTAACCACCTGACCACCATCCTGAATGTGATAGTGGATGCGAACTGTTGGTTTTATGTGCTCTCTGTATGAGTTGATGCCATGCGCATATAGTTCTAGTGCATCGGAAGCACTACGGCCATTCCAGGGATCGCCCGATGCATGCGCTGCCTGTCCGGAGAACTCAACTGTAAAGTCGACGAGGGCTAATCCACTTTGCACGGCAGTTTGGGTTTCAGCACCTGGGTGCCAGTCGAGACAAACGTCCAGGTCATCAAAAAGGCCTGCTTTTGCCATCCACACTTTACCGAAGAATTTTTCTTCAGCTGGCGTTCCGAAAAACTTGATCGTTCCTTTTAGTTTGCCCTGATCCATCAGGTCTTTTACAGCCACTGCTGCTCCCAGGCTCGCCGTGCCAAACAGGTTGTGCCCACAGCCATGGCCCGGTTTGCCATCATGCAAAGGGCTTTTGTAAGGTACTGTGTTTTGCGAAAGGCCTGGTAGTGCATCAAATTCACCCAGGATACCAATGACCGGACTACCGCTGCCGTACGTGGCAATGAAGGCAGTTGGAATGCCCGCTACTCCCCGTTCGACCGTAAATCCATTGGCTTCTGCGTAATCGGCCAACAGATCTGCTGAGATAGTTTCCTGAAAGGCAATTTCTTCTGCCGCCCAGATTTTATCACTGATGGTGGTTAACTCCGTTGTTCGGCCTTCTATGTCTTTAATAGCAGCCGCTTTACTTGCACTCATTTTTTGCGCCTGGGAATTATAGGTGATGGCAAATGCGAGTACCCAAAGTAATTTTTTTGTCATGAACGATAAGTTTAGAAGTTGGAAATGAACGATGAAAAAAGCAATGAGCGTTCGAAGGACAATTAAGGAAAAAATATGGAAGGTTGGAAGGAGAGGTTAGGCGATTGGGGTCCACCCAGGTAATTAAATGGCATTGTTGCTGCCAGAGAAGTTGCATAAAACAAAACTTCCCTGAAAATTCCATCTTTAACCGGAACTTTCAGGGAAGCTGAATTTTTTTATTTGCGTTTAAGTAGCGGATTAATTGTCCTTGCCAGCTAGTTTAGCATCTTCAAGTTTTGATGCTCCGTTTTTCGACAGGCGCATGGCTTCTTTGCCAACAATTTCTATTTTTTGAGAGGCGTTTTCGATAAACTTGTTGAACTTGGATTCCACTTCATCAATATAATCATCTCCCTTCTTAGTAATCTTCTTGCGTGTAGCAGTTCCTTTGGCAGGCGCAAATAACACCCCAAGGGCGGCTCCAACAGTTGCACTAACTAATACGCTTACTAATACTTTTCCAGTGTTCATAATTTTACGGTTTTATTGAAAATATTTTATTAAAATAGTCTGGTTGTATTAGTACTAACGGAAAAAAAGGCCTTTTCGTTACAAATACTTTCATTTTTTGACTGAGTAATCAAAGATTTTGATGCCGCTACCTAATCCATTTGGAGTGTTTCCAGCGGGCTCTTGATCGCGGTTCTCCAGCATTTTTCTCCTATGACAAGCGCAGATATAAAGAGAATGCACAAAATAGGGAAAAGCACCAAAGAAGGTTCAAGTGGCATCTTTCTGGGATAGGTATTAAGCCATTCCTGTGCACCCAGCCAAATAATTGGTACTGCAAAAAAGCATCCTATCAGGACAAGACGGAGGAAATCGGACAGTAGTTGCCGAAGTATACTTTGGGTGGAGGCACCGAGGACCTTTCTGATACCGATTTCTTTGGACCGTTTTTGGGTCACATAGGAAGCGAGGCCAAACATACCCATACTGGCAATGGTAATTGCAAGCGCCGAGAAGAAAAGAAAGATCTTAAGAATATTTCGTTCTACTACTTTTTGATCATCATAGGCATTATCGAGGAACGTGAACTGCTTGAAATAGGTGCCCCACAAAAACTCTGTACGCTTAATAAAGTCGTGGAGACTGGTGCCAGCTGTGCCAGGGTAATGGAGATTTATATCAAAATAGGTGAGGTACCGATAGCCCGTTGCATAAACTGAAGGAGGTGCGTTGGAAAACTGGTTTTTCACCACTCCGGTGATCACCAGATAGCCACCTTTTGAATCTACCATTTGGCCGATGGCACTGTCTGGTGATTGAATTTGCATTGCAGCAAGCGCTGATTCATTGACAATCAGCGAATTGAAGTCGAGGCCGGTAAATTGCCTGAAGTTATTCCCCGCCAGAAAGACCTCAGATGAATCCCTCCAATATTGGTGGTCGATGACTTGGAATTTATATCGATGCCTAACGGTGTCATCCGATAAGATCACTTTTCGTCCATCTTTGTCGACCTTTATTGGCTGAAGTGAAGATATCTCCTGCTTTACCTTGATACGATTTTGGTAAAGGTTTGTGATTTTGACATTGAGCAAATCTTTTCTTCCTGGCCCTTCTAAAAAACGGGTAATATCCTGAACGTAATAATCGTTGGCACCAGCCTCTCCAGGAAACACACCGGTCAGGCTTAGGTCCATAGGTTGTCTACCCTGTTGTTCCAAATATTGCAGTTGTCGATATACGATATATACTGCGGAGAGAAAGACAATAGAGGTGGAGAGCTGAAAGATTAGCAGCAGCCTGATCACATTGCTCCCTGTTGTGAAATAACCAGATTGCAGAACACTCGATTTTCCTCTCAGTGCGCTGATCGGGTTAAGCGAGGAGAGATAAATGGCAGGGTAGATGCTGGAAAAAAGCGTACTGAAAAGTAACATCAATAAGATGAAAATCAGATATACAGTGATATTGGATGCATCGATGGTTGGGTTTGAAAAGTCTGTATAGACTTCCATCATTCTTCTGCCAAACAAAAAAAATAGAACAGCAAAGACGATAGCAAGTGCATTTGCAAACAGCGCTTCTCCAATGAGGGTCATTCCCAGCTGCCAGGGAGTAATGCCGAGCAACTTTCTGATACCGACCTCCTTCGCCCGTTCGATGGAGTTGATAATGGCATTATTGATATAGTTGGTACAGGCTAGTACGATAATGATGATCCCAATAGCTGTTAGGAAAATGAGGAGACTGGCACTAACTCCGTTTTCTGGTTCATTGGAAACATCCCTGGCCAGATGAATGTCTTTTATTGGCCTTACTGAAACTCTTTTGTCTTCGGGTTCCACTACTGCATCATTGTCTATTTTTACCTTTGGGTAAAGAATGCTTGTGGCTTTTTTTTCGATTTTATGTAGGTCGTTTCCCGCCGGAATTGTCAGATAGGTATAAGTATTTTCAGGTTGCCGGCCGCCCTGTTCTGATTGCCCATTGGTGGGAGATGACCAAGCCAGAAGCGCATCAAGCTTTAGGTGCGATTTGAGAGGTCTGTCGGCAAAAACACCAGTGATGACAAAAGAATCGTCAAGAATCCCTGACGCCTTGGACGTGAAAGTTCTGCCTAAAACCGATTTGCCGTTCATTACCTCATTTGGAAAAATCATGTTGGCCATGGAGGCTGAAATCAGCATGGAATTAGGTGCTCGCAAGGCGCTGGTGCGATTTCCATCTGTTAGTTGAATGTCAAAAAAATCCAGCAGGTTGTTGTCAGCGTAGTAGGCTTTTTCGATTTGAAAATAGTAATAGAGTGTGTCATTCTTCTGGTTTTTGAAAAGCGTATTGTTATACTCAGAGATAGGCCGCAGGCGGGTAATGGATTTTATCTCAGTGATGTGCTCAAGAGCCGCCATTCCCGCGCGGGATTCTGTGTAAGCATTGTGCAGCGTAGGCTCATTGAAGGTGTAGGAAGTTGTTTCCAATCGATAAATCCCATGATCTTTTGCTGATTGGTCGAAAGTGAAATGAAACTGGATATAATTAAATAGAAAAAGACAGGCAGCCATCCCGAGGGTCATACCCAAAATGTTAAGGTAAGCCGCTCCCTTGTTATGAACGATATTCCTTAATGAAACAAGAAGGAAGTTTTTAAGCATAGTAACAAATAGTAGTAAAAGCTCAAATTGTGACAAACTGTGTGCCACGCAAATAAAATTGGGTTTAGGGAACTTTAGAGCGATTATTATGTAATCGACTTGCCATTAAATGTTCAGAATAGGACATGAAATGTTCGGTGGTGACGTTCACTACTGCCTCCATTAAAGCAAGTCTATGTTTTTTTGAATAGTCTGTTTATCAGCTGAGGTTTTTGCCAGGGCAATTGCTTTTCGAAAGTTAATTAGTGCTTTTTTGTTGTCGATCCCTTTATAAAGTTCACCAAGTAGCATGAAGTAGAAGTGATTGTCAAGTAATTCCAATTTCTCCGCTTCAATGATGGCGACTTCGTTGCCTTTGACTTTTGAAAGGGCATAGGTTCTGTTCAATGCCGCTATCGGCGAGTATTCCAGCTGTAATAGCTGGTTGTACAGCTGAAGGATATTTTCCCACTTCTCTTTGGTGTCTTCTTTGATAGTATGCCAGTAAGCAATGCTTGCCTCAAAATGGTATTTGGAAATCCGGCTTCCCGGCGAGGCTTCCTTCAGGTAAAAAGCGCCACTGGCGATTAGCTCCTGGTTCCAAAGTGTTTCGTCCTGGTCTCGATACAGAACAAGCGCTCCGTTTGCTCCCTTCCTTGCTTCAAACCGACTGGAATGGAAACACATCAGAGCCATTAGTGCATTGACAGGAGGCGTATTCGTTTGCTCGTTGCAAAGAAGTTGGCTTGTTAGCCGCATGGCTTCGTGGCAAAGCTCTTCGTGTAGAATACCATCCTGGCTTTCTGAATAATACCCTTCATTGAAGAGCAGGTAGAGCGTTTGCAGCACTGTCTCTATCCGCTGGCCGATCTCCGGCTGGGTGGGAAACTCAATGGGCACTTTTTCTGTCCGTAGCTTTTCCCGCGCACGGAACAAGCGTTTGTTGATGGTCTCTTTGTTGGTGAGAAAAGCATTGGCTATTTCATCGATGCCAAAACCACAAAGAATCCGTAATGCCAAACCAATCTGCGACTCGACAGGGAGGGTCGGGTGGCAAATTGCGAATAACATTTGCAACTGGCTATCTGTGATGTTTTGGTCCGATAAGTCGATGTCAATTTCTGCCGTTGATACTTCAGGGGGTGCAATATTAGATTTGACCTTGTCGGCGAAAATATGCTGGCGTGTGAGGTGATTTTTCGCTTTGTTTTTGGCGACAGTATATAACCAGGCAGTGGGGTTTGCAGGTATTTGGTTGTAGGTCCAGGTTTCAATGGCCAACATAAATGTTTCGCTGGCAATGTCCTCGGCCACGTCGATGTGCCCCGTTCCAAACAACTTGCAAAGCACAGCAGTTATTTTGCTGAATTCAGTTCTGAACAAATGAGGGATTAATTCCTGATGGTTCATAGATAAATAAGCTGAGTTATGAGAGCCTGTTATATCGCCGATGTGGTGCCACCAGCTAAGGCTGTGGGAACCACATTCGAATCCAATGCCTTAACTGGCGGCACGACTAATCATTGCGAGTCGACATTACGTCAACTTAGCGAAGGCTAATGAACACCATCATTCTTAGCAATTCTTCGCACTTCCATGGTATTCCCTGCGCCTTGTAGCACGGGGCATCCTTTTGCAAATTCGACAGCTTCTTCAACAGACTCCGCCCTCACGGTAATAAACCCGCCGATCGTTTCTTTGATATCACCGAAAGGGCCGTTGGTCACCATCTTTTTCGAATCTACCACACGGGCATTATCGAAAGGAAGTCCGGTGCCGCTAACAAACTTGTTTTGGGCCGCAATGCCACCAATCCAATCCATGGTTTGTTTCATCCACTCTTGCATTTGCTCTGGCGATGCTACCTTGCCACCGTCTTCATGTCTCATGATCAATACGTACTCATCCATGTTCTAAAAATTTTAGTGTTTCTAAATAATTGATTTACACTCTACTATCAACTGAGTAGACATCAATTGGACAGCTTCGACAATTTTTATTTTAGAAAATTAGGAAAGGCCTTCAGCTTTCAAAAAATCGCCGTCTACAATCAATAGTTTGACCCCATTTTCTGAAACAGATCGATGAGAGCTTAGCTCGTCAGAGACCACATAACTCATGCCTGCGCTCAAAACGATCGAGCCACCGTTTTCCATTTCAGTCTTAAACTCGCCTTCGATGCAATGGACGATGTGCCCCTTCTGACACCAATGGTCAGCCAGATAGCCGGCGCCATATTCCACTATCCTAATTCTAAGGCCCGGGAGCTGGATGGTTTGCCAATAGGAGGTGCCTGTTTCTCCTTTGAACTTAGTTTTAGGAACGGACGTCCAGTCGATGGTTTGGAAAGGTATGTACATTACTTATTCAAGGTTTGAAAGATAAGCCGGCTGCGGCCAGCGCTTCGTGAAGCTTCGGCAAGGTAGACGGGCCCATGCCGTGGAGTTGCATGATAGCCGTTTCCGTGTGTTGGGCCAGGTTATGCACTGTCGTGATCCCTTTTCCTAGCAGCGCACGCCTGGCCGGTGCCACAAGCGTACCCAGGAAGTTGTCGTCGGGTTTTTTCTCACCAGCACAAATAGGGCAAACGGGACAGTTGCTGCTTTTGTAGTATTTATGTCCTTTTTTGCAGGTTCGTGGAGTTTTTTCGGCAGGCTTCACAGTAGAAAGAGTACGTGTTTTAGAACAAAAATACGATTTACATGGTCGTATCTGCATTAAACTGATTGAAGCACATGGGGAAGTCCATTGCTCTTCTCCCTTTTGAATACCACAATAAACTCCCGAGTACTGCCTCTGTCAAATAAAAACCAGCTATCCAGGATTGGCTCAAACTTCACTAAGTCCCAGCCTTCGGCACCCCATTCATCGAAGTTTCGACTCAACTCCGATTGGAAGTCCTTCTTTTTTAAATGAGCAACACTAATGGTGATGATCTTATATTCGAATTTCTGCATATCAACCTATGGTCACTTTTTTGCCCTCTTTGACTGATCTGTAAATCGCTTCCACTACACGAATGTCTTTTAAGCCTTCTTCGCCTGGTACCATCACTGCTTTTTTCTGCATAATGGCCATGGCATCGTCATCCATTTGTTTGGCTTGCTCGTTATTGATGGGCTTATTGAGCTTGATGCCGTCGCTGGTGATGCCATCAATCCCGTTATAGGCCTGGAAGGGTTCCAATTTGTACCAGCCATTGCTGCAATCGACCTGCAGGGTGTTCATGTTCTTCCCAAAACTGGCTTCGCAGGCCGCCTTAGCTCCGCCAGGAAATTCAAGATCGAATACCATGGTTTCTTCAACTTCATGATAGATTTCAGGCCTGGTGGTGGAGGCAATCGCTGTTACCGCAATGGGTTCGAGACCCACAGCGTACCTAGCAGCATTCAATGGGTATACACCCATATCTCCCATGACCCCGCCTCCCATGGCTTTCTTTTGTTTCCAATGGTCGGTACGGCCTTCTCTGTAGCCAGCAGCCACGGTCACTTTCTGTACTTTCCCGTAGGTCTCATCTTTTCTGAAACGTATGATCTGCTGCGTATTGGGTTCGTGCTGCATGCGATAGCCAATGCTCAGCTTTACTTTATTTTTGTTGGCTGCGTCTATCATATTTTGGCATTCCTGCACGCTTGGCGCCATCGGTTTTTCACACCACACATGCTTGCCGGCATTGGCTGCCCTGATGCTGTACTCAGCGTGCATAGAAGGAGGGAGGACTACATAGACAATGTCAATGTCCGGGTTGTTAGCCAGATCGTCAAAGTTTTGATAGTTGTAGACATTTTTATCGGGGATGTTGTATTGTTTCTGCCAAACCGGAATTTTGGAAGGTGTGCCAGTGACAATTCCTGCCAGGTAGCAATCTTGAGTAAGCTGGAGCGCAGGCGCCAGTAAGTCAGTACTGTAGTACCCAAGGCCAACCAGTGCTACACCAAGTTTCTCTTTTTGCCGCGGGACGATGATGTTCGCAAATGCCTTTGAACCGAATGCCAGGCCAGAAAGCCCTACCAGAGATTGTCCAATAAATTTTCTTCTGCTATTCATGATATTTATTTCAAGTGAGCTAGTTCAGTTTCTTGTGTACCAGTTCGCATGGGCGCATGGAACCTATGTTCAATTTACCGAATAGGAGATTTGAAAACAAAACGCCCTGACCGGTATTGAACCAATCAGGGCGTTACGTTGCAAGATAACTTAGCGACTATTCAGTTCTAAGCGAACTGGAAGGGTTCATCGAAGCTGCCTTAAAGGAGTGTACGCTCATTGTCAACCAGGCGATAGCAAATGAAAGCCCGCCGGCTATTGCGAAAACTGTGACGCCAATGGTAGTACGGTAGGCAAAATCTTGCAACCAGGTGTCCATCGCGAACCACGCCAAAGGCACAGTGATCACAAAAGAGATAAGCACCAGTTTCATGAATTCTTTGCTCAGTAGCATGATGATTGATGGAATAGTCGCCCCTAAGACTTTTCTGATCCCTACTTCTTTGGTCCTCTGTTCTGCGGTGAACGCCGCAAGGCCGAACAAGCCAAGACAAGCTATGAAAATAGCCAAACCAGCGAAAATTCCGAAGATCTCGCCAATCTTCTCCTCTGCCTTGTACTCTGCATTGAACTCTTCGTCATAAAAAGCATATTCAAATGGCTGGCCCGGAGCAAATTCATCCCATTTTGAGTGTAGGAAGCTGATAGCCTCAGGATACTCGGTCGTGTTTAGCTTGAATGTAATCCGGCTTGTACTTTTCCCTAAGAAAAGCACGGCGGGTCTTATGTCACTTTTTAGCGATTCAAAGTGAAAATCTTTCACCACACCAATTACTTTGTAAACTGCAATAACAGGGTTTTCGGGAGTGCTGCCTTCACCATCAAAAGTGCCTAATTCCTGACCAATTGGGTTGTCTGCAAAGCCGAATTGTTTTGCCGTTGCTTCATTAATTACGATACCTGTTGAATCGTTGCCAAATTCTTTCGAAAAGTTACGTCCCTCAAGAAGCTCCATACCCAGGGTTGGGATGTAGTCGTAATCAACATAGAACATAGAAAGTGACGTAGTGCTATTGCTCTTTGGGTTTCTTCCCGGGAACATCGCACTGTTGTTATTGTTGGACCTAATAGGTAAGTAGCCACTCACCGACCCACTTGTGAAATAGTTATTGGCTACTACTTCGTTTTTGAATGATTCAATCGATTTGTCAAGCACTGAAGTGTTTTGAAGTACAATTAACTGCTCCCGGTCATAGCCTAGTTTTTTCGTTTGGATATAGTCTAATTGATCAAAAACAATCAGGGTGCCCACCACCAGAAATATTGATATAGAAAATTGAAGGACTACTAAAACGCTTCTCAATGATCCACTCTTCATGCCTATATTGAGCTTTCCTTTCAGCACACTGGCAGGTTGAAAGGCGCTTAAGAAAAAGGCAGGGTAGCTACCGGCCAAAACTCCGACAAAAAGAAGAATGGCCACCATGGATATGGCTAGTGTGGGTGAAGTCAATATGCTCAGACTAAATTCCTTTCCAGTCAGCTCATTGAAATAGGGGAGTACAACTGTTAATAAGCCTAAAGCCAAAACGAAGGAAATGAAAGTAATGATCAGCGACTCCAACAGGAACTGACTGATCAAGTTGTGCCTGTAGGCACCCATCACCTTTCTAATGCCTACTTCTTTTGCCCGATTCGAAGAGCGGGCTGTGGCGAGGTTCATAAAATTGACACAGGCTATGATAAGTATAAATGCTGCAACCGCTGAAAATATATACACGTATTTGATGTCACCCGGAGGGCCTAATTGAGCGTCCAGTTGTGAATGGAGATGAATGTTGGTAACTGGAGTCAGGTAGTAGCCAACATTATTGCCTGCTTCTTTGAAGTCTGCCATAGACGCACCCATAAATCGCTCGAGCTCTGGTCCGATATACTTTTCAATCATATCAGGAAATTTGGCTTCCAAACCAGCAGCGGTGGCACCCTCGGCCAAGCGAATATAGGTTTGAAAGTTCTGGCTTAGCCAGATGGCATTTTTAGCTTCATCCAGCGTTTCCATACTTGCCAGAACGTCGAAATGGAAATGGGTGTTTTGTGGCAAGGGTTCCATCACTCCGGTCACTTTATAGTCCTCCTGGTTCGATATTTTTACTATCTTCCCTATTGGATCTTCCTCACCAAAGTATTTAGATGCCAGTTCTTGTGTGATGACCATTGTTTTAGGTTCCAGTAAGGCTGTGGCTGCGTCTCCTGAAATAAGATTGATGCCAAAAAATTCAAATACATTAGCATCAACATAGGCTGTACTTTCTTCTTTGTAGATGTCTTCCCCGTATTTTACAAGCAAATAGCCTCTTGTACGGAACCTTACATAGTCTTCGATTTCAGGGAAATCTTCCTTCATCTGTGGTCCCTGAGCCCCACTGACCACGGCAATATTGAATTCATTGCCACCAAACCTTCCTGTCATATCGATGCGGTACATTCTGTCGGCATACGGCAAGTGTTTGTCGTAGCTGACCTCGTCTTGTACAAAAAAGATGATCAATAGGAAGGAGCAAATGCCAATGGCAAGTCCCAGGATATTGATTAAAGAGAAGAATTTGCTTCTCAAAAGCGAGCGAAAAGCAATTCTTAGATAATTGGTTAGCATAGTAGTCCTAATTTGAGTTTAGTTACTTCAACGGAAGATTAGCCACTAGGTTGTATTACAAGGTAGCTATCTTTACCTATGGAATGTCAAAACTGTTAGACTGCTTAGAGTACTAAAGCGTTACAGTCGGTCAGTAAATTAACTGGGATTATTATTACAGCTAGCTTAATTGTTGATCACTCGGAGGGTAGTGTCGGATTTTTGTATGAGTAAAGAATCTGCTTTTGATGGAGCTGGTACCCCTGGTTCTTCATAGTAAATAGGGGGAGGAAGGAGCTCATCATCCTTGTTTTTATTAGGGTCGGTTAGTGCATCTTTTACTTTTTTCAATACCCCCATAAAGTTGAAAGACTGTGGGCCTGCCATAGCGGCTCTTTGATTTTCGGCAGCGTCCATGGTGTATTTGTTGTAGTCATAAATCAGCACTTGCTGGGTAAGGGCGGTCATGTTTTTTTCAACATTCTTGTATTCCTGGTCTGTAAGTTCAAGGCTTAGGATAGCTTGCTTGAACGCCTCAATTGAGCTTGGGAGCATAGAAATTTCGGCATCCTTCATCATGATGGTATCTTTTTCGAGGAGCACCTTGGTCTCAAACACAGGCGATGAAATATCTTCCGGCACAATTACTAACTTGGTTTTGTATCCAACATAGGAGACGGACAATGTGTCCGTTGCTTTGATTCTGGCTTTAAAGACACCTTTGAAATCGGTAGTTGTAGCCCAGTTATTAATGGCAATATGGGCAAAGGGAAGGCCTGTATAGCTTTCATTTTCAAGTACCTGACCAATCACAATTAGTGAATCGGCCTCACCAACTTGCGCAAGCAGCTTATTTCCGATAAAAATGGCAGGCAATAGTGCCAGGAGAAGAATTAAGAGACGGCGCATGGAGGATTTTTTCAGAGCACGAAATTACGTTTCTCCTTAAGAATGCCAAAACTGCCAAAATGGTTGGGATGCCTTGAATTAAATTCTCGCAAACAAGTAATAAGTGTAGGAGAAAAAACAGATCAGGTAGAGGAAGCCCTCTGCCCGGTCAAGTTTATACTTGCCGAATGTATACATGAAAACAAACAACATCAATGTTCCGCCCATCACTACATAGAGATCATTGTTAAGAAGTGGGTCGAACGTTAATGGTTGGTAACCTGAGCTCACAAGTCCTGAGGTGCCTAGTACCAGCAATAAGTTGAAAACATTGGAACCAATAATATTGCCGACTGCCAGATCAGATTTTTTATGCATGGCAGCAACAACAGTAGTGGCCAATTCTGGAAGGGAAGTACCAGCTGCCAGGATGGTGAGGCCAATCAGGCTTTCACTTACCTGAAAATACCTGGCAATTTCAACGGCATTGTCGACAATTAGTTTTCCGCCGAAGGTGAGGCCAGCCAGGCCTCCAATAACCATTAGGGTTGTTTTTACGCTAGTAAATATGATGATTTCCTCATCTACTTCTGAATCATCTGCTTTTTTTAAATTGAAGAAAATGTAAAGCAGAAAAAGAGAAAACATGATAAGCAGGATAACAGAATCGATTATGCTCAAAATGTTTTCTTTTGCACCAAAGAATAACACATCATTTACCAACACGAAAAAGACCAGTGTGGCTAGCAGGGAATAAGGGATTTCTTTCCAGAGCGAGCTCTTAGTGACTGAAATGGGATAAATCACTGCTGCAACTCCCAGAACCAAAAATGTATTGAAGATATTAGACCCGATGATGTTGCCAAATACAGCACCATCGTATCCTTCTGTTCCTGAAATAATATTGACAACTAGTTCAGGCGCGGATGTACCCATGGCAACTATGGTAAGTCCAATTGCTATGTCTGAAACGTGAAAGCGCTTGGCCAGAGAGGAGGCTCCGGTAACCAGGAAATCCGCACCTTTGATTAAAAGGACAAATCCCACAATGACAAGAATGCTGTTAAGTAGTATTTCCACAATAAAAAAGGTCGATGGTACAATTCAGGGATACCAATATAAATATTTTTAGAATAATTTATATAATATTCTCAGAATTGAGGGACCAAGAGTGTGGGAATATATTTGAAACGCTGAAAATCGTATTTAAGAAAGAGCAGTAGACGTACTGCTCTTTCTAATTCGTCAGCGAAACGACTAATTCAAATGCATGTCAGCAATGATAGCTTCAATTCTCTTCATGAGCCGGGCTTCAGCATTTTTTAGCTCTTCGGCATTGGCTACCGGAGTGCTAACGCTGAAGTAAAATTTAATTTTGGGTTCTGTTCCTGAAGGTCTTGCAGAAATTTTGCTTCCATCTTCAGTGAAAAATTGCATAACATCAGACTTAGGATAGTCCAATTTAGTGGTAGTGCCTGTTTCAAAATTTCTTTCTTGCAGGGTCGTATAGTCGGCAATTTTAATAAGCTTGCTTCCGTTGATCGTTTTTGGCGGATTTGCTCTGAGATCGTCCATCATTTGCTTGATCTCTTCCTGGCCTTTGATTCCCTTTTTAGTCAATGAGATGAGGTGCTCTTTATAGTAGCCAAATTTCAAATACATTTCATTAAGCATCTCAAAAAGACTCATGCCTTTATCTTTGGCAAAGGCAGTCATTTCGGCTATGAATGCGCAGGAAGCCACGGCGTCTTTGTCTCTAACGGAGTCGCCGATGAGATAGCCATAGCTTTCTTCTCCTCCTCCAATAAAGGTTTCTTTCCCTTCCAATTCACGAATAAGTGCAGCTATAAATTTAAATCCAGTTAACGTATCGTACCATTTCACGCTGTAGCTTTCAGCAATTTTGGCAATCAGGTCAGTTGTTACAATGGTTTTGACTACGAACTGTTTTCCATTCAACTTACCATTGTTTT
The DNA here is from genome assembly GCA_964351395.1 of uncultured Roseivirgaceae bacterium. Classification (GTDB taxonomy): domain Bacteria; phylum Bacteroidota; class Bacteroidia; order Cytophagales; family Cyclobacteriaceae; genus Imperialibacter. The sequence continues at coordinate 158,377 of CAYGOF010000009.1, forward strand.
TCCACTGCTCCAGGAGGTAGTAAACAAGCAGAGCACCTGTCTGATTACCATTAAGAAGCTGGAATTTGCCCTGGTCGTTTTTTACTGCGATACCCACACGATCGGCATCCGGGTCAGTGGCCATTACCAGGTCTGCATCAATTTTTGCAGCTGTTTTCAGCGCGATACTCATCGCTTCAGCTTCCTCCGGGTTAGGATAAACCACTGTTGGGAAGTTGCCATCAGGTGTGGCTTGTTCTTCTACTATCGTCACATTTTCGAAGCCTATCCTCTTAAGAATTTCAGGCACCAGGGTAATTCCAGTGCCATGAATAGGGGAAAAAACGATTTTTAGGTCTTTTTGACGTTTGATGATTTCCGGAGAAAGACTGCCCGCTTTGATTGCTTCCAGGTAGGGTTCGTCCACTTCCGTGCTAATTCTTTTGATCAGTGACTCGTTGGCATCAAATTTCACTTCGTCGATGCTGGTGATTTTTCCTACTTCAACGATCGTGTTCTTATCGTGTGGAGCAATCATTTGCGCACCATCGTTCCAATAAGCTTTGTAACCGTTGTATTCTTTTGGATTGTGTGAGGCCGTAATAACCACACCACTATGGCAGCCAAGGTGCCTGATGGCGAACGAAAGCTCAGGAGTGGGCCTGAGCGCATCGAAGAAATAGACCTGGAATCCATTGGCGGAGAAAACATCGGCCGTCGTTTTAGCAAAAAATGGACTGTTATTACGACTGTCGTGCGCAATGGCGACCTTTATTTGCTCTGAAGGGTAGGTTTGTTTTAGGTAGTTCGCAAGTCCCTGAGTGGCCATACCTATTGTATACTTATTGATTCTGTTGGACCCAATGCCCATAAGGCCCCGAAGCCCGCCAGTGCCAAATTCAAGGTCTTTATAGAAACACTCTGTAAGTAAAGATTTATCCGATGCTGCTACCATCGCTTCTACTTCCTTACGGGCAGCAGCATCAAGGTTTTTGCTTGATAACCATTGCTTTGCTTTTATCAGGGCTTGCTCTTGCATGTCAGTTTGTCGTTTAAAGGTGAAATTTAGCAGATATGTTCTCAAGACAAAAGGCTATGTTGAAATCTTCAACAATAAAAATGGATTGAACTAAAAAAATAAAGCCTTACTTGAATCTTAGCCTAACAATTCCAAAGTTTGTGCCTTTCAAACACAGAAAGGAATCCTCCAAGAAAAACTTTCCCATGGATATTGCGAAACTCGACAAAGCCCTGATTGATATAGCTGAAACAAAGATCGCATTAAGTGGTCTGAGCTACGACGACGAAAAATACGATGACCTTGAAGAACAGCTTCACGACCAGGAAGACTATTTTGTAGAAACCTATGGCGATTATATAGAAGAGGCCCTTCAAGAGGTTCATGATGAGTTTTGCCCAGATAATGAGGTATTGCTTCCCATTGCCTATTTGGCCAATGAATACTTAAAGAAAGAAGTGGATGGCAAAATAGTGTACACTACTCTCACTAGTCAGGGAGTACCCATTGATATGGATGACTACCCTGATAAGAAAACCAGGCTAGTGCTTATTCCGTCGCCGACACGTCTGGTGCTCATTTTGGATCCGCGACACCAAAAAATAGTTTGGAAAGCTGAGTAAATCGCTTCTCCCGTTGTAGGTGCTCAAGTAACCGCCTGTTTTAGTTGTGGGTAGGTTGTGTAGTATTTGTAGATAAAGTAAGCTTTAGCAGCTAGATTTAGCTTAGCTTTTGCGACAGAGCATTTTTTAATTATACCTACATAAACATGAAAAAAAACCTGCTAATAGTAGCCCTGGTTGTCCTGGTTGGACAACTAAAGGCACAGACCGGCAAAGTTTTTGACAACTTGACCGTTACCAGTAAAATTCTTAAAAGCGAACGAAAGTTTGCTATCTACCTTCCTCCAGACTACGAAACTTCACAGAGAAGTTATCCGGTTCTCTACCTTCTTCATGGCGCTGGCGATGACCAAACAGGATGGGTGCAATTTGGCGAGGTGCTAAGCATCACAGACAAAGCCATCAAGGAGGGAACCTCAACGGCGATGATTATTGTGATGCCAGACGCTGATACTGGTGTGCGGGGCTATTTCAATACCATTGACGGTAAATGGAATTATGAGGACTTCTTTTTTCAGGAGTTGATGCCCTACGTAGAAAAGACCTACAGAATTAAAACCGATAAGCGCTACAGAGCGATTGCAGGTCTTTCGATGGGGGGCGGTGGCACATTTATGTATGCCCTTCATCACCCTGAGTTATTTTCATCTGCTTGTCCATTGAGTGCTAGTACAGGCCCCTTAACACCAGAAGCCGGAAAACGTTGGCTGGAGCGAAGCGGTACAGAAAATCCTTCGCAGGCGCAGCTAGAAGAGTATTACAATAAATTTAGCATTAATAAGTTGATTGATGAGATGGAGGCTGAAAAGCTGAAGTCAGTGAAATGGTATATCGACTGTGGTGATGATGATTTCTTATACGAAGGGAATTCTCTGGCGCACATTTCGCTTCGCAAGAAGGAAGTACCTCACGAATTCAGGATTAGGGATGGAGCCCACAACTGGACTTACTGGAGGACAGCTCTTCCAGAGGTGCTGTCTTTTGTTTCAGACACATTTCATCAGAAGTAAAAAATAAAAAAGGGCGCCAACCGGTGCCCTTTTCATTTATGCATGTTCTCTGAATAACTTTTCGAGTTGATAGCCAGGTACTACGCCCGACTGTCGCCACTTGATCTGTCCACCCTTAAACAGAATAAAAGTAGGCACACCGCTCACTTTGTAGCTTTGTGCAGCTTTTGGGTTTTTGTCAACATCAATTTTAATGATCCTGGCCCTGTCGCCCAGTTTACGTTTTACGTCATCAAGTACTGGTGCCATCATTTTACACGGCCCACACCAGCTCGCAGTGAAGTCAACCAAAACTGGCTGATCTCCTTTAATTAGTTCGGAAAAAGATTTCTTGCTCATACGATTATTTTACTTCTTCATAAACAGTCTCTTCCTCTGGTAAGTTCTCTTTCTTCGATGTTGTTGGTACACTGCATCCGCCAACACCACAACAACCGCTATTAGTGGCTGCCTGGTAAAGAAAAATGGCAGCTAAAAAGGCGGAAAGACCATCTGCCAGTTCAATTGCCTGCATGGTTAGGAATATGCCAAAGCCCAATCTGAGCCATCTGGCGAAATGCCATCCCGTTGTTAACTGTGTTATAAATTGCGTCATATGCCTGGGTATAAATAGAAGGAGCGGCCGAAAAAATCAACACACTCCTTCCTGTAGGGTTACTGTGCTAAACCCACTTACTATCTTAGTTTACTTTGAAGGCTTGTCCAGCCCCCACCATTGTGTACGGTATACCCTTTTGACTTGAGGATGCTTTTAGCGGACCCGCTTCTCATACCAGAAGCGCAACATGTGATAATGGTTTTCTCCTTTTTCAATTTGCCAAGGCTACCTTCCAATGCCTGAAGGGGAATATTGACCGAGCCTTTGATGTGACCGCCGGCATACTCTCCTTTGGTTCTTACATCCACGACAATGGCACCTTCTTTCACTAATTGCTTTAGGTCGACTTGAGGACCCATTCCCAACATATTCTTGATTGCTTGTATCATAGTGAATTAGTTGTTGGCAAATTCCATATTTACTTCCAACCAGGAACCTCCGTTAGAGCAATCGACGCCCTGTGCTTTCAAATAGCTATGTGCTTGACCACTTCTGTTGCCACTGGCGCAGCAAAGAATAATTGGTTGTGGTAATGCTTTGATCTCTTCTAATCGTGCTGTTACCTCTTGAAGTGGGATGTTGATTGATCCTGCTACGTGTCCACCCATAAACTCCGCTGGAGTGCGCACGTCTACTACTGTTGGGTTGTTATTCATTTCAGATATTTATTTAATTGTTGATATTATTTTTTTCTAGTGCTGATGCCAAAAGGTAAATAAAGCGGGCAAACCCCTATAAAGCTCGTAAGGATAAATACACCGGCCAGGATTAATAAAATGGTTGCGGCTAATCCGGATAGTTGTCCGTAGTAGTAAAGAACGCCAATGGTCAGAGCTATGATGATTCTGATACCTTTGTCGATTTGACCCATATTTGTTTTCATGATCTTGTATGATTAGAGGTTGATATTCTAATACGATACAAAAGTCATAAATCTGCAGCCCCAAGTATGTGACTTTGGTTACGTTGACGTTTTTTCAAAAAAAATTTTTACGTAGGCCCGGACAGGTGCCTTAGGTGGCAATGCTTTTAAACAAAAGTGGCTTTAACGGTTTATCTAAAGCCAAGTGTTTCTCTCACTTTTGCCAGTACGCTAGTAGCAATTACTCTTGCCTTAGCCTCTCCTTGCTGAAGTTTGCTTTCCAGTTCGTCGGGGTGAGTCATGTAATAATCGAAGGTTACCCTTTCCTTGGCAAAATGAGTGAGTATAAGCTCAAGAAGTTCTTTTTTGGCGTGGCCATAACCGTAGTTGCCTCCCAGGTATTTGCCGCGCATGGTTTCAATATCATCTACTGGAGCCAAAAGGCTATATAATTTGAATACATGACAAGTGTCTGGGTTTTTTGGCTCCTCCAATGGTGTGCTGTCTGTTACAATGGACATCACCTGCTTTTTCAATTCCTTTTCTGGAGCAAAAATATCAATTGTATTTCCGTAAGACTTACTCATTTTCTGGCCGTCGGTACCAGGAATGGTCATCATTTCTTTGTCCACACGAGCTTCTGGCACAACAAGGATGTCACCATAGCGGCTGTTGAAAGCTCCGGCAATGTCTCTGGCCATTTCCAGGTGTTGCAGCTGGTCTTTGCCCACTGGCACAATGTCTGCATCATATAGCAGTATGTCCGCTGCCATGAGAACTGGATAAACAAAAAGCCCTGCGTTTACATCAGCAAGCCTGTCTGATTTATCTTTGAACGAATGGGCATTCGAAAGCATGGGGAATGGCGTGAAACAGTTCAGATGCCAGGCCAGCTCTGTTACTTCAGTCACTCTGGACTGACGGTAGAAAATGTTTTTATCAGTATCGAATCCGCAGGCAAGCCAGGCAGCAGCGACAGCTTTTGTGTTTTCTCTCCTTAGCTCCGCATCTTTGATGGTGGTCAAAGAGTGGAGGTCTGCTATAAAGAAAAGAGAATCGTTTGCAGGTTGCTTCGATAACGCTATAGCTGGAAGGATCGCTCCCATCAAGTTACCCAGATGGGGTTTTCCTGAACTCTGTATGCCTGTAAGTATTCTTGCCATTGATCAAATTTTGGGCAAAGTAAATAAAAATCTTACGTTGATACTTTAGTAATAGTGATAAGTGTTGATCGTTAACTATGTACTGCGTTATTTCGTATTCCTTAAAAGAAAATACATTCGTGATGAAAAGGTTTTTGCAAGCCCTTGTTTATAGTCTCTTTTTAGTATTGCTGACCAACTTTGCTATTGCGCAGGGTGCGCTGGCTGAATTTATCGAAACCGATCATGACTTTGGTGATGTGAAGGAAGAAGAGGGCCCCATTACGTTTACCTTTGAATTTGTGAACAAAGGAAATGCACCATTGATTATTTCTAATGTAAAAGCATCCTGTGGTTGTACAACGCCCGGGTGGAGCAAGGAACCAGTGCTTCCTGGTGAGAAAGGTTTTGTGAAAGCGCAGTACAATCCTGCCAACAGACCTGGCTCATTTCGGAAGTCTCTAACTGTTACAAGCAACTCTTCTGCCGGAGGCACCAGCATGCTGTATATTCAGGGCAATGTTGCTCCAAAGCCCCGCACACCTGCCGACGATTACCCAACTAAATTAGGAGATACCAGGTTCAAATATCGTTCAATGAATTTTGGTGTAATTACGACGGAGAAGCCTGTTACAAAGTCTTTTGATGTGTACAATGATGCTGATGTAGTGATTTCTTTTGCGGAAAAAGTGGAGGCCCCAGACTATATCAAGGTCAGCTACGAGCCCGCTATTTTGCAGCCCAAAACAGCCGGTAAAGTCATCTTGACCTATGATGCTCAGGCAAAAGCCAGGTTTGGCTACAATTCAGATAATATTAAGCTGTTTACAGATGAGGCCAGCAACGGAGAAAAGCAATTGTACGTACTAGCGACCATTGAAGAATACTTTCCGCCTATGTCAGATGCTGAGAAAGCGAAAGCAGCAAGATTATCATTTGACAAAGTAAATCATGACTTCGGGAGAATTAGCCCATCAACACAGGTGGAGATCGATTTTCCCTACACCAACACTGGTCGCTCCCCGCTTAATATCAGAGAAACAAGAACCAATTGTGGTTGTACAGTATCTACTGTTACCAAAGAGGATTTGAAGCCCGGTGAAACAGGTACCCTTACCGTTAGTTTCGACCCTAAGGGAAGGAAAGGTACCCAGCAAAAAACGATTACCGTATTTTCCAACGATCCAACTGCCTCCGCTCAAACACTTACCGTTAAGGCTTACGTGGAGTAAGGCATTCGATGATATTAAACATAGGAAAGCCGCACAAGTGCGGCTTTTTTATTTGACACCCCATTGGATCGAGTCTTTTTTGGAATTTACTTGCCTTGCTGTATGTTCAATACCATGAATTTAATTGTAACAAAGGGATTACCTTATGGAAATAGGCGTAGATAGTTTTGCATCGAATCGGTGGAGTCACAATGCAATGGAGCTTGATGATATGGAAGCAATGGCTCAGCTGCTGGAGCGAATTGAGTATGCTGACCAGTGTGGATTAGACGTCTTTGGTATTGGAGAACATCATCGCAAAGGTTTTCTTGACTCATCCACACCAACGATTCTTGCGGCTGCGGCTGCCCGTACAAGTACGATTAAATTAACCAGCGCCGTCACTGTGCTGAGTGCTGCTGATCCTGTTCGGGTTTTTCAAAGTTTTGCCACGCTCGACCTCATTTCCAGAGGCAGGGCCGAAATGGTGGTTGGCCGGGGATCCTCCATCGAAGCATTTCCCTTGTTTGGTTTCGATCTAAAGAATTATGACCAATTATTTGCAGAGAAGCTAGGCCTTTTACTTCAGATAAGGGACAATGAGGTAATTAACTGGTCGGGGAAATTTCGTCCCACACTGCAAGATCAGCCTGTTTACCCTCGTCCTGCTCAGAAAAAGCTACCTGTCTGGTTGGGTGTCGGTGGCACGCCACAGTCTTTTGCTCGTGCCGGTATGCTCGGTCTGCCATTAATGGTAGCTGTGATCGGGGGCGAAACTCACCGTTTTAGGCCTTTAATCGATCTTTACAGAAACGCCTGGAGAGAAGCTGGGCATCCTGAAGATGAAATGAAAGTGGGATTGCACTCTTTTGGTTACGTGTCGGATAGTATGGAACAGGCCGTGGCTGAGTATTACCCAGGTCACGCTGCGAACATGACCCGCTTTGGAAAGGAGAGAGGATGGCCTCCCATGACTCCTGAGCGATTCAATCAAAGCATGTCTCCCTTGGGCTTTTTGATGATCGGGAACCCTGAAGAGGTGGCAGAGAAGATACTTCGCCATAGCGAAGCATTGGGTGGTATTTCGAGAGTTACCTTTCAGATGGACAATGCAGACCTAACGCACGATCAACTAAAGAGGTCGATAGAACTGATAGGTAAGAAGGTGAAACCATTGATCCACCATTAAACCGGCTTTACTTCGACTGTTTTTTGACGGGGAGCAATTAGCGTCATCAGCAAAAAGGCGGTGATATATGCGCATCCGCAGATGATAAAAAGGATGTCGTAACCAGTATTTATATCCCCCATCATTTTAAAATGATCCAGGAGGCGCCCAACGGCAATAGGGAATAAAATACCACCCACGGCACCAGCCATGGTGCCGATACCTACCAGGCTGCTGATGACACTCTTAGGGAAATCGTCGCCAATAGTAGTGAGGATATTGGCACTCCATCCCTGGTGTGATGATGCAGCAAGGCTTACGAGTCCAACAACTATCCACAAATTGTTGATGTATTGAGCCAACATGATAGGCATCACCAACAGGGCAAAAACTAGCATGGATACCCTTCGTGCTTTGAAGATGGGCCATCCTTTTCGAATAAGGTAACTGGATAGATAACCGCCACCGATGCTGCCAAGGGTAGTGGCGGTATAGATGACGGCAAGAAGTATACTTGGTTTCGTGAAGTCCACCTGAAACGCATTGACAAAATAGGACGGAAGCCAAAACAGAAAAAACCACCAGATGGGATCGCTCAGGAACTTACCTACGATAAAAGCCCAGGTTTGTCGGTAAGTGAGTAGCTTCCACCAGGAAATACGTACTGTGCTTTCATTGTTGCCTTCATCATCACTATGAATATAATCGTATTCCTCCTTGCTCAATCTCTTTTGATAAGCCGGAATATCGTAGAACTTCCACCAGAGTGCTAGCCAAACAAACCCGAGAGCGCCAATCAAGATGAATGCTTCTTCCCACCCATATAAGGTAAGAATGATGGGGACAAGAATCGGGGCGATAATGGCCCCCACATTTGTGCCGCTGATGAAAATTCCTGTGGCCAGCGCTCGTTCTTTTTTGGGGAACCACTCAGCCACTGTTTTAATAGCTGTCGGGAAATTCATGGCTTCACTCAACCCAAGTGCAGCCCTTGCCATACCAAAGCCCAGCGTTCGGGTAGCCATGGCGTGGGCCATGGAGGCCAGACTCCAGATGATCAGTGAGAGGGCGTAGCCGAGTTTGGTGCCAATTCGGTCAATCAGGCCACCCAAGCTGAGCAAGCCAAATGCATAGGCGGCGGTAAACGCCATCACAACGTTGCTGTAATCTATCTCGCTCCAGCCAAAGTATTGCTCAAGTGTGGGTTTAAGGATGCCGATAACCTGCCTGTCAACATACCTGAGCGTCGTAGCATAAAACAATAGCGCACAGACATACCATCTATAATTCTTGATAACACCAGTTTCAAGCTGATTGGAAGCGTCGGTCGGCATTAGTTTTAGCTAAGTTCTAAGTCGTCAAAATAGCCCAACGGTTGTTGTTAGCCAAATCGTGGCGAATACTAAAATCCAAAATAAGTCTTGGCATTATTGTAGCAAACATCATCCACTAGCCCGCCCAATAGCGCCATATCATTGGGTAGTTCACCTTTCTTTACATCTTCGCCAATCAGGTTACATAGGATCCTTCTGAAGTACTCATGGCGTGGAAATGAAAGGAAACTTCTTGAGTCAGTGACCATACCCACGAAAACAGAAAGCAGCCCCATATTGGAAAGGGTGTTCATTTGCTTTTGCATGCCGTCTTTCTGGTCCAAATACCACCAACCGCTACCCCATTGCATTTTTCCAGCGGTGGTACCATCGTTGAAATTGCCAGTCATGGTAGCAAATAGTTCATTATCGGCTGGATTGAGGTTATAGATAATGGTTTTTGCCAATTGATTGCTGCTGTCCATATGGTTGAAGAACTTCGCCATGGTTTGGGCTTGAGGAAAGTCGCCGATGGAGTCAAAGCCTGTATCGGGACCCAGCTCTCGCATCATCCGGTCATTGTTGTTCCGCAGCGCACCAAGGTGAAACTGCTGTATCCAACCCTTACTATGGTAAAGGCCACTCAGGTGTGTAAGAATGATGAATTGAAGGCCGATTGACTCCTCCTTTGAAAGTGTTTCACCTTTCAATGCACGGGGGAAAAGTTTTGCTGCTTCACTTTCCATCATAGGGCTGAATGGCAGTGTTTCAAGGCCATGATCAGAAGCCCGACAGCCGTGGTCGTGGAAGTAGTTGACCCTGCTTGCAAGTGCCTGAAACAAATCCTGAAGTGTATTTATCTCAATGGCAGAGGCTTCGCCTAATTTTTTTACATAGTCAGCATAGGGTGAAAGTCCGCTAAAAGTATAAGCTTTGTCTGGCCTGAACGTGGGAAGCATTTTCAAGGTAGCCGACGACTGCATGGCTTTATGGTAGGCCAGGTCATCGCATGGATCGTCGGTAGTGCACACAACTTTGGCTTTCATTTTCGATAGCAGTCCCTGCACTCGGAAGTCTTCGGTTTGAAGAAGGTTGGAACAATCCTCATAGATTTTTTTGGCGCTTTTAGCATTAAGTAATTCGCTGACACCGAAATACCTCTGTAATTCCAAATGTGTCCAATGATAAAGCGGGTTGCGCATCGTTTTAGGAACCGTCGCTGCCCATTTCATGAACTTCTCTTCCTGGCTTGCCTTGCCGGTACAGTATCGTTCATTGATCCCGTTCATTCTCATCGCTCTCCACTTGTAGTGGTCTCCCTCTAACCAAATCTCAGTCAGGTCAGAGAACTGTCGATTTTCAGCTATGTCCTTTGGCGATAGATGGTTGTGGTAATCTACAATAGAAGCCTTTTTTGCGTATTGGTGGTATAAGTGTTTCGCTTCTTCCGACTCTAGAAGAAAATCTTCAGTTAAAAAGGTTGGGTTCATGTTTAAAGGTTCATCGTAAGAAGGTGCACTAAAAAATCACTGGCCCCACTCCAGTGGGGAAATCTTATCAATAGCTGGCTAAACTCCACAAAATGCGCTAAATCCTCCGTCGACTGGCACCACTGTTCCAGTAACAAAGGCTGACGCATCAGAACAAAGCCAGAACAAGGTGCCAATCAATTCCTCGGCTTCGCCAAACCTTCCAAATGGCGTTTGGTTGATCACCGAAGACCCTCTGGCAGTGAGACTGCCGTCAGGATTGGTCAAGAGCGCTCTGTTTTGCTCTGTAATGAAAAAACCGGGTGCAATGGCGTTTACCCTGATTCCTTCACCTACTTTCTTGGCTAGTTCCACTGCAAGCCATTGCGTGAAATTATCAATAGCAGCTTTGGCAGCTGAATATCCTACCACCCTTGTCACGGGTTTAAGCGCCGCCATTGAAGAGATGTTAATTATTACTCCCTTTTTTTGTTCAGCCATTGTTTCTCCAAAGACCTGAGTAGGCAGTACTGTGCCAAGTAAATTCAGGTCAACTACTTGCTGGAAAGCCTTATGATCAAGATCAAAGAAGGTTTGTGTAGGTGAAATGGTGGCACCCGGCATATTTCCGCCTGCAGCATTGATCAACACATCGATGCGACCCGCGGTTTTTAGAATTCCTTTCTTCGTTTCAAGTAAACTTTCCTTGTTTAAAACATCTGTTTGGAAAAAGCTGGCTTTGCCACCAGCTTTTTTAATTTCATTTACAAGGTCGTTTCCAGCATCGCTTCTGCGTCCCAAAATTGATACATTAGCACCTGCGGCAGCCAGGTTTTTGGCCATCACCGAGCCTAGCACGCCGGTGCCTCCAGTTAGCACAACAGACTTATTTTCTACTGAAAATAGTTTTTGAGGGGATAGGTCCATGAATGCTTTACTTATTGAAGTTATCGAATTGACTGTTCATTTCGGTGGCGCCCAAAAATTTCCCTGAACTAATCAGTACCCGATGGTTAAATACCAATGTTTCACCTGGTTTTAGTGTGGTTGTCATTTCAGCATCCGTAGGCACATAAGATTTTGATGCCAGGTTGTTGATGGCGAATAAACCATAGCCACGTGCGTGCCAGTGGGCTGGATAACCCAGGTTTTTCTTGTTGTCTACCATGGCAATGGTAATTTGTTCATCACCTTTTGTGGCCGACAATGATACCCAGTTGGCTCGTTTACCCCACACGTCGCCCTTCTCAAGGCCGTTGCTATTGCGGTAAACGCCGTTCACACCTTCGTTATTTAATGCTGCTACGGTTGTAGGATTTCCATTGGCATCCGTAAACACCTCTGGCTTATTGGAGGGTTCTTCAAAAGCCCTGTCCAGGCGAATACCCATCATCCCTTCTTTCGACTCTTCAAAAACTACAGTTTGCTTAGCGGTAAGCTTAGTTGTGCGGTCAATAGTGCGGAGATCGTCTGTGCCTGAAAACTCAAAAGTGGTTTCCTCGGTCATCAATACTGTGCCCACGTGATCCACCCAATTGGTTTGAATCACCATCATACCCTTTTTTGTGCCGTCCTGAGTTTTTACCACTCTCTGGTGGCGAATGCTACCATACTCACTCTTTTTTTCAGCTGGGATAGCGTATGAATTATTCCAAAAGTCCAGGTTGTTGACATCGCCATAGTTGAACCACAAACCTACATGGTGTGGGTGATCTACACGCTCGCCAGCTCTTGGGTCTCTAGGGAATCCTCTTGTGATCACGGTGCCATTTGAGGTATAAATTGGATAAAGGACTGGCTTGTCCAGGTCTTCTGGGTAGATGTAGGAAGTGAAAAGCTTGCCATCAATCATGACGTCTACTTTTTTACCTGCTTCGTCCCTGATAAAATTAACGGGTTTCATTTGTGCCATTCCAAAGTGAGCAATCATTAAAAGAAAGGAAAGGGTTGCGCCCACCTTCAACATTTTATTCAGTCGATTCATTCTTTAATTGAGTTAGAATTTAAAATATATGGATTGGGTCAATAACCCGGTTCTTATCGTCAAATGAAACTTTCATCAGATACAAAAGTATGAACGAACTTAAGAAGCAACAATGATGCAGCTTTCAATTCTACCATGCATTTTAATTACCGGTCAGGCATTTTAACAATCACATGTAAGACGAAAGTTTTGGTACTTTTCCCTACACGAAATTGGCTTTTTTCCATGGTCGGAAACAGAGCTAAGGGTGAGCGGCATATATTACGTCTTAACTTCATGATACCTTCCTGTTGTGGCGTGGGATGTGGTGAGTGGAACTGGTAAGGCAACAGGCTTGCAACCTGTCGATGACAGAGAAACGGATTTTTAAGATTCTATATACCTACTTCACGATTATGAAAAAACCAGAACCATTTACCCGACGAAAATTCATTAAAAATACGACAGGAGCCGCCATTGTTTTGGGGTTTCCTACCATTATCCCTTCAAGCGCATTTGGTGCCAATGATAAGGTGCAGGTAGCAGTGCTGGGTGTCAATGGTAGAGGGCAAAACCATATCAAAGGTTTTCAATCACTTGAAAACGCACAAGTAGCCACATTGTGTGACCCTGATAACAATATTTTAACGAAAAGGGCGGAAGAATTCAAAACCACTTACGATGCGAAGGTAAAAACCGAGCAAGACCTCCGCAAGGTGTTTCAGGACAAGAACATTGATGCAGTGAGTATTGCTACCCCTAACCATTGGCATACTTTGGCGGCTATTTGGGCCATGCAGGCCGGTAAAGATGTGTATGTAGAAAAGCCAGGTACCCACAACTTGTATGAGGGAAAGAAGCTGATTGAAGCAGCCAAAAAATATAAAAGGGTAGTACAACATGGTGTTCAGTTGCGCAGCTCTGTCGCCATAAAGGAAGCAATTCAACACTTGAGGGATGGCCTTATTGGTGATGTGTACATGGCACGTGGTCTTGTGTTTAAGTGGAGGCCTGATATTGGCAACAAAGGCACCGAGCCCGTACCTGCAGGCCTTGACTATGATCTATGGACCGGACCAGCTGAAATGATGGATTTTTCCACCAACTATGTGCATTACAATTGGCATTGGTCGTGGAATTATGGCAATGGCGATGTAGGCAACCAGGGTATCCACGAAACAGATTTGTGCATGTGGGGGCTGGATGTGGGCCTCCCTACCGAGATCACTTCAATGGGAGGCAAGTTTTTGTGGGATGACTACAAAGAAACCCCTGAGGTGTTGACCTCCTCTTACCACTATCCGGATCAAAAGAAGATGATCCAGTTTGAAGTGCGTCCCTGGATGACCAACAAAGAAGATGGTGTAGGTATTGGCAATATTTTTTATGGCAGCGAAGGCTATATGGTGGTGAATGGATACAACGACTACCAAACTTTCTTAGGAAGAGATAGGACTCCTGGCCCAGCGAAGAAGGAGGGAGGCGACCATTATCAGAATTTTGTTGACGCTGTGTTGGCCAAGAATCCTGCGCTTTGCAATGCCCCAGTTGAAACGGCTCATCTTTCTTCTGGCCTTGCCCACCTGGGTAATATTGCCTACCAGACTAAGCGAGTGCTCAACTTCGATCCTAAGACGGAGACTTTCCCAGGCGATGATGAAGCCAATAAAATGATGAGGAGAAACTACCGGGCGCCTTATGTGGTGCCGGAGAAGGTGTAATGATTAGTAACTGAATGGATCCAATAGTCAGTATCATTTAAATTGTCATAATTAGTTCCCTCAGGGGCTGTGTCGAAATGTTTGGTTCTTTGCTTAACCGGGTTTCGAAATCGACTAGGAGTGAACTCGACCTGACATTTATTTTCGACTATTGTGACCATTCAAAAATGAGTGTTAATTCCCTTTCATTTGCTTAAGCGCCTGTGCTACGTCTTGCACGGGCAGCTTGCAAATTTTGTCCTGGCACACGTAAATAATCGTTTTGCCCTCAACCAATTTATTCTCTAGCAAAGGGAGATTCTCTTCATTGCCACCCATAAGTAGAGCGTCGGGGTGATAGCTTTGCATGATCTGCCTTGCTTTTTCCATGGCTTCTGGCCCCATCACCGCCACCTCATTGGTTTGAAATGCCATAAGGCCCATCACGCTGGCCCATTGGGCAAAGTAGGGGCCGCTTTCTCTGAAGTCTGGAGAAAGTGATTGCACCATTTTTGAACTAACAGACTGATAGGAAGCATTTTCATAGTACCTACCTAAAGTAAAAAGCACTTCAGCCATTACAGCATTAGAGGAGGGCGTTACCTGATCCTGGATGTCCAGTTTTCTAACGTATAGACCATCAGATACATCAGAAGTGTAGAAGAAAAATCCTGTCTCAGGATCTTTGAAATGTTCGAGTGCAAAATCAGTCAAAATTTTTGACTGATCCAGCCATTGAATATCGAAAGTGGCCTGGTACAATTGGATAAATGCACTGGACAGAAATGCGTAATCATCGAGGAAAGCCTCGATGGATGCCCGGCCATTGGAATAGCTGCGCAGAAGCCCACCATTGCTTTGTATCATGTGCTTCTTGAGGAATTCAGCGTTTTTCAGTGCAGCCTCCAGGTAAGTATCATCTCCCAATGCCCAGTAGGCATCGATATAGCCGCTGAGCATCAGGGCGTTCCATGATGTCAGTATTTTGTCGTCAACTGAGGGTCGAATTCTTTTGTTTCTGGCATCTAAAGTAGTTTGGCGTGTCTCCAGAAGCAGTTTGTGTAGTGCTTCTGGCTTGATCCCTCTTTGCTTAGCCAAATCGTCAACTGATGTTTTTGTGTGAAGTACATTTTTCTTGTTCTCCCAATTCCCTTCCTCAGTCACATTGAAGTACTCGCAGAACAGGGGAGAGGCATTTGCGCCCAGAATTGCCTGGAGTTCTGGTTTGGTCCAGACATAAAAGGTGCCCTCTTCACCCTCACTATCTGCATTGAGCGAAGAATAGAACCCGCCGTTTGATGCTGTTAAGTTTTGCTTTACAAACTCAAGCGTTTCTTTCACAACCGTTGCGTAGGTTTCATTTCTTGTCACTTGATAGGCATGGGCATATAGGCTGACCAGCTGTCCATTGTCGTAAAGCATTTTTTCGAAGTGAGGCACCTTCCATTCTTCATCAGTGGCGTATCGGGCAAATCCTCCTGCGAGGTGATCATAAATACCGCCCATGGCCATTTTGTCTAGTGTGGTGGTAGCAGCTAAAAGCGCTTCCTCGTTGTTGTTTTTGTAGAAGTCCTGAAGCAAAAATTCCCAAACCACGGGCATAGGGAATTTTGGGGCTCCTTTGATTCCACCTTCCAGGTAGTCGAAATCACTTTCCCAACTTGGGAATATCAACGAATAGGTATCTGCCAAAGCACCTTTGGCTTCATTGGGCAGAGGGCTGATGAGACTTGATTCGAGTACACCCTCTCTTACCGCATTGGCTTGTTTGTCTACGTTTTCTTTGTCTTCCTTGTAGGCAGTGATGACTTGCTGCAGAAGGCCAATCCATTGCTCTTTTGGGAAGTAAGTGGCAGCATAAAAAGGAGTGCCATCTGGAAGGCCAAAGGCATTCAACGGCCACCCCGCTCGTCCGGTGATGAGTTGAGCAGCATCGATATAGACCTGGTCAATATCTGGCCGCTCTTCCCGGTCTACCTTGATCGCAATGAAGTTTTCGTTCATGATCCGTGCCACGGTGGTATCCATAAACGATTCTTCTTCCATCACGTGGCACCAATGGCACGAGGCATAACCAATGCTGACAATGATGGGTTTGTTTTCACGTTTCGCTTTTTCAAGCGCTTCGTCTCCCCATTCAAACCAGTGGACCGGATTGTCGGCGTGTTCTCTCAAATACGGGCTACTTGCTGTTGACAGCCTATTGAGCGACTGCTTGTCGCCGCCACTGCATGCTACCAGCCCAAGGGTAAGGCAGGTAAGCCAATATTTATGCAGGAATTTTTTCAAAGGAATGACACTTTTTCGTTGTCAATATTGCTTGTAGGAATCAATCGTTAAGTGCCATTTTATTACTTAAAGCTGCCTTTGAAGTGGAGAAAACACGAAGTTTATCATTGTTAGCACTCACCACTACCAGCCAGTTTTTGTCTGTTTTGATCAGCTGCATGTCCTTGACATTGAAAGGGACAAAGAAGCCGCTCTTTAAATTGTTCTGGCACTCGTATTTGAAATCACCCAGGCCTTTCATGAATAAGCCCGGGGAGGCATCGGCTGGAGTAGTTTCTACTTCCACGTCAAACTTATTGCCAGCAATCAGGATGTCCTTGATGCCGTCGTCATCAAAATCCTGCACCACAAAGCTGTTGATTGCGGAGATCTGCGCTTCGATAGGTAGTTTTTTGGTTTCGAACTTACCATTGTTATTGACTAGTATCGCACTAGAGAATGTGTAAGCCTTCTTATTAAGGGCTGAGTTCATGCCCGGCCCGAGAATCGAAGGTAAGTCGGAATTTGCGAAAGAAATGAAGCTCTGGAAACGCTGACGAATAGCAGGAACTTGCCCCGAAGTACATTCGATGCCTCTTATCGGCACTAACACTGAATCATGGTAGTATTTGGCAAGAAAGATGTCGTTGGTGCCATTATTGTCAAAGTCTTTCGCATAGACCTGAAAAGGTTTGTCGGCACTGGTAGAGAATTTATAGTTTTCGCCCAGGTTACCCACAAGTAGATCCTGGTCGCCATCTCCGTCGAGGTCATTGGCTATCACTTTGTTGTACCAGCCTTCCGACCCATTTAATCCATAGTTTTCGGTCACGTTGCCTAAGAGACCATTGGCATAGGAGAATACCGTTACCGGCATCCATTCTCCCACGAGGACCAGTTCTGCATTTTTGTCACCATTTAGATCTGCCCAGGTAGCTGAAGTTACCATACCAATATTGGCCAGGTCGGGCGCCATCTCCTTGGTTTTGTCCACGAAAGTGCCGGACTCATTGATCAGGAAGTAGCTTTTTGGAGCGAAAGGATACTTTCCGGCCATTACATGCCCACCGCGAAATAGATCAAGGTCGCCGTCACCATCAATGTCATTGGTAACGACTGTCGACCCACTGCTCAACGTGGCAATTAATGCCGACTGGGTGAAGTTACCTTTTCCGTCGTTCTTGTAAAGCCTGTCGTTGTAAAGCTCCGATCCTTCAGGGAATTCGCTGCCTCCACTGACAACATACAAATCAAGATCGCCATCGTTGTCGACGTCGAATAGGGAAACGCCCATGTCTTCAAAAGCCTTGTCTTTTTCAAAGGCTGTAGATGCTTTTTTGACCAGTTTGCCTTTTGAGAGGAGATAGAGAATGCCTGCCTGACCTGCGGCACCTCCAATAAATACATCATCTTCCCCGTCGCCATTTACATCTCCGGTAGCCATAAAAGGCCCACTTTTAGAAAAGTTGTGCGGGAGCAGGGTTTGCTCCATATACTCGTTGAGCTCATTCTCTTTGTGAATGTAAGGAGTAGCAAGCAATTGGGGTGTTTCTTCAAACAGTCGTTTTTCCTGTGAACGCTTTTGTCTGGTTTTTGCGGTCTCTGTATAATTGACAATGACAGTCTGATTGCCTTTTACTGCAGGCAAAACACTTTCTTTTCCATCTCCCCACACCACAACCAGGCTGTCGATGGAAGCCACCTGACCCAAGCCGAAATGAACAATGGGATCATTGGACGACAAGTAGCCACGAACGACTTTGTTTTCGAAAAACTGAATTTTGCCATCATAAAAAGTCGTTACTTTTGCTCCGATGCCACTCATGTTTCCATCAGGTCCTTCGAGCTTTACTTTCAGGAAGCCATTCTTGTCTGAAGACGTGTTTTCGTAGATAAATGCTTCATCATCAAGGTTATTGACAATCAGTTCAAGGTCACCGTCATTGTCGAGGTCGCCTACAGCGGCACCATTAGAAAAACTGGTTTCGTTAAAACCCCAGCTATCAATGGTGTTTTCGAAGTGGAGGTTACCAAGGTTTTTGAACAGATAGTTTTTTACTTTGATCGGATCGTATACTTCTATGAAATCTTTATAGCCTTTCTTCAGCATGTCATTCATTGACGTGTACTTGCTTCTATTTTTTAGGACAAACTCTCTCAATTTCCTGTCCAGGTCACCATCAAATACATCGCGGCGGTAGCCATTGGCAACGAAAATATCCCGAAAGCCATCGTTGTCGAAATCCGACATCAGTACAGACCAGCTCCACTCTGTCTTTGCGACTCCCGCCATTTGCGAAATATCACCGAAGAATGCATTACCTTGATTCAAATGAAGCGCATTGTGCATGTATTGCTTATGCATACCTCCGTTGACGATATTATAAAAGCCTTCTACATCCATGGATGGCATGGATATCTTTGATCGCTTATAGTCTTCCGGCAGCATTTCGGTGACCATAATATCCTCCAAACCATCATTATTGATGTCTGCCACATCGGTCCCCATAGAATACATTGAAATGTGGTTGGTGGTTTCTTTTATTTGCTCTTTGAAGGTGCCGTTTTTTTGATTGATGTACATATAATCGCCTTCCGCGAAGTCATTGGCTACGAAAATGTCGGTATATCCATCATCGTTAAAATCGGCGGTAACAACGCTGAGTGCATAGCCAAAGTTGTTTTTGATACCGGCTTCGGCTCCGATTTCATGAAATTTACCATTTTCATTCTTATAAAGTTTGTCTCTACTGAAGGAGGGAGACAATGTCTTTTGTCGGATCATTTCAGAAAGTGGCAGGTCAAACGAATCAGGTCTATTGGTCAGGTAAACGTCGAGGTCGTTGTCGTTGTCCATGTCGAAAAAAGAGGCGTGGATAGAGTATCCGACTTCATCAAGACCGTATTCTTTAGCCTGCTCCTTAAAAGTGAGGTCGCCCTGATTGACGTACAGCAGGTTCGTTCTCTCTTCTTCGCCATCATGATAGCCTCCCTTGCAGACATAAATATCAAGCAGACCATCTCCATTGATATCAACCATCGTCACACCATTGTTCCATCTGCCGTTCCCTTCTATACCCGCCGATTGAGATATGTCTTTGAATTTGAGTTTTCCTTCATTGAGATAAAGCTTGTTAGGCACTTCATTGCCCGTAAAATATATATCGGCAAGTCCATCATTGTTAATGTCGCCAATGGCAACGCCACCGCCATTGTACACATAAGCAAAATTATCGAAGTAGTTATCGAAATTCTCATCTACATCGTTACGGAAAGTAACGCCGCTGCTGGACCCCAGGACTCTTTTGAAAATAGGTTCTTCTCTCTTTTCTTCTGGTAATGAGCTGACTTCCGGCTTGGTGTTGCAGGCGGTCACTATCGAGAAAAGCAGAACCATTCCAACAATTGAGTTAAGAGGCATTTGTGGTTTGTGGGGCATATTGGAAGCATGATTTAGGTAGTCCATCGGTTGAAAATTTGATGGTTATTGACGTACTGAACTACTCTTTTAAATTTAGGGCAAAGTTAAAGGCTTTGCAAGATTTAAGGATGGTCACCGGCTTATCTCTTTTATCAAAGGAACTAAAAAATAGCTATTGGACCAGGCTGGCCAATCAACAGAATTGATTCATCGACCCAGTCAATAAAATAAGAAGGGCCAGGCAAATTGCCCGGCCCATCAAAAACTACATTTTATTAATTATTACTGAATATTAGTTACAAGACGGTCCTCCAGGGTAGCCACAGTTCTGTGGGTATCCACCTAATGTCCTGTCAATTTGCGTTTGAGGGATAGGTCGATGGATATGGAAGTCCTGAATGTTATCAGCGCCTAAAGGATTATACGCCTTTACATATTCCACCAGTTTTCCAGTTCTTGCCAGGTCAAACCAACGGCACTGCTCACCATCCATTTCAAGAGCTCTTTCTTTCAAAATGAAATCCAATGTAACATCGGCGGCAGTGATTTGCATTTCTGCCACTTTGCCGGCCTTGGCGGCTCTTGTCCTCACCACGTTGATATCATCTGCTGCTCCAGCATTATTACCAGCCTGGTTACGGGCTTCAGCACGCAACAAATGTGCGTCAGCAAGTCTCATCACGAACCAATCCCTTGATCCTCGTTCCCACTGGATGGTTGGGCGGCGAGGATCGATGAATTTCTTCAGGGTTGGGAAAAGACGCTCAGTATAGTAATATGCGTCGCCGTCAAATGCTGGATCCTTTGTGATTACATTATATCTTACCTGGAATTTCTTACCGGTCAGCCATTCAGCATCTCTGCCTGGTCCAGGGACAAATATAGCAGTATCACCCACTTCAAATCGGTTAGATCCGATATCGGAAGAGCTTACTGTAGATCCATCTGCTTTCTTAGCACCATTATCCACATGCACCTGTTCCCATTTTGGAATGTTCTTTGCATTGTTACTGATGTATGCATGCTTGTAAGTTTGATCATAGCGATCGTCAATATCACGTGTTTCAGCCCAAACTGTCCCCATGTAATCGGTGGGCCTGAATCTTTTAAATGGTCGACCGCCATTGATGTCACGCACCATACCGGGCCTGATATCGTACTCCATTAAGAAGTAAAGATGGCCTCTGTTTCCAACGCCGCTATTTCCTCCATTTAGAATCAGATCGGTCGAATACTGCACAGCCCAAATAATTTCCGAATTGATTTGATTATCCTGATCCCATAATGCGTCATGAGAGTCTACCAGAGCAAAGCCATAATCGTTGATTACATTCGAGAACAAGGTATTTGCTGTCGTAAAGTCAGCACCAGACCCAAATGACTGGTAGCCTTTTGTCAAGTGTACTTTCGCCAAAAGAAACTGAGCGGCTGGCTTTGTCGCTCTACCGTAACTGCTCTGAGCATCTGGTAAATTGGCAATGGCGAATTGAAGGTCAGCAACAATTGCATCATAAACGGCCGACTGTGGAGAAGGTGCTGCTTCCACTTCCGCACCAATGGTTTCCTCCAGGGTCAGGTAAACATCTCCCCAGGTCTGAACCAAATAGAAGTAGTAGTAGGCTCTTAAAAAACGAACTTCAGCCTCACGCTGAGTTTTTAGCTCGGCGCTCATGTCAGTCACAGCCTCTGAACGGTTAATTACTGCATTGGCTTGGTTGATTCCCCGATAAAGGAAAGTCCATTGCTGATCCAGAATATTGACCGCTGCGTTTAAGCCATTGTCATAGAAGTTAAACGACTTGTAACCGCCATCGGCGCCATTGGTATGTGTGTCTGTCCCAAATATGGTTAGCATATACGCTCTTTCATTGCTATGGATTTCTCTTAGAAATGAATAAGCGGCATCTACTGCGTCTTCCAAACCTGCCGCTGTAGTATAATAACTACCAGCAGAAACGTCAGAAATCAGCGTTTCATCAAGGTAATCAGAGCACGACTGAGCGGTAAACGCAATTAGCGCTATGCCCAGAATAATAGATTTTATGTTTTTTATATTCTTCATAATTGTATCTTTTATAGGTACCCTTAGAATGTTAAGTTAAGTCCACCCAGGAATAATTGAGTTGAAGGCATTTCGCCTGAGCCAATATTACCACCCCGCTCAGGGTCAAACAACTCAAATTTCGACCATACTAAAGGATTTTGTGCCGTAACATATAGCCTCAAATTTGAAACTTTTAGTCTATCTAAGACGCTAGTAGGCAGTGTGTAACCGAGCGTTATATTTCTTAGTTTAACGTAGCCACCGTCAACATATCTCAAGGTAGAACCAAAAGCGATGCGTTCTTGGTTAATGTTAGGTCTTGGATATTCGTTGGTTGGATTGTCGATCGTCCAGTAGTCAACAGCCAGGTTGTTGTATCGTGCCTGCATGGTCGCCTGACCGTTGCAGAAATCGCACTGAATTTGGAAGCCTAAACGGTAGTAGAAGAAGAACGAAAGGTCTACTCCCTTGAAGCTTAATCTGTTAGTAAATCCACCGTAGGCAGCTGGCACGTCATTGCCAAGGATAATTCTGTCATCTGGTGTAATTGAGCCATCCCCATTCTGATCTTTCAGCTTAATTTCGCCTGGGAAAGCACCCATGAGGGCGGCTGCCTGATCTTTTTCGTTTGCCTGCCAAATACCTACTTTTTCGTAGTCGTAGAAGGAACGGATCGCCTCACCAATAAACCAACCATTGCCCACATCGTCTATTTTGTTACCGTCAGCATCTCTTTGTGCAAGATCCACAATTTTTTCGGTGTAATGTCCCAGATTAAAATCGGCTGTCCAGTTTAATCCGTTTGGCAAATCCAAAATAGTAGAACCGAGGGTGATCTCAAAACCTTTAGTCTCTGTTCCTCCAATATTCTGAAGAATCGAACTATATCCTGAAGTCGGAGGAAGTGCCCTTCGTAACAATAGTGACAATCCTGAAGAGGTACTATAATAGTCAAAAGTACCACTCAATCTATTGTTGAATAGCCCAAAATCAAGTCCAATATCAATTGTTTCTGAGTATTCCCAACTAAGGTCTGGGCTAGGAATCTGCGATAATTGAAAACCTCTTGCATCTGAATTGTCCCAGCTATAGATTGACTGACCAAGAGTTCCTTGTGTCTGATAAGGAGCCACAGCAGTATTTCCTACTTTTCCATAAGACGCTCTTAATTTTAAGTCACTTATTAATGTCACACCTGACAAAAATGCTTCGTCTTTAATCCTCCATCCTGCTGACAAACCGGGAAACGCATTCCACTTATTACCTTCAGCAAGTCTCGAGGAACCATCCCAGCGTAAAGTCGCTTGAAGCAGATACTTTCCTTTGTAGGAATAGTTAACCCTACCCATCGCAGAGAGAAGTCTATATTGCTCGAATCTTGAAGAGTAAGCCGAGACCGTAGCCAATCCCAGGTTGTGCCATTTTGATGTTTCGTAAGGCAAATCAATTGCAGAAGTAGAACTCGAAGTTTCATCCTGTTGTTGAACCGACTGAAGGGCAGTAATGCCAAGATCATGATCACCAAATGATTTGTTATAGGTAAGCAGGTTTTCCAAAGTGTAGCCAAACTGGCCTTCCTTTTGAAGAGTTGCTGAAGGTGTGCCGTTCTTCCTTGGGTTAGTGAATTGGCCTTCGAAAATCCCTCTTTCAAAAAATTGATAGTCCTGACCAAGCAGAAATTTATACTTTAGCCCCTTAAAAATGTCGGCTTCAAGATATACGGAGGAGAAAAGACGATTTACCTTGCGCTCATCAATTCTTTTTCCTGGCACTAATTCGCTCAATGGATTAGACCGAATTCCATCCGATATCGGAAGGAAGATCAAATCGCCATTTGCGTCATAGGGTACGCCAAGTGGAGTCTGGTTTACCGCTTCATTTATGACAGAACCAGAACCCCAATTTTGTGTTGAGTTGGAGAAAATTGTTGATAGTCCAATTTTAAATATTTTATTGATCTGATGATCCACATTTGCACGGGCAGTGTACCTGTTGTAATCTGATCCTTCGATTAAACCATTTTCTTTGAAATAGCTCAATGCCATATTAACCTGGGTCTTTTCAGTTCCACCAGCGATGCTTATCTGCTGATTCAATTGCGAACCGTTCTGATAGATCAGATCCTGCCAGTCGGTGGAAATACCATTTTGTGCTGAATTGAGTTCTACAGGGTCAACAAAAACGTTAGCATCATCAGGAATCGATGATCCTACATCCCCCCACGCTGAACGCCCAGATCTATTTGAAGCATCTACTCTGCTGGCTTCTCTTTTGAGATCAGCAAACTGCTCACCATTCATCATAGGAATCATTCTGAACGGTTTTGTTGAAGCATAGCTGCTTGTGTAATTCACCGTGGTTTTACCTGGCTTACCTCGTTTGGTGGTGATGATGATAACACCGTTAGAACCTCTTGATCCGTAAATCGCAGTGGCAGCCGCATCTTTCAGTACTTCCATGGAAGCGATGTCAGCTGGGTTGAAATCCTGAATCGATGAAGTACCAGCTGTCATCGGGATTCCGTCAACCACAAACAAAGGATCGTTCGAAGCGGTTAAAGATCTTCTGCCACGAATGGTGATAGTTGAATTCTGACCTGGACGTCCGCCGTTCTGCAAAACGTCAACGCCAGCGATTTGGCCTTTCATGGCGTCCATAGCGTTGCCAGTTGGTATTCTACTGATAGCTTCCGCATCGATAGACGAAATTGACGCAGTCACGTCACGCTTGTCCTGAGTACCGTAGCCAACAACTACTACTTCATTAAGTGATTTAACATCTACTTCCATTCCCACACTAATCTGAGACTGTGAGCCGACAGTTACTTCCATCGTTGAAAAACCGATAGCACTAAAGACCAATACAGATTCCCTCGAGGGTACTCTGAGTGTGTAGTTACCTTCAATATCAGTAACTGTTCCTGTAGTGGTTCCCTTCACAATGACGTTAACGCCAGGAAGTCCCTCTGCATCTTCGACAGAAGTTACCTTTCCCGAGACAGTCAAATCTTGCCTGACGACGAAGGCCATCGCCTGACTCGAGCAAATTGCCACGAGCAATGCGCCTATCGGTAGTAACCGCAGGGCTTTTTTAAATTTCGATAAAAGTTCATTCATAGTAAGTAGGATTTGTTAATAATCTGTTTGATAATAATTATTAAAAAAGTGAAAGACATCCAAGAAACAATCCTTTATGCTTCATGGAGTCATTTAAAGTTTGCGCTAATAAATAGTTCTGGTTTTATTCATAGTTCTTTTTTTGGATGTTAAAAGGTAAATGTCTGTCAGCTTGCTGCCAGAATATAATGAGACAATGATTTCCTTAATGACTTTAATGCCCGACTCATTTGAGTTTCAATGGTTTTTACGCTCAATTGAAGTTCCGCGGCAATTTCTACATATTGAAGTCCATGGTCGCGGCTAAGCTGATAGACCTGCCTGCATTGCTTGGGCAACTTGGCAACTGCAGAGGCAATACTCACCTGAAGTTCCTCGTATTCCGACCGCTTTTGCGGGTCGAAATTATCACATGGCAAAGAAGTCGCATCGTCCAGGTTAGTGAACGTGTACCGCTTTACTTTTCTTAAATAGTCAAATGATATGTTGCGGACCGATGTGTACAGATAGGACTTAGGTGACCTTGAAATAGTGATCGTGTGGCGGTTGATCCAAATTTTTAAGAATACTTCACTTACGAGTTCTTCAGCAACTTCAGTATTGTCAACAAGCTTTTCGCAAAAAGTAAGAAGAGGGTGGTAGCCCACCATGAATAGTCTTTCGAACGCTTGAGCGTCATCGTCCAGCAAAACCTTCGACAATAGGTAGTCGATACTGTCTATTGATTTGGGTTCGCCAAGACTTGTCCCGGTAATAGTAGCTCTTTTGGTTATAAGCATTGTTTAAGTAGGTAGTCGATTTCAATCGATTGAAATAAATCTAACCCCATTGTTTCTAACAAAACAGATTTGTGAATTTTTTTTTAACGGAACCTGTCCCGGGAACGGTACCGATTTTTGTTTATATTTAAACGCTGGTACCAAAACGCCCTTATGAGTAAAGCAGAATCTACCATTCGAGACATTGCCAAAATGCTTGGGATCTCGAAATCCACAGTATCGAGAGCACTCAATAACCACTATGATGTGAGTCCGGAAACTGCCCGGAAGGTGAAAGAATTAGCTGAGCAAATGGACTATCAGCCGAATATTCTTGCCCGCCAGCTTAAGCTTCAAAAAACCAATATAATCGGCGTTATAATTCCGGAAACCATCAATCGTTTTTTCGCCAAGGCCGTTGGAGGAATCCAGGAGGTGGCCAACGCCGCCGGCTACAATGTGATGATTTGCCAGTCAAACGAAACGCTTTCACTGGAGCAAAATAACTTGCAGACCTTGGTGTCAAGTAAAGTCGACGGTTTATTGGTGTCGGTGTCCCGAGAGACCGACACGCATTTTCATTTTCAACATGTTATCAGAAAAGATATACCGCTTGTATTTTTCGATCGGATTTTGGAGGAACTGCAGGTATCACAGGTATACTCCGATAATTTTGACATCAGTTTCCAGGGAACAAAGCATTTAATTGAGCAGGGCTGCCGACGGATCGCTTTTATTGCAGGCCCTCCGCATTTATTTAATAGTCGTAATAGACTTAATGGCTACCTGGAAGCAATGAAGGCGCATGATATCCCTGTTTCTGAGTCATTGATTGTTCATGCTTCCTATAAGCCAGATCAGGTACAGGATTATACCCGACAACTCTTTGCATTGGATCAGGTGCCTGATGGAATTTTTGCCATTAACGATGTGGCAGCTTTGGAAATGATGCATATCCTGAAGGTGAGGGGGGTACAAATACCGCAAGATGTGGCGGTATTGGGCTTTAACAATGAAGCGATTTGTGACTATGTGGAGCCCACCCTTAGCAGCATCGACCATCCAGCGTTTGACATGGGCGTGGCGGCCGCAAAGATTCTTCTGAAGCAAATCAATTCAAAGGTAATTACCTACGAAAGGGAGCTGGTGAAAAGCAAGCTGGTGATTAGGGAGTCTTCCTTGCGGCGAGGGTGAATCTCAACGTTTGAAACCCAAAAGCGTACGTTTATTTCGAACTAAGCAATTGCGGGAACTTTGATTATATTGTCGGCACACCCATTGACTAATAATTTTATTTAGCAACGCTGCTTGCAACATGAAAGCAAAATTATCCCCCATTATTAACCCGGAAGGGCTCAAAGTACTTTATCATTCAGACTACCTGGTCATTGTTGATGCCAGTGGTGGTCCCAAATCAAAGGAAAACTATCTGAGTAGGCATTTGGAAAATGCTTTTTTCGCTGATATAAACAAGGATCTTGCGGATATTAAAGAGAATGCAGCTAACGGCGGAAGGCATCCACTTCCTGCAACTGAACAGTTTTCGCAGGCACTTGCCCAGTTGGGTATTAATCCAGCATCGCACGTTGTAGTCTACGATGATATGAACGGCGCCAATGCCGCCGCCCGGATGTGGTGGATGTTGAAGGCGGTTGGCCACGAAAAGGTTCAAGTACTTAACGGTGGCCTGCAAGCTGCGGAGAAGGCAGGTTTGCCCCTAAGTTCTGGAGCCTCTAGTCCCAAAACCAGCGATGCTTATCCCATAAGTACATGGAATCTTCCTCAAGCCGACATGAGTGAAGTAGAGAAAGTTGCCAAAGATGAGCGTTATATTGTGATCGATGTAAGAGATGAGAAACGCTATGCTGGCCTCACAGAGCCAATTGACCTGATTGCGGGACATATTCCAGGCGCCATTAATATTCCATTCAGTACTAACCTGAACAGTGAGGGGTTGTTTAAGTCGCCGGCGGAACTTAAAGAGAAATACGATCTCGTATTTGGAGAGATTCCAGTTCAAAATGTGATTGTGCACTGTGGATCTGGCGTAACTGCCTGCCATACCTTGCTTGCTGCGGACTATGCGGGCTTTGAAATCCCTAAGTTGTATGTTGGCTCCTGGAGTGAGTGGTCACGCAATGAGAAGGAGATGGTGACGCAATAACTTAGACAGTAAGACACAAAACGTAACCTTCTTTTGAAAGCCGCGTCAAACGGATGATTTTTTCAACGAAATAAAGCCTATTGAAATTGAAACCCGACTTTAAGGAAACAGAGGACACTCCCCAATGGCTCGACGACCTCCAGCAACGTAGCTGGGAACCAGAAGTGCTGCTTTCAGGTATTGTGCTTTTTGGTATGTTCAAGGTACCACCATTGCTTGATCAGGCGCTGGTATTTTTTAAGTCGCAAGTGTTTGGTTCAACCACTGACGTCGACAACTTTGTGGGGATTCTTAAACTAGGTATTTACTGGCTAATTGTAGGGCTTATCCTCCATTTGATTTGTCGTGGGATATGGGTGGGCATGGTAGGATTGAGTTATTCTTTTCCAAATGGTGTAAACGCCGGAAAACTACAGTTCAAGCATCGCTTCAAAAAGAGGGTAGAAAAAATACCACCATTTCAGGTTCTTATTATCAAGTTAGAAAAGCTTTGTAGTTCGCTATTTTCACTCTCTTTTATGCTTTTCATGAGCCTTGTTGGGGCTTACCTTTACTTTTTCATCTTGTTGATTGTTCCCTTTATTTTCGCTGTAGTGCTACAGGGAGGTGATAATTTTACTGACACCTTTGCTTTTGAAGTGTACGTGATCATTGTGTTGGTCGTAGCGGTATTGGGTTTACTTGATTTTCTTACCCTTGGTTTTTTTCGAAGGTTTTCTATTGTTGCCAGGGTGTATTGGCCGGTTCATTACTTTGTCAGTATGCTTACGCTGGGACGATATTACCGCCCTATCTATTTTGCTTTTGTGAGCAGTACGAGGAGGTGGATTATTTTCCTGGTCCTTGCATCGTTCGTTTTCGGTAGTTTTTTCAGCCTTGATCAGATAACTGGAAACGTTTATGATGGTAGTGCTTTCTCACGGTTGTCGCTCTGGCATGCCAGAGATATGGAGCTTAGGATCTACTCTGGCTACTACGAGGATCAGAATGAAGAATTTTACTCCTACCAGGCGCAAATCCCGTCTGATATTATTGAAGGGAATGTTCTGAGGCTGTTTATTCCAGTCATGATTGGCAAGGAAGACTCTATCATGAAATATGCCAATTACGATTCGTTGGTTTTGGCGAACGAGGGCATGAAAAAGGGTGCACGGGACTTGTCGGCAATCAAAAAGTTCTATCATGTTTATCTTGATGATAGTCTCATCGCCGATTTGCCAATATTCTACCATTATCGGCTCAGTACCAATCAGCCTGGCTATCTGATGTATATTGATATTTCGTCGCTTACTCAGGGAATGCACATCCTTGACGTAGGAGGCCCTCCGACTATGTATCGAACGAAATGGGCTTCAATTCCTTTCTTCCGAGAGCAAGATTAAAGCGAACGAAAAAAAGCAGAAACCACGAAAGAAGAGGAGGATGACTACTTTCAAATGAAGCCTGGGGTGGTGAAGTGATCAGTCTGTTAAGTGAAAAGAACTTGTCCAGAAGCTGTAGCATCCAAGGTCATTTCCTGCCTGTTGAATTGTTTCTTACACCTTGTACTTTTTTCCGAAAATATTGATTCAAGCTCCCTTTTCACCTGGCAAAGGGGGCTTCATCGTAAGGTTTTTTTCAATGTAGTTAAGTGTTGAGTACCAGCCAGTAGTAAATAGGCATGCCAACGGTGATGTTGACTGGAAATGTAATGGCCAATGCCATAGGTAAGAACAAGCCTGGGTTCGCTTTTGGTACGGCGATTTTCATAGCTGCCGGCACTGCAATATAGGAAGCACTTGCTGCCAGGATCGAGAGAATGAATCGGTCGTTCACATCAGTTGTAAAGAGACCAGTTATTACGGCGACAGTTATTCCGTTCACCAAAGGAGCTATAAATGCAAAGATCATCGGGAACGGACCATTTGCTACCAGAGACTTAAGCTTTTTGCCGCTTGTTATACCCATGTCAAGTAGGAAAACTGCCAAAAATCCTTTGAAAATGTCGGTAGTAAAAGGTTTGATGCCTTCTGCTTGTTCAGCATTGGCAAAGTACCCGATGAGCAAACTTCCCAAAATAAGTAAAACGCTTCCATTGGTGAACGAATGACCAAGGGCTTTCCTTTTTTTGATTTGTTGAGAGTCGTCGTTATTAAAAATACTGATCAGCAACAAGCCTGCGATAATGGCAGGTGATTCCATCAAAGCCATAATGGCTACCATGTGTCCATGCACAATCCCTCCCTGGCTTTCGAGGTAGCTCACTGCAGTTACAAATGTCACAGCGCTGACGGAACCGTAGGCAGCAGCAATGGCCCCAGCGTCAAAGACGCTCATTTTTCGTTTAAGGATAAAAAAGGTGTACAGCGGTATGACGATTGATATGGCTATTCCGAAGAATATGGATGCCATCACATCAACCGTAAATTCTTCATGGGATAGCTCCTGGCCTCCTTTGAAACCGATACTAAACAATAGGTAAAGTGAAATGAATTTTGAGGAACCAGGTGGAATCTCAAGATCGCTTTTGAGATAAACAGCAACTATACCAAGAATGAAAAATAAAAGTGCAGGATTTGTAAGGTTGTCGATCAAAAGATCCAGGTTCATTTTATGGATGGTTACGGGTTGCAATAATCACAATACATTGGGTCTTCACTCATTTTATTTTGAGGATAGGAAATATCTTCTTCAAAATGACATTGTTGGCAAGTATACGTATTTACCAGGATAGATTTTGTGGCTTGAGAGCAAAGTGAGCATGGTAAACCCGCGATTTGTTTTGTGACAGCAAACCCAGGGGCTTTGCACCTTGGGCACTCATGTTGTAGTTTTTCAATGAGCCTCTGCGTAGCTGCTTTTATTGCCTCCATTCTTAGTGGGTTGTGCATGGCTCTCATGTCAGTTTCAACATAAGCCTGGCCCCATTTCTCTTTCACTTTTTTGTAGGCATCTTGTAGCGTCTCCCAGGTATTAATGCCTTTCACCATTCCTGCAGTACTGTCCTGGGCTTTTCTAACAATCAATGCATGAGAGGGAAAGAGTGCTTTTTCTGCGAATGTACGAAGATCATCAGTGTTGCTGATATAACTACCACTAAAGTTTGTGTCGAATGATATTTTAGATGCTACAATCTCAAAGCCATTTCTGGCATCTAACATCAAGACGAGCTCTTCGTCAACTTCGCAGAAGGGCAGTGAAGGATGAGGGCCAAATGATCCTTCGCTGGCAATGCAAAGGTCTCCATCTTCATCTGCCAATGCCATCATGCATTTTTTTCTTGCCGCCTCAATTGGGTTGTATTTCCTTACCACTTCTCCGCTGAATGTCCCCAGCTGATCCGTGTCTAAATCAACTGGGGTTCTACAACTGCAACCCAGCTGAGACTCCAGAAGCGGCGCCATTACCTCCTCTTTTTGATGCCGGGTGGCGATGATCATGGTTCGGCCATTGAACCAGTCTTTTACGCTCATTGAAGTTGTTCTTCCTCCAAATAGGAGACTACTTTCAATCGTAGTGGTAAGCCTTTAGCGGCTCGAAACTTCCCTGTTAGCTCTTTTTTTAACATTTCAAGTCGTTCTATCTCCGACTGGCAATGCTCGTCTGGCTTATAATAGATCACATGATTTGTCAAATTTTTTAACTTCAAAAAGTTAATTTTCTGATCTATCAATCCAGTTATTACCTCTTCAGCATTTTCTGAGTGATAGTGCTCGTTTAAAATGGTCTTTTCAGTTTTCAGGTTCATGTCGCGCAGTTTATGGGTAGATGGCATTATTGCCCCTGGCCGAGTGAATAGCTTCTTTTTCCGTCAAACTCATAAAGGTTTTCTGTTTTGATTACATCAAGGCTAGTAGCGGCGGCATTTTGCATCAAGTGAATGATATCCAAATTACTCAGCTCCGAGTTGTCTGAAATTCTCTCGAAACGGCAGCGCCAATGGTCGGTGCAAAATGTTTCTTCAAATCCGTCGGGCCATACTTTGATACCTCTATTGGTGATCATCTGCAGGGATATGTCGCTGGCCTCAATTTGTTTCAGGTAGGAAGCAAGCTCTACAGGATTTCCCCCCGACCAGTGAACGAACAAATCAACTCCTTTGAGCTGCTTCTTTGCTCGTGATTTCCTGACGTATTTTGGTAGTTGGAACGAATAGTTTTGTTGAAAGTCGAGGGGTTTTAGCACACTAGGTGTTTTTCCCAGGTTGCTAATGACTGCCCGCGCAAATTCCCGGGTGCCTACCAGCTTCTTGCTCGTGCCATTTTTGAATACGTCTTTTGTGTGGATTCCCTGCTCCAGCGTTACCAACCAGGCATTTTGGATGGATGTGGCTACATCTGATTGCCCAATGTGATTGAGCATCATGACGGCCCCCTGAAGTAAGCCAGACGGATTGGCAATGTCCTGACCGGCAATGTCCGGCGCTGAACCATGAATGGCTTCAAACATGGCGCAGCTTTCTCCAATATTGGAAGACCCGGCTAAACCAACGGATCCAGTGATTTGGGCAGCAACGTCCGATAAAACATCTCCGTACAGGTTGGGAATAACTATTACATCGAAGATTTCGGGCGTGTCTGCAAGTCTGGCAGTTCCTATGTCAACAATCCAGTGTTCATTTTGTATTTCCGGATATTCTAGGGCTATTTCTTTGAAAACCTGATGGAAAAGCCCATCGGTTTGTTTCATAATGTTGTCCTTAGTGAAGCAGCTCACTTTTTTTCTACCATAAGCTTTGGCATATTCGAAGGCATAACGCACAATTTTCTCGCAACCGGGGCGGCTGATTAGTTTGAGGCATTGCACTACTTCATCCGTCTGTTGGTGTTCAATTCCAGCGTAAAGATCTTCCTCGTTTTCGCGGATGATCACCACATCCATATTGGGATGTTTGGTCTGTACAAATGGATGAAGGCTGGTACATGGCCTTACGTTTGCATATAGTCCCAGAGATTTTCTTGTTGTGACATTAAGGCTTTTGTAGCCGCCTCCCTGCGGAGTGGTTATTGGCGCTTTGAGAAATACCTTGTTCCTTCGAATGGTGTCCCAGGATTCCTTCGAAATCCCAGTGCTGTTTCCGGCCAGATAGACCTTTTCACCCACTTCAATTTCTTCGATCTCAACTTTTGCGCCCGCAGCTTTGATAATGCTGATGGTAGCTTCCATGATTTCGGGACCTATGCCGTCCCCTTTTGCCATTGTGATTTTCTGCATGTGGTCGTTTGTTTCGCTTCACAAAAGTGGAACAGATAAATCATATATTTTTATTTATATTTATTATGAAAAACATAAAATAAATTAATGATATGAATTTATGACGATCGAAGGAAAAATGTGATTGAGCGCCAATGACTTTACAAGGCGATGTGTCTTGGTCAGCGCCAGTCTTGCAATGCTTCAGTTGATTGGAATGAAAAAGGAACCCGTTGCTATTAAAACGTAGCATTACCTCATTAAATGAAATTCCAATTGTTATCGGCTAAGACCTGGTCGGTTTACAAGGGAAAAAGCACCTTTATCTACCTTGATCAGTTGATTGATTGTTTTAAACCATCAGAAAGGTAATGCCAAAAGAAACGTTTACTGGGATCGCTAGAACTTCAGAAAGAGGCATTAAACATCCATTATTTGGAACATTATTGTAGTTCGATGAGCCTCACAGGGCCCTTTAGTCCTGAGTCCTGTACCTCCCATCCACTTGCATCAAATGGTTTGTAATCAATATTGACAAAGTTGATTTCATGGTATTTTCGCCATTCGATGCCAGCTTTGTCCATATAGCGAATTCGATTGGCCATCAGGTTAGCTACTTCTATTTCGATCGTATTGTCACCTTCATGAAGGTATTCTCCTATCCTAAGTTCATGAGGTACTGCCCAACTATTGCCTACATATTTTCCATTGACCCATACTTTGGCACTTTCCCGCACATCGCCTAATTGAAGGAGATAATCTTTATTGCCGGTTGGAAGTGTGAAGTGGGTGGAATAAACGGCTGTGCCGGAAAACTCATTTGCAGAAGAGTCACCTAAGGCAGTCCATGGCTGTAGCTGGTCGATCGTTTTACTGGTAGGTAGTTTGGGACCTCCAGTTTTGAAATCCAGCGTCCAGGATCCGTCTAATTCGACAAGCTCGGAAGTTTCTTGAATGTAAGGCCAGTTGGAGGCAGCAGACTCATTGCCGATTTTTAGAAAGAGTGACTCGCCTGGTTTAAGCTGGAGGCGCACCTGAGTAACACCATTTTCAGCTTTTATGGCTGCGTTGCCCGTTATTCCCGTCATAGCATCAAGGATGATAGCATGGTCAAAGCTTTGGTTAAACGTTACCCAATTATCTACGGCCTGTGCTTGCTGATTGACCAGGAAATAGTAGGTCATGTTGCCGTCAATCCTACGGAGAAACTTAAGCCCCAAAGCCGCAAAACGCTCGGGGGCGACCATCGCTCCTGTGAGAGAGGTCAATACATTTCCAGCGGGACTTACGGATCCATTGGCTCTCGACAGTAAAGGAGCCATTGCTTTTCGCCTTTCTTCAAGATTGTGGAAACCGGGGACATCGTCGGGTAGCCCCTGAAAGATAATTGTGGCCCCCTGAGCTCTCAAATCAAGCAAAAGTTGCAACGCCTGGGTCGACATGAAAGTCATTTTAGGTATCACGAGTGCTTTGTAGACTGTGCCATTCTTACTTGCTTTCAGAAGTCCGTTGCTCACAGTAAGTCTGGAGAGCCATTCTTCCGAGATATAGTCGATCAGGTAGCCTTTTTCGGTTAGTTTCTTTGCTGTCAGATAGAAATTGGTGGGTTGTAGCCACTCATCTATGTTATGAACAGTGAACTGAAATTCGAGGTTCTTTTTCCCCGAGAAGTAGGTCGCATCATCGTACGGAAAATAGAGCAGTATATCGCCTGATGCCTGGCCGATTTGCAGGATAGATTGGGCCCGGTTGATATAGTCGTTGAGACCATCCACATGCGGCCACCAGCTATTCGACGGCGCAAAATTAGTAGAGGCATAGAATAGCCAGCCCGGCCATGGAGCTTCGTCTGGACTGTAGGTGGTGCCATGGAAAAAAACATGATTCACTCCGGCCAGAAAAGCCTGATCTAGCTCTGGCTTTGTTTGTGAAAGCGGAGTTTTGAAATGCTCACCCAGCCAGGTAAATGTTTCAGACGACACGAGTGGCTTGCCGGCTACATGGGCTGCAGAGGAGGCAAACTTCAGCATGTAGAGGTCTGGTGGTAAGTGGCGACTAGAATGTGTGTAATTTTTTGCACCTGGAATTTCAAAGCCTGAGTAACCAAAGGTTTCGCATTCAGGAATATCTGTAGCAGCGTATACATCCAGTAGATTGGCGGGTGATCCATGTGCCTGGTTACGTGACAAGGCACTACGCTCATTGATCCATGTTCTCCAGGGCTGACTGAAATTGGTCAGGAGCATTTCGCCTAGCGTTTGGCGGTAGTCAGCCTTGATCCTTTTGGCTGTTTCGGAGCTGTCATTAAGTAATGTGGGGAGCCAGGGCCGAAGGTCGTAGTGGCGGTTGTTGGCAAAAGTATCAAAGAAGGTGCCGGTGAAATTGGCACCGTATACCTCGTAGCTGTCGTTAAAGAAGCTGCGGATATTGAGCCCTGGCGTATCAAATGCCTCTTCAAAACGGCCAGTATAGGCAGGGAAAGCATCAGGGTTTAGGTGATCCATGACAAGACCGGCACCACCGGGAGCAGCCCGCTTCACCATTTGATTGGTTTTGCCAGTGAAGATGGCATATAATTCGTATTTAGCGTCTGGGACCCACAAAAGACGTCCTTCATCATTCAGCGAGTCTGTGAGGTTGAGCGTTGTTTCCGCTCCATAGGCCATCAGAGTGGATAGTTTCGGGTGCAAAGCAGCCTGTTTTTCTTCTTTTACAATGATGGGTTCAGTCAATGCCTGGCCCGCTTGCACAATATATTGCTGCACGATCATTTTGGAGGCTGCGTATTCCGGTGTGATTTGAGGACCACCGTAGGGCCATCCTGTGCCCAGGTTCATGTCTACACCCATGCCCAGGGAGTCGGCTACCCTGATTACTGTCTGCAACCGTTCCATCCAGTCTTTCGACAAATAATCGATGTACTGGTCTTCAAAGCCTACTGCCCCATAAATTGGGGTGATTTCAACACCGCCAATGCCTGCTTTGTGGTAGGTAACTAGCTGGCTTGTGATGTTGGCATCGTCTACGGCATTGCCCATCCACCACCAGCGTGTCCAGGGTTTCGACGTAAGCGTTTCAGTTGGCCAGTCTTGTTGTGTTGTGGTTTGGCAGGATATTAAATTGATGAAAAGTATTAAAACAAGAAGGTAGCGCATAGGGAAAATGGGTAATAAAACAGCCGGCCAATTTAATTCATTTTTTTAATGAGTAGGATGGTCGCCGAATCATGTACACAGCAATTGCCGGAAACGAGCACAATTTTACCAGGAATTAAAGGCTAAAGTAGCATATCAAAGCAGGAAGAGGATATCTTTGCTGTTTTTAGCATCAGATGAAGTGTAGGCTTATTTTATTGCCACTACGCCCAGGTGATGAAACTTCGGTTCGCTTTCACAAATAGGGTACAATGCTTCAACGAATTTTTTGATATAAGGGGAGTCTTTGTGTCTTTCGTCGGCGTCTTCTCCTGTGAAGCACATCAAGTGGACAAATTCCTGGATATCATGATTTAACTGAAACGACTGGTAGGAGAGGGTGTCGGGTTCGTTGATTCTGACATGATCAATGAATTCCCGAATCAGCGATTCAGCTTCCTGCACATGACCTTCCTTGACTCTGAATTGAATCATTACGTTAAGCATTGATTTTGTGGGTTGAATGTCTTGACTAAAGATACGATTTCAAACCTTGGTTTATAACTCAAACTCCAAATACGGTATCAAGTCGAGCATGTCTAGTACAAGAAAAAGTAGATGAGTCATGACAATCGTGCTTAGCTGCGCATAAATAGTGGCCATCACCGCCAGTGTGAAGCCTACCCAATTCTTCATTCTAAAAAATGAGGTGTAAACCCAAATATTGTACAAAATCACCATGACTGTGTAAATTCCAATGATTGTAGCCTTTGCATCAGGAAAGAGTTGAAGAAATGGAAACATCACAACAATAAGTGCTAGTTGTTGGGCCACCACGTAGATATTCATGACCAGATGTTCGGAGAAATTATCACCAATTGGTTTGAAGAAAATCCAGCTGACAAAGGTATAGATCGGGATGGCAATGATGTTGATAAGGGTGGAATACTCATTGGCGAATTCCCAAAAACCGACAAAATGCATGTTGTACCAATGCCAGTCTTCAAAAAGGTTATTTTCCTGAGCGACCTTGAAAATGCCATAGCGAATCGACAAAATGGTAGTAACTGCACCGATAAGGAGTAAAAACTTGGCTGGTACATATAGGCTAAGTCGTTTACCATCAATATATCTCCGGATAGCTTCGCCTGGTCTAATGGCCAATTCTCTAAGGGTACCGAAAAGGCCCGTTTCAATATCTAGCGACGATTCGAACGACTCTGACAGCAAGGTCTTCATATCGAATCGGGCTACTTTGGCGCTCTGAGCACAATTGGGGCAAAAATTTCCTTCGAATACCGTTCCGCAGTTTTTACAAACCATGGGCTGAAAATAGTCAAACGACATTTCATCTGAATGTGTTCGCCACTAATAAATAGTCGAAATATCGGCGGCCTGACCTTTTGAGGTGTAAGCCTATTTGAATCAATTGCAGAATAATTCCGGTGTTTTACCTGAAGAGCCACCCGTATAATTCACCCTCCTTTTTGAACACCCCACTTGTATATTTGCCACTACGAAAACCAAAACAAATTGAGGACATGAAGAGACTATTACTCCTGTTGATGGGTGTAGGTATGGTCTTGTCGCAGGTGCAGGCACAGGAAAATTTTCCTGTAAATGGTGCTGTAGACAAACGACTTAATATTTATGCTTTTACCAACGCCACTGTGGTGGTGGATTACCAGACTACATTAACCAATGCAACACTATTGGTGAAAGACGGCATTGTTGAAGCTGTCGGGGCCAGTGTTGCCATTCCGAAGGGCGCAATTGTAACAGACCTGGGTGGAAAATTCATTTACCCGTCTATCGTTGACCCCTATACCAATTACGGTATGCCGGATGTGAAAAGAGCACGTAGAAACTATATGGATCCTCCTCAGATTGATTCTGATCGCAAGGAGGCCTTTGGTTGGAACGACGCCATCAAGGCCGAATTTGATGGTGCAAGCGAATTTGTCATCGATGCTAAAACAGCGGAAAAGTGGAGGAAGCAAGGCTTCGGCACAGTGCTGGCTTTCAGGCCCGACGGAATCGTGAGAGGAAGTGCTACCCTTGTAACACTGAGCGATGGCCCTGTGAATGAAGTAATTGTGAAAGAAAGAGCAGCTGCAAACTATGCATTTGATAAAGGTAGCTCTACCCAGAACTACCCTAACTCTATCATGGGTTATGTGGCACTACTCCGTCAAACATATTACGATACGCAGTGGTACACTTCGCCGTTGAATAAAAGTCAAATCAATGTGAGCCTTGAATCATTCAATGCCCTGCAGGGTTTGCCACAAATTTTTGAAACTGAAAACAAACTACGACTTCTTCTGGCCGACAAGGTAGGGGATGAGTTTGGCGTACAGTATATCATAAAGGGTTCGGGTGATGAGTATCAGCGAATCAATGAAGTGAAGGCCACTAAGGCTTCATTGATTATCCCTGTTAATTACCCTACTGCTTATGACGTTGATGATCCTTACGATGCATTAAATGTTTCGTTATCGCAACTAAAGCACTGGGAAATGGCACCTGCCAATGCTGCTGCTGTTTCTAGAAGTGGTATCAACTTTGCCTTTACATCAAGCGACCTGAAGGACCCTGCAGATTTTCTTCCTAACGTAAGAAAGGCTATCAAGTATGGCTTGAGTGAGCAGGAAGCATTGAAGGCAATTACCTACACACCTGCTTCGCTATTGAGAGCGGCTGATAAAGTGGGTAGTTTGAAAAAAGGGATGTTAGCTAACTTCTTGATTACCTCTGGTAATTTATTTGACGAAAAGACGTCGATTTACGAAAACTGGGTGCAGGGAAATAAATATGAAATCTCTGACATGAATGCGACTGACTATGCAGGCAACTATCAGTTGAGCTACGCCGGCAACAGTTTTGCTTTGGATATTTCAGGTAAAGTTGGATCACAAAAAGCCAAGCTAAAGGTGAATGACTCAACTTCAGTTGATGCTAAAACGACAATTGACGGACAAAACATCAGCATGAGTTTCCAGCCGGACAAAAAGAAAGAGGGGAATATCAGATTGAGCGGTTGGTTAAGCGGCAAAAACTTCAAGGGTGATGGTCAGCTGGAAAATGGCGACTGGATCAAGTGGACCGCCAACTTCCAAAGTGCACTTGAGGATAAGGAGAAGAAAGACAAGGGTGATGGTGACAAAGCGCCTGAGCTAGGTAAGTTGATCTATCCGTTCGTAGCCTTTGGTAATGAGGAAATGCCAACAGCAAAAACTTACCTCATCAAAGGAGCTACCGTTTGGACTAGCGATGAGGCAGGCAAATTGGAAAGCACTGATGTATTGGTGCAGAATGGCAAAATTGCTCAGGTTGGGAAAGGAATTGCTGCTCCTTCAGGGGCTGTCACCATCGACGGAACTGGTAAACACCTGACTCCAGGAATCATCGATGAGCATACCCATATTGCCTTAAGTGGTGTAAACGAAGGGTCAGAGGCGGTTACCTCTGAGGTTCGTCAGGAAGATGCCATCGACTCTGAGGATAGTGACATCTATCGTCAGTTGGCCGGCGGTGTAGTGGCTGCGCAACTGTTGCATGGCTCCGCCAACCCAATTGGTGGTCAGTCGGCGCTAATTAAGTTCCGTTGGGGCGCTGCTCCTCAGGACCTTTTAATCAAAGGAGCTGATAATTACATTAAGTTTGCCTTAGGTGAAAACGTAAAGCAATCAAACAGGGCTCCAACAAGTAATATTCGTTTTCCACAAACCCGCATGGGTGTAGAGCAGGTAATGGCCGACGCCTTTACCAGAGCGCAGGAATATGATAAGGAATGGAAAGCCTACAACTCATTGCCGGCAAAGGCGAAAGCTGGTGCTATAAAACCAAGAAGAGACCTGGAACTTGATGCCCTGTCGGAAATATTGAACAAGCAGCGTTTTGTTACCTGCCACTCCTATGTGCAGCCCGAAATCAATATGATGATGAAGGTAGCAGAGCGATTCAATTTCAGGGTGAATACCTTCACACATATTTTGGAAGGCTATAAAGTTGCCGATATTATGGCAGAACATGGAGCCGGTGGAGGCACTTTTGCCGACTGGTGGCAGTACAAATATGAGGTGCGTGAAGCCATACCTCATAATGCTGCATTGATGACAATGGCAGGCGTAAATGTAGCTATCAATTCTGATGACGCTGAAATGGCCCGCCGCTTGAATCAGGAAGCTGCCAAGTCTGTCAAGTATGCTGGCATGGATGAAGTTGACGCCATGAAAATGATCACGATTAATCCGGCTAAACTACTTCATCTCGACAATAGAATGGGTAGCATCAAGGAAGGCAAAGACGCTGACCTTGTGCTGTGGAACGATCATCCGCTTTCTATTTATGCTAAGCCAGAAAAGACAATGGTAGACGGTATTGTGTACTTCGATGTTGAAAAAGATGCGCAAATGAGAGAAGCACTTCAAGATGAAAGAGCACGCATTATTGCTAAAATGAAATCTGCAAAGGCTTCAGGTGCTGCCACGCAAAAACCTTCACGTCAATACAAGCACAGATGGGATTGCGAGGATGAATACCTTGGTGATATGATCAAAGTTTCTCAGGAAGACTAATCGTCTACATTAAATGCTAAAAGAGATGAAATAGCCATTGAAGAGTCCTAGATCCACTGAGAATGAAAAAAAATCATAAAGAGAAGGTTTTTCATTTTCAAAAGGATTTTGGCTATTCCATGTGGCTTTTGAAAAAAAAATTAAATACACATGAAAAAATTAACATATATAATTGGAGCCTGCCTGCTAATGGCAGCACAGGCCAAAGCCCAGG
This sequence comes from uncultured Roseivirgaceae bacterium, assembly GCA_964351395.1. Classification (GTDB taxonomy): domain Bacteria; phylum Bacteroidota; class Bacteroidia; order Cytophagales; family Cyclobacteriaceae; genus Imperialibacter. The sequence goes on from CAYGOF010000009.1 coordinate 199,304, forward strand.
TGCCCGAGCCGGTGGGTCCTCAGGAGAAGCCAATTCTTCTAATGAACGGAACGGCTCATATTGGCAATGGTCAGGTGATTGAAAACTCATTTATCAGCTTTGAAAATGGAAAAATCACCAACGTTGGTGATGCTACTACCGTGCGTTTAGATATGTCGAAGTTCGATGTCATCAGCGTTGCAGGTAAGCATGTGTACCCTGGGCTCATTATTCCAAACACAGTATTGGGGCTTGAAGACATATCATCTGTTCGTGCCACTATTGATAGCGAAGAAGTAGGTGATCTGAATCCTCATGTTCGAAGCCTTGTTGCGTACAATACTGACTCTGAAGTGATAGCTACGCTGCGCTACAACGGAATTCTGCTAGCTCAGAGCACACCACAAGGTGATTTGGTTACAGGAACTTCATCCATTATGATGCTCGAAGGTTGGAACTGGGAAGATGCTCAGTATAAAGCCGATGATGGTGTACACATCAACTGGCCTACCAAAACTTTTGGTCCACGCTGGTGGATGGGAGAGACTGAGGCTCGTAAAAATCCTAATTATCAAGCGTCACTGGATAAATTGGAGAAGTTCTTCACTGATGCTAAAGCCTATAGTGAAGTTACTCCATCGGTCACAAACCTACGCCTCGAAGCAATGAAAGGGGTTTTCACAGGAGCCAAAAAGTTGTACTTGCATGCTGACGACAGAACTGAGATTCTTGAGAGTATTCAATTTGCTAAAGCCAACGGGGCTGCTAGCATCGTTTTGGTAGGTGGATCAGATGCCGAGTACGCCATCGACTTTTTAAAAGAGAATAATATTCCAGTGCTTCTGACGGACGTTCAAAGAATTCCAGAAAGAGCCGATGAGGACTATGATTTGGCCTATAAACTACCGGCTTTGCTTTCCAAGGCTGGAATAATGGTGGGGCTAACGTATGAAACACTCCATGGGCAGCGTAACCTCCCATTTACTGCAGGAACTGTGGCCGCCTATGGCGGCATAAGCAAGGAAGATGCTTTGAAAATGATCACTTCCAATACCGCGAAAATTTTGGGTATTGATGCTACTACTGGAACACTCGAAGGCGGCAAGGATGCCAATATCGTCGTTTCTGAAGGGGATATTCTCGATATGCGTACAAGCAAGGTGACCAACGCTTTCATAAAAGGAAGGCAGATCATTCTTGATGGCAAGCAGCAAATGCTGTATGACCGCTTCAAGAGAAAGTACGAATCGCAGAAATAAAAGAATTCACACGATTAAATGGAAAGGTCTCAAAATTTTGAGGCCTTTTTTTATGCCTTAAAAAAGGAGCGATAGAATTGGTAGCTAAACCTATTTTGAGGGTAATACCCTTTCCGCTTTCCATTTAAAAAGGACTGACTCCACACTAAATACACGAAGACAAAAGAGAATACTCTCGCCCGAACAGAAGGAAATTATCTTGCACCCTTTATCTAATCGAAAAATTAGCGGTTTTCATGCCCTTTTTTTAGGCTGAAGGTCGAGAAATAAATTTTTTATTGCTTTATAGCAACTATTTTTGCGGCCGTTCGTCCTTGTGATATTATTATCATACTATAAAAGATGTTAAAGTTCGTTTTCGCTATTGTATTTCTGGTGTCTGCCGTGCCGGCTGCTACTGACCTTGAAAATACTCCGGTTGAAGTTGCCTTCAAGCAAGTCTATGCTAAAGAAAACATCACACTTCACGAAAGACCGATTGTAAACAAATTTGGTATCGACGTGAGGGAAGTAAAAGCAGTATTTACTGCCAAAACTTCAGTGTCATCAGTAGTTGATATGCTCAGAAACGCAGAGAATGGGTTGAAGTGGAATCTCGGTGCCGGGGCCTACGATGTCATGAATAGCCAAAATGAATCATGGGTGACTTACATCGAATATGATCTACCCTGGCCATTGAATGACCATGATGCTGTACTTAGGCATACTTTGATTAAAAATGGCAACCTTGTTGAAGTAGTGCTTCAAAGCGTCGACGATGTTCTCCCTGTGAAGAAGGGGGTTGATCGCATGGAACAGGTGGACGGAAAATGGTCAGTAAAATACATCGGCTTTGATACGGTTGAAATCAGCTATCAGGTGAGTACCAAGCCAAGTCCTGTGCCACGACTGATTACCGACCCCATTGTACATTACCAAATGGTGAAATCGATGAGTGCATTGCGGGAACTGCTCGAGCAGACGGCGCTTTGAGCTCCCAGTGACCTTCCAAGAAGATTGATATTGAATCACCCAATGTTTCCTCAGCAAACTCCGGATAAGTATTGATGTCTTCATTGTTCGATACTTAACTCCAAAAACCCTCAGGCCTCAGTTTAAATGACGCTTGGCAAGTCAGCGACTAGCTTCCATCTCCCATCTGTAGTCAGCACGAGGAGGAGTGTAGAAACAAACGTCATTTTGCTTACCCTGAAAGTTACCAACGCATTTGCAGTTTTTCCATTGATAGTTACGTTTGCAATGGTTAGCTCTCTTTTTTCTCCACCAAATTCCTTGTTTTTGATTTTGGAGAGGTATTCTTCCCGTGTCATGATGGCAACTCCCTCTGAACCGAAGAGCCCGTTCATCACTACCCTAAAATTGGCGTCCAGTACTTCTTCCATGATGATAGGGTCTTGATAGTCGGCTGCCGTTGCGAATTGACTAATTGTCTTCTTTATTTGTTCTACGCTGGGATCCTGGGCTTGTGCGACACTAAAGACCAAGGCGCCAAATACGATGACCAAAATATTTGAAATGTTTGTTTTCATGATTGGAGTTTTTTTGAATACTATAATTGAATTTTTGTTTGCGTTCTCATTATTGAATGATGCTGGAAGTCGTCGGCCAGGCTGAAAGCCATTAAAAGAAAATAGGTGTTACCTTTATTTAGCTCTTTGCGATAGCTATCTATTGCCTTTACCGGCAACGAGAATTTAATTACCGTTCCTTTTGTGTCTTCCTTGCCTTCAGTGCCGTGTATTAATTTGGGTGCGCCGAAAGTCTCAACGGATCGGTAATCTTCTGACCCTACTACGAAATGCTCTAATACCGTTACCGTTTCGTCGGCCACGCTGCCCATGATCAGGTAGGTGTTTTTTAGCTGATCGGTCTCATTAAAGCCAATGGCTACCCAACCTGTTGTTGGAGCACTTATTTGAAAGTGAACCTGGTCCCCTCCAAATACCCATGAGACTTCCATTCCGTTTCTTCTTACGCTATTTGTTTGACTTGAAAAACCAGTATTATGGCGCATAGCAACGGTTAGGCAGAAAATCCCAAGGGTTGTAATTACTATTTTAATCATTGTCAATAGTTGATATATCAATTAATTGGACAAATTTTTTTTAAATCATATTCAATTGAATTTTTAGCAGCATCTCTTTTAGCTTATTGACCTCCTTTTTTGAAAATCCTTCCAGGCTCTTTGCTCTATGCTTTTGAACCATCTTCATGTATTTCTCTATAAATTCCTGGCCATCGTGGGAAACTGAAATACTGTATTGCCTTCTGTTGCCTTTAATAGACTCTCTTTGAATAAGCCTTTTTTTTTCAAGCAAATCCAGCATTCTGGTAATTGAGGCAGGGTCCTTGATCGATTTTTCGGCCAGGTCACGCTGTGAAAGTCCCGGATCTTGTTCAATCAGCTTAAGCAGCACCCATTGATCTACTGTAATGTCTGCGCCCCTTTTGTCGAGTTCTTTTTGGGAGTACTGCTTGGCCAGCTTATTAGTCTGATCCAGCATGAATAGCACTACTTGCGACAAATCGTCTTTCATTATTGATAAATCAATTATTGATATATAAATTTAAATATGATTCCTCAAAAAAGAAAAATATTTGGAAGCTTATTTTACCGGTTCGCGCAAATTCGTTCTTAGTTTTTCTGGTAGTGTTTTCCGTAACTATCACTAATATTCCTCGTTGTTTATGCCTTTTCTGTTTAACCTATTGGCTATAGGGAATGGACCAGCTTCGCAGTGAGCCAGCCGTCAGCATGGCCATTTGGCCAACTGAGATAAGCAATATGATTTCGGAATTTCCTAGATCGGGCATTTTATTACGATACCCAACCTGGATTGTTCACTAGCTTAAGTAAAGATAGCCCAGCGACCTTGAATTGTTTATTCCTTGCTGCGGTTAAGAAACTCATCAAATGGATAGAGCACCTTGAATACCCTCGCAGCATGATCGAGAAAGTCTGAGGATGTTACCTGACTATCGCTGAGTTGATGGCTGGCAAGAAAACTTTTTTGTTTAAGGAGTTCAATCTCAGGGTGCTCAGCTGCATATCCCTTAGGGGTCGTTTTTAGTTTTTCACCCTCAATCTGACCGAATACATCTTTGAAATCCTTAGCGTCCAATATTTTATGAAGTTCAGTGCCATTGTAATCAATTTCCTGCCGGATACTTTTGAGCCATTCCTTTTCTGGTAAGTAAGCGCCACCTGCAAGCATGGAGGCGCCAGGTTCCAGGTGAATATAATAGCCGGCACGGGTATGTATTTCTGATCTTTTTGCAGCTGATGTAACATGTGCCCCAAAGTGCGTTTTATAAGGAGACTTGTCTTTTGAAAAACGCACATCTCTGTAGATTCGAAAAACGCAATCTTTCGCCTTATGGTGTCCAATAGCTGGATCAAATGCGGTAATTCTTGCAATGAGGTCTTCAATAAAGGCCTCAAATTCCACTTTTGCTATCTCATACCTTGGCTTGTTTTCTGTAAACCACTCCCTATTGTTGTTGGCTTTCAATTCTTTTAGAAATTGGAAGGATGATTTGGATATAGCAGCCATGTGTTTGTTTTTGTAGTTCCCGTTTAAATTTAGCGAAAAGACAGCTAAATTTTATCAGCGAGTGGTAACTGATGCAGCTTATGCTGTTGCTTAGCCTAATTTACTTTTGAAGGATTCCTTCAAGATAAGTAATGCTGTTTTCCAGTGCCTGGAAAATATCCGAGTCACATTTGTCAAATTCAATGACCAGCCATTCGGCATTATTTCCGGCGGCTTTGATAATCGAGGGAAAATCCTGGCTGCCTTTGCCTAATGAGACCATGCTGTCGTCAGGCGATAAAGCCGGGCCATCTTTGATATGCATAAAGAGCGCTCTATTGGCATATTTTTTCACAATAGTTGCAGGGTCTAATCCAGCCACTTTCACCCAATAGGTATCTATTTCCAAAAATATGTCTTTATTCATGTATTGGAGGAGCAAGTCCATTGGCAGTTTCCCATCGGCATGGGGAGTAAATTCCCACCAATGGTTATGCAGACCAAAGCGAAGACCATTGTCCTGTGCAAATTCATTGGCAGCATTGTAGGTGTCGGCAAGCCGTCGAATGCCATCATCGGTTTTATAAAGATCATTGTTTGGCCATCCATGCCAAATCATTGTACGGCAATCATACGCTTCTTGTAGCTCCAGCCACCTGTCTTTTTCAGCTCCTTCAGGCATTTCACAATGAATTGAGCAGACCTTTAGTCCTGCATTCTTCAATGCTTTCCCAGCCTGTTGAATGCTGATCCCTTCAGGAAAGAACGCTGATTCAACATAGTCGAACCCGAGTGACTTTAGCTTTTGAAGGGATCCGTCGAGATCTTGTTCAATTTCGTTTCGAATGGTCCAAAGCTGAATGGCAATACCTGGTTGGCTGGCAATCATGTGACGACGCGATTCAAGTGAATAGGAAGGGTGAACCAAGGCTAGCGCTCCAACTCCCATTAAACTTTGTTTTAGGAAATGTCTGCGTTTAGTGACTGGCATATGGTTGAAGCTTTCAATCTCTTCAAATATACTAAATCCACCAAGGTATGCCAGTCTAGCGTTAGTTGGAGTCTTTGAGCTTCAATCCTTTTTGGTAGTTTTTTAGATTGAAAGCAATCGGCATCACCATTTGCACGAACACAGGTTGGCCTTTTTGGTAACCAGGTTTCCACAAAGGCCCCTCTTTGATCAGTCGTATGGCTTCTTGATCACAGGCCTGACAAAGACTTTTGATGATTTTTATTGCATCTAATGAGCCATCTTTGTTGATGACAAACTGGAGAAATACTTTGCCCTCTATCTCTTCTTTAATGGCGGTGGAGGGGTATCGCAAATTGGACTGAAGGTAGGTTTTGAACTCCTTCATTCCACCCAAAGGCTCTGGTGATGTTTCTGCAATAGCGTAAACCTTTAAGTCAATTCCGCCTTCCATTACCTGGTCGCCCCACTCGCTAACACTTGCTTCATAAATCTCATGGGAAGCGTTTAGCAATGAATCCTTTTTCGAAGGCTCTGGTGTTTCTAATGAAAGACTTTCCAGGCTTTTGCTCACCGCATAATAAAGCTGATTGTTGGTAAAATAGTTATTGGAAACAATGGAGTCGAACATGGCTACAACCTGCTGCCATTTTCCTTGTTTGAAGGAGGCGATAACTGAGTCGATATGCTGGACAGTCTCGTCGTTTGGTGCAGATGGATCCACGCTTGGTGGTAGCGATGATTGGCCAAAGGCGGTCAACGGTATCCATAGAAAAAAAGTCAAGAACAAGGTTTTCGGCATACAAATGCAAAGTTAGCGAACATGCGGAACAATTGTTAGAATGTCACTTTAAGAGATTCCAATCACTTTGAAAAAACGGCTAAAATTGGATGCTAGATTGAAATGGAAGGATAAGTGCGGTTTTGAGAATTTAAAAAATGCCATCAAATGTATTGCATACTGTGGTGGCTATAAAAAGGTTTCGTACGAAGTGACAAATTTTTCAATTTCGTGACAATTGCCGACATCTTTGATGATTTGATCGCCCAGGTGGTTATTTTCCGCTAACCCTCAAACTTTTTATTCCCATAGTCTAGGGCCAACTTCATATACTTCTTCACTTCATCGTTGATGTCTTCTTTGTGCATGAGCCTAAGATAATGCTGGTAGATCTGGATGCCTGGCACCTCTCCGATTCGGTGAAAGCAAAGATTGTCTTCGTATTTTTTAGGTAGGGTAAGCGCTACATCAATGAATTCTTTCCCCACCCTCGGAATATAGCCGAATCTTATTTTAGCACCGAAACCGATTTGCGTCTTTGCAGGGTGAACTTCGAAATCACCTATCTGTTTGTATTGGTCAATGAAATAGTAAAACAACTCCACGATTGCTGGTTTTCTTCGTTCCAAAAAGCTCTCTAGTGTTCGGTCGTTGCAGGAGTGATATTGATGCTCTCTGGAAAAGCTGTGCTTACATAAAGGGCAGGTCCACATCGGATTGTTGGTTTTTTGACGGATAAGGTACTAATCCAAATTTTCGCCTGGGAGTTTGCTGAAGTTCTTTTCAATCATCAGGTTGATGTCTTCTCTTGTCAGGTTAGTGCCTTGGTACAACACCTGACTGATCCGTCTTATAATTTGATCGAGTTCCTCAGTCGATGAAATCAAGGAGGCCACCATTTCCTGGTCTTCCAGGTAGGAGATATCGCTCGCAAATAATTGAGAAAGCCCCAGAATTCTCGCCAGCGGTGCCCGCAGTAGATGGGAGTTGATAAATGCGTACTCGGTCAGCTGCTGATTTTGTTGTTCGAGCGCAGATGTTCTTTTCTTTACGGCCGCCTCAAGCCGTTCGTTTGACTCGGTGAGTTCCTGGTTTTGCCTCCTGATTTTATCGCCAAGCAGCGAGATTGATACGAAGTCGCAAAGCGTGCTTAAAAAAATGGCATCTTCTGGGTGCCATTTCCTGGTCTCACCGATTTGTTCACAGCAGATAATCCCTGCTAGTTGTCCGTTTATCAGAAAAGGGGCGTCAAGGAGGGACTTAATATTTTGCTCTGCCAGGTAACCACTGCTGGCGAATTCAAGCATGGCTTTATCGTTGAAAGTGTCTTCCGAAACCACTGGTACTTTTTTAGAAATGGCAGCGAAGTATGACGGATAGTCTTTACGGAATAGCGTTTGCCCACTGGCTAATTGCTTGCCATTTTCCAAAAGAATCTTACAAACAATAGAGTCAGCTATTTCATCGTAAACCCATAGGCTTACCCTGCTGGCTTGTAATGTTTTTTGAGCTGCTTTACATATTTTAACAAAAGCTTTTTCACTTTCACCTCGATTTACATAATTGGTAGTGGCCAGTAGTTCTAGTTTTTTGAGATAAAATTCAAGTCGCTTGTTTCTATCTTCGATGTACGCTTTTTGTTGATTTAATTCTTCACTTTGAAGTTGAAGTTCACTGTTCTGATCTTGAATCTCCTGATTTTGACTTTGCAATTGAGCCGCTGACCTACTCTTTATCCGTAAAATTCTGCTTTGCAAAAACAGAATGATAATCACAAGCATGATCATTACGCTGAGTATGATCACCATCTGTTTGTTTTCACTTAGAAGGTTTTCCTGATTTTGTATGGTTTGTCTGGAAGGGGCAAGGGCAATTCGAAGTAGGATTTCTTTGTTCTCCAGGCTATCTTCCAATGCCTCTGTTCTTACGAGCCATTTTAGAGCTTCCTGGTAATTTGGCTCTGCCAGGTACAATTCAGAGTAGTACTTTGCCAAATCGTGCTTTGTGTCAATTAAATCCAGGTGTTCGGAATTTAAATGCCTATTAGCTGAGTCAAGGAATAACTTGGCAGTTGGTAGTTGCTTTCTGATGATGAATAACTTACCAAGAAGCATAATCCCTTCAACTGTAAGTTCCCTATTGCCTCCCAGCACTGCCAGATTGATAGATTCATTAAGAAGGGATTCTGTAGAATCGTTGAGGCCGTGCTGCATGAATGCAAAAGCCTTGTTCTGCAATAGATTTGCCAAACGGATATCATCTTGGCGCCGTTTGTAGCCCTTGATGGCGATGTCAAAGTATTGAAAGGCACTATCCATTTTAAATTTTTTCGTATAACAGAGCCCAATCAGGTTTTGAAAGCGCAAGAAGTACTCTTCATCTTCTCTTCCTTGTATTAACTTTGTAATCCGTAAACAATTTTTTAGGGTCAGGTCGTAGTCGCCTAAACGAAACAATAAGACATTTCGATTGAGCTCTATCCTTACTTTATTGCTCCATTCTCCTGTTAAATCGGAGTCCATACCATCGATTTGCTCCAGATAGAATTCGGCGGTGGTATAGTCAGAAACCTTGATAGCAACTTCGACAAATGATAAATATACTTCGAGCTGCGTAGCTGGAACAATATTTTCCTGGCTTATGCCTTTGAGGATTGTAATGGCCTCAGCAAAATGCTCTTCGTCAATCAGCTGTTTACTTTGGGTTAGCCGATTGGCTATAGATTCCTCTTTCTCCTGAAACGTAGCGAAAAGTAGTTGCGGGATAATGGAAAATATAAAAATGAAAAAATGCCTCACCGACATGTCAAAACGACTATTAATTTTTAGTAAAATTATTAGTAAGAGTAGCTTAGATTAAATTTTTAGCTCGTTAAGAGCATAAAACATTAATAAGCGGCACTCAAAATAGTCATCCAAGTCCAGAAAGGCCCAAGAATTAGCGATTGTTTTTCTTCGGCCTGACGTATCTGAACTGTATGTAGAGGCAGTTGGTTTGATTTTCGACTGAATGAATGTCAAGATTTCTTCAAATACTTTGTGAGCAATACGATTTCTTGTCCGTTGACTTTGCCTTCTATTTGCTCTGGATTATCAGCGACAAGCGAGATGTTTCGAACAGCGGTGCCACGTTTTGCGGTAAACCCTCCACCTTTAACGTCTAAGTCCTTTACAAGCACAACTGTGTCGCCTGAAGCCAACACAACACCATTGCTGTCTTTGTGAACCACCTTAGCATCTCCATCTGCCTGTAGTGTAGCCTCCGCCCATTTCAGTTCTTCCTCCGTCATATACATCATGTCGATTAAATCCTGAGGCCAGCCCTCGGCACGCAGCTGGTGGAGCATGCGGTAGGAAACTACTTTCACGGCAGCCAATTCGCTCCAAATCGTGTCGTTTAAAAAACGCCAATGGTTTGGGTCCACAGAATCAGGAGTGTTTATTTGAGCCAGGCACGTTTCACACAAAAAGAGGCTATGGTCTATGCTTTCAATTTCCTGGGGAGGCACTGTGTATACAGTGAACTCACCGGTAGCTTTACAAAGCTCACATTGGGAGTTACTTCTTGTGGTTAGTTCAGTGGCGACGCTCATGGTGTTGATAGGATTGATCGCAAAAATAAGGATTTAATTAAATAGACTTGACTCCAGAGGCGACTCGCATTTAAAAAGCAACGTCATCTTGAATATCGAATGGTGCGAGGCAACTTGGAGAAGAAGAACTCTGTATCAACTCCAAGGCACTAATCGTTCACCTGTCGGATCGAGATGACGTCGGTAAGTAATTGTTTCGGTTGTAATCCGATGGTGTTTAATCAATGATGGTGCCCGCCCGGGCCATGCACGTGACCGTGGGCCAGTTCGTCTTTGCTGGCATCACGTACGTCAAGTACCTCAACATCAAAGTTAAGTTCAACGCCTGCGAGTGCATGATTGCCATCGATAGTGATGCCATCCATTTCGACCTTAGTAACGGTCACTACCTGCTGGCCATTTTTAGTGCCCGCATTAAACTGCATGCCTACTTCTACTTTTTGGTCACCAAAGGCACTGCGGGGCATTTTCTGGATCATTCGCTCATCCCGAACGCCATAGCCTTTTTCGGGGCTTACTTTTATTGCTACTTTGTCGCCTTTGCCTTTTCCTTCCAGGCCTTCTTCCATTCCCGGGATCAGATTGCCAATGCCGTGGATGTATAGTAGTGGCTGATCGCCGACGCTGGAGTCGAGCGTAGTGCCTTCATTGTCTTTTAATGTGTAGTGGATGGAAACCACTTTTTCTTTGCCGATTTTCATTCGATAAGTTCAATTTGTGAATTAGTAAAAGGTGAAAGGTAGGAAAAAAGTTTGCCTAAGAACGATTTTAAGATTATTTGCTTATCACCTTGCACTAAATCGGAATTGCAAAATAAAAAACCGGACATCTCCGCCCGGTTTCCTTTATTATCTAAAGCCCCGATTCCTAAATTCAGATTGGAAATCTGCGATTCAGAAACCCTTCAACGCCTCTTCCAAACTTTTAATTTTCGATTCAGCATCTGCCATTTTCTGTTTTTCCATGGCCACCACCTGCTCGGGAGCGCCTGCTACAAAGCGTTCGTTGCTTAACTTTTTCATTACAGAAGCCAGGAATCCTTTGGTATAAGCCAACTCTTCCTCCATTTTCTTCTTTTCTGCTTCCACATCAATCTTTTCGCTCATCGGAATGTAGAACTCATCTCCTTTGATGACAAACTGGGTAGCATTGTCTACTTTGTCGGAAGTAAAGCTCACCGAGCTCAAATTCGCCAACTTTTGCATGATGGGCATGAAGGACTCATACAGCTCTTTCTTTTGCGTGTTAATAAGAAGTTCCAACGCTTCCTTTGGAGAAAGCCCTTTGGCGTTTCTGGTATTTCGGCACTGACTTACCGCTTCAAATGCCCATCCGGCCTGCTCAAGCAGTTCCGTGTCGAATGGTTTTTTCTCTGGCCATTCAGCTACTATGATACAGTCTTTAACACTTCTTTCCTTCATGGCATGCCATAGCTCTTCAGTCAGGAAGGGCATGAAAGGATGTAATACTTTCATCAGGTCCTCAAACAGTCTGATGGTAGCATCGTAAGTGGCCCTGTCGATAGGCGCCTGATAAGCCGGCTTGATCATTTCCAGGTACCAGCTGCAATAGTCATCCCAAATCAACTTGTAGACCGTCATCAGCGCATCACTCATGCGGAACTTCTCAAAGTGATCTTCCAATTCAGTTAGCGACTGGTTAAAGCGGCTTTCAAACCAACGAATGGCCATTTCATTGTCTTTACCACTAAGGCTTTCATCAATTTCCCAACCACTTACAAGTCGGTAGGCGTTCCAAATCTTATTAGAGAAGTTACGGCCTTGCTCCACCAGTTTCTCGTCAAACAACAGGTCGTTGCCTGCAGGAGAGCTGAAAAGCATGCCTGTACGCACGCCGTCGGCGCCGAAATCACGGATGAGGTCAAGTGGATCCGGAGAATTACCCAGTGACTTCGACATTTTGCGGCGCTGCTTGTCACGAACAATACCAGTGAGGTAAACATCCTTAAACGGTCGCTGATCGGTATACTCATAGCCGGCAATGATCATCCTTGCCACCCAGAAGAATAGAATTTCCGGCGCAGTTACAAGCGTATCGGTAGGATAGAAGTAGCCCAGGTCTTTGGTTTTAGAAAGATCGATTTTGCCAGTGGCTTTGTTGAAACTTTCGTCGGCAAAGCCTCCAAAAGTTTCTGTAGGCCATAGCCAGCTGGAAGCCCAGGTATCGAGCACGTCGCTGTCCTGTTTTAGATCCTCAGCTTTCAATGCAGCATTACCACTGGCTTTTTGAGCCATAGCTAAAGCTTCCTCAATCGTCTCTGCTACTACAAAGTCGTTTTCTCCGTCGCCAAAGTAATAGGCCGGAATACGGTGGCCCCACCATAACTGGCGACTGATACACCAGTCACGTACGTTCTCCATCCAGTAAGCGTAGGTGTTCTTGAACTTATTGGGGTGCAGTTTTACCTCGTCGTCCATCACCGCTTTATAGGCCCTGGTCGAAATGTCTTTCATTTTAACGAACCACTGCAACGAAAGCTTAGGTTCTACTACGGTATTGGTTCTTTCTGAACGACCAATGCGGGTGATGAACTCCTCTGAACCCACCAAAATATTTGCCGCCTCAAGGTCTTTTACTACCATTTTTCGAACAACAAACCGGTCTTTACCTAAATAGGCGGGTACGCCACATTTTTCATTCAGTGTACCATCGAGGTCGATGGTGTCAACCACTTCGAGGTGGTGACGTTGCCCAATTTCATAGTCATTAGGGTCGTGCGCTGGCGTTACTTTCAGACAGCCGGTACCAAATTCTTTGTCTACATAATCGTCGGCGATAATTGGTATTTCTCTGTTGACGAAAGGCACGATGGCATGTTTGCCAATAAGATGCTTGTACCTTTCGTCGGTGGGATTGACCGCGATGCCAGTATCACCCATGATGGTTTCTGGTCGCTGGGTGGCTATAACTACAAATTCGTTGGGACTGCCTTTGATGGCATATTTTACTGAGTAGAGCAGCGACTTCTCGCCATCTTCTTTGTAAATCACTTCTTCGTTGGAAAGCGCTGTTTTTGCTTCGCAATCCCAGTTGATCATGCGTAGCCCGCGGTAGATATAGCCCTTATTGTACAGGTCGACGAACACCCGAATAACTGCCTTGTAGTAGTCGGCATCCATGGTAAACGAAGTGCGGTCCCAATCGCAACTAGCGCCTAGTTTTTTTAGCTGCTCGAGGATTATTCCGCCGTATTTTTCTTTCCACTCCCAGGCATATTTCATGAACTCATCACGGCCGATTTCTGACTTTTTGATGCCTTTTTCACGGAGCATGGCCACTACTTTGGCTTCGGTGGCGATTGACGCATGGTCGGTCCCGGGTACCCAGCAAGCTTCAAATCCTTGCATACGTGCCTTTCGGATGAGGATATCCTGTATGGTGTTATTGAGCATATGGCCCATATGCAATACGCCGGTGACGTTCGGCGGAGGAATGACAATAGTGTACGGTTTTTTGTCTGGGTTCACACTTGCTTTGAAAAAGCCTTGTTCCATCCAGTGTTTGTACCATTTGTCCTCTACCTGAGTTGGGTCGTATTTGGTAGCCAGTGCCATAGATATTTTTCTAGTCTTTTGTTGAAATTCGAGGGGCAAAAGTAATGAAAATATGGATCAATGATGGGGTAGGGGTCAATGGTTTCTTTAACGCTGTAAGTTTTGCTATGAGTGAGCGCATGAGCCCAACCCTGAGAGTGGCCGGTGGTAGAGAAACTTCTCTGGTACCATGAATATGCCGCCAACTTGCTGCAGAGCTCGTTTTTTTAGTGGGCACAGGCACAAAACAGGTATGGCCAAAAAGGCTGATGGAAAAATAATTTCGAACAGGAAATCCAAATGGTGGTTTATTCTCGTAATTGGATATGTAAGAGAAAAAATAAAGTAATTAACTAAGAGACATCAATTAATCATTACTAAAAAATGGAACTAGCCGCATCGTTACCCTCATCCTCCTCTGACAATATCCAATGGAAACAATTATGGAGCCTTGTCGCTCTTTATGCCTCTGTAATCATTGGGTGGATAGCCTATTATAACTACCAGCCTATTCTACTCGACAAGTACAACTTTAATGACCTAACCTTATTTTTATTCATTGCACAGGGGATTATTATGGTTGTGACTCCGCCAATTGCTGGCCTTTTGGGAGATAGATTCCGCAAATCAAAAGGCAATAGATTGCCCATTATCAGCGCGGGTATCAGTGCGGCTGCCATGGTATTTATGTCGGTTGCTTTTACGTTGATCATTGATCCGGGAGAAACATTTAAGTGGATACTTCCCATCTTAATTGTTTTTTGGCTTGCCTCCATGAGTATTTTTACGAGCCCTGCAATTTCTACGATCGATCTGTTTGCGCCATCAAACAAATTACCCAGAGCGATGGCGATTATCACCATTGTATACGGCGCACTATATGCGCTGGAACCCATCATCGTCGACCTTGTCGACTTTCTGGGCGCTCCCTTAACTTTTGTAGTAGGCGGTGTTATCACTGCAGGCTCCGGGTTTTTAATGAAGAAGAATATGGGGAACAGCCTTGATGGCATCGTCACAGATGTTAAAAAGGAAGACAAAAAGAAATCTGACTATACCTATGCCTTCATTGTAGGTATTGCTTTCGGAGTATCCACTACAATTCTTTTCAATCTTTTCCCAAACTGGTTAGAACCCAAAATAGGTCATGTGTTTGATGTTGGTAGTTCTGTGATCATTTCAGGTGTTCTTTTTCTTTCTGCTGTCTTTTCATTACCGATAAGCAGGATAGTTGAAAAACGTCCGATTTACATTTCCCTGCTGGTGAGTATCGTTGCAATCTTCGTATTGATTTTTGCCATCTATTTTGTAGAAAATTCTTATATCACATTGTTTCTTTTATTGTGCTTCTCGTTTTTCTATAGCATGGTTTCTGTTTGTGGATTGCCTGTAGCATTAAGCGTGATCAATGATAAGAACAAAGTGTTTGGTGTCGGGATTTTCTTTGCAGGTTTTGAACTACCAAATGGTATATTAGAAGCAATTCTCGTAGCTCAGGGTCTTTGGAACTAACATTCCATATACATTCTTTTAACTTTGTTGTAGTTGAAAGAACATGACCCACAAATGATTATAACAGCAAACGACCCCACATTGAAATCATGGGTAGAAGTCAGGCCAGGGTCTGACTTCCCCATTCAAAACCTTCCTTTTGGCATTTTTAGAACTGCCGACACCGAACCCAGGGTCGGCGTTGCTATCGGCGACTTTGTTCTTGATCTCAAAATGCTCGCTCACGAGGGCTTTCTCGATGCGCTTCACGTGCCTGAAAGTGTTTTTGCTCAGCCATACCTGAACGACCTTATGGCCTATGGTAGGGAAAAAAACAGGGCGTTAAGAAACCGAATCGCCGACCTTCTGAATGATGAGAATGAAGACCTGCGCGACGAGGAAGATTTACTGCCTGACTTGCTGGTGCCGATGAAGGAAGCGCAGATGCTAATGCCTGTGAAGATAGGCGACTACACCGACTTTTATTCAAGCAAGGAGCATGCGACCAACGTAGGCACCATGTTTAGAGATCCGGAAAATGCCTTGCTTCCTAACTGGCTACATCTGCCAGTTGGCTACCATGGTCGTGCTTCTTCTATTGTAGTAAGCGGCGAACCTGTTCGCCGTCCGAAAGGGCAACGGAAAGACGGCGATAAAAATCAGCCAGTGTTTGGCCCCAGCGGTCGCCTCGATTTCGAGCTGGAAATGGCATTTATCACCTGCAAGGAAAACGGGATGGGGAACAGTATTCCTACTTCAAAAGCTGAGGATTACATTTTCGGGTTGGTGTTGTTCAACGACTGGTCGGCCAGGGACATGCAGGCCTGGGAATATGTGCCGCTGGGTCCCTTTTTAGCAAAGAACTTTGCCTCGTCTGTTTCTCCGTGGGTGGTGACACTGGATGCCCTGGAGCCTTTCAGGGTAGAGGGCCCGAAACAGGAGCCTGAAGTGTTGCCCTACCTGAAAACGGAAGGACTGAGTAATTTTGATATCCAGCTGGAAGTAGGGATTCAACCAAAGGGAAGCAAAGAAAAGATGGTTTGCCAGTCCAACTTCAAACACATGTACTGGAACATCCGGCAGCAGCTGGCCCACCATACGGTAAACGGCTGTAATATCAACGTGGGCGACATGTATGCCTCCGGCACCATCAGTGGCCCTACACCCGACAGTTATGGTTCTATGCTAGAGCTCGCCTGGAAAGGGACAAAGCCCATCCCAATGCCCGACGGTTCTACGAGAAGCTTCCTTCAGGATGGCGATACCGTGACTATGCGTGGCTTTGCAGAAAAAGATGGGATAAGAATTGGTTTTGGTGAAGTAAAGGCGGAAATTCTCCCTGCTATTTAAACAGCCGTTGCTATGAAATCGATTTTTCTCACACTTATGCTTGCAGGTTTTTTTATGGTTAAGGCCCAACCAATCAAAGTGGCCTGTGTTGGCGATAGCATCACCGAAGGTCACGGAATTGAAGAATATAGCAAGCGTTATCCGCAGGTGCTGGGGCAACTGCTTGGTGATGGGTATGAAGTAAGGAATTATGGCGTTAGCGGAAGAACACTGTTGAAAAAGGGCGACTTTCCATATTGGAACGAACCGAAATATCAGGAAGTATTAGCCTGGCAACCCGACATTGTGATTATTAAGCTGGGGACTAACGACAGCAAGCCTCAGAACTGGAAATACAAGGCAGACTTCATTGACGATTACATAGAATTCGTTGGCACCTTTAGTGCTCTGCCAAGTACGCCCAGGATTTATTTATGCCTTCCAGTGCCGGTGTTTGAGGACAACTTCGATATCTCCGAGCGGATCGTTGGCTTCAATGTAGTGCCCAGTGTGGAAATTGTGGTGAAGGAGACAAAGACTAAAGAGATCAATCTCTACAAAGCACTTTCCGGCCACCCCGAGCTCTTCCCCGACGGTGTGCATCCCAATGCAGACGGATCCAGGCTGATAGCCGAAGCGATCTACAAGAAAATCAAGTGATATGGAGCAGCTGGTAACCATCGACCCTAAAGACGTAAGCGTACCGGCCCTGCATGCCTATATGCAGGGAGTGGTGGCGCCCAGGCCCATTGCGTTTGCCAGCACGGTAGACAAGCAGGGTAATGTCAACCTGAGTCCGTTCAGCTTTTTTAACCTGTTCAGCTCCAATCCACCCATTCTGGTGTTCTCACCTTCCAGAAGAGTGCGTGACAATACCACCAAACACACCCTCGACAATGTGCAGGAGCATGGCGAGGTGGTGATCAATATTGTGAACTACAGCATGGTGCAGCAAATGTCGCTGTCGAGCACGGAGTACGACAGGGGCGTGAATGAGTTTGTAAAAGCGGGTTTTACGGAGGCGCCCTCTGTGAAGGTGAAGCCACCCAGAGTGGCGGAGGCTCCGGCGGCTTTTGAGTGCAAAGTGAAGCAGATCATTCCCCTCGGCGACCAGGGTGGAGCAGGCACGCTGGTGCTTTGTGAGGTGCTGCTGATTCATTTCAAAAAAGAGATTCTCGACGAGCAGGGCAGGGTAGACACAGAAAAAGTAGACCTGGTGGCCCGCATGGGAGGCAACTGGTACTGCAGGGCTCATGGTGATGCCTTGTTTGAAGTGCCCAAACCATTGGACAAAAAGGGCATTGGCATAGACCAGCTACCGGAGCGCATCCGGCTCAGTAGCGTACTCACCGGCAACGACCTGGGCATGCTGGCCAATGTGGAGCTTCTGCCTTCAGAGGCGCAGGTGAAAGAATACCACAAGCACGAAAAAGTGCAACTACTGGTCGATGAATTTGAGAACGACCCTACTGGATTTGAAGAGGCACTCCATCAACTGGCCCAGCAGTATTTACACGAGGGCTACGTGGACATTGCGTGGAAGATTTTGTTGCAAATCTGAGGCAAAAGAAAGCAAAAAGCCGCCTCTCCCGAGGCGGCCCTTACCGTGCATCAACTCAAAACCTATTTCCCGATCTAATCCAATAGTTCGTAAGCAATTTGCGGCTTGCCACGCTCTCCTCCCTGGGTAAGGGCGGTGAACTTTAGCTTGTAATAGTTGCCGCTGCCGTCTTTGATGACGTAGAAGCGGTCCTCATACACCCCTGGCTGGCTACCGCCTGGTCCGCCAGTTACTCTCCAGCTTGAGCCAATACCTGTGGCGGAGGTGCTGAATTCCAACCCGCTGAGGTCGCTGCTGCTGAAGGCGTCATAGGTGATCGTCGCTGCTTCTACTTTGGCTGTTTCCACACCGGCGGTGTTTTGCAGTACAATGTCCTGGAAGTAGTAAGGGATGGGCCCTCCACCGAAGTTGGTTTCGTTCATGAAAGCCGTCCAGGCAATATCCCAGCGGTCAGTAGCTGGCTCTACCTCCACCACACCGTCTTCAAAATGAGCATACACAAACTGGTAGCTGTCGTCTTTCTCAATTTCCAGCTCGTCGAAGGTGGTAGCATCAATATCGGCGTACTGCAGCAGGTGGCCGTTGGTTGTCTGAGTCAGTTTGATCTTCTTCCAGCCGCGGCTGGCACCAGGCGCTCCGGCAGTGGCAGCAGGCGCTTCACCACGGTTGATGATGTACACCGTGTTGTTTCCAGCGGTGGCCGATACTTCAGCAATGGCAGTACCGCTCAGGTCCCCGCCGGGAGCATCAATCCAACCAAAGGCGTCGGTGGAAAAGGCGTTGATGCTCATAGCAGCCGCAAAGCCCACCGTATCAGCCGCGCTTACTTCAGCCAGCTCCTTTTTCTCCAGCGGACGGGCAAACATCGTGACAGAAGAATTGAGGATCACCCGGAAGTCGTCGCCGGTGTAAAAGCCCAGGTCCCAGCTGTCACGGTTCACGGCAGTTTGGCGGTTGGCACTCAGGTCAATGAAAACCTTGTTAGGGTAGGTAGCGCCTCCACCGTCGATGTCCATTTGCCCCTGTGCAGCAATGATCTCCGCAAAGCTGAGGGTGAGTTCGGTAGTAGTACCCGGCACCAACGCCTCGTCTACACTCCCGATGGTGAACGTGATCACCTCATCTCCGTCCAGGAACACATCTGCGTTTTTGGACACGGTGAACGATACCTGCTGCTCGCCTTCAGCGGCACTCAGGGAGATGGTATTGGCGCTGGCAGCGGGCGTGGTGGTAAATTCTTCTCCGTAAGTAGCGTTTTCTGCACTCAATTCAACGGTCACGCTGGCTGAAGCTACGTCAAGGGCCCGGGAGAAAGTGATCACTACTTCCAGTTCGCTCTCGTCTTCGGTCATGCTCAGTGCAGCTGCCTGGAAGCCCGCTTCGTTGTCGGGCAGTGCCGGTTCGTCGTCGCCACAGCTGCTGAGCAGCGTGGGTGTCAATATGGCTATTGCCACTAGTCTCGTCAATGTTTTCAATGTCGATCTGTTTTTCATTACTATTTTTATTTAGACTTATTTTAGATAATAGGTTAAATTTTTTACTTCAGTTGAAAAGCAAGGCCCAGGAAATAAGACCTGCCGTAACCTATAGGTCGGCTGCCTCCTGTGCTGTGGGCGCCGCCTGTAGCCGTGGAGGTATTATTGATATTGGTCACGTTGAGGAGGTTACGCACGCCAGCATTAAGGTGCAGGGTTTGAAGAAGGCTTTTCTGCACGGTAAAGTCGGCCATGTGGAAATCACTGATTTTGGCCAGCTGGATCACCTGTTCTCCAGCGTCATTCGTCTGTACTTCGTAGTTGGGCAAAATGCCTGTGTATTTGTAGTACAGGTTGAAGCTCATGCCTGCCCCGTTCACCGTGTAGGTGGTGACCAGGTTGGCTTCGGGCGTCCAAGTAAACCCGGGTAGCTCCTCGTCGTCAACGGCCAGCTGGTTGTAGCGCCCGGTATAAGAAAACCCTGTTTTTACTTCGAGTTGAGGCGTTCTCCAGGTGGTTTGCCAGTTGAGACCCTTGGTCCTGAACTTGTCGATGTTGACATAAGTGGTCACCAGGCTGTTGCCGGGCAGCTGCCCGTAGCCAATCATGTTGTCGACCTGGTTATAAAATCCACTCAGCGTAGTTTCCAGAAAGTGATTGGCCGAAGCCAGCAGTTTCCAGGTAAGTCCGCCGTTCAGGCTGTGCGAAAGCTCTGCTTCCAGGTTGGGATTGCCCTCAATGGCATGGCTGGCATCGTAAAAGTTGAAATACAGCTCTCTCAACGAAGGCGCCCGGAAGCCCCTGGCGTAGGCAGCCCTCAGCGTCAGGTTTTCCGCCAGCTGAAATTTGGTATTTACTGAAGGAATCACCGGCGGCGACTGATAAACAGAATTTCGAACGACCCGCAGCCCTGGCCGGATATTTACCTTGCTGTTCGGGGTGTACTCCGATGACAGAAAAAAAGCAAAATCGTTGAGCCAGGGCGATGCAGGGTCAATTCTGGCACCCTCTCCTTGCTCCACATTGATGTCATTGCCGGGTTGAAAAGACCATTGAGAGGAGAGTTTGTATTGAAAGGTGCCACGAAGGCTCACGCCATCATATCCTGATTCATCCTGAAGACCAGCGCCCAAAGCGAGTCTCACATCGCCGGTTTCCCGGTCTACTGTCGTGCTTAAGGTTCTCCGGCTGAAGTTGATCAGGGAAACAGCGCCATTGTAGCCCAGCTTGTCGGACAATCGTGCATTGCCCTGTAGCTGGTGATTGAACCTTTTGGTGATATAGGCCTGGTCGAGTGCTTCCGTACCGTTGAACAGCCCCGGGTTGTCTATCGACTCATCCAGATAGTCCAGTTTGTAGAACAGTTCCGCGCCTTCTGCCTTGTAGCCGACCATGCCGGTGCTAAGCCACTGGGTTTTGGGGTTCCATTGCTTGTCGCGCCCTTCGGCACTGCCCTGCCAACCAAAGAATCGGTTGTGTGTGAATCTGCCCTTCGCATAAAAGCGGCCCAAAGTATAACCGGCCCCTAAGCTTTGGTTGTGAACACCCTTGCTGAAGCCATATTCTGAGCCAGCTGTTTCTTCCTGAATGCGGGCATCCAGGTCGAGGCCGCCGTTTTCTGGCTTTTTGGTGATGATATTGATCACACCGGCCAGCGCATCAGCGCCATACACCACCGACATGGGGCCTTCTACGATCTCAATGCGTTCGATATTATTGACATCTATTTGATTAAGTGCTCCCGAATTGGAAGTGCCCTCCCGGGTGATCAGTGGCATGCCATCGACCAGCACTTTGATGTTCTGTCCGCCCAGCCCCTGGAGGGTCATGCTTGATTCTCCCAGGGTCAGATCTTGAGAAAACCGCACATTAAGTTCTGTTTTAAGTACATCCTGCAGCTGGGTAGCTCCCTGTGCCATGATCCGCTCCATAGGAATGGTGCGCACCTGGTACACCGATTTTCCCACCGACTGGGGTTCAAACTGCCCTGTGATGACGATGTCGTCCATCACATATTGGCTCAGACTATCCTGTGCTTTCAGTCGCCCGCCGAACAGTGCTAAGGCCAATAACAAAGAAACACTATAGTTATTTTTCATCTCAGAGTTTGGGAAGGGAGTCTACCAGTTCTTTCCAGACTTTGAGCTCAGGAATGCCGGGTTTGCGCAGGCCGAAAAACTGCACAATCAGTTGCTTGTCTTTGTCGAATACTTCGATGCTGGTAACAGTGCCATCGGTGGTAGGCTTGCTGACCACCCAGGCGTTTTGACCTTCTTCCAGTTTGAGGTGCATGTTGAACTCGGGGTCGAGCACGTTGAGCCAACGGTCCTGGCCTTCCATCAAACGGATGGTGCGCACCCTGCCCTGGTGGATTTGCAGGTTACCCCGGTTGCCGGCAAAGATCATGATGGGCAGCTTGCTGGCAGCAGCCGTTTCAAGCACGTGCTGCAGCTGGTTGGTCGAAAGGGGATAGGTAAAAGTGCCGTTAGCCAGCTCCATGGCATGGTGACGGTGCACTTTGTGTTTTCTCAGCATGCCGAAGAAGTCGTGGGTGTCCTTTAGCTCGCTCCATTCTTTTAAGAATACTTCCTGGTCGATGTCTGTCGAAAATTCAGCTGCGTCGAAGGGGGTGACTGGCTGATATGCCTCCTGATTGGGTGAGCGGTAGTCTTCTACCAGCTGCCAGAAAGCCTCTTCGTTGCTTTTTTCCTGAAGATAGATTTTGGTGATGGCCTCTCCCGCTTTGTCAAAGATCTGCAGGCTCTTGAGTGTACGACCCTGCTTCTCACTGACATGCGCAAAGCCCACATGCCAGGCAGCAAAAAACACCCTTGATTCAATGGGGCCTATTACGGTAGCCATGGCCCTGGCACCTTCACCCATGATGTCGATTTTCTGAAACTTGCCCTTGTGTTCCAGTACGCAGGCGTCGTTGCGGGTGAGCGACATCACATGGCCCAGCTCCGGCAACCTCGACAGCAGCGCTGGCCAGGTGTTTGTTTCAGTGGCTTCCAGCCTGATGCAGTTAGGTCCCACCTCTGTAGCCAGCAGCTCTGCTTCGCTGACGCCCAACTCCATGGCGGCATTGCGGATGCGTGTGCCGGGTTGAGCGGCCTGCATTTGCTCCCATGCCTTTTTCAGGGCAATGGGGTCTTTTCTGTCAATGACTAAGCTTTCCATTTATCTCGTAGTTTATGTTTCGTTCTTTGATAAGTGCACACTCCAGGGCGCAGTACCCCTTGGTATAGATAAGCGGTATTTCGTTGTCTTTGGCGTAGATCAGCTCCACCGGATGCTCAAAGGTGCGCTCGATCATTTCCTTCCTCAGCATCATCTGGCTGGGCCCCTGACCGACTTCTTTACCGTTTTTCATGAAGAGAAAGTAGTCGGCATACTGGGCTGCCAGATTGAGGTCATGGATCACAGCAGCGATGCCAAATCCTTCTTCTTCACAGCGCTTTTTGGCCACCGAAAGCAAGCCATGCTGCTGGGCTATGTCGAGGCTGGAGGTAGGCTCATCCAGCAGCAGGTAGGTGGGCTGCTCCTTTTCATAGTGAAGCTGGGCCAGCACCCTTGCCAGGTGTACCCGCTGCTGCTCGCCGCCCGACAACGTTTGGTGCACCCTGTCTTTCAGGTGCAGCACGTCGGCTTCTTCCATCACCTCCAGGGCGACTGGCAGGTTCTCTTTGGCGGATGTGGTATGCGGGATCCTCCCCAACAGCACCACTTCAAGAGCGGTAAAAGGCAGGGTCACATTCGTTTTCTGTGGCAAAACCGCTCTCAGCTTTGCCAGCTCAGCCGACGTGTAACGATTGACTCGTTCGCCATTGAGTGTTATCTGCCCGCCCTGGGGGACGATGTCCTGGCTAAGGGTTTTCAGCAGGGTAGATTTACCGGCGCCGTTGGGTCCCACAATAGCGGTGATTTTGCCAGGAAATACGACCACTGATACCTGGTCGAGGATTTTCCGGTCTTTTACTAAGTAGCTGATGTTTTTGGCCTGGAACATGGTGCGGGTTAAAGTTGGATGCGTTTTCTTTTGGCAGATACTAGCAGCCAGATGAAGAAGGGCGTGCCCATCAGCGCAGTAATAATGCCGATAGGCAGCTCCGTGGGTGACACAATCGTGCGGGCGATCATATCAGCTACGGTGAGCAGGATAGCGCCACCGATGGCTGACGCTGGCAGGATCAGCTTGTTGTCAGGGCCCAGGGCCATTCGAAGTATATGAGGCACCACCAATCCGATAAAACCGATGGCACCTGCCATGGCCACGGCTGCTCCTACAGCTAAAGCGCTCAGCAGGATCACTTTGTGTTTTACTTTTTCTACTTCCACTCCCAGGTGGCGGGCTTCTGATTCACCCAGGGCAATGGCATTGAGCGGAGTCGCTTGCCCAATCAGGGCCAGCGCAGGGAGGATGATCAGCCAGATGGCAAAGCCCATCTTTTCCCATGTGGCTCCGCTGAGGTCGCCCATGCTCCAGAAGGTGAAAGTTCTCAATGCTGTATCATCGGCATGAAAGATCACCAGGCCCATGAGGGCAGCGCAGAGGGCAGTGATGGCTACACCTGCCAGAATGAGGAGGGTGACATCGGTGCTGTGGGCGCCTTTGCTGAATTGGTATGCCAGGTAGGTCGCGATCACGCTGCCGCCGAAAGCTGATACTGGCAAAAGCCATTGAACCAGGTTTGGTGAAATCCATGCGCTAAGGGAAGCGCCGAATACGAGCACGATCACGGCCATGAGAGCTGCTCCGTTCGAAATACCGATGATGCCCGGTTCAACGAGTGGGTTTCGGAAAAGGCCTTGCAGTGACGCACCGGAGATGCCCAGGGAAGCACCCACAGCTACACCAAGCAGTAAACGGGGAATCCTGATGGACAGTAAAACAGTCGCCTCCCGACTAGAGAATTCTGCCAATTCCACGCCAAACGGTTGCAGCAGGATACTGAACAGCTGAGCAGGGGAGATGGCCAGGGCGCCCACTTTTAGTGAAACAACCATCGTGGCGATGAGCAGCAGGATCAGTCCACCGAGTGCTAACTGGACGGGGTTTGCTTTGCTTTTGCTGACCGATAAAGTGCTGCCTTCCATGCTATTGTGCTGCTTGTGGTGTGGCAGTGTTCAATTCAGGATAGATGGCCTTTGCCAGGTGGATTGCTGCTTTACCCACCTGAGGACCAAAGCCTGAGACCCACAAGCCATCCATAGCGATGAGCTGCCGCTTTTGCCCGGCGGTGGTTTGCATGATGCCAGGAATTTGTAAGGCACCTTCTACACCACCCAGACTTTCGAGGCTACTTTCGAAAAACAAGATGTAGTCGGGATTGGCAGCTACCAGCCCTTCTGGGGTCAAGGGTTTGAAGTCAAAAACCTCCTCCACGGCAAATCTGGCACCGGCCATGCTGATCAGCTGTTCGGCAAAGGTGTTTTTCCCACTGATGCTCAGCGAGCCCATGCCACGGGCAAAAACAAACAGCACGCTGGGGTTGCTGCTTGTGCCTGCCTTCAGTGAATCCAGAGTTCTCAAATCGGCATCCAGGTCGGCAATAAGTGATTGAGCTTTTTCTTCCTCACCCAGTATGTTGCCAATTGAGGTAATCAGGTTTTTGGTGGAAGACAAATTGGGTTCATGTTTCAAAGCGTGGACGCTGAGGTCGGAGCTTTGCAGTTGGGTAATGACCTCAGGATTGATATAGCCCTCTTCGGCCAGGATCAGATCGGCTTCAAGAGAGAGCACCCCTTCCGCTTTGATACCTGTGCGGTAGCCCACTGACGGCAGATTCTGCAGCGATTTGGGGCGGGTGCTGGTTTTGTCGGTTGCCACGATTTCATTGCCATGACCTAACTCGTGCACAATTTCAGAGAGCGTGCCACCAATGCTGATGATTTTTTTGGAAGCCGGGACGCCCGCCGCTACGTCAGCCGAGGAAGCCGACTCTGGCTTTTGCGAGCACTGGCTGAACAACAATATGCCAATGACGGCGACAAGTATATGGGATGATTTGCTTTTCATTATTTAGATTGATTTTAAATAATGCAAAAGTATGCCGACAAAGGAGGGCTGTCAATCGCTGGAAAAAGGGTATTTGAAGGCTGGCAGGAGTGAGGGATTTACTAGCTCAGGGGATCGACGACTGCTACTGGTAGTATTAGAAAAAGCTTCAGAGAGTAAGAATTCTTTCCCGGAATGCTTTGACGATCAGCTCTACAGGCGTCTTCACATTCATTTTTTTAAGGATATTCTTTCGGTGGGCGTGAACAGTATGGGGGCTGAGGTGGAGCTTGTCTCCAATTTCCTCAGTCGACAGACCTTCTGCTATGTAGTGAACTATTTCTATTTCTCTGTCAGACAGTGATGTGTCGTTTTCTGCGTCGCCAGGTGACGTTTGTGCCTGCATGAACGCCTCTACTACCTTGTTGCAGAGAAATTTTTCATCGTGCTGCAGAGCCTCCATGGCCGTCACGATCTCCCGTTGGCTGCAGGTTTTGGTGATAATGCCAATGGTTTTTCGTTTGATCAATGTCGCCAGGTCATTTTGATCGATTTTGGAAATGATCAGGAGAGGATAAATCAGAGGGTGCTGGTCAAGGTATTGCACGAATTCCCCTGTTTGCAGGCCTGCAACAGTATAGGGGTCGGTAATGAGCAGGGTGGGAGCTTTAGTTTCCGTCGCTTCTTCGAGCGTCTTGAAATCTTTCACCACAGTGCTCACCTCCAGGTCAAATACTTGCTTGACCAAGTGCCGGGCACCTGCTACGGCCAGTTCATGAGAGTCTGCTACAATTACGTTTGTCGGCTTCATGTTCGACGAGTGAATTGCAAAGAACTTGAAAGTAAAAGAAAAACGAAAGTTTATTTAGACTAATTATAAATAAAGATGATTTATTAATATGAATGGTCGGGGAAAATGCTTTATCGAACGGGTAAATCATGAAATGAAACCGTGTGCTACTTCGGTAGATATTTGGTTTGAATGGATAATGCAGCCTGCATGCGGATTTTTGAAATAGTTGTATAAATTGCCCTATGCTATTTTTTAACCATTTTACTACATGCCAGCCATCCGCCTCTTAGCCATTGAAGATGACCCGATTTATGCTGAGTCGTTGCGACTTGTGGTCGAAGAGCTGGGGTACTTGCTCATTGATGTTACCCATAGCGTAGATGAATTCCGACGCCTGGTAAAGGCAGCTGTACCAGATTTGTTGCTGGTGGATATTGACCTGGGAGCAGAAATTGACGGCATTGAATTGGCCAGAGAGGTGAATGAGGACGGCCGTATCCCTGTCATTTTTTTGACCGCTTTTAAAGATACCGGAACGATTAACAGGGCCAGCCAATCTTTCCCCTCGGCCTACATCACCAAACCTTATGAGGCCGCTTCGCTGCAAGCTGCCATTGAAATTGCTGTCAGCAAAAAGGAGGAAAAAACGCCCAGCGCTTCAGTAAGCACCGTGGGAAAAGAAACCATGTTTTTGAGGCAGGAAGGTCGGTTTGTGAAGGTTTGCCTGGCTGATATCCTTTTTGTGGAGGTGAAGGAAAAGTATTGCTTTGTTCATACGAAGCAGGAAGAAATTAGGGTCAATATGAGGCTGAAAGACTTGCAGGAGAAGCTACCCCGCAACAGATTTCTTCAGGTACACAGGTCTTTTCTTATCGCTTTGGATCATATCGATGAAATTGATGGGGGCGTTAGCACCATTCGGATAGGAAAGTTTCAGATCCCCGTGGGCAAGAACAACCGGACTGATCTGGTGGGCTTTTTGAACGGCAACAAGTGATCAACGGCACTTTACGCATTTGCTTGAATAAGTAAAGTGATTATTCGGGAGAATGTTTAATTTAGTTCTGTTTTTCTGGCTGCTTGACAGTCTGCTATACTTAACCTCTGACCTGGCACTAACGGCAATGAAAGCTATCGTAATTTTTGTCATTGCTTCATTACTTTTTTTGGTTGCCAACCCATTTCAGGTAATTTGTCAAACCGCTTCCCCGCTCTATAACAACCACACTGAGTTTGAAACCAAAGACGGCCTTCCCCAGAGCTACGTCAGTGGTATTTTGCAGGATCACGATGGTTTCATGTGGTTCAGTACCCCTGACGGACTGGCCAGGTACGATGGTCACGAATTCCTGACTTTCCGTTCATTGGATGGGGACTCTACCAGTCTTTCTTATAACAATATCCACGATATCGTTTTGGATAAGTACAACGTGATGTGGATTGTTTACTTCAATGGAATGGTTGACAAAATGGACCTGCGGACGTTCCGCGTTACCCGGGATATTCCGCCTGTGTTGGACCCCGATACGCTGAGTGCCCCCTTTGCTTACCTGAATGACTTTATCCGTGACTGGAACGTGGATGACCAGGGAAAATACTGGTTTTACAGTTACCAGGGGAGACTGGAGGTGTTTGACTCTTCCAAGGTTGAGCTGGCCGCAGCCTACCATGAGCAGGGTAAAAATAGTGAGGTGATTTACGGGTATGCCGAGGACCCTATGGACCGGCTCTGGCTCCTTCGCAAGGATGGGTTTGAAGTTTCCGACGAGAGCTGGAAGTCGTTTCGTAAAATCACTTTCCCTGCCAACCTGAAGTTTGACGCCGACTCATCGCTCTATCGGGGCATCATCAACCTTCCGGGTAACCGGATGATGACGGCGGTTCGTGGGCGGCTTGTGTTCTATAATTATGAGACTAAGACTTTCAGTACACAGGATTTGCCGCCTGTTCCAACTGTACATCAGAAGCCTGTCAGGATTGTTACCAAAGACAGGCAAGGAAGGGTGGTGATTGCCTATCAGGGGTATGTGTTTCGGATGGAGGAAAATGGAGAAATCACCTTGCTCTGGAAATGCCCGGAATCGAGTTACGCAACCATATGCTCCCTCTACTTCGACAAGTCGAATACGTTATGGATAGCCACCAATGGCTATGGATTATACAAAGTGAATATGCTCACGCCGGCTATTGAGGCCCACGAATATGAAATCAATATGCTGGCAGATATCCTTGTGCGACATTTGAAGATTCCGAAGGAAAATCTGCCAAAATCGTGGCTCGGCATGAGGAGCAAGCAGTTTTGGCTCAGGTATTATTATGATCAAGATAGCACGCTAATCGTAGTCAACAGAAGCGACTTGCGGGACGATGACAACAAGGTTTTCTTTCAGTTGGATAGGAAAGAATTCAAAGTGCTACCTATTCCAAAAGAAAAATCTATCGTAGGCCTGGATGGCAACATGCAAGGAGAATTATGGGGCTTGACCTCCGAATCTGACCTTTACCATTGGACCGACTATGAAACTACCGCCTCCTTCATAACGGTCCCAATGATGGGAGCTGACCCAGCCGTTAATATTGGTGCGTTTGACCTGGAGGTGGATGAAGACTATTTATGGGTGGCTACCAAATTCAACGGACTTTACAAGATTAAGGGCCACAAAGTGGTGTCGAAATATCTCCCCGGAGACGATCCAGAGGGAATAGGAAGGTTTGAGCTTACTGACATCATTACTGACCCGCTTGATGCTAATATTCTCTGGGTGGGAACGCTGGGGGATGGGCTCATTCGCTGGAATAAAAAGCTGGATCGGACCGAAAGCCGTATTACCACTGAAGACGGGTTGGTGGATAACAATATTCAGGGGGTTTTGCCAGACCGACACGGCTATCTGTGGTTAAGCACGCTGCGAGGACTTAGCAAATACGATCCCGCTACAGGTGACGTCACAAACTACAGCTCTTCCGATGGCCTTTATGAGGATGAGTTTCTTCGCTTCTATCATTTTGTGTTACCTGACGGAAGGTTTGCTTTCGGTGGCATTAATGGCTACTCAGTAATTGATCCGTTGTCGTTCCAGCCAGATACTTTGAAGGCAAGTCTGGCTTTTTCACACTTTTATGTGAATAATCAGCGGGTGTATCCGGTGCACAATCCTGCCATTTTGGATCAGCCTGTGAATGCAGTGCAGAAAATCGTGCTGACTTATGATCAAAATAGTTTTGGTATTGACCTCGCAGCACTTCAGTTCAATCAGCCCCACAGGAATTTGTTTCGCTACCGGCTGGAAGGATACGATGATACCTGGATAGAGGCTGGCAATAATTATCAGGTAAGATACAATAAGCTGCCACCTGGTAGTTATAAATTTCACGCCATGACGTCGAATACGTCTGGAGAGTGGAACGAAGAGGTTAAAAGCCTTGCAATAATTATTACGCCACCATTTTGGCTCTCGTGGTGGGCCTATGCCGGATATAGTGCTGTGCTCCTGCTAATCATTCGGACCTATCGAAACTATGACAGAACGAAAATCAAAAAGCAACAGGAGTTTGAGTTCAGTCAGAGAGAGGCGGAAAGGTTCAAGAATTTAAATAAAACTATTTCTGAGCAAGCCGAAAATCTAAAACTGGCTAACCGCACCAAGGACCGACTCTTCTCTATCATTAGCCACGATTTACGTGGCCCTATGGCATCATTTGAAAGCATTGCGCCACTGATCAAAAGCTACAGTCAAAAGAAGCAACCTGAGAAAATAGACCAGCTGGTTGATCACGTTGATAAATCGGCTCATTCGCTCAATCAGCTGCTTGATAATTTATTGAACTGGTCGCTGTCGCAGGAAGGGGAGATTAAAATAGAGATCGAGCGGCTGAGGCTGAGCGATACAGTCGACGAGGTATTTGAAATTTATAAGGATGCGGCTGAAGCGAAAGGAGTTCGTCTGATCTCGGAAGTGAAGGACGAAATGATTTTGGCAGACAAGCATACATTTTCGACGGTGGTAAGAAACCTGGTGAGCAACGCATTGAAATTCAGTCAGCCTGGTGGCGAAATTCATGTACAGCCCAGAAGAGAGGATAACTTCGTTCAAATCGCTATCAAAGACCAGGGCATTGGTATTCCAAAAGAGAGGATCAGCGGTTTGTTTGAGATTGATAAGTCAAAAGTAAGAACAGGTACCGCCAATGAAAGAGGTACTGGGCTAGGTTTGGTGCTGGTGAAAGAATTTGTAGAACTTAACAAAGGGACGCTCAAGCTGGAGAGCGAAGAGGGCCAGGGAACGGTGATATATGTGAAAATGCCATTGGCTTCCTGACAGTCGCTCGAAGAAGTCTTTCATTCTTCAAATGCAGCATTTGATTCCTCCGGAAGCGACGTTGGTTTCCGTCATATTTTTAATATTGGCACACCGACCAACATAGTAAATCAGCCTCCACAACTCTAATAAAGCAAACGGAAAAAATTGACTGGTTAAATAGAGGCTTAATTGTTGTTTCAATGGCGACTACCTACTTCTTGCCATTCATACTTTTATTGGTGGCTTATTTGGTGTTGGGGCCGCTGCATTACCTTATCGAAATCAACTGGATTAGCGCCAAAGAGTATTTTGTCGATGACAATCGATGGCCTCCCTTAGCCATTTTTCTTTATTTAACATGCCCTGATTGCCATTCAGCACCTATTGATTGGGAAACAGGCCAAGGGCTTTCTATAGTATTTTTTCAGCATGATAGATTCTTTTCAGCCTGATACAGCAAAGAATCCAATTATTGAGTAGTTCAGCCAAGTGTTTTTTGTGGCGATAGGTGTGGGCGAAATGGTCAGAAGCCGCAAGAGAGTCTCTCGATTGATGAAGGCAATTGGCCATATAAAGCTGCGACTGAAAATGTCGGGGTGGAAGAGTTAGGCAGACTCGATAGTGTTTAATTGCAGGCTCCCAATTACTTATTTTCATAGGAGCATATGCCAGATTGAAATGGGTAGTATGGCTCCTGGCATTTTCATAAGCGTCACTTTCATTCCCAAATATCATCAGTTCATTCCCTAATTGAGGCTATCTATTCCATGATACTGCATTAAACCAGACCTATTGGCTTATTACAAGAAAAAACTATGAAAAAAATGCTAATCTTAAGTTTGACAACAGCCTTATGTCTGTCAGCTTTTTTGTCGAACGCCCAGCATTATCGGTGGGACCAGTATGGAATAGGATTCCAGGTAGCACGTGACTTTGTGGTTGAAGAAAATACGAGTACCATCTTCGATGCGACTAGCAGTGATGGTGAAATATCTATTGCCATAGAGCCCTGGCTCGACCAAAACGTCACAATGGATAATGTCGCAGATGTAATTTTGAATGTGGCGGCAGATATGAAATTCTATGATGGTGGAGATGTTGTTGGAGATTATGTTGAAGTTCACGACTTCGTAGGATATTACATCATAGCAGCTCCTATCAATTACGCTGATTTTGGTTATGATTATGTCGC
This sequence comes from uncultured Roseivirgaceae bacterium, assembly GCA_964351395.1. GTDB lineage: Bacteria > Bacteroidota > Bacteroidia > Cytophagales > Cyclobacteriaceae > Imperialibacter. The sequence continues at coordinate 231,112 of CAYGOF010000009.1, forward strand.
ATTGGTTATCTTACTGGATGCAGAAAGTGCAACTAATATGGTGATTAGCATAGGCTACAATGAAGGCAACTTTAAAGAGGCAGAGGCCATCGTTGACAGTTTCTATGCCTATGATTAATAGTGCTGATCGCGTTAAAAAGCCAAAGTTCGTAGTTGAATTTTGGCTGTTTTATGACAACAAATATCAGCCTATTGGGGAATTCTATCAAGTAATTGTCATCATCAGCCTCACTTTTCATTCCCATTTCCTGACCGTTCATTCCCTTCTCAGGGCTTTCTATTCCTATGTGGCCGATTCAAAAAGCATTTTGCCCAACTTGAAATGGTAGTATTCCTTTTAGCATCTACTTTGAAAACTAACGCCATCATGAAAAGAGCTTTTGTATTTTTATCCGCTTTCCCATCACCCATCATAGGGATTGCTTTAAGCCTTTTATTGTTAATTAACATAACCAAAGTTAACGGACAAACAGCTAACACAAGCCTCGGAGTTGTCGCGGGTGCCAGCATTACCACAGGGGACTATAATGTGGCGATCGGCGACTCAACAATGTATACTAACAATGTTACAGGAAAAGGAAACGTTGTTGTGGGTTTTAGGGCGGGTTATTCAATTTCCAGTGGGGGTGATAGTTCACTACCATCTGGATTTATTGGACCACCACCATCAACCAGTACAGCTTATGTAGGAAGTAACTCCAATGTGATGATTGGAACGAATGCTGGTTTTTATCTTACGACTGGAACAAAGAATATCATGATTGGGCAGGATGCGGGAGTGAATAACAACAGTCAAAGAAATATTTTTATGGGTGCTCGTTCCGGTTACATGACGACCGGTGCTGATAATATTTTTATTGGGGTTGCTGCTGGTCACTATACTTCTTCAGGAGGCGACAATGTATTTATTGGAAAATATGTAGCTGTAAATAATACTACTGGCGCACGCAATGTTTATTTGGGTCATGAGTCAGCTTTCAATTCATCTACTGGATCTGATAATACTTTTCTCGGATACAATGCAGGTTACAACAATGGCATAAGCAACTTTAATACATTTATTGGCGCTAGCAACGGGCTCAATAATGCCAGTGGGGAAAACAATGTCGGACTTGGGGCTCAGGCAGATTTTTCTGCCGCTTCCTCAGCCTTTTCAAAGGTTGTTTACATAGGTGCCTCCTCTGTGATCGGCGCGAGCGATGCCACGGCAGTGGGGTATCAGACCACTGTGACAGGTTCCAATTCGATTGCGATTGGCTCAACCAGTTCTGTTTCAGGGACAAATGCTATAGCTATAGGATTCGGCTCATCCGTGACTGCTAATAATGAAGTTTATCTAGGAAACGCTTCTACAGTGTCTATTGGAGGTAGTGTCAACTGGACAGCTACCTCTGACGGGCGCTATAAAACGAATGTTCAGGATAACGTACCTGGCCTGTCTTTTATTAATCAGTTAAGGCCTGTTACCTATCAATTTGATTTAGAAAAACTCCGACAAAAGGACAATCCCTCCGGACTATCACTCCCTACGGAGAAAGGAAAAACGACCTATACCGGTCTTATCGCTCAGGAAGTGTTGGAAGCAGCCGAAAGTGTGGGTTTTGACTTCAGCGGAGTAAAGGTTCCTGACAATCCGAAAAAGGAACTGTATGGTATTCGTTACGCTGAAATGGTAGTGCCACTTATCAAAGCGGTACAGGAGCTCAATCAGAAAATCTCTGAAAGGGAACAACAGATTTCTGCTCAAGAAGAAACTATTGCCAAACTCGAAAAAATGATGGTAGGCATGAATGCCCGACTAGAAAGATTCGAGGCTACTGAAATCGGGACTGTTGTCGAAACCACGGCAGGTGTGATAGCCAGGAAATAAGGTAAAGTGAAGACCCAAGCTGAGCAAATTAAGCCATAGACATCGTGAGACACCTATCAAAAATCATTGCCGCCATAGCTCTGAGCGTTTTTATCATGCGTTCCTCGTATGCCCAGCCAGCACTTAGCGGAGGAGAGATTGCCGTCAACACCACCACGGCGAATTCACAGCAAAATCCTGATATTGCCTCAGGGGCCAATGGTAAGTATATCGTGGTTTGGGAGAGTTTTGAGCAAGATGGTGATGACTATGGTATATACGGCAAGCTCTACAATGAAGATGGCACTGTAGCAAAAGGCGAATTTCTAATTAATACAACTACTGCGTATGGTCAGCGATTTCCATCTGTAGGGATGAATGCCAATGGCGATTTTGTGGTAGTTTGGATGAGTGACGGACAGGACGGTTCTGGTCATGGAATATATGCCCAGCAATTCGGTGCTGATGGAAGCCCTACAGATACGGAGTTTCTCGTCAACACAACGACAGCTGGACAACAGCGATTTCCTAAAGTAGCAGTAGCTGGAACAGGTGAATTTGTCATCACGTGGGAAAGCGATTCTGATGTAAGCGCCCAGCGATATGCCAGTGATGGCAATGCCGCAGGTAATGAGTTTACTGTTAATAGCACTACGGCGGATCAACAAGCTTATCCGGCCATTGATATCGCACCAGATGCGAGTTTTGTCATTACATGGCAAAGTTTTGGACAGGATGGAGACGGTTTTGGTGTTTATGCGCAACGATTTGGGGCCGATGGTACAGCACTGGGGTCAGAGACGAAAATAAATACTACCAACTCGAAACATCAGATCGAACCGGACATTGCCATAAGAAGTACAGGCGATTATATGATCACCTGGTCGAGTTATGGTCAGGATGGTGATAATTATGGGATTTACATGCAACAATTCACAGCTGATGGGACTGCGCTGTATTCTGAAACTCAACTTAATAGTCAAACGGCAAATGGCCAACGATATTCAGCAGTGGCGGCCAATGAGGCAGGCTATGCGATCATTTGGACAACTGAGAGTACTGATGGAACTTTGACCGACATAAAAACCCAATGGTTTACAGATTTTGGATGGTATATTGGAAGTGAAACATTTGCAAATACCACCACGGCAAATCGGCAGGAGAATGCAGTGATTACCTTCTCCCCTTCCAATCAAAGGAATATTGTAGCCTGGCAGAATGGGCTTATTAATTCTACATCAACTTCGGATGGAAGTGACTATGGGATAACACTACAATCTTTTGTCGGTGTTCCTAATACGTATGTTTATAGCAGCGCTTCAGGCTTCACAAATGAGCCATTCGTGGTGAATATTACTTTTTCTGAAGATGTGAGCGGATTTGAAGTCAGTGATCTTACTGTTAGCAATGGTGCAGCCGGTGGATTTGGCACTTCAAATGCTAAAAGCTACTATGCCACTATTACGCCTTCGAATCAAGGAAACGTTCAGGTTTCTATAGCTGCTGATGTAGCAGTGGATGGCTCTTCCAATGGCAATTTGGCTTCTGGTCTGTTCGAAATTACATATGACAACATCAAACCGTCGATTTCGATTACAAGTGCCGCTTCCCTGTCTACCAATGCTTCTTCTTTTGATGCCACTTTCACTTTCTCAGAAGCTGTAACAGGCTTTGAGATAGAAGACATTATAGTAAGCAATGGCACTGCCAGTGCTTTCAATGCGACAAGTACAACCGTTTACACCGCCACCATTACTCCAACTGTTGACGGAACGGTGACGGTAGATGTAAATACTGATGCTGCACAGGATGTAGCAACCAATGGCAATACAGCAGCGACACAATTTGTTATTGACTATGACGCAAGTGACCCCACCATTGCATTAAGTACTTCGACTGGTGTCACTGCAAATAGTCCATTCACCGTCACTTTTACCTTTGTCGAGCCCGTTACCGGATTTGATGTAACTGATATTCAGGTAAGTAATGGTAGTGTCGGATCATTTAATGCGGTAAGCACATCTGAATATACAGCACTAATTACACCTGCCAGTGAGGGAGCCGTAACCGTAGATGTGGCGGCCGATGTGGCTCAGGATAATGCAGGAAATAACAATGCTGCTGCTTCTCAATTGAGCATCATCTATGATGCTACATCACCCACAATTACTATTACAAGTACAAGCTCAGGTTCGATCACAGCTCCTTTTGATGTCACTTTTACTTTTAGTGAAGAGGTGAGCAGTTTTGAATTAAGCGATATTGCCGTTGGCAATGGAACTGCCAGCGCATTCAATGCTACCAGCGCATCTGAATACACTGCAACTATTACACCAACTGGCGATGGATTGGTGACTGTAGATGTAGGTGAAAACACCGCCCAGGATGAAGCTACCAATGGCAACACGGCCGCTGCTCAATTTAGCGTCACTTATGATACTACTAGTCCACAAGTTGTAATTATGAGTGCGATTTCTGAAACCAATGCCGCATTTGATGTCACGTTTTTATTTACCGAACCAGTTACAGGCTTTGATTTGAGCGATATTCAAGTATCCGGCGGTTCGGCTGGTTCATTTTCCGTGATTGATTCAAAGACCTACTCTGCTACTATTACACCTGCCGCCGAGGGCATGGTTACTGTTGATGTTAATGCTTACGCAGCTCAGGATGCCGCAGGCAATAATAGCGTGGATGCCATTCAATTGATTGTAATATATGACAACACTCGACCTACTGTTAGCATCGGTAGTATGGCAAGTGGCTATATCAATAGTGATTTCACCGTAACTTTTACTTTCAGTGAAAATGTGGAGGATTTTAATGAAGGGGATATTGCAGTAATCAACGCGGTGGTAAATGACTTTAATGCCATTAGTTTCACGGAATACACGGCGACCATATCTCCTTTTGGAGCCGGCGAAGTAACAGTAGGAGTGCCGATGGATCAAGCGCATGATTATGCAGGCAATGGCAACGAGGAATCCTCGGAGTTCTCTATCCAATTTGATAACAGTTCTCCTTCTGTAGTAATTACCAGTACCGCACCGAATCCAATAAACGATGTTTTTGAGGTTACAATTACTTTTGATGAGCCTGTAAATGGCTTTGATTTTGGTGATGTTCAGGTTTCCAATGGATCTGTCGGAACGCTGAATCAGGAGAGCATAGGCGTTTTTAAAGCTGCAATTTTACCGTTAGATGAGGGGGTAGTTTTGGTTGATGTACTTGCTGGGGTTGCCCAGGATGAGGCTGGCAATGGTAACAGTGAGGCTATGCAGTTTATGATTCAATATGATAATGTTAAGCCAACTGTAGCTATCACTAGTAGCGCTTCGGGAATTATCAGCTCAAGCTTTTCATCGATCTTCACATTTAGCGAGGCCGTAACAGGATTCGACTTGAATGATATTGTTGTTTTCAACGGAACGGCGAGTGACTTTAATTCAATAAGTACAACAGAATACTCCGCCACTATTACACCAGACAGTGATGGTATGGTTACTGTAGATTTGACTCCAGAGGCAGCATATGATGTGGCTAACAACAGCAATAAGCCTTCAGATCCTTTCATGATTGTCTTTGATGCAACTAAGCCCACCATAACCATTACTAGTGCTGTTTCTGTTGCCACCAATAATGCCTTTCTTGCCACTTTTACTTTCAGTGAAGATGTGATGGGCTTTGATCTGAGCGATATACAAGTGACCAATGGAACGGCTGGCACATTTAATACAACCAATGCTGCCACCTACACAGCTATTATATCTCCAACCGCACCAGGAATAGTGTATGTAAATGTAAATGCGGATGTTGCCTCAGACAACGCAGGCTATGGAAATACAGCAGCTACAGAGTTTAGCATTAGCTACGATAATACTGTTCCAGGTTTGGTCATCAGTAGTTCAGCGCCTAATCCAATAAACGGCCCATTTCTGACAATATTTACATTCAGCAAAGCTGTGACTGGATTTGATTTGGCAGATATTGTGGTGGGCAATGGAACAGTCAGTTCATTTAACGCCACTAGTACTACAGTTTATTCTGCTACCATCACCCCGATTGCTAACGGTAGCGTAACAGTCGATGTAAGTGCCGATGCAGCACAGGACGGATTTGGCAATGGTAATAGTGGGGCAATTCAATTCTCAACAACCTATGATGGGACGGCTCCTACGGTCGTTATTACAAGTACTTCGACCAACTCAACGAATACTTTCTTTACAACTACCTATACATTTAGCGAGCCTGTCGCAGGTTTTAATCTAGCTGACATTCAAGTAAGCAATGGTAGTGCAGGTTCATTTGGCACTGTTAGTTCATCGGTTTACACTGCTGTGATTACACCTGCCGGCAGTGGAACCGTAACGGTGAATGTTGCCGCTAATGTTGCTCAGGATAATGCAGGAAATAGTAATACCGTCGCTTCTCAATTGAGCATTGTATATGACGTTACGTCACCGACAATTGCTATCACCAGTACTAGTTCAGGTTTGATCAATACTGCTTTTGATGTCACTTTTACCTTTAGTGAAGATGTTACCGGTTTTGACATAAATGATATTGCCTTAAGCAATGGAACAGCCAGTGCATTCAACACTACCAGCGCATCGGTGTACACCGCCACCATTACTCCAACTGTAAATGGATTGGCTACCGTAACTGTGAGTGCAAATGCTGCCTCAGACAATGCAGGCAATGGAAATATAGCTGCCACACAGTTTAGCGTCAATTATGATAATAGTGAGCCATCAGTGGTTATCAGTAGTACTGCATCGTTGCCTACTAATACTGCTTTTATGGCCACTTTTACGTTTAGCGAAGCTGTAACAGGATTCGATGTCACAGATATTCTGTTGGGCAATGCTTCAGCAAGTGCTTTCAATGCCAGTAGTTCTACTGTTTATACGGCCACCATTACTCCAACGGCAAATGGAAGCGTCACCGTGGATGTTAATGCCGGTGTTGCGCAAGATGCAGCTACCAATGGCAACCTGGCTGCATCACAGTTTAGTCTGGAATATGACAATACTCAACCTGCAATAGTTATTAGCGGTAGTGTTACTAGTCCAACAAACTCTGCTTTCACAGCAACCTTTACTTTTAGTGAATCAATAACAGGTTTTGACCTTGGAGATATCGAAGTGTACAATGCGACCAAGAGTGCTTTCAATGCAGTAAGTACAACGGTATACACGGCCATCATTAATCCATCTCAATACGGGTTGGTAAAAGTTAATGTGGCTAGTAATGTTGCCCAAGATGCAGCCACCAATGGGAATACTGCGGCTACGGAGTTTGGTATTTTGCATGACAATTATACCTGGGAACCCACTGTATCAAATATCAGCGATGACAGTGGTACAAATGGTTCAGATCAGCTCACAAATGACAATACATTAGTCATCAGCGGTACGGCTGAAGGTGGCTCCACTGTACAAGTCTTTTTGGACGCATCCAGCATAGGTGCTACGACCGCCGATGGAGATGGCGATTGGAATTTTGATTATACAGCCACCAGTTTATCCGATGCTATTTATGCTGTGACTGCAAAAGGGACCGATGTAGCCGGCAACGTCAGTGGAATAAGTACAGCCTTGTCTGTGACCGTAGACACCACCCCTCCTGACAGCCCGACAATATCCATTATCAATGACAGATCTGTATCTGTATTTGGTGAAAACCTCGTTACAGGTGACAATACATTCGAAATTTACGGGGAGTCAGAGGCAGGGGGGCACATCATAGAAGTCTTTATCGATGGATCAAGTATCGGCACCATTCTGGATAATGGCTACGGAGAATGGAATTTTGACTATAGCGCAGTAACCTTATCTGATGGCACCTATGCTGTGACAGCAAAAGCGACCGATAGAGCCGGTAATGATGGTCTAATCGGTGACCCTGTCTTTGTAACGGTAGACACGTCTGCTCCTGATGCCCCGGTAATAACAGGTATTAGCGATGACAATGGTCCTGATGATTCAGACGGAATTACAAACGATAATATATTGATTGTTAACGGTACTTCAGAAGCCAATGCCCAGATTAGGGTATTTATTGGATCAGAATATTCAGGCTTTACCACGGCCAATGGATCGGGCGATTGGAGTCTTGATACCGATTATTTTTTACGCGAAGGGGACTATTCAATCACCGCCACTGCCAGGGATGCAGCCTTTAACGAGAGCTCAACCAGTGCCCCCTTTGAGGTCACGATAGATCTTAGTGTTAACGTCACCTCTGTCAATACCATCAGCATAGACAGCGGTCCAAATGGTTTTGATGAAATCACAAATGATAACACACTGATTTTCAATGGTTGGGCAGGGTCAACTAATAGTACGGTAACCGTTTATATTGATGCAATAAGCATAGGTACCACGACGGTCAATGAGTCAGGTTTTTGGAGTTTTGATCACACTGATGTCATTCTTGCAGATGGAGAATATACAATTGGTTCAGCAGAGACAGACCTGGCAGGTAACATTGGCCCAATGGGATTCTCATTGGCTATCACCATAGACACCGCTGCTCCTGATGCTCCAGTGATTTCCGCAATTAGCGATGATACGGGTTCTGATGGCGCAGATGGAATTACTAACGATAATATATTGATAATTGATGGCAACGCCGAAGCTAATAATAGTGTAGAAGTATTTGTTAATGGCTCCAGTATTGGTAGCACCGAGGCTGATGCCTCAGGCAACTGGAGTTTTGACTCTGAATTTACCGATACAATTTTATCCGATAACACGTATTCAATCACCGCAAAAGCCACTGACGTAGCAGGTAATACCAGCGTTAACAGCACGGGATTGTCTGTTACGGTGGATACTACTTCGCCTGTTGTAGTAGTATCAACAATAAGTAATGATACGGGTTTAAGTGGAACAGACGGCATTACTAATGACAACACTTTATCTATTGCCGGAACAGCTGAAGCAGGCAACCAGGTGGAAGTCTTTATTGATGCTACTAGCATAGGCACCATCGCCGCTAATGAATCAGGAGATTGGAGTTTTGACCATACTGACACTAGTTTAACTGATGGCACCTATTCAATTACTGCAAATGCCACTGATGTGGCGGGCAATACAAGCTCATTAACTACTGCATTATCAGTAACGGTGGACAAGTCAGCCCCTTCGGTGATCATTACTAGTTTAGCTACCAACCCAACCAATGGTCCTTTCATCACTACTTTTGCCTTTTCTGAAGCAGTGACTGGTTTTGCCATTGAAGATATCACGGTGAGTAATGGTGTGGCCAGTAATTTTGTAGCCTCCAGTACCAGTGTTTACACCGCCACCATTATCCCTTCAACTGATGGCCAGGTGTCGGTAAATGTGGGGGCAAATGCGGCGATAGATATAGCAGGAAATGGCAATAGTGCCTCTGTCCAATTCTCTATGAATTATGATGCAACCTCACCCACCGTAGTGATAAGCACTTCCGCCACTGAGCCTGTGAGTTCTTCCTTTTCAGTCACTTTCACTTTTTCAGAAGTTGTGTCGAACTTAAAAATGTCGGATATCCAGCTGGAAAATGCTGCAATAGCTTCACTTTCAAACGAGGGGAGCGGAATTTATACTGCTCTGATTAATCTTTTGACAACGGGAGATGTCATTATTAGTCTTCCTGCTAGCAGTTGTTTTGATGAAGCCGGTAATGGAAACTCTTCATCTGATAATTTTTCAATAGCTGCTCAGATTATCAAAATTGATCCGGTAATCAAATGGGCGAATCCAGAGCCGATTTCCTTCGGACAAGCCCTTGGTGATGATCAATTGAACGCTTCTTCTGATCTGTCTGGTACTTTCGTTTACACGCCTGAGGCGGGCAATATTCTCAATGCCGGCACCCATACGCTTTCAGTTGATTTCATTCCTGACGATGCGGTGTATCATAATGGCGTGACAGGGATCGAAGTAGAGATTACGGTTTCAAAAGCAGACCAGAGTATCACATTTGATGCTTTGACTACAAAAAGATTGGGTGACGAACCGTTTGAACTGATCGCAACAGCCTCCTCCGGCCTTTCAGTCAGCTATTCGTCGAGCGATGAAACTGTGGCTACTGTTTCGGGAAAAACGGTGACCATTGTCGGGGCCGGCACGACGACAATCACGGCGTCGCAGGCGGGGAACAAAAACTTCAAGGTGGCCGCCGGTGTGCAGCAAGATTTGACAATTGAAAAGCAGGGTCAAACGATCAGTTTCGAGGCACCATCTTCCAAAAAATTTGGTGAGCCATCATTTGAATTGACGGCCACCGCTTCATCGGGATTGGAGGTTTCTTTTGCGTCATCCGATGAAAATGTGGCAACAATTTCGGGTGCTACCGTCACCATCGTAGGAGCAGGTACTGCCACGATCACCGCCACGCAAAAGGGTAACAACAATTACAGGCAGGCTAGCCCTGTCACCAATGAACTGGTAGTGAACAAAGCTTCTCAGGCAATCACGCTTGCTTCAATTCCTGACAAGGCGACTGATTCCAGGCCATTTGATGTTGCGGCCTCTGCAAGTTCCGGGCTGGGAGTGAACCTTGCAGTCGCCGGACCAGCTAGTATTGATGGCAATACTGTTACCCTGGCCGGTACAGCGGGTACAGTTACAGTTACAGCCTCACAACCAGGTAGTGATAATTTCAAGGCCGCTGATGATGTTTTAGTGACTTTCGAGGTGACGACTACATCTGTTCTGCAGGATCAAACCATTGCTTTTGATCCGATTCAAGACAAAACATTTGGAAATGAGCCTTTTGAACTGGTAGCCACTGCCTCATCCGGACTGGCGATTTCATTTGCTTCGTCCGATGAGAATGTGATAAGTATTTCTGGGAACACAGCAACAATAATAGGGGCAGGCTCAGCGACGATTACAGCTACGCAAGCTGGCGATGCAGCATACAATGCAGCTTCGTCGGAGCAAACATTGGTGGTAAATAAAAAGGTAGCTACCATCACAATAACAGATCTTGAATTTACAGCTGACGGAACTCCAAAAGTGCCCACCGTCGCGACAGACCCTACGGGCCTCAATACAGTCGTATCTTATGATGGTTCATCCGATGCACCTATTCAGCCTGGGTCTTACCAGGTAACAGTTGATGTACAGGACACTAATTTTCAGGGAAATGCCACCGCCACGATGATCATTAGTGAGCCTGAAACGACAGCAGTTGTTAAAGATGCTTTTGGCCAGGCAGATGTATACCCCAATCCGGCCTTCAATGTGATCACGGTTAAATCTAAGAAAGCAGAGCGATTATACATTCATACGTTAGATGGTAAAATGGTGCTTGACGTGGCTGTAAAAGACGGCCAGACACTGGATATCTCGGTCCTTGTACGAGGCTTGTATATGGTTACGTTAACAGATAGGAGCGGGGATAAGAGTTGGAGGAAAAAGCTAATCAAGTATTAAGGTAGTTCAAATAATCTACAGCAATATTTTAAAAGCCATTTCAAGTAGAGATGGTTTTTTTGTTGATCAAAAACGATCAAATAACGATCATGATGCCAGCGGAAGAGACATATAGAACACGGTCCCATGATCTGGCATGCTTTCTACCATAATTTGCCCCTTATTGATCTCAATGAATTCTTTGATAAGCACCATCCCTAATCCGGTGCCTTTCTCATTAGCAGTGCCGCTACGAACCTTTGTCTTGTCGATCAGAAATAGTTTGGCCAGCTGTTCTTCAGTCATACCAACTCCCTGGTCTGTAATTTTCAGTTCAATCCAATTGTCGTTCACCCGGTGATCAATGATAATTGAGGTTCCTGGTCGACTGAACTTGACAGCATTACTGATAAGGTTGCGAACGACTGTTGAAAACGTATTTCGATCGGCCATCACCCATTGTTCTTCGATAGTTGATTGGATTGTGATGCTCTTTAAGGCTGCTGCATCATTGAAAACTTCAATAATTTCTTCAATGATGGGTTTTATGCTCAGTTTTTCAATATGTATCACCAGCTCATCTTTCTGGCTCAGTGACCAGTTGAGGAGGTTATCAAGTAATCGATTCAGGTTCCTGGCAGAACGGTCGATATGATCAACCAATTCCTCCATTTTCTCAGGTTGGTTTTTTGTTAAGTAGCTCTTCAGCATCTTTGGCGTAGTTTCAAAAGAAGCAATTGGGCCTCTCAGGTCGTGGCTGATGATTGAAAATAATCTATCCTTTGCCTGATTGGAAGTCTCAATCTGCTTGTTGAGCGCTCTTATTTTTATATTGTTTCTGTAAACCGTATAAAGTCCTATGATTATCAAAATAAGGACGATGGCGCCGCCGATGAAAATGTAATTTTGGCGCTGAATAACAGCGGCTTTTTGAAGATTTTCGTTGGCCAGCTGCAGATTTTCAGTTTCCTTTTCTTTTACCTGATACTTCGTTTCAAGGTCTCCCATCACCTGAGCTCTTTCATTGTTGAATAGAGAGTCAGTATAATTCATCAAAAGATTTTTATGGAAAATGTATTTTTCGTTGTTACCAGCATAGGCATAAATGTCTGCCAGCAGCCCATGCGTTTTCTTAATCATCCTAAGGTCATGGCCGTTTAAAGCCATTGCTTGCGATTTTTCGCTAAAATAAATGGCACTGTCACTGTATTGAGGTTGTTTTTCGATCACGGCCAGTTCATAATAAACTTCCGCAATAGCATGGTAACTTAAAGATTTGCTGTAAGCTGAGTTGTATTTTTCCTTCAGTTCAATGGCTTTTTTGTACCGCTTGATTCCTTCCTTTTTGTCGCCTTTCGTTTCCAGCACATAAGCGATATTATGGTGGTAAATTCCATGATTGCTAGATTCAGGTGGGATTGTCTTGGAAAAGTAATCTTTGTCATAGTAATAGATGGCCGAATCATAGTTGTGGAGGCACATATGGAGTACTCCAAGTCTGTTATAGAGACCATAGTCATTGGGCGGTTTCAGCGAATTATGAAGTGCTTTTGCTTTCCATCCATACGCAAGACCAGCGCCGCAGTCGTGCCAGTCGTTGTACAATAGAGAAATTAGGCCCAAGCTCTCAATTTGCCGTTCTGGCTTAAATATTTTGTCAACTTCGATGGATGATTGATAATAGAACAATGACCGCTCGAAATTGCCCTGCCGTCTGTAGATAGTTCCCAGTCTTTGCAAAGCCCATCCTGTTAGCCCATCGTATCGGGAACTATCTGATGGAATGATGGATTGAAATAAAACGATTGCGGTATCAATCTTACCAGCAAATTCCCAAATTACGCCCTCGGCACTTAGAAGGTCTCTCAATTGGTACGTATCTCCCAGCTTTTTAGCCAATTTCCGGGCCTCATTAGTAAATTCGAGAGCGCTGTCGAGGTTGATTCGCCTGTATTCGTAGCCCAGATCTTTGAGCAAAACTGCTTTTACCGAGTCGGAAGTTGTATTGGCTAGTTTGACTTTAAGGCTATCTGGATCATTTCGTTGTGCAAGCAAACCAACGGGTAAAGCCACCATCAACACGCTGACTATAATATTTCGCATCCCACTAAATTAGTTTAAATAGTGGATATAGGGAATAATTATGGTCGCTGATTCATTGATCTCTTTGGAAAGGCCGTAGGACTGCAAGAGGGGATTTGAAGCCATTTTTCACTCATTCATTCTGTAAGTCAATGCCCCTGAAGGACACTGCTTTACTTGCGTAATAATCTCCCCAGGAGAGCCACCTTCTGGCTTGATCCATGGACGCTCTTTGTAATTAAAAACGCCGGGCAAACCTCTCCAGCATTTTTCAGCATGCTGACATTTTGATGCTTGCCAAATAATCGTTACGTCTTCGTTACTATATTCTTTAATTCCGTCAGCCATGTTTTTAATGAGTTATGGTTGTGTTAATGGTATTTCCTTTTGAAAGTAATTTATGCACCGGGCAACTGTTCGCAACACTTGTTAGCTGCTCATCTGTAGCTCCCGAAAAAATTACTTCTCTTTGAAAGGTACCCACTCCATCGATAGATTCAAACGATTCATGCACCGATTTTACTTCGACTGTCCAGCCCTTGTGCTGGGTATACATTTGCACGGTAATGGTCGTGCAGGCGGCTAAGGCCGCGCCAACCATCTCGGTAGGGGTTGGGGCGGTATCTCACCCTCCTTTGTCTAAAGGTTCGTCCAGGACTACTTCATGCTGCCTTACTTTACCAATACTCCTGAAGTTGGTGTCTGTGGGGGTTACTATTGCTTCTACCATATCGATATTACTTAAATCGGGCCTGGTTTTTTTCGCTCATCAGGTCAAGGTATTCATGATGGCGTTTCAGAAAAGCGATCACAAATGGGCAAAGAGCAATAAGTTCGAAGCCCTCCTTTCTGATTATGCCGAGTGCCTCTTTGACTATTTTGTTACCTATTCCCTTACCCTGAAACGAAGAATTCACTTCCGTATGAATCAAAAACATCTGGCTTGAGGATTTTTTGAACGTGTAGTCTATGATAGACACCACACCGTCAATATCTAGCTCAAACCGATTTTTTTCATTGTTATTGACAGTTCTATACGTCTCAAGATTCATAAAGTATCTCTTAGTTCGGGATTCTTGTCAAATACGGATCTGGCGAATGGGCAAAGCGGGATAATTTTGATCCCTTTGGCTCTAGCATAAGCTACTGCCTTTTCTACCATCTGCTTTCCAGCACCCTGTCCGCGTAATTCATCACCCACTTCTGTATGATCGATAATGATACGGTCGGTGCCGGCTTTGCTGTAAGTCATTTCAGCTACCTTTTGTCCTTCAAATTCAATGAAGAAAGACCCTTTTGAAGCATCTTCTTGCTGTTTTACGTCCAACATGATCGTTAGTAATTAAAAAGGCTGACCGATCAAACTGTCAGCCTCTGGTTATTTAGTTCATCGGGACTTCCATCAATAGCACTTCAGCATCAGCCGATGCTTTGATGTGGCTGCTTTCAGTGTCCCACACACCAAAACCATCTCTTCTACCCAGTTTCTGTCCATCTACTTCCACTTCTCCTTCAAGAATAAAGTAATAAAGCCCGGTACCTTTTCCTTTCAAAGCATAGTCCAATTCTTTGCCGGCATCTAGTTTGGTCATGTTAAACCAGGCATTCTGATGAATCCATACGCCATCATCATCAGGATTGGGAGACAATACCTGCTGCCACGCATTATGGTTTTTGTTCGCATCCAGCGTAATTTGATCATATCGTGGGTTCACATCCCTTTTGTTTGGAAACACCCAGATCTGAAGAAATCTCACTTCTTTGTCTTTGTGGAAGTTTTTCTCGCTATGGTAAATGCCGGTACCCGCACTTAGTACCTGCACATCTCCCTGACGTATAACCTGTTTGTTACCCATGCTGTCCTGGTGTTCCAGGTCGCCGGATAAAGGAATGGAGATAATTTCCATATTTTCATGGGGATGTGTGCCAAAACCCATACTGCCACTTACTGTATCGTCATTTAGCAC
The DNA here is from genome assembly GCA_964351395.1 of uncultured Roseivirgaceae bacterium. Lineage (GTDB taxonomy): Bacteria > Bacteroidota > Bacteroidia > Cytophagales > Cyclobacteriaceae > Imperialibacter. Next base: position 246,420 of record CAYGOF010000009.1, read on the forward strand.
TCTTAGCGCACCAAACTGAACCCTTTCAGGATCATAGTAATTAGCAAAACTGAAAGTGTGGTGTGAGTTGAGCCAGCCATGGTTAGCGTGTCCTCTGGTGTCGGCTTTATGCAAAATAGCTTTCATTTTCTGTTCTCCTTTCCGAACTGAAATTAGTCTAAAATTCTTTTAATCAATAAATATACAAAGTATATATGTATGTACATATAAATACGATGAATAATTCATTGGGTTGCCAAAATTTCGGTTTATCAATATGGAAATTTTTCCGCAGGTTGTTCTTTCGGTTATTCGCTGGCGTTTAATTGGGGGTAAGTCTGTTAAATTGCAAACGGATAAGCAGTAGTTCTACTCAATTCCCATTTAAAAATAAACTATAAGTGAATCGATGAATAAAGCTATTGTATCGGCCCGTCAAACATCGGAATCAGCTAATAGTGTCACATTTTCAATATTAATAGCGCTCAGCTTTTCTCATTTATTGAACGACACCATGCAGTCGCTCATTCCCTCCATTTACCCGATGGTAAAGGATAACTATCATCTTACTTTCGGCCAGATCGGTCTGATCACCCTGACTTTTCAAATGACTGCCTCGCTGCTTCAGCCGGTGGTTGGCGCATTTACTGACAAACGGCCGCAGCCCTTTTCACTGGCCATCGGTATGGGCTTTACCTTGCTCGGGTTGTTGGGCATGTCAATGGCCACGAGCTTCGAAATGATTCTTGTTGCAGTAGCTTTTATTGGTCTGGGATCTGCTGTTTTTCATCCTGAGGCTTCCCGAATGGCCCACATGGCGTCAGGTGGACGTCATGGTATGGCACAGTCGTTGTTTCAGGTAGGAGGCAATGCAGGCAGCTCGTTGGGTCCGCTATTGGCTGCGTTGATCATTGTGCCACTTGGGCAGTTCCATGTTATCTGGTTTTCGCTGCTGGCCCTGCTGGCAATGATCATACTGTCGAATGTTGGTAAATGGTATAAATTCCAGTTGGTCGTAAAAAGCCGAAAAGCCAAGCAGTCAATTGCTGGCCCGGAGACAATTTTTGCACTTCCTGTGAAGAAGGTGGCCTGGTCGCTAGGAATTTTGCTCTTCCTTATTTTCTCGAAGTACATCTACATGACGAGTATGAGCAGCTACTTCACCTTCTATCTGATCGAGAAGTTCGGTGTCTCAGTAAAAGAATCCCAACTTTATCTCTTCATGTTTTTGTTTGCAGTGGCTGCGGGTACTTTTCTGGGTGGTCCGATGGGTGATAGATTTGGTCGAAAGTATGTGATCTGGTTCTCCATCCTTGGGGCGGCTCCTTTCACACTTATGCTGCCTTACGCAAGCCTATTTTGGACCGGCGTATTGAGCGTGGTAATTGGCCTTGTCTTGTCTTCTGCTTTTTCGGCTATTCTTGTCTATGCACAGGAGCTTGTTCCTGGTAAGGTGGGAATGATTGCAGGCTTGTTTTTTGGGCTGGCTTTCGGCACCGCTGGCATAGGTTCGGCGTTGTTGGGTGAGCTGGCTGATAGCAAAGGCATAGCCTATGTGTTTACTATTTGTTCGTTTTTGCCCTTGTTGGGTATAATTGCTGCCTTTTTGCCGGGCAGGAGTGAACTCCAAAAGTAATATTCGCCTCGGGCTGTCGACATGCGACCGCTAACGTCCGCCAGCGGGCAATCAATGGTGCGAATAATTGAGGCTTATTTCTTAAGTTGCTTGTAGTCAGTTGGTTGTATTTTTGGAACAATGATTGTAAAAGGGAGGCATGTAGCTAAACCTCTATCTTATGTTCATGAATTTTCTAAAGTCTGCTATTAGAAACAGCATCCGTCAAAAAGGGTACACTTTTATCAATGTACTTGGATTGTCGGTAGGCCTTGGTGTCTTTTTGATACTGATCTTCTATATCAGATACGAGCAAAGTTTTAATGCCTACCATTCAAAAGCTGACAAGATCTACAGGATAATAGAGAAGGGCAGTACGCCCGAGGCAGGCGAAGTCAAAACGATCTATACCAACTGGGCCATGGGAGCTGCGATCAAGGAGGGTTTTCCAGAAGTAGAAGATGTAGCACGGATATTTATTTTTGGCGGGGTAATGCACACCATCCAAGATGACCGCTACCTTGAGAGAAACTATTACATCGTTGAGAAGTCGTATTTCGATGTCTTTGACCATACGTTTATTGCAGGCGACATTAGCCGTGATATAGGCAATAACGGAGTAGACCTGGTACTCACGGCATCGGCTGCAAAGAAGTATTTCGGAAGTGAAAACCCGGTAGACAAAATGGTTGACACCGATAGGTTCGGGTCTTGTAGAGTGGTTGCTGTGATTGAGGAAATTCCTGGAAACTCCAGCTTTCGGCCCGACTTCCTCTACCTCGCCGATTTAAGCATGTGGAATGAGAACTTTCAGGAGTATTTCTCTAGCTGGCTGCCACGCAACTGCGGTACTTTTTTGGTTTTAAAGGATCCCTCAGCAGTGTCCGCCATTATGCAAAGAAAAGAGCAGTTCCTTAAAAGCAACATGGGTGAGGAGTGGGAAGCAAGGGATTTTGAGCTGCAAGCGCTTGCAGATGTGCATCTTCGATCTGTTGATATCGACACACCGACACAAACCGCAAAGGGCAACCAACAGTACCTTGTCATCTTTGCGCTTATCGCTTTTTTCGTGCTTTCGATAGCCGTTATCAATTACATTAACCTGGCCACCGCCAGGTCAATATTCAGGCGCAAGGAGGTAGGTATTCGCAAAGTGGTAGGCGCTTCCAGGCAACAGTTGATTAGCATGTTTCTTGTTGAGTCTCTTCTTATTTCAACCATTGCTTTGGTAGTGGCCCTGGGCCTGATTGAGTTAGGATTGCCATGGTTCAACGAACTTACGGAAAGGAATATAGCAATCCCCTATATGCAACGCCCCGTTGTACTGATAGCTGTTTTGGGTGTCAGTACCCTAACTGGCTTGCTTTCTGGCCTGGTTCCGGCGATGATCATATCTGCTTTTCGCCCAGGACAAGTTTTAGGAGGTCATTTTCAGAAAGTGGGCAATCTTCTCTCACGAAAAGTATTGGTTGTGTTTCAATTTTCGCTTTCTATCGTATTGATTATTGCCACTGTGGTAGTGTACAGTCAGATGGAATATGTGCAAAACAGGGATATGGGATTTGATAAAGAGAGAAAAATGGTGATTGATATCAACTCTCGAAATGTGCGCAATAGTTTTAAGGCTATAAAAAATGAATTTGCCTCGCACCCTGATGTTACAAGTGTAGCTGCTGTAAGCCGAGTGCCGGGCGAATGGAAATCGTTGCCAGCAGTGGGAGTGACACGATTTGCGGGAAATGAACCTCAGCTAATGCGATTTATGGGGTTTGACCATGACGGATTGGAAACTTTGGGCATAAAGCTTAAAGCTGGCATCAATTTTTCCGGGAACGATCAGCTCGATTCTTTGGATGTTTTGCTCAATGAAAAGGCCGTTGCAATGTTGGGGGGAGACGATCTAATTGGCTCAAAAATTCAATTTTGGGAAGATGGAAAACCTACAACCTACCATGTGATCGGCATTGTGAAAGATTTTAACTTTGAATCTCTTTATCAAGAAATTGGCCCTATGGTGATTGGTTCCTGGAATAACCCTGCAGGATATATTGATTACTTTGTGCTGAATACAAAGGGCGACCCTGCCAATGTCCTTGACCATGCTAGTGGCGTACATGATAAATTTGCTCCCGAGGGTTCCATAGAATACAATTTCCTCGACCAGCAATGGGAGCGCTATTACCGCGACGATGTAAAAAGAGGGACTGTGTTTGCCCTTGCTGCAGGCTTGGCTATTTTCATCGCTTGCCTGGGACTGTTAGGCCTCGCAAGTTTCGCCACCTCCCTTCGGGTGAAGGAGTTTGGGATTCGTAAAGTGCTCGGAGCGACCAATCGACAGCTGGTTTTTCTCATCTCCAAAGAGTTTTTGCTTCTAGTGTTGATTGGCTTTGCGATCGGCAGCCCAATAGCCTATTGGTTAATGGATAAATGGCTCAGTAGTTTTGCCTATAAGGAAGGTATGTCTTTTTCCACTTTCGTAACAACGGGTGTTGTAGTGGCAGCTATTGCAGTGCTGACTGTTGGCTACAAATCTTTAAATGCAGCCAGACAGAATCCTGTCAATTCTCTGCGTAGCGAATAACTAGGCTATTAAAAATTTTAAAAAGGAGCCTGGATGCAACCCTTGAAAGATGTAAAGGTCTTTGCTTTGGAATCAGATGATCATTTTAATTCAAGAACTATGAAAATAATGAACAAAGTACTAGGCATCGTTAGTGCAGTCTGCTTTTTGATCGGAACAGCCCACGCGCAACAAACGGTGAACCGAACCTTTAGCGGTATTGACAAAGTAGATATGAGCATTTCTTCAGGAGATGCATTTTTTGAAAAATCCACCGATGGAAAAGTGTCACTGGTATTGGATCATGATATTGACGACTATGAACCCACGATAGAACAGCGAGGTTCAACCCTGGTGATCAATGAAGACAAAATGAACAATCGCAGGAATTGGAGTGGTGATTCAAAGTGGACAATAAAGGTGCCTGGCGATATTGACATTAACTTTAACACTGGCTCTGGTGATGTATCTCTTGTAGGGTTAAAAGGATCACTAATGACCAACTCAGGCTCAGGCAATACACGAATCGAGAACTCCGACGGTAAAATCAAAGTAAATACTGGCTCAGGGAATATTAGGGCCAGAGAATCGAAAGGCGAGCTTAGTGTCAATGCCGGATCAGGAAACATTGACCTTTATGCTGTATCGGCAGAGGTAAGTGCGAATGTAGGAAGTGGCGATGTGTCAGCCGAAAAACTCACACTTGCTGGAAAGAGCTCATTTAATTCCGGCTCCGGTGATGTAGAAGTTTCGCTTGCGGCAACGCCTGCGTATGACATATCAGTGAATAGCGGTTCAGGTGATGCTACACTTGACTTTGAGGGTAACACTATTGCTGGCATGATCACAATGCAAGCCAATAGAGACAAGGGCGATATTGAAGCGCCATTCGAGTTTGATAGTTCTGAAGAGATTGGCAGTGGGCGCAATACCATAATCAAGAAAACCAAAAAGATGGGGTCTTCAGATGTATCGATAAAAGTGAGTACTGGATCTGGAACAGCAGAGATAAAACAGTAGGCACTTTTACTATTTCACTAGAAAAAAGGGAAGTCAGGTCGTTTTGCCCTGACTTTTTTTATGATTTTCGCAGCACAAAAACTCCCCCTATGACGAGTAAGGCAGCAAACCCAAGGTAGATATAGGCTGTTTGGGTGCCCGATTGATTTTTGGCCGAAAGTTCCACTTTGCCCACCTTGAAAGAAGCGGACGAATTCTGAAGCTGCGTTACTCCTTCATAACCGAGGTAGATGCCACCAGCGATAAGTAAGATGCTGAGTATTTTCTTCATAGCTATACAGTTTGGTCAGACTGCAATGTACGGAATGAGCTTCAAAGGGCAAGGATTGTTAGGAAATTGCAAATGAGCGACGAAAACTATAGAGAAGGTATTTTCGATTTTTTACCTGATGGGCTTACGGTTTTTTCTTGCTTAGGATAAGCTTTGAATTCCGGTCGTACCTCTGGACTGTTGATGAAGCAGACTGGGCTTGAAAGGATGATGTCTGGTATTCGAACTTTGGAATTCTTTTTCATATTGAATCCAATTTAAATGGATCTTGAAGAAAAACACCGCGGACGAGTTGTCCATTATTCAGATTTTCGGTCAGTAGTGTTGTGCATTTTGCCTGCGAGGCAGCACTTATCACCAAGCTATCCCAAAACGAAAACTTATTGAGTGTCTGTATATCAATAGCCGTGTTAATTGTATCCTTATTATTAACAACAAGTTCAAAATCATCGAATAGCTGAAGAATGTTTTTTACAACCTGAGGAGCGGCCTTGTGTTTTATAGTCATAACCCGATAAAACTCCTGCATTATTTGTGTTGACCAAACCAGAACCACTTTGTCTCTTAGACCATCTATTAACTGAGTGCAATGGGCTTTCTTTGTTTGATCGTCTTCGCTAAACAGGTATATTAAAAAATTTGTATCAATAAATACCTTACCTCTCATAGAGCTCATCACGATTGAATTTTACTCCTTTAGTTTTTACTTGCACTTGTTGTTGAAGCAACTCCAGTCTCTTGATAAAATCAGACTGATCTGATTTGACAGTTTTCTTTAAGTATTCTCTTATCATATCATTTAACGTCGTCCCATGCTTTTCTGCATACTCCCTACTTTTGGAAAGGAGGTCGTCAGGCATTGAAAGTGTTACATTCTTCATAGCGCACATAATATGTGCGCAAATATAGTTGTTTAATTTTAATTCTGACTTTGGTTCCAGAGGAAATGGTTGAACACTGCCCGAATATCATTGTAACTATAGTCGTCGCCTAGCTGTACTTTGATAGGTGTTGCGCTGAAGTTTTCTGACTTTTCTACTAAAGGAAGAATCTTCTCCACCTTTTCTACAGGGACAAGATCAAAAATGGACAACTCGCCTGTTTTGATAAATTCGATAAGATGTACTTCTATAGTTCCCACAGCCAATCCTCTTTCCTCTGCTATATCAGCAATGGACTTGCCCTTTTTGAACAAGTCCATCGACATTTGCTTACTCTCACCCACTTTTGCTTTTGGCAGTCGGGGAGGGGGAGGCAGTTTTTCTACCACTTCCCGTCGGTGTTTGTCAGCTTGCTGTAGTACCAGGTCGCTGTCTTTTCCTTCGCTAAGGCCCTTGGTGAGAAGAAGTGCCTGCTCAATGAGTTGTTCCCGGGCTAGTAGCTGAACCTGCAATGCATGAAGCTCTTTCAGGTATTTTTTTACCCGTTGCTTTTTCCTCATGGTAGCAATGTGTTCCTTTAATGGCTCAAGTACTTCCTCCCCCATTCGCTTGGCAAAGTATTCCCTGGCAGCAGACATGCGCTCATGCAATTGTACGTAACCATCTTTTTCTGCGTGGGGCAGCAATCCCTGAAGTTGGGCCAGGAACTTGTCAGCTACATCCTTGTGACCGAAAGTTTTTTGCACCATTTGGCTGAATAGCTCGATTGTTTCTTCTTTATTGGGTACCTGACGTCCTTCAAAACCTTTGCTAAATTCGGTCATTTCCTGGCATATCGACTGCCACTGAAAGGTGCTCATCAATTGGTTTTCGATGAAAGCCTTTTGTTCCACTTTCAAAAGTGGTGATAGTGATGCTTCGCTTTCAGACTGAGAAACAAACTCATTGACTTTGACGTCGCTGAGAATGCTTTGTGGAGGAATGGTAGAACGCAAAACCAGGCCCTCCATGTTCGTCAGTCGACTGAGCGCCACATACACTTGACCGGAAGCGAAAGACTGCCCGGCATCGATAATCGCCTTGTCAAAAGTTAGTCCCTGACTTTTGTGAATGGTAATGGCCCAAGCCAACCTTACAGGATACTGCTTGAACCTGCCCATTACCTTCTCGTCGATGCTGTTCTTTTCTGTATTGTAGGAATAATGCATGTTCTGCCACTCTTCCTGAACCAGCCTTATAGTGGAATTGTCCTCAGGCGTGGTTACGATTATCTTCTCATCGTCGATGCTTTTGATAATGCCTATTTTGCCGTTGTAGTACTGTCTTTCTTCTCCCTTGTCATTTCTGATGAACATTACTTGCGCACCGACTTTCAACTGAAGAATTTCGTCGGCAGGGTAGGCCCTGTCGCTAAACTCGCCTTCAACTGCTGCTTTGAAATTGTAGGTTTTCCCTGGTAATTCGAGTAGCTCCGCTTCGTTGATGGTATTAGCCTTATGGTTATGGGAGGTAAGGGTGATATAGTTTTCACCTTTTGGTACTTTAAAGTCTGGTAGAAAACGACGATTGAGCCAGGCGAGTTGCTCTCTGGTGACGGTGTTGGTTCTAATACCATTGAGTAGATCAATAAAGTTTTTTTCACTTTGCCGGTAGATTTTCTGGAGTTCAATGCGCAACACGGCTGCTTCTGACATCACGTGGGCATCGAAGAAGAAAGGACTTTTGTAGTGTTCTTGCAATAGTGTCCACTCATGGTCCTGTACCACTGGCGGCAACTGGAAGAGGTCGCCGATCAGGAGTACTTGAACACCGCCAAACGGTTCGTTAAACCGATGTCTGAAATGACGAAGAATCTGATCAATAGCGTCCAGCATATCTGCTCTCACCATTGACACTTCGTCGATAATCAGCAACTGCAGTTCTTGTAAGAGCTTTCGCTTGTTGCTGTTCATCTTCATCTTTTGAAACAGCGATAGCTTATCGTGAGCGCCATCAGTTTCCTGGCCTGTCCAGCTGCGTTTGATGGGCAGGAACGGCCCGAACGGAAGTTGAAAGAAAGAGTGCATGGTTACACCGCCAGCGTTGATGGCAGCTACACCTGTGGGAGCTACCACTACGTAATTTTTCCCTGTGGTCTCAACGATATGCTTAAGAAATGTGGTTTTTCCCGTTCCTGCTTTTCCCGTAAGAAAAAGGTGCCTGCTTGTGTGGTTGACGAAGGAGGCGGCCAGTTGAAACAACTGATTGGATGTATCTGAATTTTTCATGGAGATCGTGAAGTTAAGAAAGTTGTAAAAAGAAACTGGCCGATCAGATGACCGGCCAGTATTTAAAATTGAGAAGAATTATTTGGAAGCATTTTTGTCTCCCAGCAGTAGGATTTCATTGACCACCACCTCGGTGATATACTTCTTGTTACCTTCTTTGTCTTCATAGCTGCGGTGAACCAGCTTGCCTTCCACCATCAGCTCAGAGCCTTTGTCCGTATAATTCTCTGCAATTTCAGCCAACTTGCCCCAGGCTACCAATTGGTGCCACTGTGTTTCTGTAACTTTCTCGCCTTTAGCGCTGCGATAGACCTCATTAGTCGCAAGGCTAAAACGTGCCATTTTCTTTCCACCCTCAGTAGTGCGAACTTCTGCTTTGGCACCCATGTTGCCGATTAACTGTACTTTGTTTTTTAAAGCGTACATAATTGTAATAATTTAGTTGAACATTTTATTTATTTCAATCGGTTGGTATTGGCTTAGTTGCTTTTGCCGAACCGACGATACAAAGGTGTGGAGTGTCGAAAAATGAAGCCGGTTTCTAGTCGTTTACATTCGATAGTATTCGTTTGTAAACGTTTGTTGTCGGATTTTTAAGGGCTAGGGATATACTATAAAATATTGATAATGAGTGAAATACTTGATGTAAAGACGTGTCGATCCTGCGGAAAACCTTTACAAGGAAGAATAGATAAAAAGTTTTGCGATGACTATTGTCGCAATACATATAACAACCAAACAAAGGCAGCTACGACCAATCTTGTCAGGAATATCAACAACGCATTGAAGAAGAATAGGAACATATTGGAAGCTATTCTTCCGGAAGGAGAGACAATGACTAAAGCACATCGTGATAAGCTTTCACAAGGTGGTTTTCAGTTTAGGTACATGACCCATGCCTATACCAACCGGAAAGGGAATGTATATCATTACTGCTATGACTACGGATACCTGGCGCTGGATAACGATTGGTTTTTGGTAGTGAAAGGGAGGGAGGAGTGATATAGAATAGAAGTCGTCACATGCTGGACGAAAAAAATCTGTTTACAAAAAGTGCGTGTTCATAGAATCTTCGTTCTAAGAAATTGTTCTGGTGTCATGACAATTAGCTCACTTTTCTTGTAGTCTTTTAGATTTCTAGTCAAGATCACATCAATTTTTCTCGATTTGACGGCCGAATAATTTTGCAGTGCATCTTCTAAATCAGAAAATCCAGACCTCAATGCATTTCTTATGATTTCTTTATCAATTGGAATGATTTCTAGCATTGAAATTAAAGCTTCAAGTTTTTCCACAGCCAACCTGTGGCTTGCCACCTGCCTTAAAAGATAGTAGGTATTGCTGAAAATAACGGGTGTGATGTAACCCTTGATTTGACCTGACTCGCAAAGAACAAGCACACGAGCCGAATGATCCGAAAAAGGTTGTCGATCGAAAAAGAAATCAAGCAATACATCTGAATCCAGTAATACACTATTCATTATTTAGGTATTTTTTGGACAGGGCTTTCTGTAACTCTTTTTTGTAATCGAAACCTTGGGGGGCTTTAATTGAACCCTTCAAGGATTTAATAATAGGTGTCAGTTCAATATTCTCTATGGAGCCTTCGTTGGTTACATTCCTTAGGTAACTTTCTACAACATGAGATAAGCTTTGCCCATTTTTTTCTGCATAAGACTTTGCCTTTTCGATGACAGCCTTTTCAATTGTTAAAGTGAGTTTTGTATTCATGTCGATAATTTTACCCTATGATAAATATAACAATACCTTCAATTACACGTGTATTCATTAATGAAATAATACGTATATAGGGTTATTTTTGTTTTGTTAGAATTGGAGTGCTCTTGTAACCTTTTATTCTGAGTAAAGTACTTGCTTCAATTGAATAGAAAGTTGTTGGGAGAATTTGATCCACTTGCAACTCTTATTCTAAATACTTGTCTCTGAAATTATACTAGTCAAAAACTCAAACTCATGCTTAAGAATTTTATTATTGTTGCGATCAGGAGCCTCGGCAAAAATCGTCTCTACTCTATCATCAATATATCAGGCCTCTCAGTGGGCTTTGTTTGCAGTTTGCTCATTTTACTCTGGGTAGCTGACGAGACCTCTTTCGATACTTTCCTCCCAAAGAAAGATAGACTTTATCAGGTTTGGGGAAACGCTGAGTTTGATGGAAAAATCAATTCTTGGCGATCAGTCCCTTTGCCAACTTATGAAGCATTGAAAGACGCTCATAGTGGCATTGCTAACACAACAGTGGCTGGTTGGGGAAGTAAACGATTGTTGAAGGTGGGAGAGAAGCGCATGATGCAACAGGGCTATTACGTGGGTGAAGAGTTTTTGGAAATGTTTGAGTATCCCTTAGTGGTGGGTGATGGTTCAGCAGTGTTGGATGACCCATCCTCAATTGTTATTACTGAGACACTGGCAAAGTCGCTATTTGGAGATTCTGACCCTATGAACCAAATAATAAAGGTCGGAGACAAGAGTTCGTTAAAGGTAACGGGCATTTTGAAGGATGTTCCCAGTAATTCGTCTTTTGAGTTTGAGTACCTTATCCCCTGGAAGCATAGGGAATCGATTGATCCGTGGTTAGCTGAAAACAAAAATAGCTGGGGCAACTACTCATTTCAGGTCTTTGTTGAGTTGGTTGATCCATCCAAGCAGGCCGAAGTGGTTGCTGCTATCGAAAACATGTTGTTCGAACATGGTGAAACTGAGCTTATCACAAAGTTATTTTTACATCCACTATTAAAATGGAGACTCTATTCATCATTTGAGAATGGCAAGATTACGGGTGGAATGAGTGACTACGTGCGGTTATTCACTGTCATAGCCATTTTCATTTTGGTGATCGCCTGCATCAACTTTATGAACCTTTCAACGGCCAGATCCGAAAAACGAGCGAGAGAAGTGGGCATTCGTAAAAGTCTCGGATCCAATCAAGGCCAACTAATACTACAGTTCTTAGGTGAGTCCCTATTTCTTTCGATACTGTCGTTCATTGTAGCAGTGTTCATTTCCTTATTGGTGCTCCCAGCATATAATAACCTGGTTGAGAAGGAGCTCGTCATTGACTTTACATCCTCACAATTTTGGATCTATTCTGCCGCCGTGGTATTTATCACAGGGATTATCTCGGGCAGCTATCCTGCCTTTTATTTATCCTCATTTAGTCCGGTACGCACGTTGAAAGGAGCGCTTTCGGTGGGTAAAAGTGGTTCTTTGCCGCGTAAAGTGTTGGTGATTCTGCAATTTGCTTTTGCCATCATGTTGATGATAAGTACTGTGGTGATCTTTAAACAAATTGAACTTGCGAAAAACAGGGAATTGGGCTACAAGCAAGAAAACCTTATAACGATTCAGAGCAATGAGGAGATCGAAAAAAACTATTACATTTTAAAAGAAGATCTTGAACAAACAGGTTATGTAGAATCGGTCACCAGGTCCAATAGCGCTATTACCGATATAAATTCCAATAATTTTCTTGGCTGGCCGGGTAAACCAGAAACACAAAGGGTGATCTTTACCACCATTGCCTGTGAATATGACTACGCAAAGACCATGGGCATTGAGGTGCTGATGGGGCGAGATTTTTCGAAAGAATTTAGCACCGATACTGGGTCAATCGTCATCAATAAAGCAGCGCTTGACCTGATGGGATTGGAAGACCCAATTGGAACCTCTCTTGATTTGTGGGGAGGTAAGAAAAAGCTGATTGGTGTCGTTGACAATGTGATGATGGGCTCCCCCTATGATCCGGTAAAACCAATGTTCATGATTCTGGACCCGGATTGGTCAAGTAACATTACGGTACGATTAAAGGCTACTAACGACTTGCAAAGTTCTTTGGCAGTGGTGGGTGAAGTGTTTAATACCCACAACCCAGCTTATCCTTTTGAATACACTTTTGTTGATGTTGAGTTTCAGAAGAAATTCACAACAATTAACATGACACAAAAGCTGGCTACTTTATTTTCTTTTCTCACCGTGTTTATCACTGGCCTTGGCTTGTTTGGGCTCGCTTCTTTTACAGCAGAACAGAGAATTAAGGAAATTGGCGTGCGAAAAGTATTGGGTGCTTCGGTGTTTAGTTTGGTTGCCCTTATTTCGAAAGACTTTACAAAGCTGGTGCTTATTGCCTTTGTGTTGGCTGCGCCACTTGCCTGGTACTTGCTTGATTTATACCTGGAAAGGTATACGATTCACACGAACATCGATTGGTGGATTTTTCCATTAGTAGGTGCTGTGGCACTGGCTTTTGCTTTGGCGATAGTCTCCGATCAGGCTCGCCGTGCAGCACTGACTAATCCAGCCAGGTCGCTAAGGAGTGAATAGAATTTTCAGTTCGACGGCTGACTTAAGCCAGGTATTAACTTCGTTTTATATCGACAAAAGCTTAGTTAAGCAATAAATAGATCTCAATTGATCTGGAAGATGACCGAACTACGCTATTTATTGCTTAATGAGCCGTTGTTGCCAGCTTTTTGCACCATCGAAAAGCCTAACTGTATAGATGCCTTTTGGTAGGAAATCAACTGGAATGGTCGGTGAAGTGTTGGCAGTTGTCGAAACGACGGTGGTGTATAATTCTTGCCCAGCCAGATTAAAAATTGACAATCGGGGTGAAGGCCCCGCTGACTGCGGAAGCTTAATTGTGATATTTTTATCAGCAGGGTTTGGGAAAAGAATAAAAAAACCTGATTCCTTTTCAACACCTGTTACTTCTAATACCTGGTAAACAAATGAGGCGGAATCAGAACATCCTTGTTCGTTGGCGACAATCAAAGTGATATTGTACTGACCGGCGGAATCGAAGGCAAGCAGCGGTTCTCGGCTGATATCAATTGTTTCTCCGTTGATCAACCATTCCCATGTGGTGGCACTCTCCGACAGGCTGGAGAAAGTGGCTGTTTTTTGATTCTTTAGAATCAAAACTTCCGGCGATACTGTAAACGCCGCCGATAGGTCATAGGGATAAACCATCACTTCAACCGGCTCACTTTCTAGTATGTTATCGACACCCTGTACCACCACCCTTATTGTGTCGCTCACCTCGGGCAATTGATAGCTTGGACCCTTATGAAGTGGGGCACCTGTGCTGCCTGACGAAAACAGGAAATTAACACCATTTCCAGGCGCCAGGATAAAAGGTTCACCCGGGCAGACAACAGCGTCCGAAATTTCAGGCAATGGAGAAATTGAGAACGTAAATGTTTTCGACTGAGAAGAAATGCAACCAAGGTTGTTGGTTGCCTTGAGGGTGATATTCATTTCTGTTTCTGCTCCCAATAAAACATTGGTTGAAGTTGCCTCGCTGATCAAAATGTCATTTTGATACCACTCGAAACTGCTGGCATTTGTGCTTTGATTGACAAGTGAAATACTTCGATTCAAACTAGCTGTATCAGCTTGGTAACTAAAATCTACAGTAGGTTGACTGATGGTCACATATACAGGTAGTCGTCGGCTTTCAAATAGACTGTCGGCATTGGCGACGTAGAAGCTTGTGTCTTTTGCTAGCTGGCCGGACGTGAAAGCACTTCCTTCGAATACAGGAGATGCTGCTAGTGAGTCAGCATACACCCTGATTATTGAAGCATTTTGTGCTTGAATTGTTGCGGTAGTGTTGTTGCAAATAGCCAAGGAATCGACAATTGGTAGTGGAGCTCTATTAGCCACTAAAATGGTTTTGCTTGAGGAAGCAGTGCAGCCCACGATACTGGTGGTTGTTAGGCGGATGTCATAAGTGCCTATATTATTGAATTTGGTTTGAGGGTTAGCAAGAGTGCTTTGACTTCCATTCCCAAAATCCCATGACCAACTAACTGCTTTTGGACTTTCGCTTGCGAAAGTTAAGGTGGGTACATCACCAGATTCAAGTAAAATGGTGTCCATTTCGGGGCTGAAATTAGCATTCAGGTCATCAAGATTGATTTGTATGCTAAAAATGTCGCCCAGGTAAGGGTTGTCGGCATTCTGCGCAAAAAGCTGGCGTGTCGAAGAAATTGGTTCTGTGACATAATCATTTCCTGCTAAAAGGAGCGTGTCTGAACCTGCAGCATCACCAAAGAAGTTGAATAACTTTCCACTAGCCAAATGAACAGTGACTGGTGAATCTTTACATGCCAATACGGTGGCCACAGTGCGCGGAGCACTTTTGAATTCAGCGTACCTCGCACGAGCTTGCTTTACAGCATTGATCAGGTCATTTTTAGTAGCACCTGCTACCCAGGCAAATGCGATTTTCTCACTTCTTAAACCAGCAAGATTCCCCAGGTTGACCCCATTGATTTGAGCAGTATTATTGCCAGCGCCATTTTGACCTGCTGTTGGTTTGATAATTTGGGAGCTCAGCCAGGCATACTTAAGAGAATCGCTTAATAATGAGTCAGTGACTGCTATGTTGCCATTGAATGTGTCAATATCAGCTGCATAAAATGTGGGGGAGCTCTCGCTGAGAAGAGCAATACCTCCGTAGTAATTTGTATCGTCAATATAGGTCACACCTAGCTTCAGAGAATCAACCCATATTGTCCGATTGTTATCATTGGAGCCAATATTCCAGTTGCTAAAAAGACCAGCATGAAGATTTTTTAGCGTATCAGTCGACGTGTTGGTGATCCTATACTCAGTGATCAGGTAATCGGCATCTAAAGCAGCATTCCATGAAAGTGTTTTTTGCTCTACCAATACTGACTGAGTGTTATTAATAGATGCCGTAAATGCGTTTTCGTAATAGGTGTCGGCAGAGGTTCCTGAATAGAGTTTCAGGTATTTGCTTGCAGAGAAATCATCGCTTCGTGTATTATATTTCAGGTTGTTGGATACGTTATCAGCCAGTGTGCTGTCGCTCGTACCAATTAAAAACCCTGCCTGGCTCACTATCGGGCTGTTCAGGAACCTTAGTCCGTTTCCAGCTTTCAACGAGTCCTGGGTGTATCCAAGATCGCCTTTTGAATTGATGGTGAGTGCAAGATTGGCTGAGGTAGTAGTGATTGAATCAGGTTGAGTTGAAAACTCAAAATACTGAGTATCATTGTACCCGGAGGCTGTCATTTTTGCTTTGACAATTACCCTGGACGAGGGGGGTACATTTTCATTGACAACCAATGAAAATGAGTGTTTGATCGAGTCATCTTTGGCCAGATAGGGCGTTGCCCATTTGGAGTTGGTAATTGTGGCAACATCACCCACTAGCTCCAGGTCAATTTCAAGCCCAGTGGCTGGCTTGAGCCAGTTGGTTGCAGCTAGTTGGTAATGAACCGTATCTCCATAATAGACCTTTTGACCAGTTTGCGTGTAGAATGAATTAGCCACTATTCGGACGGAAGGAGAAAGAGTGTCTGTAAGTGCGGCGTACATATTCAACATACCGCGACCCAGTAGCCCCTTAAATGCTGCATTACCACTTAAGCCATCAACTGAGGTTCCTGATATTCGAAGCTGCTCTATAATTTGAACCGCCGTATAATGAGGGAAATATGATTTCATTAAGGCTGCCGCCCCTGCTACCAATGGAGAGGAAAACGAAGACCCGTCGGCAGTTCCATAGGCATTGGCATTGTTGGTGGAATACACTGCTGTACCAGGGGCGACAAGGTCCACATAGTGACTGTAGGTCCCAAAGGATGACTTGGTGCCGTCGTTAGTGGAAGCTGCTACAGAAAGAACATTGTCGTAGCTGGCAGGGTAAAAAGTAAGCTCCGCATTTGTGTTTCCTGCCGCTGCCACCACCACCACATTTTTTTCAAGTACAGCATAGTTGATGATATCCTGCGCTGCCTGGCTGTAGCTGCCTGTTGAACCCCAACTCAGGTTGAGTACATCAACGCCCCTATCAGCAGCATAAATAATGGCTTCATAGTTTCCTCCGGAAGTATTGTTGGAGCTTCTAAATGCTTTCAATGGAACAAACTTTGATTTGAAGCCTGTCCCTGCCATCCCTATAGCGTTATTCGTTCTGGCGGAAGCGAGGCCGGCCACTCGGGTGCCATGATTCCCAAAATCAGAAGCAGGGTCGCTGTCTCTGTCAGCAAAATCCCATCCGCGGTAATCGTCTATATACCCGTTGCCGTCGTTATCTGTACCATCTATGGGGTCATTCGTATTAAGAAAGATATTGCTTTCCAGGTCTTCATGATTATAATCGGCTCCTGTATCGATGATACCAATAACGACAGTGGAGTCTCCGGTTGTAACGCCCCAGGCATCATATGCCTTTATGGAAGCCAGATAGGGTTGTTTGGAGTTGGTTGCCGCTGCGTCCGGATCGTTGGGAGCAATGAAAAGCTGCTCTTTGAAAACCGGCTCGGCGTACAACACATTCTCATACTTTAGTAGTTCGTTGATGACCTGCACAACGTCGCCGTCTTCCATTTCCACCCTGTAGAGGTTGGTCAGGTATAGGCTTGGCGCCATTCGGCTACCTGAAGTTGCTGAAGAAGCTGGTTCCAGCGCTTTAATCTCTTTTACTGAGAACCTTTGGTTTAATGTGGATGGATTAATATCTGTAGCAGTCGTGAGTGTTCTTCCAGAAGAAGTGTAGCTTCCATCTTTGAACTTAATTAGTAATTGGTTGGGATGAATATCGGCAGAGGTTTTTCCATTGGGGAGGGAATAGCTTCTGCTTTCCTGAGCGAGGGATACATCCGTTTTTGAAAGCATCCCGAAAAGACATGCGTTGACTATTACTATTCTAAAATAATCACGTAGGCTCATTCACGCAGTACTCAGCGTACTTTTACTTTTCTAACAATCTTTGAAAATAGGGTAGGGAAGAACCGTTTCACGTAAATACCACCGACTTCCTTCAAACCACCTATATAAACTTCCTCTTTTTCCTTTTTCACTGCATTAACAATGGTCCTGGCAGCCACTCCCGGTTCAATGCCATTTGCTTGTGCATCGTCCATTTCGTTAAACTTACCGCCATCGCCTGTAACAGAATTAACTGAAATTTGTGTCTGAATAAATCCAGGGCAAATAATTGTGACTTTTATCTTGTCATCATGAAGCTCTGCCCTCAATCCATCATAAAACCCATGAAGGGCATGCTTGCTGGCTGCGTAGCCAGTCCTAAATGGCGAACTGATAATGCCCACTGCACTGGAAATGATTACATGGTGCCCTTCTTTTCGACGAATTTGTCCAGGCAGTATATATTTTGAAAGGGCGATGGCTCCAAAATAATTCACTTCCATCACCTTTCGGTCCACATTTAGTTGAGTGTCTTTGGCTAAAGAGCGCTGGCTGATGCCTCCATTGTTCACAAGAATATCTACTCCCCCAAAATAAGCTTCAGCTTTTTTTGCCTTCGATTCTAAAGAGGAAGCATCCGCTAAATCGACAGTCAATACTTTAATATCCTCCTCTGAAATACCATTTTCTAATGCTAAGCACGCTTTTTTTACTCTTTCCAGCTCTTCAATTCTACGGGCCGAAAGAATCAATTTCGCTCCATTGCGGGCCATCGCATAGGTGATGGCCTCACCAATACCAGAGGATGCCCCGGTGATCCAAACTGCCTTGCCTTTTATTTGCGTCATCTCAGCTTTTTTTACGCCACTCAGTGAATGAATAATTATAGGGATTTTTTTCGTCAGCAGGCATGTCCTTTCGACTAACCTCTTCCCAAACAGTAGGGTCTGGCAATGGATAGCTTACATTCCCCTGTACTACAACATCTATTTCAGTCAAATAGATCACATCTGACATAGGCTGCGTCTGCTTGTAAATTTCTCCTCCGCCAATAATAAAGAGTTCTTTCTCTCCACCCTCTCTTGCCAGCTCAATTCCCTTTTCTATGTCATTGACCACAAAAGCACCCTCCACCTTGAACGACCGATCCCTCGTCACAATGATGAATGTTCTGCCAGGTAGAATTTTGCCGAGCGACTCAAAGGTCTTTCTTCCCATAAGCACGTGGTGGCCCATGGTGGTTTGTTTAAAATACTTAAAGTCATTGGGCATATGCCACAGCATTTTGTAGTCATTGCCGATGATTCCATTTTTTGAAACCGCTACTATTTGTGAAATGATCATATCTTGTTCCCTCTCAGAAATTCATCAATTGCCATTCTTTTCTTACCCTCCATTTGTAGCTCGATCACCGCAATATATCTATCGCTGGTTTTCAAGTGAAGGAAGGTTTTACCATCCGTTTCAATCGGCTTGGTGCCAGCTTGCGTTGTGCTTTCTGCTGAGAATATCTTGCAGGTTTTTCCCAAAACTGTTGTCCATGCGGCCGGGTATGGCGACAAACCCCTAATAAAATTCAGGACCTGACGACTCGTTTGGTTAAAATCAATCTCGCAGGTTTCTTTAAATATTTTCGGAGCTTTGGGTGTGTCGGCAAATACTTGCTGTGGCGTTTCTTTATAATTCCCATCTGCAATTGCCTCAACGGTTTTCAAAACCAGGCTAGCTCCTTTGGCCATCAACCTTTCGTACAGCGTCCCCACATTGTCTTGCTCCAGTATTGGTTCTTTTTCCTGAAATAGAACATCGCCGGTATCGATTTCGTGCTTTAGAAAGAAAGTGGTGACGCCTGTTTCTTCTTCTCCATTAATAATGGCCCAGTTGATGGGTGCCGCTCCTCTGTATTTGGGTAGCAAGGATCCGTGTAAGTTGAAGGTGCCCAAACGTGGCATTTGCCACACTACTTCAGGCAACATGCGAAATGCTACAACAATTTGTAGGTCAGCTTTCAGGTTACCTAGTTCCTCGATAAACGCTGGTGCTTTGAGGTTGACCGGTTGCAGCACAGTAAGTCCTTTTTCTTCAGCATACGCTTTGATAGCCGATACGCCTAATTTCTTGCCTCGGCCCTGAGGTTTGTCAGGCGCAGTGATTACACCCACTATGTTCCAGCCATTGCTTACCAATATATCAAGACTTGGTACGGCAAATTCTGGCGTACCCATAAACACTATTCTAAGGTCTTTTTTCATGCAAGCTGTTTATTCAAAATCTTCGTATAGCAGATGTTTTTTTCGAATTTCCTTGTAAACATCCAGCTTTACCTTCCAGGTGGCTTTGATGTCCGTTTCGCTCATTCCCTGTTCGATTTGCTTACGTAGTTCCGAGGTGCCTGCCAAGAGTGCAAAGTAGTTGGTGAAGAAGTTTTCACCTTTAGGTGTTTTCTTAAAAAAGGAGATGAGGTAAGAAAGGTCCACGCCATTAGGAACTGGTGCCTGCCTTAAATCAATTCCATAACATAGTTTGTCCTGGTGCTTGGGGTCCATTGACATGCCCTTGATCGGAACAGGTGTAAACTGGAAGCTTCCAAATTCGGGAGATGGATAGCCCAGCACTTCAAATGGAAAGGTAGTGCCACGCCCCAGGCTCATCATGGTGCCTTCAAACAGACAAATAGATGGATAAAGGGCAATAGAATGATCGGTAGGAAGGTTGGGAGAGGGGCTCACTGGCAATTCGTAAGTACTATTGTGGTCCCAGTTGAGTAGTTTGATTACCCGGAGGTCCGCTTTTACGCCATTTTCCAACCACGCTTCGTTGTTAATCATAGTGGCCAACTCACCCATGGTAAGTCCATAGGCAATAGGAATTGGGTGGAGGCCAACAAAAGATTTTTGTTCCTTTTCCAGCACGGGACCGTCGATCACGTTACCGAGCGGATTTGGTCTGTCGAGTACGATGAAAGGGATGTTGTTTTCGGCACAGGCCTCCATTGCGTAGCTCATCGTGCTCGTATAGGTATAAAAACGTGCACCTACGTCTTGAATATCAAACACCACCACGTCGAGCCCGGCCAAATCATCTTTGGTAGGTTTGTAGTGATTGCCATACAAAGAGAGAATAGGCAGGCCCGTTTTAGTGTCTGTTTCGTCGCTTATTTCATCTCCTGCAGGTGTATCGCCTCTAAAGCCATGCTCAGGAGCGAAGATTTTTTTAATGGCCACACCTCTTGATAGAAGAGAATCTACCAGGTGTGTTTTTCCAATCATGGTGGTGTGATTCACCACCATTCCCACATTTTTGTTCTCCAACAGCGGGAGGTACTCTTCAAAGCGGGATGCGCCAACCTGGATTTGTGGAGCGGCCATTTCATTTTGTACAGCATCATTGTTTTTTTCCTGCGTAGTAGCTGGTCCACAGGCTGTTAACATCATTGAGAAAAATGCAATCCTAATCATAGTGTAAATGTGGGGCATGTGTTTATTTTTGTGGAGGCTGAAATTAATTCACAAGGGTAAAATTAAGCATTTTTGAATCTTTCCTACTTTATATCCAAACGAATAAACAAAGACCACGAGGGGTCCTTCTCAGCCCCCATAGGAAAGATTGCTGTGGCTAGTATCGCCGTGGGTTTAGCCAGTACTTTGATCGCTTTTTTGATCCTTCGGGGCTTTCAAACAACCATTGTGGATAAAATATACGGTTTCGCAGGGCATATGCAGGTGTCGCGGTATACTTTGAAATCTACCAACTTTGACGAGCCGCCCATTAGCCTAACATCCAATTTTTATACCCATTGGAAGGAATACGACTTTATTGAGCATGTTCAGCCCATTGGTTATAAAATGGGGATCCTGAAAACTGAAGACGCTGTCCTGGGTGTAATCTTTAAAGGAGTTACCAACACTTTTGATTCATTAAGATTTGCGCCAAGCCTCGTTCAAGGCCACTTCCCTCATTTTATTGATAGTACCTATTCAAAGGAAGTATTGCTAAGTCAACGAATCGCTGATAAGCTGGAAAAATCGGTAGGAGATGAGGTGATCATGTACGTAGTACAAAACCCGCCCAGGTTTCGTCAGTTGACCATTTCGGGTATTTATGAAACAGGTCTTGAAGATTTTGATGATAGAATGATCCTTGGTGACCTCGGACTCATACAGCGTCTGAATAATTGGCCTGATTCACTGGTCGGGGGCTATGAAGTATTTTTGGAAGATCCGTCGGACATGGTGGCAGCTGAAGATAATATGTACGATGTGCTTGACTCTGACCTTTATGCTGACACTGCCGAAAATAAATACTTTCAGATTTTTGATTGGCTGAATATGCTCGATAGAAATGTGGCAGTTTTTCTCGTGCTTATCTTATTTGTCGCCAGCTTTAACATGGTGTCCTTTCTGCTTATTCTCATCATGGAGCGAACCAATATGATTGGCGTGCTGAAAGGACTAGGCGCCTCCAACTTATTAGTCAGAAGGATTTTTTCCTGGAATGGCATGCGGCTAATTGCAAAAGGGATGCTTTGGGGTAATTTAATTGCCGGTGTGCTGGGCGTAATACAAGGTCAGTTTCACCTGATTCCTTTAGATGCCGCTAATTATTATATGCACTATGTGCCAATCTATTGGGACTGGTGGGCTATCCTTTGGGTGAATGTACTGACGTTTATTGTAGTCAATTTAACCTTGTTTATCCCTACCACTATCATCATCAATATCAGGCCCATCGCGGCCATCAAATTTGATTAAGCCTCAGTTCGCAGGTATTTTCTGAACAAGCTGAAGATGCGCATTTGTAACACACCGAAGACTGCTTCCTGAAAAATACCCCTGGTCATTTTTGACTCTCCCCGGCTTCTATCTGTGAAAATGATGGGAATCTCCTTGATTTTGAAACCATACTTCCAGGCAGTGAATTTCATTTCAATCTGAAAAGCATATCCCACGAATTTAATCTTGTTAAAGGGGATCGTTTTCAATACATCTCTTCTGTAACACTTGAAACCAGCGGTAGTATCTGACACCGGTATTCCTGTGATGAACCGAACGTATAAACTCGCAAAAATTGACATCATAACCCGTCCGATTGGCCAGTTAACGACATTTACCAGTCCGTCAACATACCTGGAGCCAATGGCTAAATCGTACCCATCTTTGTCGCACGCTTTGTATAGCTTTTCAAGGTCTTTGGGATCATGTGAAAAGTCACAATCCATTTCGAACATGTATTCGTATCCATGGTCTAAGCCGTATTGAAAGCCCTCTATATAGGCAGTTCCCAGTCCCTGTTTGCCTTCCCGCTCCATTAAATGAAGTCGGTCAGGCCAAATGCTCTGAAGATGCTTGACGATGTCGGCTGTGCCATCAGGAGAACCATCGTCTACCACCAACATGTCGAATTGAGTAGGTAGTTCGAAGATTGTTTCCACCATTAAGGCGATGTTCTCTTTTTCGTTGTACGTTGGGATAATGACTAAGCCTTTATTCACAGTTTCTGCAAGTGAAGGCCAAAACTATTAAAACCATTTCGTTTCTTGAATATAAAAATCAATTTGCAATACATTTAACGGCCAAAAGCCAGTATCAGTTGATGAATAAGGCCATTTTTCTTGACAGGGATGGAGTAATTAATGTCGAAAGAGGTGAATACACTTTTAAGGCGGAAGATTTTGTCATAGAGGATGGTGTTAAAGAGGCGTTGGTATTGTTGAAGGACAGTGGTTTTCTTACAATTGTCATTACTAATCAAGCAGGTATTGCCAAAGGACTATACACCCACGGCGACGTGAAAGTTTGTCATGATAAAATGCATCGCGAATTACCTGGTCTTATCGACGATGTATTTTACTCACCTTATTACCCCGATATTTCTGAATCACTTGGTAGGAAGCCCGGTTCGCTGCTTTTCCAGCGGGCGCTTGCCATTTTTGATATTGACCCTGATCATTCGTGGATGGTCGGCGACAACGACCGTGACCTCCTACCCGCCAAAAAGCTGGGTATTCATACTATCGGAATCGGAAAATCAGAAAAGTTTCCTTCTGCCGAGGCATGCGAAAAAGATCTTTTAGAAGCAGTTAAGAAAGTTATTCTAAAATGAATCGGGTCATATATAACCCAGAATTTTTAGCATGCTGTCACTTTCTTGTTCTTCCCTGAACAATCGGGTCGTTACTGTTCCTCGCTGATCCCTGTCGATAATAATGTGCTTTGGTGCTGGTATCAGGCAATGCTGAATACCACCGTACCCTCCCAGGCTTTCCTGATAGGCGCCTGTGTGAAAGAAACCAAAAAAGAGCGTTTCATCGTCTTCGATGACCGGCAAGAACACTTCGGAGGTGTGAGCCTCTGAGTTGTAGTAGTCCATGCTGTCGCAGGTTAGGCCGCCCAGGTTAACCTTATGGAAATTGTTGTCCCAGTTGTTGACGGGCAACATGATGTACTTTTGGTTAAGCCCCCAAACATCTGGCAAATGGGTAATGAAGGAGCCATCCATCATGTACCAAAGTTCCTTGTCATTTTGCAGCTTCTGATCAAGCACAGAGTAAATGGTTGCACCACTTTCTCCTACCGTGAATGAGCCATATTCTGTGAAGATATCAGGAACAGGGACATTGTTTTTATTACAAATCCATTGGATGTTTTCAACAATCTGCTCTGCCATGTATTGGTAATCAAACTCAAATGCCAGCGAACTTTTGATTGGGAAACCGCCGCCAATATCGATGGTATCTAATTCAGGGCAGGTTTTCTTCAACTCGCAGTACATGTAAATGAACCTGCTGAGCTCTGACCAGTAGTAGGCTGAGTCTTTGATTCCGGTGTTGATAAAGAAATGAAGCATTTTAAGCTTCGCTTTCGACTTACCATTTTTTATCCGGTTATTATAAAAGTCGATAATGTTATTGTAACGAATGCCCAAGCGCGAGGTGTAAAAAGCAAAATTTGGCTCTTCGTCAGCAGCTACCCTGATGCCAATTTGAAATTCATCTGCTGTTACGCCTGCTTCATACTTGTCAAGCTCTCCAAGGTTGTCGAGAATCGGCACACAGTTTTTGAAACCATCGTTAATTAGCTGAGTAACGTTGTCAGTATACAAAGGTCTTTTAAACCCATTGCAAATGACAAATGTGTCTTTCGAGATTAGCCCTTTTTTGAAGAGGTTGCGAACTATTGGAATATCGAACGCCGAAGAGGTCTCAATATGAATATCATTTTTCAAAGCCTCTTCCATGACGAAAGAGAAATGCGAGGATTTAGTGCAATAGCAATAGGTATATTTGCCCCCGTATTTATGCTTGGCAATCGCTTTGTTAAAGATTTCCTTTGCATACTGGATCCGTTCACTGATTTTAGGAAGGTAGGTAAGTTTGAGAGGAGTGCCATATTGTTCAATGACATCCATCAGGTTCACCTCGTTAAACAACAATTGATTGTTTTCTACCCTAAATTCTTCTGTGGGGAATTCGAAGGTTTGGTCAATCAGATCGAAGTAGCTTTTCATCTATCTCAGTGCGGTTCAATGTTTAAACTTTTACCCTTGCTATGCCTTGAATGAATAGGCACAGAAAAGCAAATATAAAGGTATCATCATCCCATTAACAACACTATTAGGAAATCATATTTGACTTGGTCGATTATTTTATTCAATGGTTTGTGTAACAGCAACTTAAGCTATGTGAAGAAAAAGTTATGTTTTTGCGGGCTACCAGCTACATTAGCCCTAAGGATATTGGCTGAGAAGAGCCAGGTAAATGAACTGAATGACGAAATTGTGGGGTACGTTTCGTTGCCTGTCAAAAAAAGATATAACTTGCAGGGCGAATGCAACTCAACGCATTTGATCCTAATTGATATGATTGACATTACACGTATACTGGAACCCCTCCAGGCGCTTCGACTAAAAGCGTTGCCGTGTAGGATATATCTCCCCTACTACCATTTCTCGTATAACTAGCGAAGGCAAGTAATTGTACGTTTTATTTTCATTATGAACCGAGGTTCATAATGGGGAGATTATTATTTAATTGACTGGTTTCCAAAGCTTAAACAACAAATCCCATTGTAATGAAAGAGATTTTGCTCATCGAGGTTAAATCGGAGCTGGGCGCAGGCACAAGAGGTGCCAGCCTGGGTATAGATGCTGTAAAAATTGCCAGTATCGATCTTCAGTCCGATTTTTTTGCCAGATACGATTCTATCAATGTAAGGACTGACAATAGTCCACTTTTCACAGGTTTTATTTCTCCTTCCGCGAAATACGTAAATGCGATCATTGGCGTCGAAAAACGTGTTTGCAATGCTGTGTGCGAAGCGCTGCAGTTCGGACAATTGCCCATGGTGCTGGCAGGTGACCATAGTACTGCCTTTGGTACCATTGCCGGAGTAAAACAAGCCTTCCCCGAGAAGCGCCTCGGTGTGATTTGGGTGGACGCCCATGCAGATTTACATACACCTTATACAACGCCTTCTGGCAATGTGCACGGCATGCCATTAGCGATGGCGCTCGCAACAGATAACAAGGACGCTCAAACAAATGAGCCTCCGAAGGAAGTTGCCCATATTTGGGAGGAAATAAAGAAAATAGGTGTTGAAGGCCCCAAACTACATCCATCTGATGTTGTGTTCATATCAAAAAGAGATACGGAGGCACCCGAGGACTACCTGGCCGAAAAATATGGTATGCGCAACTACACGACGGAAGAGGTGAGGAAATATGGGGCTAAAAAAGTAGCAGCCATGGCCCTGGAACAGCTGCGTGACTGTGATATGATATACGTATCGTTTGACGTGGATAGTCTTGATCCTTCAGTGTCGATGGGCACAGGCACACCAGTGCCCGGAGGGCTAACAGTAGAAGAAGCCAAAACGATCAATACGGAATTAGTGAAAAGCCCGAAAGTCCTTTGCTGGGAAATGGTAGAGATCAACCCGACCTTAGATTCAGAAAACAAAATGGCGGAGGTAGCTTTTGAAATTATGGAAGCGACAGCGAAGTCATTTGAGGACTCGAGGATGAAGCCGGTGTTGGTGTAATTTACTAACAAATGGGTGGGTAGGATGCTATGGTTGAAGCCACCTCATCCTTTCCGCCCAATCCTTCAAATACGCCTGCCTGAATTTGTTGACGGTTCTGGCTCCTGGACGATTGTTTTCAATAAGTGAATCGGCAGGATTATCCGTCCAATAATTGTGCCCGTGGTCAGTTTTAACGAAGGAGCCCCCCCAGCTATCACTTTCCGGGTCGTCGATATCTCCGTTAAGAAAATATAGCACCGACGGGGTATCACCCATTTTGATGTCTTTTTTCTTGCGCCAGAAGAACTTACCCAGCGCTCCATGGTCCTTCACGTAGGTTTCTACAAAAGTCTTGTTTCCAAAACTGTTGCTGGTGTCGCCGCCCATATACATGCCGCGGAAAGTGGTGTTATTTTCGATCCACCATAGGTCTGGGTGATGGGTGAAAAGGTATTCTCTGGATTTAGGGTCCTGATCGGTGTTCCAGGAGCCGATGGAATATACCCTGATGTTGTTCTTAATCGATGGATCGTGATGAACGGCCTGAGCTACATCTGTAATAGAGCCCCAAACCTGAATATAAAGTGACTGGCCATTAAGTTCTTTGGCTTTTTTAACTATCCAAAGTGCGCCTTCGCTTACATCTACCGGTTCATCCAAAGGTTGAGGTTCGGCAGCACCCTGAACGGTAATGCTTCTCAGGTAGTCCGGGCTTGGAAAGTCTTTACTATGTTTTACAAGAGTGTCAAAGTCTTTTTCGTAAACGTCGATGGTTTCAAGAATATGCGTTTTTCTGCCTGCCCCAGGCGGGGAGCTAATAAGTCCTTGCAGGTTAAATTGATCAGCATACATTAGCAAATGAACCATCGACTGATAGTCGTCAGGATCACTTCCGCCAATATCTGTCGAAACAATAAGGGCCGGTTTGTCGACAAAATCCTGTTTTTGCGCACAAGCCATCGTGGCAAAAGCAAGGGTGAAATAGAAAACCACCTTACCGAGGCATGATAACAAGGGGTAATCAAAGAAGATCATTCCATTATTATTTTAGGACATTCTATAATCAAACTCCAGATTACGATATAATCCTCAGAATCCAAATCGAGCGCTTTTTTCAAGTAAATGGTGAATAAGACGAATGCTAAGAAAAACTTTTTCAGGTTAAATATCACTGACTCAAGAATTTATTGATCTTATTTAAGATAACACCTATCTTTGATAATTAGAGACAATATTTTCTATACATTAAGAATCCCTTTTAAATTAGGGGGTTCTTATGATTGGATTAGAAAGAATTAAGTCTCTGTTCTAATTACTTAAGTATTACTTATGAAGGCTGATCGACCTAACCTGAAAGCAGCACTGTGTCTGGTGTTTTTATTTGTATCAGGCACTTTAAGTGCTCAAAATTTTTCTGCTGGCGTAAACACGGAAAGCCCTAATCCACGGGCCGTTTTACATCTGGTGTCTCCAAATGGAGACCAGGGCCTGCTTATTCCTCAACTTACCACAGCTCAACGGACGAGCATGGCTGGTGGCCTGAATGCGCAATCCAACGGATTGCTGGTGTACGACAACACGCAGGGGCTATTTTACTTCTGGCTTAATTCAGGTTGGATAGCTTTATCAGTCACAGATAACCAAACGCTGGGCGTTTCGGGCACCAACCTAACCATTCAAAATGGAAACACCGTAGATCTGGCAGCGACCGGTTTTCTACTTGCTGAGACAGATCCCACTGTTCCTGATGCGATAAAAGACGGTATTGACTGGACTGAACTGACCAATATCCCTGCTGGTTTTGCCGATGGCGTGGATGAAGTTGGAAGTGCCGCTGGCGACGGTACTACTATATTAGGAGATGGAAACACTACTCCATTTAGCGTTGGTGTGATTGACATTGCACAGGTGAATGGGCTGGCGGCGATCGCTGGTACAGGTTCATTTACCGACCTGACTAATGTGCCTGCTGACCTGGATATTGATAACACTGATGATGTTTCCACCTCAGCTGTGCCAGCTGCGGGCGATATATCAGGAAGCTACAGCCTGGGATTTGTGGTCGATGAAGTAGGTGGCCAGACAGCTTCGGATATCGGGCTGGCGATATCTGCAGTTATTGGTGCTCCTGATTTGGATATTGATGCGAGCGACGATTTGTCTACTTCAGC